>CAWEEY010000006.1:0-297435 GCA_963808215.1 uncultured Actinomycetota bacterium
GCGCCAAGGCTCTAGTAGTGCGCTAGTGCTCGGTTCCTACTTGCAGCCCGAGCCGCTAGTAGCGCAGCGCGCTTGACGGGACCACCCGCACCCCGAGTGGCACCAGCGTGACCGGGATGATCTTGAAGCTGGCCAGGCCCAGCGGGATGCCGACGATCGTGAGGCAGAGCAGCGCCCCCGCGATCAGGTGCCCGAGCGCCAGCCACCAGCCGAACAGGACGACCCACAGCACGTTGCCGATCACGGAGGCAAGCCCGGCGCCGGGCCGCCGTTCGATGGTCCGGCCGAACGGCCATAGCACGTACCCCGCAATGCGCCAGGAAGCGATCCCGAACGGGATCGTGATGATCAGAATGAAACAGACAATACCGACTATCACATAGGCGATGGCCATCCACAGGCCTTCAAGCACAAGCCAGATGACATTCAGAATCGCAGCAAGCATCTGCGGGCCCCCCGTGCGCGTCCCGGCCCGGCAGCGCCGAGCCGTTACCCACGATTGCACGGCGGCCGGTCGCGCGTATTCACTCCGGCCGGGTGATGACGGCACCGGGCTGGCTGGCGGATCGTATGGAAAGCCACGTCCGGCCGGCGTGTGGCAGCCGAGCCCGCGCCGGGGCGGCGATGGGACGACGAACCGGGGGGAACAAGTGGGCGTTCCGGATATGGATGTGACCGTCGACCAGGCGACGAGCGACATGCTGCTCGCGCTCGCGATGGGCGAATCCGGCGTTATGGGTGAGGCGATGGAACTGCGTGAGCAGCTTCGAGCGCACACCAGCCTGGATGCCAAGACGTTCGCGCTGGTGAAGATCGCCGCGCTGGTGGCTCTGGACGCCGCGCCGGCGTCCTACCTGTTCCAGGTGCAGGGAGCCCTGGATGCCGGGGCCACGCCGCGCGAGATTCTTGGCGTGCTG
Source organism: uncultured Actinomycetota bacterium (assembly GCA_963808215.1). Classification (GTDB taxonomy): domain Bacteria; phylum Actinomycetota; class Actinomycetes; order Streptosporangiales; family Streptosporangiaceae; genus JAJYUU01. The sequence continues at coordinate 918 of CAWEEY010000006.1, forward strand.
ACTGCGGTGGCGCCGCAGACCGGCATGGCACGGGTGGTATCGGCGGCACCGGAGGTCATGATCTCTCTCGGCCTGGAACTGCCCGCCGGAATGGACTCTGAGAGCGCAACCAGTAACGGCGGCATGCGCAGCCGGTAACTGGGGAGCAGGTAACCAGAGCCGGCCGGCACCGGGCCGGAGGCGGGGAGGTACTGCACATGATTGGCCGACCTGGAGTCGTGCGGCGTCGCCCGCTGCTTCGAGCCGCCGCAGTCGGAGGCACGTTCGCCGCCGGGCGGGCAATGGGCCGCCGCGCGGCGGCGCAAGATACCGCGCAAGCAGCTCAGGGCCAGCAGGCTCAGCCAGCCGTGCCGGCGCAGAGCAGCCCGGCCAGCTCAGAAGCATCGATGATGGATCAGCTCAGCCAGCTGAGCACGCTGCACCAGCAGGGCGCTCTCACTGACGACGAGTTCGCGGCGGCGAAGGCAAAGGTGCTCGGCGGCTGACCCCGTAGCGCGCATGGGTGCCGAATCGGTGGTGCGCCGGGCCCACCTTTTCGGCACCCACGCGTCCGCCCGAGCACAACTGGCAGTCGCAAGTGCTGAGCGTCAGCGGATACGGCGGCCCATTTCCTTGGCGGAGTAGCCGCCGAGCTCGGTCACCGCGGACTGGAAGCGGTCGGAGCGGAGCAGTGACCACAGCGGCGCGAGCTGCGGGCTGTCCAGCGGCGCCCGGCGCGATCACCAGGTCGTACGGTTCCCTGGTGACCGGCACGAAGTCCAGGCCGAACGCCTTGGCGGCGGCCATGATGCCGAGCCCGGCGTCGGCGCGCCCGGCCGCGATCGCGGCGGCGACCGCGAGGTGGGTGGGCTCCTCGCGCGGCGTAGCCCTCGATGGCGCTCGGGTCTATCCCGAGCTTCCCGAGCTCGTGGTCGAGCAGAACGCGGGTGCCGGCGCCACGCTGCCTGTTGACGTACCGCAGGCCCGGCCGGGTCAGGTCATGGATCCCGCCGATGCCAAGCGGGTTGCCAGGCGCGACAAGCAGCCCCTGGTCGCGGTGGACCAGCCGGACGATGGCCACCTCCGGGGCGGCGGCGCCGAACACCTGGTCCACGTAGGGCACGGTGTACTCCCCGCTCGCCGGGTCGAGCAGGTGCGATCCGGCGATGTGGCAGAGCCCGTCGCGCAGCGCCACGAGGCCGCCGAGGGAGCCGACGTTGGACGACGCCAGCGTCACCATCGCATCGTCAGCCCGCAAGGCGGACGCGGCAAGGTCAAGCACCAGGTCGTGCGAGCCGATCGCGACGATCGTGCCGGAGATCTCGTCGAGGCCGCGCAGCAGTTCCACCGAGACCGTCGAGCCCGCGTGGTGTCCTTCTATCCCGGTCGGCACGACGAGCAGCCCGTCGGCTCGGACTAGGGACGTCAGCACGCCAGCGCCCGTGGCAGCGGCGTGGCGACCATGGTGCCGCCGACGACGCCGAGCCGCACCCGCACCCAGTCGTCCATGCCGAGCGGTGACGCGAGCTTGCGCGCCAGCCGGGCAGGGGTCCGCGGCCGCTGCCTCGGCGGCGCACCGGACAGCCAGGAAAGCAGCGGCTCGGCGAATATATCGAATGTGAGGGCGGCGGACACTGGGTAGCCGGGGGCGCCCAGCACCGGCGTGCGCCCGACGACGCCGAGCACCACTGGGTGGCCGGGCCGGACCGCGACCCCGTGCACGGCGAGGGTCCCGGCCGAGGCCACCACCCGCGCGGTGTAGTCGTCCCGTCCGGCGCTTGACCCGGCGACGATGATCAGCAGGTCGCACTGTGGCGCGGCCGCCGTCACTACGGCCGCGATGCGTTCGGGGTCGTCCGGCTCGATCGGAAGGCACCGCGCCTCGCAGCCGGCCTCCCTGGCCTGCGCCCCGAGCATGAGCGAGTTGGTGTCGAGGATCTCGCCGGGGCCGGGCTCCGTCCCGATCGGCCGGACTTCGTCTCCAGTGGGAAGGATCAGGACGAGAGGACGCCTCCGGACGGACACGTGCGTTGCGCCAGCGGCCGCCGCCGCTGCCAGGTCGACGGCTCGGAGCCGGTGGCCTTCTGGCAGCAGCAGTTCGCTGGCGCTCACGTCCTCGCCGATGGAACGGACGTGCTGGTAGGGCGGCACCGCGGCGCGCAGCTCGGCGCGCCCGGCGTCGTAGTGCACGTGCTCGCGCATCACCACCGCGTCCCGGCCAGGGGGCATCGGATCACCGGTGTCGACCACGTCGTAGTCGCCCGCCTCCAGCAGCACTGGCGTGGTCTCGCTCGCGCCGAGCGTGTCTGCAGCTCGGACCGCGATGCCGTCCATCCCGGCCGCGTCGAATGGCGGCGAGGACCGCGTGGCCCACACTGGCGCGGCGGTGACAAGTCCCGCCGCCTCGGCGATCGCGACGTCGATGGCCGGCAGCCGCTCCGGGCAGCCGGCTGCCTCCCGTGCGGCGCGCCAGGCTTCCAGCGCTTGCGCGGCTGGGACATCGCGGATGAACGGGCTGTTGGCCATGGCCAATCGTAACGGTACAGCGTCACGTCGACTTCGGTCCCGGCGTCGAACCCGGTCGCCTCTTCGGGGATGACGATGTACCCGTCGGCGGCGGTGAGCACCGACAGCAGCGCTGACAGCCCGAATACCGGCGTGGCCGCCCCGCCACTGACTGTCACCTGCACGACGTCGAGCCGCCCCGTAGCGGACGCCAGGTCCCGTCTAGCCTTGCCCGGACCGAGGGCTCGGGCGGCGCGAGCCGTGCAGCCGCCGACCTGGCGGATCAGGTCCATCCCGATCAGCCGGAATACCACGAGCGCGGATCGTGGGTTGCCGGGCAGGCCGATCACCGGGATCCCGGGTTCTCCGGGGACACTGTGTTCTCCTGTAGCACGGGCGCACTCCGCGAGCAGCGTGGGCTTGCCCGGCTTGATGGCCAGGCCGTGGCACCAGATCCCCGGTGGGCCGAGGCGGGCGACCACGTTCGCGGTCTCGTCCCGCGCGCCGACCGATGAGCCGGCGGAGATCACGATCACGTCGCTCGCGGCGAGCGCTTCGCGGAGCTCCTTCTCCAGGGCGGCCGGATCGTCGGGGACGATGCCGCCGTGGACAGGGACGCCGCCGGCGTCGGCGACCAGCGCAGCGAGCGCCACGGCGGTCGCGTCCCGCACCTGGCCGGGCTGCAGCGTCTCCGTCTCCGGAGGCACCACTTCGTCGCCGGTGGAGAAGATCGTGACCACAGGACGCGCGTGGACGCGGACGCTCGTCACGCCAGCCGCCGCGAGCATGCCAAGATCCTGGGGGCGAAGCGCGCGTCCGTTCGGGATGATCGCCTGGCCTACCCGCGCATCCTCGTCTGCGCGCACCACGCCCTCGCCTGGGGCGACGGGGCGCACCACCTCGATCGTGCCTGGCATGGCCTCGGCCGTGTACTCGATCATCACGACCGCGTCCGCGCCGGGCGGCAGCGCCCCCCCGGTGGGCATGGCCACAGCGGTGCCGGGCTTCACGGTCACTGTCGGCGCCGCGCCCATCGCGACCGCGCCGGTCACGGTGAGGTAGCCGGGCAGCCCCTCAGAAACCCCGTAGGTGTCGGCGGCGCGGACGGCGTACCCGTCGACGGTGGATCGGGCGAACCCGGGCAGCGGATGCGGCGCGATCACGGGCGCGGCGGGGACGCGCCGCAGCGCCCGCTCAAGCGGGACCGTCTCGACCGGCGTCCGGCGGCGCGGGCGGAACCCGTCCCTGGCCTGCTGGACCGTCCGGGTGGTGAAGAACTCCCGGCCGGCGGGCTCAGCGTTCGTCGCTGGCTCCGGTAAGGCGCAGGACGCTCGACACCGGGCCGAGCGCCACCTGGCCGAGGCCGCAGATCGAGGTCCGGCGCATGACGTCGATGAGCTCGCGGACGTCCGTGTTCACGTCGGCGGGACCGCCGCCGCTGGCGAGCAGGTCCGCCAGCATGATGTGCGCCTTGGCAGACCCGACCCGGCACGGCACGCACTTGCCGCAGGACTCGTCGCGGAAGAACCGCAGCACGTTCACCGCGGCCGCGAGCAGGTCGGTGCCCTCGGCCATCACCACCATCGCGCCCGATCCGAGCATCGAGCCGGCTGCCTGGAGGGTGCCGAAGTCCAGCTCGACGTCGAGCTGGTCCGGGCCGATGAAGTTCGAGGAGGCGCCGCCGGGCTGGATGGCGCCGAGCTTCCTGTTCCCGGAGACGCCGCCGGCCAGGTCGAGGAGCTCGCGGGCCGTGGTGCCCATCGGGACGCAGTACACGCCCGGGCGCGCCACGTGGCCCGAGACGGCGAAGAACTTCAGCCCGGCATGCTCCCCTCTGCCCTGGGCGTTCCACCAGGCGGCGCCGCGGCGGGCGATGACGGGGACGTGCGCGAACGTCTCGACCGAGTTCATCAGCGTCGGCTGGCCGTGCAGGCCGTAGGTGCCGGGGAATGGAGGCTTATTGCGGGGCTCGCCCCGGTGTCCCTCCATGCACTCGATTAGCGCTGACTCCTCGCCGAGGATGTAGCCGCCGGGGGAGGTGAACACCTCGACCGACAGCCGCCTGTCCGAGCCAGCTACGTTGGGACCAATGAGGCCGATTTCGCGCAGCCACTCGATCTCCCGGCGGATTACCTGCTCCTCGGGGCCGTACTCATGCCTGATGAACACCCAGCCTTCTTCGGCGCCGACGGCAAGCATGCCGAGCAGCAGCCCCTCGAGCACCAGGTACGGCTGGGTGGCGAGGATCTCCCTGTCCTTGAACGTGCCAGGCTCGGACTCGTCGGCGTTGCAGATCACGTACCTCGGGGTGGCCTCCTGCGCCGCGACGAGGTCCCACTTGCGGCCGGTCGGGAAGCCAGCGCCGCCCATGCCGCGCAGGCCCGCATCCTTGAGCGCGGCGATGATGGACACAGCGTCAAGCTCGCCGGCCAGCACGGCGCGCAGCACCGCGTACCGGTCCGCCGCGATCGGATACGGGTCGTTCGGCCACGCGGTGTCCGCGGTCGCTGGCCCGGGCTTGGTGTAGGTGTCGTGGGCGCTGGGCGTCGCCGTCTCGGCGGCCCTGGCGACGGCATCGAGGCCACCGGCCAGCGGCACCGGGGCCTCGTTCACCGTGCACGCTGGCGCGATGTCGCACCGGCCGATGCACGAGCCCTCGACGAGCTCGACCTCGGCGTCGCCGCCGTACACCTCCCTGAGCTGCGCGATCCGCTCGTCGCCGCCCCGCAGCCAGCAGGACAGGTCGTGGCAGACGCGCAGCTCGACCTTCTTCGGCGGCTCGGTCCGGAAGTGCGGGTAGAACGAGACAAGGCCCTCGATCTCATACAGCGGCCGGCGCACGTCGCGGGACAGCGCCACCAGTTCCTCGCGCGGCAGCCAGCCGACCCGCTCCTGGATCGCGTTAAGCGCCGGGATCAGGCTCGGGCCGGGGAACTTGCCCGCCCGTGCCTCGACCCCGGGGACGCGGACCGGGGCCTCAGCCATCGGCGCGCTCGATCCGCACCGCGCAGAACTTGAACTCGGGGATCTTGCCGAACGGGTCGATCTCGTCGATCGTGAGCAGGTTCGCCGCCGCCTCTCTGAAGTGGAACGGGATGAAGCAGTTGCCGCGTGCCTCGCGGTGCGAGACCTTCACCGCGAGCTCGATGGTCCCGCGCCGCGAGCTGACCCGGGCCATGTCGTCGTCGGCGAGGCCGAGCTCGGCCGCGTCGGCGGGATGGACGAATACCAGCGCCTTCGGCGCGATCGCGTCGAGCGCGTACGACCGGCGGGTCATCGACCCCGTGTGCCAGTGCTCAAGCATCCGGCCGGTGTTCAGCACGAACGGGTACTCCTCGTCGGGCAGTTCCTTCGCCGGCAGCCACTCGGCGGGCACCAGGTGCGCCAGCCCGTCGCCGGTGTTGAAGTGCTCGGTGAACATCACCACGGTCCCGTCGCTGTGCTCCGGGTCCGGGTTCGGGTACAGCTTGCCTGACAGCCCGAGGTTGTCGTAGCTGAGGTTCCGGTAGCTGGGGATGACCGAGACCATCTCCTCGAAGATGTCGCGCGGCGAGGTGTACCGCCAGTCGAGGCCGACCCGGTTGGCGATGTCCTGCACGACCTCCCAGTCGACCCGTGCCTGGCCCGGCGTGTCGAGCACCTTGCGGCCGAGCTGCACCCGGCGGTCGGTGTTGGTGTACGTGCCGTCCTTCTCCAGGTAGGAGGACGCGGGCAGGATGACGTCGGCGAACTCCGCGGTCTCCGTCAGGAAGATGTCCTGGACCACGAGGAAGTCCAGCTTCGCCAGGGCCTTGCGCACCTTGTTGATGTTGGGGTCGGACAGGAACGGGTTCTCGCCGAGCATGTACATGCCGCGCACCCCGCCCTTGAGCGCCGAGCCGATGATCTCGGTGACCGTCAGGCCCTTCACCGGGTCTAGATCCGTGGTTCCCCAGGCCTGCTCGAACCTCTGCTTCACGCCGGGGTCGTCGGCCTTCTGGTAGTCGGGGTAGAACATCGGGATCAGGCCCATGTCGGAGGCGCCCTGCACGTTGTTCTGCCCGCGCAGCGGGTGCAGGCCGGCCCCCGGCTTGCCGATGTTCCCGGTGATCGCGCACAGCGCGATCAGGCAGCGCGCGTTGTCGGTGCCCGTGGTGTGCTGGGAGATCCCCATCCCCCAGAAGATGATGCCGGAGCCCGCCTCGCCCCAGGCTCGCGCCACGCGGCGGATCAGGTCGGCGGGCACGCCGGTGATCTGCTCGGCCCGCTCCGGCGGGTAGTCGGCGACGGTCCTGGCGAGCGCCTCGTAGTTGGACGTCCGGCTCGCGATGTAGCCGGTGTCGGTCAGGCCGAGCCGGATGACCTCGTGCATGACCGCGTTGTAGAAGGCGACGTCAGTGCCCGGCTTGAGCTGGCAGTAGATGTCAGCGTGGTCGGCCATCTTGTCGGCCCGCGGGTCGATGTAGATGATCGTCGTGCCCTTGCGCCGTGCCTGCTTGAAGAAGCTGGACGCGACCGGGTGGTTGGCCGTGGAGTTGCTGCCGGTGACGATGGCCACGTCGGCGTTGATCACGTCGCCGTAGGTGGTGGAGACCGCGCCCGAGCCGATCCCCTCGAACAGCGCGGCCACGCTGGAGGCGTGGCACAGCCTGGTGCAGTGGTCCACGTTGTTGGTGTGGAAGCCGGTCCTGATGAGCTTCTGGAAGAGGTAGGCCTCCTCGTTGGAGCACTTGGCTGAGCCGAAGCCGGCGATCGCGGCGGGCCCGCTCGCGACGTAGATCTCGCTCAGCCGCCTGGCCACCAGGTCAAGCGCTTCCTCCCAGGTGGCCTCCCGGAAGTGCGGCAGCACCTCGGCGTAGTCCACGAGCCCGCCTGGCTTCCTGCCGCGCTTGCCGCCCTTGCGCTTCTGGCTGGGGCTGCCGCCGTCGGCAAGCCCGTGGCTGTTCGCCTCGCCGCCGCCGCGGCCATGTCACCGCGCACGTCGGCGGAGAGCGCGCCCTTGGGGTAGGAGTCTTCGCGCCGGATCAGCGGCACGGTCAGCCGCTGCGGCGAGGCGGCGTAGTCCCAGCCGTAGCGGCCTTTCACGCACAGCCGCCCGTGCGAGCCAGGCTGCTCCCGGCCCTCGGCGAAGGCGATCGCGCCGCGCTCACGGTCCACGTAGTAGGTCAGCGCGCAGCCGACGCCGCAGTACGGGCAGACGGTATCCACCGCGTCGAGCTCGGTGCGCGGCCGGATCGGGATGTCGCGGATCGGCTTGTTGGTCAGCGCGCCGGTCGGGCAGGCCGCGACGCACTCCCCGCAGGAGACGCAGGACGACGCGCCCATCGGGTCGCTCAGGTCGAACGCGATGAGCGTGCTGAACCCCTTGCCGCTGCGCCCGATCACGTCGTTGCCCTGGACGTCGTCGCAGGCCCTGGTGCACCGGTCGCACAGGATGCAGGCGTCGTGATCGACCGCGATGACCGGGCTTGACAGGTCCACGCCGCGCCCGGAACCGCACGGCAGGCCGTTGTCCCCGCTCACCCCGTACCTGTCGGCCAGGGCGAGCAGCTCGTTGTCACCGGTCTTGGTCTGCTTGGGGTCGGCTTCGCGCGGCGGCTGGTCGGACAGCAGCAGCCTGGTCAGCATGGCGCGGCTGCTCTCGACCTCCGGGGTGTCGGTCTTCACCTGCATGCCGTTCTCGCAGGCACGGACGCAGGACGCGGCGAACGCGGGCGCGCCGGTGTCGACCACGCACATCCGGCAGACGCCGACTGGGTCGAAGCGCTCGTCGTGGCAGAGCACGGGGATGTCGATCCCGGCGGACTTGGCCGCCTGCCCAGATCGTCGTGCCGTCCGGGGCGGTGATCTCACGTCCGTCGATCGTGAGCGTCACCGTCTGCGTGCTTTCGGGGGCGGTGATAGCCATACTCGGCAGTATCCGCCTGGTCCGGGCGTCAGGCCAACAGCAGTTCACTCTCAATTGACGGGAGCGGGCGGCCCAGCGAATCAAGGCCCCGTGCTTTGTAGTACGCCTCAATCATCGCCCGCAGCCGCTCCGGGGTGAGCGCCGCCACCCGGCCGGACGGGAGCGTGAGCGGCTCGGTCAGCAGCCGGTCAGGCAGCCAGTCGTCGGCTGGCTGCCAGCCCTCGCGGATGTTGTAGACGCGCTTCGCCATGACGATTCTGCGGGCGGTCTGGCGCAGCTCCGCGCCGGTCACGTCCCAGCCGGTCACCCCGGACAGCAGTGCCGCCCACTCACCGAACGGGTCGGTGAACACGCCGCGCAGGAACTTGCAGAGGATCAGCGAGTCCATCACCGCGGCCCGGTCCTCGGTATCGATCGCCGCGGCCACGTGCGCGTCGCCGCCGTCCAGCCGGTCCAGGTCACCGGACAGGTCCGCCTCGTAGGCACCAGAGCGGTTGTGGTCCGCGCCCCTGCGCGTTGACCGCAAGTCCCAGCGCCATCGCGTGCAGCGTCCGGGGCTCGTAGCCGGGCATCTCAAGGCCCTTGACGTGGGGCGCGAACGCCTGCGAGCCACCCCGGACCGTTCCGGCTGCCCGTCTTGAGCCTTCGGCCAGCAGGTCGCCGAGCGGAGTGCCGCGGCCACCGATCTCGTCAAGCGCGCGCAGCAGCGCGGCGGAGTCGCCGAACCGGAGCCAGGGCGCGTCGATCAGGCCCCGCTGCGCGCACTCCATCGCCCACGCGATCGTGCCCCCCGCCGAGATCGTGTCGATGCCCAGGTCATCACAGCGGGCGCTCGCGGCGAGCACCGCAGCCGGGTCGCTCACCCCGCACATCGGACCGAGCGCGAACACGTTCTCGTACTCGACCCGGACCTTCTTGCCGCGGCCCACCTGGTAGATGTGCTCACAGCCGATCGTGCACGAGGCGCAGCTGCTGCGCGCGACCCGGCGCATGCCCGCCACGCTCCCGTCGGCGGAGACCGTCCGCGGAACCGTCGGGGCCGTCCGCTGCTGCCTCCGCGGCCAGGTGCTGCGCGCCGTCGAACGTGGCGGCCTGGAAGTTCCTCGTCGGCAGCGTGCTGATCGCGTTGAACGCGAGCAGGTTCGCGAGCGTGCCGAGCTCGCGGTATTTCGCCGTCGCCGGGCCGAACGACCGCGCCCGCAGGTCCCTGGCCGCCGCGAGCACCGCGTCCGGGTCGGCCGTCGCGACCTTCCCCGCCGCGCGGACCGCGATCGCCTTCAGGTTCTTGGCGCCCATCACCGCGCCGAGCCCGCCCCGGCCGGCGTGCCGCCCGTCGTGGGAGATCGTGGCGTACCTGACGCCGCATTCGCCCGCCGGGCCGATCGCCGCCACCCGCCAGCCCCGGCCTAGCTGGTCGCGCAGCCGCTTGTCGGCCTCGGCGGCGCTCAGGCCTGCGAGGTCGGCCGCGTCGATGAGGCGCGTGCCGTCGCCGTCGACGAGCAGGACCGACAGCCGCTCGCTCCGGCCCGAGATCACGATCGCGTCGTGGCCGGTAAGTTTCCCCGCGATCGCGAACTGGCTGGAGGCCAGCGCGTCGGTCAGCATCCCTGTAAGGGGCGACTTCGCCACCACCGCGAACTTCGCGCTGGTGGTCAGCGGCGTGCCGACCAGCGGGGAGAACACGAACGCCAGCGGCGCCTGGGCGCCAAGCGGGTCCACGCCCGGCGGCCCGATCCGGTGCAGCAGCCAGGTGCCGAGCCCGGCACCGCCGATGTAGGCGCGCAGGATTTCCTCGGGGAGCGGCAGGATCGCGCTCGTCCCGTCGGTGACGTCGGCGATAAGCGCCTGCCCGAAGTATCCGCCGGCCGGCAAGGCTCCTCAGCCCCCTGCATCGGCGGACATGAAGTACACGAGATCGCCCGTCGCCAGCGGCGTCGCGGGGTCGCGGGTGATCTGGTCGCCGTTCAGCGCCGCCGTGACGTGCCGGTCGAATGTCAGCCCCACCGCGGTGGCGGCGGCGGCCACCGTGGCGGCTCGGACGGCGCGCGGCCCCGGGCCGTTGCCGCCTTTGGCGAGCGCCCCGAAGAGCTGGACGGTCACCTCGGCGGCAGGACGCGCGCGCGCGTCCTGATAGTCGGCGAGCGTGTTGACGTTGAGCACCGAGTCGAGGTCCGGGTCGAGTGCGCTGAGCACCGGGTCCTGCAGCAGCGCGCTGTCGTCCAGTCGCGTCACGGCACATTCGTCGAAGAGGAACGCAGGACGCAGCCGGTCTTCCTTGACGAGGCGCTCGGCGGTCTCCGCCAGGCGGACGCGGTATGCGGCGGCCAGCGGCTGCGGATAGCCGCGCGCGACCGGCAGCGCGACGTCCACCGACGCGTCGTCCGCCAGCACGCGGAGCACCCGCCGGATAAAGGCCGGGTGGAGGAACGGCATGTCGGTCGAGCTGATGAAGGCTGTTTCGGCGCGGTCGGCTAGCGCGGCCAGGCCGGCGGCGATCCCCTGGATCGGCCCCTTGCCGTCGCGTGGGTCATCGACTACCTGGGTGCCAGCCGGCAAGTCAGGGAGGACCTGTCCAAGGGCCCGCACCACGACCACCGGGCCATCGGTCGCGCGCGCGACGATGCCGACGGTGCGGCGCAGCAGCGTTGACCCGTGCCATTCCAAAGCCGCCTTAGGCGTCCCCATCCGAGAGGACCGCCCCCCGGCAAGCACCACACCCGCGAAATCGGCCACTTCCTCATGGTACGCAGCCGCACGCTGTGGCCCAGCAAACCGTCAGGCCGGGGCTAGGAAAGCCGCCGTGACCGGGCGGCGGCACTGGCCAGGGCCAGACGGCTAGCCTCGGCCGCCACCGCACTGGGCGAGACCGGCTTCCTGGTTGCCGAGCTCGGCCAGCGTCCAGACGATGCCCGGCCGGCAAAGCCTCGGCGGCCGACCCCAATTACGTCGTGGCCGCCCTGCGCGGTTAGGAGCCCAGCACCTTCGCCTTCGCGGCCGCGAACTCGTCGTCGGTCAGTGCGCCCTGCTGGTGCAGGGTGGAGAGTTGGCCCAGCTGTTCCGCCGAGGAACCAGGGCTGGCCGCTGCGCCCGCCGCTTCAGCCTGCTGGCCCTCCACCGCGCTGGCCTGCTCCTGCTCCTGCGCCCGGCGCCCCATGGCCCGGCCCGCAGCAAAGCTGCCGCCGCCGACCACCGCTGCGCGCAGCAGCGGGCGTCGCCGCACGACCCTGCCCCTGCCCATCATGTCCGGTCCCCCCTCGGTCGTCCGTGCGTCATCGGTCCTCGGTGCGTCATCTGTCGCCTGTGAGTCAGATGTCGGACTCGGCCGGCAGTTCCAGGCCGAGCGCGAGCATGATCTCCGGCGCGGCCGCCACTACCCTGGGCATGCCGGTCTGCGGCGCTACCGCCGTCAGTACGCCCAGGATCTCCCTGGGCTGGGCTCCGGCCTTGAGCGCAGCGCCGACCTGCCAGAGGTAAGACGCCGGTGCCGCGTCGAGCGCTACCAGCGCCGCGATCTTCACCAGGGCGAACGTCTTGGCGTCCAGGCTGCTGCTGGCCCGGAACTGCTCCCGAATTTCCAGGGCCTCGCCCAGAACCGCGGAGTCGCCCATCGCGAGCGCGGAGAGCATCTCATTCGTGGCCTGATCGACCGTCACGTCCATCTGCGGAGCGCTCACTTGCCCCTCCATGACCTGTCCTCGCAGGCCGTCCGGGTGCGGGCTCGGCTGCCACGCGGCAAGCCGGACGGCTCACCTGCAACCATCAGCCACCCGGCCGCATCATGTCATCACCCGCCCGGAGTGAATACGCCTGACCGCAGCCGTGCGATGGTGGAACTGGGGGTGCCGGGCTGCCTGCCTGAGACGCGCACGGGGGTGCGGATGCTTAATGCGATTCTCAATGTCGTCTGGCTCGTTCTCGAGGGCATCTGGATGGCCATCGCCTACCTGATCGCAGGCGTTGTCTGCTTCGTGCTCATCATTACCATCCCGTTCGGCATCGCTGCCTTCCGCATAGCTGGCTACGTGCTGTGGCCGTTCGGCCGGACGGTCGAACGGCGCGCTACCGCGGGAGTCGGCTCGGCCATCGGCAACGTGCTCTGGATCATCTTGTTCGGCTGGTGGCTGGCGCTTGGACATCTCATCGCCGGCGTCGCGCTGTGCCTGACCATCATCGGCATCCCGCTCGGCATCGCGAGCTTCAAGATCATCCCAGTGACGCTGGTACCTCTCGGCACCCGGATCGTCCCGGCTCACCGGCTAGCGGACGGACAGTATGGCGGGCCCGCGCGCTACTAGCTCGCCGATCACAGGCGCGCCCGGAATCTCGCCGGCTACCAGCAAGCCGCCGGAGGTCTGAGCGTCGGCCAGCAGGAGCAGCTGCTCCTCGGGCACGCGGCCGAAGTCGCTGTGCGGCCGTACCCAGTCCAGGTTCCGCCGGCTCCCGCCCGGCACGTAGCCGGCCTGCAGCGCCTCGATAGCCCCGTCGATCAGCGGCACCGCCGCACTGTCCACGATCGCGCTGACTCCGCTGGCCCTGGCCAGCTTGAACAGGTGGCCGAGCAGGCCGAAGCCGGTCACGTCCGTGGCGCACTCAAGGCCCGCCGCCAGCGCCTGGCGGCTGGCCGCCGCGTTGAGGGTCGTCATCACCTCGATGGCTGCCGGGAAGACCTCGCCGGTGGCCTTGTGGCGCGAGTTCAGCACGCCGGTGCCGATTGGCTTGGTCAGCGACAGCGGCAGCCCGGCGCCGGCCAGCGTCGATGCGCAGCAGCCTGGCCGGATCAGCAAGCCCGGTGACCGCCATGCCGTACTTGGGCTCGGGGTCGTCGATGCTGTGACCCCCGGCGACGTGGCAGCCAGCCGCAGCCGCCGCATCGAGCCCGCCGCGGAGCACCTCGGCGGCTAGGTCGGCGCTCAGCACGTCCCGGGGCCAGCCGAGAAGGTTGACCGCCACGAGCGGCTCGCCGCCGACGGCGTATACGTCCGACAATGCGTTCGTCGCGGCGATCTGCCCGAACGTGTAGGCATCGTCGACTACCGGGGTGAAGAAATCGGCGGTGAGGATCACGGCCCGGTCCGGCGCGATCTGGACGACGGCGGCGTCGTCGCCGTACTCGATGCCGATGAGCAAGTCGGCCGGCCTGCGCGCCGGGATCAGCCGCGCGACGGCTTGCTCCAGCTCACCCGGCGGGATCTTGCAGGCGCAGCCTCCGCCGTGGGCGTACTGGGTGAGCCGGACCGGGGCCTGCGTTCTCATAGCTGGAACTCTAGTGACCGGCAGTCTTGCGAAACGGGCGGCCGCATGGTGCCATGCGTAGTTGGTAGTACTCGGCGCCGGGTCCACGCAGGCGGGCGCACGGTAACGAGTTGGAGGCGCGCCGTGACCAGTGAGGTTGTCGAGCAGCGGATAGCCCTGCAGCGGGAGTGGGATGGCCAGACGCTCTGCGACGTGCTGGCCAGCACGGCCGGGCAGTACGGCGACAAGCCCGCGTTCTCCGACCGAGAGGCTGGCGGTCCCTGGCAGACGATCACCTGGGCGCAGACGCGCGATCTCGCGCTGCAGCTGGCAGCCGCTTTCGCCGACCTTGGCCTGCAGCCTGGCGAGAAGGTCGCGCTCATGCTGCCGAACCGGGTGGAGCACGTGCTCGCCGACCTCGGCGTACTGCACGCGGGCGGGGTACCCGTGACCTTCTACGCCACGCTCGCGCCCGAGCAGATTGCCTTCATGGCGGGTAACTGCGACGCGAGGATCGCGGTGATTGACGGCGCCGGCGAGCTCGCCCGCTGGCAGCAGATCCTCCCGCAGCTGCCGGCGCTCCGCACGGTTATCGTCAGGGACGCGGCCGTCTGCCCGCCCGAGGCGCCGTACCTGAGCTGGCAGGACCTCGTCACGCTCGGCGCGGAGCGGTTGGCCAGCGATCGCGGCCAGGTCACCAGCGCAGTCGCGGCGATCAAGGCCGACGATCCGGTCACGCTGCTCTACACCTCGGGCACGACAGGTAACCCGAAGGGCGTCATCATCACGCACGCCAACGCGCTCTACGAGGTGGCAACGGCGCGGGCAGGCGGGAACGCTCCGATGCACGTGCGGTGGGTTTCCTACCTGCCGCTCGCACATATCGCGGAGCGGATGTTCACCCTGTACATCGCGATCTGCAACGCCACACACAATTACTTCTGCCACGACGCCGCGACCCAGCTAGTTGCCACGATGGCGGAGGTCAAGCCGACGGCGTTCTTCGGCGTGCCGCGGATCTTCGAGAAGGTGATGGCCGGAATCCAGGCGCTGCTGGCGGGAGAGCAGGACGAGGCCAGGAAGGCGGCCGTCGCGGAGGCCATGGCGGTCGGCCTGGAGTACGTGCGCAGCTGCCAGTACGGCCAGACCACGTCGCCCGAGCTTGCCGCGAAGTTCGCCGTTGCCGAGGAGCAGGTGCTGCGCCCGATCCGGTCGCTGCTCGGCCTGGGCGAGACGGAGATCGTCGTGAGCGGGGCGGCGCCGCTGCCGCCAGAGGTCGGCGCGTTCTTCGGCGGGCTCGGCGTGCGGATCATGGACGTGTACGGGATGAGCGAGACGACCGGCGCGTTCACCACGAATACGCCGCGCGCCTTCCGGCTCGGCACTGTGGGCAAGCCCGTTCCCGGCATTGAGGTCCGGATCGCCGACGACGGCGAGATCCTGGCCCGCGGCCCGCTCAACACTCCCGGTTACCTCAACCTGCCCGAGCAGACTGCCGACCTCATTGACGCCGAGGGCTGGCTGCACACCGGCGATATCGGCGCCATCGACTCCGACGGGTTCGTGCGGGTGGTCGACCGGAAGAAGGAGCTGATCATCACCGCGGGCGGGGAGAACGTCTCGCCAGCGGCGGTGGAGAACCTGCTGGTCGCGCACCCGCTGATCGGCCAGGCGCTGGCCTACGGTGACCGGCGGCCGTATCTGGTGGCGATCCTGACCCTGGATAGCGGCGTCGCGCCGGCCTGGGCGAAGGCGCACGGAATCGAGTCAGCCTCGCTTGCCGAGCTCGCCGCCAACCCGGAAGTGCTGGCCGAGGTCAGCCGGGCGGTGGCGGACGCGAACGCCAAGCTGGCGAGGGTGCAGCAGGTCAAGTACTGGGAGCTGCTGCCCGTTGAGTGGACGCCCGAGAGCGAGGAGCTGACACCTACCTTCAAGCTCAAGCGCCGGGTGGTGCACGCCAAGTACGCGGATGTGATCGACGCGCTGTATGAGAACTAACCTCGGGGCCTGGCCCTGGCAGGCCAGTCAGGCCCCGGCAGCCAGTCAGGGCCTGGTTGGCTTAACCGCCTTGGTGGCGAAGTAGCCGGGCAGGTAATCGGCGGTCGGCCCGACATGATGCGGGCGCTCCCTGAAGCCGGTGATGACGAAGCCGGCGTCGATCTGGCCGCCGATTTGCTCGGCGAGCGTGTGGCTGTACTCGACCGGCGCGTCTGGGCCCCATAGCTGCACGCGCTCGCTGGCGCTGAGGTGAGTGAGGTCGGAGTAGGGCAGCCGGTGGCGGACGATCAGCTCGCCCCGGTTATCGGCGGCGTCAGCGTCGAAGATGAAGATATCGGGGTTCATGAACCCCGCTAGCAGGACGCCGCCAGGCCGCAGGACCCGGAAGCACTCCCGCCATACTGGCTCTAGGTCCGGGCAGAACACGTTCGAGACGGGATGGAAGACCAGATCGAAGCTGCCGTCGGCGAATTCGCTCAGGTCACGCATGTCGCCGAGCACGGTGTCGAGTTCTAGCCCGTCGCGATCGGCCACCATCCGGTCCTGCGCTAGCTGGCGGGGCGAGTTGTCCAGCACGGTCACCCTCGCTCCAGCCGCCGCCAGCACCGGGCCCTGCTGCCCGCCGCCGCTGGCCAGGCAGAGGACGTCCGCTCCGGCAAGGTGCTCGCCGAACCAGTCGCGCGGCACCGGGTCGTAACCGATCAGCACGACTGACCAGGTGCCCGTGCGGGCAGCGGCGATCACGTCGGGCCCCACTGGGACCGTCCACTCGTTCCCGGTGTCGACCTCACGGTCCCATGCCGACCTGTTATGGGCTACCGGATCGACCTCGTCGTGGGTTGCCGGATCAGCGTCGCTCGTCACGCCCGCACGCTAGCGGGCGTCCGGCGCCTTTCGCATCCCGTTAAGCAACTCGAGTGCGTTACTGGGAGGCCGGGCGGAAGATCATGCAGGTGCTGGTCGCGTGCGCATACAGCTTGCCGGCTGCGTCAGTGAGCCGTGCCTCCGCTAGCGCTGACCGGCCGCCGAGGTGAACGACCGTGCCCGCACATGTCATCTGGCCGGTGCCGGAGCTGACCGGGCGCAGAAACTTCACGCTGAGATCCAGGCTCGTGTAGTAGGTCCCGGCGGGCAGCATGCTCTGAACCGCACAGCCGCAGGCCGAGTCGCACAGCGTGGAAAGCACCCCGCCGTGCACCGTTCCGATCGGGTTGTAGTGGAACTCGGCCGGAGTGAACTCGAAGACGACCGTGCCCGGCTGCACGGTGACCGGTGCGAAGTCGAGCGTCCTGGCCACTGGCGGCGCAGGCAGGCTGCCGTCGAGCAAGGCCGTCAGGAATGCCGCCCCGGCTAGCTCGCGCGCGGCTGCCGCGCTGATCGCCGGGTCGTCCCAGTCGTAGGCGCGGCTGCGTCCGCCGCTCAGGTCGAGCTCACTAGGCTGCAGATTGGTCTGGTGCACGCGCGTCTCCTGAGGGGCGGATACCGGATGGGCTGGCGGGCAGGCGCACGATGGCTGGCACCGGCCAGCCGCCCGTCGTCTGCCACGATGTGATCTCGGGCCTGATGACGATTGCATCGGGCGTCCACTCCCACGGCGTGCCTGGCCACCTGCGGTTGATGATGCCCAGCATCCGGCGGTTGTCCGGCAGGACGTCCAGGACCAGGGAGCGGACACCGCGCCGAGCCGCGCGGCCGACGAGCGTGCTCAGCAGTAGCCCTCCGAGCCCTTGCTGCTGCCAGTGGTCGGTCACTACCAGGCCGATGTTGCTCGCTAGCACGTCACCGGCGGTCGTGTCAGCGGCCATGCCGTGCGCGATCACGGCGCCCGCCCCGTCGGTGACAAGCAGGATGTCTGCCCCGGTACCGCCGCAGAGCATACGCAGCAGGCCCGAGCTCGGCGGCGCCACGCTGGCGAAGAACCGGAAGTACCGCGCCTGCGGTGACAGGGCGCAGACGAAGTCGCTAATGCGGACGGCGTCATCCTCCAGACGCGCCTGGCGCAGGAGCGCGGTGCCGGCGACAGGGTTCGTTCCATGGACCCAGCCTGTACCTGCTTGCTAAGTCTGTCAAGCAGACCTAGCCTAAAGACATGCAAAAGTCCTGGCAGCTCGACTACGACACGGCCAACTGCAATATCGCGGCTGCACTCGCGACGGTCGGCGAGAAGTGGACATTCCTGGTGCTGCGTGAGGCCTTCAACGGCGTCCGCAGGTTCGACGACATGCAGCGGCGGACCGGCGCCCCGCGGCAGGTGCTGAGCAACCGGCTATCCCGGCTGGTAGCGGACGGCATTCTGCGCAAGACGCCGTATCGGGACGAAGGCCAGCGCCCGCGCAGCGAGTACCGGCTGACGGAGAAGGGGATCGAGTTGTTCCCCGTCATCGCGGCGCTGCTGGCCTGGGGCGACAAGTATGCCGCCTGGCCCGGCGGACCGGCTGTGGAGCTGACGCACCGCGATTGCGGCGCCCCGGTGCACCTAGAGCTTGCCTGCGCGGACGGCCACGTGCTCGGCTCGGCCCGCGAGGTCACGCCGGTGCCTGGCCCGGGTGCCCGGCGGATAGCCTGACGCGCCGATAGGGTCTGCTTCGGAGGCGTCAGGGTGCCTGGTGGCCCCCCCGGTCTTCAAAACCGGTGGACGGCGCTCCGCGTCGTCGGCGGGTTCGATTCCCGTCCGCCTCCGCTGACCTGCACAAACGCAGTTCCGGCTGCCCCGGCCGACTCCGCACGGCGGCGACTATGCGCCGCAGCGGCGCTGGCGTGCCGAGGGTCACCTGCGGATCTCATGGTTACGAACGCCCGAAGCGCCGCGAACGCCCGGTGTGGCTGGCCGCCGCTCGTGCAGCAGATCACCGGCAGCTCCGGGTCGGCCGAGAGGCAGCCGGAACCGCCTTTGGAGAGCCGGGTCGATACTGGCTTGATCGGCGTCATTGCCGTGGGGGTCGTAATTGACCAGGCTGCGCGATTGAGCGGCAGGATGGCGACAAAATCCAGCCACGTTGGCGTAGGGCCGCCGACACTGCTCCAGTGGCAACGGCTGGACGCCTCAGGCTGAAGGTGCCGGCGGCTGATCGGTCGGCGTCGCGTGATGAGGTACCGCAGAATGGGCAGGATAATCCGGGGCCGCGGCGGCCAGTCCGATGCCGAGGCCGAGCCCGATTATGGGTCCGACCACAAGCACGACGAGGGCTATGGGCCCGTCGAGGTTGAATCCGCCGCCGATGGGCGATGCGATCTGAATGACGTGCATCACTATTGCCAGCCCGATGCCGATGCCTATGCCGGCCAGCAAGCCGCCGCCCTGTGCCTGGCCCTTGCGGTCCGGTGGGAGAGGTTGTCTCGGCGCCGGCGGGCTTGGCGCGGGCTGCGCGCCCGATGCGGCGGCTGACTCCTGGCCGTCCTGGGCGGGTTGCTGCTCGTTCATAGCGCAATCGTGCCATCGGAATGCCGTGCATTCAGAGCTTGTCGCCGATGTGGCACGAGGCGTACACGATGACAGTGAGGTGGCGGCCTGGCGCAGGCCGTCGAGGATGCCGTGCACCAGCCCGGCGGGGCCCCGCGCGCAGGTGCAGGTGGTAATGGACGACGCCAACCGACACCATCAGTCCACTTTCGCTGCATGTGGACTGAGGGAGATACTGAGAATGCCGGCCACGATGCATGTATGGACTTCCGGCACTTCGAGAGTGCCTTCCTTGGCGCGGCCGCCAGCCCGGCAGCGCCGTCCGGGTTGGTGAGCAGGTAGTAAGCGGCGAATGCGATGAGCAGCCAGCCGATGATCCGGGTCACTGGTCCTCCGCGATGGCGATGGGCTGTGCGGCGGGGGCCACGTGCAGGTGCAGGTGGTCATGGACGACGCCAACCGAGCCCGCGGTGCCGGGTATCGCACAATCGCCAGAACAGTTAACGGGCGGCGCTACTACCGGGTCGCCGTTTCGCGGAGAAGAGGCGATGGCTTCCGTCTGTTAGCGCGACGGCCGCCATACTGCCGGTCTCGGATCTTGCGCGGCGGGTCCTGGCCCAGGCGTTCGAAGAGGCCTCGGTGACGGTGATTTCGCCGCGATCGTAGTCGCCGCGCCGCTGACCATGTGCCTATCGGGGTGCGCCGGGTATCGCCTGGACGTCGATGGGCTCGCCGCGTGCGAACTTTCCTTGCCCGATGGGAATCGGCCACCATGCGTCGGCGCGGATGAGTCCGCTGATCGCCCCGGCGCCGCGCCTGGCCGGCGTCGCTACGGCGCGCGCGTCATCCGCGGCCGGGTCGGCCGGGGCCAGAGACACCGGGACCCAGTCCTCGACATCGGGCGAGGAGGTCCAGTCGCAGGCCAGCTGCACCCGCTGCCACAGCTGGTCCGGAGGCTGCCTGCCCTGGAGCGCGGCGAGCAAGGGGACGGCGAACAGCTCGAAGATCACCGCGGCGGCGAGGGGGTAGCCGGGAATCCCGATCACGGGGACGGTCGTGATGTCCCGGTGGGCCGCGCCTGATCCGGCCTGGCGTAGCCGAGCAGCACCGGGTGGCCCGGCCGGACCGCGACCCCTCTGACGGCCAGGCCGCCCACCCGCGCTACGACGGCGGCCGTGTGGTCACTGCGCCCGGCGCTGGAGCCCGCGATGACCAGCACGACGTCGGCATCAAGCGCCGCGCGCCGGATCTCGGCGGCGATCGCGTCCGGGTCGTCGGGCTGCACGTCGCTGACGAGAGGCCCGGCGCCGGTCTCCCCGGCCCGGGTGGCAAGCAGCAGAGAGTTGCTGTCGGTGACGTCGCCGGGCCCGAGCGCCGCTCCGACCGGCCGGATCTCATCTCCGGTCGGGATGATCGCAGCGACGGGCTGTCGGGCGACCTGGAGCGTGGCATGTCCAGCCGCCGCGGCGGCGGCGAGGTCGGCCGGGCGCAGGCGGTGGCCGGCCGGGAGGAGCAGCTGGCCGGCCGGGAAGTCCTCGCCCGCGGCGCGCACGTTCAGCCCGCGTGGTGCCGGGCCGGTGATCTGGGCGCTGCCGTCGGCGCCGAGCCGGACACGCTCGCGCTCCACCACCGTGTCCATGCCGGCTGGCATCAGATCGCCGGTATCGACCCAGGTGAACGCGGCGGCGGGCAAGTGCCACACGCCGGCGGCATCGGCGGCGGCCGGCCTGATCGCGATGCCGTCCATCGCGGCGCAGGCGGACGCGGGGTGCGGGCCAGCGGGCGCGGACCGGGGCAGCCGTGACCCGGCCGAGCCCGTCCCGGACCGGCACGTGCTCGGCCGCGGGCGCGGCGCGCCAGCCCGCGGCCGTGCAGGCGTCGATCCACTGTGTGTAGGCGAGCCTGCGGGCTGGGCCTCGGGGCAGGTGCGGCGCTGGCTGGCATGCTCACCGTACGCGCTCAGGCCGACAGCCGGTGCGCGCCGGTGTAGACGTTCATCGACGGGCCGCGCAGGAAACCGACCAGGGTGAGCCCGGCTTCCTCGGCCAGGTCGACGGCGAGCGAGGACGGCGCGGAGACGGCGGCGAGCAGCGGGATGCCGGCCAGGACGGCCTTCTGCACCAGCTCGAACGAGGCCCGGCCGCTGACCAGCAGGACGCAGCCGGCCAGCGGCAGGCGGCCGTCGAGCAGCGCCCAGCCGACCACCTTGTCCACGGCGTTGTGCCTGCCGACGTCCTCGCGGACGACGATCAGCTCGCCGGCGGCGGTGAACAGCCCGGCGGCGTGCAGGCCGCCGGTGCGGGAGAACACCCGCTGCGCGTCGCGCAGCCGGTCCGGGAGCGCGGCCAGCACTCCGGCGCGAAACGCGCCGGATCCGCCGGCCAGCGGCCGCATGCGGCAGCACGCAGATGTCCTCGATGCTCGCCTTCCCGCAGACCCCGCACGCGCTGGTGGTCATGAAGTTGCGCCGGGCGCCCGGCGCGATCGTCGACACCCGGGGCCAGGGTCACGTCGGCGATGTTGCCCATGCCCGTCGTGGTCGGCATGGCCGCAGGAGGTCGCCGTCGCAGAGCTTGATCTCGGCGATGTCGGCCGGCGAGCGGATCACGGCCTCGCTCACCAGGAACCCGGCCGCGAGTTCGATGTCGTCGCCGGGGGTGCGCATGGTCATGGTCAGCGCGGTGCCGTCCACCCTGATCCCGAGCGGCTCCTCGGCCGCGAGGAAGTCGGCGCGGGCCGCGCTGCCGCCGGGCCTGGCCGTCGCCGGGCAGCGTGATCCGCAGCACACGCCGCCGCGCCGTCCGCCCTGACAACAACGACCCGCCCTTCCGCCTCGCCGTCCCCTTTCCGACAGGGTACGCACGTGGCAAACTGCGAGTCAATCCATCGCAGTACGACACGTTCCAGTGCGGCCCGGTCGCTGGCTACCGGCCATGGGCCTCCCGGTCGGCTCACGGCGACATAGACCCGGTCCGAGAACGCCGACGGTAGAACTCGATGTGTCGGCAGTTGCTTGTCAGGAAGGTGCGCTCGATGAGCAAGCAGGTACGGCTGACAGAGCCGCTTGTCCGGGACAACGGGCGGCTGCGCCCGGCGTCGTGGGACGAGGCGCTCGACCGCGCGGCGGCCGGGTTCGCGGCCGCCAGGGAGCGGGACGCCACGAAGTCGTTCGGCATGTTCAGCTGCTCCAAGGCCACGAACGAGATGAACTACATGGCCCAGAAGTTCACCCGGGCCGTGATGGGCAGCAACAACATCGACAGCTGCAACCGAACTTGACACGCTCCTAGCGTCGTCGGTCTGGCGGCAGTGTTCGGAGCTGGTGGCGGCACCAGCTCCTACCGGGAGGCGGAAGACGCCGACCTGCTCGTCATGTGGGGCTCGAACGCGCGCGAAGCGCACCCGATCTTCTTCCACCACGTGCTGAAGGGCCTGCGGAACGGCGCCCGCATGTACGCGGTCGACCCGCGGCGGACCACGTCGGCGCAGTGGGCCGACGCGTGGCTCGGCATCGACGTCGGGTCGGACATCTCGCTGGCGAACGCCATCGCCAGGAGATCATCCAGGCCGGCCTGGTGAACGAGGCGTTCATCGACCGGGCCACCACCGGCTTCGACGCCTACGCGGCGGCGGTGAAGCCGTACACGCTGGAGCGCGCCGAGCGCGACACCGGCGTGCCCGCCGACCTCATCCGGCAGCTGGCGCACGACTACGCCCGCGCCGACCGGGCGCAGATCTGCTGGACCCTCGGCATCACCGAGCACCACAACGCGGCCGACAACGTGTTCGCGCTCATCAACCTGGCCCTGCTCACCGGCCACGTGGGCCGGTACGGCTCCGGGCTGGTCCCGCTGCGCGGCCAGAACAACGTGCAGGGCGGCGGCGACATGGGGGCCATCCCCAACAAGCTGACCGGGTTCCAGGACGTCGAGACCAACATGGAGGCGCGGGCCCGGTTCGAGGCCGCCTACGGGGTGCCGATCCCGCCCAAGACGGGCTGGCACCTGTCGCTCATGTTCGAGGCCATGGAGCGGGGCGAGCTCACCGCCTGCTACATCATCGGCGAGAACCCGCTGCGGTCCGAGGCCGACACCGGCCGGGCCCGCAAGCTGCTCGGCGGGCTCGAGCACTTCGTGGTGCAGGACATGTTCCTCACCGACACCGCCGAGCTCGCCGACGTGGTGCTGCCGGCCACCGCCACCTGGTGCGAGGCCGAGGGCACCGTGACCTCCAGCGAGCGCCGGGTGCAGCGGGTGCGCAAGGCGCTGGAGCCGCCGGCCGGGGCACGCGACGACATCGAGATCATCTGCGAGATCGCCCGCCGCCTCGGCACCGACTGGGGCCACCCGACCGCCGAAGAGGTCTGGAACGAGCTGCGCACCCTGTCCCCATGCACGCGGGCATGAGCTACCAGCGGCTGGAGGAGCTCGGCGGCATCCAGTGGCCATGCCCCGACGAGCAGCACCCGGGCAGCTGTTCCTGCACGCGCGGCTGTGGGAGGAGGACCCGGCCAGGCGCGGGGCGCCCGCCCCGTTCACGCCCGTGGAGCAGGATCCGCCGGTGGACGAGCTGTCGCCGGAGTTCCCGATCCGGCTCACCACCGGGCGCCGGCTGGACTCGTACAACACCGGCGTGCAGTCCGGGCACTACGCGACGCCGATCCGGCGGCCGGAGACGCTCAACCTCTCGCCCGAGGACGCGGCCGGCTCGGCCTGGCCGAGGGCGAGGTGGTGCGGGTGTCGTCGCGGCGGGGGTCGCTGGAGGTGCCGGTGCACATCGACGAGACGCTCCGGGCCGGGCTCGCCTTCATGACCCTGCACTTCCCCGAGCAGGTCGCGACCAACGTGCTCACGCTGGACGCCTGGGATCCCAAGTCGGGAACGGCCGAGTTCAAGGCGACGGCGATCCGGGTGGACAAGCTGGACGCCCCCGCCCCGGGTGGCGCCGAGAGCCAGCGCGCGGAGGCGGGCACCTAGTGGATCTGCGGCTCGGGGTCGCGGCGCCAGCGACCGACGAGGAGCGGGCTGCCGTCGCCTCGGTGCTCGGGCCGCCGGAAACCGGCTGGGACGGGGGGCAGCGCACGGCGGCCGACGGGCACGTCGCGTTCGGCGGCCACGCGGCGCGGGGCCAGCGGCACCTGCTGCTGCCGGTGCTGCACGCGGTGCAGGAGCGGATCGGCTGGATCAGCCCCGGGGCGCTCGACCACATCTGCGCCAGGCTCACGATCCCGCCGGCCGAGGCGTACGGGGTGGCGTCGTTCTACGCCCTGTTCCGCACCACCCCGTCTCCGGCCGCGGTCGTGCACGTCTGCGACGACCTGGCCTGCCGGGTGAACGGCGCCGAGCAGGTATGCGAGCAGATGGAGCGCCGGTTCGGGGCCGAGGGCACCGAGGCCGGGTCCAACGGCACCGGCGTCGACCTGGCAGCGCAGCCCCTGCCTGGGCCAGTGCGACCGGGGCTCGGCGGCCATGATCCAGCATGCGGGCGCCGACCCGGCCCGGGCCGGGCTGGCCCCGTTCGATCCCGCCCAGGTGCGGCCGGCGCTCGCCGACCCGCGGAGCCGGGCGAGCCCTCGCTCCGCTCGTCCCGCAGGCGGCGGGCGACCGCTCCTCGCTCCGGCTGCTGCGGCGGGTGGGGCAGGTCGACCCGGGCTCGCTCGACTCCTACCGCGCGGCGGGCGGGTACGAGATGCTCCGCCGGGCGGTGCAGGCCGGGCCGCAGGGCGTGATCCGGGAACTGAAGGACGCCAAGCTGCTCGGCCGCGGCGGCGCGGCGTTCCCGATCAGCATAAGTGGGAGGCGGTGGCCACCAACCCGGTCCGGCCGCACTACGTCGTCTGCAACGCCGACGAATCCGAGCCCGGCACGTTCAAGGACCGGGTGCTGATGGAGGAGGACCCGTACGCGCTGCTCGAAGCCCTCACGATCATGGGCTACACCTGCGGGGCGGAGCAGGGCTACATCTACATCCGCGGCGAGTACCCGCTGGCGG
The DNA here is from genome assembly GCA_963808215.1 of uncultured Actinomycetota bacterium. GTDB lineage: Bacteria > Actinomycetota > Actinomycetes > Streptosporangiales > Streptosporangiaceae > JAJYUU01. The sequence continues at coordinate 25,910 of CAWEEY010000006.1, forward strand.
AGGCGCGGCTGCGGCACGCCGTCGAGCAGGCCCGCACCCGCGGCTTCCTCGGCCCCGACGTGATGGGCGAGGGCTTCGCGTTCGACATCGAGGTCAGGCGGGGCGCCGGCGCCTACATCGCCGGCGAGGAGACCGCGCTGATCAACTCGATCGAGGGCAAGCGGGCCGAGCCGCGCAACAAGCCGCCGTTCCCGGCGCAGGTCGGCCTGTTCGGCAAGCCGACCGCGATCAACAACGTGGAGACGCTGCTGTGCGTGCTGGAGATCCTGCGGATCGGCGGGCCGGCGTTCGCGCAGATCGGCACCGAGAACTCCACCGGCACCCGGCTGTTCTGCCTGTCCGGCTGCGTCGAGCGGCCCGGCCTGTACGAGTACGAGTTCGGGGTCACGCTGCGCCAGGTGATCGACGCGGCGGGCGGGGTGCGCGGCGGGCGGCCGCTGCGGGCGGTGCTGCTCGGCGGCGCGGCCGGCTCGTTCGTCGGACCGGACGCCCTGGACACCCCGCTCACGTTCGAGGGGGTGCGCGCCATCGGCGCGACGCTGGGGTCCGGCGTCGTCCTGGTGCTCGATGACACCGTGGACATGACCGACTGCTCCGGCGGATCGCCCGGTTCTTCCGGGACGAGTCCTGCGGGCAGTGCGTGCCGTGCCGGTCGGGACGGTGCGCCAGGAGGAACTGCTCGCACGGCTGCTGCGCGGCGCCCCGATCGGCTCGGCCGAGCAGCGAACTCGCGCTGCTGGACGACATCGCCACGGTCGCCCGCGACGCCTCGATCTGCGGCCTGGGCCAGACCGCGGTCAGCGCCGCCGAGTCTGCCGTGAGCCTCGGCCTGATCGGCGGGGCCGGAAACGGCGGACGGCGATCGGCGGCACGGGATGACGCATGAGCCGGTGTTCCTGCGAGGCCCCGCAGCGGCTGGTCGACATCACGGTCGACGGCGAGACGGTGCGCGTCCCCGAGGGCGCCACGCTGCTCGAGGCCTGCCGGCAGCAGGGCATCGACACGCCCACCCTGTGCTACCTGGAGAACCTCACCCCGGTGAACGTGTGCCGGGTGTGCGTCGTCGAGGTGGAGGGGTCCCGGACGCTGGTGCCGGCCTGCTCGCGGAAGGCCGAGCCCGGCATGGTCGTGCACACCGACTCCGAGCGGGTGCGCACCAGCCGGCAAGATGGTGCTGGAGTTCCTGGCGTCCTCGGTCGACGTGTCGCTCGCCGCGCCCGACGTGCACCGCTGGATGGAGCAGCTACGGCGCCGACCCGGCCCGGTACGGCGAGGCGGCCCCGCCGCACGAGGCCGGGGAGCGGGACGCGGCCCGGCCCGGCGAGCACGACCCGCGCGGAGGACTCCGCCGCCGAGACGGTCGCCCAGCCGGTGAAGTACGACAACGACAGCTACGTCCGCGACTACTCGCGCTGCATCCTGTGCTACAAGTGCGTCGAGGCCTGCGGCGACGACGCCCAGAACACGTTCGCGATCGCGGTGGCCGGGCGGGGGTTCGACGCCCGCATCTCCACCGAGTTCGACGTCGGCCTGCCCGACTCGGCCTGCGTGTACTGCGGCAACTGCATCGGGGTGTGCCCGACCGGCGCGCTGATGTTCGAGAGCGAGTACAAGCATGCGCCAGGACGGCACCTGGGACGAGTCGAAGCAGGCGGTGACCACCACCATCTGCCCGTACTGCGGCGTCGGCTGCAACCTCGAACTGCACGTCCAGGACAACCGGATCGTCAAGGTGACCTCGCCGCTCGACCACGACGTCAGCACGGCCACCTGTGCGTGAAGGGCCGGTTCGGCTTCGAGTTCGTCCAGCGCCGGGCCCGGGAATCCTGAGCCGCTGAGCATCAGGATGCCGCCAGCATGACCTGTCGACCAAGTTGAACATGGGGAACATTCGTTCACGGCTCGCGTTCCACGAGCCATGCGACTGCTTCCGCGGCGGCCAGGTCGGCCTGCGGTTCGATGTGCGAGCCACATCAGTCCACTTTAGCTTCATGTGGACTGAGGAGATACTGAGATGCCGGCGACCATGCATGTATGGACTTCCAGCACGTGGACGTCTTCGCTGACGAGGCGTTCAGCGGCAACAGAGGCGGCATGTGCCGCGCCACTGTGGATCAGGTCCGGCCCGAGTTCGGGCAGAAGGTGACGGGAGGCGACCTTTCCCCGGTCCTGCAAGGCACGGGCCTTAAATCTGCCGATCGGGACCGGCGGGCTCGGGCGGACCCGGCCGTCGTGTCCACCGGACGCGACAGGCCCGGCACGAATGTGGTGCTCGCGCCGGGAAGCCGGCACCGGCCCCCGCACTCGGACGGGAGCGCGGATCCTCGGGATCACCATCCTGTGAAGCCCTGCCGCGCCGCTAGCCGCCCACTTCCGCGGCCGACGCGGTCGTCCGCAGCCAGTTCCCCATTTCCCGGCCCGCAAGAGGGACCTGACCTGTCCTGCCTGCAAGGAGCCCGCGCATGAGCCCCCGCCGCAAACCCGGCGGTCAGCGAGAGCGGAGCGAGGAGGACGATGATCCGGTACGAGCAGATGCCGGACCGTGCGGCGCGGTTCGAGCAGGACGTAGTGCCCAACCTGGGCCAGCTCCACGCGGCCGCGCTGCAGATGACCAGGAACCCCAGCGACGCCGAGGATCTCGTCCAGGAGACCCTGATCAGGGCCTACACCGCCCTCCACCAGTTCCGGCCAGGCACCAATATGCGCGCCTGGCTGTACAAGATCCTCGTCAACACCTTCCTCAACACCTGCCGCAAGAAGCGCCGCGAGCCCGTCCAGGCGGCGGGCGGCTTCAGGGAGGACTGGCATGCCACTTCCGGCCCGCTGGCCCCGCCGGCCCGCTCGGCGGAGGCCGAGGCGCTGGAGCAGCTCGCCGACTCCGACATCCTCCGCGCGCTGCGCGACCTGCCGGAGGAGTTCAAGGTGGCGATCTACCTCGCCGACATCGAGGGCTACCCGTACAAGGAGATCGCCCAGATGACGGGCACGCCGATCGCCACCGTGACGTCCCGACTTCACCGCGGCCGCCGCAAGCTCCGCCGCACGCTCGCCGCCTACGGGCCCAAGCGCCGCCTGCCGGCCACGAACAGCTAACAAGCCCGCCCTTCCCTCTGAACGGGCTGGCTGCCACCGACTAGTCCGCCGAACGCAGCAAGGCTAAGGCGCAACCATCAAGGCCACGAGCGAACGTGTCAGTCGGCTCTCAGCCGGCTGTTCTCCGCCGTGATCGGAAAGGGCTATGACGAAGTGGACCAGCGAGCTGGCGGCCTTAGCGAGTGGTGCGGTCAAGGGCCTGGCCGAGGACTTCAACGGCGTGATCAATGGTTGCGGGCGAGTGGGTGAAGGGGAGCCGCAGATGACGGTCGTCGCGGCCGCCGACGGTGTAACTCGAAGAAGGTTCCAGCAGGACACCGAGCCTGGCGCACTCTTGAACGACCTCATGAGAGGAATGCCCGGCCAGGTCCAGCCAGACAGTGACTCCGCCTGCCGGCCGCTGCCACGCCAGCTCCGGACGGCCGAGGGCTCGCAGGCGGGCCTCCAGGTGCTGAAGGTTCTGCGAGAGCAGGCGGGTCCTGCGCTCGATGATCCCGGCAATCGAGTTCAGGAGCTCGGTGCCTACGACCTGGTCCAGTGAGCTAGGGCCGAAACCGACAATGGACGCGGCTCTCCTGAGCTGCCGTGTGATCGCGGTTGGCGCCCGGACCCAGCCCAGGCCCAATCCGCCCCATGCGATCTTGCTCATCGACGACACTGTAAGCACCGAGTCGTTATACAAGGCCAGCGACGGAATTGAGTCTCCGGTGAGGTTCAGCGGTCGCATGGTCTCGTCCGCGATGGTGACCCAGCCCGCCGTGCGTGTGAGGCGGCCCAGTGCCTCGCGGTTGGCGGCAGGCATGGTGGCACCTGTTGGGTTGTGCCCGTCGGGCTGCACGTACAGCGCGCCGCCGGCAGGCGGACGCATGAAAGACGCGAGCCGGTCCGGATCCCAGCCAGTGGGTCCTGCGTACCAGCCCAGCAGCCGCCGGCGACTCTGCAGAAGGATGCGCAGCGCGCCGGGATAGCTCGGGGTTTCTGCTACCGCCAGTCTGCCCGGCGGGCCTACGGTGTCCAGGACAAGCTGCAGCCCGGCCATAGCCCCGGAGGTCAGCGTTAGCTGAGCCTCGCGGGTGGGGAGCCCGGCCGCGCTGAGGTACTCGGCCAGCGAACGTGTCAGCTCATCGCCACTGTCTGCGACAGTGCGGTCATGTGCAAGGGCAGCCGGCAGGCCATGTTCGACTGCGGCGGCGGCGATCTTGAGCAGGTCCACAGGGCCAGCCGTGGTAGCCCACCGCAGATCGATGGCTGCCTCAGCGTCGGCTCGCCACAGGCTGCCAGCCTCTCGCGGGCTGGGAGGCGACGGCGTCCATCAGCCTGTCGGTGGCCGCCACGAACGTGCCGGCGCCATGGCGGGTCACGAGGAGTCCGTCGAGACGCAGCCGCGTCAGCGCCCGGACGACGGTGACGCGGCTGACATTGAGCTGGGCGGCAAGTGTTCGCTCTGAGGGCAGCCGCATGCCGGCGCGCAGCTCGCCCTGGGTGATCCGGGACCGGAGCGCGGCCGCGACCTCGTGGGTGCGGGAAGAACCGTCACTACGCCCCGCCGCGCGGCTCGCTGGCATCAGTCCACCTTAGCCACAAGTGGACTGAGCGGTGGTCTGCGATCAGGTCGGTGAAGTGGACTGCTCGGCGAATCTGTTCAGCCGTGTGGACTCTCAGGGTCATCGCCCCGTTGCCGGCGTAGCCGCCAGCGTCCCTTTCGCCACCACCGCAACATCACCGCTGACCAGGACCCGCGCGACTTTCCCCCCGATGCCCTCAGGCGTGACCTGGAGGCGGCTCGGACGGCCCGCGAAGCGACCCTGCTGCAAGATGAATGACTCGTTCATCGGGACCCTGTTCCGTTGCGCCAGGTACGCCCCGACCGCTCCGGCGGCGCTTCCTGTCGCAACGTCCTCGGCGCTGCCGTCGTTGTTCCAGTGACGGCCCTCCAGGTGATCCGGCTCGAGAAGGTAGACGAATTGCGCCCCGACTGCTGCCAGCCGGTCGCCGAAGTCGGAGACTGTGATGCCTGCCCGCACAAGCGCCGCCGGTGAGACCGGAATCAGGAGATAGCGAAGCCCGGTCGATACCACGGCCGGTTCGAGCCCCGCGGCCAGGTCCTCGGCTTGAAGCCTGATGCCGTGGAGCACGTGCGCAAGATCCGGCCCGGCGAATATTGGCCCGCACTCGGGGCGCCCCTGGTCCATGGTCGCCCTGTACCCGGTGCCGGTGCGGACTGTCTCGACTCCGACGGACCCGACTGGCAACTCCATCAACCAGTTCCGGACATCAGCGCCGCCGAGCCGCTCGTGCAATGCCGCGGCCGCCCCCAGGACTGGGTGACCAGCGAAGTCAAGCTCCCCGAACAAGTCGAAGACACGCGTGCGCCAGCGATCGGAGGTCTCGGTGGCGGCCAGGAAGACACTCTCGAAATGCCGGAACTCTTGAGTGATCGTGAGGAGCTGCCCGCTGGTCAGCGACCCGTCACCAATGAAGACCGCGAGGCTGTTGCCGGTAAACGCCTCGCCGGCGAAGACGTCGACATGCTGAAAGTCCATACCGCCATCGTGCCGTCGACGCAGGCGACTGATCAGTCCACATGAGGCCGAAGTGGACTGATCATGGGAGCCCTACTTCTGCGCCCTCAGCGCCTCCGCGACGTAGCCAGCGCCTGCCGATCCAAGGCGTCGCCGGCGGGTTCGATTCCAGTCCGCCCCCGCCACCAGGCCAAACGTCATGTTGATCATGTCACGCCGGGCTCTGGTCCGCCCTTATGCGAGGCTGGAACAGGGGCTTGGGGGAACAACGGGGGAACATTCGTTCACGGCTCGCGTTCCACGAGCCTGGCAACAGCCTCTGCCTCTGCGGCTGCTCGGTGCGCCCGTGCCTCGATGTGGGTGTATAGGTACGTCATGTCCTGGTCGGCGTGACCCAGTGTCTGGCGCCGGATCTCCGGGTCGACGTCCGCATCCCTGGCCAGACTGGCGGCGCTGTGCCTGCCCTCAGGCAGCTTGATGACTGGCAGACCGGCCACCTTGGCGACCGGCCGAGGATCTCCTCAACGTCAAGGGCGACTTAGTTGCTGACATTTGCCTGGTCTGTAGACGACGTGATCGGACGGTCCAAGAGCGCAGGCTCGGGCCTGGGTCCAGGCCTGACGTCCGCGTCGGTCTGGTCGGAGTTCACGCGCTCTCGTCTTCCCGAGCGGCGCGGACTGGGACGAGTGGCGTGAGGTTCATGACCATGGCCACGTCGGCTGCCGCGGCCGAGTCCCAGGGGGTAGACGAGGCGCACGAGTACCGTGGCCTGCCGTCCGCCGATGAGCTCGACCGGGCTGGCGCGGGGGACCAGGGCATGATGTTCGGCTATGCCACGGACGAGACACCCGAGCTCATGCCGATGCCGATCGCGCTCGCCCACCGGCTCGCCAGGCGGCTAGCGCAGGTTCGCAAGGACAGGACTCTCGCCTACTTGCGGCCAGACGGCAAGACCCAGGTGACGGTGCGCTACCGCGATGGCCGGCCGGTCGGCATCGAGCGCGTCCTGATCTCCGCGCATCACGCGGCTGAAGTGCCGCTTGACCAGATCCGGCGCGACCTGTGGGCGCATGTCGTGGAACCTGAGCTGCCAGCCGGGCATGTATGAGCCCGAAGCGCTGCAAGCGTCGTTGCTGGTGAACCCGACGGGACGATTCGTGATCGGCGGGCCAGTCGGTGATGCGGGCCTGACCGGGCGCAAGATCATCGTGGATACGTATGGCGGCTATGCCCGCCACGGCGGCGGGGCGTTCTCCGGCAAGGACCCGTCGAAGGTTGACCGCTCGGCCGCCTATGCCGCGCGCCACGTGGCCAAGAACGTGGTGGCGGCTGGCCTGGCGCGGCGAGTAGAAGTGCAGGTCGCCTACGCCATCGGCGTCGCGCGGCCGGTGTCTCTGCACATCGATACTTTCGGAACGGAGAGGGTCGACACGCAGCTCATCGCGAGCCTCGTCGATGGGCATTTTGACATGCGCCCGGCCGCCTTCCGCCAGTACCTCGACCTGCACCGGCCCATTTACTCGCCGACCTCGGCCTACGGCCATTTCGGCCGCACCGACATCGACCTGCCCTGGGAGCGGACCGACAAGGCCGCTGAATTGCGGTCGGCAGCGGGCCTGTCCGCCGGGAAAGTCGCCGCAGCGGTCTGAGCGGCCAGCAGCGATGACCGCGCTCAGCGTGCGCCGATCGGCACGACCCTGGGGTACCCATACCGGCGGTCATCGTGCTGTGGGCACTGACCGCCGTGGTGCTGGGGGTTGTCCTCCATCTATCAGTGAGCGGCCGGAAGCTGTACGCGACCGGCGCCAACGAGCTGGCAGCCGAACTGGCCGGGCGTCTGGACCGAACGGGTCTGGGTTTCTTCGTTCATGGTCAGTGCGGTGCCCTCATCATGACCCTGATCACGACGATCCTCATAGGGCACGGAGCGGGAGAGGCGCAGCAGGAGATCCTGACCGGCATTCTGATCCTCGTGTTCGTGGGCCTATACGGTCGGGAGAGGCGGGTGCGGGACCGGGTCTGACCTCTGCGGGCATGGCGGTCAGGACGGGTCCAGCGTGATGAGTGCGGCGTCGCCAAGCCCAGGCGCGGGTCTTCTTCTGCGTCGGTCTTCAAACCGGTGGACGGCGCTCCGCGTCGTCGGCGGGTTCGATTCCCGTCCGCCGCCGCTAACAATCAGGAGCGCGACTCCTGGCAGGCCTGGCGGCCTTCATGACGCCCGATGAACGGGCGAGCGCGGGTACGGCCGGGTCGGTGCCGTCTTCTTGCCGTCGGCGACCTTGCTGGCGAGATCCTCAGCCTCGGCGGCGCTCAGAACCTGGCGCAACTGTGGCCATACCTGGCTTTCCTCGTAATCGATGTGATCGCGGGCCGCCGGGATGAACTTTGCCAGCAAGTCATCGAATTCCCGGTCGCCGGGGCCGAGCTTGTCGAGCCTGGCCAGTACGTGTATCGCCTCGTCTTCCTGGCTGATGGCGTAGTCGGCGAGCAGGTATCCGTCGGGTACCCGATCGCGCACTGTGGGCCAGAAGTACTGCTCCTCGACGGCTTCGTGCTTGGCGGTCTCGACGATGAGCTCCTCAGCGACGTGCAGGCGGGCAGCTAGCTGAGCGCTAGTGGCCCCGGCGGCCGAGTCAGGACCGGCCTCCAGCTCGCCAAGCATCCGCTGTACCGCCGTGTGGTCAGCCGAGAGAACGTCGAAGACGTCTGCCATGGAGTCGCTCCGTTCCGATCTAGGCGTTCAGTCGGTCCTACCCGGCACGGAGGGAAGAAACATGGCGGGCAGCCGGAGCCTGGCGAAGAGCGCGCGGTGGTCACTGCCGGTCAGCCGGTGCGCTGACGTGCTCAGCACTGCGCATCGCGCGTCGACGAGGATGTGGTCGATGGCAAGCACGGCCGGGCGGCGCTGTGCTCGCGGTCCCCAGGTTGGGGAAAGCCCGTTACCGGCCTGGCTGGCAGCGTCCACATGGCCGCGGTTCAGGAGCCGCCGGAACTGCGCGTGATCGAGAGTGGCGTTAAAGTCCCCGGCCAGGATGCGCGGCAGCCGGCCGGGTGTTGGCAGCGCAGCCAGCTCGCCGTTCCAGCGGGCCGTGGCAAGCTGGTTCCAGAGCGGCTTCGGCGATGGTGCGTGGACGCAGACCAGGTGCACGACCTGCCCGGTCGGAAGGTGAAGCCCGGCCGTGATCTGGGCAGCGGCGGCGGGCTCAGCGGGAGCCTCGCGGGTCAGCGGATAACGGGCGTAGATTCCGCTGCCTCGTGGGCCCTCTGCCACCGAATGCGTCAAGCGGTGTGGGAGCAGGTCGCTCAGCCCGGCGCGCTCGAGCCTGACTTCGGCCTCGTCAGTCAGTTCCTGCACGAAGAGAACGTCGGCATCGGTGCGCCGTGCGAGGTCGGTGACCGCTGCGGCTTCGGCACGGCCGACGAGCAGGTTGGCAGTCAGGACGCGCAGCAGGGGTCCGGTAGCAGCTGGCTGGCGGGACGGTAGCGCGCGCGGGGCGACGGCTGCGGTCAAGGCTGCCGAGGCAAGCGCGGCCGCAGTGGACGGTCCAGGGTTGCGCAAGAGCAGAGTGGTAGCCCAGGCTCCGGCTGTCATCTGCGGGGTGAAGGACATCAACGGCACCGTCAACGGCTGCGCAATCTCAAGGCGATCAGCGCCAGCTAGCCGGGCTGCCGCCCACCCTGCCAAGACGCCTGCCACCGCCCACTCGAGCCGTCGTGAGGACATTGGGTCATGATCGCAGACCTGCGCCCGCTACGCCTGCTGGGTGCCGGGCCGCCGAGCACGCCGTGGCCGACAGGTAATGCTCGCCCTTGCTGGCTGGTGAAGTGCTAGCTGCCGGAATCGCGCGGCGGGAACTGGGCCGTCGTGGTCTCCGGGTACTGGGTCGGCGCGTCGGGATACTGACCTGTCGTGTCGGGATACTGGGCAGTTGGCGTGAAACTTCCTCCAGCCGGGAACTGCGCGGCAGACGTGGGGTAGCTGCTCGCCGAGGTCGAGTACTGCCCAGCTATGGCCGAGTCGGCGTAGTAGCCGGGGGCGTCGGCCGACGCCACATCCCTGGCTGACAGCATCGAGAACCGGCCGGCGGCGAGCGCGCCGACGAAGAGGATCACCAGGCCAAGGCCAGTGAAGAGAGCGATCTGCTCCAGATATGTCCGAAGCGGCGCCGCTGAAGCCGTGCTGGCCGTCGTGATCGGGACGCCGACGGCGATTGACTTCTTGAGCACGTAGGTAACGAAGGCCAGCGCCCGCGACGAACCAGGCGCCACCGAGCGCAGCTAGCACGCCGCCGAAGGCGCCGACACCGCGGTTGCGTGTCGCGAGCACGAGCAGCCCGCCGAGCAGTGCTGCAGCGCCTGGTATGACCGAGAAGTACAAGCGGCCCGAGCTGTAATAGAACGTCTTGTCCGGTGTGTAACCGAAATGGAAGTACGGGCCGACGAAGGGCGCCAGGCCGCCCCAGAGCCCGAGCAAGATCAGGAGCACGCCGCAGATTGCGCCGCGACTTCGCGGAATTTGGCCTTGAGGGTTCATGTCTGCCCACTCTCTGCGTAACCAGATGTTTAAAGACTTGCACATGTACTGCGCTCGGTGGCGAGTGCCTTCGGCAAAGTGCTGGTAAATCGGGCCAGAAGACCTGTTCAGGCCCTGCCTGCAGGAGTGCCCGTGCAGGTATGGTCGCGCTCGTGGACGTCCGCAGGCTCACTCCCCGCACCGACGCCGTGCTGGCCGACCCGCGTCTGGCCGCTGCGCAGCAGCGTCTGGGACGCGCGATCGTCCTGTCAGCGGTGCGAGGCGCGCAAGATCGAGCGCGAGCGGGCGAGATCGATCCGGCCGGCGTGGCTGACGCAGCCGCTGCGAGCCTGCCAGCACTGGCCGCGACGCTTACCCCGGTGATCAACGCAACTGGCGTGCTGCTGCACACCAACCTCGGCCGCGCGCCCCTGTCGGCGGCTGCCAGAGAGGCAGTCCAGGCTGCCGCCGGCACTACCGACCTGGAATTCGACCTGGCCTCCGGTCTGCGCGGGCGGCGCGGCGCAGGGATGCTCAGCGCACTGGCCGCCGCGGTGCCGGCGGCCGAGGCCGTGCACGTGGTGAACAACAACGCCGCCGCGCTGGTCCTGGCGGCGACGGCGCTGGCAGCTGGCCGGGAGATCGTGGTGAGCCGAGGCGAGCTCATCGAGATCGGCGACGCGTTCCGGCTGCCGGACTTGCTGGAATCGACTGGCGCCTCGATCCGCGAAGTCGGCACGACCAACCGCACGACGGTCGGCGACTACGCCGCTGCGGTCGGTCCGCAGACCGCATTCGTGCTCAAGGTGCATCCCTCGAATTACCGGATCGAGGGGTTCACCGCGAGCGCCTCGATCGGCGAACTGGCCGGGCTCGGCGTACCGGTCGTCGGCGACATCGGCTCCGGCCTGCTCACGCCACATCCGCTGCTACCCGATGAGCCGGACGCAAGCAGCTGGCTCAGCGCCGGTGCGGCACTGGTCACAGCTAGCGGTGACAAACTGCTTGGCGGTCCGCAAGCCGGCCTGCTGCTCGGTCAGGCTGAGCTGGTAGCCAGGCTGGCCCGGCATCCGCTGGCCAGGGCACTCCGCGTCGACAAGCTGACGGTCGCGGCGCTTGAGGCGACGCTGACCGGACCGAAGCCGCCTGTCGCCGAGCAGCTCGGCGCCGATCAGGCTGAGCTCGCGCAGCGCGCGGCGCGCATCGCCGACCGGCTCGCCGCCGCGGACATCGACGCGCGCACCGAGCTATCCGCGGCAGCGGTTGGCGGCGGCGGAGCGCCAGGAATCGGCCTGCCCAGCGCGTCGGTCAGCCTGCCGACCGGACTGGCGGTCGAGCTACGGGCCGGCACCGCCGTACGCCGGGGTACGCTGCCCGCGGTCGTCGGCCGGATCGAGGCCGGACGCCTGCTGCTCGACCTGCGCGCAGTTGCGCCAGGGGACGATGAGCTGCTGGTTGCGGCCATCATGGCTGCTGCGAGCTGAGTGCGGGTGGGTCCGGGATGAGTGCCATGCAGGTCGTCGTCACCGCAGGTCATGTGGACCACGGCAAGTCCGCGCTTATCCGCGCGCTCACCGGCATGGAGCCGGACCGATGGGCGGAGGAGCGCCGCCGGGGCATGACGATCGACCTCGGGTTCGGCTGGCTGACGCTGCCGTCCGGGGATCAGCTTGCCTTCGTTGACGTGCCCGGCCACGAGCGCTTCGTGACCAATATGCTCGCGGGCGCGGGTCCGGTGCCTGCCGTGCTGTTCGTGGTGGCGGCAGACGAGGGCTGGATGCCGCAGTCGGCTGAGCATCTGGCCGTCGTCAGCGCCCTTGGCATCAAGCGCGGTCTGCTGGCCGTCACCAAGAGTGACCTGGCTGATCCGGCTGCCGCAATCGCAGAGGCGACCGAGCAGATCGCCAAGACAAGCCTGGGTGAGATTCCCGCGGTCGCGGTCAGCTCGGTCAGCAGAGATGGCCTTACTGATCTCATCAGCGCCCTGGATGCGCTCAGCCGCGCCATGCCAGTGCCGGATCCCGGCGCGCCGGTCCGGATCTGGATCGACCGCGTCGTTCAGCATGACCGGCAGCGGCACCGTCGTGACCGGTACGCTCCCGGCCGGGACCGTGCACCGCAACGACGAGCTCGTGATCACGCCGTCGATGCGGCCGGTGCGGGTTCGGGAACTGCAGTCACTCGGCGCGTCGGCCGAGATGGCGTCGGGTGTGGCACGCGTCGCGCTGAATCTGCGCGGCATTGGCCGCGAGGCATTGCACCGCGGCATGGCACTGATCCAGGCCGGCCGGTGGACGCTGACGGACCTGATCGATGTGCGGATCACTGCGCCCAATCCAGCTCCGGATGCCGGGACCGGCTGGCTGCCCGGCGAGCCGGACACCGAGGCTGCTACGCCTCTGCAGCTCGCGCGCGCCGTGACGCTGCATCTGGGCGCCGCGCGCGTGATCGCCAGGGTCCGCCCGCTGGGACCGGGACTGGCGCGGCTTAGCCTCGCCGACCCGCTGCCGCTGCATGTTGGCGACCGGGTCCTGCTGCGCGATCCCGGCAGCCGGAAGACTGGCTCGTTCCCGGCCGTGGCCGGTGCGATCGTGCTTGACGTGACGCCGCCGCCGCTGATGCGCCGCGGTGCGGCTGCTGCAGCTGCGCGAATGCTGGCCAGCTGGCCCGATGAGCCGAGTGCAGCCGACCTGCTGTCCAGGCACGGCATCATGCGGGCGAGCGCGATGCTTGCCATGGGAGTGGCCGAGCACCCTGCGCCGGTCACCGGCGAGTGGCTGGCGGATCCCGAGCGGTGGCGGGCGCTCGGGCATCAGCTGGGCGAAGTGCTGGCCAGCCACGCGGCAGCCGAACCGCTGGCTGCCGGGATGCCGATCGACGCCGCCCGCGCTGCCCTGGACCTTCCGGATCGGAGACTGGTCCTCGCGCTGGCCAAGCCGCCATTCCGGGTCGCCTGCGGAGCGGTGCACATTGCCAGGCCCGCCGGCCAGGACGCCGGGCCGGAACTGCCGGAGGCGGTGCTTGCGGCCGTAAGGGTCCTGCGCGCCGACCTCGCCGCGACGCCCTTCCTGTCCCCGGATGCGGACCGGCTGCGCAAGCTGGGGCTGGACACCCGCAGCATCGCCGCGGCCGTCCGGGCCGGCGAGCTGATGCGGATCAGTGACCAGGTCGTGCTAGCGCCCGGCGCGGCCGACGCGGCAGCAGCGGTCCTGGCCACGCTGGAGCAGCCGTTTACCGCCGCGCAGGCCCGGCAGGCGCTCGACACAACCCGGCGCACCGCTATCCCGCTGCTCGAGTACCTGGACTCGGCGGGCGTTACCGAGCGGCTCCCGGACGACCGGCGGGTGCTCCGAGCCCGGCGCGGCGATGGCGACCAGGCCGTGGCAGCCCCCGCGTTAGTGCGCCGCGAAGCGCGTAGCTGACCACGCGTGGGCTTCGACCGGCGGTACTCCGGCGGCGATCCAGCGCGACAGCACCGCGGCCGTGACCGGCGCGTTGAGTATGCCGGTGCGGAAGTGCCCTGACGTCAGCCAGGCGTTGGTGAGGCCAGGCACCCTATCGATGACCGGGCGCCGGTCCGGGTGCCGTGGCCGGAAGCAGCACCACTGGTAGGCCACCGAGATGCCGCGGAGGCTGGGCATGACAGCGGCGAGGCCATCGACGATGGCATCGATGACGTCCGGCTGCACGGCGGGACTCTCATCGCCGAGGTCGAAAGTGCCGCCGGCGAGCAGCTGGCCGTTCTCGATCTGAGTCGCCAGCGGCGCCACGATCCCGGGCAGCGCGACATCGGTCGGTTCCGTCACGAGCAGGTGGCCCTTGACCCGGTCGGACGGGATGTGCAGCGGCAGGCCGTCCAGCATCGGCGGGCTGCCGGTGGCGAAGACCACCGCACCCGGGTTGATGTCGCCCGCTGACGTCCCGACCCTGATGATGCGGTCGCCGCTGGTCTGCACGGAGGTCGCGGCGACTCCGGTCGCGACCGCCGGCAGCGCGGCTGCCAGCCGAGCAACCGCGCGCAGCGGGTTCACCCGTGCCTGGTGGTGGATCAGGGCGCCCTCCATCGGCCGGGCCAGGCCGGGGATCAGCTCATGCACCTGCCCAGGGTTCAGCCACACCACGCCGCGCGGCTGGTGGGCTGCATAGCCGCCCTCGTGCGGGGCCAGTCCCAGCCAGTCGAGTTCAATTAGTCCCACGCCACCGGGAACGGTCTGCTCAAGGTCGCGCCAGCGCTCCAGGCCTGCCCGTTCGAGATCGACGAACGGCTCAGGGTCGCTCCACTGGTGCGGTTCGGGGATCAGCAGCCCCGTCGCTCCGCCGGTAGCGCCGGCGCCGAGCCTGCCGGTCTCGATCAGCAGGACATCGCCCAGCCCGGCCTCCGCGCAGGCCGCGGCCGTGCTCACGCCCAGGATGCCGCCGCCGACAACCAGCACATCCGGGGTTGCGCCGTCGACGCGCTCATCCGCCCGGCCGAGCACGGAGCGCTCTTCACGACTGAGCTGATCACGCCAGATGGCGGCGTTCACGGTCATGTGACTCATCCTGGGTGATCCGGCCGTTGGGTCCTGCCTGCATTGCGTTCTTCGGGCGCCCGCGAAGCAGGAGCCAGCGACTGCATCGTAGGCGACTGCGCACCGGCCAGGCGATTCCCGCCCGCCAATCGCGACGTGTCGGGAAAGCTGGCCGAGGCGAAATGTGCCCGCAACAGTGCGTTCGCGGATCGGCAACTGTCGCGCTGGCAGTCTGGTGGCCATGGGCAGCGATGCCGAGCACTCGATCAGGAGGATCGCCCTGATCGCGCACGACAACAAGAAGGCAGATATCGCAGAGTGGGCCAGGTTCAATCGTGCGCTGCTCGCCGAGCACGATCTGTGCGCGACTGGCACGACCGGCCAGCTGCTGGGCAGCGAGCTCGGGCTCCGGGTCACCTGCCTGCGGAGCGGCCCGCTGGGCGGAGATCAGCAGATCGGAGCCCGGATAGCCGAGGGCAAGGTCGACATCCTGATCTTCTTCTGGGACCCGCTAGAGCCGCATCCGCATGATCCCGACGTCAAGGCGCTGCTGCGGCTGGCAGTGGCCTGGAATATTCCGGTGGCGTGCAACCGGGCAACCGCGGATTTCATGATCTCCTCGCCGCTGTTTAGCCGCCGGTATGACCGGCTTCAGCCTGACTTCGCGGACTACACGAACCGCGGCTGGCCAGCGCTGACGGCGACTGCGGACCACCTCGCCTAGCAGCCTCGGGGCGATCCCAGCCCGGCTGGCCGGGACCTTTCTGCCGTGGCGCGACGGGCAGGCTAGCGCGGACGGCTTCGTTCCCGTCATGATCTTCGCTAACGGGAAGGTACGGGGCGCTGTTATTGCTGCAGTAGCCATTGGCGGCCTGCGCACAGAAGTGTGGCGACCCGTAGGGTGGGGACATTGCGCTGGCAGCGCAGTGCTGTGCTACCAGGCGAGGCCGAGGAGGTGCCGGGATGCTGACCGATTCCTACGGGCGGACGGCTACGGACCTCCGGGTTTCACTGACAGACCGGTGCAATCTGAGGTGCACGTACTGCATGCCGCCCGAGGGACTGGACTGGCTGCCGCAAGCCCGAGCTGCTCACGGACGACGAGCTGGTCAGGCTGATCAGCCTGGCCGTCACCCGGCTGGGAATCACCGAGGTGCGGTTCACTGGCGGCGAGCCGCTGCTGCGGCGCGGGCTGCCCGGCATCATCGAGCGGGTGGCTGCGCTGGAACCGCGGCCGCGAGATGTCGCTGACCACCAACGGGATCGGGCTTAACCGGCTGGCCGCGCCGCTGCAAGCGGCGGGACTGGACCGGATCAACGTCTCGCTGGACACGCTTACGACCGAGGTGTTCGTGCAGCTCTGCCCGGCGAGACCGGCTCGATGACGTGCTGAAGGGCCTGACGGCCGCGGCTGAGGTCGGCCTGACGCCGGTAAAGGTCAACACGGTGCTGATGCGCGGCGTCAACGATCACGAGGCGCGGCGCTGCTGCGGTTCTGCCTGGCCAACGGTTACCAGCAGCGGTTCATCGAGCAGATGCCGCTGGACGCGCAGCACGGCTGGCGGCGCGAGCAGATGGTGACCGCCGACGAGATCCTGGCCGCGCTGAGCGAGCGAGTTCCACCTCACGCCGACCGATCCGGCGGAGCGCGGCTCGGCCCCGGCCGAGACGTTCCTGGTGGACGGCGGCCCGCAGACCGTCGGCATCATCGGCTCGGTGACCAGGCCGTTCTGCGGAGCCTGCGACCGGGTCCGGCTGACCGCTGACGGCCAGCTGCGGAACTGCCTGTTCGCCAGGGAAGAGAGTGACCTGCGCACGCCGCTGCGCGCCGGGGCATCTGACGACGAGCTGGCGGAGCGCTGGGAGCGCTGCATTCAGGCGAAGCTGCCCGGCCACGGCATCAATGACCCCGGCTTCCTGCAGCCCGCCCGGCCGATGTCGGCCATCGGCGGATGACCTGTCGGTAAGCGGACGGTTTGGCGGCAGTAACGGCCCGCCGTGCCGGACGTCCTGGCGGCTGGGCCAACGGAGCGGTCCTGGCGTGACGAGGCCGGCCGGCTGCGCTGGCGGCGCTGGGGGAGATGGGCACGCTGGTCTGCTGCGGGCAGCGGATCGCTGATGGTATGAGGCAGCTCGCGGATGGCGTGCTAGCAGATTTGGACCCTGGATTGCGGCATGGCTGGCTGCAGCCGGCCACCGGCCGAACGGAGAGCAATGACCACCGTCGACGATTGGGTCGCGGCCGCCTGCGCCGAGCTGGGCATCGAGCCCGAGCTGGTCGATGTCCGGCTCGTGCTGGACCTCGCGAGGGTAGCCGCGCACCAGGTCGAGCGGCCGGCCGCACCGCTGACCGCTTACCTGCTGGGGCTGGCTGTCGGCGCGGGGGAGCCAGCCGGCGAGGCGAGTGCACGGCTGACGGCTCTGGCTGAGGGCTGGCCGGCGGCGCAGGTCTAGCAGCCGGCCGTACGCGCGCTAGCAGTCCGGACTCTGCCACCCCAAGCAGTGGCTCTGCGCTCGTAGCGCCTCTCCGCACCCGCAGCGGCGGCTTGGCTGTCCCCTATAGCCCGGTTCATGGCCTATGCGCCACAAGCTGCGAGTGCTCAAGTCAGCTGCAGGGCGCCCACAGCTGATCAGCAGGACTCGAGTGCGCGCAGCAGGGCTTGCCAAACGATCAGATAACGATATATCTTTGACGTATCGCAGAGCTACGGTGACAGTCAGGGAACGATCTGACTGTACCGATGTCCGTAGCTCACATTCGAACTCGCAAGGAGCAACAACAATGCGATACGACCAAGAACGCGGCAGGCGCCGCGGTCCGGCGGGTGGGAGCCCGCCGAAGATGGCGAGCACCGCCGCTGGCACGGCGACGACGAGAAGGCACGGCGGGCGCGGACGGGCCCGTGGCCGCGCCGCGCGAGCACTTCGCCGTGCGCCGTTCGGCGGGCCAGGATTCCGGGCCAGGCTTCCCGCCGGGCCGGGCTTCCCCGGCGGCCCCGAGGGCTTCGGGCACTGGCGTGAGCCGCGCGGCATGCGCGGGCCGCGTGCACGCCGCGGCGACGTCAGGGCAGCCGCGCTGGCTCTGCTGGCGGAGCAGCCGATGAACGGCTACCAGATCATCCAGGAGATCGGCGAGCGCAGCGGCGGAGTCTGGCGGCCAAGCCCCGGCTCGGTCTACCCAGCGCTGCAGCAGCTCGAGGATGAGGGCCTGATCAGGGCCGAGGCTGGCGATGGCGGCCGCCGCG
Source organism: uncultured Actinomycetota bacterium (assembly GCA_963808215.1). Taxonomy (GTDB): domain Bacteria; phylum Actinomycetota; class Actinomycetes; order Streptosporangiales; family Streptosporangiaceae; genus JAJYUU01. Next base: position 43,794 of record CAWEEY010000006.1, read on the forward strand.
CATACCAGCTGACCGACGAGGGTCGCGAGTATGCCGCGTCCCACACCGACGAGCTGAGGGCTCCCTGGGACGTCGTGGCGGGCAGCGCCGGCGGCGCTGCGATCGAGATGCGTAAGCTCATCGGGACAGGTCGCGATGGCGGCCTTCCAGGTGCTCAGCGCTGGTACCGACGCGCAGGCTGGCCAGGCCAGGCAGGTGCTTACCGACGCCCGCAAGGCCCTGTACCGGATCCTGGCGGCTGACGAGGACTCAGCCCGCCAGCGATGAGCGAGTAAGATCGGCCGGTGAGGCCACGGCGATTACGACTCGTAGCGGGCCATCGGCCCAGTCATCCAGGGAGGCAGCAGCGTTGGCAGCACAGGCCGGCGTCAAGCCGGGTGCGGAGCAGCTCGACGGCGGCGCCGGGCCGGAGACCGTTATTTCGGTCTCCGGCCTGGTGAAGCGGTACGGCGAGGTCGAAGCCGTGCGCGGCATCGATTTCACCGTCGCCAGGGGAGAGACCTTCGGCTTTCTCGGCCCGAACGGCGCCGGAAAGTCAACGACGATCAAGATCCTCTGCACGCTGGCCAACGCCACCGCGGGCACCGCGCGGGTGGCAGGCCACGATGCAGCCACTGAGCGGGACGCGGTGCGCCGGAACATCGGCCTGGTGTTCCAGGACACGACCCTGGACACCTACCTGACCGCCGAGCAGAACCTCCGGTTCCACGCGGAGCTGTACGGCGTGCCGAAGGCCGCAGTCATGCCGCGGATGCGCCAGGTCATGGAGATGGTCGGCCTATGGGACCGCAAGGACAGCCTGGTCAGCACCTACTCAGGCGGCATGCAACGGCGGCTGGAGATCGCCAGGGGCCTCCTGCACGCGCCGCACGTGCTGTTCCTGGACGAGCCGACAGTCGGGCTTGACCCGCAGACGAGGTCCTCGATCTGGACCTACATCAACGACCTGAAGTCTCGCGAGGACATCACCATCTTCCTCACCACGCACTACATGGACGAGGCCGAGCACTGCGACCGGATCGCGATCATCGACCACGGCAAGATCGTGGCGATCGACACGCCGGAAGCGCTGAAGGCCAGCGTCGGCAAGGACCGGGTGCAGATCCATACCGCGGACGACCAGGCGGCGATCGCTGAGCTCGCTGCCAAGTTCGGGCATCGAGGCGGCGATGCACGAGGGCGCCGTGACGTTCTCGGTAGCCGCCGGCGAGCAGTTCGTGCCCCGGCTGTTCAGCGAGTTCAGCATCCCGATCCGGTCGGTCAGCGTGTCCAGGCCGTCGCTGGATGACGTCTTCATGTCCTACACCGGCACCACCATCCGCGATGCCGAGGGCGGCGCGGGCAACGAGTTCATGCGCAACATGCACCGAATGCGGTCCGGCGGGAGGCGGTAGCGATGGCGACCCAGACAAGCGAGCCGATCGCAGGTACCGAAGGCGGTGCCGTCGTTGACCGGATCAGGGTCTCGGTGCCTGACCGAGGCCTGCGCCATGACGTGCGCGCCGTCAGCATCGTCTGGCGGCGGGAGCTGATCAGGTTCCGCACGGACCGGCTGCGCGCGATCACCGCGCTGGTGCAGCCGTTCCTGTTCCTGTTCATCCTCGGGACCGGACTGTCGAACCTTGCGGGCGGCAGCCTGCCGCATTCGGCTAGCTTCGACTTCAAGACATTCATCTACCCGGGCGTGCTGGCGATGTCCGTGCTTTTCACGGCCATCTTCTCGGCCGGCTCGATCGTCTGGGACCGGGAGTTCGGCTTCCTGCGGGAGATCCTGGTGGCGCCGGTCAGCCGGGCCGCGGTCGTGATCGGCAAGTGCCTGGGCGGCGCGACGATCGCCACCTTCCAGGGCGTGATCTTCCTGTGCCTGGCCTGGTTCGCGCACGTCCCGTACAACCCGGTGCTGATCGTCAGCCTGATCGGCATGCTGCTGCTGCTGTCCTTCACGCTGACGGCATTCGGGGTGATGATGGCCGCCCGGATCAAGCAGTTCCAGGCGTTCATGGCGCTGACGCAGATGCTGGTGCTGCCGCTGTTCTTCCTGTCCGGAGCGCTGTACCCGCTGAACGGGCTGCCAGCCTGGCTGACCGTGCTGACCAGGATCGATCCGCTGACCTACGTGGTTGGCCCGATGCGGCACCTGGTCTTCAGCCACCTGAGCCTGCCGCCCGGCCTGTCCGCGTATCTGAGCACTCACCTCGCGCCGAACATCACCTGGGGCGGCTGGGTGGTCCCGCTGTGGCTGTCCCTGGGCATCGTGGCGGTAATGGGCCTGGTGATGATGTCGGTCGCCATCGCCGAGTTCAGCAAAACCGAGTAACGGGCTCGACCAGCCCCCGGCCGCTTGCTGGGCCGCAGATGCCTGACAGAGTGCCCATGATCATGAACGATTAGCACCCGGCTAGAGGCACGCCAGCCGCGACCCGGTCGGACCACACGAAACGGCTCGGCCGCGTCCCGGCCGTCCCGCCTCCTTCCGATCCCTGGCTCACGTATCACGGTTCCGGTACGCCCATACCACTACGAAACGGACGCAAAAGTGCACCAGAGCCGTGATATGTGGAAGCGACGAACCAAGCACTACGCGATAACGGGGCTCGCGACGGTGCTCGCGAGGGCGAGCGGCTCTGAAAGAGCCCGGGCATAGAGCGACACGGGGGGTTCCGGGGGGTCTCCCCCCCGGCAGGTACTGCGAGCCACAGGCGAGCGGCTCTGAAAGAGCCCGAGCATAGAGCGACGCCGGGTGGCTACGGGGGCAAACCACCCGGCGTCGCGTTCATCGGCGCTCCGACGGGGGCCCGGAACGCCGGCAATTGGTGCCCCAGCGGGGGACCAGAGCACCGGTTAGCATGTTACACCGAACTTCCCCCTAGTGCGTCAAGACCGGATTACGAGCTAATCTCGCCATCCCGACCGACTGGTCCTGCCGTTGGCCCCTATGTAACGGTAGAGCCGTAGACACGGTAGCGGGATTTGAAGGGTATTTACTCTCCGGGCGGGGAGTTTGCCCCGGCCGAGTGGGCGGCCGATAGATCGCCGGAGAGTTCGGCTCGTACTGCCGGAAGGTCCTATTGGCGGTGGGCTCGCGGCCGCCGTTGGCTAGTACGACCGCGAAGTACGGTATGACCAATGCGCCGACAGCTGGAATCGCGGTGAGCCACCCGAGGTGGTTGACGAACATCAGGATGGCCGCAACAAAGCACACGGTCCTGATGCCCATCATGATCAGATACCGGCGCTCGCGGTAACTGATGTCCTGTGACAGACCAGGGCGCGCCTCCGTCACGAGGTGAGCTTCCTGATGCCGCCTGGCCTTCATACCTCCACGTTATGCCGCTCTCTGCCCGCCCGCCACCTGGGGCGCTACAGAGCATCGGGCAAGGTAGTTGCCACCCGTGAGACACCGGGCCCATCCGGGGAACGACCGCGCAATTTGGCTACTGTGCATCATGACCGCACCGTTGACTGATGACTCCCGGAGGACAGCATGACCGACCGCACTTATCGCGTCACCGAGATCGTCGGCACCTCGCCGGACGGCATTGAGCCGGCGATCAGGGGAGCCCTTCACAGAGCCGCCCAGACATTGCGGCACCTCGACTGGTTCGAGGTCACCCAGGTCCGCGGTCAGATCGTCGACGGTCAGGTGGCGCACTATCAAGTGGGCCTGAAGGTCGGCTTCCGGCTCGAAGACAACTGACGGAACGGCCTCTCAGCTGGCCTGGCTGACCGAGGACATGTTGAAGCCCTCCACCCGGATCGGCGGCATTGCCGCCCTGGTGAAGTAGTCGCCCCACTCTCGCGGCAGCGTCGGAGTGGTGGCGCCAGACCTCGGTGATGCGGCTGAGCATGCCTACCGGGCTCTCGTTGAACCGGAAGTTGTTCACCGCCGCCGTCACCTCGCCGTTCTCGACCAGGTAAACCCCGTCGCGGGTCAGCCCGGTCAGCAGTAGCGTCTGCGGGTCGACCTCCCGGATGTACCACAGGCACGTCAGCAGCAGGCCGCGGTCGGTCTTGCTGACGAGATCAGCGAGCGAGCCGGCGGGGTCGGGAACGTCCATGATCAGGTTGTCGATGGCCGGCGTGACCGGCTGGCCGGACAAGTGAGCGGTGTGCCGGGTCTGGGTCAGGGCGGCGAGGCTGCCATTGGCGATCCAGTCGGTGTGCCCTTTCGAGAGCCCGTTGTCGAACACCGATGACTCCCGGCTGGAAGCATGCGCGATCACGAAAGGCGCGGCACTTGAGGCCAGGAGCGGCCGGGTCGCTGTGCAGCGACAATGGCAGAGCTGGCCAGGCGCTCGCCGATCCTGGTGCCGCCGCCTGGCTTACTGAACACCGTTCGGCCGTCGAGTGCATCCTTGGCGCCTGCCGACCAGTACATATAGATCATCAGGTCAGCCAGGGCGGTCGGCGGCAGCAGCGTCTCGTAACGGCCGGCTGGCAGCTCCACCGACCGGTCCGCCCAGCCGAGCCGCTGGGCCAGTCCAGCCTCCAGCGAGCTGACGTCGACGTCTTTGAAGTCCGGCGTGCTGACGCCGGCCCAGGCCGACTTCGCCATGTCCGCGGACTTGGCGTTGAGCTCGAGCCGCCCGGTCGGCTGGTCGTGGCGCAGCCGCAGGCCAGTGGAGGTGCCGAGGTAGGTCGAGGTCAGCTGGTGCTCGGCGAAGCCATACAGCTTCCGGCCGCTGCTGGCAGCTGTCTCGAACGCGCCGCCTAGCTCGCGGGCGAAGCTGGCGAATACGCCGATCTCGGTGGCAGCCGGCGGCGATCCCAGCCGGCATCCGCTGATCCGGCGGACGTAACCAGCGGCTGCGCGTCTTCGGCCGGAGCGCCCTCGGCCGCCTCATGCTCGGCCTGGGCCACGATGTCGGGGATCTGGTCGTCGGTGACTCCCGCCCTGGAGACGACGCCCACTCTGGCCCCGTCCTGGCCTCGGCTGATGGCGATGACGGTCAGCTGCCGGGACCTGGACACCCCGTTGGTGGTCAGCGTGTTACCGGCCCAGCGCAGGTTGGCCGAAGAGCTCTCGTCAGCGATGACGAGGCAGCCGTCCACTTTTCGCTACTCTGCAGGGCCCGCTCGACGGCGTCCTGGGGCGAGTACTCGCTCATGCGCCAGCCTCCTGAGCAGTGTTGAGTATCCGGATGCCCCGCATGACCACCGACGGGCAGCCATGACTCACCGGCGCGACCTGGCCGGGCTGGCCCTTACCGCAGTTGAACGCGCCGCCAAGCACGTAGGTCTGCGGCCCGCCGGCGGCTTCCATGGAGTTCCAGAAGTCCGTCGTCGTGGCCTGGTAGGCAACATCTCGCAGCTGCCCGGCCAGCTGGCCGTTCTTGATCCGGAAGAACCGCTGCCCGGTGAACTGGAAGTTGTAGCGCTGCATGTCGATCGACCAGCTCTTGTCGCCGACGATATAGATGCCGTCGGTGACGCCGCTGATCAGTTCCTGCGTCGACGGGCCGCCGGCCGTCGGCTGGAGCGAGACGTTGGCCATGCGCTGGATCGGCATGTGGCCGGGAGAGTCTGCGAACGCGCAGCCATTGGAGCGGCCGAGCCCCTTCAGAGCGGCCATCCGGCGGTCCAGCTGATAGCCGGCCAGCACGCCGCCGGCAGATCAGGTCCCAGGACTGGCCGGCGACGCCCTCGTCGTCGTAGCCGATCGTGGCCAGGCCGTGCTCCGCCGTGCGGTCGCCGGTGACGTGCATGATCGGCGAGCCGTACTGAAGCTTGCCGAGCTTGTCGAAGGTGGCAAACGAGGTGCCCGCGTACGCGGCCTCATAGCCGAGAGCCCGGTCCAGCTCAGTCGCGTGCCCGATCGACTCGTGGATCGTCAGGAACAAGTTGGACGGGTCGATCACCAGGTCGTAACGGCCGGCCTCGACCGACGGCGCGGCGAGCTTGGCAGCGAGCAGCCCGGCATCTCGGCGAGCTCGGCGGTGAAATCCCAGCCGGTGCCGGTCAGGTACTCGTAACCGCGCCCGGCCGGAGGCGCCAGTGTCCGCATGGTCTCAAAGCGCCCGTCGGGCCCGACCGCCACGGCACGTCAGTGACGGGTGCAGCCGGACGCGCTGCTGCATCGCGGTGGTGGCACCGTCGGTGTAGAACTTGCACTCCTTCACCTGCAGCAGCGAGGCGTCGACATGGCTGACGCCGTCAGCGGCGAGCAGCCGACCGCTCCAGTCGGCGAGCAGTGCGATCTTTTCGCCGACGCTGATAGCGAAGGGGTCGACCTCATAGGCGGATAGCCAGGTCACCTCGCCATGCGCGGGCTCGTCGGCGAGCTCGATCGGCTCGGAGTTGATCGCCGCGGCAACCCTGGCCACATCCACGGCCTCCGCGGCGGCTCGGGCTGCCGCCTCCGGCGTAAGGTCGACGGCCGAGGCGAATCCCCACGTGCCGTCGACGACGACCCGGACGGCCAGGCCCAGGTCATCGGAATCGAACAGCGTCTCCAGGTTGCCGTCGGACAGAGCCGATCTGCTGGCCCCTGATGCGTTCCGCGCGGAAGTCGGAATGGGATGCGCCTAGCTGCGCGGCTCGCGTCAGCGCGGCGTCGGCGAGTTCCCGCAGCGGGTAGGCGAGAAATTCCGGGATCTATCTGGCCTGCTCCGCCGTCCCCATTCTGGTTATGGTCCACGAATCGTCAACCTATCCCAGGCTGCGGCGGCGGCCGTGACCGGTACGCTCGCTGCGCGACCGCGTTCGCGCGATACCAGGAGGCAGTGAGCGCATATGGGCCGTTCCGTACTAGTGACCGGCGGTAACCGCGGCATCGGCCTGGCCATCGCCCGCCGGCTGGCTGCCGGAGGCGACAACGTCGTGGTTACCTCGCAGGTCCGGCGAGCCCGTCGACGGGCTCACCGTCGCGGCCTGCGACATCAGGGACACGGCCCAGGTAGATGCTGCGTTCAAGGTCGCCGAGGAAGCGAATGGCGGCCCGGTCGAGGTCCTCGTCGCCAATGCTGGCATCACCAGGGACCAGCTACTCGCGCTGATGAGCGAGGACGACTTCACCGACGTGGTGAACACGAACCTGACTGGCGCCTACCGGGTGACCAAGCGGGCCGTCCGCGGCATGATCAGGCTGCGCCGCGGCCGGATCATCCTGATCTCCTCGGTCGTCGGCCTGCTCGGCTCGGCTGGCCAGGCGAACTACGCCGCCTCCAAGGCGGGCCTGGTCGGCTTCGCCCGATCGCTGGCTCGCGAGCTCGCGAGCCGGAGCATCACGGTCAACGTGGTTGCCCCCGGCTTCGTCAACACCGACATGACGGCGGTCCTGACCGACGACCAGCGCGCGGCGATCCTGGCCGGCGTGCCGCTCCGCCGGTACGCCGAGCCGGACGAGGTAGCGGCAGCAGTCGCCTTCCTGGCCAGCCCTGACGCTGGCTATATCACCGGCGCCGTGCTGCCGGTCGACGGCGGACTCGGCATGGGCCACTGACGGCCTCGTTCCCCGATATTGCGGAGGTACCCGCCATGGGCATCCTGGACGGCAAGCGGATCCTGATCACCGGGGTTCTCACGGACGCGTCGATTGCGTTTCACGTCGCGCGCATCGCCCAGCAGGAGGGCGCGCGGATCGTGCTGACCGGCTTCGGCCGGCTCAGCCTGGTGGAGCGGATCGCCAGGCGGCTGCCGGACCCGCCGCCGGTGCTCGAGCTAGACGTGACCGACGAGGGCCAGCTCGGATCGCTGGCGGAGCGGTGGCGAGCATGTGGACGGGCTCGACGGCGTGGTGCATAGCATCGGCAACGCGCCGGCCAGCGCGCTCGGTGGCAACTTCCTGCAGACGCCGTGGCCGGACGTGGCGGCTGCCCTGCACGTGTCGGCGTACTCGCTGAAGTCGCTCAGCGATGGCGGCGCTGCCGCTGATGCAGCCGGGCGGCGCCATCGTCGGGCTGGACTTCGACGCCAGCGTGGCCTGGCCGGGCTACGACTGGATGGGCGTCGCCAAGGCCGCACTCGAGTCCACGGCCCGGTACCTGGCCCGTGATCTCGGGCCGCGGGGGATCCGGGTCAACCTGGTGTCGGCCGGGCCGGTGAAGACGATGGCGGCGCGGAGTATTCCCGGTTTCGACCAGTTCGAGGGGGTCTGGTCGCAACGAGCGCCGCTGGGCTGGGACCTCGCCAACGCCGAGCCAGCCGCGCGCGGCTGCGTGGCGCTGCTGTCGGAGTGGTTCCCGGCGACAACGGGCGAGATCGTGCACGTCGACGGCGGTGCGCACGCGATGGGCGCCTGACCAACGCATTACCGTGGGATTACTATCTCTTTTCCGGCCGCGCGCCACCTAGCCGAGTCATGCCCGGCTCGTTGCGGTCAGATAAGCAGCAGGTGACGGTCCCATCACGATTGACGTTGCCGGGCGAGACAGGTCTCGACCACGGACGTTCCGGACGTAGTATCGCCGCACGGCCGCCTATTGGCACGCCGCTGTGCCGGGGCGCCTTGCCCCCGCAGTCAAGGCCGTGAGGTCAGTTGCGGATCACTAACATAAGGAGGAGAGAGCATCGATGCGGATACGCACACGGGGTTCTCTGGCTGTCGTGGGCCTTTCAGTGCTCGCGATGGCCGCCGCCGCTTGCGGCAGCTCAGGGACTACGAATACGGGTGGTGGCAGCGTCTCGCTTAACAGCGGACTCCAGGGCCTCAACCCCGGCGCCGGCGCCCCGCACAAGGGCGGCACGCTCAACATGATCGGCGACGGCGACGTCGACTACATGGACTACAACGCCAGCTACTACACCATCGGTTATCTTGCCCAGCGGCTGTGGGTTCGCGGTCTGTACGCATATCCCGCCATTCCGGGCAAGGTCACCGTGGTTGAACCCGACCTGGCTACCGGCCTGCCCGTGGTCAGCAACGGCGGCAAGACCTACACGGTCACGATCAGGACCGGCGCCGACTGGAACACCAGCCCCGCGCGGCAGGTCACCGGTGCTGACGTGATTCTCGGCATGAAGCGGTCCTGCAACCCGACCCCGACGCACTTCGGCGGTCTGGCCGACTATGAGGCCGTGGTCGTGGGCTACACCCAGTTCTGCGCGGGCTTCGCCAAGGTCTCCCCGACCTCGCTGACGGCGATCAACAAGTACATGAACACGCACCAGATCCCAGGCGTGTCGGCGAGCGGCGAGACGGTCACCGTCAACCTGACTCAGCCGTCGAGCTACCTTCCTGCCGCGATGACGCTGGACTCATTCAACCCAGCGCCGATCGAGAGCGAGCAGTACCTGCCGGGCAGCGCGGCTTCCGCGCAGCACATGATCTGCCGACGGCCCGTATCAGATCAAGTCGTACGTGCCGGCCAAGTCGATCCAGTTCGTCCGGAACCCGGCCTGGAACGCCTCGACTGACCCGATCCGCAAGGCCTACGTGAATGCGGTCAACGTCACCGAGACCAGCACCCCGCAGACGGCCCAGAGCGTGCTTGAGACCGGCGGCGCGGCTGGTGGCATGGAGTTCAACGCATTCCCGCCGTCGGCATCGGTTCCGGGCCTGATCAACCAGATGAAGGCGGGCAGCAAGAACTTCAACCTCGGTCCGAGCTACGGCAGCAACCCGTACCTGGACTTCAACACGATCTCGCCGAACAACAACGGTGCGCTGGGCAAGGTCGGCCGTTCGCCAGGCGATCTTCGACGCGATCGACCGGGCGCACCTGACCCAGGACCTCAATGGCCCGGTCGTGAGCCCGCCGCTGACGCACATCCTGCCGAGCGGCATCAACGGCGCGCAGGACGTGCCGAAGGGCTTCAACCCGTTCACGTACGACACGGCGAAGGCCAAGGCTGAGCTGAAGGCCGCTGGTTACCCCAACGGCCTGAACCTGACCGTCGTCTACAACGCCGAGTCGACGACCGAGCCGAAGATGTTCCAGACCCTGCAGGCGGACATGGCGCCCGCTGGCATCCACCTGAAGGCGCTGGCGGTGCCGTCAGCCGACCTGTACGTCAAGTACATGTACGGCGAGAGCACGGCCAAGAACGGGACCTGGGACATCGGCATGGTCGGCTGGGGACCGGACTGGTACGGCGACGCCGCCCTGACGTTCTTCAACCCGCTGTACTCATGCGCCGCGGTGGTGCCTGCCGGCAGCAACTACACCTACTACTGCAACCACGCGAACGACACGCTGGTCAACCAGGCACTTCAGGCGCCATCGTCGGCGGATGCGGCCAAGATCTGGGCGCAGCTGGACGAGAACCTGACGAACGCCGCAGTGACCTACCAGATCACCCAGGACAACCAGTCCAACTACCACTCCAGCTTCGTGCACAACGCTGTGTACGTGCCGGGGCTGCAGAACTTCGACCCGACCAACGTCTGGCTGAGCAACGGGGGCTGATGACCCCGCAGTGAGGTTCTGACCACAATCCGCCCAGTTCCCCTGCGCCAGGTCTGGCGCAGGGGAACTGGGCGGATACAATCTGTTATCGGCGTTGCGCCCCTGTTCCGAGGGTCTGGTAGGCATCGCCGGGATCTTCGACGAAGGGTATGGGCAGCGTGGCGCTACTCGAGGTCAAGGACCTGCATGTGTCCTTCCGGACCGACGACGGAATCGTCAAGGCGGTCCGGGGCGTGTCATTCCAGGTAGAGCCCGGCCAGACGCTCGGCATCGTCGGCGAGTCCGGCTCCGGCAAGAGCGTGTCCACCCAGACGATCATGGGCCTGACCCGCGGCGCCGAGGTGCAGGGCGAGGCGATGTTCAACGGCCGCGACCTGCTCACGATGAGCCAGCCGGAGCTGGCGGACGTCCGCGGCGCCCAGATCGGAATGATCTTCCAGGATCCGCTGTCCAGCCTGCACCCGTTTTACAAGGTCGGCTGGCAGATCATCGAGATGATCCGGCTGCACGACAAGGAGATCTCGAAGGCCGGCGCACGCAAGCGGGCGATCGAACTGCTCACCCTGGTCGGCATCCCGCAGCCTGACCGGCGGATCGACGACTACCCGCACCAGTTCTCCGGTGGCATGCGGCAGCGCGCGATGATCGCGATGGCGATGGCGAATAACCCGGCGCTGCTGATCGCCGACGAGCCGACTACCGCGCTGGACGTCACGGTGCAGGCCCAGGTGCTGCAGATGATCAACAGGCTGCAGCAGGAGTTCGGCACTGCGGTGATCCTGATCACCCATGACCTCGGCGTCATCGCTGATGTCGCTGACGACGTGGTGGTCATGTACGGCGGAATGATCATGGAGCAGGCCGACCGGGTCACCACCTTCAGGAGCTTCCACCACCCCTACACCGAGGGGTTGCTGCAGTCGCTGCCGGCCTATGGCGGGGAACGAGAGCGGCTGCGCGCGATTCCCGGCACGCCACCGAGCCCGATCAACGTGCCGGCCGGGTGCCCGTTCGCGGCCAGGTGTCCCTATGTCATGGACCGGTGCCGCAGCGAGCTGCCGACTCTGGAGATCGCTGGCGAGGAGCCCGACCATCTATCGAGATGCTGGCTGCCGCACAACGCCGCCGCCCGGCAGGCGCTGCGCGTCAAGCTGGATCAAGTCGCTGCCGGTCAGCGCCGAAGCGTAAGGGTTGATCATGTCACAGGAGACGACGACGAACCGGGCCGAAGCTGGGGACGTGCTGCTCCGGGTCGAGAACCTGGTCAAGCACTTCCCGGTGAAGTCGGGCAGGCTGCTCCCAGGCGAGCGCGACTACGTCCACGCCGTGGAGAACGTCAGCCTGGAGGTCCGCAGGGGCGAGACACTCGGCCTGGTCGGCGAGACCGGCTGCGGCAAGTCCACCCTCGCCCGCTGCGTGGCCAGGCTCTACCCGGTAACGCGCGGCAAGATCACTTTTGACGGCCAGGACATCACCAACCTGTCGCCGCGGCGCATGCGGCCGCTGCGGCGCGAGATCCAGATGATCTTCCAGGACCCCTACGGATCGCTCAACCCGCGCCGCCGGGTGGGCTCGATCATCGGGGACCCGTTCTCGATCCACCGCACCGCGCGAGGCGAGGACCGCAAGCGCCAGGTCCAGCACCTGATGGAGCTGGTCGGCCTCAACCCGGAGCACTACAACCGGTTCCCGGCCGAGTTCTCCGGCGGGCAGCGGCAGCGGATCGGCGTAGCCCGTGCGCTGGCGTTCCAGCCCAAGCTGATCATCTGCGACGAGCCGGTGTCGGCCCTCGACGTGTCGATCCAGGCCCAGATCCTCAACCTGCTGTCCGACCTGCAGCGCGACCTTGGTCTCACCTATATCTTCATCGCACACGACCTGTCGGTCGTGCGTCACGTCAGCAACCGCGTTGCCGTGATGTACCTCGGCAAGATCGTGGAGGAAGCGCCCGTTGACGGGATGTGGGCGCACCCGAGGCATCCGTACAGCGACGCGCTGCTGTCAGCTGTCCCGCTGCCCGACCCGGAGCACGCACAGCAGCGTGAGCGGATCATCCTGGCCGGCGACGTGCCGTCGCCGATCCACCCGCCCACGGGCTGCCGCTTCCATCCGCGCTGCCCGAAGGCCAGGCAGACCTGTGTCAGCACCGAGCCCGAGCTAACCGCCAGGCTCGGCGACGACGCGGATCACGTTGCCGCATGTCACTTCCCGGTGGAGGACGGCGAGGACATCTCGCTGTCCAAGCCGTCCATCGCCGACGACCAGCGCGTGGTCGAGTCCGGGCTCATCGCCGGCGCATGAGCCTGCGGCCAGGAGGGAAATCGTCATGACGTATGACATCCAGGCGGTCGGGGAGTCGGAACTCCCGGTCGAGCCGTCCGGAGTAATCGCCGTCGAGGCCCGGAAGCAGATTGAGGGCAAGAGCCCATGGGTGCTGGCGTGGCGCAGGCTGCGGCGCGACCGGGCCGCGATGATCTGTCTCGGCGTGATCGTTCTGATTGTGGCCTGCGCGATCGGCGCGCCGATTTTCGCCATGATCACCGGGCACGGCAACATGCAGCAGTTCACCACAACTGGCCTGAGCCCGGCCGGGGTGCCGGTGGCGCCCAATAGCACGTTCTGGTTTGGCACCGATGAGCTGGGTCGCGACATACTGGTCCGGATCGCATACGGGGCCAGGATCTCGCTGTTCGTCGGCGTGGTCGCCACGGCCGTGACCGTTGTCGGCGGCACGGTGATCGGTCTCGCGGCCGGCTACTTCGGCGGCATCGTCGACTCGATCCTGGCCAGGTTCATGGACTGGCTGCTGGCCGTGCCGTTCCTGCTGTTCGCGATCGCGCTGTTCTCGGTGGCCGTGCAGAAGCCGATCTTCGGGTTCATCGGCCCCGGCCTGCCGATCGTGATCATCGTGCTCGGATTCTTCGGCTGGGCGTCCGTCGGCCGTCTGGTCCGCGGGCAGGTGCTCTCCATCAAGGAGAAGGAGTACATCGAGGCGGCCAGGGCGCTCGGTGCCGGGCCGTGGCGGATCATGTTCATCGACATCCTGCCGAACCTGCTTGCCCCGCTGATCGTCTACAGCACGTTGCTGATCCCGGCGACGATCGTCGGCGAGGCCACGCTGTCGTTCCTCGGCGTCGGGATCCAGCCGCCGACGGCGGACTGGGGCCAGATGATCTCCACAGCGTCCGGCATGTTCCTGTACGGGCCGTGGTGGTACCTGGTCTTCCCGAGCGCGGCGCTGCTGATCACGACGCTGGCCTTCAACATCTTCGGCGACGGGGTCAGGGATGCCTTTGATCCTCGCGGCAACCTTTACGTCTAGGAGCTTGCAGTGGCCCGATTCCTGATCCGTCGCATCCTGCAGGGCCTGCTGGTACTCCTGCTGATGACGTTCACGGTCTACGTGATCTTCTTCCTCGGCCCCGGACCGCAGTTCGTGGCCCGGGTCATGGCGGGCAAGTCAGCCACCCCGGCGCAGGTCAACGCGATCGCGACGCAGTTCTACCTGAACAAGCCCTGGTATGTCGCGTACGGGCATTTCCTGTCCCGGTTGCTGCACGGCAACCTCGGCTACGACTACTACAACAGCGAGCCGGTGACGCGGCGATCAAGCAGGCGTTCCCGATTACGCTGTCGCTGGTGATCGGCGCTGCCGTGCTCTGGCTGGCGTAGGGGATGGCACCGGCATCATCTCCGCGGTCCGGACCAGGTCGCTGATGGACCGGTTCTTCACCACGCAGGCGCTGTTCTTCTACTCGATGCCGACGTTCGTGCTCGGCCTGCTGTTCATCCTGTTGCTGTACCAGGTCCTCACCACGCACGGGGTAGCGATCTTCCCGGCGCCGGGGGCCTACACGTCGGTCACGTCCAACCCTGCGGCCTGGGCACGCGACCTGATATTGCCGTGGCTGACGCTCGCGCTGGTATCGGCCGCTACCTATACCAGGCTCACCCGCGGGTCAATGCTGGACGTATTCGGCGAGGACTACATCAGGACCGCAAGGTCCAAGGGCATGTCCGAGCGGCGGGTCATCATCCGGCACAACCTGCGCGCCTCACTCACCCCGGTGGTGACCCAGTTCGGCCTGGATGTCGGCATGCTGATCGGCGGCGCAATTATCACCGAGCAGGTGTTCAGCTTGCCAGGGCTCGGCTGGACAGCGATTCACGCCATCCAGAGCCAGGATCTGCCGCTGATCATGGGCATCGTCATCGTCGCGTCGACGGGCGTCATCGTCGCGAACCTGGTCGTCGATATCTTTTACGCGGTCCTCGATCCACGCGTCCGGCTGCATTAGCACGCCAGCCTGGCCGGGTCAGCCACGCAACACTGCATGCGGGCGTCAGCGAGGTCCGGCCAGCTGGCGCCCCCGCGTTTGGTGAGCTGTAGCCAGCATCTGGTGCGTCGTTGTCGCTGGGCTGGGGTGGGTTGTAGCTGGGCCGGTACGGCCCGATAATCCAGGTGTGGTGGTACCGGAAGGATCTCGACGCGGGCGGCCTCGACCATATCCGGGTATCCGACGCTGAGCGGGAACAAGCCCTGGCCAAACTCCGCGATGGCTACGCCGAGGGCCGGCTGACCCACGACACTTTCGATCACCGGGTTGATGACGTACTGCGCGCGCGGGCGAGCGGCGAGCTCCGTAGCCTGGTCGCCGACCTGCCCAGGCGACGGCGCATCGGCGCGGCAGTCCGAGCAGGCTGGCACCGCGCGCTCACCGTTGCGGACAGGTGGCTGCGTGGGTGGCCGCCGGTGCTCACGTTGCCGCGCGGGCCGCAAATCCGGTTCACTATCGGCCGTGAGGCCGCCTGCGACATGACGCTCGCCGATCTCACGGTCTCGCGGTGGCACGCCAGCCTGCAGCGAGACGTCAGCGGCTGGCTGCTCGTCGACCTCGGGTCTACCAACGGCACGCGGCTGAACGGGTGGCGGGTTAACGGCCCGAGCCCAGTCCGGGCAGGCGATCTGGTGTCGTTCGGCGCGGTGACGTTCGTGCTGACGGAGCGCCCCGGTCAGAGCAGGGCCGGAAGCTAGCTAGAGTCGAGCAATGACTGTAGTGCTCCTGGTCCGGCATGGCCTGACGGCATCAACCGGCAAGGCGCTGACGGGCTGGCTGCCAGGGATATCGCTGGATGAGCGGGGGCAAGCTCAGGCCGCCGCCCTTGCCGCCAGGCTGGCCCAGGTACCGCTCGCTGCAGTCGTCAGCAGCCCGCTGGAGAGATGCGTTGAGACCGCCACGGCCATCGCCAGCGAGCAGGCGGCGAGCGTGCAGCATGACGGCGGCACGATGGCGGTCCAGATCGACGACCGCCTTGGCGAGTGCAAGTACGGCGACTGGACGGGCCAGCCGCTGCGCAAGCTGGTTCGTGACCCGCTCTGGCGGGTTGTGCAGGCGCACCCGAGCGCCGTGACGTTTCCCGGCCCGGACGGCGAGGCGATGACGGCCATGCAGCAACGAGCCGTAGCCGCCGTCCGGGAGTGGAACGAGAAACTCGGCAAGGACGTCACCTACCTGGTCTGCTCTCACGGCGACGTGATCAAGGCGATCCTGGCGGACGCGCTCGGAATGCACCTGGACATGTCGCAGCGGATCCAGGTAGACCCGTGTTCGCTGAGCGTTATCAGGTACACGACCCTCCGGCCGTTCGTGCTGCGGATGAACGACACCGGCGCGGATGCGGCGATGCGCTGGCTGGGCTGGCCGGCCACCGGGCGCAGGCGCGGGCAGAATCCGATGCGCAGATCGGCGGGGGGCGGGGGGAGCGGACCGGGGAGCGGAGCGCGGCGGACGGGAGCGCGGACAGGAGCGCGAGGAGCGCCGGTAGCCTAACTGTGGGCACCGCTCGCTGGCAGCATCTTGCGGCCGGCCAGCCCGCGGACAGCTTCGGCGCAGGAGGATAGGCGCGGGAGGATAGGGGTCATGCCGGTCTACTCGTTCGACCCGCCGGAGCGATTCGTCGCGGGCACCGTCGGCCAGCCTGGAGAGCGGACGTTCTACCTGCAGGCGACGGTGGGCACCAGGATTACCAGCGTTGCGCTGGAGAAGGGCCAGGTAAGCCAGCTCGCCGAGCGGCTCGAGGAGCTCCTGGATGAGGTCACGCGCCGTACCGGCCTGCGGTCCACTGCTGCCCAGCCGGCTGCACGCCGAGATCGACGATGGCCCGCTCGACCTGCCGCTCACCGAGGACTTCCGGGTCGGCGCCATCGCGCTGGCGTGGGATCACGACGGCGAGCGGGTGATCATCGAGGCTCAGGAGGAGAGCGAGGAGCCGCTTGAGCCGCTGGCCGAGGACATTCCTGACGATGGTCCGGCGGTGCTCCGGGTCCGGATCACGGCCGAGGCAGCCCGCGCGTTCTCGCGCCGGGCAATTCAAGTCGTCTTGCAGGGGCGGCCGCCCTGCCCGCTGTGCGGGCAGCCGCTCGACCCGTCCGGCCATGTGTGCCCGCGCCAGAACGGTCACCGGGTCGGGCATGGCTGATGCGTCGTCTGCCAGCAGGGCGAGGCGGAAGGAGCGGCGCACCGAGGGCGGTCGGCGCGCGGCCGGGGTGCCGGCCCTCGGCTGACCCTGACATCCCGGCCGCGCCAGGCGGTCCAGCGCCGGCGGACGGATCCGCAGCTGCCGGGATGGTCGCCCGGCCTGCCGCCGAGCGCGACGAAGCAGCCAGCTTGCACCTGCTGACGACCGGCGAGCTTGATATCCAGGGCCGGCTGGTCGATGCCTCGAACGCGACGATGTACTGCACGATTCGCGCGGACGGCGTCGCAGGCAGCGTGCGTCTACAAGCCGGTCGCAGGCGAACGGCCGCTATGGGACTTTCCGGACGGGACGCTGGCCGGGCGCGAGCTGGCTGCTTATCTGATGTCACGAGCTGGCGGGTGGGACGTGGTACCGCCGACGGTGTACCGGGACGGGCCGTTCGGGCCGGGCATGTGCCAGCTTTGGGTCGACGCGGACGAGTCAGTCGATCTGGTCGAGCTGGCCCGCAGCGGCGACGACCCCCGGCTCCGGCAGATGTCGGTCTTCGACGCCGTGGTGAACAACGCCGACCGCAAGATCGGCCACCTGCTACCGATTGCTACGCGGCCAGCTCTACGGCTGCGACCACGGTGTGTGCTTCTCCGCCGAGTACAAGCTGCGCACTGTGCTCTGGCAGTGGAGGGGCAAGAAGCTCACGCCGGCAGCGATCGCGTCACTGAGCCGCTCGCACGACCTGCTCACCAGGGGCAGCCTCGCCAACGAGCTGGCCGACTGGCTGACGCCCGCCGAGGTGGGCGCGACCATCACGGCGAATCGAGCGGCTACTCACGCTCAAGACCCACCCGTACCCGCCGGACGACTGGCCGGCGGTTCCCTGGCCGCCGATCTAGCCGGGCGCGCTACACCGCAGCTCAGCGGCCGTACTCGCCCCGGTCACCGCGCCGGCGAAGGTAGCGCTCGAATTCCCTGCGCGATCGCGTCGCCGCTGGCCTCCGGGAGGTCGGTGGCGTCCTTAGCCTCTTCCAGGCTCCGGACGTACTCGGCTACATCGCTGTCCTGCTCCGCGAGCTCGTCTACGCCCCGTTCCCAGGCTCTGGCCTCGGCCGGAAGGTCAGCTAGAGGCAGCGAGATGTCCAGTATGTCCTCGACGCTGCGCAGCAATGCGAGCGTCGCCTTGGGGCTCGGTGGCTGGGCTACATAGTGCGGAACGGCAGCCCACAGCGACACCGACTGCATGCCAGCGGTCGCGCAGGCGTGCTGGAGCACGCCGACGATGCCGGTCGGGCCTTTGTAGTCGACCGGCTCGACATGCAGCTGCGCGGCCAGCTCCGCGCCTGAAGTAGCCGCCGTCACCTGCAGCGGCCTGGTGTGCGGCGAGTCGGCAAGCAATGCACCCAGCAGGATCACCATCTCGACGCCCAGCTCGGTAAACGCGGTCACCAGCTCGGCGGTGAACCCGCGCCAGCGCATGTTCGGCTCGATTCCGTGCAGCAGGATGAGATCCCGGCCTGCCTCCGGAGGCCGCGCGATAGCGAGCCGGGTCGTCGGCCAGACGAGCTCCTCAGAGTGGCCTTCGGTCACCTCCATGACTGGCCTGGTGACCTGGAAATCGTAGTAGTCCTCGGGGTCAATCTCGCCGATGGCCTTGGCATCCCAGGCCGAGGTCAACTGGCTGATCGCCGTGCTGGCGGCTTCGCCAGCGTCATTCCAGCCCTCGAAGGCAGCGATAAGCGCAGGCGAGGTGAGTTTGCCAACAGCGTCGAGCTCGATCGCCAGCCACCTCCCTCCGTCGTGCCGCGACCACGACTGGCTCACGGCCGGCCTAGATCGGGGTCAGTTAAGCCAAGCCTATGTTCTGAGCACGGGGACCGGGAAAACACCGCCTCCGCCGAGTCATTCGCGCTCCTCCCTAGGATGGATCCATCATGTCGCGATCTGGATACCGCCCGCCCAGCTGGGGTGCTGAGGCCGTGCACGGCCCGCCAGGCGCGCCGACACAGGGAGATGCCGTGCTCGACGCTGTCATGTTCGACATGGACGGCCTGCTTGTGGACTCCGAGCCGCTGTGGTTCCTGGCCGAGCAGGCCGTCATAACCAGACTGGGCGGGACCTGGTCACCGGCCGATCAGCAGGTTCTCGTTGGCGGCTCGTTGGAGACCACCGTCAGCTACCTCCTGAGCAAGGGAACGAGGCCGGCTCCGCGGGCAGCCGTGGCGCGCTGGCTTCTCGACGCGATGGTCGACTTGCTGACCACGCAGCCGCTGCCGGTCATGCCGGGCGCGGTCGAGCTGCTCACTGAGGTGCGCGCGGCCGACCTGCCGCACGCGCTGGTCACCTCGTCCGAGCCAGAGGTAGTCGATGCGGTGCTGTCTCGCCTCGGGGCCGGTGCCTTCCCGGTCGTCGTCTGCGCCGCCGACGTAGCCCATACCAAGCCGGATCCTGAGATCTACCTGCTGGCAGCTGACAAGCTCGGGGTCGACCCGCGGCGCTCCATCGCGCTCGAGGACTCGCCGAACGGGGTGGCTGCGGCCGAGGCGGCCGGATATCTGGCCGTGGCAGTCCCGAGTGTCGTTCCGATCCCGGCACGTCCCGGGCGCGTGGTGCTGCCCTCCCTTGCCGGGCTCACACTCGATGACCTGGCCCGGATGCGGACAGTCGGGGGGACACCCCCCGACGGCCCTCCGAAAGCGCCCGACGGCCCCTCGAAAGCGGCCGGCGACCCCCCGAAAGCCGACGTCGGTTGAGGGCTGTCTGAAAGTCGGTGCCGACTAGCGGCAAGCCGCTGGTCGGCAAAATATGTGCGACAATGTGAGTCATCGCGCCTTGGCCGTGCTCCAGCGCCCGGCCGCGAGGGGAGGCGAGCGTGGGTACCTGGCTAAGCATTGGCGGCTGGGTCTGCATTGCGGTGACAGTCGGCGGGCTTGCGCTGAGCGCGGTTGCCTGGCGGCGGAGAGGGGTCCGCAGCGGACTGCGCGGGATTGCCTGGTCGCTGCTGCCCATCGCGGCCTACTTCACGCACTCGGTCCGGCTGATCGGCCAGCTAGTGTCGGCGATCGTGCAGTTCGCCAGCAGCTTCGTTTTCTCGCCGAAGGCCTGGCTGGGCGTCGCTCTGCTGGTCGTTGTGGTGCTGCTGTTCCTGACATCCGGCGGGATGCCGATGGCGCGTCGGTCTGCGCGGCGCAAGGACGCCCGCCGGGACCGGTCAGCCAAAGAAGGCCAGCAGCCAGGGAAGATGCCTGCCCTGCAAGATCGCCGGGCTAAGGCTACGGCCGAAGATGATGATCTAGGCGACGTCAGGGACATCCTGAAGCGGCACGGAATCAGCTGACGCGCGGGCTCGTGTCGTGGCCTGATCCGAGCGTGCCGCTGATCACCCGGCCCTGGCGCCGGGGCAGCGGCGCTGTTTGGCGTGCACGCGCTCTGGCGTGCTGGCCTGCGGTTACCGACCATCACATCCTTGTTGCGGTTGGATAACCACTGTTCTTCTGGCCGGGCAAATCGAGTAATTCTGAGTAGCCATGACTGGCTGCTTACTCGACGCAGAAGCCGAGCGGTCAGCCGCCGGTCCAGAAGGAGTGAGGTAATTGAGACTACGGAGAAGCTGGGCCGTGACGTCTGCAGTCGGCGCAGCCGCGCTGGCGCTGGCAGCCTGCGGCACATCGACGACGCCGACCACGGGCAACAGCGGCAAGCCGGTCTACGGCGGCACGCTGAATGTCATCGCGTCCTCGGGCCAGGACCATTTCGACACGGTGTCAGCCTACGGCACCTGGGACTACATGTTCGAGCGCATTTACGCGCGCCAGCTCGTCGCGTACGCGTCGGCGAACTACAGCAAGGCAGGTGACGCCGGCTGGAAGACCGACACCACACCTGTCGCCGACGTCGCAACCGAGCTGCCGACCACCGCCAATGGCGGGATCAGCGACGGCGGGCTCACCTACACCTTCCACATCAAGCCCGGCGTCGACTGGCAGAACGGGCGGCAGGTCACCTCGCAGGACTTCCAGCGCGAGTACCTTGCCTTCGGCAACCCGGTCAGCCCGGTAGGCAACTCCGGCTACTTCCTCAGCACAATCTCCGGCTTCGCCAAGTACGACAGCGCCGAGACCGCGTACTTCGCGGTCAAGTCGCACGCTCCGACGGCGGCGAACATCGCCAACTACCAGAACACCCACAGCATCTCAGGGATCACGACGCCGAACTCCTCGACGATCGTGTTCCACCTGACCCAGGCGGCGGGGGACTTCCTGTACATCCTCGCGATGCCGTTCAACTCGGCGCGCCCGGTCGAGTACAACAACTACGTCCCTGACAGCGCGGCGTTCCGGACGCACCTGATGTCGGACGGCCCCTACAAGCTGGCTTCGTACGTTCCAGGAAAGTCAGTCGTGTGGGTGCGCAACTCGGCATGGAAGCAGTCGACCGACACGGTCCGGCACCAGTACGTGGCCAAGGTCGTGGACACCCTCGGCGTGAGCGACTCGACGACGCAGGTGGACGAGATCAAGGCGGGCACTGAGGACCTGGAACAGGACACCCCGTTCCCGCCGCAGCTCATCGCGAGCTACGCCAAGAACCCGGACTTCAAGGTCTGGCCCCAGAGCGACACCAACCCGTACGTCGTGTTCAACCTGCAGAGCCCGGATGCAAACGGCGCCATGGGCAAGCTGGCCGTGCGCCAGGCGGCTGAGTTCACCATGAACAAGGTCGCGATCCAGAAGCTCTTTGGCGGCCCGGCCGTGGCGACGATCATGAACACGGCGATCCCGCCGGGCAACCTCGGTTACGCGCCGATCAGCCTGTACGACACCCCTGGCAACCAGGGCGAGCCGGCGAAGTGCAAGTCGATGCTCGCGACCGCCGGTTACCCGCACGGCATGACGCTCACTGACCTGTACCTCAACGACAGCGTCAACACCGCGTTGTTCCAGTCCGTCCAGGCGAGCTTCGCCAGCTGCGGCATCAAACTGACCGGCAAGCCCGAGCCGATCTCGAGCTACTTCGTGGACCTCGGGAACGCGCCGCAGAACAACAAGCCCAACCAGTGGGACGTCGCGCAACCAGCGTGGTTCCCCGACTGGTACGGCCCCAACGGCCGGACCACCGTGCAGCCGTTCTTCCAGACCGACTGCGCGCTGAACACCATCAACTACGGCTGCTTCAGCAACAAGACGCTCGATGCCACGATCAGTCAGGCTCTCGCGAGCCTCAACCCGACCGCCGCAGCCCCGTTGTGGCACAAGGTTGACTTGATCGCCCAGCAGAACGCCGTCATCATCCCGCTGGTGGACCAGGGCATCGCCAACTTCACCAGCAGCCGGGTGGCCAGCCCAGGCTCACCGGTTGTGCTGTGGAACCCGAACATCGGTGACCCTGACATCACCAACCTCTACATCAAGTAACGCCGAATTGACCGAAGTCCGGCCAGGTGCGCTCATCGCGTACCTGGCCGGACTATGGTCACACGCAGTATGAATAGATTGCGCGGTGCCACTGAGAAACACGTGCTCTGTGCCGATCGGGCGGCAGAGGGCGCAGGCTATGCGCGATCCGGCTTGCCTGCGCTGGCACCGGCTAAATCGGAGGATCATTTGAGCCTGCTTGAGGTATCAAACCTGCGGGTAAGTTTCCCGACGGCCGACGGGGTCGTGCGGGCCGTCCGAGGAGTTTCATTCAGCGTCGATTCCGGGAAGACGATCGGCATCGTCGGCGAGTCCGGCAGCGGTAAGACCGTCCTGACCCAGACGTTGCTCGGGCTGGCTCCTGGCGGCGAGATCTCCGGGCGTGCCATGTTCGACGGGGCGGATCTGCTGGCCCTGGAGCCCGCGGCCTTGCGCCGGATCCGCGGGGCCGAGATCTCGGTGATCTTTCAGGACCCGCTGACCAGCCTGCACCCGCTGTACCGGGTCGGGTGGCAGATCGCGGAGATGATCCGCGCTCACGACAAGACCGTCACCAAGAAGCAGGCACACGAGCGCGCCATCGAGATGCTCGATCGCGTCGGGATACCGCAGCCGCGGCAGCGGGTCAATGACTACCCGCACCAGTTCTCCGGCGGCATGCGACAGCGCGCGATGATCGCGATGGCGCTCTCGCTGAGCCCGAAGCTGATCATCGCGGACGAGCCGACCACCGCGCTCGACGCAACCGTCCAGGCGCAGATACTCGACCTGCTGCATGCGACTGCAGCAGGAGTCGGGAACCGCGCTCATCATGATCACCCACGACCTCGGCGTGGTAGCCGACATCGCCGACAACGTGATGGTCATGTACGCGGGCCGGGCCGCCGAGAAGGCAAGCAAGCATGACATCTTCTATGCAGCGCATCACCCGTACACCAAGGGCCTGCTGGAGTCCATCCCGCGCAGTTCGGCGGCGAGCGACCGGCTCAAGCCGATCTCCGGCCAGCCGCCCAGCCTGATCAACCTGCCGTCTGGCTGCGCATTCCATCCCAGGTGCACCTACGTGATGGATCGCTGCCTGAACGACGAGCCGAGTCTGGTGCCCGTGGCGGAGTCTGGCAGGCACCTGTCGGCGTGCTGGCTGCCCGCCGCTGCGGCAGGGACCGCCGACGAAGCCGAGGCAATCCGCAGGCGCGCGGTGCTGACGGCGCGGAACGCGGACGCGGCGAGGATCGCCGAGGCAATCGCGAAAGGCCCGAGTCCGAAGGTAGCGTGATCGCATGACTGGCCCCATAACACCAGAAACGGTGCCATCGGATCAGTCCTGGCCTTCGGATGCCGACCTGGCCGACGACGTCCTGATCCGGGTGGACAACCTGGTCAAGCACTTCCCGGTGAAGGGCGGCGGCCTGATCGCCAGGACCGTCGGGCAGGTCCAGGCGGTTGACGGCGTGTCGCTCACGGTGCGCCGCGGGCAAACGCTCGGCCTGGTCGGCGAGACCGGCTGCGGCAAGTCCACGCTTGCCAGGTGCATCGCCGGCGCTGATCCCGGCGACTTCGGGCAAGGTTACATTCGAGGGCCAGGACATCACGAACCTGCCGAGGCGCAAGATGCAGCCATTCCGCAGGGACATCCAGATGATCTTCCAGGACCCATATGGGGCGCTGAATCCGCGCCGCCGGGTCGGCTCCATCATCGGGGACCCGTTTGCCATTCACAAGACCGCTACCGGCGCGGCACGCAGGAAGGCGGTGCAGGAGCTGATGGAGCGGGTCGGCCTTAACCCCGAGCACTACAACAGGTTCCCCGCTGAGTTTTCCGGCGGACAGCGCCAGCGGATCGGCGTCGCCAGGGCACTCGCCCTCCGGCCGAAGCTCATCATCTGCGACGAGCCGGTCTCGGCGCTCGACGTGTCCATCCAGGCACAGGTTCTTAACCTGCTCGCGGACTTGCAGAGCGATTTCGGCCTGGCATACCTCTTCATCGCGCATGACCTCGAAGTCGTCCGGCACGTCAGCGACTCTGTGATCGTCATGTACCTGGGGAAGATCGCAGAGTCGGGGCCTAAGGATCCCGTCTATGACACATCGCGCCACCCCTACACGGCCGCGCTGCTTTCCGCCGCTCCGGCTGCGGATCCCGAGGCCGCGGCCAGCAGGCAGCGGATCATCCTCAGCGGAGACGTCCCGTCCCCCATCAACCCGCCATCTGGCTGCCGGTTCCATCCGCGCTGCCCGAAGGCGCAGGACCGGTGCGCCACGGACGTCCCTTCGCTCGAGGTGAAGGCCGGTGACGAGGCAGCTCATGCGACGGCATGCCATTTCCCTGTGCAGACAGGCGAAGTACTCGCTAGCGCGAGCCGGGCGTTCCGAGGGGAAGCACAGTGAGCCTCAGCGAGCTCGAATTCCAGGCCCAGACCCTCGAGTCCGCGCCGGCCGGGGGCATTCAGGGCCGCAGCCAGTGGAAGCTCACCTGGCGCCGCCTGCGGCACGACAAGATGGCGGTCGCCTCGATGGTCGTGATCGTCGTGATCGCGGTCCTGGCGCTGCTTGCGCCGGTGTTCGCCAGCCTGCTCGGTCACGGACAGGCTCAGGTGTTCCCGAACTCGGGGCTTTCCAGCACCGGCGGTCCGGTAGCGCCAGGCAGTCACGGCTTCTATTTCGGCACCGACGAACTCGGCAGGGACCTGCTGGTCCGCGTGCTGTACGGCGCGCGGATTTCGCTGTTCGTTGGCATCACAACCACGGCAATCGCCACCGTCGCCGGGGTAGCGGTCGGCCTGATCAGCGGGTACTTCGGCGGCGTGGTCGACGCTGTGCTCGCCAGGTTCATCGACACGGTGCTCGCGTTCCCGTTCCTCGTGCTCGCGCTCTCGCTGGCCGTCGTATTCGGTCCCAGCCTGACGATCGTCATCTCGGTGATCTCGTTCTTCTCCTGGGCGGCCTTCTCGCGCATCGTCCGCGGCCAGGCCCTGTCGATTAAGGAGAGGGAGTACATCGAGGCGGCGAGATCGCTCGGGGCAAGCCCATGGCGGATCATGTTCATCGATATCCTGCCGAACATCATGGCCCCCGTGCTCGTGCTGGCGACGCTGTCGATCCCGGCAGCGATCGTCTTCGAGTCCACCTTGTCTTACCTCGGCCTTGGTGTCCAGCCGCCGAGGCTAGCTGGGGCAACATCCTCGCCGGGGCGCAGTCGTACTACCAGATCGCCTGGTGGTACCTCGTGTTCCCGGCCGGTGCGCTGCTGATCACGACGCTTGCGTTCAACCTGCTCGGTGACGGCGTGCGGGACGCGCTCGACCCGCGGACCGAGCGCATCTTCGCGGCTCGGCCGCAGGCGCCGCAGGCGAATTCTGGCTGGCGGGCCTGCTGCCCCGATTGACGGGCTGGTCGCGGCGATGCCGGCGGACGGACCCGAGGAGGGCTAGCGCCATGGCCATGACCCGTTTCCTGATTCGCAGGATCCTCTCCGGCATCCTGGTGCTCTGGATCGTCTCGACCGCCGCATTCTTCCTGTTCTTCACCAGGAACCCCAACATCGTCGCGAGGTCGCTGGCTGGCCGTGCTGCCACTGGCGACGATCATCAACGAGGTGAAGCGGAACCTGGGACTTACCCAGCCGATCATGGTGCAGTACTGGCAGTTCCTGAGCAGGACCGTGCACCTTAACTTCGGCCTGTCGTACTACAAGGGCGAGATACCGGTCAGTTCCATCCTGGCCAGGGATATTCCGCGTACCATGTCCGTCGTCGTAGGCGGCGTCGTGCTCTGGCTGATCGTCGGGCTCGCGGTGGGCGTGATCAGCGCGACCAGGGCGCGCAGCCTGTTCGACCGGGTTTCGACGCTCGGCGTGCTCGCCGGAATCTCCATGCCGACGTTCGTGCTCGGCGAGCTACTGCTCGCCTACATCTACGTGCCGCTGAACACCCACGGCATCGGCTGGGTCAACACCGGGTACGCCGGCCTGTCAGCGGGTATCGGCGCATGGTCTGGCGCCATGATTCTGCCCTGGATCACGCTCGCGACCGTGCAGGCAGCCGTCTACACGAGGCTGTCCCGCGGCTCGCTACTGGACACCCTCGGCGAGGACTACATCAGGACGGCACGAGCTAAGGGCCTGACCGAGCGCCGGGTCATCTACCGGCACGCGCTGCGGGCCGCCCTGACGCCGGTGGTATCACAGCTCGGCGTCGACGTCGGTGCATTCCTCGGCGGCGTGATCGTGGTGGAGAACGTGTTCGGAATCGGCGGGCTCGGTCAGGACGCGGTCTCAGCCGTCGCCAACGGCGACCTGCCGACGATCATTGCTTTTGTGCTGCTCGCCTCGGCCTTCGTGGTAGTCGCCAACATCATCGTCGACATGCTGTACTCGGTGCTGGACCCGCGGGTGCGGATCACCTGAGGCTCGTCGCCGCGCGCTCGGCCAGGACGTCGGCCGGCCGTCAGGTGAGAAGCATGATGATCAGCACGATGCACGGCGCGACCAGCGCGGCCACCGACGGCCATGCCCAGGTTACGGTTGGCTGGCCGGGCGCTGCGCCCTCCTCGCGGGCGTGCTCGGCGCGCTCGTCAAGCTGCCTCGCGATCAGCTGGGTCTCGGTGCGCCCCATCGTGTCTTTGGCCTCGCTCGGCAGCCCGGCGTACGACGGAGATAGCTTGGCCAGCTCAGCGTCGCGGCGCCTGGCGCGCGCGTCAGCCTTGAGCTGTGATCTGCTCGATGCGAACAGCGCCCAGCTCGGGAAGACCTTGTCGGTGCCGTCGGGGAGCGAGTAGTGGACCTGGACCGCCTCGCCGACATCGACGGCCCTGATGGCTCCCCAGGGCACCACGCAATCACGGAGCGGGTTGAGGACCGTGATGCCGGCCTCGTCAGCGATCGTGCGCGGCCGCAGCGCGCACGCGTAGGCGACCCCGGTACCCACGGCGAGGACGGCGCCGTACACCAGCGCCGTCCGGTGGTGCCACTGGATCGCCAGGTCGATCGCATTGATGACCACGAACGCAAGCCAGACCCACCACACGACGACCGGGGTACGCATGCGGTAGGTCTCGCGAGCCTGCGGCTGAGTGGGAGGCGGCTGAGTCGGAGGCTGGGGCTGAATGGTCGACACCGGCAGATTTTACCCGCCCCTGGAGCGGGTGGGCGGCCCAGACGCCGGGGCCCTGCGCTCTGCCTCCTGGCCGTGGCCGCTGCGATGGCTATCGCCGCCTGCAGCGGCAGTGGCTCAGGCACCGGGAGCGCAGCGGTTTCTGCCACCAGAAGCTCAGCGGGCTCGCCAGGCCAGCGCTTTTACGGTGCGGGCATTACTGAGGTCGTGAATCCATCGAGCGCTAGGGGCGGCACGCTCACTTTCGACCTCAGCGGCGCCCCCGACTCCACCGACTACCAGAACACGTCCGACGAGTTCATGGCGAATTTCGTCCGGCTGTACTCCATGCAGCTGATGACCTACCGGTCCTGCCCCGGTGCGTGCAGCCTGCAGCTCGTTCCCGATCTGGCGACCGGCCCCGGAGTCGTGAGCGATCACGGTCTGCTGTGGACCTACCACATCCAGCCCGACGTCAAGTTCGAGAATGGCCAGACCGTCACTTCGGCAGATGTCAGATACGGCATCGAGCGCACCTACGCCAAGAGCGTGCTGCCCTACGGCCCCGACTACTACCAGGTGCTGCTGCAGGACTCCAGCTACCGCGGCCCGTACGCGTCCAGGGTGCCGCTCGCATCGATCTCGACGCCAAACTCCACGACGATCCAGTTCCACCTGGCTGCGCCGTTCTCGGACTTTGACTACGTGGTCGCGAACCCGCAGAGCACGCCGGTACAGGCAGGCTGGGATACCGGAAAGTACGGCGGTGCGAACTTCCAGCTGCACCCGGAGTCCACGGGTCCCTACGAGTTCCGCAGCTACAGCCTGGACAAGCAGCTCACGCTGGTCCCGAACCCGTACTGGAACCCGGCCTCTGACCCGCAAGCCAGGCAGCTGGTCAGCAAGATCATCGTCGACATGGGGGTGAACGCGGCTACCCTCGACAGCAACCTGCTAGCCAGTCGGGCCGACATCGATGCGTCTGGCTCCGGCGTGCAGGCGGCCGCGCAGGTGAAGATACTCAGCACGCCAGTGCTGAAAGCCGACGCGGACAATCCGATCACCGGCTTGGTCAGGTTCGCCTATATCAATCTGAGGGTGATACCGAACCTGCACTGCCGGGAGGCCATCGAGTACGCGGCAGATAAGACGACTATGCAGGCCGGCTACGGCGGCCAGGTAGGCGGCAGCATCGCCAGCACCGTGATGCCGCCGAGCGTCGTCGGCTACCGGAAGTTCGACCTGTACGGCGCGCTATCGATGCCGGGCGGCGACCAGCCGGCCGCCAGGACGCAGCTGAAGCTGTGCGGCATGCCGAACGGCTTCACCACCCGGATCGCATATCCGGCTGATGTGCCGCAGGACGCCCACGCAGCCCTGGCGCTACGGGCGGCGCTGGCCGCCGTGGGCATCAAGGCGGACCTCAGCGGCTACCCGTCGGCCAGGTACTACACCGGATACGCCGGTGACCCGCCGTATGTGCACGCTCACGATCTGGGAATCGTCATCGGCGGCTGGCGGGCCGGCTGGCCCGATGGTTACGGCTTCCTGGACGAGCTCGCCAACGGGAACGCGATCGCGCAGGGCGGCGGCAACGCCAATATCTCGGAGATCAACGACCCGTCGATCAACTCGCTGTTCGCCGCGGCGGCCGCCGACGACGATGCCGCGACGAGGGCCGCGATCTGGTCCAAGATCGACAGGAAGATCATGGGTCTGGCGGCCGTCCTGCCGATCGTCTACCAGAAGGCCCTGCTGTACCGGAACCCCAACGTCACGAACGTCTATGTGGACGAGCGTTACAGCATGTACAACTACGCAGTGCTCGGCCTCAGCTAGCAGGCCCGGCCCCGGCAGCTGGCAGATCCGGCAGGGGTGGCGGAGTACCGCCGAAGACAGGGCACAGCGCCTGATAGGAGCACCAGTCACAGAGCTTGCTCTGGTGCGGCCGCCAGTCACCGGATGTCCTGGCCCGGTCGATTGCCTGCCAGAGCGCGTTGATCTTGCGTTCGGTGGCCAGCAGGTCCGCCTCGTCGGGCGCGTACCGCACGATTTCTCCATTACCCAGGTAGATGAGCTGGAGCAGGTGCGGGATCGTGCCACCGGTCCGCCAGAGCACGACCGCGTAGAACTTCATCTGGAACAGTGCCCTGGCCTCGTACTCCTCTCGCGGGGCTGTGCCGGTCTTGTAGTCCACGATGCGTATCTCGCCAGTCGGGGCGACATCGAGGCGGTCGATGTAGCCGCGCAGCGTCAGGCCGGAGTCGAGCATCGCCTTAACCGACATCTCGCGGTGGGTCGGCTCGATCCGAGTCGGGTCCTCAAGGGTGAAGTAGCGATCCAGCATGCGGGCCGCCTCGTCGAGCCAGGCCAGCCGATCGCCCTCGGCATCGAACAGCTCGGCGAGCCCCGGCTCCTCCGCCACCAGGCGGTCCCACTGCGGGCCAAGCAGCTCGCGGGCGGCAGGGAGCGTCCGGCCCACAGCCGGCTGGTCGAAAAGCCGCTCAAGCACCGCATGCACCAGGGTGCCGCGGGCAGCAGCCGGGCTCGGCGGTTCGGGCAGGCGGTCGATGACCCGGAAGCGGTACAGCAACGGACATGTCATGAAATCCGAAGCTCGCGACGGCGACAGGCTCGGGCCGGTGATCTCGCCTGCGTCGTCGCTGGCTGGCTCTGCTGCAGGCATCTGGCTGGCTCTGCCGGAGGCACGCTGGCTGGCTCTGCCGGAGGCACTCTGGCTTGTGCGCAGCGCGGCAGACGGTCCTGGCCCGGCAGCGACCGGGCTGGGCGCAATGCAGGGCTGCCGAGTGCTTCGGTCATGCACGCAGACTAAGTGACCGCTCTGACAATTACCGGCTCGTTGAGACCGTCGGCGCGCCCGGGCACAGGTCCGCGGGAATGATCTGTTATCGCTGTTTGCCGCGTAGCATCAAGGCGTGGCAGGAGGACTCCAGCAGGATGGCCCGCAGCAGGCAGGCCGGCCGAGGCCGGCTCAGGGTGCGCGGGCGGGTGCCAGGCTCGGCATTGTTATCGCCAGGCCATTTGGCATCCCAGTTTTTATCTCGCCGTACTGGTTCGTGGTCGCGGCGGTGCTGGTGGTGCTCTACTCCGGGTCCGGTGCGCTGCCCGTAAAAGTAAACGGGTCACTCGAGCGTTATCTGATCGCCATCGCCTTCGTCGTCCTGCTCTACGTGTCGGTTCTGATCCACGAGCTCAGTCACTGCCTGGTCGCCAGGGCCTTCCGGCTGCCGGTGCGACGGATCCTGCTGTATCCGCTCGGCGGCTACTCCGAGATCGAGCAGGAGCCGCCGACGCCGGGCCAGGAATTCCTGGTGTCGGCTGCCGGTCCGGCCATGTCCCTGCTTCTGGCGGCGATCGGCCTCGGCGTGAACGCGCTTGTCGACCCGCACGGCATTCCAAGAGCGCTGATCGACGCGCTGATCCTGGCCAACGCTGCCATCGGCGTCTTCAACCTGCTGCCGGGCCTGCCGCTGGACGGCGGCCGGGTGCTGCGGGCCGTGCTGTGGAAGCTGACCGGAAAGAACGCGCACTCGACTGTGCTCGCGGCCTGGGCCGGGCGGGCGATCGCCATCGCGCTCGCCGCGATGGTCCTCATCTCGCCGGGCGGGGAGTTCGGCCTGGTAAACGGCGGCTACGGCCTCTGGCTCATCGCGATCGCCGCCTTCATGTGGATGAGCGCGGGCCAGGCGCTGCGGTCAGCAAGGGTACGCGAGCGGCTGCCCGGCCTGCAGGCGCGGGCGCTGGCCAGGCGCGCCATCCCTATCCCGTCAAGCCTGCCGCTGGCCGAGGCGATCAGGCGGGCCGACCTCGCCCAGGCCAGGGCGCTGGTCGTGGTCGACCATGACGCCAAGCCGATCGCGATCGTCAACGAGGGCGCCGTGATCGCCACGCCCGAGCAGCGCCGGCCGTGGATCGATGCCGGCTCGCTCGCGCGGACGCTGGACCCGGACATGATCCTGTCCGCCGACCTGTCAGGCATGGACCTGATCGAGGCCGTGCGCCGGGCCCCCGCCTCGGAGTACCTGCTGGTCGAGCCCGCGTCGGGTCAGGTCTACGGCGTGCTGGCCGCTACCGACCTGGACCAGGCCTTCGCCGGCGCCCGGGCCTGACTGGCCAGGGCACGCTCCGAGCCCGCAAGCCCGAGCCTGCAAGCACAGCCTGACAATCGGCTTGCGGCGCTAGCCTGTCTGGCGTGATCACGCATCCCCGCGGCCCGTTCGCGGCCGGTGACCAGGTCCAGCTGACCGATCCCAAGGGCCGCCAGCACCGGCTAGTTCTGGCCCCTGGCCGGTCGTTTCACACCCATCGGGGCGCGCTGGCACACGACGACCTGATCGGCAGCCCTGAAGGAAGCCTGGTCACATCGGCCGGGAGGCACCCCCTACATCGCGTTCCGGCCGCTGCTCGCCGACTACTCCGTCTCGATGGTGCGCGGCGCGGCGGTGGTGTACCCGAAGGACGCGGCGCAGATCGTCGGCCTGGCTGACATCTTCCCTGGCGCGCACGTCGTGGAAGCCGGGGCAGGCTCGGGGGCACTGTCCTGCTGGCTGCTGCGGGCGGTCGGCGAGTACGGCAGGCTGACTTCCTTCGAGCGCCGCGGCGACTTCGCCGAGATCGCCGCGGCGAATGTCGAGCGGTATTTCGGCGTCCCCCACCCCGCCTGGCGCCTGGTGGTGGGCGAGCTGGGGCAGGACGGGATCACCGACGCGGACCGGGTCGTGCTGGACATGCTCGCACCGTGGGACCACATCAGTACCACTGCCGCGATGCTGATACCGGGCGGCGTCGTGTGCTGCTACGTAGCAACAGTGACGCAGCTCGCCAGGACCGTCACTGCACTGCGCGAGCAGGGGAACTTTGCCGAGCCTGCCGCATGGGAGACCCTGCAGCGCGGCTGGCACGTGGACGGGCTCGCCGTCCGTCCCGAGCACCGGATGGTCGGGCATACTGGGTTCCTGGTCACCGCGCGTCGGCTGGCCGATGGGGTGGCAGCGCCCCCGCGGCGGCGGCGGCCGTCCAAGGGGGCCGAAGCGGCCGAGGCCGAGATGGCGGCGGGGGCGGGGATAATGCCGGGGGCAGGAATACCGGCCTACGGCGATGCCGGCGATACGGAAGGTTCCGGCGAGACAGTCCGTTGAAGCAGCAGACCAGGCGGCGAGTTTTCCGGATCGTAACGCAGAATGCCGAGTCTGGGCCTGCCGCTAGGTTACGGATTGACCTTGGATAGGTAGGGTCTAGGTAACTCAGCTCTCAGGAGGGGGTGAGGGGCATGGCCTCTCGTGACGACAGCGTTCATTCCGGGCGGCACGATGACGAGGTCAAGGTCCTGACCACGCAGGTTTCCTTCCTTGAAGAGGAAGTCGCCGCCCTGCGCAGTCGGCTCGCTGACTCGCCACGGCAGACGCACGTGCTTGAGCAGCGCCTGCGCGAAGCCGAATCGAACCTCGCGGCGATCACCGGTCAGAACGAGCGGCTGGCCAGCACGCTGCGCGAGGCACGCGACCAGATCATTGCGCTCAAGGAGGAAGTCGACCGGCTGGCGCAGCCGCCGAGCGGGTTCGGCATCTTCCTGCAGGCGACCGAAGATGGCACGGCCGACGTGTTCACGGGCGGCCGTAAGATGCGCGTCAGCGTCAGCCCTGGTGTTGAACTTGACGACCTACGGCCCGGCCAGGAAGTCGTTCTGAACGAGGCGCTGAACGTCGTGATCGCGCAGGGCTTCGAGACGATCGGCGAGGTCGTCATGCTCAAGGAGATCCTCGAGGATGGCGACCGCGCGCTGGTGATCTCGCACGCCGACGAGGAGCGGATCGCCCGGCTCGCGGAGCCGCTGCGCGGCCGGACGCTGAGGGCAGGCGACTCGCTACTGCTCGAGCCCCGGTCGGGCTACGTCTTCGAGCGCATCCCGAAGGCTGAGGTCGAGGAACTCATCCTCGAAGAAGTCCCGGACATGAGCTACGACGAGATCGGCGGCCTGGCTTCGCAGATCGAGCAGATCCGGGACGCGATCGAGCTGCCCTATCTGCATGCGGACCTGTTCCGCGAGCACCAGCTTCGGCCGCCCAAGGGTGTACTGCTCTACGGGCCGCCCGGCTGCGGCAAGACGCTCATCGCCAAGGCCGTGGCGAACTCGCTCGCCAAGCAGGTGGCTGCGCGGGCGGCAGCAGACGCCGCGGCGTCAGGCATTCCCGAGCCAGAGCAGGGCGGCTCGCCTGGCAAGGAGCGCCGCTCGTTCTTCCTCAACATCAAGGGTCCTGAGCTGCTGAACAAGTACGTCGGCGAGACCGAGCGGCACATCAGGCTCGTGTTCCAGCGGGCCAGGGAGAAGGCCAGCGAGGGCATGCCGGTCATCGTGTTCTTCGACGAGATGGACTCGATCTTCCGGACGCGCGGGTCGGGTGTGTCGAGCGACGTGGAGAACACGATCGTTCCGCAGCTGCTGAGCGAGATCGATGGCGTGGAGGGCCTGGAGAACGTCATCGTCATCGGTGCCTCGAACCGCGAGGACATGATCGACCCGGCGATCCTGCGGCCCGGCCGGCTGGACGTGAAGATCAAGATCGAGCGGCCAGATGCCGAGGCGGCGCGGGACATCTTCTCCAAGTACGTGTCGAGGACCCTGCCGCTGCACCCCGACGACCTGGCCGAGCACGGCGGCGTCGCCGACGCGACAGTCTCGGAGATGATCCAGCGCGTGGTCGAGCGGATGTACGCGGAAACCGAGGACAACAGGTTCCTCGAGGTCACCTACGCCAACGGCGACAAGGAAGTGCTTTACTTCCGCGACTTCAACTCCGGCGCGATGATCCAGAACATCGTGGACCGGGCGAAGAAGATGGCCATCAAGGAGTTCCTGGAGACCGGGCAGAAGGGCCTGCGCGTCCAGCATCTGCTGGCTGCGTGCGTGGATGAGTTCAAGGAGAACGAGGACCTGCCGAACACCACCAACCCCGACGACTGGGCGCGGATCTCCGGCAAGAAGGGCGAGCGGATCGTGTACATCCGCACGCTCATCTCCGGCAAGAGCGGGACCGAGGCAGGCCGGTCGATCGACACGGTGTCCAACACTGGCCAGTACCTGTAGCAGCCGAGCGCTGCCGGGCGGCAGGCGGCCGCCCGGCGGGGCGCGGCGTGCGGTGGCCCGACGGCCCGGCATTAGGCTCTAAGTCATGAGCGTGCGCCGCGTGATGGGCATCGAGACCGAGTACGGCATTTCCGTGCCAGGTCAGCCGGGCGTGAATGCCATGGTCAGCTCGTCACAGGTGGTGAACGCTTACCAGGCGGCCACGGCCGCCAGGGCCCGCCGGGCGCGGTGGGACTTCGAGGAAGAGAACCCGCTGCGCGACGCCAGGGGATTCGACCTGGCCACCGAGGCCTCGGACTCCTCGCAGCTCACTGACGAGGACCTGGGGCTGGCAAACGTCATCCTGACGAACGGCGCCCGGCTGTACGTCGATCACGCCCACCCGGAGTACTCGGCGCCGGAGTGCACGAACCCGCTGGCGGCGGTGATCTGGGACAAGGCGGGCGAGAGGGTGATGGCCGAGGCGGCGACCCGGGCCGGCGCCTCGCCTGGCGGCCCGGCCATCCAGCTGTACAAGAACAACACCGACAACAAGGGCGCCTCGTACGGCTGCCACGAGAATTACCTGATGAACCGGGCGACGCCGTTCGCTGACATCGTCAGGCACCTGACGCCGTTCTTCGTGTCCCGGCAGGTGGTCTGCGGAGCCGGCCGGGTCGGCCGCGGCGCCGATGGTCGTGAGGACGGTTTCCAGATCAGCCAGCGCGCGGACTTCTTCGAGGTCGAGGTCGGGCTCGAAACGACGCTGAAGCGGCCGATCATCAACACGCGTGACGAGCCGCACGCCGACCCGGACAAGTACCGCAGGCTGCACGTCATCATCGGCGACGCCAACATGAGCGAGATCTCCACCTATCTCAAGCTCGGCAGCACGGCGCTGGTGCTCGCGATGATCGAGGATCGGTTCCTCGCCGCTGACCTGGGCATCGAGTCACCTGTCGCGGAGTTGCGTGCGATCTCGCATG
Organism: uncultured Actinomycetota bacterium; assembly: GCA_963808215.1. GTDB lineage: Bacteria > Actinomycetota > Actinomycetes > Streptosporangiales > Streptosporangiaceae > JAJYUU01. The sequence goes on from CAWEEY010000006.1 coordinate 79,185, forward strand.
ACCCGTCGCTGCGGCACCTGGTCACGCTGCGCGACGGCCGGAAGATGACCGCCGTGCAGCTGCAGATGGAGTACCTGGAGCTGGCGCGCAAGTACAGCGAGGACAAATACGGCGGCGGACGTCGACGACCTCACCAGCGACGTGCTCAGCCGCTGGGAGAGCGTCCTGACGAGGCTGGCCGAGGACCCGATGCTGACTGCCCGCGAGCTCGACTGGGTGGCCAAGCTGGAGATCCTGGAGGGCTATCGGGCCAGGGACGGCCTGGCCTGGGGGCATCCCCGGCTGCAGCTGGTCGACCTGCAGTACTCCGACGTCCGGGCCGATCGCGGCCTGTACAACCGGCTGGCCAGCCGCGGCAGGATGACCAGGCTGGTGAGCGAGGCCGACGTTGTGGCAGCGATGGACGAGCCGCCCGAGGACACCAGGGCCTACTTCCGCGGCCGCTGCCTGCGGCAGTACCCCGATGCCGTCGCCGCGGCGTCCTGGGACTCGGTGATCTTCGATATCCCTGGCCGCGAGTCCTTGCAGCGGGTGCCGACGCTGGAGCCGCTGCGTGGCACCAAGGCGCATGTAGGCGGACTGCTGGATTCGTGCGCCACCGCAGCCGAGTTGGTGGCTGCGCTCACCGGTCAATAGGTGCATACTCGCCCCATAACCGGATTAACCGGTCGTGTCATAGCCGTTCCGGTGTGTCTACTCTGGCCACGAGTTGTCTCGTCGTGATACCGATGCAGTGCGCCAGGGTTGGACCGGGCACGGGCAGGCGAGGATAGCGTTGAGACTGCGGCGGCACCGCAGAGCACGGAGGTTGTGGAATGGCGACGAAGGACACAGGCGGACAGCGGCAGGCACCTCGGCGGGCCGAAGAGGAGCAGGACACCGACGCCCAGGAGACCGATGAGGTTCGCGAGCGGCAGGACAAGCTGACTGACGACGTCGACGCGATCCTGGACGAGATCGACGAGGTGCTTGAGGAGAATGCCGAGGAGTTCGTCAGGTCCTATGTGCAGAAGGGCGGCGAATAAGCCAGGCGGTGAGCTGCGAGTCAGTGCCGAGGCGCGCCGCAGCCGCCGGCAGGCTTAAGGTCGGATAGCGCGGCAGTCTCATACCGGCCGACGAGAACATCCGGGTGACCTCCGGAGACCCCCGAGAGCCGGCTCGCGGTTTGGTGGTCGGCAGCAGACGGAAGGACTTTGCGGTGGGCGGCTTTGAACCCCAGGCTCGTTGGCAGGCATCGGCATTCCTCGCCGCCGGATCCTCGTCTTTCACCGACTTCCTTACGATGGCAGCGCCGGAGTTGCTGCCGAGGATCCGATGCACGGCGACGGTGCCGGTCCTGCCGCTGGCACTGCACGGCGGCGCGGGGGCCACTGCCGACATCCCGCACGGCACCACGATCGTCACCGCGGATGTGCGAAGGCGGCGTGGTGATGGCCGGTGACCGGCGCGCGACTCGGGCAACATGATCTCGCAGCGCGACATCGAGAAGGTCTTCCGGAGCGACGAGTACTCGCTGCGTCGGCATCGCCGGCGTCGCTGGCATCGGCATCGACCTGGTGCGGCTGTTCAGGTCGAGCTCGAGCACTACGAGAAGCTCGAGGGGCGGTCGCTCTCGATCGAGGGCAAGGCTAACCGGCTGGCCGGCCTGGTTCGATCGAACCTGGGCGCTGCCATGCAGGGACTGGTGGCGGTGCCGCTGCTGGCCGGCTACGACGAGGAGACCAGCAGCCCCGGATCTTCAGTTTCGACGTCGCCGGCGGCAAGTACGAGGAGCGGCGGTTCGCCTCGATCGGCTCCGGCTCGGTGTTCGCGCGCGGGTCGCTGAAGAAGCTGTACCGCGACGAAATGAACATCGAGGACGTCGTGCTCGCGCTGATCGCAGTCGCTCTACGACGCCGCCGACGACGACTCGGCGACTGGCGGCCCTGACATCTCCCGGCGGATTTACCCTGCCGTCGCGACGGTCACCGCGGACGGCTTCCGGCGGCTGACCGACGAAGAAGTCGGCCGGTACGCCGAGGCCGTGGTCGCCGAGCGCATGCAGGCGGCCCGACGGGCCCGCCAGCGCCGCTAGCAGTCGGCCGCATCCTGATGTTCCCCCCGCCAACCCCACTCGAGTAAGGAAGCGCCCGCGGTGTCGATGCCGTTCTACGTGTCACCTGAACAGGTGATGAAGGACAAGGCGGATTACGCGCGCAAGCGCATCTCGCAGATCCGCAGCGGCGTCGTGATCGATTGCGATGCCGGCATTTTGTTCGTCGCGCCCAACCCGTCCCGCGCGCTGCGCAAGTTCAGCGAGATGTACGACCGGATCGCGTTCGCGGCGGTCGGCCGCTACAACGAGTTCGAGACCCTGCGCAAGGCCGGCGTCAGGTACGCGGACATGACCGGCTTCCAGTACGACCGCCGTGATGTCACCGCCCGCGGCCTGGCCGACTGGTATGCGCAGCTGCTCGGCTCGCTGTTCACCGACAGCAGCAAGCCGTACGAGGTGGAGATCGTCGTCGCCGAGGTCGGCAAGACCGCGGACGCTGACCAGATCTACCGGATCATGTTCGAGGGGTCGGTCGCTGAGGAGCACGGCTTCGTCGTCATGGGCGGCCAGGCCGACAAGGTCGCGGCCGTGCTCAAGGAGCGCTACGCGCCGGGCATGTCGCTGACCGAGGCGATGAGGCTGGCGATCGCCGCGCTTGGCAGCCAGGGCGACGGCGCGAACGCCGAGCCGATGACGGGCAGCCAGCTGGAGGTCGCGCTGCTGGAGCGCAGCCGGCCGCACCGGGCATTCCGGCGCCTTACTGGCGCTCGGCTGGATGCGCTGCTCGCGGAATCCGACATCGCCGGGACTGGACGACCGGCGGCGAGAGAGGCTGGCACGGGCGAGGCTGGAGCCGGGGCAAGACTGGCGGCGGCAGCCCGAATGCGGCCAGCAACGGGGCAGTCCGGCGATGCCGGGACGCGGGGCCGGCGAGCCGGGCAACGGCGGCAACGGCGCCGGGCGGCTAGGCAGAACCCGCGATCGGGCATCATGGCAGGCTTCCGAGATATTGGTAGCGTCAGGGCAGGGGAACGCACTATGGCGGGTTCCCGCATCCTGGCAGGAGGACAGCGTGACAGCCGAACTGGCGACTATTACCGGTATTGAGGTCCCCACCGGGCTGCTGATCGGCGGGCAGTGGTCCGCCGGGCGGGCCGGGAGCCTGCCTGTGATCGATCCGGCAACCGAGGAGCCGGTCACCGAGGTTGCCGACGCCAGCCCTGAGGACGCGCTGGACGCGGTCGCCGCCGCGGCCGCCGCGCTGCCGGCCTGGGCCGCCAGGCCGCCGCGGGAGCGCGGTGAGTGCCTGCGCCGTGCCTACGAGCTGATGACGCGCGGTCCGAGCAGCTGGCCCGGCTGATGGTCTGGAGAACGGCAAGGCGCTGCGCGACGCGCGCGGCGAGATCCTCTACGCGGCCGAGTTCTTCCGCTGGTACGCCGAGGAGGCCGTCCGGATCGACGGCTCGCTGGCGGTCGCGCCGTCCGGCGCGAACCGGATCATGGTGGCCCGGCAGCCAGTCGGCGTCAGCTACCTGATCACGCCGTGGAACTTCCCGGCCGCGATGGCGACCCGCAAGATCGGGCCTGCCCTCGCAGCCGGCTGCACCGTGGTGCTCAAGCCCGCCAAGGAGACCCCGCTGACCGCGCTCGCCGTGGCTGAGCTGCTGGCCGAAGCGGGCGTTCCCGAAGGTGTCGTGAACGTTCTGCCGACCGCGAAGCCCGGCCCGATGACGGAGGCGGTGCTGGCCGACCCGCGGGTGCGCAAGCTGTCGTTCACCGGCTCGACCGAGGTCGGGCCGGATGCTGCTCAGGCAGGCCGCCGACCACGTCACCAACTGCTCGATGGAGCTCGGCGGCAACGCTCCCGTTCCTGGTGCTCGAGGACGCTGACGTCGACGCGGCAGTGGACGGCGCGTTCCTGGCCAAGATGCGCAACGGGGGCGAGGCCTGCACGGCGGCCAACCGGTTCTACGTGCACGAGAAGGTTGCCAGCGAGTTTGCGGCCAAGCTGACGGCCAGGCTGGCCGCGCTGAAGGTCGGTCCCGGCCTGGAGGACGGCGTCGACCTCGGCCCGCTGGTCAACGCCGACACCAGGGACAAGGTCGCTGGCGCTGGTGGACTCGGCGACGGACGATGGCGCGGCAGTGCTGACCGGCGGGAGCGCCCCGGACCGGACCGGCTACTACTACCAGCCGACCGTGCTCGACAGCGTGCCGCCGGGAGCTGGCATCCTGTCCGAGGAGATTTTCGGGCCAGTTGCCCCGATCGTCAGGTTCACTGACCCCGACGAGGCGATCAGGCTGGCTAACAGCACGGAGTACGGCCTCGTTTCCTACGTGTATTCCGTGACTTGCGCCGGGCGCTGCGCGTTGCAGAGGCACTCGAGGCGGGAATGGTCGGGATCAACCGGGGCGTGGTCTCCGACCCGGCAGCGCCGTTCGGCGGGGTGAAGCAGTCTGGCCTTGGGCGCGAGGGCAGCCACGACGGGCTGCTGGAGTACACCGAGACCAAGTACATCGCGGTCGACTGGTAGCCGGGGACGGATGGACAGGCGAATATTCGGGCTGGAGAACGAGTACGGCGTTACCTGTACGTTCCGCGGCCAGCGCCGCCTGTCCCCGGACGAAGTCGCCAGGTACCTGTTCCGGCGCGTCGTCTCGTGGGGCCGCAGCAGCAACGTGTTCCTTCGCAATGGCGCCCGGCTGTACCTGGATGTCGGCAGTCACCCTGAGTACGCGACGCCGGAGTGCGACAGCCTGATCGACCTGGTCACGCACGACAAGGCTGGCGAGCGCATCCTGGAGGGCCTGCTCGTCGACGCCGACACCCGGCTGCGCGAGGAAGGCATCGCCGGCGACATCTACCTGTTCAAGAACAACACCGACTCGGCAGGCAACTCTTACGGCTGCCACGAGAACTACCTGGTCGGGCAGGCACGGCGAGTTCGGCCGGCTGGCGGACGTGCTGATCCCGTTCCTGGTGACGCGGCAGATCATCTGCGGGGCCGGCAAGGTGCTGCAGACCCCGCGCGGCGCGGTCTACTGCGTGAGCCAGCGAGCCGAGCACATCTGGGAAGGCGTGTCGTCGGCGACGACCCGGTCCAGGCCGATCATCAACACCAGAGACGAGCCGCACGCCGACGCCGAGCGCTTCCGGCGGCTGCACGTGATCGTCGGCGACTCGAATATGAGCGAGACCACCATGCTGCTGAAGGTCGGCGCCACCGACCTGGTGCTGCGCATGGTGGAGGCCGGCATCGTGATGCGTGACCTGACGCTGGAGAACCCGATCCGGGCGATCAGGGACGTCAGCCACGACATGACCGGGCCGGCGCCGGGTCAGGCTGGCCAACGGCCGCGAGGTCAGCGCGCTGGACATCCAGCAGGAGTACCTGGCCAAGGCACAGGACTTCATCGCGCGCAAGGGCGCGGACGCGGTCACCGCGCGGGTGCTCGAGCTGTGGGAGCGAACCCTGCGCGCGGTCGAGACCGGCGACCTGGGGCTGGTCGCCACGGGAGATCGACTGGGTCACCAAGCTGCAGCTGATCGAGCGCTACCGGGCCAAGCACGACCTGCCGCTTGCCTCTCCCACGGGTCGCTCAGCTCGACCTGGCCTACCACGACGTGCACCGCGGCCGCGGCCTGTATTACCTGCTGCAGAAGCGAGGAGCGGTCGAGCGGGTCTGCCGGGACCTGGACATCTTCGCGGCCAAGTCGATCCCGCCGCAGACCACGCGAGCCCGGCTGCGAGGCGAGTTCATCCGCCGGGCGCAGGAGCGACGACGGGACTTCACCGTGGACTGGGTGCACCTGAAGCTCAATGACCAGGCGCAACGGACGGTGCTGTGCAAGGACCCGTTCCGCTCGGTCGATGAGCGGGTGGAGAAGCTCATCGCCGGCATGTAGCGCGTCTGGCCTCGGATGGCAAACTGCTGGCAAGCTTTCGTAACGTCTGGTCCACGATGCTGACGCTGGGCAGTCGGCTGAGGGCGGTAGGCTGACTCGTCTTCGCAAATCCAACGCTGAGGAATCACATGCGCCGCATCGCCGCAGCACTGCTGGTCCCGCTTGCCGCCTGCGCTGCCCTGGCCGGGTGCGGGCTCGTCGGCGGTCGCCCGCCGCCGCCAACTCGAACGCCGCCGTCAAGGTGTCGGGCGCCTTCGGCAAGGCGCCTAACGTCTCGATCCCGGCCGAGAAAGCCAGCGCCAAGCTCGTCATCAGCACGCCGATCAAGGGCACTGGCGCCGCGCTCAAGACCGGGAACTGGCTCTGGCCAATGTCGCGCTCTACAAGTGGAGCGGAACCAAGCACACCCTGATCGACAGCACGTTACAGCTCCGGCCCGCAGATGATCCCGGCGCAGATGGGCCTGCCCGGCCTCGCCACCGCGCTCAAGGGCGCGCGGATGGGCAGCCGGATAGTTGCCGTGCTGCCGCCCAAGTACGGCTACGGGGCGAACGGCCAGAGTCGCAGCTGCAGATCTCCGGCACCGACACCCTGGTGTGGGTGATCGACCTGCTACAGCAGTACTCCGCGGCGCAGTCGGCCAGCGGGACGCAGGTCTCGACCGGAGGCGGCAAGCTGCCGTCGGTGACCGCGAAGACGGGCCAGGCGCCGGTTGTCTCGGTGCCGAAGAACACGCCGCCGGCGAAGCTGTCGGTGACCACGCTGATCAAGGGCTCGGGGCCGAAGCTGGCCAAGGGCGACACCGTGGTCACGCAGTACGTCGGCGTCAACTGGCGGACTGGCAAGGTGTTCGGCGCCTCCTGGCCGTCGGCGCAGGGTGCCGCAGGGCAGCTGCTCAGCTTCCAGGTTGGCGGGCAGCAGGTGCTGCCGGGCCTCAGTAACGGGCTGGCAGGCGTTCCGGTCGGCAGCAGGGTGATGGTGGTCATCCCGCCAGCCCTGGGCTACGGGCCCGCAGGGCGGGCAGGCGAGCGCAGGCATCAAGAAGAACGACACGCTCGTGTTCGTCGTCGACGTCCTGGGCGACCAGCCGGCCGCCTAGTTCCAGCGCTCGAACGGCTCGGTGAGCTCGGCGCCGGCCAGGAAGGCGGGCAGCAGTTCCGGCAGCAGGCCCGGATAGAAGCGCTCGGAACTGGCCAGCACGTCGGCGACCTCCCACCAGCGGGCCTCGACGTACTCCTCGCGCTCGTCGGGTGTGCGGCCGCCATCGGCGATCGGCGGCCGGTCGGCGTCAAGCCGAACCGGGACGACGACCTCGTGCTGCAGTCGCCTGATGCCGCGTGCGGTCCAGGTGGACGTCCGCCGCCAGCGCGGCGGGCCCACCTGGTCGGGGCTGACCAGCAGGCCGGTCTCCTCGGCAAGCTCGCGCACGGCGGTCTGCTGATAGCTCTCGCCCGGCTCGATGCCGCCGCCGGGCAGCTCCCACCAGTCCTGCGGGCTGCGCGAGGCCAGCCGGGCGCGGAAGAGCAGGATCCGGCCGCCACGATCTTGGAGCACCACCCGCACGCACGACCGCTCCAGGTCGTAGCTGAGGTCTGGATCGGCCGCCGTTCCGGCCGTCTCGGCCTGTTCCGCCCGGCTGGCCTCCGCCGCGCGGCTGGCCCGTCCGGCCGCCCAGCGCGGCCGCGTGCCGTCCCGCCGCGGCCGCGGCGAGGAAGTAGGCCAGGTCCGCGTCCAGGCCCCGGCCCATGGTCGACAGCTTGACCGGGGAATCCTGCAGGACCTCGCTCCAGCCCGGCGACGCTGACCCGGACCAGGTTGTGCCTGGCCGCCAGCGGCCCGGCTGCGGCTAGCACCTGCGCGCCGAACTCGCCGCCCAGGTCCGGCACCACTATGTCGGCTCTGGCCAGCGCGACCCGGCCATAGCAGGTCAGGCTGTGGTGGGAGATGCCGCGGTGTCGCTCGCGCGGGTCGGCCTCGCTGATCCGCAGGGATCCGACCGGCCTGCCGCCGAGCACCGCGACCGCGTTGATGGCCTCGCCGGCCGCCACGCCCGAGAACCCCCACCGGGTGCCAGTGCCGAGGTTACCCGGTCCCTGGGCCACCACGGCCAGTTCGGCGCCGAGCACGTGCCGGGCCGCTAGCAAGCCGCTGTGCAGGCTGACGGCCTCCAGGTCGCCGCCGAAAGCCTGGCCGACGGATGATCGTCCCAGCCAGCCAGCCGGCCTCGGCGAGCGCCGCGGCCGATGCGGGAGAACCAGGCAGGCAGGGCGCCGCCGTCGAGCATCACGTAAGCAATCCGGGGCGGCGGGCCCGGCCGGCCCGCCCGGTAACCGGCCAGGATGGCTGGCAGCGCCGAATGCAGGTCGGCGACGACCACCGGCATGCCGCCCAGGTCGTCAGCCTCGCGCAGCACCTCGTGGAATTCCGAGCCCTGCTCGTCGGCGCCAAGCACGCAAGCCTGCAGCGGGGTGTACCTGGCCTTCATCAGGTGCCCTGGGCCCGGCCGGGTCGGCCGGCAGCCGGTCCGGGATGGCCACGACCAGCGCGTATCCGCCGGTACCGAGGCCCAGGTCCAGGGCCGTGGTATTGAGCAGAACCCGGTCGCCCGGCTCCGGCAGGCCGGTCAGCCGCGGGTAAGCGAGCGCCCGCACAGCTCTGGCCGGCCACCGTCACGCTGAGCTCCTGGGCGCCGGGCCACGACCGGCCGAGCGCGGAAACTTCGCCACTACGCCACCTGATCACTCCGGCAGGGTAGCGTCGGTCGGGAGAAGGGATGGGGATGTCGAGGCGGAAGACGGAGCGGCTGCTGAGCCTGGTGGTCTGCCTGCTGTCTGCGCGCAGGTACCTGACCGCCGCCCAGATCAGGGAGGCCGTTCCGGGCTACCCGGAGTCCTTCGAGGCGTTCAAGCGGATGTTCGAGCGGGACAAGGACGAGCTGCGCGAGCTCGGCATTCCGCTGGAGACCGGGACTAACGGGCCCGGTGACGAGGAGTACGGCTACCGCATCTCACGGCAGGCCTACGAGCTGCCTGAGATCACGCTCGAACCGGACGAGGTGGCAGTACTCGGGCTGGCTGCGCGGGTCTGGCGCCGCGCTGAGCTGGCCGGCGCGGCTGAGGGCGCGCTGCTGAAGCTGCGCGCTGCCGGGATCGATGCCGAGGAGCTGACCCAGCCGCGAATCGAGCCGCGCGTCCAGACGCCGGAGGCGGCGTTCGGGCCGCTCTGGGAGGCCGTGCGGGACCGGCGCCCGGTCACCTTCGGCTACCGCGGCGCGGGCCGCAGCACTGCGCAGCGGCGCAGCCTGGAGCCGTGGGGTGTCGTCAACCGGCGGGGCCGCTGGTACGTGGTCAGGCCAGGACACCGATCGCGGCGCCGAGCGGGTGTTCCGGCTGAGCCGCATCGACGGCTTGGTGACGTTCACCGGCCCGGCCGGGTCGGTCATCGTGCCGCCGGGAACCGACGTGCGGGCAGCCGTCAGGGACTGGGATGCCGACACTCCGGTGCCGCGAAGCTGCCTGCTGCGCATCAGGTCCGGTGCCGGTTACGGTCTGCGGCGGCATGCCGTCAGCGTCGAGCTAGACCAGGTGCCGGGATGGGACGTCGCCGAGCTGACCTTCACCGACAGCGGCTGGTGGAGCGAGCAACTGGCCTCGTTCGGCGCCGACGTCGTGGTGCTCGAGCCCACCGACCTGCGCGACGCGGTGATCGGGCGGCTGAAGGGGGTACTGGCGTGACCGCAGATGCGCCGGCGCAGCCGGGTCAGCTGGCAAAGGGCGCGGCGACCGGTACGGCCACCGAGCGGCTGCAGCGGCTGCTCGCGCTGGTGCCCTACGTGGTCAGCAGGAACGTGGTCGGGATGGCTGAGACCGCGGCCGCATTCGGCGTGACTGAGCGCGAGCTGGTGGATGACCTCAATCTGCTGTGGTGCGTGGAGCTGCGCTCGCCGGACCCTTACTGCCCGATCGACCTTTCGTACGAGGGCGGCGAGATCGTCGTCAGCGAGGCGGAGGCCATCGGCAGGCCGCTGCGGCTCGGCGTCGACGAGGCCTGCGCGCTGCTGATCGCGCTGCGGATGCTCGCCGAGATGCCGAGCATTAGCGACGGCACTGCGCTGAGCCGCACGATCGCCAAGCTCGAGTCGGCGGCAGGTACCGCTGCCGGGCCAAGCGCCCAGGTCGCGGTCCAGGTGGATGACGCCACCGGCCGGTCGGCCGCGGCCCAGTCGGCTGCCGCCAAGGTGGCCGACGCCCTCAGCCGCGGGAAGCGGCTGCACATCTCCTATTACGTGCCAGGGCAGGGACGAGGCGACCGAGCGGGACGTGGACCCGATGCGGCTGCTGGTCGTCGAGGGCCGCAGCTACCTGGAAGGCTGGTGCCGCCGGGCGGATGACGTCCGGCTGTTCCGGCTGGATCGCATCCTGGCGATCGAGGTGCTTGATGTGGCCAAGGAGGTGCCGGCTTCTGCCGAGCAGGTCGACGTCGACCACGGCCTGTTCCGGCCGTCGCCGCAAGATGTGCAGGTGGTCTTCGAGCTGGGTGCCGCCGGGCGCTGGGTGGCCGAGTACTACCCGTGTGAGGAAGTGGCAGAGCTGGGGGACGGGCGGCTCAGGATCCGGCTGCGCACGCCCGATACCCAGTGGGTGCGGAGGCTGGCGCTCCGGCTCGGCGAAGATGGCCGCCTGCTATCGCCGCCTGAACTGGCCGAGCAGGTCATCGCTGACGCCACTGCTGCCCTCAGTCACTATGCGTAACTGGTCTTCCCATCAACTTGTCACCCTGAGCGACTTGTCGCACCGTGTCATCAGTCACTATGCGTAACCGAACCAGAGTGAAATTTCGTGTTAACGTCCCGGACATCGACTAGCGGCAGCCCGGTTACGTACAGTCGCTTGCATAGAGGCCGCGTGTAGACTCCGGGTAAGGTAGCTAAGCCCAGGCTCAGCTGAATGGGGAAGACTCAATGTTCGATCCGAGTGCACCGCACATCATCATTCTGCTGGTCGTGGTACTCCTGCTGTTCGGGTCACGGCGGCTACCCGGAGCGGCCAGGTCTCTCGGCCAGTCCATGCATATCTTCAAGCGGTCGGTACAGGGCCTGGAGCCGCCGGACGAGAACAGCGCGGCGAACCCGTCCGGTCAGCCCTTCAGCAACGCCTTTCCGCCAGTTTTCCCGGCTGTCGCGCCGCCTGCCGCCGGGCCGACCCAGGACCCGACCCAGCAGCAGTTGCTTGACCTGCAGCGGCAGGTAGCTGACCTGCAGCGGCAGTCAGCGCCGTCCGGCAGCGGGCAGCCCGCCGAGACGCAGACGCCGCAGCCGCGCTAGCTGCTAGTCCAGCCGAGGCGGCCATGGTAGATGTTGGACTGAGCCCGGAGGACCGTCACTCGGATCTGGGGCTGGGACACCGGTCAAATCCAGAAGCCCGGATGCCGCTGATGGAGCACATCCGGGAGCTCAGGAACCGGATCGTCGTGATCGCGATCGCGATCACCATCGGCTCGGTCATCGGCTGGCTTGTCTATCAGCGCGTCTGGCAGTTCATCGAGCAGCCGTTCTGCCGGCTGCCCATCAACTCCCGCGAGATACCAGGTCAGCACCACGCCGGCAGCTGTGCACAGCAGCTGTACGTGAACGGGATATTCGACGCGTTCTTCCTCAAACTGCAGGTCTCGATTGCAGTCGGCGTGATCATCTCGTCGCCCATCTGGCTCTATCAGTTCTGGGCGTTCATCGCGCCCGGGCTGTACAGCCGGGAACGCAAGTGGGCGTACTTCTTCGTCGGGGCAGCCGTCCCATTGTTCGCGGTCGGCGCGACGATCGCGTACTTCGCGATGACCCGGGGGCTGCACTTCCTGCTGAGCATGGTGCCGGCCGGCGTCACGCCGCTGATCACGATCACCACCTACCTGAGCTACGCCGAGGCGATGCTGGCCATCTTCGCCATCGCGTTCGAGCTGCCGCTGGTCTTCGTGCTGCTGAACCTGGCCGGTGTCCTTACGCACGCGCGCTTCCGGAAGTGGCGCCGGATGATCATCTTCGGCGTGTTCGCGTTCGCCGCCATCTTCACGCCTAGCCCGGATCCGCTCAGCATGCTGCTGCTCGCCGTGCCCTGTTTGCTGTTCGTGGAGGCTGCCGAGGTCTTCGCCTGGGCCCACGATCGCCGGAAGGCCCGATTCGGAAGCCTGGAGTTTCCCGGCCTGAGCCAGGAAGAGGTTGCTCAGTATGGCCTCGACAAGCCGCTGGGCGAGGAAACGGGAGCGGGCACGTCCGGCCGTAAGTAGGCACGGCCTTGGCCACCGATCACCGCTCGCGGGACAGCCTTTCATGCAACCGTCGACCACAAACCGGCACAAGGCGGGCGCAAGCCCTGCACAGTTGCATGAAATCTGCACGGCTGCATGAAACGTGCTCAGTAGTGTCCCGTGACTGCCTGAGGGCGTCATCGTAAGCTCTGTCCAAGGGTCGCTCATGGCCTCCCGGACCCCGAGGGAGGACCGCATCCATGTCCGCAGACGCCTGCTACCTGGGCGAGTACTACGCCGAACGCGCCGCCGAATACGACGAGGTCTACCGGAAGCCCGAGCGGCAGGAGGACCTGGCCAAGCTGCGCCAGCTGCTGCCGCCCCTGGTCGCGGGCAAGCGGGTGCTCGAGGTCGCGTCTGGCACTGGCTACTGGACGCAGGTGCTTCGGCGAACTCGGCCGCCGCGATCACGGCTACTGACCTCAATGCCGAGACAATCGCCATTGCGGCCCAGCGCAGCTACGGCCCGGCGCGCGTCAGCATGCACACTGCCGACGCCTACCACCTGGAGACCGTGCCAGGGCGACTTCGACCTGGTGTTCTGCGGATTCTGGTGGTCGCACATCCGGCGTGCCGACATCCCGCGGTTCCTGGCCGGGGTCCGCGAGCGTACCGGGCCGGGGACTGGCCTCATCCTCCTCGACAACCGCTACGTGCCGGGGAGCAGCCAGCCGGTTACCAGAACCGGCCCTGACGGTGACACCTACCAGCAGCGGGAGCTGGCCGATGGCCGCGGATACGAGGTGCTGAAGAACTTCCCTGACGGGGCGCAGCTCGAGGCTGACCTGGCCGGAGTAGCTGTCGGCCTGACCTGGACCGAGCTGGAGTACTTCTGGCTGGCGGCGTGCGTGCTGGCCTGAGCACTCCGTCCCGAACACTCCGCCGAACACCGTCCTGAGGCCCGCTTAGTCTTGGGCCATGAGCTCGCAGGCCAGCCAGCGTGACGAGACGACTGACCGGCCCGGTCTAGCCGCGTTCCGGCGGCTTTATGACTTTGATTTCGACGACTTCCAGGTCGACGCCTGCGCCGCGCTGGAGGGCGGCCACGGCGTCCTGGTCGCGGCGCCCACCGGATCAGGGAAGACGGTCGTCGGCGAGTTCGCCGTGCATCTGGCCCTCGCGGAGGGCCGCAAGTGCTTCTACACCACGCCGATCAAGGCACTGTCGAACCAGAAGTACACCGACCTGGTCGCCCGCTACGGGCCGGAGCAGGGTCGGGCTGCTCACCGGCGACAACAGCATTAACGGCGAGGCGCCCATCGTGGTCATGACCACCGAGGTGCTGCGGAACATGCTTTACGCCGGCTCGCTCACACTCGGCGGCCTCGGCTACGTCGTGCTGGACGAGGTGCATTACCTGGCCGACCGGCTGCGCGGCGCGGTCTGGGAGGAAGTGATCATCCAGCTGCCGGAGTCGGTGCAGGTGGTGGCGCTGTCGGCGACGGTGAGCAACGCCGAGGAGTTCGGCGACTGGCTGGAGCAGGTGCGCGGCGGCACCACCGTGATCGTGCGACGAGGACAGGCCGGTGCCGCTCTGGCAGCACATGCTGGCCGGGCGCACGGCTTTACGACCTTTTCGCACGGAACGGGGCTGTCAATCCCGAGCTTCGCCGCATTGCGCAGCGTGATCTGGCCGCGGACCGGAGCGGGTACCGGCGGCCCGGCCGTGGTTCTGCCGCCCGTGGCGCTGGTCGCCGGGCCGGTTCCGGGCGCCAGCCGGTACCGCCCGCAGCCGCCCCGAGGTGATCGAGCGGCTGGACGCCGAGGGGCTGCTTCCCGCGATCACGTTCATCTTCAGCCGGGCTGGCTGCGACGCGGCGGTCCAGCAGTGCCTGGCCGCCGGGCTGCGGCTGACGACGCCGGAGGAGTCGGCCGAGATCGCGAGGATCGTCGCGGCCAGGACCGAGGGACTGGCCGATGAGGACCGGGCCGTGCTCGGCTACGCCGAATGGCTGACCGGGCTCCGGCGCGGGAATCGCGGCGCACCACGCGGGCCTGCTGCCGACATTCAAGGAAGTAGTGGAGGAGCTGTTCGCGGCCGGGCTGATCCGGGCGGTGTTCGCGACCGAGACCCTGGCGCTCGGCATCAACATGCCGGCCAGGACAGTCGTGATCGAGAAGCTGGACAAATGGAACGGCGAGCATCACGCTGGCCTGACCGCGGGGGAGTACACGCAGCTCACCGGCCGGGCAGGCCGGCGCGGCATCGACGTCGAGGGGCACGCGGTGGTGCTCTGGCAGCCCGGCCTTGACCCGCAGGCTGTCGGCGGGCCTGGCAGGCACCCGGACATACCCGCTGACCTCGAGCTTCCGGCCGACCTACAACATGGCGGTCAACCTGGTCGGGCAGGTCGGCCGGGCGCGTGCGGCCCGGCTGCTGGAGTCCTCATTCGCCCAGTTCCAGGCCGACCGCGGCGTGGTAGGGCTCGCCAGGCAGGCAGCCAAGCTGCGGGAGCAGATCGCTGGCCTCGCGGTCAGCTGCGAGCTTGGCGACATTGACGGCTACGACGAGATCCGCCGCGAGCTCGGCGAGCTTGAACGGGACGAATCGCGTCAGCGCTCGGCGGCCAGGCAGGCTGCGGCGGTGGCGTCGCTGGAAAAGCTCAGGCCGGGCGACATCATCGACGTGCCCGGCGGACGGCATGAAGGCGTCGCGGTGGTGCTGCAGCCGGGCGGGCCGGGGGACGGGCGGCCGCTGCCGCTGGTGCTGACGGCGAATCGCCAGGTGAAGCGGCTGTCCGTGGCTGACTTCCCGGTGCCGGTCAGCCCGATCGAGCGGATCAGGATTCCGCCATCGTTCAGCCCGAGGTCGCCCGCCGCCCGCCGGGACCTGGCCTCGACCGTGCGGAACCGGCTGGTGGGCCGGGACCTGCCGGAACGGCCGCGCGGCGGCGGCCGGACCGAGCCGTCAGCAGCCGCCATCGAGGCCCTGCGCCGTCGGCTGCGGAAGCATTCCTGTCACGGTTGCCCCGACATGCAGCTGCACCTGCGTGACCTGGCCAGGCGAGCCCGGCTTGAGCGGGAGGCCGAGGCACTCGAGCAGCGGGTATCCGGGCGCTCGCATGTGCTGGCGCGCACGTTCGGCCGGGTCTGCGGCGTGCTTGAGCAGCTCGGCTACATGGCGGGCGACGCGGTCACCCTGGATGGAGGCCGGCTGGCCGCGCTCTACACCGAGCTTGACCTGCTCGCCGCCGAGTGCCTGCGCCGCGGTACCTGGACCGGGCTGGCCCCGGCCGACCTGGCCGCGTGCGTGTCCGCGCTGACGTTCGAGTCGCGGCGAGCTGACGATGCCGGCCCGGTGCGGCTGCCGCATGGCCGGGCCCGCGAGGTGCTGGCCGAAATGACCAGCCTCTGGGGTGAGCTGGCTGCAGTCGAGGACTCCCAGCACCTGTCGTTCCTGCGCCAGCCGGACCTGGGGTTCGCCTGGACCGTGCACGCCTGGGCCCGCGGCACCAGCCTGGACAAGCTGGTCGGTCCCGACCTCACCGCCGGTGACTTCGTCCGGGCGATGAAGCAGCTCATCGACCTGCTCGGCCAGGTCGCGGTCGCGGACGCAGGGGGAGAGCTAGGCAAGACGGCGCGGGCGGCTGTCGACCTGCTGCGCCGGGGCGTCGTCGCTTACTCGTCGGTCGGCTGACGCCGGCCGGCCGGGGACATCCGGTTCACCGGCGGCCGAAATCGCGGCAGCCGATGAGCACTACGGCTTGACCTGCCTGATAACACAGGCATAGCATTGTGATATCAGTTTCGCGTAGCGGGAGCCGACTGCGGAATGCGCGGTCTCCCTCGCCGGCGATGTAGCGGATGCAACGGATGGGGTGCTGGAGATGAAGCGGATGAGGTGCTTAGTCAAGCGATCCGCAGCGGCTGGCCTGACCGTGGTCGCGGTGGCTGGCCTGGCTGCCAGCGGTTGCTCAAGCAGCCCGAGCACGGCGAGCGCGCGAGCTGTTCCGCCAAGCGTCAGGCTGCGGGCGCGACCAGCCCGGCGAGCAGCGCGTCCGCTCCGGTGCCGCGCAGGCTGGACGCTGCCTGGCGCGAATCTGCAGAACACACGCGATGTTGCTAGTCCGATCACTAGCTCGAATGTCGCCCAGCTGGGCGTGGCGTGGTGCGTGCCGGTCGAGTCGACGGGCGAAGCTAAGTCCGTCGGAGTCACGGACGGCTACTCGACCACGCCGGTCGTCGTCAACGGCGTGGTGTACCTGCAGGACATGGAGTCGAACGTGATGGCGATCAAGCTCGCCACCGGCAAAGTCCTGTGGACGCACAACTACAGCTCGCCCAATGGCGGGCCGGACGGTGTCAACGTGGCGGGCGGCGTTGTCTACGCCGCGACGAATCACGCCGCCGTCGCTCTGGATGCGGCCACGGGCAAGCAGCTCTGGAGCCGGACGCTGATCGGCAACAACCACGAAGGCATCGACATGGCCCCCGGCTATCACGACGGCACCGTGTACGTGTCGACCGTGCCGGTCAACCCGACCGTCGGCCAGTATCTCGGCGGTGGCAAAGGGATCTTGTGGGCGCTGAACGCCAGGACCGGCGCGCCGGAGTGGTCCTTCGACGAGGTGCAGAACCTGTGGGGCAACCCCGCCATCAACTCCGGCGGCGGCCTGTGGGATCCGCCGTCGTTCGACAGCCAAGGCAACCTCTACATCGGCATCGCCAATCCCGGCCCGATCGGCCAGGCGCCGTGGCCCAGCGGCTATCCATGGGGCACTAGCAGGCCGGGGCCGAATCTGTATACCGACTCGGTCGTCAAGCTCAGCCCGCAGGGGAAGCTGCTGTGGTATTACCAGCTCACCCCGCATGACCTCTATGACTGGGACCTGCAGAACTCGCCAGTGCTCACAACCGCTAACGGGCAGCCGGTCGTCATCGATGGCGGTAAGGCGGGCATCCTGATCGAACTCAGCGCGCAGACTGGCAAGCTGCTGTGGAAGCTACCGGTGGGCGTGCACACCGGGCATGAGAACGACGGGCTGCTGACTGAGAACGCCACGCCGACGTCGCACATCCCTCTTCCGGCGGAGTTCGAGCTCGAACCCGGCGTGTTTGGCGGAGTCGAGTCGCAGCTGGCGACCAACGGGTCCACGGTGTTCGCCGCGGTCAACAATCTCGGGGTGCCCATGTCCGATCACGGCGTGACAGAGAGCTCGAAGGAATTTAGCGCTTCAATCAGCAAGGCGACCGGCGATATGGTCGCGGTCAACCAGAACACCGGAAAGATCCTCTGGGACGACAAGCTCCCGTCGTCGCCCTACGGTGCCGCCGCGGTCACCAACGACGTCGTATTCACCACGACCTACAGCGGATACCTGTACGCGTTCAACGCGGCCACCGGCGCGATCCTGCTGAAGACGCCAATGTCCTCCGGGGCCAATGCGCCCGTCGCCATCGACGGCGATTACCTCATCGCGGGCGCCGGCGTCCAGCTACCCGGCGACCAGCAACTGATCATCGCTTACAGACTCGGCGCCAAGCGCAAGCTTCCCCACACCGTGGGCTGACGCGCCGCGACCGGGCTTACAGCAGGCGGAACTGGCGGTCGGCGGGGTTGGCGCTTGCGCGGCGTGCTTAACAAGTTGCGCACGGCGCCCGGCGTCCGCCAGTCTCGGTGTCCATGGAAGCCACGTCAGGGAACTCGGTGCCCGCGACCTCGGCATCGGGAAGCCCCATGTCAGGGGACGCGGCGTCCGGCAACGGTCAGCCTGACGGAGCGATCAGGGTGCGGCAGCTGACGGTCGCGAGACTGGGCGCAGCTGCGCGCCGCGCGCCTGACGGCCCTCGCGGAGGCGCCATATGCGTTCGCTTCGACGCTCGCCAGAGAGCAGGCGTTCACCGACGAGATGTGGCGCAGCCGGGCCGGGTCGGGCCGGACATTCGGTGCCTGGCAGGACGCGACGATCGTGGGGCTGGCGACCGGCCTGCCGCCCGAGGCCGGCCATGCCGCCGAGGCTGGCCCTCCGGCTGAGCTTGCGTCGGCCTGGCACCTGGTCGGCATGTGGGTGGCGCCGGCCTGCTCGCGGCCAGGGCGTGGCTGACCAGCTAGTCGAAGCGGTCTGCGGGCTGGCCCGCCAGTCCGGCGCAGCCTCGGTCACGCTCTGGGTAACCGAGGTGAACGACCGGGCGCGGGCGTTCTACCGGCGGCTTGGGTTCGCGCCGACCGGCGGGCGCCAGCTCGTCAGGCCGGAGGAGCCGGAGCATTTCGAGGAGGAACTGTCGCGCCGGCTTCGCTAGCCCTGGTCATTCTCCTCGAAGGTCGCGTAGGCGCGGACGGGGAATGTGCCCATGCCGCGGACCTTGACGGGGACGGCGCTGAAGCGGAAGCCGCCGATCGGAAGCGCACCGAGGTTCGTGAGGTGCTCACAGATCGGGATGCCGGACGCCAGCAGGGTCGAGTGGACCGGTCGCTCGCCGCCGCTGGTGTCATCAATGTTCAGCGAATCGATGCCGACCAGGACGGCGCCTTCCGCCGCCAGATGGTCCGCGGCGGAAGCGGTCAGGAACGGGTGGCCATGGAGGTAGGCATCGGCGCCCCAGTGGTGATCCCAGCCGGTGCGAACCAGCACCGCCTTGCCGCCCACGCGGTAGGGAAGCAGCTGGGCCCGGTCGACCGGCCGCCCGATCTGCCCGCTGACGTCAATGACAAGGCCATCAAGGTCGGCGAGCCGATCTAGCGGCAAGTCGGCGACGTCTATCCCGTCCGGGTAGCGGTGGAATGGACTATCGAGATAGGTGCCGGTATTCGCGCACAACTCGATCATCCCGATCTGGAACTCGGTGCCGGGGGCGTATTGGGCACGGCTCTGCTCGCGGCTGAGGAAGTCGCAGATGACCGGCGCTGGAAGTCCCGGGTAGGTGACCATCCCGTCTTCGATGGCATGGCTGAGGTCAATGCGGATCCGTCCGTCAACGCCACGGGCCTGCCATCCGATGCGCGAGCGCTTGTGCGGCTCGCGCACGATCTGCTTGTTCAAGATCCGCACTTCGCTGACCATCAGCAGCCGCAGATCCCGGACGATGGCGATGGCAAGGTCGTGGTCGGAGATGTCGTCGCCGTCGATATCGAGCCGGAATCCCTGGCCCTGGATGCCGCCGCCATTAGAGAAGTCGATCTCGAAGTCGAACTGGACGCGGTGGTCGCGCGTGGTGAACTGAGGTTCCGTCACCGGGCCATAATGACGCACCAGAGCGCCCGCCTGGCCGGCTGCTGTGGGGTCAGGCGCCCGCGCGCGCGACTACCGGCAGATCGTAGATACGGCGGACGCTGCTGCCGAGCCGGGTGATGTCGGCTCCGTAGACGTGCAGCGAGACGGCCACGTCCGCGCCGATGTTACGGACCCGGTGGATGTCGCCGGGCGGTGCGAAGCCGCTGACTTCGCCGCGGTTGTTCTGGCTGCGGCCGACCTCCGCTAGGCGGTTGCCGTTCGGGGACAGCGCGTACAGCTCCTCGTACTCGATGCCCTGGACCACGCCGAAGACGCACCAGGTGACGTGGTCGTGGATGGGCGTGACCTGGCCCGGCCGCCAGACCATGGCTGTCACGGAGAATGATCCGTCCGGCTCGACATGCAGCACGTGGCACCGGTATCCGTCCGGTTCGCCCTGCCGTTCGGTGGCGGTCAGGACGTCGGCGCCGGGCAGATGCACGCGCAACTGGTCGGCGACGAGCTCAGCGGTCCGCTGCCAGTCGGCGTGCCGCCGAGTGGCGGAACGGATGGCGGTCACGAGTTCTGCTGGACATCGGGTACGAACCGGGCTTATTACCGTCATTTGTTCGCTCCCTGCCTACTAGATCAATCGAGAATCAGCTTAGGGGAGAGGCGCGGCAGAGCTCCAATGCCAACTATCCATGCATCGATAGAGCAGACCTATTCGTCGCAGCCGAGGCCGCGATCAGCGGAGCCGCCCGGCCGCGGTACACCGGCGAGCCGACTTGCGCGTCAACTAGACGTTGTACCGGAGGGGGGTACAACAAACGCGGCGCGGCTAGTCAAGACCCCGCTAGCGCGACGCTGAGCGCAGGTGTACAACACGGCGCGCCTAGTCAAAGCGGCGGCTAGACGGCGCTGGCTGGATGTCGCTGCGTGCCGCCCGTGCGGCTGGCAGGATGCCGGGATGGGCACCATCATGCTGCTGGACGCGGCCTCCATGTACTTCCGCGCGTTCTACGGCGTGCCGGAGACGATGACCGCACCAGACGGCACCCCGGTCAACGCAGTCAAGGGCCTACTCGACATGATCGCCAGGCTGGCCCGGGCCCGGCACCCCACCCGGCTGATCGCATGCATGGACGCCTCCTGGCGGCCAGCCTTCCGGGTCGCGGCGCTGCCGTCCTATAAGACGCACCGTGCCAACCCCGATGGCTCCGAACAGGTCCCCGACGCGCTCAATGTCCAGCTGCCGATCATCGTCGACGTCCTGTCGGCCGCGGGAATCACGATGGCCTGGGCCGACGGGTACGAGGCGGACGACATTATCGGCACGCTCGCGGGGCAGGCGAGCGAGCCAGTCGAGGTCGTCACGGGAGACCGCGACCTCTTTCAGCTCGTCGATGACGAGCGCGGGATCCGGATCGCCTACATCGCCAGGGGGCTGGCCAACCTTGAGCTAGTAGATGAGGCGGCCGTCACCGCGAAATACCAGATTCCCGGCCGGTTGTACGCCGCGTTCGCCGCGCTGCGCGGTGACCCGAGCGACGGGCTGCCTGGCGTTCCCGGCGTGGGAGAGAAGACAGCGGCCGCCCTGGTACGCGCGTTCGGCTCGATCGAGGCGATGCTGGCGGCCATCGACGCCGGGCATGGCGGCTTCCCTGCCGGCAGCCGCGCGAAACTGGTGGCCGCCCGGCCTTACCTGGAGGTATGCATGCCGGTGGTCCTCGTCGCCACCGATGCCCCGGTCAAGCTCACCGGCGGGGAACTGCCGTCGATACCGGCAGATCCGGCCAGGATCGCGGAGCTCGATCAGCGCTGGGATCTGGGGTCCTCGCTCGGCCGGGCGCTGTCGGCCCTGGCCGCGTCACGCTGAGGCAGTCAGCCTGAGGCGGTCATCCTGCGGCAGGGGCACGGGGCGCCGGCACGGTCGGGCTCACCTGTAGCGCGACCAGGCAGGTGTCGTCGTCGGAACTGACGCTCTCGAGCGCCTCCAGCGCGGCCGCGACCACCTGCTCGGGGTCGGTTGCGCCCGCCGCAGCTGCCAGCAGCACGGCAAGGCCCTCGTCGATTGAGGAGCGCCGCCGCTCCACCAGCCCGTCGCTGTACAACAGCAGCAGATCGCCGGGCTGCAGCTGGACCGTCGCTGCCGCATATCTCAGCTGCCCAGCGCCGAGCAGGACCCCATCTGGCTGCGGCAATGCTCTGGCCGAGCCAGCCCGGACCAGCACGGGCGGCGGATGGCCGGCCTGCGCCCAGGTCAGCATCCGGCTCGCCGGGTCGAAGTAACCGGCGACCACGGACGCCGTGTGCTCCGGTGCGACGTGCCTGACGAGCTCGTTCAGCCAGCCGACGAGCTGCTCTGGCGGCGCGCCAGTGATGGACAGGCCCGCGAGCGCGCCGCGCAGCCGGGCCATTCCGGCCGCGGCCGGCAGGCCATGCCCGGCGACGTCACCAATGGCGAGCAGGACCTGTCCGGTGGGCAGCTCGGCGGTGATGTACCAGTCGCCGCCGACCCGGCTGCCGGCCGAGGCGGGCAGGTACCTGACCACAGCACGCAGCCCCGGCAGGTCGAACGGCTCGTCGTGCAGCGGCAGGATGGCCCGCTGAAGCTCCAGGGTGACATGGCGCTGCTGCGCAAGCTCCGCCTCGAGGATGACGCGAGCCGACTCTCGCCCCGCGGCGCCGTCCGCGGGCGGCGCCGACCCGCCGGCCCCGTCCTGGCCGTGGCCAGGGAAAGCCGCGGTCTCAGATGTCAGCATGATCCACCAGAGGTAAGCGGTGTGCTCCCAGCGTGACGCATACGGGGCAGCACTGTCTAGATGAGGACACAATTATGGGGGATGAGATGATGCCGGGGGGTCGTGCACGGGGGATAAGGCTGGAGGAGTGCGATGGTGGACCAGGAGGGAACGAGGTTGTTCCCGGCTAGCCGACTACGCGAGGTCGCGGCCGCTACTGGTGCGGCAGGCCTCGACGCGGTGCTGCTGACGCCGGGCCCGGACCTGCGGTACGTGACGGGCTACGACGCGCATCAGCTGGAGCGGCTGACCTGCCTGGTCGTCCCGGCCGACGGTGCCCCCTTCCTGGTGGTACCGCGGCTTGAGCTACCAGCTGCGCAGGCATCCCCGGCGGGCGCACTCGACCTGGAGATCGTCGGATGGGACGAGACCGACAACCCGTACGCGCTGGTTGCCGGACGGCTCGGCAGTGTCCGCGCGGTCGGGCTGTCCGACCGGATGTGGGCGCTCATGGTGCTGCGGCTTCGGGCCGCGCTGCCCGGCGCGCGGCAGGAGCTTGCCAGCCTCGCGCTGCGCGACCTGCGCGCCCGTAAGACGCCGGCGGAGGTGGCGGCGCTGCTGGCGGCCGGGGAGGCCATCGACCGGGTGCACGCCCAGGTGCCCGGCTGGCTACGGCCAGGCCGGACCGAGCGGGAGGTTGCCGCCGAGATCAGCGAGGCCATCCTGGCTGAGGGGCACGCGACCGTCGACTTCGCGATTGTCGCGTCCGGGCCGAACGGGGCCAGCCCGCATCACACCGCCGCCGACCGGGTGCTGCAGCCGGGGGACGCGGTCGTGGTGGACATAGGCGGCACGATGCCAAGCGGCTACTGCTCCGACTGCACCCGGACCTACTCGATCGGCGCGCCGCCCGCTGAGTTCGCGGCCTACTACCAGGTGCTGAAGGACGCGCAGGATGCTGCGTGCGCGGCCGTCCGGCCTGGCATCCGGGCGCAGGACGTCGACGCCGCAGCGCGCGAGCCGATCACGGCGGCCGGTTACGGCGAGTTCTTCGTGCACAGGACCGGGCAC
Source organism: uncultured Actinomycetota bacterium (assembly GCA_963808215.1). Lineage (GTDB taxonomy): Bacteria > Actinomycetota > Actinomycetes > Streptosporangiales > Streptosporangiaceae > JAJYUU01. The sequence continues at coordinate 102,392 of CAWEEY010000006.1, forward strand.
GGAATCGGCCTGGAGTCGCACGAGGATCCCTACATCGTGGCGGGCAACACCGAGGTGCTGATGCCCGGGCACGCGTTCTCGGTCGAACCTGGCATCTACCCGGGTCCGCACGGAGCGCGGATCGAGGACATCGTCGTGTGCACCGAGGACGGCTGCCAGCGGCTGAATAACGTCAGCCGGGAGCTCATCATGGTGGGCGGCTAGTGGCCGGAGTCGAGCGCGAGGCGCGGGACGATACGACGGCCGCACTGTTCGCGCTCGCTCGCGAGATTGCCCGCGGCGAGCTGGCGCCCAAGGTCGCGGCCTTCGAGCGGGACGGCCGGTTTCCCCGGCAGGAATTTGCGATGCTGGGCCGGGCAGGCCTGCTCAGCCTGCCCTATGGCGAGGAGGTCGGCGGCGGCGGCCAGCCCTACGAGACTTACCTTCAGGTCGTCGAGGAGCTGGCGACAGCGTGGCTGGCAATCGGGCTCGGCGTCAGCGTGCACACGCTGACCTGCTTCCCGATCGCGACCGCTGGCACGCCGGAGCAGCGTGCGCGATGGCTGCCTGGCATGCTCGGTGGTGACCAGCTCGGCGCCTACTGCCTCTCCGAGCCGGGCAGCGGCTCGGACGCCGCCGCGCTGGCGACCAGGGCGGTGGCCGACGGTGGCGAATTCGTGATCGACGGCGTGAAGGCCTGGACGACCCATGGCGGCCGGGCCGATTTCTACACGCTGTTCGCGCGCACGTCGGGCGAGAGCTCCGGGCCGGCCCGCGCCAGTGGCATCAGCTGCTTCCACGTGCCCGCCAGCACGCCCGGCGTGTCGGCCGCGCCGCCCGAGCACAAGATGGGCATGCGCAGCTCAGTGACGGCCCAGATGCGGTTCGAGTCAGCCAGGGTGCCGGCCAGCCAGCTGATCGGCGAGCCGGGTTTCGGCTTCCGCATCGCGCTCGCCGCACTAGACGCGGGCCGCCTCGGGATCGCGGCCTGCGCCACCGGAGTGGCGCAGTCCGCACTGGACTGTGCCGTCGGTTATGCCCGGGAGCGGAAACAGTTCGGCCGCCCGGTGATCGACTTCGAAGGGCTGCGGTTCATGCTGGCCGATATGGCCACGGCGGTGGCGGCGGCGCGCGCGCTGTACCTGGCGGCCGCCAGGCGGAAGGACGCGGGGCAGCCCTACGGCCAGCAGGCCGCCATGGCCAAGCTGCTGGCCACCGACACCGCCATGCGCGTCACGACCGACGCGGTCCAGGTGCTCGGCGGCTACGGCTACGTGGAGGACTTCCCCGCCGAGCGGCTGATGCGCGAGGCCAAGGTACTGCAGATAGTCGAGGGCACGAACCAGGTCCAGCGCATGGTGATCGCGCGCGAGCTGGCCAGGCAGCCGAGCGGCAGCTAGCGGGAGTCAGGGCTGCCTGCGGGCGACGATGCCCTGCCACGGCGCCAGCACGTCCGGGCGTGCCGCGGCGCCGTCGGTGGCGAGCAGCAGCTGGCCAGCCTGGCCTGGCACCTCGGCTGGCTCCTCGCTGATGATTGGCCGCGACCACCAGCCCGCTCACCTGGTAGGCGAGCAGCCCGGCAGGACCCGGCAGCAGCTCGAGCTTGGGGATCTCGGCGCCAATCTCAGCGTGGCGGACCGCGATGAGCTGCTTGCACAGCCACAGGGTCGACTCGGTGTCGCGCACGCTGGGCGGCCACATTGGCGGCGGAGCTAGGCCCGAGCGGAAGCCACGGCCGGACGTCGTCCGCGGTGAAGCCGGCGCCAGGTGAGTCATCCCAGCGCATCGGCGTCCTGGCCCGGTCCCTGTTACCGCGGGGATTCGCGGCGTTGCGCGTCATCGCGTCACGGCGGAGCTCGGGCGGCACGTCAACGTCGGTCATGCCGATCTCGTCGCCGTAGTACAGCACCGTCGTGCCGGGCAGCGTGGTGAGCACGAGCAGCGCTAGCCTGGTCCGCCGCTCGTCACCCTGCGCCCCAGCGGCTCGGGAAGCGGCCGATGTCGTGGTTGGAACCCGTCCAGACCGGGCACGCGCCGCGCGGCAGGGCCGCGAGAGTGTCGCTGACGACCCGGGCGATGCCGGGCATCTCGAACGGCGCGAACGCGAACGGGAAGTTGAACGCGAGCTGCAGCTCGTCGTTGTTGCCGTAGTAGGACGCGAGCCTGGCGACGTCGCCGACCCAGGTCTCGCCGAGCAGCAGCCGGGGCGGGCTGTAGCTGTCAGCTATCTTCCGCCAGTTGCGGAACACGCCGTGCGTCTCCGGCCGGCCCTCGTTGTAGACAGACCGGAGCGCGAAGCGGCCGTCAAGCTCGCTGCTGCCGGGCGTCAGCGGTGGATTGTCCCGGAGCTCGGCGTCCTTGTACAAGGCCGTGCGCTACGTCAATGCGGAAGCCGGCCACGCCGCGTTCGAACCAGAACTCCAGGATGTCGCGGAACTCGGCGTGCACGGCTGGCAGCCACCAGTTCAGGTCGGGCTGCCCGACCAGGAAGTTATGCAGGTAGTACTGCCCGGTCGTGGCATCCCATTGCCACGCGGACTGGCCGGTGGCGTCGAGCCAGTTGTTCGGCGGACCGCCGCCGGGTGCCGGGTCCGCCCATACGTAGTAGTCGCGATGGGCGCTGTCGCGGCCTGCCGCGGCGTCGACGAACCACGGGTGAGCCGAGCTGGTGTGATTGGGCACCAGGTCCAGCAGCACCCTGATGCCCGCTTCGCCTGCCGCGGCGATCAGGGCGTCCAGGTCCTCCATAGTTCCGAGCTCGGGATGCACGCCGGTGTAGTCGCTGACGTCGTACCCCCAGTCCTCATCGGGCGAGGGCATCGTGGGTGACAGCCAGATTCCATCCACCCCGAGCCAGGAGAGATGGTCCAGGCCCGCGAGAATGCCGCGGATGTCGCCGTACCCGTCCCCGTCGCTGTCGCGCCAGGAGCGGACGTAGAGCTGGTACAGCACGGCGCCGTGCCACCACGGGCTCGCAGGCATGGTTACTTGCTCTCCGCGGGCTGCTCACCGGAAGGATCCAGCCGTCAGCCCCGAGACTATCCGCCGCTGGGAGAACAGCACCAGGAGCGCGATGGGCACCGAAATGATCACCACCGCGGCGTCAACTCAGGTTGTAGAACGTCTGGTAATCTACAGTTCGCTCCAGACCGTCAGCGGAATGAGCCGGCGGTCAGCCCGGAGATAATCCGCCGCTGTGCGATCAGCACGATCAGCGCGATCGGCAGCGTGATGATCACAACCATCGCGTCAATGAGGTTGTAGAACGTCTGATACTGACTCTGCCCGAGGTTCATGATCGCCAGTGGCGCGGTGTACTTGTTCGGGCTGGCGATGAACATCAGCGCGAGCAGGAAGTCGTTCCAGCAGAAGATGAACCCGAGGATCGCGACGGTGAAGATGCCCGGCACCGCGACCGGCACGATGACCCGGCGGAACGCTTGCAGCCGGGTGGCGCCGTCGACGATCGCAGCCTCCTCGAGTTCGCGGGGGATCTGGCCGAAGAAGCCGGTGAGGAACCAGGTGGCGAGCGGCAGCGTGTAGATGAAGTACACGATCACCAGCCCGGCCAGGTTGTCGAGCAGCCCGAGGCTCCGGTAGGTGATGAAGATCGGCCCGACCATCGCGATCACCGGGAAGAACCCTGCCACCAGCAGGAAGCCCATGATCAGCTGCTTGCCGCGGATTGTCGTGCGGGCCAGCCCGTAACCGGCCAGCGAGGCAATGATGACGGTGAGGATCGTGGTGGACAGCGCGACGATCACGCTATTGAGCAGCGACCGGGCAAACACTCCCTGGCGAGAGAATCGTGGAGAAGCTGTGCCAGGTGAGATGCGCCGGGAACAGCCCGGTGGTACCGGCGCTGATCTCCGGCTGTGTCTTGAGAGCGGTGATCACGATCCAGTAGAACGGGAACAGGCTCACCACGACGAATATGGTGACCATCACGTAAAAGCCGGACCAGCCGGCGGCCTTGCGGGTGCGCATCCGCCGCCTGGCCGCTTTGGCTGCCGGGAGAACACTAACTGCTGTCGCCATCTGGCCTCCCTTCGGGTTAGACGACCTGCTCGGTGCGGAACGCGCCGACATAGATCGCGGCAATGATCAGGGACATGACCATCAGCGCCACCGAGATCGCCGCGCCAAGCCCGTAATTCTCCTCGCTGTTCATGGCGAACCAGTTCAGGTAGGCGAGCACCTGAGTCGAATCGCCTGGACCACCGTTGGTCATCGCATAGACGACATCGAAGATCAGGAACGACGAGAGCGTCCGGAAGATCAGTGCGACCATGATGGCCGGCTTGAGCATCGGCAGAGTAATCCGCCGGAACGTCCGGATGGCGCCAGCGCCGTCGATCTTGGCTGCCTCGTAGACATCGCGCGGGATCACCTGTAGCCCGGCGAGCAGCAGCAGCGCCATGAACGGAGTGTTGCGCCACGCGTCGGCGATCAGGATCGCTCCCCACGCCGTCCAGGTCTGGCCAAGCCAGGTGGTGTGCGCCAGTGGCAAGTGCAGCTCGGTCAGGATGTAGTTGACGAACCCGTTCTGCGGATCGAACATCGACTTCCACAGCAGCCCGGACACCACCGTGGGCACCGCCCAGGGGATCAGGATCGCCGCGCGGACGATGCCACGGCCGATGAATTTCCGGCTCAGTGCCAGCGCCAGCGCCAGCCCGATAACGAATTCGACCGCCACTGACACGGCGGTGAACCCGAGTGTGCGGTACAGCGACGGCAGGAACTGACCGCCAGTGAACATCTGGCTGTAGTTCCGGAAACCGGCAACGTTGCTGAAGGTGGTGGGGAACAGGTAGTCCGCGTTGTGGAACGAGTTCCACAGGTTGTAGACCAGCGGGAACGCGGTGATCGCGAGCAGCACGATCACGGCCGGCGCGACCAGCCCGTACCCGAACCGGCGGTCCCGCGCCGCCAGGCTGTAGCTGCCCTGGCGGCGCGGCGTGCCGGTAACTGGCGCGGCGGCCTCCGGCCGCCCAGGCGGGGCCAGACCTGCTGGCCCCGCCGGAAGCGCAGGTTCCTGACCTGCGGTCACGCCTGGCTCACCCGCCCGAGGCTACGGTAGCCAGCAACTGCTTGACTGTCGGGGCGGTCGACGACAGCGCGGCCGAAGCCGGTGGAGCTGCCGCTCAGCACCGACGAGATCATGACCTGCAGCTGGCTGGAGATCTGCGTGTAGACCGGGGTAACCGGGCGGGGCGTCGCCGCAGCGTAGACGGCCTGCTCCTGCTTGAAGTACGGCGCGGCGGCATACAGCTGCGAGTTGTAGGCCGACTTCACCGATGGCGGGTCGCCAGCCGAGATAGCCCGGGCGTCCTGCGCGGAGTCACTGCTCAGGTACTGGATAAACTCCCAGGCCGCCGCCTGGTGCGTGCTCTTTGCGTTGACCGCCAGGTCGTCGCCGCCGAGCGACGCCTGCGCGCTCCCGGTCGCGTTGGGGAAAGGTACCCAGCCGGTCTTGCCGTAGACGGCGGTTGCAGCCGGGCTTGCAGCCCGTGCCATCGGACAGCGCGAAGATGTACGGCCAGTTCAGCGCGAACGGGGTCTGCCCGGATAGCCATGCGTCCTGCACCTGGGACTCCTCCCAAGTGGAGACCGCGCTCGGTGCGATGTGGTACTTGTGAATCGCGTCAGACATGAAAGTCAGGACGCTGCTGTTGGCGGACGTATCGATGTTGCTGAGGACGGACGGCGAGAGCTGGCCGCCCATGCTCTGGAACGCGGTCACCGCGCCCTCGTACTTGTCGCCTTCGAACGCCAGGCCTTCCTTGAGCGAGTGATCGTTCTTCATTGCCGCCTGAGCGTCGCTGACCAGCGCCGCCGTGGTGGTCGGCGGGGTCTTGATCAGGTCGGTCCGGTAGTACAGCCCCTCAGCGTTGATGAACCACGGGATCGCGTAGACACCGCCTTTGTACTGTCCGGTGGCCATCTGGCTGGGGAAATACGAGCTGGTGTCCGGGTGGAACTTGGCCAGATTGGCGAGCCAGCCGGACTGCGCGAACTGGCCGGCCAGATCACGTCCGAGGTGATCACGTCCGGCGTGCCGGAGCCTGCGGTAAACCGCTGGGAAAGCTGCTCGAACGCGACATCCGAGGTCGGGGACAGGCTCAGGATCTGCACCTTGATGTTCGAGTGCAGCTTCTCGAACGCCTTGACTGCCGTAGCCGTCGCGGTACCTTCCGAACCGAGGCCCTGGGTCGCGAAGACAATGGTCTGCTTGGCGCTGGCTGCCACCTGGCTGCTCGCCGGTGCGCTCGATGGCGAGCTGCCGCACGCGGCAACACCGGCAACTAAGAGCCCTCCTGCTGCGATCACCGAGAGTGATCGGATCTGGGTGCCTGCTGGCCACACCTTCATGCGGCCACCTCCTTTAGTTCCGCGGTCAGCGATCTGGCCGTCAATCGGAGCGGATGATGTGCGTGAGCTCTTTGGCGAGCCCGGCGAGCGTCGCGCTGACGGATTCCCGCTGCGCGAGTGCCTGATGGACAGCGCTCGATACGGCGAGGCTGAACTGGCTGTAGTCGACGATCTCCGGGCGCGGCCGCGCCGTGAGGATGGCCTGCTTGAGCACAGGCAGGAACGGGAACCGGCGGACCAGTGACGGCTGGCGGTACAGCGCGGTCCAGACCGGCGGCAGTGCCGACCGAAGCAGCACCTGCCGCTCGCTGCTCTCGCTGGTCAGGAACTTAATGAAGGCGAGCGCGGTGGCGGGATGCTGGGAATAGGCGCTGATCGCCAGGTTCGCCCCGCCAAGTGTGCTCGACCCGGGCCCGGTCAGGCCGGGAAGCGCGGTGACGCCGAACTTGCCTACCACCTCGTTCCCGGCGGAGTGCTTGCTTGCCTCGCCATAGACGTACGGCCAGTTGCTGAGGAACAGCAGCTTGCCGGCTTCGAACGCGTGCCGGGATGCCTCCTCGTTCCAGCTCAGCGTCGCCTTCGGGATCCAGTCCTGGCGAAGGCCGCTGACCAGGAACTGCAGCGCGCGCCTGGCTTGCGGTGCGTCCACGGTTGCGGCGGTGCCGCTGGGCGACAGCAGCGATCCGCCAGCCGACTGGACTGCCTCGGCGAAATTGACAGTGAGGCCCTCATATGCCTGGAACTGAGTACCGTAGCCTTCCAGCCCGTATCGGGGCGCGATGGTGGCTGCGTCTTTCGCCAGCTGCGCCCAGGTGACCGGGGGCCTCACACCGGCCGCGGCCAGGACGTCCTTGCGGTAGTACAGCAAGGTGGCGTTGCTGGTGAAGGGCACCGCATACAGGTGGCCCTGGTACGTCGCTGTCGCTACGGCCGGCGGCAGGAAGCTGCCGAGCGGAAATGGCTTCGGGCTGATCGGCGCGATCCAGCCGCTTGAGGCGAACTCAGCGGTCCAGATGACATCCAGGCTCATGACGTCATAGATAGTGCTGTGCGCCTGCAGATTGGCGACCAGCTGCGCGTACTGGTCGTCGGCGTCATCGGGCAGGTAGATCGGGGTGACCTTCTGCGCCGGGTGGCTGGCATTCCAGCTGGCAATGAGCGGCTTGAGATAGCCGGTATCAACCTTGCCAGTGGCGAACGTGATCGGCCCGGTGGCGCTGGTGCGAATGGCTGTGCTGCTCGCCCCCGCTGGTGCCACTGAGCAGCCTGCCGAGAGCCAGGCGAAGCCCACCGCGACCGTGCCGGCAAGCGCGACAAGGGTCAGGCGCCGCGGGCTCAGCACCGAGGGTGCTGTCCGCCGCACGCGCCTGATCTGACCCACCTGGCCTACCTTTCCGCAGCGGCTGCAGCCGACCTGCCCGGACCACCGGCTTGTAACCGGTGGATTAACTGCCGGCCGACCAGTACATGCTTGTTATATACGTCAGTTAGGTATCCAGTCAATGAATCAGGTAGTAACGCCGGAATAGTCCGATGAGGGGCAGGAAGAGGCAGTGCGGACGCCCTCGCCGTATGCGAACATGAAGATCAGCGGCAGGAAGGGGATGCGTTCATGAGAATGCCGCTGCTGGCTTTGCTGGCAAAGGAGCCTGCCCACGGCTATGAGCTGAGGAGCCAGCTGGAGCAGATCTTCGGTGAGGCGTATCCCGCGCCGAACATCGGCCAGATCTACGTGACGCTGCAGCGGCTGGAGCGTGACGGGCTGGTCCGCAGTCAGGACGTCGTGCAAACCGCCAGGCCCAACAAGCGCGTCTACGAGCTGACCGACGCCGGCCGCGAGGCCGTTGTGGAGTGGGTAGATAAGACCAGCGAGGGCCCCCGCGTGCGCGATGAGTTCTTCATGAAACTCGCGCTCAGCCAGCTGACAGGAACTTCGGACCGCCTCGGCCTGATCATCCGGCAGCGCCGCCACTACCTTGCTCAGCTGCGAAGCCTGTCAGAACTCGCTGCCGCGGTCGACCGGCCCGTCCCGCGGCTGCTGATCGAGGGTGCCATTCTGCACCTGCAGGCGGATCTTGACTGGCTGCAGCGCTGCCAGGAAGAGCTGATGTGATCGGCGATGACGACATGTTACTGCTGCGCGCCTGCCGTCTGACGAAAACGTTTGCCGGTGACGGCGTCGTGGTGCACGCGGTGCGCGAGGCCGACCTGTCCTTGCAGCATGGCGAATTTGCTGCGATCACTGGTCCATCCGGGTCGGGTAAGTCAACCCTCCTGCACATGCTCGGCGGGCTTGAGAAGCCGACCAGCGGTGAGATCTGGCTTGAGGGTCAGCGCGTCGACGGCCTAAGCCAGGCCCGGTGGGCGATGCTCCGGCGCCGGCATATCGGTTTTGTGTTCCAGTTCTTCAACCTCGTCTCGAACATGACAGTGGCCGACAACGTGGAGCTGGCCGCGCTGATGGGCGGTGCCAGCCGCAAGCAGGCGACCGCCCGCCGCAAGGAGCTGCTCGGCGAGCTCGGCCTAGCCCAGAAGGCAGACGCAGCGCCGGCCCGGCTGTCCGGCGGCGAGCAGCAGCGAGTGGCCCTGGCCAGGGCGATGGCGAACCGGCCGGCGCTGCTGCTGGCTGACGAGCCGACCGGCAATCTGGACAGCGCAGCGAGTGCAGCGGTGCTGGGACTGCTTGCGCGGGCGCACGCAGACGGCCAGGCGATCTTGCTAGTTACGCACGATCTGCGGGCGGCCAGCACGGCCGACCGCGTCATCAGCTTGTTTGACGGCATGGTTGTGGACGACGCTCCGATGACGCTCCCGCACCGGCCGATGCTCCTGCCGGATGTGCTCAAGCTGCGAGGCTGACGCCATGCGCGCCATGACCCGCTGGATCCGGGCAGACCTGCGGGCAAGCACCGCGCGGGCGCTTGTCATAGCTGGCGTGGTGGCCGGGGTCGTGACCGCGTTGCTGCTGTCTGCCGGGCTGCTGCAGGGCGCGACGAACCCATGGCAGGGACTGTTCACCGCGACTAGGGGCGCGCAGATCTGGCTGCACCTCGCCCCTGGCACTAGCGTCCGCGATCTCAGGTCGCAGGTGAGCGGGATCGAGGCTGTCGCGGGACCGTATCAGGCCACCGCGGCCACCGTCGTGCAGGCCGGGGCGCGGACCAGGGTCGAACTGCGCGCCACGCCCGCGCTGCCGCTCATCGGCAGGCCGCTGCTGATCTCGGGCCGTTGGCTGACCGCTGGTGCACCGGGGGGCGTCGTGCTCGAGGCGACGTTCGCGCAGGCAATCCACGTTGTCGTCGGCGACGTGCTGGCACTGGACAACGTCGATGAGACGCGTCATGTGCGCGTCCGGGTTATCGGCATCGCCGAGACTTCGGACCAGGGCTTCTATCCGGACCAGACGCCAGGCCTTATCTGGGTGCTGCCAGGCCTGCTCCAGCAGATCGAGCCGATCGTCGGCCACACCGAGGAGGTCGTCGGGCTGCGAATCGCTGATCCGAACGCCGCCGCCTTCATCGTCCAGCAGGCGGTGACTCAGCTGGGAAACAGCGCGGCGGGCACGGTATCTACCTGGCAGCAGGTAAAGCAGTCGATGGCCCGCCGTGATCCGCTGCTCGGCTTGTTGCTCGCGCTGTTCGGGCTCATGGCGCTCGGTGCGGCTGTGCTCGCCATCGTCAACGTGACGACTGGGCGGGTGCTGCTGCAGAACGTCGATCTCGGCATGCTGAAGACTCTCGGCTTTACCCCGCTTCAGGTCCTAGCCATGCTCACAGCGGAGCACGCCGTCCTGGCAGGCGCCGGGATTATTGCCGGGCTCGCGGCCGCCAGGCTGCTCATGCCGGCGTGCTGCTAGATGGCGTGCCGGGCGTCAGCGCGGCCTCGGCCGCACTGCCCAGCGGCTGGGCGTTCCTCATCATCGGCGGGACGTTCGCTGCCGTACTGCTGGCGACGGCCGCCCCGGCCTTGCGGGCGGGCTTGGTTCGGCCGGTTGCCGCAGTTCGCGCGGTCCCGCCCCGCGGTCATCTGTCGAAGCTGGCCAGCATGGCGATGGCGGCGCGGATGCCGCCCGCGATGGTCCTCGGCACCAGAGCGGCATTCGTGCGCAAGCTGTCAGCGGTGCTGACGATCGGCGGACTGGCCATCCCGATGCTCATGATCACCATCGGCCTCGGCTTCTGGTCGACTATCGACGATGTCCAGCGAAATCCGGCCGACATCGGACTGGCGGCCAGCGTCACGGTCAGTCCCGGCCCGCTCACGCTGGTCCGAGGCCGGCCAGCTGATCAAAGCCGATCCGCAGGTTCAGGCCGCCTACAGCTGCGTCCGGGCCGATGCACTGGCGCTAGGCGATACGACCACGATCACGACCCTCGGCATGGGCACATCCGCGCGGCCTTACCCATTCCACGTCGTGCAGGGTCAGCTCTACCGCGCGCCTGAGGAAGCCGTCGCAACCCAGGCGCTGCTAGCGGCGCTGCGGCTCAACGTCGGGCAGTTCGTCCGGATGTGGATCGGCGGCGTGCCAGTCACGTTTCACATCGTCGGGAGGATCATCGACCCGCAGTACGGCGGAGAGGTGCTCGCGTACGGCCGCGACACGCTCGCGGATGAGGGCGCTGCCGGCGCCGATCGGCTTTTACAGCCTGGTGCTCAAGCCCGGCATTACTCCGGCCGCAGCGGTTGCCCGGCTGGTTCGCGTCTCGGGCGGACGGCTCGACGCCGCGGTGGTGCCGGATCCAGCGGACCAGCTCGGGATTCTGCACGTTGCCCTGGCCTGCCTGATTGGGGTGCTCGCCTTGATCGGGCTGACCAGCCTGCTCACTGCGTCGCTGCTTAGCCAGCGTGATCACCAGCGCGACCTGAGCGTGCTGCGCGCGATGGGCATGACGCCGTTGCAGGTCCGCTTCGCGCTGATGATGCGGACGACGGTGCTTGCGCTCGTGGCTGTCGCGGCAGGCGTCGCGGCGGGCCGCCTGGTCAGCACGACCCTGATCAGCGCCGTGTCGAAAGCCTACGGCCTCGGCGCGGGCATCGGCCGGCCACCGGCCGTCGGCACGCTGGCTGCTGTGGTCGTCCTGGCGATCGGGGCGGCCGCGCTGGCAAGCATTCTGCCATCGCGGCCCGTCCGGACACCTGTCGGCCGTGGCCATTCTCGGGCCAGGGCCATGAGCCGGCCGGGCTGGTTGGCAGCCGGCCGTTCGGCTAGCCGTTAGCCGGATGACCGATGGCCAGGCCGCTGACTGGGTCGAAGAACTGCAGGTTCGAGGTGTCGACGGCGAGGTTCGCGATCGAGCCCGGCTTGATCCCACTGCGGGCCGCCACGCGCGCGGTCCACTGCGTCTTGTTCTCACCCAGCGGGATGGCCTCGTCGTCGCCGTCGTCCGCGCGTGCCTGGCTGATGCTGGCATGCTGCACCGGGGCGGCATCGATCGTGAATATGACGTGGATCTCGCTGCCGAGTTCCTCGGTGACGCTGGACGGCGCCGACATCCGCGGCCAGTCCGCATCTGCGAGCGCAGCGTCCTCGAAGTCGGACGGCCGGATGCCGAGTATGACGTCTCTGCCGAAGTAAGCATCCAGGCCTGGCCGGGACGCCAGCAGCCGGTCGGCCACGGACAGCTTGTGCCCGGCGAATGTCACGGCCGCGCCGCCATCGCGGACCAGCTGTGCCTCGATGAAGTTCATGGCCGGCGAGCCGATGAAGCCGGCCACGAAGAGGTTCACTGGCGAGTTGTAGAGCGCCTGCGGCGTGTCAACCTGCTGCAGCTGCCCGTCCCTCAGCACGCAGACCCGCTGGCCCGAGCGTCATCGCCTCGACCTGGTCATGGGTCACATAGACGGTCGTGACCCCGAGCCGGTCGTGCAGTTGCGACAGCGATGCCCGCATCGAGACCCGCAGCTTGGCGTCCAGGTTGGACAGCGGCTCGTCCATGAGGAATGCCTGTGGCTCCCGGACGATCGCCCGTCCCATGGCAACCCGCTGACGCTGCCCGCCCGACAGCGCGGCCGGCTTGCGCTTCAGGTAGTCCTCCAGGCCGAGCATCTTGGCCACCTCGGCAACCCGCCGCCTGATGTCGTCCTTGGGCGTCTTGCGCTGCTGGAGGCCGAAGGCGAGATTCTGCTCCACCGTCATGTGCGGGTAGAGCGCGTAGTTCTGGAACACCATCGCGATGTCGCGGTCCTTGGGCGGCAGGTCGTTGACCACCCGGTTGCCGATGGTGATGGTGCCCGAGCTGATGTCCTCCAGGCCAGCGATCGACCGGAGCGCGGTCGACTTCCCGCAGCCGGAGGGTCCGACCAGGACCATGAACTCGCCGTCGGCGATGTCGAGGGTCAGCCCGTCGACGCCCTTGACGCCGCCTGGGTAGACCTTGTCGACCTGATCCAGCACGATCTGCGCCATGAAAGACCTCACTCGCGTCGCGAGCGCCCTGATGGGCCGCCCTGGCCGGAGCGTACCGTCACACAGGTGCGGGGGCGATAGGCGTAAAGCCATGTTACGGGAGCGTAAAGCCCGTTATCATTCCGTTACTAACTAACGTGGCCCGAGCGGGCGGACTGGCACGTTAACGTTGCCGGGTGGAGGAGATCAACGCGACGATTATCTCGCTGCTGGCGAGCGATGGCCGGATGAGCTTCACCGAGCTGGCCAGGCGCACCGGATTGTCAGTATCGGCAGCCCAGCAGCGGGTGCGGCGGCTGGAGCAGCGCGGCGTTATCAAGGGGGTACAGCGCTGTCATCAGCGCGGAGGAGATCGGGCTGCCGCTCACGGCATTCGTGTCGATTAAGGCCTTCGATCCCGCGGCGCCAGACGACGCGCCCGAGCGCCTCGCGCATCTCAGCGCCATCGAGGCGTGCCACAGCGTCGCGGGCGATGCCAGCTACATACTCAAGGTCCGGGTGGCATCGCCGCGCGGCCTTGAGGATCTGCTGCAGGAAATCCGGGCCTCCGCGAACGTCTCGACGCACACGACGATCGTGCTCAGCACCCCATTCGAGAACCGGCCTCCCCGCATTTAGGCAGCACCGCGCATCTGGTGCAGGGAAACGCGAGCCTGGCTGGTCAGGCTGGCCTGGCGCTACGAGGCGACAGCGAACAGCCGCAGCGGCTCGCTGCTGTGCACCTCGACGCCGAGCGGAACGATGGCGGCGGTGCCTCGGTGCTCAGTCGCGGCGACGGATAGTTCGTCGGTGCTGGCTGCCACGATCGTGGCGCCTTGCAGCAGCGCGTAGTCGATGAACGCGGTATAGGACGTGCCGTCTCCGGCCGGCGGCGACGCCAGCACAACGTCCTGCTCGCTGATGTCGGCGGTCGGCGCTCAGCGCCGTGAGCTCCGCATCCATCTCGAGATGCGTCAGTCCGGCCGGGTGCAAGCTGCCGTCGGCTCGCCGGACGTAGGGCAGCAGCGCCAGGTCATGCGGCCGGACCGGCGACGGGTACAGCGAGCCCATGCCGAGCAGCGAGGTGAACGGCGTGGCGGCTGGCGCGTCGTCGAACGAGATGACCTGGCGAACCCAGGAGCGGTCAGCAGCAGCGATGCCGGCGGTCGCCAGCGGCTGGGCAGTGAGCAGCATCCGTGCGCCGCAGTCAGCCAGCTGCCCGGCAGTCTCCGCGATCGACAGCTCGGCGCTGACCGGGCACGGGACGCCGCCCGCGGCGCTGATCGCGTGGCAGGCCAGCACGTAGGCGGCCGCATCTGGCACATAGACGCCGACGACGTCGCGCGGCCGCAGCCCGCGCCAGGCCAGGCCAGCGGCGGCGCGCCGGATCGTGCTGGCGAGGTCCGCGAACGAGTACGGTTCCTCAGCATGCCCGGCACGAGCGCTGGCCGGCGCCCGTACTGGCCGCCGTCTCGACAAGGCGCTGCGTCACCGTCATCTGCGCCGGTCAGGCTGGAGCTGCCCACGTGACCGCGTCCCTCCCTGCTGCCGGTCAGCTGTACCCTCACCACTGATGAACAGTACGCAGCACGCCCCGGTTCGCGCATCGTCAGGAATGTGTAGCCAGTTATGTATTCGGCTTGCGACAGATTGTCAGGCCCGCGGCGACGCTCCGGACGTGCCCGCCCGGTACCGGCCCGCGCAGGTCACCGGACGGACGGCCATCCCCCTCCGATGACCGTCCGTCGCCGGCGACCCAGGGTCCCGGCGATAACGTTAGGTAAATCGTGACTCTCGCACATCGGCTGAATTGCCCATTCCGCTATGCATGTCGCGTCGGTGAGACTGTGTACATGGCCGGCCAGCCAGACGGCTGCCGGAGCTGCATCGTGCATACCGGGCCTGGCCATCCGACAGCGGTCCTGCATATGCGCAGTCGAGCGAGTTAGTGCTCAGGACTCGCAGCAGAGCCGCCGGCCGTCGGCTGCCGGACGGTCCAGGCCGCGACCTGCGCGCGGGAGTTGACGCCGAGCTTGCCGAGAATGTTGGCGACGTGCCGGGCGGCCGTTGCCGGGCTGATGACGAGCTCCTCGGCGATGGCGCGATTGGACAGCCCGCGCGCGATCAGCTTGGCGATCTGGAGTTCCCTGGCGGTGAGCACCGACACCGGGACGACAGCGGTAGCACCGCCCACGCCGCCGTCGGCGCCTTGGCCGGGGGCGACCGAATCGGCGGCTGGCTGATGCCGGGCCGCCGCTGCGGGCGAATCTGAGCGCATACCTGACGGCCTCGTGCATGCTCAGCCGCCTGCCCTCGGCGATGAGGCTCGCCGTAGCGTCCTGGCCGAGCCGCTGATGCGCCGAGGCGACCAGCCGGTCGAGCCGGGCCTGGGCGGCAGCGGAGCGGACCGGCCCGACGGTCTCGCGGAGCACCGTCGAGGCGCCCTCGAGCCGGACGGCGATCGGGTCGGCACCTTGCACGACTGCCAGCGCGGCGATGGCCTCCAGCCCGCGGGCAATGCCGAGACGCTGGCCGGTGGCCATGCTCAGCTCGAGGCTCTCCGCCAGGCTGGCGGCGGCAGTCGGCACGTCCCCGCTCGCCAGGGATACCCAGCCGATGCCCGCGAGGCAGCGAGCGATCTCGGTCCGGGCGCCGAGCTGCCGGAAGAGCTCAAGCGCGCGTCCGAAATGGCTAAGGGCGGCGGCGTTGTCGTTCCTGGCTCTTGCCAGGCTGCCGACGCCGTAGAGCAGGTGCGCCACGCCCCATCCGTTGTTGCCGGTCAGCAGCTCGAGCGCCGCTTCGTAGGACTGCTGCGCCGCCGCCAGCTGGCCACTGCGAGCCAGGATCGCCGCCCTCGCGGACAGCGCAAGGCCTTCTTCCCACTCGTCGCCGTACTCGCGGGCAGCCGCTACGGCGGCGTCGGCCTGCGCGAGCGCTTGCTCGGCCAGGCCCGCCCGCAGGCTGATCAGGGCGAGGATGCGCATGGCCCCCGCCGGGCACGCCGCCGGACAGACGCCGCTCATTGCCAGGGCGGCCGCCGCGCGCCCGGCCGCCAGACCGTACTCCTCGTGCTCGAAGGCAA
The DNA here is from genome assembly GCA_963808215.1 of uncultured Actinomycetota bacterium. Lineage (GTDB taxonomy): Bacteria > Actinomycetota > Actinomycetes > Streptosporangiales > Streptosporangiaceae > JAJYUU01. The sequence goes on from CAWEEY010000006.1 coordinate 118,213, forward strand.
GCTCCGCACCGAACATGAGGGCCCGGGCGCGGACGTCGGCCGGCGCCCACGCATCCAGGTCCAGGAACCTGCCGAACCAGGAGAGGCCCTCGGTGACGTCGCCGTACACGACCCAGGTCGACCGGAGTGTCGAGCACAGCCGCAGCCCGTTCTCCGCGTCCGCGCTGTCGAGACAGAAGGTCAGGGCCGCGCGCAGATTGGCCTGCTCGGCCGCGACCCGGTGGTAGGCGCGGACCTGCTCAGGCCACGGGAGCACATCACGAACGAACGCCTGGCCGGTCACGTCCTCGACGAGGCGCAGCAGGTAGTCGCGGTGACGCCGGCGAAGTTCCTCCTGCTCGCCCGAGGCCGCCAGCCGGACGGACGCATACTCCCTGATGGTGTCGAGCAGCCGGTACCTGGCGTCGCCAGAGACCTCGTCCTCGAGCGCCACCAGGGACTTGTCGATCAGCGCGGCCAGCAACTCGAGGACGTGCTCGACGCCAATCTGCGCGTCCGCGCAGACCTGCTCGGCCATGTCCAGGCTCCAGCCGGCGAACACCGCCAGGCGCCGGAGCAGGATCTGCTCGTCCTTGGTCAGCAGCTCGAAGCTCCAGTCGACCGCAGCCTGCAGCGTCTGCTGCCGCGCCGGCGCCGTGCGATCGCCGGATGCCAGCAGCCGGAATCTGTCATCGATCCGGTCAGCGATCTGGTCGACCGACAATGCCCGGATGCGCGCGGCCGCCAGCTCGATCGCCAGCGGCACCCCGTCCAGCGTCCGGCAGAGCTGGACCACCTGGGCGCGGTTCTCCCTGGTCAGTGCGAACCCGGGCCGCACTGCGGCAGCCCGGTCGACGAACAGGCGGACGGCTTCGTGCTCGGCAGCGGCCGTGAGCTCGTCGCCGTCCGCAAGCGCGCCGCCGGTGGCTCCGTCAGCGGCTGACAGCCGCATGACGTCCTGTGCGGGGCCAGCGGGAAACGAGCCTGGCGGCGACGAGGCAGGCAGCGACAGCGGCGGCACCCGCCATACCGTCTCGCCCCTGACGCGCAGCGGCTCACGGCTCGTCGCCAGCAGCCGCAGCTGCGGGCAGCCGGCGATCAGGTCGCGCACGAGATCGGCGATCGCGTCCACGACGTGCTCGCAGGTGTCCAGGATCAGGAGCATCTCACGGCCCCGGAGCGCATCGACCAGCGTAGCGGTCGCCGGCCGGTCGGTCTCTTCGCCAATACCGAGCACTGTCGCCACCTGGCGCGGGGCCAGCGACGGGTCGGCAGTGTCGGCCAGCTCCACCAGCCATACGCCGTCGGCGAAGTCGTCAGTCAGCTGCCAGCCGAGCCTGGTGGCGAGCCTGGTCTTGCCGATGCCTCCGGGCCCGCACAGGGTCAGCGCGCGCACGGTGCTGAGCAGGAGCCTCAAGTCGCCAAGGTCACGCTCTCGCCCGACGAAGCTGTTCGGCTCCGCGGGGAGATTGCCAAGACGCGGTACTGTCTCTGCCGTCATGGTCACTTCGGTATGTCTTCGGATGATCAGGTCTAGTCCCTAGTGTGCCTAGGCGCAACCTGACTACCCAAAAACTGAAGTTACTACCCGGTGTTACCCAACGGTCACTTCTGCTGGCTCTGTGTAGGCAACCCGACCGAAGTACATCAGCTTGACGACCGCCCACCACTGCTCGCCCGGCCGGGCGGTGGGTGGCACGGACAGCTCGAACCGTAGCGTCTCCGCCTGCCCAGCAGCGATCGCGAACCCAGCGGTCCACGGTCGGGTCTGCCGCCAGCTGCCGAACGGCGACAGCAGCTGTGCCTCGCCGTGGATCGCTGAGTCGGTCCGGTTGCGGACGATGACGTCAATGCTGCCCGACCCGCCCGGCCGCATTGCCAGGGACGGGCTGACCAGGCTGACGTCGACCTCGCCATCCTGCGCGGTCTGAGCAGCCCGCTGCATCGCCACTGCGTCCGCCATCGGCAGGTCCACCGGCGGCGGTGGCGGCTGCCCGATCGCGAGCAGGGCGCTGTCCTCGATGACCTGGCCGGCGGCGTCCTCGATCTGCGCAGCTACGAACCGCCGGCCGGCCTGGTGCCTGGCTGGGCAGCGACGCTGACCTGCCAGTCCTCATGCCCGAGCGGACCGAGGTCGTAGCTGAGCGGTCCGGACGGCGTAAGGACGATGCCATCGGGTGCTGTCAGCCGGACTAGGCCGCTCGCGGGCGACGGGCCGCAGGCGACGGTGAGGCGCAGCACGCCGGGCCCCTCGTCGAGGGCCACCACGGCCGGCGACAGATGGACCGCAACCGGCATGTTCCCGGCGGGCGCGGGCCCCTTGCCGTGCAGCCAGTAGCGTGCGAACACCGGCTGAGCTGGCTCGGGCGCGCCAGTCACAGCCGCGCCGGGCACGCTGGTGACCGCCCCGGTCGGCCGACCGGGGACCGGCAGGCCAGCGACTGGCAGGCCAGCGACTGGCAGGCCAGCCGGATCCGGGTGAACGACGAGCGTGGTGAGCCCGGCGCGCGGCACCGTGACTCGGACGCGACGGTCGTCGACGGGCACCGGCTCGCCGGGGTCGTCCTCGCACAGGCTGGTCATGGCGGCGGCGGTGAGGCCGGGGAACAACCCGACCTCCACCTCAGCCGGGCCCGTCCCGCCGATGTCGCGCAGCCGCACGGTGATGCCGTCGGCCAGATCGGGCTGCCCGGCTGGCGCCAGCGGGTTGCCATGCGGCTTGAGCGCCGACAGCAGCGCGGTGCCCGGCTCTACCGACACCAGGCGCGTGCTGGCGGGCAGCGGCCCGGCATGCAGATCCGTGGTGACGGTGAGCAAGTCGTGGTTGTAATCCTGGCCCGCCGCCGGGAAGCCGGCCGTCCGCCAGTTCCCCGGCCCGGCGCTCAGCGCGTACTCGAAGGTGTGGCTCCAGTGCTGCCAGGCAAAGCTGGTGCCGTCCGGTGTCGTCCGCTTCTTGCCGTCGATCCAGACGCCGCATGGCCAGGTGCTGCAGGCGCGCATCAGCGCCATGGTGAGCTGCCCATCCGGAGTCACCAGCCCGCTCGGCGTGCCGCGGTTCAGCAGCGCGACGCTGTGGCTGGCCAGCGCGGTGGCCGGGCCGCCCGCCGCGCCAGCCGGCTCGCGACCGCCGCCCGTCTCCGCACCGGCGGGCACCTCGATCACCCCGTCGGCAAGGTCGGCGGTGAGGCGGGTGATCTCGGCGCCCATGTCGTCCGCGGCGACGATCAGCACCGGCAGGTCGCGCGGTCTGCGCAGGTCGGCGCCTGGAGCGAAGGCGTCGGCCCGGCTGCGGCTGGCCGGCAGCCAGAGCCGCGCGACGCCGGCGGCTAGCGAGCTGCGCGCCGAGCGCTTCGGCCGCGGCCTGCCCGGCGGCGGCCAGTACCTCCGCCGTCAGGCTGTTGTCATCCGGGCCGCCCAGGCAGATACGGAAATCCGGCAGGTTGGAGTCGAGCTCCTGATAGCCGTACCGGGGGCCGTCGGGCAGTGAGCAGGTTGCCGTGACGCCCTGCCCGGCCAGTGCTGCCACCAGGTCCCTGACGGGGCCGCGCAAGGTCGGCGGAGCGACGACCTCCGCGACGCCGATGGCCTGCAGTTGCCGCGCGCCGTCTGCGCTGGTGAGCGCGACTGCGGCAGTCGAGCCGACCGCGAGCCATTCGCTGGCCGGACTGTCAAGGGTGTAAGAGTGCTCGGCCACGTCAGTGTCGGCCCGGCCTGGCGGCCTCCCGATCACCGCCACCGCCGTCTGGTACACCGGCAGCCCGCCCGGCACGTCGACCGGGAAGGCCACCCGCAGCAGGCGGTCCTGGCCGATCGAGCCGTCGACATGCGTCCGGAACTCGATCCGGTCTGCGCCGTCCCACAGCAGCGTCTCCTGCGTGACACGCAGTCCGCCCAGTTCGAGCTCGCCCACCAGCCTGCTGCCGACCGCACAGCGCTCGGCGCGGACGGTCGCGGGCCGGGCCGCGCTGCCGGTGCCGGGCCCAGCCGGGCAGAGCAGCCACGGGCCCTCTGCCCACCGCGGATGCTTCGGATGCTCAGGCTGGAGCAGCTAGCTCGTTGCCGCCGCCAGCCGGCTGAAGCAGCTCGGTCTGCGACCGCTTGTCGACGATGCGGGACAGCGTCCCGCCGCGGACCGGGTCGGCCTCGATCAGGAAGACCTCATTCTCAAGCCGGAACGCAGCGCCGGGGGCCTGCGGCTGCCAGCCGGCCTCGGTACCTCCCGCTTCCAACGGCCGGACTGCGAAGCTGCGGAACCCGACCCCTGGCACGTCGGCGCGGAAGGAGATCCGGACCGACCGCAGCCCGCCGCTAGCAGTCCGGGTGATGCCCTCTGCCAGGAATGGCACGGCAGCGCCGGTGTCGTCGAGGAGGCTCAGCCATGCAGGCCAGCCGGCCGGCAGTTCCAGGTCGACGCTGGCCATCGCGGCGCGGTCTAGCGAGATGGAGTTGACCACGACGATCGCGAGCGCCGGTCCGGGATCCTGCGCTGGCCCGGGATCCGCGTCCGGCCCGGCGGCAGCGGCCAGGCTCGCAGTGTCGGCCAGGCTGGCGAGATGCGACGTGGCGGCCGCGCGTGCCTGGTTCCCCCGTTCCCATGCCTCTCGCCATCCGCCAAGCAAATCGAGATAGACCTGATCGCCTTCACTGCCCGTGATGGCGTCATGATGAGCACCGAACACCAGTTGCCGCCAGGCCTTGTCCAGGCTGGCAACGGGATACTCCGCGCCGGCGAGCCAGGCGAGCGTGGCCAGCCGCTCGCCGTCCAGGACAGCGGTCTCGGCGGCTCGCTGCGCCTGCTTGGTGTCGATGTAGGTGACGTCCTTGCCGGTGTAGACCGGGTTCATGTCCCTGGTCTGCGGCGTGATCCAGATGTCGCGCGCGGTGGCTTCGGCGCGCACGGCCGCGAAGAACTCGCTCGGCACGGCAGTCACGAACCGCGGCCAGACGTAGCGCGAGTTCCAGTCACGGTGCACGGCGGTGGCCCAGCGGGCCGGTATCACGTGGTCGGCACCGACAGGCAGCAGCACGTTGCGGGTCGCGGCGACTGGCGCGAGCTGGCGGAACTGCTCGTAGGCGTCAGCCTCGGCGTCTGCCAGCGTCTTGGCATGGTGCAGCACCCAGCCCGCCCCGTAGTGATTAGCCATGTAACTGGTCAGCAGGCCGGTGCCGTCGGGGGAGAGCCACTCGAACTCGGACGCGAACTGCATCAGCGAGTTGTCGCCCACCGACCGGTGCGGGCCCCACTGGTGGAACGGGCCGCGGGCCCACGATGAGCTGGTAAGCCCGGCCGCGGCCATGATGCCGGGATAGCCGGGGTCGAACCCGAACGCGTCGAGCATCCAGGAGGTGCGCGGATCGCCGCCGAGGACGCCGCGCTGGTAGGCGATGCCGTAGACGGCGTTGCGTATGGTCGACTCGGCGCAGGTCAGGTTCGTGTTCGGCTCGTTGTAGCTGCCGCCGACGAGCTCGATCCGGCCTGCGGCGATGAAGTCGAGCAGGTCGGCGCGGTCCTCGGGGTGGGCGTCGAAATGCGGCTTGAGGTAGTCGAGCTCGGCCAGCACGAACTTGTAGTCAGGGTCGCGGCGGGCCGCGTCCAGGTGCAGGCGGACGAGTTCGAAGGCGGTCCGCACTTCCGGCATCTCGCCGTGGTCGTCAGGGAGCATCAGGCGTGACTCGGTGAACTGGCCCTGGGTGCTCCACCACACCGGGTCGTAGTGGAAGTGGCTAACCATCCACATGACCCAGCCCGGCTCAGCCACGGTGATGACCGCGGGGAGCTCGGTCGAGCCGGACGGCCCCGATGCGCGCACGAGCACCTGCCTGGAGGATCCCGGCTGCGACGGCGCCGCGATGGCGACGCCGACCTCGGCCGTGACCTCTGCGCCGAGCTCGAGTCCGGTGATGACCTCGGGCTCGGGGGTGCTGACGGCCGGGCCATCGATCGTGACCTGTACGGCGTCCTGCTCGCTGACGGCGCCAGGCCCCGAGTTGACCAGCCGCACTCTGATGACCTGTAGCGGCAGCGCCGTGCTCCCCAGGAACAGGTCAGTGGATTCGATACCGCTGATCCGCATGTGCCCATGCTCGCACGCGGGGCGGTCAGCTGGCTGATGCCCGGCTGGCTGCCAGCGCCGCGAGCGCCTGCCCAGTCAGCCGGTGGACCGTCCACTCGTCCATGCGGATCGCCCCGAGCTTGTCGTAGAAGCCGCGCGCTGGCTCGTTCCAGTCCAGTACCCACCACTCAAGCCGCCCGTAGCCGCGCTCGACGCACAGCGCTGCCAGTTCCGCGAGCAGTTGCCGGCCGTAGCCGGATCCGCGCACATCCGGCCGGACGTAGAGGTCCTCTAGGTAGATGCCGTGCCGGCCAAGCCAGGTTGAGTAGTTGAGGAACCACAGCGCGAACCCGGCGACCTCGCCCTCGTGCTCGGCGACGTGGGCGAAGACCGCGGGGTCGCGACCGAATAGTGAGGAGTGCAGATCCTCCTGCGTGCCGGTGATCTCTGGCAGCGACCGCTCGTATTCAGCCAGGTCGCGGATCAGCTGGTAGATAGCCGGCACGTCGTCCGGGCGAGCCCGCCTGATCATGCCGCCCCTTCTCGCCATTATGGTCATCGGCTGCGCGGTGAAGACGTCAACCTGATCGCTGCCGGGCCTGCTCTACTCGCTGCCTTCCTCCAGCAGCAGGTGATAGCCATTCGGCGTCCTGGCGTGCAGCACGCGGTACTGCCAGTCTGGGCTAGGCGCCATCAGCTCCTCGCGGTAGCGGACGCCCGCCTCCGCCAGCTGCTTCTTGGCCAGCTCTAGGTCGCTCACGCCGAGTTGCCAGGTCAGCACTTTATCGGGCCCGGCGGGCGAGAAGTCCTGCCGCCACTCGATGCCGAATTCGACCTTGCCGTGGCCGAGCGCCAGGAAGTATGGATACTCCGGGCCCTCGTAGGTGACATGGAATCCGAGGCTGACGTAGAAGTCACGCTCGGCCTGCAGGTCACCGACGAACAAGATCGGAATTATCCGGCTGAACAATGCCGCCATAGCGGCAAATCGTAGCGACACAGAACAGCCGGGGTGACACTGTGCGGTCAGCTTCCCGCATTTGCGCCACGATCGTGGCTTACCTGTGGCCGGCCGCGTCGGCCGCTCCGAGGCAAAGTCGGCACGTTGGAACGGCCAGTAGTGGGTAGATTACACTTGGTAGCCAAGCATGGGTGGCTGCGGAGCCTTTGCCCGCGCTGCCGCGGCCTATGCCCGCACCGGTGGTAGCGACTTCGGGGGGAGATCTCACCATGACGACGCAGGCCGAAGATCTGCTCGGCGCCCGAGTGACCGGCGCCGACGGCAAGGTAGTAGGCACCATCGAGCAAGTGTTCAGGGACGATGTGGACGGGACGCCTGCGTGGGCCCGCGTCCGGTCCGGAAAGATCGGCCGCTTCGTGCCGCTCGGCAGCTGCGAGGTCACTACGGATGGCGTCACTGTCCCGTTCGACGCTCAGAAGATCATGGGCGGCCCGAACATCGATGCCGGGCAGCACATGTCCGCCGCGCAGGCGGAGGAACTCACTCGTTACTACGGCCTGACGATTCCCACCCAGCAGTCCCGCGGCGAGCAGGACCAGATGGGCCAGCCGAGCCAGATGGGCGAGCCGAGTCAGATGGGCGAGCCTGGCCAGATGGCTGAGCCGGGCCAGATGGCTGAGGGGGACTGGCTCGTCCGGCAGGAGGAGCGCCTGCAGGTCGGCATTGAGCAACTCGAGACCGGCCGCGTACGGCTGCACAAGTACGTGGACGTCGAGTCAATCGAGCAGCCAGTGCACCTTTTCCACGAGGAATACGAGATCGAGCGCATTCCGCTGAGTGCCGAGGACCAGGGCCGGATCAGCTCCGACCTCGCCGAAGGCGAGCTGGAACTCATCCTGCACGAAGAGCGCCCCGTACTCCGCAAAGAGAAGGTGCCGGTCGAGCGAGTGCGCCTGCGTCCACGGCGGGTGGAAGAGGACACCACGGTCCGGGATCAGGTACGCCGGGAGCGCATCGAGATCGAGCCGGATCAGGCATTCGCCAATACCCGGCGCGATGACCTGGGCACGGGTCTCTAGCACCGCTTAGCGCCGTCTGGGAAGGCCCCCGGCTCGCCGGAGGCCTTCCTTCGCGCTTTCATATGCGCGGGTCGCGTCCGTTGTCCGTGTCAGGGGACCCACACCGAGCGGTCGTGAGCGAAGTAGACGATCCTCGGGTCGAGGCTGGCGAGCGCATCAATCCACTCCGGTATCCGTGGCAGGGGCTGGGCGTGAGCATCCCGATGGGCTCGCCACGCAAGCTGGTCGGCCGCGTACTGCGTAGCCGTATCGTGGCTCTGCCCGGCAACGATCACTGTCCCGTCCGGCCGCCGGACGACGAGCGACTGGTGTCCCTCGGTGTGGCCTGGCGTCGGCAGCAGGAAGACGCCTGCCAGCACTTCGACCTGGCCTTCCACCTGCTTGAAGTTATTGCCCTCAAGCAGCTCGGGGAGAGTGTAATCAGGTGTCTGGCGAGCCGCATCGAGTTCTGCCGCCTGGACAACTATCGGTATCCGGCCCAGTGCCGGGTTACCGCCGCAGTGATCGAAATGCAGGTGACAATTGGCGGCCAGCACGAGATCGCCGATCTGCGCGCCGATGGCAGCGAGCGCCTCGGCGAGCCCGGTTCTGCGCGGCCGGTAGCGGGCGTCCACCTCGGGATGGGATCCCAGGCCCGTGTCGAACAGGAGCATGCCGTCGGGATGATCAACGACGTAGCCCAGGCACGGTTCAACCCTTGGACTGCCCGTCCCGGTCTCCTCCGGTGGCCGCACGAAATACCCGAAGTCAACGCGCCGCACTGTGGCATCGGTTAGCACGTCAGGCGCCGACGGTCAGCCGGACCGTGACGGTGTCGCCGAGCTCGAGCCCTTCGGCGTTCCGCACTGACGCCTTGACCGGAACGATGTACCGCCCGTCTTTCGGGAACAGCGACGTCGTCCACTCGGTCGCCCCGATCTGCGCGGCCACCGGGATCATGCCCCAGCCGTAGGTGACAAACGCGGAAGCCGCCTCGAGCGCGCCGCATTCCTCGTCCGGAACGGTGATGAAATGGTGCGGTGCCGGTCCTCGCCAGAACCAGATCTCGCCGCGTGAACTCTAGCTTCATCCGTGCGCGGCAGTTAGTTCTTGCGGGCCAGCGTGAGGCCGTCACCGATCGGCAGCAGCACGAGGACGACGCGCGTCGTCAGCCGCTGCGTGATCGTTGAAGTCCCGGATGCCCTGCACGTTGGCGCTCGTCTCGGCTGGATCAATGACCCGGCCGTGCGACAGCGTGTTGTCGACCAGGATCGCGCCGCCGGGCCGCATTCGCGGGACGACCTCATCCCAGTAGCCGACGTAGCCGGTCTTGTCGGCGTCGATGAAGGCGATGTCAAATGCCTCGATCGCAGGCAGTGCCTGCAGGGTCTCCAGGGCCGGGCGCAGCTGCAGGTCAATCCGGCTCGGCGACGCCGGCGAGCTGCCAGTATTTGCGGGCCATCGATGTCCACTCGTCGCTGACGTCGCAGCAGGTGAGCATTCCTCCCGCAGCCAGCCCGCGGGCCAGGCAGATGGCGGAGTAACCGGTGAACGTGCCGATCTCCAGGGCCCGGCTGGCGCCGATGAGCTGGGTCAGCAGGGTCATGAACGTGCCCTGCTCGGGCCCGATTTGCATCCCGGCCGCGTCAGGGAATGTGGCGGCGGTCTCGGCTGCGAGCTGGTCCAGCACGGCATCGCGCGGCGCGCTGTGCGCGGTGAGGTAGTCATAGAGCTCAGGCGTGATCGGCATGCTGCGATTGGTCATAGCGGGATGCTAGCTGAGCGACCTCGCAGGGTACCTGGCCGTGCGGCGCCTGAGAGGCGCACGAGGGGCGCGTCGAGGGCGGCGGGCAGTACTCTCGATGCATGCTCCAGACCGCCAGAGGCCACCTGCTGAGCTTCATCCCGAGCCCGTCAGTTAACGGGGTTCACCTAGGGCCGCTGTTCATCCACTATTACGGCCTGATGTACGTGATCGGCATCACGCTGGCGATCATCATTACCCGCCGCCGCTGGCGCGCCATGGGCGGCAACCCCGAACTTGTCGGGACGTGGCCATCTGGGCGGTGCCGGCCGGGATCATCGGCAGCCCGGATCTACTTCGATATCACCACCCCGGCCGACATCCCGCATGTCTGGTATGGGGTCCTCGCCGTGTGGTCCGGCGGCCTCGGGATCTGGGGCGGCATCGCCGGAGGCGCCATCGCGGGAATCTGGCGGGTCAGGAGGTCAGGCGCCAATGCCGGGCAGTTCGCCAACGCCATCGCTCCGGCCCTCCTGGTCGCCCAGGCAGTCGGCCGGATCGGTAACTACTTCAACCAGGAGCTGTACGGCAAGCCCAGCACGCTGCCGTGGGCGCTGGAGATCTCGCAGGCCCATCGCCCCGCGGCCTACCTGGCGTACAGCACGTTCCAGCCCTCGTTCCTGTACGAATTGATCTTCGACCTGGCCCTGGCGGCCGCCCTGGTCTGGCTCGGCCATCACCGCCGGATCCGCCCGTGGGGCCTGTTCGCGCTTTACGTGGCCGGATACTCCGCCTACCGGATCTTCGAGGAGACGATCCGGATCGATTCCTCCGAGCACTTCCTGGGCCTGCGGCTGAACTTCTACGTGGCGACGATCATGACCCTGATCGGCATCGCCTGGTTCGTCAGGGCGCAGCGGGGCCCGGATGCTCCCGTGCTGCGCGCGAGCGCGGCTAGCCCGGCCGACGGAGCCGGGTCTGCGGCGCCGCAGATGACAGCCTCGCGACCGGCGACGCCGCGATAGGTACCGATGACGCCAGTGCGCCGGAGCCAGACGGCGCCGTGACGCCAGGCAGCGGCCCGGACCGGTAGCAGACGCCGGCAGGCCCTCCCGCGGCTGCTGATTCCGCGGTCCAGGGCACCTGCTGCGGTTGGATCGGGCGGTCATTCTGCGACGTCGTCCGGAATTAGGTGCGCCAGCTAGTCCCAGGCGACAGAATGCGTGCCACCCGTCAGCCCGCATCGTTCGCCCCGGAGCATCCATGACCACGAGCATTGAGCCTGCCTCGCCGCCGGTGGCGGCTGAGACCGGTCTGCGCGCCAACGTCCTCGGCCTATTCGACTCGATCGTCATGGCAGTCGCTGGGAGCGCTCCCGCCTACACCATCGCCGGGAGCACAGCCGCCCTCATCGGAGTTGTGGGGCTCGCCGGTCCGGCCGCCTTGCTCTACTGCGGCATTCCCATGCTCGGTATCGCCTGGGCGTTCAGCTACCTGAACCGTGTCGAGGCGAATGCGGGTGCCAGCTACGCCTGGGTAGGCCGGGTGCTGCACCCGGCGCTCGGCTTCATCGCGGGCTGGTCGCTGGTGATCTCGGCAACGATCTTCATGGTTGCCGGCTCGCTGCCTGCCGGCTCGGTCACGCTCGGGCTGTTCAGCGCGTCGGCCGCTAACCATCCGGGCTATGTGCTGCTGGTCGGCTCAGTCTGGTTCCTGGTGATGGTCGGACTGGTGATCTTGGGAGTGCGGGTGACCGCGCGCGCTCAGTGGATCATGTCCGGCATCGAGGTGGCGATCCTGGTGCTGTTCGCGATCCTCGCTATCGTGCACTCGGCTTCGCACGCGGTGACCACGTTCTCCTGGTCCTGGTTCGGCTTCAGCCACTTCCACGGCCTGGCAGGCTTCGCGGCAGGCGGCCTGATCGCCGCGTTCTACTACTGGGGCTGGGATGTCGCCTCGAACCTCAACGAGGAGATGAAGGACAGCAAGCGCAGCGCAGGCCTCGGCGGCATCATCGGCGTCGTCATCGTGTTCGCGCTGTATGAGATCTTCACCATCGCCACGAACCTGGCGATGCCGGCGAAGACCATCCAGGCCAACGCTGGTGACGTGCTGGCGGTCCTTGGCCAGCTGGTGTGGCATGGACCGGGCGGCAAACTGCTGGTGATCGCGGTCATGCTGTCCACGATCGCCACGCTGGAGACGACCCTGATCCAGGTCACGCGGACGTTGTTCGCGATGTCGAGGGAGCGGACGCTGCCTGCCTTCCTCGGCAAGATCCACCCGCGGCGGCAGACGCCGTGGATTGCCACGATCGCCGTTGCCATCGTCTCCCTTGGCCTGTTCATCGGCTCCAACTACGTCGGGTCGCTGAGCACGATCCTGACCGATGCGATCAACTCCATCGGCCTCCAGATCGCGGTCTATTACGGCCTCGCCGGGCTAACCGTGGTGGTCGCGTTCCGCAAGATCCTGTTCGCCTCGGTCAAGAACCTGCTGCTGATCGGCATCTGGCCGTTCGTCGGCGCCGTCTTCATGTTCTGGATCCTCGGCGAGTTCGTGGCCACCAACACCAGCAATGCCGTGGTGATCTGGGTAGGCCTCGGGGGCCTGGCTATTGGGCTTATCCCGCTGGTCATTTACTGGGCGCTGGGCAGCCCCTACTTCAAGCAGCGTCCGACGCTTGGCAAGCGTCGTTCCCCAGGACGTGGACGCGTAGGCAAACCCGCGCGGAATCAGGCTTGCCGTGCACGGCAGGTCGTTTGCTAGCCTTGGCGGCATGAAGCGCGCTGGCCTGACGACGACGCCGGAGTACGTCCCGGCGCGCTGACAGCTGTCCTTTAGTCGAAGCCCCGGGGCGGGTGCCCCGGGGCTTCGGCGTTCCCTGCGGTCACTCGCCCCGCCACCGCACCTCGCGAGGAGACCGCCATGGCTGGCCATCTGCTCTATGACCACCGCAAGCTCGGCCGCGAGCTTGACCTGTTCGATACCGACCCGCTGATCGGCGCCGGGCTGCCGTACTGGCTGCCGGCCGGCGCTGCCATCCGGCACGCGCTGGAGGAGTACGTCCGCGAGCTCGAGCGGAAGGCGGGCTACCAGCACGTGTACTCGCCCGTCCTCGGCAAGCGCGAGCTTTACGAGATCTCCGGCCACTGGGAGCACTACCGGGACGGCATGTATCCGCCCATGACCGTCGGTCCTGTCACTGATGGCGCCGGGCCGCGAGGCGAGGATGCCGCCGGGCAGGTGGTGCTCCGGCCGAGCCTGTGCCCGCACCACGCGGTGATGTACCGGTCCAGGGCGCATAGCTACCGGGAGCTGCCGTTGCGGATGGCCGAGCTCGGCGGCATGTACCGGTCCGAGCTGTCCGGCGTGCTGGGCGGCCTGACCAGGGTGCGGTCTATCCAGCTGAATGACGCGCACATCTTCTGCACCGCGGATCAGGTGCGGGACGAAGCCGCTGCTGCGCTGGAGATGATCCGGAAGGCCTACCGGTCGCTCGGCATCGAGCCAGCCCGCTACCGGCTGTCGCTGGCCGGGCCGTCGGCCAAGTACGTCGGCAGCCAGCAGATATGGGACCAGGCGGCCGCCGTCCTGCGCGATGTGCTGGACCGCGCCGGGGTGGCGTACGAGGAGGAGGAGGGCGAGGCAGCGTTCTACGGCCCCAAGATCGACGTTCAGGTAGCCGACAGCGCCGAGCGGGAGGCCAGCCTGTCCACCGTCCAGGTCGACTTCTATCAGCCGGAGCGGTTCGGCCTGGAGTACATCGGCCCGGACGGCGGCAGGCACCGGCCGGTGATGGTGCACCGCAGCATCATCGGCAGCCTGGAGCGAGCGGTCGCCCACCTGATCGATGTGCATGGCGGCGCGTTCCCGCCCTGGATCGCTCCGGTTCAGCTGGTCGTCCTGCCGGTCTCGGATGCCCAGCTGCCGCAGGCCGAGGCCTTGGTGCGCGCGGCCATCGAGCAGGGCCTGCGCGCGGAGATAGCGGCCGACGGCAGTCTCGGTGCCCGCATCCGCGCGCACCGGCTCGTGCCGTATCAGGCCGTCATCGGCGCCGCGGAAGCCTCGGCGGGCGACGCATCTCTGCGCCTGCGGGACGGCCGGAAGCTGCCGCCGATGGGTGCGGCTGAAGTGCTGAGCCGGATCAGAACCCAGGTCGCTGGGCGCAGTGTCGCGCGCTGGGACTAGACTGCAGCCAGATCGTCCGGCCTCCCGTCGGCCAGTTCTACTACCTGACACGCGGTCGGCCAGCCCGGATGTCGACACGCGGCGGCTTAAGAGCCCACGCGTGGACTCGGGCACGGCCTAGCTACGACTTGCCCGTCCTGCCTGATGTGCCCGCTAACGCCGTGTTGTTAAATTCGCACAGGTAAACACGAAAACCCTGGTTAGATGCCGTAACGTGATGGTCTTCGGAGCTGTGGCCACGCCGGGCCGCGGTGACCCTCGCCGACACGGAGAACTGCAGGGGCGCAGTTATGACAGAGACTCAGGCGGGGCCCGAGCCAGCGGCGGCGGGGCCCGACGGGCCAGCGGCCAGGCTTGAGACAGCGGCCAAGCTCGAGGTAGCGGGGCAGCAGTCTCCGGCAGAGCGGCCCGCCACCGGTGCGATCCACCACCTGGAGCTCTGGGTGCCCAATCTCGACCGGGCTATCGTCAGCTGGGGCTGGCTGCTCACGTCGCTCGGCTACCGGATGTTCCAGGACTGGCCTGGCGGCCGCAGCTGGCAGGCCGGGGATGCATACATCGTGGTCGAGCAGTCCCCGGCGCGGACAGCCAGCCGGTACGACCGGTGCCGCCCTGGCCTGAACCACCTGGCCTTCCACGTCTCGAGCCGGCAGCAGGTCGATGAGCTGACCGCCGAGGCTCTGCTGCATGGCTGGAAGCTGATGTTCTCCGACCTGCACCCGTACGCTGGCGGGCCGCAGCATTACGCCGCGTACCTGGAGAACGCAGACGGCTTCGAGGCCGAGCTTGTCGCTGATTAGCCCTTGCGGCTAAGCGCTCGGCATCGCGCGGCCCGGCAAAGCTCCCTGCACACAGATGCGGTGGCAGACCGATCACTGCTAACTTGACTCGTATCCTTGACTGGATCTGCCGATATTGACGACGCGGAGTCAAGCTCCGGTGGCCGCGGATGGGGACTCTGCTGAGCGTGCGGAACGAATCAGGAGCCGATCCAGGCAACGCGCGTCACGCCAGGCTCATGAAACTCTCGAAGAGCTGCATTATGGACATTGAACTCATTGACGAGTCCAAATTATGCCTTTAAAGTCCTATTATCGTGGCTCCAGTAATAGACGCGAGAGGTTCGGATCACGCCCGACGGAGGGCCAGGAGGGTTAGATCATGAAGATCATCCGCGCTCGCATAGTTGCCGTCCCGGCTTGCCTGCCCGTCTTGGCAAGCAGTTTCGACTTGACTGCGGCAGCCAGAGCCACAGTTGCGCCGGGATGAACGTTGATGCCTCGTGTTGATATGACGCGGCAGGACGGTCGCCGTGCTGCATCTGACTACCTGCACCAACTGCTTCTGACACCCGGCAGTTATCGGCAAACTTGGGAGCAGTATGCGTCTCGAGAGCGACGCGGGACGATCAACCAGCTCGCCGTCGCCGAGGTAATCGCCCGGCATTTGTGGTCTGCGCCGCGCGCAGCTGGGGACACGGATATTACGCCTCATCAGCTCAAAGACACGGTGTCTCGCGCGCTTACGGGGCGATTGCTCAGCCGGTCAGCGCTGTCGTTGTTTATAGCCGCGTTCGGCTTCTCCGAGCACGAGGCGGCCCGCCTCTGGCGGCTGTGGAGTGGCGCGGCCTCGATCAGCGTGATGTCGGGGACGCGCGCTGTGTCCGTCCGAGCGGAGCAGGATGTAGACCGAGTGCTCGGGCCGCGGCAGCACCATACGCTGTCGCTGCACGACCATGTTTACGTCGGCGCGGACGGACGCATAGACCGTGCTCGAACTATGCAGGTCATCGAGGCAACCGCCCAGGGAGTTGACCGGATCCCGTTCCTGTGCGACACTAATGTGCTCACTCTTGAGGTTGGCCAGGGCGGAAAGGAGCTGACCGGGGAAGTCCACCAGATCGGTGACGGCGTGTTCTTCACTGAGATCTTGCTCGCTCGTTCCCTCGATCTCGGCGAGACGCTGACGCTTGAGTACTGGATCACCTACCGGTATCCGGGCGATCCTGCGGCCGCGGCCGAGCGCGAGTTCCGCCGGGCGGTCATGCGGCAGGTCGAGAACGTAGACATGCGAGTCGAGTTTCACGCGGACCGGCTGCCGTCTCAGTTGTGGTGGGCCCACTGGGACGGTGTCGACGGCGATGTCATCGAACGTGAAGCCGTGACGCTAGATAGGCAGTTTTCGGCGCACCGGTACCTGCGGTCACTAGAGAAGACGGTCGCTGGCTTCTACTGGCGCTGGAATAGTGGCTGAGTATGGCTGTGAGCGACGTGGCGAACATGGAGAGTAAGCGTGCGGCCGCGGAGTACCTGCGGCAGCTGTTATTACGGCCAGGCCCGTACCGCGATGCGTGGCGGCAGCATGTCGCCCGGCCGCGGGACGGCGTAATCAACCAGATGGCCGTCGCCGAGGTGATCGCCGCCCAGTTGCGGTCGGCGCCTGGCCATCCTGGTGACGCCCAGGTTATGCCTTACCAGTTGCGTGACACGGTCTCAGGCGCGTTATCGGGTAGCCAGTTGAACGCCGAGACCGGCCAGTTATTCGTGGATGCTTTCGGCTTCGCGCCGCACGAGGCGGACCGCCTGCGGCGGCTGTGCGGAGGGCTCGTCAAGGATCAGCGTGCTGTCCGGAAGTCATGCCGTGCCAGTCGAGGCTGAACTGAACGTGGATCACGCGCTAGGCCAGCGGCGGCATCAGACAGTGTCGCTCCATGACCACGCTTATGTCGGAGCGGACGGGCGCATCGAGGGCGTTCGGACGATGCAGGTAATCGAGGCCCTGGCATCCGGATCTCGACCGCATCCCGTTTCTTTGTGACACCAGCGTGACGACCATCGAGGTGGGCCAAGGCTGCAAGGGCCTGACCGCGGAGTTGCACCAGATTGGCGCTGACGTTTTCGCAACTGAGATCCTCCTCGCGAGGACGCTCGGCATCGACGAGACGCTCACGCTCGAATACCGGATCACTTACCGGTTCCCCGGCGATCTCACCGATCCAGCAGAACGTGAGCACAGGCGAGCGGTCATGCGCAGTGTTGAGAATCTCGATATGCGCGTCGAGTTCCATCCGGAGAAGCTGCCGTCGCAGCTGTGGTGGGCGCATTGGGACGGCGTCGAAGGCGGCGTACTGGAGCGCGAAGTCGTGACGCTCGACAGCGAGCATTCGGCGCACCGCTACCTCCGCTCGGTGGACAAGACGGTGGTCGGCTTCTACTGGCACTGGGACGAGGACAGTTCCAGTCGGACGTGCTAGCCGACCCGCTTCCTAGTCAGGGCGGCGTCCGGGCGCTCGGCATTGTCCAGCAGCTGCTCGGCAGCGTAAGCCCGCACGAGGGGGTGCATGCTGTAATGCTCGCCTGGCTGCGCCATCCGATCGGGTGCTAGCAGCCCAGCTCTCGCGAGCTCATCCGCGACATGCGCGTCGGCCAGTTGCCGGGCAGCTATGGTGCTGGGCGCGGTAACCGCTAGTCGTGACAGAGCAGATTGGGCAGCGCCGGAGACGGCACGATAGCTCGAGCCAATGGCTGCCCGGACTGACAGGTCCTCTGCCTGGAGGTCCAGTGCTCGGCCGCGTTGCAGCTCGCGGGCCAACCCAGCGACGGTCAGCCCAGGCCGCGCGGCAAGGGTGATCCCTGCCAGTCGCAGCGCGAGGGGCATTCCGGCGCACATTCTGACGATGACGCTTGCCGCTGCCGGCTCGGCGGCAATCCGGTTCGGGCCTGCCGTTAGGCCGAGCAGCGTCAGCGCATCGTCGTCGGGCAGCCCGTTGAGTTCCACGATGCTGGCTCCGGCAAGTCCGCTGAGCCGGCTGCGGCTCGTTACTATCACCGCTGCCCCGCCGGGAGCGGGGATCAGCGGACGCAGGTGAGCCGCAGAGGCAGCGTCATCGGCGATGACGAGCGCCCTCCGGCCCGCCAGCATGGACCGGTACAGCGCGGCGCGTGCTGGTCCGGGCGACGGCACGCCGCGGACCGGAACTCCCATGGACTGCAGCATGTCGGCAAGTACGTCCTGCGGATCCCGCGGGTGCTCAACGCCGCCGAGTTCGGCGTAGAGCTGCCCGTCTGTGAAGCTGTCGCCGTAGCTGCAGGGCGGCGGCAGCGACGGCAGCGGTCTTGCCCATGCCGGGGCCACCGCTGACGACTACTACCGGAACGCCGGGACTCATCACCTCCCGGCCGATTGCCGCGATCTCATCGGACCTGCCGGTGAAATCCGCCGGGGGAGCCGGAACTTGCGCGCCCAGCAGCCCCGACGTGGCGGAGACCCTGATGACCTGTCGCGCGGAGCGCCCGATGGCGGTTTCCTCGGCCAGGATCTGGTTGTAGACGTCTGTCAGGACCGGGCCAGGTTCTGCGCCCTGCTGCTCGAGAGTGGCTTTCCGCGCGATCTGGAAGACGTGCAGTGCCTCCTTTCGCAGGCCGAGCGCATGGCACGCGCTCATCAGCTGGGCGCAGGTCCGCTCGCGGCCTGGGTCGGCCAGGACCGCCGCGCGCAGCTGCCCGAGAACCTGCTCGTGTTCGCCGGCAGCCAGCCGTGCGTCGATCAGCGAGTCCTGCACTGATTCCCGCTGAGCCCTCAGCCTTTCGACGGCGGTGGCGATGACCGCGCTGTGCGGTAGATCAGGCAGCGGCGGATCGCCCCACAGCGCCAGCGCCTGGACGAACGAGGCAGCCGCCGCAGCCGCACTACCCGAGTCGAGCTCGGCCTGGGCCTGCGCCGCCAGGTCGGTGAACTCGTCGACATCCAGCTCGCCAGGCCGTACCACCATGACGTAGCCGCGCTGCTGACGGTGCGCGGGCGCGCGCCCGCCTGGCGGTCCGACGCTCTGCAGACGCGCGGCGCAGTCGCCCAGGCACCGCCGAAGCCTGCTGATGCACACGCGTAACGCGCCCGCTGGGCAGCCTGGTGGCTCGCCGTCCCAGAGTGCCTCGATCAGGAAGCTGCTCGGGCAGGTCATGTTGGCGCGCAGGAGCAGTACAGCCAGGGCCGACCGCAGCAGGGGCTGACCGATCGCCGCCGGGCCGCCGCCTGTACAGGGGTCGGCATATAGCGGTCCGAGGATGCGGAACTCCATGGCTGCCTACACTCCGGAGGAATGGTGCGATCGTAATTGATCCTACCGAAATACCTCGTTACGACGAATGGCTCCAGCGCACGGAATACCGCCACCAAGGAAGCGGATACGCCTAGGTAACAGTGCGGTAATCGCATGTTGGCTATGGTCATGACCCGGCTACCCGAAGTGCCCTAATCCAGGCTAAACGTGTAATCGGAGCAAGCGATGACCACGAAAGTGCCAGCGTTGCGCGGATCAACCCAGTCCGCCGGCTCGGACGAGCTGGCGAGGACAGGCATGCGCCCGGCCCAGGTACCTGTATTGAGCGTATTACCGGGAACGCCGGAGTCCGCAAGCGCGGCGCGCCGGATGGCGCGCCAGTTGCTCGGCGAGGGGCACCCCGCTGCGGAGACCGTGCAGCTTGTCGTCAGTGAACTGGTCACTAACGCCATCGTGCACAGTAAATCCGGCGCTGCCGGTGGCACGGTCACCGTTGCGCTGTGCCCTGGGCCGAGTGGGGTTCTGGTTCAGGTCCGTGATGACGGAGGCCCATCGGAGCCTCGGCTCACCGAGCGTCACACGTGACACGGGAAATGGCGCCGAGCGAGGCTACGGGTTGCTGCTAGTCGACGCGCTGGCGGACAGATGGGGGACGATTAGCAGTCCGGACGGTCGTATCACGTGGTGCCGGGTTGGCGGGCAGCAGATCCAGGCGGACGCATGAGGCGGCCGGAAACACCTGTGGTGTTGGACTTCGTAGTGCGTGACACGACCGTCGAGCTGGGTGAGCCGCATTGCAGCGGCGCGCTCATGGGCGCTTCAGGAACCTCAACCCGAACGCCGCGAACACCAGGACAATCCCGACGTTCACTATCAGACGCTCCAAGAGGTGGTGTCTGAAGAACAGGACGTCCACGCCGACCACGACGGCTACCAGCGCGAGCACGTAAAGCACGACTGCTGCCTGTCTTCCCATGGTCTGTTTCTACTATGTGCCACGGAGTGGAGCAAGGAACCAGGCGCAAGCGGGCAAACCTGGCCATCTATGGGTTCGCTGCCACGCGGCGCCCGCGCGCCCTTCGATCTGGTAACGACCGGCCACAGTTCCAATGTCATCCGACCGGCGAGCCTGTCACCCGATCGCCCGACATGTCATCTGGTCAGGCAGGTTTATCTGACCCGCTGACCGATGGCGCAGCCAGGCCAACTTCGCACAAGGTGTCCGGTACCGGGTGGCTAGTGCCGTCCGGCGCTGATGAGCGGGTGTCTGTGCGCCGAATCCCGAAGGAGCACCCAAAATGCTCATGCTGTTCCTCATGAACCTGCAAAACTTCCTGCCACAGCGCCTGCTCCGGAGCGAGCGAGGGGCGACCGCTGTGGAATATGGTCTGATCGTGGCCTTGGTCGCCGCGGCAATCGTCGTAACCGGGCTTGCCCTTGGCGGTCAGATCAGCACCATCTTCAACAACATCACCGGACAAATGCAACCTGCCAACTGATCCGTGCCCGCAACCGAATCGCCCGCGCCAGGGGCGGAGCTCAGCCGACTTCAGCCAAGGTGGCCTCTACCGGGCGGCAGGTGCCGTCCGGCGCTGAAGAGCGGGCTGTCTGTGCGCCGAACCCCGAAGGAGCACCCAATGCTCATGTTCGTTGCGTACCTGCAGAACTTCCTGCCACAGCGCCTGCTCCGGAACGAGCGAGGCGCGACCGCCGTGGAATATGGCCTGATCGTGGCCTTGGTCGCCGCGGCAATCGTCGTAACCGGGCTTGCCCTTGGCGGTCATATCAGCACCATATTCCAGAACATCAGGGGACAGATGCATCCCGCCAACTGATCAGCTCAGACCGCGGGGGCGACCGCTGCGCGGCTGCGCGTTGCCAGCGGCGGTTAGCAGCGGAACCTTCCGGGCGATTCAGATGCGGCCCACGACCAGCGGCAGCGCAACCGGCTTGCCAAGCCCGCGTAACAAAGGTTTAACAATGCCAGCGGCCGCATGACGCCTTGTGCGACCGGCGTAACGATCACGAAACTTGCCGGAAACGAGCGCGTGGGACACATGAACCGTATCTGACAGAACCGAAGCGGTCGGCTGGGACCGTGCTGGTCGCCGATGCCTGGCTACCCGGCGCCCTTCGCTTCAAGATCTGGAGGCGGAGAGTTGTTTAGTCCCTATGCGAGCTGGCTCAGCTCGGGTGATAACGCCTGGCAATTGACGGCGGCCACGCTCGTCGGCCTGATGAGCATCCCCGCCCTGGCGGTCCTGTACGGCGGGATCGTGCAGAAGAAGTGGGCAGTTAACACCATGATGATGGTGTTCAGCGCCTTCTGCCTGACGCTCATCGTCTGGGTGCTCTGGGCGTTCAAGATGGGCTTCGGCTCACCCTGGATATCCACGTTCGTCGGCAAGCCCGGCACGATCGTCGGAGCGGCCGGGGAGCAGGCGCAGGCCAGCATTCCCCTGCTCAAGGGGCTGATACCGAACTTCAGGTTCCCCGAAGGATCGCTGGCCTACTTCCAGTTCGTCTTCGCTGCCATCACGCCGATCCTGTTTATCGGCAGCGTGGTCGGACGGATCAAGTTCAAGGTCTGGCTGATCTTCGTGCCGCTCTGGATCACGTTCGCTTACGCCGTGAACGCTTTCCTGCTCTGGGGCGGCGGCTACTGGGCCGCCAAGGGCGCGCTGGACTTCTCGGGTGGTTACGTGATCCACCTGGCAGCTGGCGTCTCCGGCTTCGTGGCGGCGGCAATGGTCGGCCCGCGGCTGGCGCGCGACCGGCAGAAGGCTGTCCCGAACAACCTGCTCTTCATCGCGGTCGGCGCCGGCATCCTGTGGCTCGGCTGGAATGGCTTCAACGGCGGCGACCCCTACTTCGCCGGCGCGGACGCGACGTCGGCTGTCGTGAACACGAACCTTGCCACTGCCGTCGCGATGATGACCTGGATCATCATGGACATGACCTTCGGCAAGCAGAAGAAGGCCACGTTCCTCGGCGGCGTCAACGGCATGATCTGCGGCCTGGTCGGCATCACGCCCGCGGCGGGCTATGTCAACGGCGTGGGCGCCATCATCATCGGGCTGGTCGATGCCGCTATCGTCTGGGCGCTGTTCGCCTACCTGCCGCGCAAGGTCTGGCCGTTCAACAAGGTCGATGACGCTCTCGGTGTGGTGTACACGCACGGTTTCGCCGGTCTGGCCGGCGGCCTGCTCGTCGGCCTGCTCGCCGATCCCAAGATGATCGTCTATCTCGGCATAGGCAAGGGCGCGCCGTCGACGGTGGCTGGCCTGTTCTACGGACATCCCAGGCAGCTGCTGATCCAGGCGGGCGCAGCGCTGACGGTCATCATCTGGGATGCCTTCGTGACGTACGCGATCCTGCGCGTCATCAAGTTCTTCACCCCGCTCCGGATGCCTGATGCCGAGTTGATGATCGGCGATCTGGCCGTGCACGGGGAGGAGGCCTACCCGACTGAAGAGGCGGACGAGCCCGTTCCCGTTCTGGTGGGCGCGGGAAGTCCAGGCAGCGGTCCGGGCATCCCCGACGATCGGTTCGTCAGTTCCGAGGTCGCGAGCGACTGAGGCAGCGCCGGCCGCGGTTAATGGCCGCGGAAGGCCTCCTCGAGCCACCACGCGCCGTGGTCCGAGGTGACCTTGGCGTCGATCACCATCGGGCGGCCGGTCCGTGACTCCATCCAGTCACGGACCGGCCCTAGGTCTGCGGTGCTGCGTACCGTCACGGCGTCGCAGCCGAATCCGCGCGCGATGGACGCAAGGTCAGCAGGCGGGAAGCGGACCGTGTCCAGCGGGTAGCCGTCGGGCCCGAAGTGATGGACTTCGGCGCCGTACGCCTCGTCGTCGTAGATGACGATGACCATCGGCAGCTCCAGCCGCACCGCGGTTTCCAGTTCGCTGATCCCCATCAGCGCGCCGCCGTCGCCGAGCGCCGCGACCACCAACCGGTCGGGCCGGGCGATCGCCGAGCCGATCGCGGACGCAAGCCCGAGTCCGATCGACTGGTAAGCCTGGGTGAAGCAGAAGCCATCGGCATCCGGCACCGACAGGAACATGCTCGGGTAGCCCATGAAGTTGCCGGAGTCGACGGCGACGATCCGCTCGGCCGGCAGCATGTCGTCAAGCGCGATGGTCAGCGTGCGCGGATCGATTCGCTGACCATCGCTCTCGTCCTCGTATGGCACGTCGCGCCAGCGGATCCCGGCCGCGATCCGGTCTCGAAGCGCCGCCGACCGGTACCCGGTGCCAGGCAGGTCCGCCGGGTCGCTGCCGCCAGCGGGCAGCGGCTCTCGCGGCTCGCGCTTTAGCAGCGCGGCGACTGCGGCCGCGGTGAGGGCCACATCGCCGGTGATGCCCAGATGCACGCGGCGGTGCCTGCCGATGGCTGCGGAGTCGCAGTCAACCTGGACCAGCGTGGTCCGGGGGCCGACCAGGGTGCCGTGACGCGTGGTCCACATGTTCAGCGAGCAGCCCCAGCCCACCAGCACGTCCGCATTGCCGATCAGCTCGGCCGCCAGCGGCGACGCGAAACCGCCGCTGACATCCAGATCCCACGGGCTGCCGCGGAACAGGCCCTTAGCCGCGGCCGAGGTGGCCAGCAGCGCGCCGCACTCGTCGGCAAGCTGCTCCAGTGCCGCCCGCGCGGAAGGGCTCCTGGCCCCGCGGCCGGCCACGAACACCGGCCTGGCCGCCCCGGCCAGGTCCTTGGCCAGGTCTGCGGCCTGGCGCTCGGACGGCGGGTTCGGCGCGGCGACCCGCGGATCGGGATCGCCGGGCCAGGTGCACTCGCCTGCCTGAACGTCCAGCGGAAGCGCCAGGACCACGGTGCGCCTTTCGTCCCGCGCTATGCGATACGCGCGCGCCGCGTCGTCGAGCGCGAAGCCGGGCGAGTGCAGCCGGGCGGGCGTCGCGCCGGTCGCACCCGCGATGGCAGCCACGTCGATCCTGAAGTTTGACGTGATCGCGCCTGAGCTGACGTCGGCAGCGAGTACGACCATCGGCGTCCTGCTCTTAGCCGCCTCGGTGATGCCGGTCAGCGCGTTGGTGAGGCCGGGTCCCTGATGCAGGCTCAGCAAGGCCGGCCCGCCAGCCGCGCCCAGGCGTCGGCCATACTCGCTGCCCCGCACTCATGCCGCGCGGCT
Source organism: uncultured Actinomycetota bacterium (assembly GCA_963808215.1). Lineage (GTDB taxonomy): Bacteria > Actinomycetota > Actinomycetes > Streptosporangiales > Streptosporangiaceae > JAJYUU01. Next base: position 142,410 of record CAWEEY010000006.1, read on the forward strand.
ACGTACCGCGCGCCGCGGCTGATCAGCGCATTCGTCAGGTGGAAGTTGCCGCTGCCGACGACGCCGAAAACAGTGTCGGCGCCAAGGCCCGTCAGTACCCTCGCGATGGCATCGGTGACTTTCACGCTGTGCGCTCCACCAGGGCCAGCACGCGTGCCGGGCTCCCGGATCCGCCGACAATGGGCAGCGGGCCCGCGAGCAGCACGGCGCCCGTAGCGGGCAGGGACGCGAGATTCTGCAGCTGGGTGAGCCCGTATTTGCCGGCTCCGAGCAATGCGGAATGACACGGGAACGGCGGGTCGAACGAGTGCGCGGCGCCGGCATCGGTACCCACCGTCTCGACGCCAATGCCGATCACCGGAGCCTCCTCCGCGATCCACCGCGCGCAGGCCACTGACACACCGGGCGTGTGCGGGCCGGTCTCGTTGGCATTCAGGAAGTCCTGCTGGCTGGCGGACCGGGCGTCCCAGCCGGTCCGGTACAGCAGCCAGCCGCCGTCCGGCAGCGGGCCGTGCTCTGCTTCCCACTGTTTGATGTGCTCGGGCTCCAGCAGGAAGTCCGGGTCAGCGGTGGCTTCCGCGCTGAAATCAAGCAGCACCGCTGGCGCGATCAGGCTGCCCAAGGGAACGTCCGAGACGTCCGTCCCGTCGCGGCCGGTGATCCAGTGCACTGGCGCATCGAAGTGCGTGCCGGTGTGCTCGCCGGTACTGATGTCGTTCCAGTACCAGGCTGGCCCGCGCTCGTCATACCGGCTGACTTCGTGCAGCGTGAACGGGACGGTGTTGGCGAACGGCTCCGGCAGCCGGATGACCGGTGTGGTTGACTCCAGCCTGGCCGTCAGGTCGATGACCTCGATGTCGGCGGACTTGATAGCTGAAATGAGCTGTTCGAGCACGGGCATGATCATCTCCACAGCGGTCGGTCGAACACAGTCGGTCGAACACAGTCGGCAGGACATTCCAGGCGGCCACCAGCCTGCCGCAGCTAGGCCGGGCCGGGGAAGGCCTCGTGGACATGCGGGTGAATCCGTCCCGCACAATAGGGGCATGACCAAGCTCGTGGCTAAGGCCGAGACGCTGGTAACCCAGGATGCGGTCCCGATCGAGGCAGTCCACCTGCCGGGGGATCGCGCCATCGGCTTCGTCGTGGCGCACGGATTCACGCTGCAACTGGCGGCGGCCGCACGTCTGGCGCGTTGCCCGCAGGCTGAACCTGCACGGCGGGGTGGTCGCCTTCGACTTTCGCGGGCACGGCCGCTCCGGCGGGGCGTCGACGCTCGGCGACAAGGAGATCTACGACCTCGATGTGGTCGTGCAGTACGCCCGCGAGCTCGGCTACGAGCAGGTAGTCACGGTCGGCTTCTCGATGGGTGCATCTGTCGTGCTTCGGCACGCCGGCCTGCTCGGCGGAGTGGACGCAGTGGTCTCCGTCAGCGGGCCCGGCCGCTGGTACTACCGCGGTACTCCGTCCATGCGCAGGGTGCACTGGGCCATCGAGCACAAGACCGGGCGGATCTTGGCAAAGCGCCTTACGAATACCCGGATCAGCCAGGGCCGCTGGGACCCGGTGCCGCTTCCGCCCGCCGAGGCCGCCGCTCGGATCGCGCCGACGCCGCTGCTGATCGTGCACGGCGACCGCGATGGCTATTTCCCGGCCGACCACGCCGGACAGCTCTTTGCTGAGGCCCGTCAGCCGAAGGAGCTGTGGATCGTGCCGGGCCTCGCGCATGCGGAGTCAGCCATGAGCCCGGAGCTGCTGGACCGGATCGCGAAGTGGGCCGTCGCTCCCATGGCGGTGGCTGCCAGCCCCGACGTGGTGGCCTAGCGGACACCAACCTCAGGTTCGCTAGGCGGCGGGCTTCTCCCAGATCGAGATGTGCTGCCGGCTCTCGCTGGTGAACGGTTCCCGCCGCCAGCCTTCCCATCGGTCGCGCAGCCGCATGCCCGCGAGTCGGGCCATCAGGTCGAGCTCGGCCGGCCACACGTACCGGAACGGGATGGAAGTGAACTCAGCGCGGCTACCGTTAATCGTGACGTAGTTCGAGCTCATCGCCTGTGTCGCGACCTCATAGAGGTCGAATCCCCACCGTTCCTGGCCGGTCTCGAATGGCACAGCGGTCTGGCCGGGCGGCAGCCTGCGCAGGTCGGGGACCATGACCTCGACGACAAAGCTGCCGCCGGGCGACAGGTGCGCTGCGACGTTGGCGAAGCACGCGACCTGCGCGTCCTGCGTCGTGAGGTTCATGATCGTGTTGAAGACCAGGTACGCCAGCGAGAACGTGCCGTCCGCCTGGGCCGTGGCGAAGTCGCCGACCGTCACGCCGATCGCGTCGCCGCCCGGCTTGGCGCGCAGCCTGGCAACCATCGCCCGGGACAGCTCGATGCCGTGTACCGGGACGCCCCGTCGCGAAAGGGGCAAGGCGACGCGCCCGGTCCCGATGCCCAGCTCGAGTGCTCGGCCGGTGCCAGCCAGCTCCGCGAGCACGTCGACCGTCGCGCCGATAGCGGCCGGGTCGAACCTGGCGGACTCGCTGTCGTCATACTCCGCGGCGACCTGCTCGCCGAAGTAGCCGTCCGGATCATCCACCGCGCGACCGTACCGCGGAAGCCGCTGGGCCGCACTCGCATTTTGGCCGCCGCCGGGGCGACGGGGACACAAGCGCAGCGCGCGGACCGCCGGTTCCCAACTTGTCCTCCTGGCGGCCGCTAATCACGGCCGAGAGAAATCAGAAATGTCAGTAGGCGGCACTATACTCGAACACGTGATCGACTGAATGTAGGGCTCGTCTAGCGGCGGAGGGAGGCGGCGATGACGGATTCAGGCTGGGACATTCCTGGTGTTCCGCGTGACGCTGACGCGCCTTCTGCGGCAGGCGGCCCTGAATTCTCCGCGGCTGTCTCAGCGGCGACCGTCTCTTCTGCTGGGAGCCCGCCGGGCAGTGTCGGTAAGTCGCGGCGTAAGGCACGGCCTGGGAGCGTGTCGGCGTGTTCGGGGTCGTCAGCGGGCGCGTTCGCGCCGTTAGCTGCTGACGTCGCGCGTTCGTCGGCAAGCTCGCCCGGCCGTACCGGCGGCAGTTCCATTGCAGTCAGCGGCACCGCGAACCTGGCCTCGCCTGCACCCGCGACAGACGACACTGCCCGGTCCGGCTGCGTCTCGCCTGGCGCCGGGTCGGGCGCTGCCGGTGCAGCGAGCACTGCCTCATCAGATGCTGACGGGGTCCGGTTGACGATGCGGCCGGACAGCCCCGCCCATGCGCTGGCGTTGTTGTCCGAGGCATTGGATTACCTGACGCGATCTGACCCCGCCGAGTGGGGCGAGGGGGCGCAGGCTGATTGCCTGCGAGCGCTGGCGGTCGCCGAGTCACGGCAGGCCGCCGCGCACGCGCAGGTGCTGGCGGCGTTCAGCGTGCCGGGCGGCGGGCTGGCTGGGGACGGGCACCGGTCACCGCGGGTGTGGCTGACCTGGCAGACCCAGGCGACCCGGCGGGCCGCCGCAACCAGGGTCGGGTGGATGCGCCGCCTGCAGGCCCACCCGGTGATGGCCGCGGCGCTGGCCGGCGGCGCGGTCTCGCTGTCGTGGGCGCATCAGGTCTGTGACTGGACGGACCGGCTCCCCAGCCGGGTCCGCGACAGCGCGGACGCCGAGCTGCTGGCCGCGGCCGGCGCGGGCGCGAGCCTGACCGATCTCGCGTTCATCGCCGAGGACCTGCGCCGTGAGCACGCCCGGCCCGACGATGACGGCGATGACGGGTTCGAGGACCGGAAGGTCCGGCTGCACAGCACCTTTGACGGGGCGGGGCGGCTGGAGGGCGATCTGACCCCGCGGTGCGCTGCCGCGGCCGAGGCGGTGATCGGTGCGCTGTCTCAGGCGCGGGGGCCGGAGGACATCCGGACCGTGGCGCAGCGGCAGCACGACGCGCTGGAGGAGGCGCTTATGCGGCTGCTGGCCGCCGACGGCATGCTGCCGCAGCGGGCCGGGCAGCCGGTGCGCCTCGAGCTCGACATCACCCTCGACCAGCTTGCCAACGGCGGCGCCGGGTCGCCGGCCGGGCCGGGCTCGGCGTGTGATGCGGTGATCCAGCCGGTGATCACCGGGATGGTCGACCACGGGCTGCTCGCCCAGCTCGCCGACCCCGACACCGGGTGGCTGGCCGATCTGCAGCAGGCCATGACCAACACCAGCGCCGCGGCCCCCTACGGGGATGTGCTCGCGCAGGCGGTGGCGCTGCTGTCCGGGCCGGAGGGCCGCGCCGCCTGGCTGCGCCGCCGGATCACCGGCATCCCGGCCTCGACGGTAAGCCTGCCGCTGGACATTGCTGCCACGATCGACACCATCCCTGTGCACTTGCGGAGGGCGGTGCGCAAGCGGGACAAGCACTGCCGGTTCCCCGGCTGCGACATGCCCGCCGCCGGCTGCGACGTCCATCACATCCGCCACCGCAAGGACGGCGGACGGCACGCCCTGACGAACCTGACCCTGCTGTGCCGGTTCCATCACCTCATAGCGATCCACCGCTGGGGGTGGCAGTTCACCCTCAACCCCGACGGGACAACCACCGCCGTCAGCCCCGACGGCACCAAGACCCTGCATAGCCACCCACCACCAGCCAAGATCGATTCTGCCCGAGCCATTTAGCTGACCCTGCGGGTTACGGCTGTCAGTGGTGGTCAATCTCAAACCGCTAGTCCGAGGTGGCTGGGTGCTCTCCGAGCGCCAGGAACGCGCGCGAAAAGCCCGGAACGTGTCAGTCAGAAGGCCCGCGCCTAGTGGCGGCCCGCGCTTTCAGTGCTGGCAGCAGATGGTGTTCGCTCATAAGCCGGGAAGCGTTCACGCCGAGGAGCAACAGGCAGCCAGTCCAGGTCAGCGCGGACTCTGCCGTGCCGTGCGTCCACCACTCGTAGTGCTGGCCAATGACGCCGAAGAGCATGATTGTGCCGCCAAGTGGCAGCAATACGCTGCGTATGAGGCGCGTCCGCTGCGCAGCTGAAGGTGTCTGCTTGCGCAGCACGCTCCAGGCAATGTCGCCGAGCACGCACAGCCAGACCGCGCCTTGCAGCGCAATAGCAACGGGAAACAGCCACGCAGGGGCTGTATGTGCTTGCTCATACGTGATCGCGAAGTAGGCGACGAATGCTAGTAGCGCGAGTAAGGCCAAGAGCACCGTAACCGCAGCCAAGAGCGCCATCAGCCAGACGGCTGACTTGCGCGCAGAGGCTATCGGGCTCTGCGTTGTGCTGCGGTGAGCCCCGCTCATGTCCAGACTGTAACCCGGCCGGCACCAAAACGCTGCACAGCCACCCGCCACGGAGATGGCGGCCTGAGACTGCAGGACGTTGCAGCCGCGGTATCGCTGGGCGCACCCGATTAGACTCGCGTGACGGCGAGGCACGAAGCGGAAAGCGCGCTGATCGTTGAAGTTCCGGCTGCTGAAGCGGTCGTAGGCCGACACCGTTCTGAACTCGATGCCAACGCCGGGCTCGGCATCCCAGCGCACATAACAGTGCTCGCGCCCTTCATGCCAACCAGCAGGCTGGGCGCTCCGGAGCAGGCACAGCTTAAGAGCGTCTTCGCCGCAGTCAACGCGTTCGATTTCCGGCTAGACCACACGGACTGGTTCGGGACGACAGTTCTATGGCTGGGACCGCAGGATCCAACGCCCTTCCACGAACTGACTGAAGCCGTCGTTGCAGCCTTTCCGGTGTTCCCGCCGTTTGAGGGTCACTTCGGGCGGTCGTGCAGCAAGCGGCGGTCGGGCGGGCGGTCGGCTGGCGCCTGCTGAAGCCGGGGTGCATGGGGCGGCAGCTGGCCGTCGTGTCGTTGCGCTGCTAGGCCCGCTGCCGATCGGTTATCGAGTCCTGGCCACCTTGCAGGTTTACGTCGAGCCGGTTGTCGAAGGCTACGTCGGTCGAGATGCTCACCCTGTTTCCGCGGCGTCGAGCCCGATAGTCGTACAGTGCACCCAGACCGATCGCGCCAAGAATGACACCACCTGCAATGACGATGAACATGAGCGCTATTTTATCGATTTCGGATATGACAAAGCAATTCCCACGGAGCCTAGCGCCGCCGCAGCCGGTAGGCGGCCAGGCCGTACACAGCCACAAGTACCACCCAGATCAACAGCAGGGGCGCGGCATTGCCACCCCCATCCTTAATCAGCCACCACCCTGCCAGACTCAGCGGCGCCCCGGCCACGACCGACCCGGTGACGACCCCGGCGAAAACCGTCCGCTGCTTGCTCAGCCGAACCGGGTCCACGGAGCGCCGAGTCGGCCTGGTCAGGCTGGCGAGCCGCTGATCCACCCGCTCCTCGATGTGCGCATCGATCTTGGATAGAAACGACTCGACGACGGCGTCGCCGTAGTCGGCTCCAAGCTCGCGATGTACCTCGGCGGCGGCCCGAATGTCCTGGGCGGACAGCGGCGAGTCACTCATGGGCCGCACAGTAACTTACTTCGGGGAGTTCGTCCTGAAGGCGCGCTGCCGGCCTGTGGCCACGGTCGTGTACCGGCGGCGGAGCGTTTCAAGCTGCAGGTCGCTGTCCGGTCGAGGCATCTCGCCGTGGTCGCCCGCCTCTCGCTCCGTCATCTGGCCGAGTTGCAGCTCTAGTCGCTTTCGGGCTGTCGCTGCTGCCGCCACCGCGCGGCGTACCCGGCTAAGCGCGGCGAGCGAACGTTTCGCAGTGGTGAAGTGGTTGCCGGCCGAGGCGTGCCGCGTCGCATTGCGCGCTGCATGCCTCCGGCCGACATACCTTGGTCACCGCTGGCCGCGGTCCTGAACTCCCGTCAGCTAACGGTCAAAATGTCACGGCGCGGGGAACGAAATCCCGTCGAAGCTGGAGTACCCCGACACGTTGTGGTCGGTATTGCTGTCGAATAGGAAGGCGTGCCCGTTGTGCTCGATCTCGAGGCCCCCAGCAGAACCGTTGTAGGCATAGACAGGCAGCCAGAGCGTGTGCGACGGACGGTCGGCGCGCGGCAGTGTGAAGACGGCGTCACTGGAGTTGCCGCCCGATGCCGAACCGCGAAGGTGGACGATGCCACCGCCATCCCTGTAGACGCCGGCCTTGTAGGAGCCGAAGCCGCCATTGTGCCAGCCCCCCGTCAGCTTGAGGTTGTGCCAGGCAGGCTTGGTGGCCGCTGCCGACGAGGGCGCTGACGTTAGCGCATAGCCAGTGCCGCCGAGCGACAAGATCAGTGCCGCCACCGAGACAGCGAACGCGGAAGGACCCCACCCGAGCTTGAGTTTCATGTACCGCTCCCGAGACTAGATAAGCACTGCGTGCCAATTCCAGGCAACGCTAACGGTCGCGGATATCAGTGGCAATAGACCGCTGAATTACTGCATGTCGCCCCAGCTAGCGTTTGGCGAAGCCCCAGTTCAGCAGGTCGCCGCGGCAGTGAATCGCATCGTGGTGTCGGTGTTCGTGCTGTCCAGCACGACGCCCATCAGCGTCTTGCCGTGTCGCTGCGCCTCGAACAGCAGGCAGTAGCCGGCCGCGAGGGTGAAGCCGGTCTTGATGCCGACGGCGCCACGGTACCTGCGTAGCAGCAGGTTGGTGTTCCTCCAGAAATACCGGTGATGCTGGCTCGTCGCGGCGACGCGAGCGCTGCGCTCGGCCACTATGCGCCGGAACAGCCGGTTCTGCATCGCCGCCTTGCCCATGATGATCAGGTCGCGCGGCGTCGAGTAGGTGGAGTACGACGTGGGCCAGGGCAGGCCGTCGAAGTTGGCGAAATGCGTCTGCGTCATGCCGAGCCGGCGAGCCGTCGCGTTCATTTTGCGGACGAATGCACGCCAGCCTGGCCCGTAGGATCTCGCAAGCAAGTAGGCGGCGTCCGCGCCAGAGGGCAGGAGCAGTGCGTGCAGCAGCTGCCCTGCGGTGAGGACGTCACCGGCATGCAGTCCGGCGCTGCCGGCCGAGTTCTCCAGCGCATAGTTGACCGCGGCCTGCGTGACCCTGATCTTCCGGTTCAGGTCGCCATGAGACAGTACGACCATCGCCGTCATGACCTTAGTGATGCTGGCGATCGGCAGCTCGGTGTTCTTGGCCCGGCTCCACATCCGGCTGCCTGTGGCGACGTTCACCAGCTCGCCGGCCACCGCCACGACGCCCGCCGGCCGGGCGACGCGCACCGATGCGTGCGCTGCCGGAATGGCGGACAACTCAGCGGCGGGCAGGAGGCAGGCGGCGACCGCAGCAGCGGCGGCGAGGCGGAATGCTGCGCCCATGACACCCCCGCGGCCACACGACAGGTCTGATATGCCTCGATAAATCGCGGCAATTGGCTCAGGCTATCGCATGGAGTGGCCTAAGCCGCTGTCGCTTACCAGCCGATGGGCAGTGGCATTCCCTCGGCGTAGCCGGCCGCGCCCTGAATGCCGACGACGGCCCGCTGATAGAGGCCGTCGAGGCTCTCGGCGCCGGCGTAGGTGCACGCACTGCGCAGCCCGGCGGTGATCGAGTCGAGCAAGGTCCTCGACGCCCGGCCGCTGGTGGTCCAGGTACATGCGCGAGGAGGAGATGCCCTCTTCGAATAGTTCCTTCCTGGCCCGCTCGAACGGCGAGTCGGCCGCGGCCCGCAGCCGCACGGCGCGTGCGGACGCCATGCCGAAGCTCTCCTTGTACAGCCGGCCGTCCGCGTCCCTGAAGACGTCGCCGGGGGACTCGCAGGTCCCGGCAAACCAGGAGCCGATCATGACGCTGGCCGCGCCGGCTGCGAGCGCCAGCGCCACGTCACGCGGATACCGGACGCCGCCATCGGCCCAGACGTGACGGCCGAGCCGCCGGGCCTCGGCGGCGCACTCCAGCACGGCGCTGAACTGCGGCCGCCCGACCGCCGTCATCATCCGCGTCGTGCACATCGCGCCCGGCCCGACGCCGACCTTGACGATGTCCGCGCCGGCCGCGACCAGGTCGGCGACACCGGCCGCGGTGACCACGTTCCCGGCCACGATCGGGTACTGCGGGCTCACCTCGCGCACGGAGCGCAGCGCCTGCACCATCTTTTCCTGGTGCCCGTGCGCGGTGTCGACGACCAGCAGGTCGGCGCCGGCGTCCAGCAGGAGCTTGGCCTTGCCGGCCACCTCGCCGTTAATGCCGAGCGCGGCGGCTATCCGGAGCCTGCCGCGGCCGATCGACCGCGGGCTGGTAGAGCGTGGCCCGCAGCGCGCCGGTACTTGGTGAGGATGCCGACGCAGCGGCCGTCGGCATCGACGACCGGCGCGACCCGGTGCCGGCCGTCGTGCAGCAGGCCGAATGCCCGCTCCGGGATCGGTCCCGGCAGGCAGCGTCAGCAGCTCGGTCGACATCACCTGGCCGAGCTGGGTGAACCGGTCGACACCGGTGCAGTCGGCCTCGGTAACTACGCCGACCGGCCTGCCGTGGTCATCGACGACGATGATCGCGCCGTGCGCCCGCTTGGGCAGCAGGCTGAGCGCGTGCCCGGTCGTGTCGGTCGGCTCAGCGTGAGCGGCGTGTCGTGCACCAGATCGCGGGACTTGACCCAGGAGATGACTTCAGCGACGACTTCGACGGGAATGTCCTGCGGCAGGACTGCGATGCCACCCCGCCGCGCGACCGTCTCGGCCATCCGGCGGCCTGCCACGGCGGTCATGTTCGCCACGACGACCGGGATGGTGGCGCCGCTGCCGTCCTTGGTGGTCAGGTCAACGTCGAGCCTGGAGCCGACGTCGGACCGGCTCGGCACGAGGAAAACGTCACTGTAGGTAAGGTCGTGAACTGGCTGGCTGAGGAATCGCACGTACTCCATTGTCCCCCGTGACCAGCGGTGCCAATGATGCCGCAGCCGCACGGGCGCAGCGCCTGCAGCCGGATAATACCGCCGGGAACGGGCTATTTCCGGCCGGTCACGCGGGCTAGGAGCCGAGAACCTGGCGCAGGTAGCCGTTGGTGAACCTGCGGTCAGGATCGACCAGGTCCCGCAGCGCGATGAACTCCGACAGCCGCGGATAGGCGCCGGCCAGGTAGTCAGCATCGCGGGTGTGCATCTTGCCCCAGTGCGGGCGGCCGCCGACCGACGTCATCACGGCCTCGACGTCGGCGAAGTACTGCTCGTGCGGTGAGGGGTGAAAGACGTGGATGGCGATATAAGCGCTGTCGCGGCCGTAGGCGGTGGACAGCCAGACGTCGTCGGACGGAGTGACGCGGACCTCGATCGGGAAGCTGATCCGCCAGTCGCGGCGGCGGAACAGGGATCGGACCTCACCCAGGACGTCCGACAGCGCCGCGCGCGGTATCGCGTACTCCTCTTCCTTGAACCGCACCCGCCGCGGGCTGGTGAACACCTTGTAAGCGGCATCGACGTACGTGCGGGCGCCCAGTGCCTTCGCCGCGGCCGAGTTGATCGCCGGGATCGCGGCCGGGACCCGGCGGCCAAGCTGGCAGGTCAGGCCGAAAACCGAGTTCGACAGGAACTCGTCGTCCAGCAGGTAGCGCCAGCGGGGGAGCGGGCGTGGCCGGGCCGTCGGTCCGGTTGTTGCGCTTGGTCAGGCAGCCCTCGCTGTGCGGGAACCAGTAGAACTCGAAATGCTCGTTGTCCGCGGTGAGCTCGTCCAGATGGCTCATCACCGCAGACCAGGTCATCGGCTCCTCGCGGGCCTCCAGCAGGAAGGCCGGAACGACGCGGAAGGTAACCGCGGTGACGATGCCGAGTGCGCCGAGGCCGACCCGGGCGGCGTCGAACAGGTTTGTGCGCGGTGCCGTCGGGGAACGTGAGGCCGCCGCTCGGCGAGTCCGCCGAGCAGGTGACGATGCTGCCGTCGGCCAGCGCCAGCTCGAGGCCGGCGACCTGAGCCGCCATGCCGCCGACGTCCCGGCCGGTGCCGTGGGTGCCGGTCTGGGTCGCGCCGGCGACCGTCTGGACCTGGATGTCGCCCATGTTGGCCAGCGACAGGCCGCGGGCGAGCAGTTCGGCGTTCAGCACGTGCAGCGGGCAGCCTGCCTCGACGGTTACGGTCCCGGCCGCGGGGTCGACCGAGCGGATAGCGGTGAGCCTGTCCGGCCGCAGCATGCACGCCGTCGGTGACCGCGGCGGGCGTGAACGAGTGACCGCTGCCGGTCATCCGCACTGTCAGTCCGGCGGCCGCGGCCTTGCTGATTTCGGCTGCCACCTCGGCTGCTGAGCCGGGCGAGGCGATCCGGCCGCGGGCTCGCGGTCACGTTGCCAGCCCAGTTATGCCACTCTGCGGCCGCTGATCGGTGGCTATGACTATGCATTGGACCCATTGTGCTGCTTTGGCCCCCAGCAGTCGCATGCAACCTCCTCCGCCCCAGGAGGCAAATCGAGATGGCGATCGACCCCGCACGTCGCCGCAAACCCGTACCCCCAGCGTGGCCCTACGGTATCGATGATCCGCCCGCAGATCGCGGACCCCACGGCCACCCCAACCGAAATCGCCGAGGACAGCCAGGTCATGGCCTCGGTCTGGCGGGCCCCGCGCGTCTGGCGTTCGATCAGCGCATATCCGGCGATAAGCGTGGGAGCGATCGTCAGGCCCGCGATCAGCACTCCCGCGTCCAGTGAGAGCAGGCTGGGCTGGGTCCAGAACGTGGCGACGCCGGCCACCGTCAGGATGAGGGTCAGCGCGAACCGGCGCTCAAGCGGAGCCTGCCAGGCGTCGCGATCCGTACCACAGCCCGCCGACGCCGCTCCCGAACGCATAGGTGCCGAGGATGAGGCCGGCGAGCGGCTTGTGCCCGTGCCGCTGGGCGAAGTCGACCGTGCTCAGGTCGATGGAGGCGAACATGGCGCCGAGGAAGAGATACAGCGGGGCCATCGTGAGCAGGCCGGGGGCAGGGAGCCGGCCGAGGACGCCGCTTCCGGCCGCGGGTTCGCTCCGTACTGTCCAGGCCTGTTCGCCAGGCCCTGGCTGCTGCCGACGGTTCGCCGTGGCCGGACCGGCGGCTCGGTCTGCCGCTGCGCAGCGAAGAACAGCGTCCCGGTGACGGCCAGCACCATGCAGAGCAGGACGCCAGCCGGCGGCAGCGCGGTAGCCAGGACAGTCACCAGCGCCGGGCCGATAACGAACACCATCTCGTCCACGACCGACTCGAGCGCGAACGCCGACTGCAGGGCGGCCGGATCAGGCAGCAGCGCGCTCCATCTCGCCCGCACCATCGAGCCGAGCGACGGCATGGACGAGCCCGCCAGGCAGCCGGTGATCATCAGTAGCCAGAGCGGCGCTTTCAGCTCGGCGCACGACACGAAGACGACGCAGGCGATGGCGAAGAATGCGATCAGCGGCCTGAGCACCCGGTGCTGGCCGAATCTGTCAGCCAGCCGGGCGAGCTGGGGGGCGCAGAGGCGGCGTACCCGATCGAGCCCGCGCCAGAGACCAGGCCCGCCAGCGCGTAGCGCCCGGTGCTAGCCGCGACCAGCAGCACGGTGCCCGAGACCGAACATGGACATCGGCGCGCGGCCGATCATCGCGCTGACGCAGAACCGCGCGGCTCCTGGCGTGCGCAGCAGCGCTACGTACTTGAACGCCCTGGTATCCGGCGGCCTGGCGCCGGTAGCCGCTTGCTGGCTCGGCGGGCTGAGCGGGCTCGGTGGCTCGTCGGGCTCGAGCTGACCAGCATCGAGCCTGGCGGGGACTTGCTGTCATCGGTGCGCAACCTCCGGCTCCGACCGTATCTGGAGTCGGCGACATCGCTGCGGTCGTGGGTCGGTTGCTGGCGGTGCACGGGGAGCGGAGGGGCGGAGCCCCCCGTGGGCGGCGATTGTTGGCAGGACGTTCGCCGGCCGGCCTACTGCGCGTTGCGGGTCTGGCAGTTAGGGTGGACCCGTTATGGGACGCTTCCTGCGGCGCGCTCGCGGTTCTGCTGCGCCTGCCACACCGCGTGCGCGGCGGCGCGTGCGCGCTAGCGGGTGCATCGCCGTCGTGGGCGCCGTGGCTGTGCTCGGCGTCGCACTGCAGGCTGGCGGTCCCGCCAGGGCGATGCCGCTCCCGGTTGGCCGTATGTACGCGGCAACCGGGAGCGCGGGCTCGCGCGAGGCTGACAGGACCGCCAGCGCCGCACGGGAAGCCGTTGAGGCGGGCTCGTTCCGGCAGATCATCCTTCCCGACCTGCTCATCGTGGCGCCCAGCGGGCTGACCGCCAGCCAGATCGCCCGGCTCGGCAAGATCCGCGGCCTGCGTAACATGATCACTTTCGACGGCGCCCGGATCATCACGGGCGGTCACCCGGTCAGCGTGATCGGCGTCAACCCGGCCACCTTCCGGTCCTGGGTGCCGCTGCAGCACGGCGTCGGATCAGGCCTTCTGGACGGCCCTGTCGAGCGGCGACTTCGTCGCGGACCAGGCGGCCAGCAAGTGCGCTGGCGCTGACGGCCGGCACGTCCTACCAGCTGGTCGGCGCGTCGGCGCAGGTCGTGAAGTTCGGCATGGCGGCCAGGCTGAACCTGGCCGGCGTTGACCTCATGGTCAACCAGGCAACATCGGCCCGGCTCGGACTGGTCCACCAGGTCGCCGGGCTGATCAGTGCGCCTGGCGGTGAGCATGGCGACGCTGACCAGGAAGGTCGCCAGGATCCTCGGCCCGAGCGGCCGGATCGAGCAGCTACGCGGCGAGCAGCTCCCGGTCAGCTCCGTTCCGGCGGGAACGCAGCCGGCGACCTACATCGAGCTCTTCAAGGCCTCGGCCGCGCGATACTGCCCGGCACTGTCGTGGACGGTGCTTGCTGCTATCGGGCAGATCGAGAGCGCAGACGGCGCCAACATGGGCCCGTCGAGCGCCGGCGCACTCGGGCCGATGCAGTTCCTGCCATCTACCTGGGCGCGGTGGGGCATCGACGCGTTCGGCCAGACCGGGACGCCGAACGTGATGAACCCCTACGATGCCGTGCCGTCGGCCGCCAGGCTGCTCTGCGCGGACGGCGCGGCGGCTGGCGGCCGTTCGCTCTATAACGCGATCTTCGATTACAACCACGCGGACTGGTATGTCAACGAGGTGCTCGCGCTCGCGGCCGAGTACGCCGCCGACTACCGCTAGCGGTGGCCAGACCTGGCCAGCTGCCGGTATGGATAAGCCAGGTTGGATAGGAACATGGCCCCCTACGACGCGTTCCTTCTCGTCTCCTTCGGCGGTCCGGAGGGACCTGCCGACGTCATGCCGTTCCTGCAGAACGTCACCGCCGGCCGGAACATCCCGCTGGAACGGCTGGAGCAGGTGGCCGAGCACTACTACCAGTTCGGCGGGGTCAGCCCGATCAATCAGCAGTGCCGTGAGCTGATCGCGGCAGTCGAGAAGGACTTCGCCACGCGCGGCGTTGACCTCCCGGTTTACTGGGGGAACCGCAACTGGGATCCGTACCTCGCCGACACGCTGGCCGAGATGGCCGCGGCCGGGGTCCGCCGCGCGCTGGCGTTCGTCACCTCGGCCTACAGCTCGTTCTCGAGCTGCCGCCAGTACCTCGACGACATTCGAGGCGGCCCGCGTGCAGGTCGGGGAGCGGCGCGCCGCAGGTCGACAAGGTCCGGCAGTACTTCAACCATCCCGGCTTCATCGCCTCGTTCGCCGCCGCTGCCGCAGAGGCGGCACGACTCGCTGCCAGCGGCGGCGACGACTTCGACCTGATCTTTACCGCGCACAGCATCCCGGTCAGCATGGCCGATGCCAGCGGCCCGGCCGGCGGGGCCTACCAGGCTCAGCTGGCGGACGCGGCCAGGCTGGTCGCGGCCGAGATCGGCTATCAGCGGCCGTGGCACCTGGCGTACTCAAGCCGCAGCGGGCCGCCCGCTCAGCCATGGCTGGAGCCGGACATCAACGACCTGCTGGCGGAACTCGCAGCTGCGGGGTCGCGCGCGGTGCTGTCGTGGTGCCGATCGGCTTCGTCAGCGATCACATGGAGGTCAAGTTCGACCTGGACGTGGAGGCGGCGCAGACCGCCCGCCGACTTGGCCTGAACTTCGCCAGGGCAGCGACGCCAGGCACAGACCCAGGTTCGTATCGATGATCACCGACCTGGTCTGCGAGCGCCTTGACGGCACGGCGCCGCTCGCCGCTGGGCGCGCTCGGGGCAGGCCCGGACGCATGCCCGGCCGGCTGCTGCGGCGTCGGCCCGGCCCGGCCTCCGGCCGCCCGGTGAGCTTCCAGCCGGTCCCGAGCCGGAGGTGCTGGCCACGCTTGCTAGCGAAGTGGCGCAGGAGGCCGGCGAGCTGCTGATGGCCTGCCGGGACCGGGTCGCGGTGGTCCAGACCAAGTCGAGCCCCACCGATGTCGTGACGCAGACGGACCGGGCCGCGGAGAAGCTGATCAGGGACCGGCTGCTGGCGGCCAGGCCAGGCGACGCGATCCTGGGCGAGGAGGGCGGCAGACCGGAGCCGGGCCGGTGCGGTGGATAGTCGACCCGCTCGACGGCACCGTCAACTTCCTGTACGGGCTGCCTGCCTGGGCGGTCAGCGTGGCCGCCGAGGTGGCCGGGGTGGTGGTCGCCGGCGCGGTCTGCGTGCCGTTGCAGCGCAGCACGTTCACGCGCGACGCTCGGCGGCGGCGCGTGGCTGGACTCGGCCTGGGACGGCGGCCCACAGCGACTGGCCTGCAACACCGGGGTAGCGCTCGAGCGACGCGCTCGTCGCCACCGGCTTTGGCTATCCGGCCGGCCAGCGAGCCGAGCAGGGCCAGGTGGTGGCGGCGGTGCTGCCGCAGGGTGCGCGACATCAGGCGGGCCGGGGCGGCCGCCGTCGACTTGTGCTCGGTCGCGGCCGGCCGGGTGGACGCCTATTACGAGCAGGGCACGCACTACTGGGACATCGCGGCAGGCGGCCTGATCGCGCGCGAGGCGGGCGCGGATGACGGGCGGCCTGCGCGGCGAGGAAGCCGGGAGGCCATGACACTCGCGGCGGATCCGGCGCTCTTCGCTGAGCTGCGTGAGCTCCTGGCGAGCCTGGACGCGGACCGCCTGCCCGCGAGCCGTCCGCCGGCTAGCGGCGGTTGAGCGTCCCTGAGGCGACTCGGGCCGCTGCTGCGGAAGCTGAACCGGATCGGTATGCGTGCTGGTCAGGCGTGATCGTGACCTGGCCGTTCTCGCACTTGGATGACCGTGGATGATGCCCTGGTTCAGGGTCAGTACGGTCGGGGTCGCGGTCACCAGGTTCAGCGCGCCAGAGCAGCTGAAGCCGGTGCCCGAGTAGCTGACGGTCCCGGACGTGGCACCGCTGGTGAAGCCACGCTGACGTTGTAGGTGTCCATCGGCGGCTGCCGCACCTGACCCGGTCCACGAGCCGGCGAACGCGGCGGGCGTCATCGGGCCATTGGCTCGGCGAGACGACTGCGACGGGCGACGGGCTCTTCGTCGCGGCCGGTCGGTGTTGGCTGATGGGTTGCTGTTCGCGGTCGGCCGGCCCGGCGTGCCCTGGGCCAGGTGCAGCCACAACGGCGACGGCGACGCCGCGATGACGACCGGCGCCGCATCAGCCAGACCGTCCGCCGGCCCCCGCCCGGCCGGCCCGTGCCCGGCTAGCACGACCAGGCTGGTCGCGCCTGGCTGGCACTGGTCGGCGGATACAGCTCCGCGAGAGTGCCGCGAGGCTGTCGCCCCGGCGGCCCGGTCGCCGCGCAGCCGCGCCGCCTCGCGGCCGACCTGGATGGTGGCCGGTCACGGTGGCCGGGTGCCCGCGATAGGTGTCTGGCCAGGACACCGGCCGCTGGCATGGCCAGGCGCGGGCTGTGCGGCGGCAGACTGGCCGGTAGACGGCCGGATCGTATGCCGGCCCGTGCCGTGACCCGGGCGGCACGTCTGGCGCCCTCGGCGAGCACGCCACGCGGGCAGCTCCGCGTCGCCCAGCAGGTTCAGCACGACGGCGCGTGCGGCGGGCCGTTCAGCCGGCTCGGGATCCAGGCACTGCTCCACCGGCCTCGCGGATGTGCTCGGGCAGGACGTCGAGATCGTCCAGGCCGTCGGGCGGCCGGCCGGCGGCCGCGAAGACGACGGTCTGGGCCCAGGCCAGCATGTCAGCCGACGGTGTGGCCGCGCCGTAGGGCGGCGTGATGCCGAACTCGACGACGCGCGGCGGGCCGTCGGCGGCCATGATCACGTACTCCGGTCCGAAGTTGCCGTGCACCAGCCCGGCCTGGTGTACCGAGGCGAGGCCGGTCGCCATCGCGATCGCGACCGCCTCGAGTTCATGCGCCGCGGCGGACGCCGTCGGCGGCGACGACTTCGAGCAGCGACGGACCCGGTACGTACTCGCTGACCAGGTAGGCGTCTGCTGGCCGTCCTGGCCGGCGTCGAGGACGCGGGCCGCGCAGAACGGCGGCACCCGCTTGGCTACCGCGGCCTCGGCGGCGAACCGGTCGCTGGCGGCCCCGTCTCGCGCCCAGTCGCCGCGCAGCAGGCTGATGGCGACTTCGGTGCCGTCCGGGCCGATGCCGATGAAGACCGGGTCGTCGGACGGAATGCCCGCTATCCGCCCGCCCAGTCGATACCGTGCCAAGTCGGCGCGGATCGCCGGGGAGCAGCGGCGTTTGCTGGGGCATGGACCGGGGACTCCGCTAAGGCATGCGGGAAGGGACCTGTGGTGCGGTTCGTACCATACGCACTTTGTGCAGGTCAGTGGGCCGAATCGGCGAAGTTACTCCTGCGGTAACAGTGACGGGTGTGATCACCGGCTCGGATTTGCGGGACATGATTGTCCCGGTATGCGGATATTCGGTGTTCGCTCGTGGCGACACGTGCCGAGCTAATCGGCGCCAGTTAGGTGTAGCAGCGCTCCGGACGTGGCAGAATTCCCCGCCGGATTCGGGCACAACCGAGCCGTCCTGAGCGTTACAAGCGCGCGACGAGGTTAGTAAAGATGGAGGGGTAAGGGCCGACATGGCTACCGACTACGACAGCCCGAGGAAGACAGACGACGACGTTACCGAGGACAGCCTGCAGGAGCTGCAGGCGCGGCGGATGGACAAGTCCTCGACGGCGATTGACATCGATCCCGATGACATCGCTGAGTCGCTTGAACTTCCCGGGGCTGACCTATCCAACGAGGAGCTCTCGTTCCGGGTGATTCCGCGCCAAGCGGACGAGTTCACCTGCTCGAGCTGCTTCCTTGTGCATCACCGCAGCCAGCTTGCCGACAGCAGTAGCGGCCAGCCGGTCTGCCGGGAGTGTGCCGCCTGATCACTGCCGATGTGGAGGCACGGACGAGATCGAAGTCGATCGGGCGGGCGGGCCTGGCCAAGGTCCAGGCTGGTGTGCCCAGGGACCGCGGTCGGCCTAGCGGCATGAGCTGACAGGCGCCGCGTTCCCTTCCTGGGGGCTTTCGGGGTTCTGCTGGCTGCGATGAAGGCCGGCTGCGCGGGTCATGGCGCTCGGGGTGAAGGACCGGGGCTGGCCGCCACCGGCGAGCAAGCAGGCGCGGCAGGTGGCGGCGGGCAGGCCTTGGCATTGCCCGGATCCGGACGGCAATCCAGAGCGCGAGGGCTGGCTCAGTTAGCGCCGAGGCCAGCGGCGATCGCCCAGTGACCTGTCGCCTGTGAGCGCGCCGATGGCCGCCAAGCAAGGCCAGCGCCAGCAGGATCAGGCCTGCGAGCCGGAGCGCGAGACGGCTGAGAGCCAGCTCGGAGTTACGGCCGAATACGCTGTTCCGCGGAGAGAGCGCTGGCGGCGCGAAGGAAGTGCTCCGCCGCGGCGGCCGCGTCTCGCGAGCGCAGGCTGATGCGGCCAAGCTCGTTCAGCGCGCCGCTGTGGCTGGGGTCAATGGCAAGTGCCGCCTCCTGGCGCATCCGGGCTTCAGCCACGTCCCCGCAGCTCAGCGCGACCTTCCCAGCGGTTACATGGACGTCGGCCTGATCAGGCGCGAGCGCAAGCGCCGCCCGAGCGGCCTCAGTCGCCAGCTCGAGCTGACCATCGGCCGTGGCGGCCTGGGCCAGGCAGACGTGGGACCGCCAGAAATGCGGCCCGAGGCGGCGGGCCTCAAGCGCCGCCGCAACTGCGTCGCTGGAGCGGTCGAGGCTGATCAGGGCGGTGCTGGCGAGGCGGTGCGGCCAGTCGTTAGCCGGATCAAGTGCGCTCGCCCGACTGGCCGAACTGACAGCCTCAGTCGAGCTCGCCGTTGCCCAGATGCGCGCGGGACAGCAGGCACCAGCCTCGGCTGCTGTCCGGATCCGTGGCCAGGACGGCGGATAGCAGCCGGGCGGCTTCGTCGTGGCGGCCAAGCTCGATCATCATGCTGGCCCGATTCAGCTCCACGCTCTGCTCGCTGGTCATCCCGGGGTCTGGCAGCCGGGGATCCGGCCGGGCCTGGTCACAGCATCTTCCGCTTTTTCAGGTAGGCGGCCAGGTCGTCATAGCTGCCGCCGTCATTGGCGAACAGGGCGACGTTCCTGGCTGACTCGAACCACGGGCCAAGCGACGGGCGCACCTGGCCGACGGCCGCAAGCAGATCGTCCTGCGCGATCATGCGTACCTGGCCGGTCCTGGCCGAGTCGAGCAGGGCCAGCTCGGCCGCGGTCTCGCAGATATGGGCGATGTCGGCTGCGGAATAGCCATCCGTCTTGGCGGCGAGGGCCGCAAGCTGGATGCCCGCCACCGGCCGGTCGCGCAGGTGGTAGCGGAATACCGCCGCCCTGGCCTCCTCGTCGGGCGGCAGCACCAGGAGGGTCCGGTCCAGCCTGCCCGGGCGGCGCAGCGCACTATCGACGTCCCATGGGTGGTTGGTCGCGGCTAGCACGAACACGCCGTCGTTGCCGCCGGTGACGTCATCGAGCTCGAGCAGCAACTGGTTGACGGCACTGCGCATGGGCGTGCTGCGAAGCTGGCTGCGCTTCTGGCCGATCGCGTCGACCTCGTCCAGGAAGATCACGCACGGCGAGTTCTCGCGCGCCGTTTCGAAGATCTCGTGAATGTTGCGCTCGCTCGAGCCGATGTACATGTCGACGACGTCGGCGAAGGAAACGGCCATGAACCTGGCGCCGAGCTCGCCCGCTATGGCGCGGGCGATGAAGGTCTTGCCGCAGCCAGGCGGGCCGTACAGCAGCAGGCCGCCGCGCAGGCTCTTCCCGTACAGCTTGCGGAGCTCGGGGTTGCGCATCGGAGCGAGGAACGCGGCTTCAAGCCGCGACTTGACCTCAGCCAGACCGGCAACGTCAGCGAGCAGCAGGCCCGGCCGCTCAGCGTCGAAGGCGTTCGCCTCCGGCTTCCTTTCGCCGCCGTCGGCGCTGGCGCCTTCAGGCGTGACGAACATGGGCGGCAGCACGTCGCTGAGCTCGGCTTCCGCCTCGGCCCAGTCGAATCCGTCGGCCTGGCGCGGCACCGTGCCGGCGCAGGCACGCTGGCTGGGCTGGGCTGCTTCGGGCGCTGGGCTGGCTCCGGCGTGCCGCGACGCCAGCAGCGTCAGCGCGTCCGAGTTGGCCGGATCAGCCTGCAGGATGGCGCCCAGGTGCGTAACAGCCTCATCGGGATGGCCCGCAGTGAGCAGCAGCCTGGCCAGGTGCATGCGGAGGGCGAGATCATCTGGAAGCGCCTTGACTGCCTTTCGCAGGCTCGCGATCACGGCATGCTGATCGTCCATCCGGCCACCCATATCGTTCGTCTGTTTCATGCAGCGTTGACGATTTTATGATGCTTTCGATCGCCGTGGGCGATGAACCTCGGATGCGGGCTGCGGCCGACGGGGACGGAGCGCGCCGGTCAGCCGCCAGGCCAGCTCGTTCGCTCGTCGCCCCGTGGGTCGAGCGTGACCGAAGCGTTACCGAGCGCGCCCCCGAAGATCATCACCGGATAACTGGCATCGAAAGGCTGCCAGCCGGGATCGCCGGTGGCGGCAAACCTGATCCAGGCGTCGTGCATCTCTGCGGCCAGCGCCTCAGGTGGCTCAGTCCCGATGGACAGCGCAGCGTCCGCGGCCGTGCAGGTTGTCGAAGACGAACGGGAGCTCGACGGCGTGGGCCGCGCCGAGGCCCCGGACCGGACTGGGCCAGGCGAACTCATACAGATAGGTCGGGGCCGGGCCGCCAGCGGCCGCCCGCGCCTCGGCAGCGGCGAACGCCGGGTTCCGGAAGAAACGGTCGGTCACCAGCGCGCAGATGCACGTCTCCGGCGGCGCCGCCGGGCCGGTTCGCCCGGTAGACGGCGGCGGTGTCGGCCGGGATGCCGAGCGCCGCCAGGAAACCGGGCAGCGTCTCGTCCGTGACCATGGCGGCCGTCCCGTTCGGCACAAGGAAGAGCCGGAACTCCTCAGTATTGGTGCCCGTCATCAGCGCTATGTCCGCGCCGACTCCGCCTTCAGCGCGGCTAGCGGGTGGAGCGGGAGCACGTCGCCGTCGACGACCGGCAGGAATGCCATCGACGATGCCACCACCGTCGGGCCGAACCGGGCTGGGTCCGGCGCGGCGGCCATGGCGTCCCGGACGGCCGCCTGTGCCTCGATGAGCTTGTCCAGTTCCAGGTCGGCCAGGCTTGCCGCAGTCGCCTCGAATCCGAGCACGGCGCCTAGCTCGCCCGTCACCAGCGTGGCGTCGCTGCGGGTCGGCCCCGGCCTGGGCCGAACCGCTCTGCGCGATGACCCTGGCGAACAGGCCCTGGGCGCGCGGCATGCCGAGCAGCGTGGTCACGCTCATCCCGCCCGCGGACTCGCCGAAGATCGTCACGTTGGCCGGGTCGCCGCCGAATGCGCCGATGTTGTCCCTGACCCATTCCAGCGCGGCGACCTGGTCGAGCAGGCCGCGGTTGGCGGGCGCTGGCGCGTCCGGCAGGAATGCGAATCCGTCGATGCCCAGGCGGTAGTTGATCGAGACCAGCACGACGCCGTCACGCGCGAAGGCGTGACCGTCGTAGATCGGCACGGCTGAGTTGCCGTTGACGAACGCGCCGCCGTGGATCCAGACCATTACCGGGGCCAAGCCGGTCAGGTCGCGCGTCCAGACGTTCAGGCTTAGCCAGTCCTCGCCCGGAATGCTGGGCTCGGGCAGGATCGTGTCGAACGGCGCCGGGTAGTCCGGCTTCGGCGGCGTCGCGCTGAAAGCGATGCACTCCCGGACGCCGTCCCAGGGCTCCGGCGGCTCAGGCGCTGCGAACCGCCGCGGGCCGGTCGGGCTGGCAGCGTAGGGGATGCCAAGGAATCTGGTCACGCCGTCGATCTGCTCGCCGCGAACCGTGCCGCTACGAGGTGATGGCTATCGTCATGGCGTGCACTGTGCCATAACCGATGGGGCAGGGAACAGGCCCGGATGGGCGCTCGCCGCAGCCAGTGCGTGGGGGCGACTGCCACGGCGGTAGAGTCACGCCCGTGACTGAGCAGAATGACGCGGCCGCGGGCGTGGCCGAAACCGACGACAACGACTGGCGGGTAACCGTCCGGCTGCATCGGGGCGGGCAGGCCAGCAAGGCCGCCGCGCACCTCAGCGCGCACGAGGTCGAGGACGAGGTCCACCGTAAGCTCGGCGGCAAGGTGATGGTCGGCGCCGATGGCGGCAGCGAGCTGTTCCTCTACGCGGCCGCCTACGACGCTGCCGTAGCCGCGCAGCAGTCGGTTGCCGACGTCCTGTCCGGTAACGGCCTGTCGGCAGACTTCACGATCGAGCGCTGGCATCCGATCGAGGAGGAGTGGGAGCCGGCCGACGTGGCGATGCCGACCACGGCCGCTGCAGATCGAGAAGGAGCGCAAGCGCCTGGACGCCGAGGAGACGAGCGAGTCCATGGCCCTTGGCATTGCGCTGTTCGAAGTCCGGGTGCAGCTGCCGACGCACCGCGATGCGGTGGCGCTGGCGGCCCGGCTGCAAGCTGAGGGCTATTCGGTGGCGCGCCGCTGGCGCTTCCTGGTCGTCGGGGCGAACAATGCCGACCAGGCCGAGGAGTTCGCCGCCAGGATCCGGCAGGAAGTGCCAGCCGGAGCCGTGGTCAGCATCGAGGAAGTCGGCCCGTCGCGGCCCTACACGGTGTTCGAGCTGGCGGCTGGCTCGGGGCTCTAGCCCGGGACGGCCGCCCCGGCCGACCAGCTGACCCGACAGGCCCGAACCGGCACGAAGCACGTTCCGTGTGGTGAGGGGAGTGGTAAGGGTTGTCCCGGCGCGACGCAACTGAGAGGCGGATCTGCATGGGGCAGCAGGCGGAGCTGGTCTTTGCCGGCGGCGCGGTCTACACGGCCGACGCGAGCCGTCGGAGGATGGTCCCGGCGACAGCGGACGACGGCAGCCCGGCTAGTTCGGTCGCGGTCGTCGGCGGCCGGATCGAGGCAATCGGTAACGCTGGCGATCGGCGTATCCAGGAACTGATCGGCCCCGCCACCGAAGTCATCGACTTGCGTGGCCGCGCGCTGCTGCCCGGATTCCAGGACGCGCACGTCCACCCGGCGTTCGCCGGCGTGACGATGATCGGCTGCAATCTGATGGGCGCCGCGAACCTTGACGACGCACTGGCGCGGATCGACGGTTATGCCAAGCAGCACCCTGAGCGCGAGTGGATTGCCGGATCGGGCTGGCGGATGGAGTGGTTCCCCGGCGGAACGCCTGACCGGCAGACGCTGGACCGGGTTACCGTCGGCCGCCCGGCGTACCTGTCGAACCGGGACGGCCATGGCGCCTGGGTCGAACACGCGCGCGCTCGAGCTGGCGGGGCTGGATGCCCGGACGCCGGATCCGCCGGACGGCCGGATCGAGCGCGATGCTGACGGCGAGCCGCCAGGGCACTTTGCACGAGGGCGCTGCCAGCCTGGTCGGTGATCTCCTGCCGGAGCTCACCTTCGACGAGCGGCTGGCTGGTCTGCTGCTCGCGCAGCAGCATATGCACGCGCGCGGCATCACTGCCTGGCAGGACGCGATCGTGGGGGACTACCTCGGCAGCCCGGACCCACTGCCTGTCTACCTGGCCGCCGCGGCCAGCGGCCAGCTCACCGCGCGGGTCGAGGGTGCGCTGTGGTGGGACCGTGCCAGGGACGGCAGCCAGCTACCGGACATCCTGGCGAGGCGGGAGCGTGGCCGCGGGCCCCGATTCCGCGCGAACACCGTGAAGATCATGCAGGACGGCGTCGCGGAGAACTTCACCGCCGGGATGCTGGAGCCCTATCACGATCCGACTGGCTGTCATCCGCACGGCAGCGGCCTGTCGTATGTCGACCCGGTCGCGCTGCTCGGTTACGTGACTCAGCTGGATGCGCTCGGCTTCCAGGTGCACCTGCACGCGATCGGTGACCGGGCGGTCCGGGAGGCGCTGAACGCGATCGAGTCGGCCCGCACGGCGAACGGCTGGACTGACAACAGGCACCACATCGCACACTTGCAGGTTGTGCACCCCGATGACGTGCGCAGGTTCGCGGAGCTCGACGTCACGGCGAACATGCAGGGGCTGTGGGCGGCGCACGAGCCGCAGATGGACGAGCTGACGATCCCGTTCATCGGACCGGAGCGGACCGCGCGCCAGTACGTATTCGGCGACCTGCTGCGGTCCGGCGCGCGGCTGGCGGCCGGCAGCGACTGGGCGGTCAGCAGCGCTAATCCGCTGCGGGCGATCCATGTCGCCGTCAACCGTTCGCTGCAGGGCGCAACCGGCGCCGAGGCCGAGCCGTTCCTGCCCGGCCAGAGCCTGGAACTTGCCGAGGCGCTCGCCGCCTACACCATCGGCTCGGCGTACGTTAATCACCTGGACGACGAGACCGGCACGATCGAGCCTGGCAAGCTGGCCGACCTGGTCGTGCTGGACCGCGACCCGTTTGCGGGGTCGAAGTCAGAGATCGGCAGCACGAGCGTGCTGGCGACGTTCGTCCAGGGCGAGCCTGTCTACATGTCGACATCCGGGGACGTGGGTGGCAGCTAACTGAACTGGGTCGCGGCGGCCCGCAGGTATCGAGAGGTCGCCTCGGGCTATGGGGATATCCGGCTCTGGACGGCGAGAAACCCTAGTGCGTAACTGGGCCGGACCGGCTGCTGAGGGCGACCGCGCCAAGCGCCACTACCAGCACGACTAGCACGGTGAGCCCGAGGCCGATGTAGCCGAGCAAAATGGCGGCCCGAGCGAGACCGTCCCCTTGCTCGCCCGTCTGGCGGATCTCCCTGCGTGCCTTATGCCCGAGGACGATCGCGATGATCGTGGCGGGCAAGAAGACGACCAGCTGCCCGATGCCGCAGACCAGCGCTGCCACAGCGAGCCTGTTGGTCCGCTGCGAAGCCTGCCACGGCCCGGGCGGGCCGGGGAGATACTGCGGGCGAAGAGAGCTCCCCGGCAGGTCCGCCGTCAGCCGGTCCAGGTCTGCGTACGTCATCGCGGTAGCGAGTTCGCCAGCGCGCTGCTCCCACTCTCGCTGGGTAAGCCGACCTTCGGCGTAGGCGTCATTCAGGACGGCTTGTACCTTCGATCGGTCGTCGTCCGACGCTCGCATGGCGCCTGGGTTGCTGCCGCTTGCCATGTTGCTCCCCGATGGCCCGCTGCCCTGAGTCCTGCCCCTGTGCACGTGAGGATTCAGAGTTTAGTTCCCGGTGCAAGGTCTGGCCTAGGGCTGATCGAGTTATCCAAGGCCGGCGGTCAGCAGCCAGTCACTGGCCCGCCTGTGTGGCCAGGTACTTGCCGAGGTTGTCCAGCAGCCAGGTGGTGCCTTCCTCGCGGGCCTCAGGCTTGTCGATGCCGTCCAGGAAGGCGCCGTGCTCGGTGTAGGTGAGCTTCGTGCCGTCCTGCACGGGCACCATCTCCACCGTCGCGAGCGACACCGACATGCGGCTCTCGCCCGAGTACATCTCGTAGCTGTACACGATTCGGTGGTCAGGAACGATGTCGTAATACACGGCGTCATAGCTGTAGGGCGTGCCGTCTGGGGCCAGGCCGCCGAAGCGCTCGTGGCCGCCGACCCGGAACTCAAGCTCGCTCTCCGTGCCGTCGGACTTGAAGTCCGGGTCGTCCATCCAGATGCTCTTGGCTTCGGCACTCGCCCAGGCAGCGAAGACCCTGGCTGGCGCAGCCGGGTAACTGCGCTCGATGACGAAGGTGGCGTGGTTGATCGAGAGCTCGGGCATGGAATTCTCCTTTGGCTGATCGAGATAGCTGACTGGTCGCGGGACTAGCCGGACTCAGGCGGATCGCTGTCGGTGTCGGATAGGAAATCGCCCAGCCTGTCGAGCCGGCGCTCCCACAGGGTGCGCCGCTCGGCGATCCAGCGCTCGGCTGAGCGCAGCGGCGCCGGATTGATGCTGCACGTGCGCGTCCGGCCGATCTTCTCCGACCGGACGAGGCCGCAGGCTTCTAGAACCTGCACGTGCTGAACGACGGCAGCCAGGGAAATGTTCAGCGGGCTGCCGAGTTCGCTCACCGACGCGGGGCCCTGGCTGAGCCGCTCCACCATCAGCCGTCGGCCGGGGTCGGCGAGTGCCTGGAACACCCGGTCCAGATCGGCGACTTGGTTAAGCATGTGCTTTAGTATGCTCGCTGGCCGCATCAATAGTCAAGTGATTGCTTGACTTTCAGTTTCGGGGATCGTCGGGGCGTGTCCCCCGAATGTGGGGGTGTCCATTTCCCGCCGGTTACTCGAGGGGGCTGCGGCCGATCGCACTCGGCTCGCGCCCGGCGAGCAGCCAGGCACCGATCACCGCAACGAGCGGCATACCGGCGAGGATGAGCACCAGGTTGGCCACCGGGATGCTCGTCAGCGACGACAGGGTGTCAAGCTGATTGGTCCGGAAGAAGCCGATCGCTGCGATGTACCCGGCGGCCGATGCCGACGACCGCGCCGATCAGCGCGAGCGCGCCGGCCGTTGCGGCGGAGATGGCCCGGCGGGCTGTGCTGCCAGCGCCGTTAGCGGTGAGCGTGCGCAGATTGCTCGCGGTCTCGCTGCGAAGCAGGCCCACGCTCATGGCGAGGATGCCGAGCGCCAGCAGGATGCCGAATACGGTGGCAACGTCGAGGATCTCGGCGAACGTCGGGATGCTGTCGCGCGTCTCCACGGTCAGCCCGGCCGCCGCTGCGGCGTGCTGGGCAGCGTTGATCTGGCCTGCCGTCAGCGAGTCCGGGGCCTGGATGAGCCAGCCGGCGGTGGGGGTCGTCAGGTGGAACTGGCGCACGGCGTGCTCGGTGATCACAGTATTCGGCGCCGACGTACCGGACGGCAGCGCGCTAACCTCCTGGATCTTCGGATTCGCCAGGCAGGAGCCCGCCGGGCAGGGCGAGTTGCGGGCCGGAGGGCCGCCTTTGTAAGCGCCGTACTGGAGCTGCATCTCGCGTCAAGCTTGCCAGGCCGGGCCGCATGGTGAGGATGTCGGCGTCCGCGCTGACCTGCGCGGCGGTGATGCCGTACGCGCGCAGCAGCTGCGGCGTGGCCACGTACACAGCTCCGTCCCAGTTTCGCCCGGCCGCGGCGCGCTGCAGCGCGGAGTCAGTCGTCTCGAGCTGGACGACGTCCCGGGACCCGAGCGAGGCCGCGATGCCCCGTGCCTCGGCTGCCATGGCTGCAAGCTGGGCGCCGGTCACTGGGTCGGAATGCACCCGGTCGCGGTGTGGAGGAGGACACTCGCGCCTGGCAGCGGGCCGCTCGGATTGCTGTGGTGCGTTCCGGACGTACCGGCGAGCTGAGCGCTGCTAGCCGCGGGTAGACGACGAGCTGATCCGGAGCAAGGTTGGGCCCGACGTAGTCGAGGGCATTGCCGAACCGCGCAGCGGCGATCACGCAGATGATGACCGCGATGAGCACGCTGAGGCTGATTGCCCCGAGTGCCGCCCCGGAGCGCGCCCGGTACCTGGCCAGGTCGCGCAGGGCCAGCCGCACGACTATCGGGGCCCGCCGGGCGGCCCTGGCCAGCAGCGCCAGGCACGTCGGGGCGACCAGCACTACCCCGGCGCACAGCACGATCAGACCGACGATCAGGGCGAGAAAGAGCGTGGACTTGTTCCCCGTCTCGGCGGCGGGCGACGTCGCCTGCTCACTCGCTAGCCCGATCAGGAAGAACGCGAGCACGAGCAGTCCGACGCCGGTCGGGCCCGCCCAGCGGCGAGCCTGCCGCGGGGCCGGCGGCCGCCCCGCGAGCGCGGCGACGATCGGCATCCGGGCGATCGCCCGGGCGGGGCGAACGGCCGCCAGGTACGCCGCCAGCACGGCGAGCGCCATCGACACGAAGATCACCAGCCAGGGCAGCTGGAAGGCTCCCATGACGTGGTGAGCGCTGGCTTCCGCGTGCGGGCGGTACGCCAGCCAGGCCGCCAGGCCGAGCGCGAACCCGGCCATCGCGCCGACAACCCCGGTCGCGAAACCGTTAGCGCTGACCACAAGGCCGACGTTGGCGTTCGTGGCACCCTGCGCGCCGAGCATGCCGATCGAGCGCAGCCGCCGCTGCGCCAGCACAGTGAACCCGCCCACGCTGACCAGGGCGATGAGCAGCATCCCGAGCGTGGCCGCTGCCAGCGAGATGGTCACCGGGTTGAGCACGTTCATGTTGGCGGCTGACGTCCGCGACACCACATTGGGCCCAAGCGAGTGGGGGCGCACGCCCGGCGCGTCAAACAGCACAGTGACCTGGGTGGGCGTGCTGACCTGGCCCGGCGCAACGAGCGCGAACTCGTCAAGCAGATTCTGCGGGTTAGTCACGATGCCGACGACGCGCCGGGCTGAGCCGCCAGCGCGCCAGGTGTCACCAACCCTGAGGTGCAGTTCCGATGCGACCCCGCTGGTCAGGGCTACCTGGCCCGTCCCGCTCGGGTAGTGCCCGCTCACCAGCGAGAGCATCGGCTGGCCGAACGCGCCGTTCGGGTTCTGCGCGCGCAGGCTATAGGTGGTGACCGAGCCAGGCACCGAGAACGTCTGGTTCTCGATCACGTCGACCCGGCCGAACCGGTGTGCTAGCGCCGCGATCTCGGCGGTAACGTGCGGGCTCAAGGAAGGGAACGTGGCCATGTCGGTCGCAGTCCCAAAGCCGGCGCCCGCCGGGGGCGGCGTGTTGGTGGCCACCGCCGAGCCGACGAAGGTTGCCGCGACCGCGATGGTGATCAGCGCCAGGATCAGCAGCTGCTGACGCCATTCGCGGCGCAGCAGCCGCCAGGCCCAGCGAATGACCGCCCGCCGCGCGGGGACGCCCCCGTTGCTGGCCACCGCGCGCCCGGGCCGCTCAGTGCGTACCGGGGGCTGACGCTCATTGCGGCCGTCCGGGCGTGAGCAGGGACTCAGGGCCTGGTGCCGGGGCAGTCTTCTGGTCGGTGACCCGGCCGTCGCGCAGGAATACCACCCGGTCGGCCCACGAGGCGAGCTGTGCGTCGTGGGTGACCACAACTGCGGCCATCCCGCTGTTCTTGCACGCCTCGTGCACCAGGCGCATGACCGCCTCGGCGTTGCCCGAGTCGAGCGCGCCGGAGGGCTCGTCGGCCAGCAGCAGCCGGCGCTCTCCGACCACGGCGCGGGCGATCGCCACCCGCTGCCGTTCACCACCCGACAGCTCGTCTGGGTAGCGCTCGGCCCGCTCGGCGAGCCCTAGTTCCTCCATCGCCGCGAGCCCGGCGGCTCGGGCCTTCCGCGCGGGCAACCCGTCGAGCTCGAGCGGCAGGCTCACGTTCTCCGCAGCGGTCAGGCCGGGCAGCAGGTTGTAGTCCTGGAACACATAGCCGATCGTGCGCCGCCGCAGGCGGGCCTTGTCGTTGGGTGACATGTCTGCCAGCGGGGCACCGCGGACGAGCACCTGGCCTTCGGTCGGCTCTTCCAGGCTGCCCGCGATCGTCAGCAGCGTGGTCTTGCCCGATCCGCTCGGCCCCATCACCGCGACCATCGCGCCCTCGTCCACCGACAGCGTGACTCGGTCCAGGGCGTGCACCTCGGCAGCGCCCTGGCCGTAGACCTTGGACACCCGCTTAAGCTCCAGCATGTTCATCGCCGTACTCCTTCCATGTGCCGCCGCGGCTTCGGTAGGGCGGGGTGTCTGTGGGTCATGGCAGCCAGCGTCGCGGCCGGCGACGGCGGGCGCTTCACGCGCCTGGGGGAGGGCGGGTCCCTCGTTGGAGGGATACGCGGCGGCCGATGGGAGTCGTTCGCGGGCAATCGCGGCCAGCAGCGCGGCGGCGATCGGACGCCCGCAGCCGGGTACTGCCGCCAAGTAGCCCAGCTCACTGTGCATCCCTCCTGCGGATGATGACGAAGGTGACCGCGATCAGCGCCGCGGCCAGGAGGAGGTAGATCCCTGTTTCGATGCCCTGGAACGACCAGTAGCGGCTGGCGGGTTGGTAGGTGGCGAACCCGCGCCAGCCGTGAGCCTGCATGCAGGAAAAAACCGCTGACATCGGCGAGCCAGACTTTGGCGCCGGGCCGCCGCTTCCGGGAAGCAGCTTCTGGCAGGAGGCCGGAAGCGCGGGATACAGGTCGCCCCATCCCGCCAGGACGACCTGCCCGGTCTTGCTGACGGCGCCCTGGCTGAACAGCCAGGCCGACCCCGGAGGAGTGAACGAGCCCGTCACGTTGTAGTAGGTAGTGACCGCCGCCATATAGTGCGGCCGGACGAGGTCGTCGATCACCAGGCGCAGCGCGATGAACCCGCCGAGCGTGACGGCTATCGCGGGGAGGGTCCGGCGCGTCACGGTGCCTGCGGCGATGCCGAGCGCCATGGCGAACACCGCGTAGCCGATGGGGACGATGCCCTGGATGTCGAACTGGCCGGGCTGGAACGCGTTCGCCTGCAGGGCGTTGTCCGGCCCGGACCACCAGGTGACCAGGGCGGCGATTGCGCCGCCGCAGGCGGCGGCGGCGAGCAGCAGCCAGCCTGCCTTGACGGTCAGCCAGCGCCTCTGGGTGACGCTCTGCGCCCACGCGAAATCGCTGGTGCGGGACTCGAGTTCGTGCGCCACGAGCGGCGCGCCCCACAGCGTGCCGAGCACGGCCGGCACTATCAGGCCAAGCAGAAGCAAGGCGTCCACCACCGCGCCGCTGGCCAGCGGCGGCTGCTGTTGCAGGCATGCGTTGTGCCCCGAGCATCTCGCGAGCATGGAGTGCCAGTGCGACGCGATCTGGAAGCCGTCCACAAGTATCACCGCGCCGAACGCGGCGAGCAGCGCGAACGCGATCGCGCCCTGGGCGCGGTGCTGGCGCCAGACAAGCCAGGTCATGAGTCTTCTCCAACCGTAGTGAGGTGCTTGCCCGCGGACGCCTCATGGGCGCCCATGTACGCCAGCACCAGCTCTTCGAACGCCACGTCCTCGGCCTGGTAGGCGGGGTCGATGACCGGGCCGTTGAGCCGGACCAGCAGGGTAGACAGGCGGGCCGTCGCCACCGTCTGCACAACCTTGTGCGTCCGCTCGATCAGCGCGGCGTCCTCGCGCGGCCCGACCAGGACCTTGTGCTCCGCCAAGAGCGTGTCGATGTCACCGCAGAGCTGGACCCGGGACCCGGCCAGCAGGATGAGGTGGTCGCACACCCGCTCCAGGTCGGTGACCAGGTGCGAGGACAGCACGACAGTGAGGCCGCCTTCGGCGTCCGCCACGGCCGAGGTCAGCGTGGCGAGGAAGTTGCGCCGCGCCAGCGGATCCAGCGCCGCGACCGGCTCGTCGAGCAGTAGCAGCCGCGGTCGCTTGGCCAGCGTCAGCGCCAGCGCTACCTGGGCACGCTGCCCGCCGGACAGCGTGCCCACCCGCTGGTCAAGCGGAATGCGCAACTCCGCCAGCTGGGTGCGCGCGAACATGGCGTCCCAGCGCGGGTTCATGTGCGCCCCGATCCGGATGTGATCCTCGGCGGTGAACCGCCGGTACAGCGGGATCTCCTGGGCGAGGAACCCGATCTCGGCGAGGAACGCTGGGTCCTGCCGCGGCGCGCCGTCCAGAACGGAAGCCGTGCCGCCGGTCGGCCTGGCCAGCCCGGCAAGCATCCGCAGCAGCGTGGTCTTGCCCGCGCCGTTCGGCCCGACCAGCGCGGAAACCCGGCCCTCGGGCACGGTGATCGTGCACTCGGTCAGCGCGCTAACCCGCCGGTAGCGCTTGGACAGTTCATGTGTCTCGATCGCCGTGCTCATGCGATCTCCTCCGATTCAGAAACCGGTGCGTAGCCGAGGCTGCATGGCCGGTCGACTCGTCCTGAAGACGCGGCCATCGCAGGTCATCTGGCGGAGTCGTTGCATCTCGTGGCTGCTCGCGGCCGGTAGGGTGACTGCGGGTTCATGGCAGCCAGCGTCCCGGCCAGCGGCGGCGGGCGCCTCACGCGCCGGGGGTAGGGCGGGTCCCTCCTTGGAGGGATACGCCGGGGGCTGCGCGGAGGTAGCGTGCAGGTGTGCTGGACCGGGTGCGACGCTGGGTGTGGGGGCTATCGGGCCGGCTGATCGCGTCCTACATTCTCGTCACGCTCGCCGTCGTGGTGCTGGTCGAGGCGCTCGTGCTCGGCTTCCAGGTACCCTCGCTGGTGAACGGCGCCCAGCTGCAGGCTCAGGTGGACGCCACCGCGAGGAGCTACGGCCAGCAGGTCTCCCAGCGCCTGCCCGGCCGGAACCGTGCTCGGCGAACCCCACCAGCCGGCGCGGCCGGGCCAGGCCCGGCCGGCCCCGGACGGCACGCTGGTCGTTCCGGCGATCACCGGCCCTATCCACAGCCACCTGGCGGTCACCGCGGTCGTGGCGATCGCCGCCGACGGCACGGTCGTCGCGTCCTCGGCGCCATCCCGCTACCCGCCCGGACGGGCGGCGGCCAGCGAACTCCCCGCCCCGGCGGCCCACGCAATCGCCGCCGCTCCCGCAACCCACATGATCATCAAAGGCAGCACCACCGTGGCCATGCCGTACCCCACGTCCTACGGCAGCGTGCTCTTCATGGTCTGGCCGGTGGGCCGCGCCGGCACCAGCAAGCCGCCGGGACTGGTCGCCTACGTCTATGTCCAGGCGCCATGGTCGCCCGGGTTCATCAACCCCATCCGCGCCTGGGGCGAGCTGGGTCAGCTCGGCGAGAGCGGCCCGCTGCTGCAGTCGGTCCCCTTCGCGCTGCTCATCGCCATCGTGCCGGTCGGGGTGCTGTTCGGGCTGCTGGCCTCACGCCGCCTCGTCCGCCGGGTACGCCGCCTGGAACGAGCTGCCGTCGCGGTCGCCGACGGCGACTACACCGTCACCTTGCCCGTCTCCGGCCGGGACGAGGTCGGCGGGCTGGAAGCGAACTTCACCACCATGACCCGCCAGCTCGGCTCCGCGCTGGCCGCCGAACGGCAGCGAGCCACCGGCGACGCGCGCGCCGCGGAGCGGGCCCGGATCGCGCGGGAGGTTCACGACGCGATCTCCCAGCACCTGTTCGGCCTGCGGATGATCGCCGCCGGGATGCGCAGGGCCGACCCGGGCAATCAGCAGGCGCGAGGCGATCGAGCGGATCAGCGAGGAGGCACTGCGCGACATGCAGGCGCTGCTGATCGAGCTGCGCCCGGCCGGCCTGGACGGCGCGGGGCTCGCCCCGGCCCTGCAGGAGATCTGCGCGGCCTACCACGAACGGCTCGGCGTCACCGTCGACGCCAGCCTGGACGACGTCACCGTCCCCGCGCCCGTCGAGCACGCCCTGCTGCGCATCACCCAGGAGGCATGCACCAACGCCGTCCGGCACGGCAACGCCCGCCGGCTTGGCGTGTCCATGACCCGCCAGGACGGGCACATCGAGCTTGCCGTCTGCGACACCGGCACCGGCTTCGACCCGGCCGTCCCGCACGCTGGCTCCGGGCTTGCCAACATCCGTGACCGGGTCGCTGAACTCGGCGGCACCGTGGATATCGACAGCGCACCCGGGCGCGGCGCGGCGCTCACCGTCCGGGTGCCGGTGCCATGACCGATCCGCGTGGTAATCGCCGACGACCACCGCGTCGTCCGGGACGGACTGTGCTACCTGCTCAGCCAGGAACCAGACGTCGAGGTCGCCGGCGAAGCCGGGGACGGCCTGCAGGCAGTAGACGTCGTCGCTGCCACTCGCCCGGACGTGCTGCTACTCGACCTGTACATGCCCGGACTTGACGGGCACGCCGTGATCGCCGCATTGCACGAGGCGCCGCACCGGCCTGCCGTCGTCGTGCTCACCTCCGCCACTGATGACGAGCACCTACTCCGCGCCATGAACGCCGGCGCGACCTCCTATCTGCTCAAGACCGCCTCGGCCGAGCACGTCATCGCCGCAGTCCGCGCCGCCGCCGCCGGTACCGCCAGCCTCAGCCCCGAGCTGCTGACCCGGCTTACCCAGGCGCTGCGTCGGCCACCGCCGCCGGACCCGCTGCAGCCGCTCTCACCGCGCGAACGCGAAGTACTTCGGCTGATCGCCCGCGGTCACAGCAACCGGCTGATCGCCCGGGACCTGGCGATCGGCGAGCAGACCGTCAAGACCCACGTCCGCAGCATCCTCACCAAACTTGGCCTGCAAGACCGCGTTCAGGTAGCGATCTTCGCCCTCCGCCACCAAGCCGATAGCTTGCAGCGCCGGCCGTAGTCGACCGCGCGAGGTCATGCCGTGCGCAGCGGAATGTCGGCGGCATCCGCGATGATGGTGACCGGAGCGAGCCAGGGAGCCCCAAGGTACCCAGGGAAGCACGGGAGGTGGCCGCGCTCGTGGACCCTGCTGAGATCGCCGATAGGCAAATCCAGGCCGGTCGGTTCACGGCGCAGCTGCTGGCCGGGGGGCCAGCACGTGATCCGCTCGAAGTCGCGCGACGGCTGCTGGCAATTCAGGGCCAGGACGCGCGCGGCGCCCGCCTCGCGATCCGCTCGCGGACTGTCGGCCTGACCGTTGCCGACGTCGACCGTGCCCTGACTGAGGACCGATCCCTGGTCATCACCTGGCTGAACCGGGGCACGCTGCACCTGGTCCGTACCGAGGACTACTGGTGGCTGCACCCGCTGACGGTGCGGCCGCAGCTGCATGCTGCTGTCGGCCGGGTGCTGTCCCGTCGCGGCCTGACCGCGTCCGATGCGGACAAGGGCGTGGCGGTCGTCGAGGCAGCGCTGGGTGCGAGCGGCCCACTGACGAGGTTTCAGCTGCGCGACATCATCGCGTCGGCCGGACTGCCGGCCGCAGACAACATCCCGTTGCACGTGATCGCGCTCGCCTGCCTGCGGGGCATTGCAGTGCGCGGGCCGATGCTCGGCGCCCAGCATGCCTACGTGCTCGTGCGGGACTGGCTGGGCGAGCCGCCGCGAGCGCTGGACCACGATGTCGCTCTGGCCGAGCTCGCCAGGCGCTACCTGGCCGGGCACGGTCCGGCGTCCGACCGAGACCTCGCCAAGTGGGCTGGCCTGCCGCTCGGCCAGGTTCGCCGCGGCCTGACTGCGATCGCCGCGGAGCTGCGCGACCGGCCTGATGGCCTGGCCCAGCTCGCATGGGCGTGCGGCGCTGCGGCGGGACCCGCCGCCTGCCGCGGACGTGCCGCCGCCGCGGCTGCTTGGCGCGTACGACCCGGTGCTGCTTGGCTGGGCTGACCGAGATCCGATCCTCGGCGAGCGTCGGGAGATCGTGACGGTAAATGGGCTGTTCCGGCCATTTGCGCTGGTCGAGGGACGGGCCGCTGCGACGTGGACCTGGACCGGCGGGCAGGTGGTCATCAGCCGCTTCGCGAGCTGCCTGAGCACATCGAGGCCGCTCTTGCGGCGGAAGGGCGCGATGTGCAACGGTTCCTTTCCGGCGGACCTGAGGCAACCGGCGAGGAAGAGGCCGAGTCGGAAGCCGCCGCGGCCGAGGTAAGACGAGAGTGATGAAGCTACCCGAGTTTGCCGATCTGCCGTACGCAAGCGTGCTCATCAGGCACGAGGGCGAGCTCGACTCCGGAACCGACTTCGACACGGAGCTGTTCGAGCACTCCGACTTCGACAGCCCGCGAGCGCCAGGCAGCCGTTTCCTTGAGTGCGCGTTCCGGCAGGTGTCGATCACTGACGGCAGTCTGCAGCGGTCCGGTCTGCGCCAGGTCTGGGCTCGCGATCTGCGGCTGACAGGCACCAGCCTCGCTGAGAGCAGCTGGCGCGAGGTAACCATGCTCGGATCGGCGCTGGCGGGTGTTCAGGTGTTTGGCGCCGAGCTGCGCGACGTTGTGTTCAGTGGCTGCAAGCTGGACTCGGTCAACTTCAGGGCGTCCAGGCTGACGAGCGTGACTTTCGACCACTGCGTGCTGCGCGATGTCGACTTCGCCGGGGCGACCTTGACCCGGTGCTCTTTTCCCGGCTCGCAGCTCACCCGCGTCGACCTCAGCAAGGTCACGATGGACAAGACCGACCTCCGGGGCGCCGAGCTCGGCCTGATCATTGACACCGGATCCCTGCGCGGCGCCATCATCAGCTCGGGGCAGCTCGCGCTGGCGGCACCGGTGCTGGCGGAGGCGCTGGGCATCGTCATCAACGACGATCCGGTCTAGAGTCCGCGTCGGCTACGGCGCGGCTCGTGCCGCCGACGGCGAGTTCGCGGTCCGGCCTCGAGGGTCACCAGCTCGGTGGCGACCTTCTGATCGTGTCGGCGGCTCAGCACGCGGCGGGTGAGCGCCTGGGCCAGTCAGCACGAGCGCCAGGATCAGTGCCGCGACTATGCCGTCCAGCCAGAAGTGATTGGCGGTCACGATCACGGCCAGCGTCGTCATCACGGGATAGAGCACTGCCAGCCATCGCCAGCCGCTCTTGGCGGTCATGATGACGGCGACGGCCACCAGCAAGGCCCAGCCGACGTGCACCGACGGCATGGCCGAGAGCTGGTCCGGTTCGAAGCCGGCTGTGGCCGAGTAGACCGACTGGTGGTATCGCACCGCGGTGTCGACCAGCCCGGTGCCTGGCAGCATCCGGGGCGGCGCGACCGGGATCAGCTGCACCAGGCAGGCAGATCCCGGTGAACGCGACGAGCGTCGTGCGCCACCTGCTGTAGCTGTCCCGGTGCCAGACGAACAGCCACACTATGCACGCGATCAGCACGGGGAAGTGCAGCGTGTCGTAGTACAGGTTGAAGAACTGGATGATCAGCGGGTGGGGCAGCAAGATGCGCTGGATCGCTGCCTCGCTCGGCAGGTGGACCGCCCGCTCGAATCGCCAGATCCACTGGGCCCGGCCGAGCGCGCCACCTGGTCCCATCACGGAGAACGACCCTGCGTACTGCCAGAGCGCGAACAGGCCAAACACCAGGGCGGCTTCCCGGATGAAGACCGCGGCGGAGGTGAGCTTCGGCTTGCCTGCCGTCCGCAGCGCGAGCGAGGCGACGGCAAGGCCGGCTGCGGTAGCGGCAGCCTCCTGCCAGCTCAGTTCGACATTGATCACACGCGCATCCCTGTCGGGGGGCCCAGGGTTCTCACAACGCCAAGGTTAAGCGCAGACGGCGGCCACGTGGCTGGCGGCCGCCGCAGACCGGAATGAGCGGCGCACGTCAGCCGCGCCAGGCCGACTCTGCAGGCGGAGCACGCATCGTTAGCCGACCGATTGCGGCACAATCGTGCACATGCCGTCGTCTGACTGGGAGCGAGCCGACCGATTCCGGCCGCGGGCGGATCAGCCGGGCACAGAGCGCGATTTAGCCCGTCGTCTTTCGCGCCTGCCGAGCAGTCATCCGTCCGCCTGGCCGGCCCCGGACCGTGGCGATGCGGAGAACCGCGAACCGGGCGAGATGGAGTGGTGGCACCCGGCGGCTCATGGCGAACAGGACGAGGGTGACTGGGAGCCGGACGACGTCGCTGAGAAGCATGACGACGCTGCTGACGAGCCGGACGACGTGCCTCCCAGCGAGGATGCTGAGCCGGACGGGCTCGCTGACCAGCCGGGTGGCGCTGGCAGGCCGCTAGCGCCAGCCCGAGGCGGGCGGCTGACGGGAGCTTCCGCCGGGTGGGGCGAGCTTGCCGGCCCGTTGGCGCACAGCCCGTACCGGCCCTGGTTCAGCGCCGATGGGCCGGCGATCCGTGGTTCGCGGTCCGCGAGGCCGAGTAAGGCGGGCGCCGCCGTGGCCGCGCGGGCCGCTGACTGCCTGGGGTCAGTGCCCGCTTGCCTGTCTTACTGGTGGTCCGGGCTTACTCGTTGTCTGGGCGGCTGAGCGAGGCCGGGTCCGGCTGCTGGCGGGGCAGCATGACCTCGGCGGTAACGTCGGCCGCCAGGCGGACGGTGTCGCCGTCGGCCAGCCGGACCGCGATGCCTGGCAGCACCCGGTCGCCGTTGACAAACGTGCCGTTGGTGGAGTCCTCGTCGCGGATGCTAGCGTGCCCGCCGTCGTCCATCATGATCGTCGCATGCCGCCTCGACACGTTCTCATAGTCCGCGAATGCGGCAGCGACCAGGGATTCCGCCGGATCACGGCCCAGTAGCAAGGTGGTGCCAGCCGGAACATCCACGTTCCCGGTCGGAAAGGACAGCCGGAGCACAGCGGGCGAAATGGACCTCGCGCGGTCCTCTGCTCGCAGGTACTCCTGCATCACAGTGTTCGCAGCGGGAGAGTCGTCGTCCCTGGCCCTCGTCCTGGGCAGGTTGGCGCCGCAAGTGAAGCAGATCAGGTCGTCGGGCTTCACCCCGGCAGCGCAATTGGGACAGGTTAGCGTCGCCATCATGTCTTCCTGGACTCCTTCGTCGGCGGCCCCGGCCAGCCTTCCTCTTCGCAGTGCTCGCACGAGAGACTAACGTTCACAGGCCTGGCTTTGGTGCCAGAGCCACTGACTCTGGCCGAGTGCGGCAGCGAGGCGCCCGCCCGGCGTGGACGCTGGCCTGGACGGCGGGGCGGCGGGGCGATGGGGCGGCCGGTAGCATCCAAGGCATGGTTGGCTTCACGCTCAATGAGGAGCAGGAGGCGCTCCGCAGCTCTGTGGAGGAGTTCGCCCGCGAGGTTATCGCGCCGGTTATCGGCGAACTGTACGAGCGAGGGGAGTTCCCGTACGACATCGTCTCGCGGATGGGCAAGATGGGCCTGTTCGGTCTGCCGTTCCCGGAAGAGTACGGCGGGATGGGCGGTGACTACTTCGCCTTCTGCCTGGCCCTGCACGAGCTGGCCAGGGTCGATTCGTCAGTGGCGATCACCCTCGAGGCGGGCGTGGCGCTCGGCGCGATGCCGATCTACCGGTTCGGGTCGGCCGCGCAGAAGGATCGCTGGCTGCCGGAGCTGTGCCAGGGCGAGCGGCTTGCGGCATTCGGCCTCACCGAGCCCGGCGGCGGCTCCGACATCCCGGGCGGGATGCGGACCACCGCCCGGCTGGACGGCGATGAGTGGGTCATCGACGGCTCGAAGGCGTTCATCACCAACTCCGGGACCTCGATCACGTCGGTCGTCACGGCCCTGGCGATTACTGGCCGGAACGGCGGCAAGCCCGGAGATCTCGGCGATCATGGTGCCGTCAGGGACTCCGGGCTTCACCGTGGGCTCGGAGTACTCCAAGGTGGGATGGCGCTGCTCAGACACCAGGGAACTGGCCTTCTCGGACTGCCGGGTCCCGGCCGAGAACCTGCTCGGCGGCCTCGGCCGGGGTTATGCGCAGTTCCTGCAGACCCTGGACGAGGGCCGGGTGGCGATCGCCGCCCTGGCGGCAGGCCTGGCACAGGGCTGCGTCGATGAGTGCCTGCGGTATGCCGCGCAGCGGACCGCTTTCGGCCATGAGCTCGCGCACTACCAGGCGATTCAGTTCAAGATCGCGGACATGGCGGCCAGGGCGCATGTGGCCAGGCTGTCCTGGTACGACGCGGCAGCCCGGCTGGTTGCTGGGGAGCCGTTCAAGTCGCAGGCCGCGATCGCGAAGCTGACCTGCTCGAACGCCGCGATGGATAACTCACGGGACGCGACCCAGATCTTCGGCGGCTACGGGTTCATGAACGAGTTCCCGGTGGCGAGGTTTTACCGCGATGCCAAGGTGCTGGAGATCGGCGAGGGCACGTCCGAGGTCCAGCGCATGGTGATCGCCCGGCAGCTGGGGCTCGGGCGGCCGCGGCTGATCCGCTGACCGGTGCGGGCCTAGCTCGCTGGCTTGACGACCATGGGCCCGACAAGCCGGGGTCATTACTGATCATTTGCGGGGGGCCGTACATGTAGCCGGACGACCGCCTGCAGGTCCGGGACGCTCGTTGACGTCGGGTAAGTGCCGAGCGTGATCAGGTCAGCTTCCTGGGCGCTGATGCCGGCAGCGCTGGGAAGCACGCCCTGGACCTGGCCGGTCATCGAGGCGTCGGCCTGGGCCTTGGCGAGGGCAGCCTGGAAATCAGCGACCGCGGCCGGGTTCTCCCGGACCCAGGCGTTCATCGCCACGTAGCCGAGCAGCGGCAGGCCTGCAGTTGAGCCGCTGCAGGCATCAAGCACCTCGACGGCGCCATCCTCGCTCTCGGCCTGGTAGATGTAAGGCTCGCTGACCAGGATCGCCTGGAGCTTGTGCTGCTCGAGCTCGGTGACTTCGTCCTGTCTGCGACATCGGCTTCCAGTTCACCGAGTCGGCTGCGTTCCCCAGGTAGTCTGGACAGCACCTCGATCGCCGCAGCTGCGTCGAGGCTGACCGGGACGAACCCTTCCCGCTGAGTGCGACATGCAGTCGTCATTGGGCACGCCGACTTCACGTTCGGGTTAGCCAGGCTCACCGGCGACTTGATCGTCG
The DNA here is from genome assembly GCA_963808215.1 of uncultured Actinomycetota bacterium. GTDB lineage: Bacteria > Actinomycetota > Actinomycetes > Streptosporangiales > Streptosporangiaceae > JAJYUU01. The sequence continues at coordinate 182,829 of CAWEEY010000006.1, forward strand.
AATGGGGCAAGGTGAGCATCTCGAGGACGCCGGCAGTGGCGTCGTAGCCGTCGGCGAGGATCCGCAGGGTCGTTGGGACTCGGCGACTGCGGGCCTCGCGTAGAAGACGTTGCCGTAGTCGCTGGCCGCGATGTCCGCCTGAGCGCTCTGAAGGGCGGTCAGCACCTGGGCCTGGTTCTTGTAGGGCTGGATCCGCACGTGTGCCAGGCCCTCGGCAGCGAACAAGCCATCCTTCTGCGCCAGGTAAATGGCGGCGTCGCTGACGCCCGGCACGGCGGCGATCGTGACTGTGCTCGACACCGTACCGCCCGCGCTGCCCGAGTTGCCGCAGCCCGCGGCCAGCCAGGAGAGCGAGCCCGGAGACTGCCGCCAGCAGCGCAGCGGGCCCGGACGGCGCGCCGACCCCGGTTCAGCAGCGGGACTCCGGCCGGGTCAAGCCTCATGACTCTCCTTGCAGGGTTTGCGATTTATCGCCACTCATCCGGTAATCCGGCGATGCGAACCAGAGAGTTTTCTGAACACGGACGTTGCGCCAGAGAGTACCCTATTGCTGCCAGGAGGCCCGTCAAACATCACGTTACAGCGGTTTTTCCGATTCGTGCATGTATTGGCGCAACGTTACCCGGTTAACGGCTAGAGTTGCCGTGGCGTGACTGACTGCACCCGATGAAGAGTCGCTATCTGGGAGGTTCGCCGTGTCGGTAGTGCCCGTGGCCCGATCGGCACGTGCCCCGGTATCGCGGCCGACAGGTGAGGGGTTCAGAGACTGTGCCGTCCCGAGACAAAAAGGTCCGCATCGTCGGTCGTGCTGCTGCCAGCCAGCTCTGGTGCCGCCCGGGCGGAGCCGCCCCAGCGGCGCGGCAGCGCCGGCGAATGGTGCTGCCCTGGGTGGCGCACGCGCTGGTCGCGTAAGCCTCGGCGGCGCTGCTGCGGCGGGCGAGAGTGCTGCGCCAGGACCAGGCGTCGCGCGGCGGCCAGCCATGGCGATCGCTGAAGAACTGGCGCGTGCGGTCCCGCCTGCTGCTGCTGATCATCATTCCGACGCTGACCGCGGTAATCCTGGGCGGCACCTACATCGTGACCGCGGTCCAGAATGCGCTGGCCTACCAGCGGGTCGAGCAGCTAGCGAACCTGAGCTACGACGTGACCGGCCTGGCCGCGCATCTTGAGGATGAGCGGGACCAGACGATGCTCTACATCGGCCTAGGTCTCGGCGGTCGGCAGGGCACGCAGGAGCATACAGCCGCGACACGCCGGCGTGCCGGCGGACGCGCGCACCGGAGTACACCACGGTCGCGCAGACTCAGAGCCTGACGCGCATCGTGGATGGCGAAGGTCGAGACGGACAGCGCGGCAATCGGGGGCGGCTACCCTGCGCAGGTCCAGCAGAACGCGCAGAGCATCGGCAGACGTACTGCAGTCTGGTCGAGCCGCTGCGGACCGCAGCCGTCACGACCAAGTTGCCAGCCGTCAACGTGATGAACAACGTACACCACGATCATCGACCAGCTGCTGGCCATCGATGACAACATCGCACTCGGTAGCGGTGACCCGGGCCTGAACAACGACGTCCGCGCCCTGAACCTGGTGTCGCTGATCGCTGAGGAAGCATCTGAGCAGCGGGGCCTGGTCGCGTACGCGTTCGCCCAGGACACCACAATGGGATCCCGCGGCCCTGACCCTTGTGCAGCAGGCCCTGGAGGAGCAGAAGGCAAACGTTGCCGAGTACGGCCGGGTCGCCACGCCCGCAGCAGTTCGCGCTCTACAACAACACGGTGTCCGGCAGCCTGGTCAGCCAGGCCAGCAGCTACGAGCTGGAGGCAATCCAGTTCGGCGTGGATGATCAGCCGCTGAGCCCAGTGACCCATCACCGTGATCCAGTGGTATGGCGCCAATGTCGACAGGCACCGTCGGACACCATCAGGGCGGTCGAGCAGGACCTGGTGGCCGCCACCGATCAGCCGGGCCACGACGCTGCACCAGAACGCGATCACCACGGCAGCCGTTATCGGTGCTGCCGTGCTGATCGTGCTGCTGCTCGCGCTGGTCCTGACGACCGTCGTCGGCCGGTCAATGGTCCGGCCGCTGCGGCGCCTGCGGTCTGGCGCGCTGGAGGTCGCGGGCGTGCGGCTGCCCGAGACGGTGCGCCGGATGAGCGATTCCGACGGGGCGGGCGTCCCGCTCGAGGTCGAGCCGATCGACGTGGACTCTTCCGACGAGATCGGCGAAGTGGCGCGGGCGTTCGACCAGGTGCACAGGGAGGCGCTCCGGCTGGCCGCCAACGAGGCCGCGCTGCGCGGCAACGTCAACGCCATGTTCGTCAACCTGTCCCGGCGCAGCCAGTCACTGGTCGAGCGGCAGATCCGGCTGATCGACGACCTGGAGCAGGGCGAGCAGGATTCGGACCGGCTGTCCAGCCTGTTCCAGATGGACCACCTGGCCACCCGGATGCGCCGCAACTCGGAGAACCTCCTGGTCCTGGCGGGTCACGACGCGAGCAGGCGGTGGAACCAGCCGGTCGCGCTCGTTGACGTGCTGCGGGCCGCGGTCTCGGAGATCGAGCAGTACGAGCGCGTGACCCTGAACGTGCAGCCTGGTATCGCGGTGCGCGGCCACGCCGTCAACGACGTTGTCCACCTGCTGGCCGAGCTTGCGGAGAACGCCACCTCATTCTCGTCGGCGGAGACACCTGTCGTTGTCGCTGGTCATCTGCTGAGCAGCGGCGGCGTGCTGCTGGACATCACCGACCAGGGCGTGGGCATGGGCGCCGAGGAGATGGCCCACGCTAACTGGCGGCTCGACAACCCGCCGGTCGTGGACGTGGCGGTATCCCGCCGCATGGGGCTGTTCGTGGTCGCCCGGCTGGCCGCGCGGCACGGGATCAGGGTCCGGCTGCGGCCCGCGACGGGCGGCGGCCTCACAGCGCTCGTGTGGCTGCCCGACGAGGTTGTCAGCCACGCGGCTGACGGCGGCGCCCCTGGCATGCGCCGGGTCGACCTGTCCGCAGCCGCGGCGGCGTTCGGGCCTGGGGCGGCGAGCCCGGGCGGCCTGTCGGCCGGGGCCATCGCCGCCCTGCCGGCCGGGCTGAACGGCGACAGCGAAGGCATGGCCTCGCCGGCCGAGCAGGAGATCAACGCGGCCAGGGCCCCGAGGTTCGCAGGCGCCCAGGCAGAATCGGGAAGCGACCTCAGCGTCCTCGGCCCGCGCCGTGTGCCTGGCGCCGGGCCTCACCCTGGCGGTATCGGCTGGGGCGGCGCGGCGACTACCAGCCCGCTGCCAGCGTTCGGATCCGAAGCGGCTGAAGCGGATCTGGACGCCGGTACGGCCGAGCGCATGGAGCCCGTCTCCGGTACGTACCCGCGCGCTGACCCGTTCGTAGACGAGCCCGCGCAGGCTTACGATCTGTCCGGCCCGACCATCGACTTCGGATCGGCACCGCAGACGACCTCGGCTCAGCCACTGCCGCTCGGCGAGCCAACCGTGACGGGGCGTGCCGACGCACCGTCCCAGCCCGGTACGGGCAGTCGGCCGGCATTCGGCAGTCCGAGCGAAGCCGCGGGCGGGCCGCAGCTGACTCGCGGCGCCGATGGACCCGCTGACCGCGACCAGAGCAGCTTCGGATGGGACAGAGGGCTGGTCGGCGCGGCAGCGCCAGCTGGGGCGGAAACGTCGGCCGGTGCCGTGGTCGTGCCGCCTGCCGAGCACGTGGCTCGGGAGAACCGGCTGCCGATCTTCGAAGCCGTGGAATCCGACTGGTTCCGCCGCGGGCGCAGCGGCGTGCCGTCCGCTCCCGCCGCACCGAGCGGTGCCGGTAGCCAGGTCGGCGTACCGAGCCTCGGCGGGCCGACGGGGCCGATCAGCTCTGGCAGCATGGGCGGTGGCGTGGGCGGCCTGGCCGGATCCGGCGGCGGCTGGGCGGATGATCAGGCCGCAGTCCTGCCGGAGCCACAGGTCACGTGGGCGGCGTCCGCAGCCGACGAGGGCTGGCATGCAGCTGAAGCAGCCAGTTCACCGGCCACCGGCGGCACCACGGAGGCCGGCCTGCCAAAGCGAGTACCGCAGGCCAACCTCGTACCGGGAACGGCGTCGCCGGAGCCGGCCACCTCTGTTCCGGCCAGGTCTGCTGCAGCGACTAGAGACCGGTTCGCCAGTTTCCAGCGCGGCATCAGAGAAGGGCGGGCGGCGGCGTCCCCTGACGAGGGACACTCTGATGAGGATGACGGTTCTCGATGAAGGTGACACGATCTTGTCGAGATGGTCATGCTTAGTCTGAGAACGCGGATGCGCCGGCTGATCCGCGTGTAGCCACGGCGGCGCCGGGTCCGACGGGACTGGGCGGATGCCGCGAGAGGAAGGTGCGCCTGTGAGTCCGCTCGTGCGTCCGGCTCAAGACCTGAACTGGCTGATCACGAACTTCGTTGAGCGGGTGCCGTCAGTGGCGCACGCGATCGTGGTCTCCTCGGACGGTCTGCCGATGGCGTTCTCGCATGGCTTCCCTGCTGACCGTGTTGACCAGCTTGCGGCCGTGACCTCAGGGCTCACCAGCCTGACGCAGGGGGCCGCCCGCGTCTTCGAGGGCGGCGCTGTCACTCAGACCGTCGTAGAGATGCACCGCGGCCTGCTGGTCATCATGGCGATTAGCGATGGCTCTAGCCTCGCCGTCCTTGCGGCGGCGGACTGTGACATGGGCCTAGTCGCGTACGAGATGGCACTGCTTGTCGAGCGGGTGGGCAGTGTGCTGACACCTGAAGTGCGCGGCGGCCAACCTCGCTGGGCTGAGGGCGGTAGATAGTGACAGGAGGCTGCCGTGTTTGGCCACGGCCGCGATGACTGGGATACGGGCGACCGCCTGTACCCAGTTGATCGTGATGACCTCGAGGGGTCCGCATTCGACTATGTCCCTGGGCACTCGTCGGCGTCGCGTGAACCCTGGGACTATGACGCGGGCTCGCGCGGAATAGGTGAAGAGACTAGCGCGCTGGTCCGTCCGTACGCTGTTACCGGCGGCCGTACCAAGCCTCGGTACCAGCTCCAGATTGAGGCCATGGTCGCCGCGTCGCACTATGAGGCGCGCGACCTGTCAGTTCTCAGCCCAGAGTGTCAGGCCATCCTCGGGTTCTGCCGTGACTGGCGATCGGTCGCGGAGGTCTCAGCGGTGCTGCGGATGCCACTGGGCGTCGCCAGGGTGCTTATCGCCGACATGGCAATGGAAGGACTCGTCCGGGTACACCAGCTCGACCACGCACAGGGTCGCCCGGACATCAACCTGCTCGAAAGGGTGCTCAGTGGACTTCGGAAGCTCTAGGGCCGTCGCTGCGCCGGCTGCAGAAGCCGCGATGACATCGGTGAAGATTGTCGTTGCGGGCGGCTTCGGCGTCGGCAAGACCACGTTCGTTGGCTCGGTCTCGGAGATCACGCCACTGACCACCGAGGCCGTCATGACCACGGCCAGCGACGGGTTGGACGACCTCAGTCACACGCCAGACAAGACGACGACGACAGTGGCGATGGACTTCGGCCGCGTTACCCTCGACGCGGGCTTGATCCTTTACCTATTCGGTACGCCCGGCCAGCACCGTTTCTGGTTCATGTGGGACGACCTCATCCAGGGTGCTATCGGGGCAGTGGTTCTCGTGGACACGCGCAGGCTGGCCGACTCGTTCCCGGCCGTCGACTACTTCGAGTCCGCCGGCCTGCCGTTCATCGTCGCGGTGAACGGATTCAACGGTGATTTCCCGCACGGGCTTTCTGACGTTCAGGAGGCGCTGTCCATCAGCCCGCGGGTGCCGATCATGCAGTGTGACGCCCGCGGGCGTAACTCAACGAAGTCCACACTGATCGCCCTGGTGGAGCACGCCATGGCGATGCAACTCAGCGCCAGGTAGCCCGCTAAGCCGTTCGCGGCCCAAGGCCGCGGGCGACCTATAGCGCGGTCTTCTGCTGTAATTGATGGCGCGGTCCAGGGGGCGGTAGCTCAGCCGGTCAGAGCAGCGGACTCATAATCCGCCGGTCGTGGGTTCGAGCCCCACCCGCCCCACTGTTTGAAAGCCCTGGTCTGATGCCCTTGACCTGCGGCGATGCCGGGGTCGTTGCAATTCAGGGCCGTGCGCGTCCGTCGGCACGGTCCTGCCATCCTCCGGGCGCCTCAGTCTTGAGCTGGGCAAGATCACCGTCCAGGGCGCGCTGCGCGCGTCACACGTGATGCCCTCCGGGCACCCTTGACAGTGATCTTCCACGGATCAGTTCGCGCCTATCGAAGGACGCCAGGCAACTGCAGGGTTGCGGGTTCGCAGCTGGTGATAGGCGACATTCCGCTCTTTTGACCTTCCTATCAATGCCGGGTACCGTGCAATACATGGAACCGGGCGACGACGTTAACTGGCTCGGCCAGGTTCGCAAGGGCGTGGCTGAGCAGTGCGTCCTGGCCCTGCTCACCACGGGTGAGAAGTACGGAGTCGAGCTGGCGCGTGAGCTCACTGCACGGGGGCGGATTATCGGCAGCGAAGGAACGCTCTACCCGATGCTTGCCCGCCTACGGCGCAACGGCCTGGTCGAGACGTCGTGGCAGGAGTCAAACGCCGGACCGCCACGCCGCTACTACCACCTCACCGGCGACGGAGAACTTGCCCTCGCCAGCTTCAAGAAACAGTGGCGCGGCTTTCGCGACGCCGTCGATGAGATCCTCAACGAAGGGAGCCGGGAATGACAGCCCGACAATCGGCCGGCGAGGCCGACAAACTCGTGCGGCGCTACCTGACGCAGCTGGACGCAGCGCTGCAGAGCGTCGAGGCCACCCGGAGGCAGGAGATCCTCGCCGAAGTGCACGAGCACATCGACGAGGAGCGGACCGAGCTCGATCCCGACGACACAGCGAGTGTCCGGACCCTCCTGTCCAGGGTCGGCGACCCCGCTGCCATCGCCGCCGAGGCAGGCGCACTGCCCCCAGGCAGCGGCCGCTGGGACGCGTGGGCGCCGTGGCTGATCATCTTCGGCCCAATCGCGAGCGGGCTAGGCTGGATCGCCGGGATGCTGATCCTGTGGCCATCCCCGACATGGAGCCGGCGAGACAAGCTGATCGCCACCGTCGTGCCGCTCGCCGGCCTGGTAGCTCTTTTCTTCGGCCTCGTGGCCGCACTCGGCGGGTCAGCTGCCTGCCCAGGCCACGCCCTGCACGCGACGGCTGGCTGTACGACGAAGGGGATCACCCTTCCGCTCGGAGTCGCCATATTGCTGGCGGTCGCCGGTCTCGCCGCTCACTTGCTGCCGCCGATCCACCTGATGAGAACGCGTCACCGGCAACTCTCCACCTTTACCCGACCAGCCCGCTGACTTATCAGCTGGGCTAGCCCTACCGTGAACGGAAGGACGGCACCCGAGGCACGCCACCCGGACTGCAGCTCACCGGGCCGACGTCCCCCGGCCAGCCCAGCACCAGCGCTGCCAATCACCGCCGGCCGGCGGCCCTGCCGGGTTCGACGCGCACGCGCCGCCGGACGAGTAACTCCTAGCCCGCTTCGGCGACGCGATCGACGACCGGATCGCCGAGATCGTAGACGAACTGATCGAGCAGCGGAACTCCGCACGCCAGCATCGAGCTGGCAAATACATCAGCGCGGTCAGCCTCATCCTCGCCGCCCTAGCGGCGAGCGCTATCCTGCAGCACAGCCCAATCGCCTGGACAATCTGGCCCTCAGCCGCCGTCATCAGCCTCACAACCCCTTGGACCGCCAGGGTCGGACGATGATGAGCCCGTGGCCACTTGTGCCTCACCCTCCTGCGCTACCCACGGGCCCGTAGTGCCCGGGTGCCCGATGCCTAACTCACACTATGGAGTTATCAAGTTTCGAACAGCCGAGCTGATACGGGCGAACCACGCTGGCGCTGCTAAGGCTCATGGTGGCAGCCGTCCGGTCTGCTAACGCAGTGCTAACGACGACCCTGGCCGTATGTGGCTGGACCTGGATCCCGTACTTGAGTAAGCGCGCGAATTCCCTGAACATCTGGGCTGCGATGGACACAGCTGGATCGGCGCAGCCTCCTGAAAATCGGACGCTCGGGTCGGGAGAAGTGGTCACAACCAGCGTCGCGGTACGCTTGACACCGACGGCTAGCGGAGGTGAGCAGCAGTATGAAGCGCAAGAATGTGACCCGTGAGGCGCTGCGTCGTGCTGCTCTCCGTTCGGCGAAGGCGTCAGCCGAGCTCGAGCGCCGCGGGGTTCCGTCGGGGTATGTGCGCTCCGAGAGGGTCGACCGGTTTTTGGCTGCGCGCCGTCAGTCAGGCTGATGACGCTTTCGCCCGGCTACGGCGAGACACCGCTTGATCCCGAAGAAGCTGACGCGCTCACCCCGCAGGCGCGGGCGCTGCTCGGGGATGACCCGACGAAGGCGGATCTTTACGAAGCCGAGCAGGCAGTTCTCGCCGAGGTCTCCGAAGACCTTCTAGACGCGGTTGCTGACGGCGCCCTCGGCCTCGACGAGATCCTGTCCGACCATCTCCTCCGCGATCTCCATCTGAAACTCTACGGCGACATCTGGACCTGGGCCGGCCGCTTCCGCACACGCGAGCTGAACATCGGAATCGCACCGGAGCAGATCGCGATGGCGCTTCGCGCCTCCCTTGAGAACGCCCGCTACCGCTGGGAGCACACCGAGGACTGGACAGTGCGCGAGCTCGGAATCGCCGTGCATGCTGAGACCGTTCGCATCCATCCGTTCATCGACGGCAACGGCCGGACCACTCGGCTGCTCGCGGATCTCGCCTTCCTCGCGGCACAAGGCGACGAATCGCTTGAGTCGTATGACTGGGCTGTGGACAAGGATCGCTATATCGCGCTCCTGCGGGAGTACGACCGAACTCGTGATCCGCGGCCGCTCGCCACGTTCATCCCGGTGATCCCCCTCGCGTAGCGAGCCCGAAAGCTTCGGCGCGAGGCCCGACCCTCGACTCGGCCATGTAGCAGACCTCGGTCACGATCGGGCTGGGTACGAACAGCGGGGCGGGCAGGCCCGGGCCTCGCGGCCGTCCGCCAACCTCTCGCAAGATATAGCCGAATCTCAATAGCTACCGGCCCGGGAGTGAGCGCGGTAGGCCGAACCACGGCAGCACGCTGTTGTCGAAGCGGGTCATGGCGCAGATCTGGCCGCCGGCAAGGGTGAGCACGTAGAAGGCGGTCGCGTGGCGGATTCCGGCCGGGCCGCGCAGGTAGGCCCCGAACGCGGGCTGGCCGTTGGCTCGGGTCGGCACGAGGTCGAACCTGCGGCCCGCGCCGAACTGGCGGGTCCAGTAGCGGGCCACGAGGTCACGGCCCTCGTATCCGAATGGCTCCGGAGGCATAGCGATGAAGACGTCGTCGGTCAGCAGGGCCACCAGCGCGTCGAGATCGGCCGACTCCCACGCGCGGGCGAACATGGCCACGATCGCGTCCTCGGCGGGCGAGCTTGCGGCCGGCGGCGGCTGGTGGCCGGCGGCTGGCTGCCGGCGCTGCAGGCTAGCGCGGGCTCGTTTGAGGGCGCTGTTGACCGATTCGAGGGTCACCTCCAGCATGCCGGCCACCTCGCTGGCGTGGAATCCGAGGACGTCGCGCAAGATGAGGACGGCGACCTGGCGCGGCGGAAGCAGCTGCAGGGCGGCCACGAAGGCCAGCGAGATGGCTTCGCTCTGCTCGTAGCGGGCCTCCGGCCCGAGCGGCACGTCGACGGCGCCCTCGAGGAACGCGTCAGGAAACGGCTGCAGCCAGACGACCTCGTCGCGCGGCGTCGGCACGGGCGGTTCGAACTGCGACACATCCCACTCCCTGGCCAGGCGCCGGCTCGCTGCGCGGCTGCAGCGTTCCGCTTGCCGACTACCCGCGATGACGTGCAGGAACGGCGGCAGGCTAACCGGGCTATCGCGATCAGCGCGGTGGGCTTGGCCGCTACCGGACTGGTCGAGCTGCTGCTGGCGATCCTGACCGGCTCAGTTGGCCTGCTGGGTGACGCAATCCATAACCTGTCGGACGTGTCGACTAGTGCGGTGGTCTTCATCGGGTTCCGGGTATCGCGGAAGGCGCCGACTGAACGATATCCATATGGCCTGGACCGGGCCGAGGACCTGGCGGGCATCGGCATCGCCGTGGTGATCTGGGCTAGCGCGGCGTTCGCCGGCTATGAGAGCGTCCGGAAGCTGGTCGAGCACGGGCCGACCAGCCATGTCGGATGGGGGATCTTCGGGGCCGCCCTGGGCATTGTCGGCAATCAGGTAGTCGCCCGGTACAAGCTCATTGTCGGCAGGCGCATCAACTCGGCGACCCTCCTTGCCGACGCACGGCATTCCTGGCTTGATGCGCTGTCCTCGTTCGGGGCGCTGGTCGGCCTGGTCGCGGTCGCGTTTGGCTTGCGGTTGGGCGACCCGATCGCCGGAATCGCGGTGACCTTGTTCATCTGCTACGTCGGCTATGAGGTGACAGCGGACGTGGTACACCGCCTGGTCGACGGCGTCGATCCCAGCATTGTCACCTCCGCCGAGAATGCGGCCGGGATGGTTGACGGCGTGGTGCACGCCCACGCCCGGCCCGCTGGACCGGCAGGACGCTGCGCGTGGAAGTCGAGGGCTGGGTCGATCCCGGCCTCGCCGTCAGTGACGCCGATGCGCTCGGTCAGCGGGTTGCCCTGGCGGTCGCTCAGGGGGTACCCGACATGGGCAGCTTCACCTGGACAGCGCGGGCCGCGCCAGCCTGAGCTTGCCTTTGTCACCGTCCTCCGTGCGGGACAGGAACCGCGGCTTCGCCCGGCCGGTGATCAGCCAGGACATGATGCGGGTCGGTGCCATCGGATACTGGATCAGCGTGAACCAGCGCAGCGGACAGCCGCGGAATAGCATGCAGGAGGTCATGCTCCGCGTTGACCGTGACCTCATGGGCCTGCGCAGCGGAGATGGCCGGGTTCACGATCACCTCGCATTCGGCACGGATCTGGTGACCGATCCAGCGCAGCCGGACTTCCCCGACGTCCAGTACTCCGGTAGTTGCCCGCAGGGTTCGTTCTGCCTGGTCGACCAGATCGGGATCGACCGCGTCCATCAGCCGCCGGTAAATCTCGCGAGTGGCCTGCCGCAAGACAGCCAGGATCGCCACGGTGATCAGCAGCCCGACAACCGGGTCGGCCCAGTCCCAGCCCAGGGCAACGCCGCCCGCGCCGAGCAGCACCGCGAGGGACGTCAGCCCGTCCGTGCGGGCATGCAGCCCGTCCGCAACCAGCGCCGCCGACCCGATCTTCCGGCCAGTGCGGATCCGGTACGCGGCGGCCAGCTCGTTCCCGGCGAACCCGACGAGCGCGGCGGCAGCTACCGCGAGCAGGTCCGACACGTGCCGGGGATGGATCAGCCGGCTGATGGCCTCGTAGGCGGCCAGCGCCGAGGAGGCGGCGATGGTGAGCACGATCACGATCCCGGCCAGGTCCTCGGCGCGGCCGAACCCGTAGGTGTATCGGCGGGTCGGCGGTCGGCGGCCCACGATGAATGCCACGCCCAGCGGCAGCGCGGTCAGCGCGTCGGCGGCGTTATGCAGCGTGTCACCCAGCAGAGCCACCGACCCCGACAACAGCGTGACCGCCGCCTGTATTAGCGCGGTCACGCCCAGCAGGCCCAGCGAGATCCACAGCACCCGCATACCCTCCGCGCTGGCCTCCATCGCTGCATCCACCTGGTCCGCTGGTTCATGCGAGTGCGGACTCAGCACATGCCGCAACCGGGACACCAGCCCGGATTCAGAGTGCTCATGCCCGTGGTCGTGCCCGTGCCCGTGGTCGTGGTGGTGATCTTGTCCGCGGTCGTGGCTACCACCATGCAGATCGCTCATAAACTAAGGATGCCGGCAGAACCTTATTGCAGCACCTCGACCACAGCGCACCACACGCACTTGCGAGAACGTTGCTGGTTGGGGTAGACCGTGTCGTCTAGCCCGCTGCTTGAAGATCCGTCCGAGCCTGGCCGGATGTCAGCTACTTGCCGTCCGTAGCGAGGTCACACGAGCGACCGCGGCCTGAGCGATTTTCTCAGTGGCCTGGTCAGGGAAGGGCCAGACCGCGCTGACGTTGATCTCGCACAGAACGTAGCTGTCGTCGCCATCTGCGGTCCTCGGCCCGTAGAGGAAGTCGGCGTCCCAGATGGCTGGAAGCGCGTAGGTGTCTAGGCCAAGAAGCTGCTTCATCTGCGGGATCCACTCCTGTTCCACCGACCGCTTGAGCGCGCGGTAGGCCGGAGCGTCGGGTCCTTCAGACGCCGACACGGCCTGCCGGGCGGCGACGACGGCCGGCTCCAGCAGGCCCGTCGCCCACTGATGCAGAAACCCGGCGACCTCGTCGTGCACGAAATAACAGCGGATTAGCCCGTCGGCAAGCCGCTGCTGGAAGGGCTGATCGACCAGGCATCCGGACCAGGCAAAGTACTCCTCGCACCGTTCAAGGAAGTCGCCGAGACAAAGCTGCTCGGACCGTGCTTCCTCCTTTTCCATTGCGTGCCGCACCCTGACGAGGACATCGGAATCTGGTTCGGCTGCACCGGCGATCGGCTTCACCAGCTCGACCTTCCACACGCCGTTCCCGCCATTACCACGGGCCTGCTTCAGGACACGAATGCCCTCTTTGGCCAGGGCCGCGGGAAACCTTGCCCGGAAATCGGCAGCGTCAGGGTAGAGATCGGTGTCGGTTCCCCACCCGAGGTCGCGAGTCCGGTACAGCACTTCCTTGGTCCCGAGCGCGAGGATCACATCCGGGTGAGCCGAAACCCACGCCCCGCTGGCGGCTGCTTCCCGCAGGAGCGCATCCAGCTGGGAGCGGTTCGCTCCGTCCTGGATCGGGTTGACCCATACCAGGATTCCGTCGAGGCCGAGCAACTGGCCGCGCACCTCATCGACCGCATCTTCTTGATACACAACCGGTTCGACCGCCACGTCCAGCCGCCCGAGCGCCGACACAAGCGGCTTAAGGCGTTCGGTCCTGGCGGTGGAGTACGGGTCTTCCGCCCGGTTCCCGCGCCAAAGCAGGCCGATCTTGCGACCGGCCTGACTCTCGCTATCAGCAGTCATAGCCCAAGTCTCACGGTTAGCGGGTGCGCGTGCCGGCCAAGGCTACCGGGACACTTCGGGCCTCCGCGGTTCGCCTTCAAGTCCAGGTGATCGTCTGGCGCGTGGGAACCGGAAGGTTACCGGTTAAGGCTGGCGAGGATGACACCCGCTGGATTCAGCTGCCAGATGCCGGGGTGGAGAGTTTCGCCGCCGAATCCTTGTTTGGCGATAGCGGCAGCATCGCGCGGACCCTGATCGGCTTGCTGGCACCGCTGCGGGAGTGACGCTGCCCACGGGCTCACCGATCTGCGAGCGACGTCTGCGCCGGGATGTCCATCTGGGCCGGGGCCGATCGTCGTCCATACGAGGAGCCAGCCAAAGGGCGCTGGCCGCAGCGGAGGCGACGACCATGAGCGACGATGAGTGCCAGCCCGTTGCCGTAACGCGGCGGATCTGCGCTCCGGCGCACAAGGTCTTCCAGGTCCTTGCCAATCCGGTGCGGCATCTGGAGCTCGACGGCTCCGGGAGTCTGCGGGGAGCCGCCTCCACCACGATGATCTCCGGCGTCGGGGACGTCTTCGTGATGAAGATGTACTTCCCCCATCTGGGCGACTACGAGATGAACAATCACGTCGTCGAGTACGAACAGGACCGGCGGATCGGGTGGGAGCCCGAAGCCGGGCGCGGGCATCCGGCCGCCGCCCCGGACAGTTCGGGGCAGTCCCGCTGGGGACACCGGTGGAGCTATCAGCTGACCCCCGATGGCCAGGATGCGACCGTCGTGACCGAGATCTACGACTGCTCAGGCGTGCCCGAAGAGGGGCGCGCCCAGATGGACAACGGCAAGGTCTGGGCTGACAGCATGGCCAAGACATTGGAGCGGCTTGAGGCGCTGTGCGCCCGTTAGTGCGGCTCCCTGCGGTCAGAACCCGCCAGTGACCGCTATGTCGCTGCCCGTGACGAATGAGGCTTCCGGCGAGACCAGCCACGACACGGTTGCAGCGATCTCGTCGGGCCGGCCCAATCGCCCCAGGGGACTGTGCTTGCCGAGTTCGCGCGCCGCCGGATCTGGCATTTCCGTCTCGATGACGCCGGGTGAAACGCTGTTGACGCGGATTCCCTCGGAGGCAACTTCGTTCGACAGGCCCCGCGCGAATGTCACCATCGCGCCTTTGGTCGCCTCGTACGGGACGACCCCGGTCAGGCCCGCCGGGGCGCGGGCGGCGCCGGAGGCGATTATGACGATCGATCCGCCGTTGCCGCCATGCTCGGTCGACATGGCTTGGACGGCGTGCTTGGAGCACACCATCGGCCCGACTACGTTGACCTGCATCAGCCGGGCCAGCACGTCGGGATCCTGTTCGTCGATCCGCACCTGGTCGCCGAGCGTTGCTGCGTTGTTGACTAGCCCGGTGACGGGCCCCAGCTCCTCCCTAGCCCGGCCGAACATCGCCTCGATGTCATCCGCTGAAGCGACATCGGCTCGCTCGGCTACTGCCCGCCCGCCTTTCGCCCGGATGGCCGACACCACCGACTCGGCTCTGTCCGAATCGGCCGAGAAGTTGACGACTACGCCGTAACCGTCATCCGCAAGCCTGTCGGCGATGGCGGCGCCGATACCCCGGCTCGCACCAGTCACGATTACAGTGCCCTTTTCCTTCACAGCCGTAGTCATTCAACCGCCCCCGTCCCTTCGAATCCGTTACGCGGTGCGCCGGGACGCAGCCGGCATGATCCACACGGCACCCGGCAGGTCTGGAACTCGGTTGGCACTGACGATGTAGCACAAAGCCGTCACAGACGGCCCGCCATGCTCTTGCACAGTGATCTATCCCTGGGCTTCTTTTCAGACTAAGCGGTCCGTCGCGGCCCGGATTAGCCGGGCATGCGGCCGGGGCGGGTTGCGTCTGATCGCAAGGCGTGGGCTGGGCGCAAGCGCAAGCAGATGATCAGCACGACGAGCAGTACAGCGATCACTCCTGGTGTTATCGTGCCGGCCCAGTCGAAGCCTGCGGCTGGGGGAAGAGGGACCGACACGCCCTGGCGGGCCAGCATTTCGCGGAGGAGCTCGCGCTGCTGGAGGCTGGGACCGTGGCTTAGGGCGTTGGATGCGGCGGCGGCGGCGGCGAAGCAGATCGCGGCGACGGCGGCAGCGAAAGCGATCCGGGTGGCGAAGACGCGATGGGCTCGTTCCAGGACGAAGTCGCGTGACGCAGGTTGGCGCTCTCGTGGCAGGTCGGCAAGCAGCGCGGCCAGTTCTTTCCCGGTGCGGGCCACTAGGGCTTGCCCCGATCGCTGGTCGAATTCGTCGGCTGTGATCCGGCCGACCTGGAAGGCCTGGCTCAGCTCGGAGAGCGCCCGGTCGCGGTCGGCGTCGGATATCCGGAGGTCGCCGGGCGGATAATCCCTGGCGGCTTCGGCTGCGTCCATGATTCGCGCTCCTTGCGGGGATCCGGTCGTTGCTAGGCGTCGCGGCGGGTGACCGCGATCGCGGTCACGGCGATGAGGGCGGCAGCCAGGAACACGAAGATGCCCGTCTCGATGCCCTGGAATGCCCAGTACCGGCTGGCGGGCTGGTAGTTGATGAACGCGTGGTATCCGTGAGCAGCCAGGCAGGGACCGAATTTGAGCGGACTTTGAAAGAACTGCGCCTGGCACGTGGACGGCACGCTGCCGATGGGCACGCGCACGCCGCCGAAGGAGACGTGGAGGCCGCCGCCGGCCTGGCTGGCCGGTATCGGGCCGCCTGGGCCAACGACGCCCCCCGAGACCAGCCAGTAGGAGCCGGTCGGCAGGGCCAGGGGGTGGAGGAAGCTGAAGGTCTTGGTGACCGCGGTCAGGTAGTGCGAGCGGAAATCTTGGCCGATCACCAGTCGCAGGAAGGTGAAGACGCCGATGGTGACGGCGAGCGCGGGCAGGGTGCGGCGGAGCAGCGTGCCTGCGGCGATGCCGAGGGCGACGGCGAACAGCGCGTAGCCGACCGGGACGATGCCCTGGATGTCGAACTGGCTGGGCTGGAAGTTCTGGTGGTTGAGGGCGTTCTCCGGGCTGGACCACCAGGTGACGAGGGCCGACACGGCGCCGCCCCAGGCGGCTGCGGCGAGCAGAGCCCAGCCGACCTTGACGGCCAGCCAGCGGCTGCGGGTGATGCTCTGCATCCAGGCGAACTGGCTGGTGCCGGTTTCGAATTCCCGGGCCACCAGCGGTCCGCCCCAGAACACTCCCAGCAGGCACGGCACCACCACGGTCAGCGTGACCAGCAAGGACACCACGGGCGTACCCAGAATCAGAGTATTGGCGAGGTTGCCGCAGCTGTGGCTCGCGGAGCACCGGCTGAGGGCGGACTGGTACTCCGACGCCATCTGCCGGCCGGTGACCAGCAGCAGGACCGCGAACGCGGCGAGGGCGGCTGCGGCGAAATACGCCTGGTTGCGGTGCTGGCGCCAGACAAGCCAGGTCATTGATCTTCTCCGATCGTGGTCAGCTGCGCCGGCGCTCGCGCGGCTTGCTGGCCCATGTATCCGAGCACGAGCTCTTCCAGGCCGACATCGGCGGCCTCGAAGGCCGGGTCGACGACCGGCCCGTTCCGGCGAATGAGCAGGGTGGTCTGGCGGGCGGTGCGCACGGCCTGCACGAGGGTGTGGTCGCGCTCGATAGCCGTGGTGTCCTTGCGCGGGCCGACCAGGACCTGATGCTCGGCGAGCAGGGTGTCGATGTCGCCGCACAGCTGGACCTGGGATGCGGCTAGCAGGATGAGATGATCGCAGGTTCGTTCCAGGTCGGCGACCAGGTGCGAGGACAGCACGACCGTCAGGCCGCCGCCGGCCACCGCCTCGGCCAGGTGTGCCAGGAACTGCCGCCGGGCGAGCGGGTCCAGCGCCGCGACGGGCTCGTCCAGCAGCAGCAGCCGGGGCCGCTTTGCCAGCGTGAGCGCTAGCGCTAGCTGGGCGCGCTGGCCCCCGGACAGCGTGCCCACCAGCTGGTCAAGCGGAATGCCCAGGCTCTCCAGCCGGTGCCGCACCGACGCCCCGTCCCAGCGGGAGTTGAGGTGAGCGCCGATACCAATGTGATCCTCGGCGGTGAAGCGCCGGTACAGCGGGATCTCCTGGGCCAGGAAGCCGATGGCGGCGAGAAAGACCGGGTCCTGGCGCGGCGTGCCGCCGAGCACCGCGACCTCGCCGCCGGTCGGGCGGGCCAGCCCGGCGAGCAGCCGCAGCAGCGTTGTCTTGCCGGCGCCGTTCGGGCCGATCAGCGCCGATACCCGGCCCTCGGGAACGGTGATGGTGGCCTCGCTCAGGGCGGTGACCTTGCGGTAGCGCTTCGACAGCCCCCGGGTCTGGATGACGGCAGGGCTACTGCTGGCCATCATGCGGTCTCCTCCTCGTCCGCCGCTCGCAGCGTGATCCGCAGCAGCGATTCGATCGACTCGTCATCCAGCCCGGCCTCGCGGGCGCCGCGCACCCACTGCGCCAGGCTGCGGGCCAGCCGTGAGTGCGTGCCGGGAGGCGGGCCAGACGGGCGGCCCACCACGAACGTGCCGTGCCCGGCCCGCGGCTCGACCAGGCCATCGCGCTCCAGGTCGCGGTAGGCCTTGAGCACGGTGTTGGGGTTGACCGCCGTGGCCGCTACGACTTCCCGGACCGTGGGGAGCTTGTCGCCCACGTCCAGCACGCCCATCCGGAGCGCCTGGCGGACCTGCTGGACGATCTGCTGGTACGGCGGCACGACCGAACGGCCGTCGAGCCGGAAGCTGATCACGCCTGACTCCTCAAAGTACTATGGTGTTAAGACTTTAGATCCTTCCAGGACAGCCGTCAATGAGGCCCGAAGGCCAGGCTTGAGAGCAAGATTCCGCAGGCTTCTGCCAACCTTCTGGCTCCTAGCGCGGTTAATTGAGTATGCGTAACAGGGACGCTGAGGTGTCGTTCGAGGACTTCGTGCGCGCTCGCTCGAGCAGCCTGCTGCGGACCGCGCTGCTCCTCGTCGGGCAGAACAGGGCAGAGGCCGAGGACCTTCTCCAGTTCGCGCTTGAGCGCGCCTACCGGCACTGGCCGAGAATCTGTGCGTCGGATGAACCCGAGCGGTACGTACGCCGGATCCTGGCCAATGCATCCGCCGACCGGTGGCGCAAGATCGCCCGCCGGGCAGAGCAGCCCATGCCAGCTGCTTATCCAGGTGCGGCCGTGCCGGACGCTACGGCTGGAATTGCGGAGCGTGACTACCTGCTCCGGGCACTCGCGCTATTACCGCCTGGCCAGCGCGCAGTGCTGGTGCTGCGCTACTTCGATGACCTTTCCGAGGGGGAGACCGCGGAGATGCTCGGATGCAGCATTGGCACGGTGAAGAGCCAGGCCGCTCGGGCACTGGACAGACTGCGGGGCGCCGCCGACCCGACAGCAAGTGATCGGCGCGCCGGGCCGCGAGCAGCGCGCCGCAACCGGAAGGATGCATCGGAGGTCCGAGCCGATGTCTGACATCGAAACGCGATTGAGCGCTGCTATGCACTCGGCGCTCGACGGGGAGGAAGCTTCTCCCGGCGAGCTCATCAGGCTGGTTATGCGGAGGCACCGACTGCGCGCCGCGCGCCTGGCCGGGACGGCGGTCCTGGCAGCACTTGCACTAGCGGTGCCGACTGTGATCGCGCTGCGCAGCACGATCGGTGGACAGCCCCCGTCGAGTCAGGTCACGACGAAGCTTCCCGCAAGGATGAGCGGGCTGCCGATGCCGAAGGGCATGAACTTCGAGTTTCTGGTCGCGACTACGCGCGGGGCTGCCTGGTACTCGACGGCCACGCGGCGGGCCGAGCCGATCGCAGGCTTGCCGGCTGTGTTGAACGGTTATCAGTTCGAGCGGGCCTGGGGAGGATGGGTGGCCCGGGCAGTTCAGCTATGACTCGCCTTGCAACATCACCCAGTGTGCGGGCCCGCCGGCAACGTTCTACTTCATCGCCTATGGCTCGACGACCGCCTCACGAATCGGCAAAGCGTACGCACAAGACGGCATCAATCCCGGCTCGCGGGCCGGAACGGTATGGCTTGTCACCTATCCGCGAAGCACGGCGGAGATAATCGGATCATCGTTCGCGCAGCTGGTGAACACCGCGGGGCAGCCGCTGGGGCAGCGTTACCGCTTGCCCGCCAATTACCTGATGGGGCGCGGCGCCGGCCGCTATCTGCTGCTTGATTTCAACACCGACCAAACTCAATTCGAGCTCTGGGATCCGGTCACGGGACGGGTGCTCGGCCACTTCGCCAACGTCGTTGCCCAGGGCCCCGAGCAGGTCGTCTGGACCAGCGGCTGCCAGCGCTGCCGGCTGGAGATCACGAACGTGTCGACCGGGAAGACCGTGACCACATCGATTCCCGGCAGCCAGCCGGCGAAGCTGAGCACGGCCCTCAGCGACGACGGGCGGCTGCTGGCCGTGCAGCTACCGGGCCAGGATCTGGCCATCGTCAATACCGACACCGGATCTATGACTCGCGTTGCTGGGACTGCCCTTAGCGCGGCGGACTTCGAAAGCTTCGACTGGCAGAACGGAGGCCACCGGCTCATCATCACGGCGGGCCCAAACAGCGCGCCCGGACCCGATCAGATCGCTTACTGGCAGCCAGGCGACTCCCACCTGCATGTCGCCACTATCCGGAACCTCCGTGCGCTCCCAGAAATCGAGACAGGAGCTTACTGATCCTCCTGCCTGGCCCGGCGCCCTGCCACTCCATGCGGTTGGCGAGGGGCGCCGGGCCAGCGGCTCTGCCGGGGGAGAAGCGCGCTACGCTCAGTCGCAATGATCGGCCCAACACACCGTTGCGCTAGCAGCGATCGGAGATGCCGATGGAACTGCGCTACCTGAGATACTTCCTGGCCGTCGCCGAGAACGGGAACTTCACCCGAGCAGCAGCGCAGTGCTTCGTCGCGCAGTCGGCGCTCAGTGAGCAGATCGCGCGACTCGAGACCGAGGTCGGCATGCCGCTGTTCGCCCGGACGAGCCGGGCTGTCCGCCTCACTGCGGCGGGAGAAGTGCTGGTGCCGCTGGCGCAGCGAATATTGGCCGACGTCGAGATGGCCCAGGCGGAGCTAGATGCATTGGCCGGCTTGCGTCGCGGCATGCTGCGGCTGGGACTGATCCAGGCTGCCGCCAGCGCGATAGACCTGCCGGCGGTCCTGGGCGACTTCCATCACCGGTACCCGGACATCGAATTCGAGGTCAGAAGTGAGCCGAGCGCCGCCATGGTGGCGGCTGTCGGCGCAGGCTCACTGGATCTGGCTGTCATCGGCCTCACTGGGGAGCGCCTGCCGTCCGCACTGCGGAGCGAGTTGCTCGCCCGCGAGCCGCTGGTGGCGGTAATGGCCCCACATCACCCCCTGGCCGGCCAGAGGACGGTGGAGGTGGCCGAGCTGGTCCAGGACCGTCAGTTCATCCATCTGCGCCGCGGCACGGGCATACGCCAGCACGTGGATGAGGCGTTCGCCCGCGCAGGCGTCCCAGCTCAGGCTGGCCTGGAGGTGGGGCAGGTGCAGGACATGATCAGCCTGGCCGCGCACGATGTCGGCGTAACGATCGTGCCGCTATCGTCGGTGGACGGAAGCCGTGGGACCGGGGGATCCGAACGGTTCAGCATGATGCCGCTGTCCGACCGCGCTGCGGTTCATATGGTCAGCGTCGTCTATGACGCTGACCGGCTCTCGCCGGTTGCTACAGCGTTCCTGGAGGCCATCAGAGCCGCCGCCCGTCGCCGCGCGGAAGGCTGATCGGTTATGCCGATTGCTAGACCCTGTTTCATCTGTTGGACAGCGCGAGCCGTGCACCGTAGCGTTGCTGACAACTACAGCGCGAGAGGGGCGACGACTTGACTATCGACAGAACCCAGCTGGGCTGCCAGACCAGATACACACTGCGCGAGGGGGCGGCGCTGTCCTGCACGCTGACCTTCGGCGCAGACGCAGGTGCGCCACCCGAGTGGAAGATCTTGCTGCCAGGTCCGGGCGGCAGCCGCCAGCCAGATGTCATGCACCTGTTCGCCGCGCCGGTCGCGGTGCGCCTCCGCACGTGGCTGGCACCAATCATCGGTCCGGACCGGGCCGCAGAGCTGGCCGACGCGGTTGGCGCCCGGCCACCACGAATTCCGGGCATGCGCCGAGCACCGGCGGCGCCCGGCCTGAGTATCCCGCGGCAGCGGGACTACCGGTCCTAAGTCCGGCAGTCGCTGGTTCGCGTCGCGGTCCGCGACAACGGCCGGCAACCATTCCCAGGAAAAGCTGTCAAACGCCATTGAGTAGTCGTACGATTACCAGTCGTGACAGCTATGACATTCGACCACCTTGTGATGACAGAGACGGCGGACGGGAACCAGATCAGCGGGTTCGTCAGCGGCAAGACTCAGGCGCGCATCGCATTCACCCGCCGTGGTGAGCAGATAGAGATCGTCTGCGTGACCGAAGCGCTGGCCTGCGCGCAGCTGGCCACCGTCGAGGCCCTCAGCGGCTGGCAGCTGGTGAAGGCCGAGCTCGAGCCGCTGGCCGCCTGGCCTGAGACCCTGCGGGAGCAGTCTTAGCCCCGGTCGGCCACCTCTCGGTCCCGCGGTTCCAGAGCGGCAAGATCGCTGTGCAGCAGTCCGATCTGGCCGGTCGGTAACGCCGCCTGCCTGGCATCCGAATCTTGATCATGGAGCAAGACGGGGCCGACGCCGTCCAGCCCGGCAGGCAGGAACCGGTGACGCCCGGCCCGAACCTGACCAACGACGAGAAAGTGGCGGTAGCCGCCGCCGAGGTCGCATGGCTCGAGGTTCTCTGCCAAGGGCTGCAGGACGGCACGCGCAGTTGGGCCGATTGGGATGAATCGCTGGGCGGTGAGTCGGGCCGTGCCGAGATCGCAATCAGCCGATGCGAGGCCGCCCTCGAGCGCGCACGCCAGGAGCTTCGCGCGCTCACTCAGTCCGGCGAGAGTGACCAGTAGCCGGCCTGCCTCAGCCCGTGCTCGGGTGCTGCCTGATGGCACGTGCCTCAGCCGGCTCACCAGCCGGGTGAGTGTCCTCCTCACCATCGATCAGATGGCTATGGCTGAGCGCCGATACGCCGCTGACCAAGAGCGCTAGCGCCAGCGCCTGGATAACGAGGTCCTCCGTGGCAGCCTGGAAATGCTCGCCGAACAAGAACAAGCCGAGCAGGCTCGCTGCCAGCGGATCGAGAATCGTGAAGCCGGGTTGCGAGGCTGCCAGCGGCCCGGCTGCCAGTGCGTGGGAAGCAAGCAGCAGGCTCGCGGCGCCTGCGGCGAGCAGGACATAGACCGACCAGTTGGAGAAGATCGAGGTGAGACCACCGCTGAGGTGGTAGCTGAATTCCTTGATCACGGCCGCGACGAAGCCCCAGGACACCCCGGTCAGCGCGCCGAGTATGGCCGCGCGCTGCGGTCCGGATGCCGGCGACCGGCGGTGGAGCCCGGCTGCAACAGCGAGGCCGGCGACCACAACCCCCAGCGTGAGGAATCCTGCCAGCAGCCATAGCGATGCTGGGGCATGCTGCCGGCCGCCGGACGGCGACGCCGCGAACAGAAACAGGGCAAGCCCGGCCGACATAGCTGCCGCAGCAAGCCAGTCGCGCCGGCGGACAGGCCGAGAGCCGAGGAAAGCCATGTAGCCAAACACGAACAGCAGCTCCAGGGCCAGGATCGGCTGGACCAGAGCAAGCGCGCCATAATGCAGGGCCGTAACCTGGAACACGAAGCCAAGGATCATGCTGGCGATGCCGGCCAGCCAGATCGGACGGCGCGCGAGCCGGAAAACCAGCCATACGTCGAGACCGGACGGATGAGTGCCCCGGGCGCCCAGTCGCTGGCACACCGAGGATGTGGCCGTGCATACGCTCGCCAGGATCGCGAGCGCGATTGCCTTTTCCATCTCCTCCTGCCGCCGTTCCGTCACCCCGACGCCGTCGCTACGACCAGGACCGGCTGGTCAGGCCATCTTCTACCCCTCGTGCCTAGTATCGACCCGGCCTGGCACCCGCCACACTCAGTTTTCCCCCCGATATAACCCTGACGTCAACGTTAGATTCCCTCGATCAGGCACATTTTCTCGCCAGACGGGCTAGCCAGCCCGGGGCCGGAGGCTATGCCACGTCTGTGTGCGGGCAGGCTGGCGAGGCCTTTAGAGAGCCGGAACGCCCCGGTTCATGCGAAGCAGGTACTCCTCGCGCCGCAGCGGATTGTGGTCAGTCCGAGGCCGGACCGGGACCTCGCCCCGCAGGTGCCGGTAGCGGGCGAACTCCGAGTCGAGCAGCCCTTCCCCGCCGGTCAGTCCCGGCAGCTGCTGCCGCAATTCCTGAATCCGGCCAGCCGGAATCTCGCCCTCGACGAGGCTGGCGGATCCGTGCACGCCCGGCGGCTTGCTGACCGCGCCTAGCCGGGCGAGCGCAGTTAGCACCGCGGGAATGCTGTCCTGCGGAACCTCCAGCCGGAAGCTGCTGACCGGCTCGCAAACCAACGTCCGGGCACGGGCCAGCGCGGTCATCACGACGAGCGGAGTAAGCAGTCGGAAGTCTCCAGCCGAACTGGAGTACTTGCTCCACCCATGCGGCGGAGGCGGTACATAGCCGGAGTGCGTCATCGTGACGATGCAGTCGGGCACCGGCCATCCGTACAGGCCTTCTGCTAGCGTCCGCCGCACGGTTTCCTCGACTGCCTTAAGGAACGATGGCCGGCAGGGATCCGCGCTCAATCTCCAGCCGGAACTGAACGCCCGAGCGCTCGGGCGGCTGGAGCGACCCGCAGCCCGACCGTCGCCTTGAACGGATTGTCGCCGCTGCCCATGTACTCAACCGCCGCGCCCTCGCCGGCCAGCCGCTCGATGCAGATGGTCGTGGTCTCCCGGAAGCCGACCTCGACGCCGAACTCCTGCGGCCAGAGTCGCCTGAATGACCTCTTTCTGAACTTCGCCGTAAAGGGAGACCAGCAGTTCCTGCCGGATGTCATCCTGCCGCAGGTTGATCAGCGGATCCTGCTCGGCCAGCTGCGTGAGCGCGACGTGCAGTGCAGGCCGGTCGGCAGCGCTGGGCCGGAACGACGACGGTCTCCAGCGTCGGCGGGTCGAAGTGATGGCGAGCCTCGGTCGTGCCCGCCTCGCCGACCGAGTCGCCGACGCGGACGTCGGCCAGGCCCCAGATCTTCGCGATCTGGCCAGCCAGGACGGACTCGGCCGGCGACGGCCGGGCCGCCATCAAACACTCTGATCGCGGTGACCTTGGCTACCCTGCCACCGCCGTAGCGAAGGTGCTCCCTGGCGTGCACAGCGCCGGCGAACATGCGGACGTAAGCGATCTTCTCTCCGGCCGGGCCGCGCTCGACCTTGAACACTGTGCCCGCGGCCGGTCCGTTCACGGTCGCGTGCAGCCGGCAGCAGTTCTGTCAGGGCGTCGGTGAGGCACTCGATGCCGGCGCCGGTAATCGCCGAGCCGAAGTAAACCGGGTGCACGAGCGCCTGCCTGGTCTGAGCCGCGAGCGCAGAGCGTAGCCGCGGAAATGACAGCGCGTGCTCGTCCGCGACATAGGCGGCCAGCAGCGCTGTCGTCCCGCAGCGCGAGGAGGTCTGCCAGGCGGATGCGCAAAGCCCGCGTCAGCTGGACCAAACGGCACCCACGCTTGCACGGCGCGTTCCCAGGTCGTGCACGTGACCCATAGCCACGATGGCCGGGCTGAGACGCGCCGCGATGTCCGCAAGCGTCCGGTCGTAAGCCGCTCCGGCGCGGTCGATCTTGTTGACGAAGATCGCGGTGGGAATGCGAAGCCGCTGCAGCGCGCGCATCAGCACCCTGGTCTGGGCCTGCACTCCCTCGACCGCTGAGATGACAAGGACGGCACCGTCCAGGACGCCGAGGGCTGCGCTCGACCTCGGCGATGAAGTCCGGGTGGCCGGGCGTGTCGATCAGGTTGACGGTCAGGTCGCCGATGGCGAATGAGACGACCGCAGCCTTGATCGTGATGCCGCGCTGCCGTTCGAGCGCGAGCGAGTCGGTCTGAGTGCTGCCGTCGTCGACCCGGCCGATCTCGCTGATGACCCCGGCCGCGAACAGCAGCCGCTCGGTCAGGCTGGTCTTACCGGCGTCTACATGGGCCAGGATTCCGAGGTTGAGCAATTGACACGAAGCGTCATGTCCTTCTGATAGGCGGAAACTGCCATCTCGGTGAACATGAGCGCTGCCCGCATCTTGCTCTCTCCCTACTTCCGGTGCGCAGGCGCTACGGCACTGTGAGCTGGGCCGCGCGTACAGCAGGCGAGTAGACCAGCATGCGCGACCGGACGCAACTGGTTATCGGGCGCCAGCCGGTAGCCGATAAGGTCTGCACCGAGAAACTCATGGCGGTGAAGATTGACGACCAGCAAGACAGTGCTGCCCGATGGCAGTGACAGCCAGGTGCTGACGGTCGACGGCGTCAGCGTCCGGCTGGCTGGTCGGCAGATCCTGACGGACGTCAGCTTCTCGATCGGGCCTGGTGAGTTCGTCGGGCTCATCGGATCCAACGGCGCGGGCAAGACGACGCTGCTTCGCGTGCTGCTCGGCCTCCAGCAAAAGACTGCTGGCAGCGTTGCGATCTGCGGACATGCAAGCGGCCGAGGGCTGGTCGGCTACGTTCCCCAGAAGATCCAGCTCGACCCCGACATGCCGGTACGGGCTCGTGACCTGGTCGGGCTCGGCCTGGACGGACAGCGGCTCGGAATCCCGTTCCCGTCGCGGCGGCGCCGCGAACTGGTTGACGAGATGCTCGACGCGGTCGATGCCAGCTCGTTCGCAAACCAGCGGGTGGGCAATCTGTCTGGCGGCGAGCAGCAGCGGGTAATGATCGCTCACGCCCTGATCAGTCGGCCGCGGCTGCTGCTCCTTGATGAGCCGCTGGCCAACCTGGACATCCGCAGTGCCCAGGAGATCATCTCGCTGCTCGCGAAGATCACCAGGCAGCAGCAGGTATCGGTGCTGATCTCCGCGCACGAGATGAACCCCCTGCTGCCGGTGATGGATCGGGTCGTGTACCTGGCCGGCGGCCGCGCTGCTAGCGGAACCACCGATGAGGTCATCCGCGAAGATGTGCTGACCGGGCTTTACGGCTACCACGTCGACGTGCTTCATGTGCACGGCCGCGTCCTGGTGATCGCTCATGCTGGCGACGGTTTCGAGATCCTGGCGGGGGACGAGGCGGCGGCCGAGTCAGCGCACCACGATCACCTGCCCAGCGGAATGGAGCCCTGAGCGCTTCGGAGTATCGCTCAGCTAATCTCCGAGTCATTACTGAGTCACGGAGCGACTGTCCGCGACGGCCGCCAAATAAGCCGGGTTACTGTGACTCGTGCGCACTCTCTCGCTAGCGGCTCGGGGGTTGTCGTCGGCGATCCAGCCCGTGGCTGGCGCGTCATGACGTCGCAGGTCGGCAACATCAGCGGCCGTGCCATTGCCGTCTGGCGCAGCTCGTCGCGGCTGTCTGCCAGCGTGCTGCTTTCCGCTGGGCTGATCGCATTTGCGGTCATGATGGCGTGCTATTGCGTATTCATCGTCACCCATCCGATGGATCGCTGGATGGTCCCGGCTGACCTGCACGTCTACCGGCTCGGCGGAAAGGTCGTCGCGCAGATCGCGCCGACCTACAACCCCGGCGCTGGCTGCGCCGCTGTACGACTGGCCGGGGTACGGGCTCAAGTTCACATACACCCCGTTTGCCGCGATGGTCTTCACCGCGCTGTGGCTGCCGTCCTGGACGCTGCTGCTGAAGCTGTCCATCGCCGCGAGCATCGCGGCGCATGGTGGCGGCGATCTGGGCGACGCTGGGCGGCCTCGGGTACCGCGCCGGGCTGGCCCGGCTCGGCGGCACGCTGCTGCTCGCCGCTGCCCTGTTCTGGATCGAGCCGGTCCAGCGCACGCTGTACCTCGGCCAGATCGAGCTGCTGCTGATGGCGCTGATCATGTGGGATATGAGCCAGCCAGACCGGCGATGGTGGAAGGGTGCCGGCGTGGGCATCGCAGCCGGGATCAAGCTGGTGCCCCTCGTCTTCATCCCGTATCTGCTGCTGACCCGCCGGTTCCGCGAGGCTGCCGTCGCAGCCGGAACGTTCTCGGCCACGGTGGTGCTCGGCTTTGCCGTCCTGCCAGGCGACTCTCGTGTCTGGTGGCTGCACGGGCTGTTCCTGCAGGGCAGCCGCACCGGCTTCCCCGGCTGGGAGGGCAACCAGTCGCTGCAGGCCATCATCACGCGGTTCGCTGGAAGCATCGCGGCTGGTCAGCCCATCTGGCTGATCGCGGCGCTCATTACGTTGGTCGTCGGCGTGGCGTCGGCGGTGGTACTCGACAGGGCCGGGCACCGCACGGTGGGCGTGCTGACCTGCGCGCTGGCCGGGCTGCTGGTGTCGCCCATCAGCTGGGATCATCACTGGGTCTGGGTCGTACCCGCCGTTACGGTCCTGGTCGTCTACGGGATCCGGGCGCGCAGGTGCGCTGCGGTGGGCTTACCTGGCTGGCGCTGCGCTGCTCGCAGCGCTGTTCGGTGCATGGCCCGGTTTCCTGTGGGGACAGCCAGCTCGACCTCGGCGGGTTCTCCGAAGGCCTGATCTGGATTCCGCCGAACACCAGTCCCGGCACGTCGGCTCAGCTCGGGGACCGCCCCTGGTACGCCGAGTACCACTGGCATGGTTCCCAGCTCATTATCGGCAACCTCTTTGTGCTGACCGGAATCGTCGCGTTCGTGCTGCTCGCTGTACTCGCGGTACGCCACGCGCGTGCCCGTCATCGCCTTGAGACGGCAAGGACTGCGCTGGTCGCGAGTCCTGAGCCGATCACAAGCCGCTAGTTATCCGGCGGACCGGATTGGTCGCAGGCGCGACTGGACGGAAGGCGACCAGTGCGGCGCCGCGCGCTGAAGCAGGCAGAGCAGGATCAGTGCGGCGACCGCTGCGAGCAGCACGATTGGAACGGCCACCGTGATGTCGTAAAACGAGATTCTGGCGAGCAGATGCGACTGCAGCGGCGTCGGGTTGCCTGGCATGAGCGCGATGGTGGCAGCGGTCATGCGGATGATCACCAGCCAGTCAAGCCAGCCGGCAGGCACGAGGATGAGCAGGCAGATAAGCATGGCATCGTACGAGGGCAGCTGGTACTGCCAGACGAACAGCCAGGCGATGCTCAGCGCGAGCGCGGCAAAGATGGCCGGCTGAGCCGTCTCGCGGCCGGGCAGCCGGGTCAGCGTCACCACCGCGACACCGACGACTAGCACGGCCGCGAAGATCGCGACGTGCCGCATCAGGAAGCCGTGCTGCGCGGCTGAGAACAGCTGGTAGAAATTGTCGGCAGTTGTCCGGTTGCCGCGGCCTTCTACTGCCTTGATGGCCGGCGAGCCCGAACCACGCGTAGGTCGGCAGTAGCACCGCGAGCATGCCGGCGGCGGCGGCCAGGCAGGAGGCGGGATGGCGGCGGAGCGCCCAGGCGAGGCCAAGGCCGAAGAGCACGAAGCTGATTTTCACGTCGGCGGCGAGGCCGATGAGGGCGCCGCCAGCCAGCACGCGGCTCAGCCGCGGCTGACCGGTCGCTGCGATGGTCGGGAGGGTCAGGGCAGTCGGCCACCCGCCGGCTACTAGCAGCCCCAGCATTCCGGCGGCGGCGGCCAGCACGTCCAGGTGAGCGGCCGCGATGAGCTGCCAGATGAGCAGGGGGTTGATGGTCCACAGCAGGTGCGCGCGCAGCCGCGCGGCCGGATCGTGCCGCAGCAGCCGGTCGGCGACGAGGGCGACCAGTGCCGAACGCGGCCGCGTTCGCCAGCTTGAGCCAGAACACGATCTGCGCTGCCGACGTCCCGCCAAGCTTGGCGGCGAGGAACTCCTCGACGTGGCAGCCGGGCCGTACGGCGTCGTGAAACGGCCCCATTCCCATGGGATTGACTTTGCCACGGCGTCATGTGCATGGATCAGGTCCCACGGCACCATTACGTACGGACTGTGACCAAGCGCCATTATCCGGCCGAAGGCCATGTAGTCCAGCGAGTCGGTCGAGCCGACCGGGGGCAGCACGGTGAGGACAGCGACCACCACGGCTGCCGTGATGAGCAGCAGCCGGATGGGCGGCCGGGCGCCACGGCGGACCGCGATCAGCCCGGCGGTGACCCCCAGTCCGCCCGCGATGGCGCATAGCCACAGCGCGACGGCGACGGCGTTCAGCGGCAGATGCCAGCTGCTCAGTTCAACGGGGGGCCGATTCTCGGCATCGGCAGCGGCGGGCCCATCCAGGATCCGCGCGCTAGCGATACGGCGACGATAACTGCCAGCGAGATCCCGATACCGGCGGCGGCGACCCATAGGTAGGGGCGCACCGGGCGCGCGGGCGGTGCCTGCTCCGCCGAGCCCGTCGGCGCCGGCTGCAGCCGGGCATGTCCCTGCACGTCAAAGCTCATGCGAAAGCTCAATCCGCCTAAATGAGGAGTTGATGAGCCCTGAAACTCAAGGAGAGGAGTAGTTTGCCCAGCTACCCCGGTGCCTATGCCCCGTGACCCGGGGCTGGCGTGTAATGGAGCTCAATTTATCAGCAGCCGGCAGGGCTTTCTGCGCCGAGGATACTGAAGCGTAATCGAATAACAGCCCGCGCCTTTCGGCGCTGTTGCCGGATGAGGAAAGTGCCGAGCGCGGCTCCGGTGGCCAGTGCGGTGACATGCCCGACTGCCGACACCTACAGCTGGCTGAGGCCGGCGAAGATGTGGCCGACGAAGATCAGCAGCAGGAGGTCTAGCGCGGCCGCCGCTCGGGCGAGCCATCCGCCATACAGCAGCGCGACCGCGATGGCCGACACGACAACGTAAGACATCCCGACGTCGATCAGGTACCTGTCAGCCGGCGGGAGCGCGCCGTGCGACACGCGATAGCCGACGATGCCCTCGCTGACCAGCGTTCCGACCAGGTGACCGGCCACGCACGTCACGGCTGTGCGCCAGTTGCCGAGCGCATGATTGGCACCGAACAGAGCCAGCGCTATCAGCGCGGGCCAGGCGAGCAGGTGAGCCCTGGGTGAAGAAGGCCGACGCGACGAGGGAGCCGACAGGGTCGTGCTCCAGGTTGTGGACGCTGGTGCTGGCCCACCGGAGCACGGCGGCCCGGTCGGATGGCGACAGCAGCGCGTAGGCAATCTCGGCAGCGCAGACGGCAGCCAGGTAGAGCCAGGCAACGGCATACCTGCTGAAAACCGATCGCGTAATCCGTCCTCGCATGCCCACAGACTAGAGCCATCAGATATGAATCGGCGAGGTAAAATAGAGCCCCGGAGTCGCAGCCGATATTCAGGTACTGCCAATGAGGACGCGTCACGCGACTCCGTCTTATTGGCAAAGGCACGGTAATAGACGTTCGCCTTTAAGCCGGTGGCCGAACGGTACGATCTCCGGACCGGCAGTTAGGCCGCAACAAGCTCAGACGGCTCGGCGATGACATCGACGAGCGCGCCGTTGCGCATGACGGTGATGGCCAGCGGGCGCCCGATCGCCTCGCTGAACATCAGCTTCTGCAGATCCTGTGCTCTGGTCACCGGCAGTCCGCCTGCTGTCAGCAGCAGATCGCCGGGACGCAGCCCGGCCCTGGCTGCGGGTCCGTTCGGCACGACTTCGGCAACCCGCAGGCCACCGGGCCGTCCGAACCGCTGGCGCAGCTTCTCCGGCAGCGGCGCCGGCACGCTCACGATGCCGAGATAGGCGCGCCTGACCTTGCCATCGCGCATGAGCGCAGCGATGATCTTGCGGGTCGTCGTGTTGATCGGCACTGCCAGGCCGAGGCCGACTCCGGCGACAGCGGTATTGATGCCGACGATCCTGGCCTGGGAATCGGCGAGTGCTCCCCCCGAATTGCCCGGATTCAGCGCGGCGTCGGTCTGGATCACGTCCTCGACCAGGCTGCCCCTGCCGCCGGCGCTCGTCGGCAGCGACCGGCCGAGGGCGCTGACCACGCCTGCTGTCACCGAGCCAGTGAGGCCGAGCGGGCTGCCGACCGCGACGACGAGCTGGCCAACCACCAGGTCATCTGCCTCGCCGAGGACGGCCGGGTTGGGCGTCGCCGTGTCAGCACGCACGACCGCCAGGTCGGACAGCGGATCGGCCCCGACGACGCGGAAGTCTGCGCTGGTGCCGTCGGCGAACAGGGCGGTGCCGTGCTCGGCCTGGCCGACCACGTGCGCATTCGTGAGCAGGAACCCGTCTGGCGTGTAGATCACCGCGGAACCGAGGCCTTCGCCGCGAGTAGCGGCCGCTGGAACTCGGCACCCGGAGGCTTGCGACGCGGGGGGTCAGCTCGGCCGCGACGCCAGCGACCGTCCTGGAGTAGGCGTCGAGCGGTGAATCAGATGTCATGTCGCGCTCCAAATCAGGATTACAACATTACATCGGCTGCTCGGCTAGCGGCAAAGCTCTAGCTCAGGGCGCAACGGCCGCACGCCACGGGGGCCCCATGCGCCGCGCGTGAAACTCCGGCAGTCCCTGTTGACGCTGCGGCCTAGCGGCCGCTCACTGCTGGAAATCGGGTGTCAGCCAGATCTTCTCGCGCAGGTACTTCTTTACCTTGGCGATGTAGCGGAGTGCAGGCTGGGTCCGCCAGCGGCCCGCGTACCAGCGCCCGACGCAGCCCCAGACATCGCCCTTGTGATACTGGCTGCCCCGCGGCACCGTATTGAGCCAGGTTCGTAGCCGTTATAACAGGACCGCCAGATCGCGTAGGCGGCATCCGCGTTCATCGCGGTGGACTTGGCGATGGCCGGCCAGCCGCCGGGCTCGTAGGGATAGCGGTTCTGCAGGATGCCGTAGCTCTGCGGGCACTCGCCCGGCTTGCCGTCCTGGCCGAGCTTGTGTCCGGGCAGGCACTTGGACGGCGTCGGTGCCCCAGTCGCCGAGGGTGTCCTGCTGCCACCAGCTCTCGACTGCCGCCTGGGCGAAGACGATGTCCTGGTCGATGCCCCACTTGCAGGCAGCCCACCGCAGTATGTCGATCGTGGTGCCGGTGAAGTTGCCGTCGATCCGCCGGGCAAGCTTCCGCGCCCTTGGTGCCGTCCTCGGCGAGGAATCGCGCGCCTACGTGGCGGCCCTTTCTCTTGTTGAACGGCTTGTTCGCGTGCTTGTCCTCGGCCTGCCGCGAGGCGTTGACGAGCCTGGAGCAGTGTGCGTCGCTCGGCAGCTTCGCGCCGGGTCGCAGCGTGTGGAAGTACACGGCCTTGGCCGCCGACCCGGCCGCTGTGGCAGCGGTCGCAGGCAGCGGAAGCCCGCGGGCGGCAGTCGCGGGTGCCGCCTGAAGGAGGGCGGCCGGCCCGGCAATGACGAACACGAGCGGCGCGACGATCCGCGCGAAACGGCGCTTAGGCGTTTTGCTGCCATAGCTCATGTACGGAAGGTTTACTACGATCGCCGGTTAAGAGCACCCGGTTCCGCATGATCCCCCTCGCGCGGAAATGCCTGGCGGCCGGACGGGGTCGGCTGTCAGCCTTGTTGCGTGGTAGACCGCCTGTTCGCAGAGCCGTCGCTTGCTGCCTTGTATGACCTGTTTTGCCCCTGGGATCCTCGTGGTGACTTCGGCTTCTACCTGCCGCTGGTGATGGGGGCCGCCAGCGTGCTCGACGTGGGCTGCGGTACCGGCATGCTGCTGAGGCGGGCCAGGGCGGAAGGTCATGCGGGCCGGCTGTGCGGGCTTGATCCGGCGGCCGCGATGCTCGGCGTGGCACGCACCTGCGGCGAGGACGTCGAGTGGGTGCTCGGTGATCTGTCGTCGGTCAGCTGGGATGGCGAGTTCGATCTCGTCGTGATGACCGGGCACGCGTTCCAGGTGCTGACCGGGGACGACGAGTTGCGCGAGGCGCTGGCGGCGGTGCGCACGGCGCTGGCGCAGGCCGGCCGGTTCGCGTTCGAGACTCGTAACCCGCTGGCGCGCGGCTGGGAGGAGTGGACACCGGAGAACGCTCTGGAGGTGACTGACGGTTCCGGTGCTGTGGTGCGGCAGGAACATCAGGTGGATCTGCCAGTGCGCGGGGATCTGGTGTCGTTCACGGTCACGTACTCGAGCCCGGCCTGGCAGCGGCCCGAGCACAGCCGCAGCCAGCTGCGGTTCCTGGGTACTGAAGCGCTAGCCGCGTTCCTGGCAGGCGCGGGCCGAGTCCGGTGTGGCGGATGAGCTGGTCGATGGCTGTCTGGTAGGTGGTGGCGGCGTGGCGGAGTTTGCCGGGTGGCGCGGTGGCGGTGAGCTGGGCGAGGCCGGCGGGCAGGACGCGGTCGTGGAGGCGGGTGAGGAACATGGCGGTGTGCAGGCCGGTGTCGGTGACGCTGGTAGCGGTGGGTGCGGGGGATGCGTTCGATGAGCTGGTGGGCGCGGAGCCGGCGCAGGTCGTAGGTGATCTGGCCGGTGGTGACGGCGGGCAGGCCGCGGAGCTGGGCGGCGAGGTCGCGCAGGTCGCGGTTGGTGAAGCCGCGGGGCAGGAGCCGGAAGATCAGCAGGGCGGCGAGCAGGGCTTGGATGCGGGGCTGGGTGAAGCGGCAGGCCGGGGATGCGGGTGCCGGTGTCGGTGATGACGGGGTCGGTGATGGCGGTGAGCATGCCGGCCCGGTGATCGGGTCGTGGCTGATTCGTTGGAGGCGCAGCAGGCGCCGGGTGGCGGAGAAGCCGATCTCCCGCAGGGCGGGCAGGTTAGTCAGCCGTTTGCCGATCGGAAGTCGCGGGTGTGTTGATGGTGGTCTCGGTCCGCAGGGCCCGTCCTTCCTTGTGGTACTGCTTGATCGTGGTGTGCTTGTAGTCGACGTGCAGGCTCGGGGTGACGCCGCTGGTGATGACCCGGGTGCGGAACCGTCCGGGGGTGGGCGCGGGGCCGGTGCGCTCAGCGGTCGGCCGAAGATCAGGCTGACCTGGTCGGGTCGGCCGGCGCCGAGGTTGTCGCGGATGACCTGCTCGAAGAACACCCGTCCGGACACGGCTTGTCGAGCATCTGGGTGAGGGAGAACTCGGCCTGCAGGATCGAGATGTCGTAGCGGTAGCCGGCGGCCGGTCGGCGGCGGTGAACGGGTGCGGCAGCCTGGCCAGCCATTTGCGGAGCAGCGCGTCGATCTGCGCTTGTCCAGCTGGTCGCAGATCGCCTGCAGCCCGGCTACGTCATCGACGGAGGCGAAGCCGTTGTCCAGGGCCTCGAACCTGATCCCGGCCCTGGCGGCCTGCCGCTGAGCCCAGTGGTGGCCGTTAATGCACAGCTTGGCGTTGTAAGGGAAGTAGGAGCAGAACTTGAGGAAGAATGGCCCGAACTCGCTGGTCCACGCAGTACACGTAGAACTGGTTGACCAGCCCGGTGGTCTTCACGATCCACGGGTAGGACCTGCCGTCGGCGTTCCGGCGTTTCTCGGTCCGGAACAGCGGGGTCTTCTCCTGCGCCCGGCCGATGAACAGCACACCCTCGGTCGGCCCGGCCGCCTCGAACGCGGCCAGGTACTCCTGCAGGATGTCGTCCTTGCGCTGTCTCTTCGCGAAGTCCACCCACGGGATGCGCTCCGTGCCGGCGAAACGGTGCACCGCGGCAGCGAACCGGTCGGTGATCTTCGCCAGCGGCGCGGTCGAGGCGACCGGCAGGCCGAGCTGACGGTGGACGTAACCCACTAGCCCGCCGGCGTGCTGCAACTGCGGGACATAGACGTTCAGGTACATCCGGTCGATGCACTCGACCTCGAACACCACATGCTCGGATAGCACCTCAGCGACAGTGCGCGGTAGCGTCATGACAAGCTCCGGTCGGACGACTCGGCCCTAGCGGCCAACTACCGCCCAGGCGGTCAATAACGGGACACCTGTCACCGTCCGTCGCCGGCCGGAGCCATGTCAACCAAGCCCGGCAACCACCGCACGGCTCGTCGGGCTGGGGCGAAGCCCCGTTAGAAATAGCAGTGCAATACGGTGACTGGGATCGGTCGGCGCTCAGGCCGGGCAGCCCCGAAATCATCACCATCGCTAGGTGAGCGGCACGGCATATGTTTCCCCGGTGCCGGCGATGGGCGACCGTAAACTAGGTATGTGAGCGACAGTCAGGCTGCGGTGCGCCTTCGCCTCGCGCTCGACATGCACGAGTTCGGCGTGCAGATGGAGCGTTCTCGGCTACAGAGGCAGAATCCGGATGCAACAGAGGCAGAGATCGAGGCGGCAGTCTCGTCATGGCTGAGAACACCGCTCGGCGCGCCCCTGGGTGATGCTCCCGGACGCCCGTCGCACCGGTTCGAGTGAGCGCTCTGGAGGCCGCGCTGCGGCGCGTCGCCGTTGATCTGGATAAATCTGGCCGACTGTGGGCTCTGGTGGGTGGGTTCGCTGTGTCAGCACGTGTCGAGCCGCGCTTCACCAGAGATGTTGACATCGCGGTCATGGTGGATGGTGATCCTGCTGCCGAGGAACTCGTCCGGTCCCTACTTGTCGAGGGCTACGGTGTCTTCAGCTCGGTTGAGCATGACAGCGGCCGGCTCGCTACCGTACGGCTGACCAGGACATCCCGTGGCGCCGAGGTCATCGTGGATCTGCTGTTCGCAAGCTCTGGAATCGAGCCGGAGATCGCGGAGGCAGCCGAGCGGTTGGAGATTGCGCCTGGCCTTGTCGTCCCGGTGGCTACGGTTGGCCACTTGATCGCCCTCAAGATCCTTGCCCGTGACGATGTGACCCGGCCGCAGGATCTCGCCGACTTGCGGGCGCTTATAACGTCGGCGGCGCCGCACGACCTATCCCTTGCGGATGATGCGGTGAGGCTGATCAAGGCGAGGGGCTTCAACCGTGATCGCGATCTTCACAAGGCACTCCAAGACCTGGTAGCGCAACTCAAAGCCTGAGCCCGGGCCAGCGGTCGGTGCCGTCATGGGGCAGCCGCAACAGGCTTGACTAGCTCGAATATCTGTTCGATAGTGGTGGGATGGGAACGGGGATAGCCGAGGTCATCTCGCTATCTCCGGTGCGCCACCGGGATGACGTGCTGACCGGCGAGGGTCTGCTGCCGGTTCTGCCTGCACTGCGAGAGCTGCTGCCGGGCGGCGGGCTGCAGCGCGGGTCGGTGGTGACATCGGGGGACTGGGGGCTGCTGTCACTGGCACTAGCCGCGGAGGCGGTGTCCGACGGAGCGTGGTGCGCGGTCGTGGGAGTGCCGGCCGTCGGCGTGCGGGCGGCGGCCGAGGCCGGGCTGGATCCGGACCGGATGCTGCTGGTCGCTGAGCCCGGCCCCGGCTGGGCGCAGGTGGTTG
The DNA here is from genome assembly GCA_963808215.1 of uncultured Actinomycetota bacterium. Lineage (GTDB taxonomy): Bacteria > Actinomycetota > Actinomycetes > Streptosporangiales > Streptosporangiaceae > JAJYUU01. The sequence goes on from CAWEEY010000006.1 coordinate 219,102, forward strand.
CGTCGCTGCTGGACGGATTCGACATCGTGCTACTGCGCCCGCCGGAGCAGCCGTCGGCCCAGCTGCGGCGCAAGCTGGAGGCGGCGGCCCGCCGTTACGGAAGCGTGCTCGTGGTCGCCGGGGACTGGCCTGGCGCGCAGTCCCGGCTGCTGGTGGCTGACGCGGAGTGGACCGGGATCGGCGCTGGGCACGGGCGGGTGCGCGCGCGCAAGGCACTCCTCGTCGCGTCCGGGCGCGGGGCGGGGGAGCGGCCGCGTTCGGCGTGGCTGTGGCTGCCAGGTCCGGACGGCAGCGTCACGGCGGTGGCGGCTGAGAGCACGCCCGGTACCGGGGCGCAGGACGGCACCGGCACCTACCGGGCGGCCTACTCTGGCGCTGCCGAGCCGCTGGCCAGCAGCGGATGACGAGGCAGGCTGCGCCCGCGCGCCGGGTGCTCGTGCTGCGCTGCCCGGACTGGCTCGACGAGGACGACGGCAGTGACAGCGCGGCGGCGCGTGCCTTCGAGCCGGTGGTCGCCATCGTCGAGAACTTCTGCCCGCAGGTTGAGGTGCTGCGGCCGGGGGTCTGCGCCATCGCGACGCGCGGCCCGGCGCGCTATTTCGGCGGCGAGGCGCAGCTGGCCGCCGGGCTTGCCGAGGCTGTCGCCCAGGCCGGTGTTACCTGCCAGGCCGGGATTGCCGATGGACTGTTCGCTGCCGGGCTGGCTGCGCGCGCCGGGCCGACCGGGCTCCTGGTGCCGCCGGGAGAGACACCGGAGTTCCTGGCCGGGCTGCCAGTGGGCGTGCTGGGCATGCCCGAGCTCTGTGAGCTGCTGCCCAGGCTGGGCATCGAGACGCTGGGCCAGCTCGCTGCGCTGCCGTCGGCCGAGGCCGCCAGCCGGTTCGGACCGCCCGGCAAGCTGGCCAGCCGGCTGGCCCGCGGGCTCGACCCTCGCCCGCTGATCCCGCGGCCGCCCGCTGCCGACCTATCCGTCCAGCAGGAATTCGACCCGCCTGCCGATCAGTCTGAGCCCGTGATCTTCACGGCTAAGGCACTGGCTGATCAGATGCACGGCCGGCTGGCTGCAGCCGGGCTTGCCTGCGTGCGGCTCCAGGTGCAGGTACGTTTCTCCGACGGGCAGGAACTCAGCCGGCTATGGCGGCATGACGGATTGCTGTCGGCGCTGGCGGTGGCCGAGCGCGTTCGCTGGCAGCTCGACGGCTGGCGAGGTGCCAGCGGTGATCGCGCACCGGACGGGGATAGCTGGCCAGGCACGGCCGGGATCACGTTGCTGCGGCTGGTCCCGGATCAGCTGGTCCGCGCCACCGGGCGGCAGCTGGCACTGTGGGGCGACGCGGTGCCAAGTGACCGGGTAGCCCGCGCGGCCATCAGGGTCCAGGCGATGCTCGGCCATGCCTGCGTGACCCGCCCGGTGCTGGCCGGCGGCCGCAGGCCAGCTGAGCAGGTGCTGCTCGTGCCGTTCGGCGATGCGGCGACTCCGCAGCGCCCGGCCGATCGCCCGTGGCCGGACCAGATCCCGGCACCGTCCCCGGCCACTGTGTTCGGCGCGCCGCTGGCGGCCAGCGTGACCGATGATTCCGGTCAGCCGGTGACCGTCAGCGGGCGGGCCCAGCTGTCCGCGCCGCCGGCCTGGCTGTCGGCAGCCGGCGGGCCGGCCAGGGCAGTTACCGCCTGGGCCGGGCCCTGGCCGATCACCGAGCGGTGGTGGGATCCGGTGCATGCCCGCCGTCAGGCCAGGTTTCAGCTGGTGACCGACGACGGGACTGCCTGGCTGGCCGCCCTGCAGGACGGTCGCTGGCTGATCGAGGCCCGCTACGACTAAGACCAGTCGTTACAGCGTGCGGCCCGCCCCCGGTTACCCGGAGGCGGGCCGCATTGGCCACGCACTGCTAGTTGTGCTCTGCTAGCTGCGCGAGCCTGGGGCTTACATGCGCGGACTGAGGTGCAGGATCACCACCTCGTCGGTGCCGGCGCCGGCGCCGGTGTTGGTGCCCGTTGGCTGCCCGGTCTCGTACGGAGTCTGCTGGGTTGGCCAGCCGACGAAGTGCTGCGAGTTGTACTCGAACCACTCCGACGCCGTCGTGACCGGGATTACCGGCAGGTTCTGGGCGACGTAGGTCTCGATCGGGGCGAGGTCAGCGGTCTGCTGCGCCACCGTCGAGTCGCCAGCCAGCTTGGCGAGGTCGGCGTCCATCGCCGCGTTCTTCAGGCCCTCGTAGTCGCCGGAGTTGGACTTGCCGTTGTTCAGCGAGCTGTTCAGCCAGTTGTCGTACAGGTTGAATGGCGTGAGGCCGTTGTTCGACCAGTGCTCGCTAATCGAGAAGTCGCCGTCGGCAATGTCGGCGCTCCACGCGTTCGTGCTAATGCCCTGGAAGCTGGCGTTGATACCGGCTTGCTTGAGCTCGTTCGCGATCATGGTCCCGACAGCAGCGTAGTCGGTGTAGGCGGACGGGGAGATGAGCGTGACCACGACCTCCTTGCCCTTCAGCGCGTAGTAGCCGCTGGAGTCCTTCTTGTAGCCGGCCTTCGCCAGCACATTTTCGGCCGCGGCTGCGCTGCCGGTAGCCGAGACGGTGTCCGACTGCGGCCGGGCCAGCCCAGGCCTGGAAGGTCGGGAGCGTGATGCCGCTGGTGTTGGTGATCGGGTTCTCCAGGCCTGCCTCGCCCTCGGAGGCGAGCAGGCTGCGGTTGACTGCCAGGCTGATGGCCTGCCGGACCGCCAGCTGGTTGGTCGGCCACTTGTTCAGGTTCGGCATCAGGGCGTTGGTGCTGCCCGGTGCCTCCCAGAAGTGGTGGTACTGCGGGGCAGTGCTCACGAAGTCCTTCTCCAGGCCGGGGATGAAGTTACCGGTCCAGTCGATCTTCCCGGAGTACAGCGCCGAGAGAGCGCCGGTGTTGGAGGTATAGACCGGGAAGTAGACGTTCGGGACCTTGATCATCGACTCTTGCCAGTAGGACGGGTTCTTCGTCAGCGTGAAGCCCTGCGGGGTGAAGCCTCCGCTCTTCAGGATGTACGGGCCGGTACCGACGGGGCTAGCGTCGGTGAACGTGGTCGGGTTGCTCACGCTGCCCCAGACCGACTGCGGCACGATGGGCACGCCGGCGATCTGCTGCAGGTCGAGGTACTCGGCCGTGCTGAAGTTGATCGTGACGTTGTTACCCGACGAGCTCGCGCTGGTGATCGGAAGCCCGGCCAGGTTGATCGCCGGGAACTTCTTGACCAGGTTGTAGGTGAAGACCACGTCGGCCGGGGTCAGCGGCTTCCCGTTGTTCCACTTCACGCCCTGCCGGATCGCGAAGGTGATCGACTTGCCGCTGTTGGACCAGGTGTAGGAGGTCGCCAGCCACTTGTAGTACTGGGGCGGCGCGGCCAGGTTGAACTGGAGTAGGGGCTCGTAGATCAGGCCGGTCGCGCCCATGGCCCACGGCGCGCCTGTCGGCACGAACGGGTTGAAGTCCTGGGTGATCGTGGTCTCCGGAGAGCTCTCCATGACCAGGGTGTTCGAGCTTGTCGTGGACCCGCTCGAACCCGACGAGGGCGCTTTGGTCGACGAGCACGCGCCGAGCCCGGCCGCCAGCAGGCCTGCCACCGCGATGGCGGCGAGCCCGCGGGAGCTCAGATGATTGACACTCATTTTTACCTTTCCTGTGCTGGAGTAACTAATATCCCGCCTGATAGGGGTCTGTAGCGAGCTAGTTCGTAACGTCCCCACCCCCTTCTCGCCCGGCATAGACCGAAGGGGCTGCAACGTCCAGCCGCCAGCAGGCAGCGGCCCTGGACGAAGAGATCTGGAGTAGCGGCGGCGCCTCCGCGCGGCAGCGGTCGTCCGCGAACGGGCACCGCGGGCTGAACGAGCAGCCAACCTCGGGTGACGGGCCGGCACTGGCGCCGGCGGCTCCGTTCCCGTCCAGAAGCTCTCGCTTTGGTCGGTTGCGCAGCGCGCCGCCGAGGTTGTCGGGATCGGGCGCGGAGCTGACCAGCAGCTGGGTGTACGGATGCGCGGGCTGCTGCGTGACGTCCTCGGCCGGGCCGCGCTCGACGATCTGCCCCGCGTACATGACCAGCACCTCGTCTGCGAAGTACCGGGCGGATGCGATGTCGTGGGTGATGTAGAGCATCGCCAGCTGGAAGCGCGTGCGCAGGTCATCGAGCAGGCTCAGCATCTCGAGCCGGATCGACACGTCGAGCATGGAGACCGGCTCGTCGGCGAGCAGCACGCTCGGCTCCGCGGCGAGCGCCCTGGCGAACGCGACCCGCTGCCGCTGCCCGCCGGACAGCTCGTGCGGATACTTCGCCAGGAACTTGTCGGCCGGGCTGAGGCGCACCTGCTCCATCAGCGCCGCCGCCTGCTGCTGCACCTGCTGCCTGGACAGCGAATGCCGGTGCAGCCGCAGCGGTCGCTCGATGTGGTACCGCACCGTGTGCGCGGGATTCAGGGAAGCGAACGGATCCTGGAAGACGAGCTGGACCTCGCTCTTGTAGCGCCGGAAGGCACGCCGGCCGGACAGGTGCACCGGCTGGTCATCGAGCCGGATGATGCCCGCCGTCGGGTGCTCCTGGCCGGCGAGCAGGCGGGCAACCGTCGACTTGCCGGAGCCACTCTCGCCTACCAGCGCCACGACCGCGCCGCGGTAGAGGCTGATCGACACGTCCCGGGCCGCGTGCAGGACCTGGCCCCGGCCGAGCCGGAAGTCCTTGCCCAGGCCGTCAGCCGACAGCGCGAGCGGCCCCCGCACGGCAGCGGCGGACTCGAGCATTGCCTGGCTGCTCATGGCTTCAGCTCCTCAGTGCTCGGCTGGCTGGTGGCCGCAATGACGGCCGGCTGGGCGCCGGACATGCCGAGGCCGTCGTCCAGCACGGCATCTGGCAGCACGAACGGGCACGCAGTCAGGTGCTCGGGATCCGCTGAGGATGGGAACTTCGGCGAGGCTGGACCTCGATCTTCGCGCACGCATCGGTGCCTTCGGTGCATCGTGGCAGGAACGGGCAGCCCGGCGGCGGGTCCAGCAGGTCCGGCGGGGTGCCGGGGATGCCGGTCAGCTCGCGCCGCGGGCCGCGCAGCGACGGGAAGGAGCGCAGCAGCCGCTTGGTGTAGGGGTGCGCGGGCTCGTGGTGGATCTCGCGCGGCGGTACCGACCTCCATGAGCTGGCCCGCGTACATCACCGCGATCCGGTCGGCGAGCTCGAGCAGCAGGGACAGGTCGTGCGTGATGAACAGGATCGCGAAGCCCAGGCGGTCCTTGAGCTCGAGGATCTGGCCGCAGGATCTCGCGCTGCACGACGACGTCGAGCGCGGTCGTCGGCTCGTCCATGATGACCACTTCAGGGTCGGTGGCCAGTGCCATCGCGATCATGACCCGCTGGCGCATGCCGCCGGACAGCTCGTGCGGGTAGCTGCGCAGCCGCGTCCGCGGGATGCCGACGAGGTCGAGCAGCCCGGCCGCCTTGTCGGTGGCCTCCCGCCTGTTCAGCGTCAGGTGCGCGCGGATGACGTCGGTCAGCTGGTCGTGCACGTTCAGCACCGGGTTCAGCGCGTTCATCGCGCTCTGGAACACGATGGCGATCTCCCGCCAGCGCAGCCTGGCCAGTTGCTCCGCGGTGAGCTGCAGCACGTCGGTCGGCGTGTCCATCCGGCGGCCGGCGATAGCGAACGCTGCCGCTGGTAATCACCGCGGGCGCCCGCAGCAGCCGGGTGGCACCGTAGGCAAGCGTGGACTTTCCCGAGCCACTCTCGCCAACCAGGCCGACACCTCGCCGGCGTGCAGGTCAAGGCTCACCCTGTCAACCGCGCGGACATCGCCAGCAACGGTGCGGTAGGCGACCGAAAGATCGCGGATCGACAGCACAGGCTCGCCCGGAAACCTCCCGCGGCCCCCTGGTTCTGCCGGGAAGGGAACGGGGCCGCCTAGGTCAGTGGTCATCGCTGGCCCTCGCTTGGCTGGGGTGCGGACAGGCGCTGCGCGCGATCGGATATGTACGCGCTGCGGGAGAACGAGCGCATGAAGGCGATTACCGGGCTCTGCGGCGCGGCGGCAGCGCGGCGTGCAGCACGGGCGTCGGGGCGGTGGGCTGCAGCCGGCGGCCATTGACCTTGGCGCGCTGGTTCGCATCCCGCAGCCGCGGATTGCCGAGCTCGTCGATGCCGGTATTGAGCAGTACCAGGGCGGTGCCTATCAGGGCGACGGCCAGGCCGGGCGGGACGAACCACCACCAGGCGCCCGAGCTGCAGCGCCTCCTGGCTCTGCGCCCAGTACAGGATGGTGCCGAGGCTCCAGATCAGAGGTGTTCGTCAGGCCGATGAAGGCCAGCGCGACCGATGCGCCAATGGCGTACAGCACGGTGTTGACGAAGTTCGCCGCGATCAGGCTGACCTCGTTCGGCACGATCTCGAAGGCGATGATCCGCCAGTCGCTCTCGCCGGTCTCGCGGGCGGCGGCGACGAAGTCACGGCGCGGATCGACAGCGTCTGGGCGCGGATCACCCGCGCGCCCCACGGCCAGCCCAGCCCGGCGAGCACCAGGATGGTCGCGGTCTGGTTGGTGCGCGGCAGGTAGCCGAGCAGGATGATCAGCAGTGGCAGCGCCGGAATGACCAGGAAAACGTTGCTGATCAGCGACAGCAGCTCGTCCCACACTCCGCCGAGGTAGGCCGCGGTCACGCCGACGAGGACCGACAAGGCGGTGGCGATGAGCCGACCAGGAGGCCGAGCTCGAGGGTCAGCCGGATGCCGGTTAGCAGCTGCGACAGCACGTCCTCGCCGCTCTGCGTGGTGCCGAGCAGGTGCGCGGCGCTCGGCGCGTTCATCGACAGGGCCGGGTTCGGGCTCTGGAAGCTCGGGTTATAGGGCGCGACCAGCGGCCCGATGATGGCGGCGAGCACGAACAGCCCGAGCAGGATCACGCCTGCCTTGGCCTTCAGCGGCAGGCGCCGCCACCGGCCAAGCTGGCGGGCCGGACTCGGCCAGCGCGGCCGGGTCGGTGCTGATCGGCAGACGTGGAGCGAGTCATCAGGCTGCCTCTCTCGTTCTGACGCGCGGATCGACGGCGACGATCACGAGGTCGACGATCAGGTTGGCGAGCAGGACGGCGAAGGTGATCACCAGGAAGATCGCCTGCATCAGCGGGTAGTCATTCGGACTGGACGGCGCTGAGCAGCAGCAATCCGATGCCCGGATAGGAGAAGACGATCTCCATGACGATGGCGCCGGACACGACGAAGCCGAGCGCGAGGCCGAATCCCTGCAGCTGCGGCAGGAACGCGTTGCGGGCAGCGTAGTTGAAGATGACGCGCCGGCTCGGCAGGCCTTTGGCCTGCGCGGCGAGCACGTAATCCTCGCCGATGGTCGTGATCATCACGTTGCGCATCTGCAGCATCCACCCGGCTACCGACGTGATCACGATGGTGAAGGCCGGCAGCAGCGAGTGGAAGATCGCGCTGCTGATGAAGCTCCAGTCCCAGCCGGGGACCAGGCCGCCGGCGTAGCCCTGGGCGATGGGGAAGATGTGCAGCACGTTGACGGCCAGCAGCCACAGCAGCACCAGGGCGAGGAAGAAGTAAGGGATCGCCTGCACGAACATCAGGCCCGGCAGCAGCCGGTCCAGCCAGCCGCCGTGCCGCCACCCGGCGAAGATGCCGAGGAGCGTGCCGAGGAAGAACGCGATCACGGTCGCGGTGCCGACAAGGGCCAGCGTCCACGGGATCGTCTGGGCGAGCAGCGACGACACCGACGCCGGGTAATTGGACACCGAGATGCCGAAGTTGAAGTGCACGACGTCGCCGAGGTAGGACACGTACTGATGCCAGAGCGAGCCGGGATGGCCGACGCCGAGCATGGCCTCGAGCGCGTGGTACGTCGAGGGCGTCAGGCTGGGGAACTTGGACATGATGGCCTCGACGGCGTTTCCTGGCATCGCCCGCGGCAGGAAGAAGTTGGCCGTCAGCGCGACCCAGGCGGTGACCACGTAAAAGCCCAGGCGCCGGAGGATAAAGGGCATCGCCGTGCTCCTAACTCTCGACGGTCGGACGGGCGTGGCGGCGGCCCCGTCACGCCGGGGCCGCGAGACATGCCGCCAGGCCGGCGGTGACATGGGGTTGCGGGGCAAGCGTTCGCGCTGCGGTGCCGGGCGGGCAGCCGCAGCTCTTGCGCAGCACGAGGTCGGTCGGCAGCAATTCCACCTGCGTCGGCAAGTCCGGCTGGGCTATGCGGTCGAGCAGCCGGGCGCAGGCCCGCTCGCCCAGCAGCCGCATGGGCTGGTGCACGGTGGTGAGCGACGGGCTCGAACAGGCTGCCGGGGAAGATGTCGTCAAACCCGGTCACCGACAGTTCCTCCGGTACGCGGACGCCGCCCCTGGCCAGTGCCTGCAGCACGCCGATGGCCATCTGGTCGTTCGCGCAGACGATGGCGTCCGGCAGGGCACGCGGTCGGCAAGCAGCTTCTCGCCGGCTTCCTCGCCGCTCTGCACGCTGAATCGCCCGCTGTGCGAGCCGACGAGAGCGACGCCATGGTGCGCCTGCATGACTTCGTTGAGCGCGAGCCTGCGCTCCATGCGCGTCGGGCGCGGTCGGCGGGCCGTCGACATGAAAGAGCCGGCGGCTGCCCGTGCACTTCGACCAGGTGCCGGACGAGCGCGGCCGAGCCTGACCGGTTGTCCGCCGTGACGACGTCGGCGGCATGTTCGGCAGGATCGCCGGCCACGACGACGACCGGAAGCCGCTCGGCCAGCCGCGCCAGTTCATCGGAGGGCACGATGCCCTCGCCGATCAGCAGGCCGTCTACTTTGCCGGACAGTGACTTGCAGCCGGCGCAGGTCGTCGTTGCTCTCCTCGCGCAGGTAGGTAATAAGGAGAGACCAGTTGTGATAGCGGATGCGCTGCTCCACGCCGCGCAGGATCTCGTCGTAGAAGAGCAGGCTCATGCTCTCGATGTCGTACTGATGCGGCGCGAGTCGCTCGACTCCGACGAGGCCGATGACGTTCTTCTGCCGGCGCGACAGGCTCTGCGCCGCCCCGTCCGGGACGTAGCCGAGCTGGTCGATGACCTCCCGGACGCGGGCCCTGGTGCTGTCGGCAACCCGGTCCAGGCCGTGCACGACGCGCGACACGGTGGCGGTGGACACGCCTGCCAGCCGGGCGACGTCGTAGAGGGTGACCGCGTTCGCCGTTGCGCGGCTCGCGGCGGCCGGGTGCGGTTGCGGGACCAGCAGGATGTCGGACAGCGGGCTGGCCTCGCAGGTCGGAGCGCCGGCCTGCGTGTCGCCCTGCGTGCGTGTCACCGGCGTGCGGGCCGGAGCCGCACCGGCTTCCGGCCCGCCGCCTGCGTCCGGTTCCCGCAAGCCGGACGAGCGAGGCTCAGGCACCTCGTGCGGCCTGGTACGCGCACGTCAGACGGGTCGCTCCCGCGCATGTCAGACGTGCTCATGCCACGCCGCTCACGGTGCAGAATGCCTGGGTCTCGGGCCATGCGCTCACCCCAATTGGCCTGGGGCTAAAAGCACCTACATCATCAGATCTAAGCGCTTACATTGGTTGATCTAAGCGCTTACACTAGGACTCGCTGAAGAGGTCGTCAAGGCTTCGAATTAAGCAGACACGCAACGTTCCGGTAACACAAGGAGTGGCCAGATGACCGTAGCGGGGACGGGCTCCAACGGTGCGCTGTCTTTCCCGGAGGGCTTCAGCTGGGGCGCGGCGACAGCCGCGTACCAGATCGAGGGAGCAACGACCGCGGACGGGCGGGGGATGTCCATCTGGGACACCTTCAGTCGCGTGCCCGGCAAGGTACGCAGGGGCGACACGGGCGACATCGCTTGCGACTCCTACCACCGCTACCGGGAGGACGTCGCACTGATGGCCTCGCTGGGCCTGAGCGATTACCGGTTCTCGGTCTCGTGGCCGCGGATCCAGCCGGGCGGGACGGGAGCCGGTCAACCAGAAGGGCGTTGACTACTACCGCGCGCTGCTCGACGAGCTTGCCAAGCACGACATCTCTGCTGCGGTCACGCTCTATCACTGGGACTTGCCACAAGAACTGCAGGACGCTGGCGGCTGGGCGGTGCGTGGCACCGCCGAGCGATTCGCCGAGTACGCGCTGATCGTGGCCGAGCAACTGGGCGACCGGGTGTCGCGCTGGATCACGCTGAACGAGCCTCAGGTCGTGGCGAGCCACGGCTACCGCGACGGGGTGCACGCGCCCGGGCCTGACAGACGATGCCGCGGCCGCCGCCGCGACCCATCACCTGCTGCTGGCGCACGGGCTGGCCACTCAGGCACTGCGCAGCGTGCACCCGGCTACCCCGGTCGGCATCACCCTCGACATGCACCCGGTGAAGCTGCCAGAAGGGACTCAGCCCGAGTGCGGTAGAGAAGGCGTGGCTGGCGACCGACGCCGAGCTGAACGGGCTGTTCCTCGAGCCGGTGCTGCACGGCCACTACCCGGCGAATGCCAGGGCCGTACTGCTGCCCGGCTCCTCGGTAATCGCCGACGGCGACATGGACACATCCGTCAGCCGATCGACTTTATTGGCGTGAACTATTACGCGCCGGTTTACTTGCGGGCCGGCGATCCGGACGACCTGCGGGTCAATGAGGAGCTGCCGCGCTGCGAGCTTCCGGGCGTTGTCGAGTACCGGCCCGGCCGAGCTCGAGCGGACGCCGATGGGCTGGCTGGTCGACCCAGACGGTCTCTACGATCTGCTGCTGCAGGTCTCGGGTCAGGCGCCCGGCGTCCCGCTGTACATCACCGAGAACGGGTGCGCCGCAGAGGACTATGTGGACCCGTTCGGCCAGGTGAAGGATCTCGAGCGCATCAGCTATCTGCACCAGCACCTCGAGGCGGCCGCGCGCGCGATCAAGGCTGGGGTCAATCTGGCTGGCTATTACGTCTGGTCACTGCTGGACAACTTCGAATGGGGCTGGGGCTACCAGAAGCGCTTCGGGATCGTGTTCGTTGACTTCGAGACTCAGCGACGGCTCCCGAAGGCCAGCGCGCAGTTCTACTCCGAGGTGGTGCGCGCGAACGCGGTGCCGTCACTGCCGGACATGACCCTGGCCTGAGCGACGATTGCCGGGACATCGCGCGCGCCTGGAGCGTAGACGAGGCCGTCACGCTGCAAGGCGTCGTCCGCGCGGACGTACCGGGGCCGTCCGCGCGGACGAACCTGGCCGACCGCGCAGCCGCGCACCAACTTCATGGACCGACATCTCGCGCACAGGCGTTCCCCTCAAGCCCTCGTGGCGCGGCAAGCGATCGGCTTTCGCCGAGCCTGGACACGAGGCTGGTGGTTGACGCAGTGGTGATCAACTTCAGCCATCGACTTAGGCAACGCTGCTCCAAGGTTGCGTGTCGTCAAGTGATCTGGCCCCGGCTGTCGTCATGAATCTTGGCGCCACCGGTGGGCAGAGCTCAAGGGCTCGGCTGATGGTCGGGGGTGGGCCGGGCTGGTTGATCTTGATGTGGTGGCGACGCTAGTCGGTCTGCTGAGTTGCATCAAGATCGGCTTTGGTGAGTACCGCCCGAACGGCGACTCCGGCTGCTGGCAGCACGCTCTGGCCAGGCGCAGACCGGTCGATTGCGCAGACGACGGTGGTGACCGTGGCGCCCAGGTGCCGGAGCGCGGACGCTGCGGCGAGCACCGCGCCTCCGGTGGTGATGACATCCTCGACCAGGACGACGTGCTGTCCGGCGGGATCGTGGCCCTCGGCGAGCTTGCGCGTGCCGTACTCCTTGGCCTGCTTGCGGACGAACAAGGCCGGCAGCCCGGTCAGCTGGCTGAGCATGGTCGCGATCGGCACGCCGCCGAGTTCCAGGCCGCCGAGCAGTTGGGCGTCTGGCGGAACTAGGTGGGTCATCTGCTCGGCAACCCGGCGCAGCAGCAGCGGATCGGCCTCGAACAGGTACTTGTCGAAGTATTCGTCCGCGACCTGGCCGGAGCGCAGCACGAAGCTGCCGTGCAGCCCGGCAGCACGCATCAATGTCGCGGGCGAGCTGAATCATGTGCGCGTCGGCCATGCCTCGATCCTGGCTTACCAGCCGCTGGCCACAGCCTGCCGGGCTGTCTCGCCGGGGGGGCGGCGGCAGTCAGCGGGCAGTTTCAGACCATGTCTCCAAGCTAACGGGATCGCTTATGCCTGCTGGTCGTGCTGGTGGCGAGTCGGTGGGACTGGGTGCCGGTTTCGATGATGTGGGCGTTGAAGGTGACGCGGTCGACGATGGCGGCGACGAGCCTGGGGTTGGGGAACACTGTTCCCCATTCAACTGGAACTGGCTCAAGTTCCTCGGGAGTGGTTCTTGATCCTTTGACGTGCTGGTTTTGGTCTCCGGCGTGTCCGCTTGATCTTGGAGGTGTGGACCCCGGTTTGCTAGGCGTCACCTTGTTTTCTCAGGTGTGAGGAAGGTGTGCGGGGTGGACAGGCGCGGGGTTGCGGGTAATCGAGGGGAGCCTGGCTGCGGCCGCGAAGGAGCCGGTGACGGCGGATCCGCAGCGGTTCCAGGAGGAGTGCGTCGAGGCGTACCTGGCCTCGTGGGATGGCCCGCGGGTTCAGCCCGGTGACGATCGAGAACGACACCGGGGTGCTGGAGCGGATGCTCGCCCTGCTGGGCTGCCCGGCGTGGGAGGTGACGGCGGAAGATATCGACCGGGTGGCCGGGGTCGCTGGCCGCGAGCGGGCTGGCTGCCTCCACCCGGCGCGGGTATGTGCAGGCATTCAAGGGATTTCACCGGTTCCTGACGGCCCGCAAGGCCGCCGAGATCGAGGCGGTGTTCGGGCTCCGGATCCAGTGCCCGGTCGATGAGTTCAACGCCTCCCGCCATGTCGGGGACGATTCCCCGGCTCAGCTGCCGCCGCCGTCACCGGCGCGGCTGGAAGGATTCTTCGCCTTCTTGAGGGGGCGGATCGCCACCGCCCGCAAGTACGGGCCGGCCGCCCGGGACTATGCCTTGTTCCGGACGCTTGTATCACGCCGGGCTGCGCGCCGATGAGGCCTCGATGCTTGACCGGCCCGGACCTGCATTTCGGCCGCGGCCCGTTCGGCAAGGTGCACGTGCGGTTCGGGAAGGGCGCCCGGACCTCAGGGCCCGCGGCCGCGGTGGGTGCCGATGCTCGATGGCCTGGACGTGCTGCTTGCAGTGGTTCGTGCGCGATGTCCGCCCGCGGTTCCCCGACTCGCCGGTGCTGTTCGCCGATGAGTCCGGCGGGCGGCTGCACCGCGGCACGATCCGCAACCGGCTGCGGTATCTGCTGCGAGCTGGAAGGCGCTGCGCCCGCCGACCGGTTCAGCCCGCACGCGCTGCGGCGGGCCTGCGCCACCCACAACTACGAGCGCGGCGTGGACCTGGTGGCGATCCAGCAGATGCTCGGTCACTGGACGGTCGGCTCCACGATGCGGTATGTCCGGCCGTCAGAGACCTTCATCGAAGATGCTTACCGGCGGGCGGTCTCGGCCACCCTGGCCAGCTTGCAGGAGGAGGACGCGGATGCGGATTAGGTGGAGGCTGCGGATGGCTGCCGCTCAGCGGGAGGTGTGGACCGGCGCCCAGCTGCGGCGGCTGCTGGCCGAGCGGGCCGGGCTGGAACTGTCCTCGGCGTCGGTGTCGGCGCTGTTCAGCGGGCAACCAGCGCAGGTGAAGCTGTCCACCCTGGCGGCCTTGTGCACCGCGCTGCAGTGCACCCCGACGACCTGTTCGAGGTGGACACCACGCCAGCGGAGCGCCCCGCCGCGCCGCCCGGCGGTCCGCCGGCGCCGAAGGCCGCCTCTGGCGGCCGCTCGATGCCGCCGATGTGACAGGACGCCCCGGGATGAAGCGGCAGCGGGACTGCGCCAGGTTGCGGGGCAGCGGTTGGCATCATCGGCCGCGACTACTGCTGCCGGTGCTGGCGCCGCCAGCGAGCGGAGGCAGCCACGAAGCTCCTGCCCGGCCTGCGGCCTGGCCCGCGTCGCTGCTGGCCGGGACGGGCCGGTGCATGACTGTGCTCGCGGGTGTGCGCCGACTGCGGCGCGCCCGGTCCGGCGGCGGGACCGGGACCGCTGCACGCGCTGTCATCACCGGCGCGAGCGGGAACAGGCCCGGCAGGCATGCCCGCGCTGCGGCAAGCCCGGATACCTGCGCGAGCAGACCGGCTGGTGCGGCAGCTGCTCGCGGCCCGGGCCGCCGAAAGACCCGCCCCGCATCTGCGCCGGGTGCGGCGAGCTCCGCCGCCACTGCGGGTCGGGCCTGTGCGACCGGTGCTGGCAGAAAAACCCGCAGCGGCCGTTCGTCGCGGCCAGCAGCCTGGCCGCCCGGCTTGATGACCCGCCGTCCTGGCTTGGCGACTTCGCCGGCTGCGCCGCCGCCGGGTTCGCCCCTTCCCGGGCGGCGGGCCTGATCGGCCAGCTCGGGCGGCTGCTGGCAAGACGGCGGATCGCGGCACCCGCAGGCCCTGCTGGACCGGTCACGGCTGCTGGGCCCGGCCGGTCACCGGGCACCTTGGCCCGGACCCTGGAAACCTTCTTCGTCACCCGCGGCCTGGCCCTGCCAACCGGCCAGGCCGGGCGGCTCGCGGCCGGCCGCCGGCAGCGCCGGATCGACGCCGTTCCCGGTCCGCTCCGCCCCGCAGTGGCGGCGTTCGCCGACGCCTGCCTGAAGGCCAGGGAACGCGCCCGCCGGGCCGGCACCCGGCCGCGCGCCGACAGCACGATCGAGCACCGCCTGTCTGCCGTCCGGGACCTCGCCATCTTCCTGGCCGCCGAGCGCGGCAAGCGCGACTGGGCCACCGCGGACGTGCACGACATCGAAACGTTCCTGGCCACCCGGCCCGCTAACCGCAAAAGCCGGCTGAGCCGCCGTGCGGCAGTTCTTCGGCTGGGCCCGGACCCGCAAGCTTGTCCTGGCCGACGCCACCCGCGGGCTCACCGCCCGCGAGCCCCGCGGCTTCCGCGGCCCGACCGCCGCGCTGGCCCTGCAGCGGCAGCTGTTCCGCCGCTGGACCACCGACCGGGCCACCCACCCGCACGAGTCCCTGACCGGCCTGCTCGCCCTGCTGCACGGCGCCACCTGCGCCGAACTGCGCGGCCTGGTCATCACCGACATCGACGCGGCGGCGCAGGCTGTCCAGCTCGGCGGCCGGCCGGCGCTCAACGCCCGCTGGACCCGGCCAGCGTGGACCGCCCTGCAGCGGTGCCTGGACCACCGCGCCCAGCTCGGCACCGCCAACCAGCACGTCCTGGTCACCCGGCAGACCAAGAGCACCACGCGAGCCGGCATCGGCCTACTACCTCAGCCACATCCTCGACCCGGCAGGCGTCCGGCCCAAGCTGCTCCGCAGCACCCGCCTCGCCGAGCTGGTCAACACCCTGGACCCCAAGCTCGTCTCCGCCGCGTTCGGAATGCGTCCCGAGGGCGTCACCATCTACCTCGCCGACCACGAAGGCCCTGCTCGTTATGGTCGAAGCCCCAGATGATGCCTATCCTCGTCCCGTGAGCGTCGAGGAAATTGACGAGGTGCCACCACCTGAGGTGACAACAGCCAGCACTCGTCCGGCTGCTCGACCCGTTCCCCGACGAGTACGGCACGGCGTTCCGTCGAGGCCAAGCGGACGGAATGCGGGCCCGCCTGGACGAAGTGACCGTATGGGTCACGACAGAAACCCGGCGGATTTCCTGAACTGGCTGGCCACCGACATCCGCGGGTGGACTGGCGAGGGCGGTGGCAGGTGCCCTGCCTCACCCTGCGGGAAGCTTCCACTCCGGCGGCCACGTTGAACATCTGGACACTCCGCGCCCGCGACAGCTATCAAGACTGGGATGCGTCGATCACCAGGATCGACGGAGATGCCGCTGGCGAGCTCAGCGCTTTCCTGCGAGGGCCTAGAACCCGTGATGTTAGCGCTGCCTGGCACATGTTGGGAACAAGTGCGCTTTACTGAACGGCAGGTTCGTGCCGATGGCGATGGAGGCTCGTTCCTCGCGTTCGGTGATGACCTGGAACAGCAGTTCGGCACCGCGGGGGGTCGAGCTGGACGTAGCCAAGCTCGTCCAGCAGCAGCAGGTCGAGGCGGCCCTAGCGGCCGACGAAGCGGGACAGCTGCCGCTGGTCGGCGGCTTCAGCGAGCTCGTTGACCAGGGCGGCGGTGGTGGCGTAGCGGACCCGGCGGCCGTGCTCGCAGGCGGCCAGTCCCAGGCCGATGAGCAGGTGGGTCTTGCCGGTGCCGGGAGTGATGGCGACAGACTGCAACATCTTCGTGCGGTGTTGCCGTGTCCGGTGCGGGTGACCGGGCCGGGGCATCCGTTGTTCGGGGAGGTGCTGGCGGCGTCGGGGTTCCGGCGTTTCGCCGGGGTGTTGCATCTGGTGGTGGAGCTGCCTGACGGCAGCCCCGGGACGATCCGGGCTGATGCGACCGATGTGCTGGCGGCCGCCGAGCCGGGCCCGGCCGGGACGGTGCTGGATGCCGGCGGGGTGCGGGCGCTGCGGGCGCTTGTGACGGCGATGGGTGATGCCGGGTCGCTGCGGCCGCGGCGCAGAAGCAGCAAATAGGTTCGACCTGCCCTTGTTCGCGCCAACGACTTCGGGAAGGTGAACCTATTTGCTTGCCATGAGATTAGCTGCTGTCCCTGTCCAGCTGGCGCTGCCGCTGCCGGATGCCGCTGATCCGGACCTGCGGTGGCAGGAGCTGCCGGAGGCGACCCGGGTGCAGGTGCTGGGCCTGCTGGCCCGGCTGATCGCCCGCAGTGTGCTGGCCGGACAGGAGGCGGGCGGTGAGTGAGCGGGCCGGGGTGCTGGTGCCGGGCAAGATCGGCGCGGTGCACCTTGGCCGCGATGCCTATATGTATGTCCGCCAGTCCACCCTGACCCAGGTCCGTGAGCATACCGAGAGCCTGGTCCGCCAGTACGAGCTGCGGGAGCGGGCGGTGGCGCTGGGCTGGGACGCTCATCAGGTCCGGGTCATCGACGCCGATCTGGGCCGCTCGGGTGCGGAGGCGACCGCGCGGGAAGGATTCAAGGACCTGGTCGCTGACGTCGGGCTGGGCCGGGTCGGGATCGTGTTCGGCATCGAGGTGTCGCGGCTGGCCCGCAACAACGCCGACTGGTATCAGCTGCTGGACTTGTGCGCGCTGACCGACACGCTGATCGCCGACGCCGACGGCGTCTATCATCCGGGCGACTTCAACGACCGGCTCGTGCTCGGGCTGAAGGGCACGATGAGCGAGGCCGAGCTGCACCTGATCCGGTCCCGGCTGACGGCCGGGCTGCGGCATAAGGCCGGCCGTGGCGAGCTGCGGCAGTGGCTGCCGGTCGGCTTCGACTATGACGAGAACGACGCGATCGTCATCACTGCGACGAGGCGGTCCGAGGCGATCGCGACGGTGTTCCGCCGGTTCGCCGAGCTGGGATCGGCCCGTCAGGTGCTGCTGTCGCTGCGCGGTGACGGGTTGCCGCTGCCGCGCCGCCCGGCTCGCACCGGCGGCCGGGTGCACTGGCAGGCCGCGACCTACCCGGCCGTGCATGACCTGCTCACCAACCCGGTCTATGCCGGGGCGTTCGTGTTCGGCCGGACCCGCACCGAGAAACGCATCGATCCGGCCGGGCGGGTCATCTCGCGGACGGTCGCGCTGCCCCGCGAGCAGTGGGAGGTGCTGATCCCCGACCACCACGCCGGGTTCATCGGCTGGGACACATTACGAGGCGAACACCGCGGCGCTGCGGGCGAACTGGCGGCCGCCGCGCGGGACGGGCGGCGGCGCGGCCCGGGAAGGGTCGGCGCTGCTGCAGGGCCGGATCCGGTGCGGCAAGTGCGGCCGGATGATGCAGACCGGGTACTCCGGCGTGAAAGGCAACTGCCCCCGGTATGTGTGCGCCCGCGCCAAACAGCTGTATGGCGGCCAGAAAGGCTGCCAGAGCATCGGCGGCCGGCGGCTGGAGCAGCGGGTCCTGGACGAGGTGTTCGCCGTGCTCGCCCCGGCCGCGCTGGCCGCGACCGGCCGGGCGCTCGCCGACGCCGAACGGGCCCACGCCGCCACCCTGCGCGGTGTTCGAGCTCACCGCCGAAAGGGCCCGTTACGAGGCTGGCCGGGCCCGCCGCCAGTACGACGCTGTCGAGCCGGAGAACCGGCTCGTCGCCCGCACCCTCGAACGCGCCCTCGAGGACAAGCTCGCCGCGCAGCGGCAAGCCGAACGTGACCTGATCACCCAGCAGGCCCGCCGGCCGGTGCAGCTCACCGAAGCCGAACTGGCGTGGCTATCCCGCGCCGGCGCTGACGTCCGGGCGGTCTTCAACGCGCCCGCCACCACGTTCCGGGAACGCAAGCAGCTGCTGCGCGCCATCCTCACCGAAGTCGTCGTCACCGTCGACGCCGCTGCCCGGACCGCGGCATCGCGATCATCTGGCAAGGCGGCGCGCGGACCGAGATCACCATGACGATGACCAAGATCGGCGGGCACTTCCAGACCACCAGCGAGGACACCGTCGAGCTGGTCCGCCGCCTGGCGGTGCACTACGACGACACCACGATCGCGCTGGTCCTGGCCCGGCAGCACCGGCAGACCGGCACCGGCCTGCCGTTCACCAAGAGCCGGGTCAAGACACTGCGGGTCTCCCGCGGCATCCCCGCCTTCCAGCGCCGAGACTGTCGGACCCGGCAGCGAGGATGTTGTCGTGGTCACCGTCGCCGAGGCCGAGCGGCTCCTGGGCGTCGGCAAGGTCACCATCTACCGGTGGCTGCGCGACGGGTTCCTCACCGGCGAGCAGCTCACCCCGAGCGCGCCCTGGCGGATCCGGATCGACCAGGCCGTCCGCGACCGCGTCGTTCCCCCAGGTCCCCGACGGCTGGGTCGGCCTCGATCAGGCCGCCGCGATCCTCGGCATCGCCCGCCAGACCGTGTTGCACAAGGTCCAGCGCGGTGAGCTTGCCGCGGTCCACGTCAACCGCGGACGCAGAAAAGGCCTGCGTATCAACGTCAGGCCCGACCAGGCTGGACTGTTCGACCAGCCCCGATGAAAGGCATGCGCAGTGTTAAACAGCGCCGGGGTCGCCGAGCAAGACGACCGGCTCGCCGGCGTCGATCCACGCACCGGCTGCCAGCGTGGCGAGGGTGGCCGCGATGCCGGGGATGGCGTCGGTGTTGAAGTCGGCCTGGCTGACCTGGCAGCTTGGCGTCAGTGACGTGGACGCCGCCGTCACTGCCTGCAAGCGGTCAGGCCTCGCATTTGAGGTGACCGTGGAGCGGCCGCGCGAGGACTGGGCCTACCGGGTTGTCAAGGTCCAGTCACCGAACGGGATGGAAGTACTGCTCGAAGAGCAGGCTAGGCCGGACTGACACTCCCGACCTCGCCATGGCCAGTCTTCTGACAAGCGATGCCCGTCGCACTCTGCCGCGGCTCGATGCGGCTGCGCCTGCGACCGATCCATTTCGCGATCTGCACCGCCCAGCTGCCCGGGCGGGCCCCTGAGCGCCGGTCCGGAGGAAGCGTCCTCCCTGGCTTCTACGTTGAGTCCCTGGATCGCGCGGTCGACGCGTTGGGTCGGATCGGTTCCCAGATAGTTACGAAGCATGAACAGATGCCCTGGGGTTGCCGGATCGTAGCCGAAGACCCTGACGGCCGTGCCGTTGAAGTTAACCAAGGCGGCATTGCCACCCGCCGCCTACGGCGTAACAGCCAACGTCCTGTCATGGCCGGCCCGGGCGTTCGTCAGCTGCTCACGCTGCGGTTGCGTGAGACGTCTGGCGTCGCTCGGCCTGCGCCGCCATTAGTCCGCCACCGGGAGTAAGGCCTAGCCGAATCATTCAATGACCTGCCGGTAACCCCAGCGACTCCACATCAATGTCAGGGCTGATAGCGCGAGCCTCCGTCTGCTCCCCGGGGGCGCCCGGCGGCAGCGGGTAGACCACGATCCTGGCCCGGCTGCCGCTCACAGAGGCGACATCTATCTCGGCACACGTGGTCGGCCCCCCTGCGCCGAGCGGATGATGCCTTACTAGTCGCATCTCATGCGAAATGATCCCTGGTACCTCCATCAACTCTGAGTGGATTATCCCAGTCAGGTGCTTGGCGAATCGCCTGCTGTCTGGAACCGGCGGAACTGGCATTTCACCTCACCCCCTATTCACGGCCTACCCGGAATCAACCGGTGTGACCCCGACCCTGCGCGCTACGGGGGCGCCCGCCGAATGGAAGTCTTCGTGCTCGTTCCGCTCGGCGTGCCGGAGTCAAGTAGCCGATTTCCAGGGCGGTAGGAGTCTGGTGTACGAAGAAACGAGGTAGCCAGCACCGGACGCGAGCGAGCCCGCGTCAGCGCGGCCAGGGCGGTGTTGCCGGCATGCGCCGACCGTTCAGGTCGTGCTCGATCTGCTCGCCCATGCGGTCATTCCAGGCCGCTAACCTGCGCCATAGCCTGCAACTCGTTCCGGAATTCAGCGGCGGTACGCCGCGCCTGGCCAGACGAAAGATAGATCGCCAACGCCGAGTAGCCACCGTCTGGGAGCCGTTGCCCTGTCCATGCTCCGTATCCGCTCGTGAAGAAGGTGACTGGCGCCTCTTTCCCGGCCAGCATGATGTAGCCGGAGACTGTGGCTGCGCCCCTCTGCAGCGCGGCGTGGCCGTCCACAGCGCCCAGGAGCCGCTTGCTAACGAGCTTTTTCGGGAACAGATAGATTTCGACGCTCAACGCGTCATGAGAGCCGTCGAGCCAGCGTTGGTACTGGTCTGCCGGAACATAGTTACAGGTCCAGTCCGAGGGTGTCGTCGATCCGCGTGCACTGGGCGCTGAGCCTGGCAGCAACTTCACGTCCTTTGCCATCGCCGCCCTGCCGACACGGGTCGCTGCAGGGCATCTCGTCATGCCGTAATGCGCTGAACTGCACCCGGCCAGCATGTATGCCAGTGCGCAGAACCCGGCAGCGCCGACCCGCACGACAATAGTTCGACGTTTACCTGGCCTACGCGGGTAGCCAGCTGAAAGTGATCCGGCGATCTCGATGTGCGGCAACGGTCCCCCGCAGAAATCAGGATTATTCGATATTGATACGCCTAGCGCCCCGCTGCCCTGCAATCGTTCGAGATGTCGCCGTGCTCGCGGCGTGTCCGCTGCGGCGAACAACTGCGGTCGCTGACGGACAACCGACGTGGCAGGCCGCAGGTCATAGAGCTCACAGGTCATCGCCGGGCAGCGGCTGAGACTTCCCAAGCTGATAGCGCGGGTTCGTTCCCGTCAGCCGCTCCGTCTAACCCGCAAAACTGCCAGCCGAGTGGGGCAGCCGCCAGTTCCGTAGATTGCAGTAGGCCGCGTTACTCATCAGATCACCGGAGTCGCGGCCGTGTTGGCGATGTCGGGCGTAGGTGCTGCCCGCCGATGCCCCCGAACGGTCGGCGATCAGCCAGACGCGGTTCTCCGGCATGGCTGACTGATCCCCGTGACGCCGGTCAGCTAGGGCGCGTCAGGCGGGCAGGCTCCGCAGGTCATGCGTTGTTCCCAAGCTGGCGCAGGAAGTCTGGGACTCGCCCGGCCCCGAAGTCGAAGAAGCGTGCCCACTGCGGGGTGATCGTGATCCGCGACATTTGCCGGTATACCGACCGTACTTGCGCTTCGAAGTCTTGGAGCTGCGCCTGGTCCATTGCCTTCGCGGACGCGGCGATGTACTCGTCAGGGACGCCGTCGACGGTTTGTATCGCCGCCAGGCCGCGGATCAGCAGGGCCCTGGCGGTGAGGGTGCCGGTATCGATGGTCAGCGCGGCCTGCGGCCGCGCAGATAGGGCGGCTACTTTCGGGGAGATGGGCGCCGTGCACACGACGACGTGCTGTCCGTTCCAGTAGAACCCGATCGGGATCACCCTCGGGAAGCCGTCGGGGCCGGTGTAGGCCAGCCGTGCCAGCGCAGCCGATTGCAGCAGCTCCTGGGCGCCGGGATGGTTCAGCTCAGCAGCCACATCGTCGGGGTTCATCTAAGCTCCCTTCCTGGTCAGTACTGATCGCGCGGCCGGAGCCAGCGCATCGTCGGGTCCTGCGGCCAGCCTGCCGGCGAGTCTTCCCATTCCTCCTGGCGGCCGTACGGGGTCAGGTCGAGCAGGCTGAAGTCCAGCCGCAGCCGGTCGACGCCGCGGGCGGTGGTGAAGTAGGTCCGGAACACTTCGTCGCGGTCCTGCAGCAGCACGCTAAGGCCGAATGAGGTCAGACCCAGGTCGTCATTGAAGGTCGTGCCGTAGGACGAGTACCACGGCAGCGACCAGTCAAAGCGGCGCCGGAGCATGTCGATCTCGCCCTGCGGCGCCCGGGCCATCAAGATCATCCTGGTGCTGCGGGCGGCCAGGTGCGGCTGGCAGTGGTTGTCGAGGTTGTCGGTGAAGGTGGCGCAGCCGCCGCAGACCCAGTCCTGGCCGGGCTCCAGCATGAAGTGGTAGATCACCAGCTGCCGGTGGCCGCCGAACAGGCCGGTTAGCGACACCGTGCTGCCGTCGGGCGCGGTGAACTGGTACTTGCTGGTGTCCAGCCTGACCATGGGCAGCCGCCGTCGCTCCGCGGCGAGTGCATCCACGGACCGAGTGAGCTCCTTCTCCTTCACCAGCAGCGCGGTACGTGCCGCCTGCCATTCCTCCTCGGGGACGACTCGCGGGCGGTTCATGATGGTCTCCCTCCTACCTGGCCCAGGAACTTAATACGCTGACGGTAACACAGTGAGTTCCCTAAAGGAACCTGCATCGGCTAGGCTGAACTCATGCAGCGGACCCCGTTCGGCGCAATGGCCTGTTCGATCGCCCGCACCATGGACGTCGCCGGCGAGCCGTGGTCTCCGCTCATCGTGCGGAACATCTACATCGGCATCACCCGGTTCGACCAGCTGCAGCAGAGCCTGGGCATCTCCCGCAAGGTGCTGGCCGAGCGGCTGCGCTGGCTAACCCAGACCGGCGTGCTGGAGCGGCGGGAGTACTCGGCGCATCCGGCACGGCATGAGTACGTGCTGACCGCCAAGGGGCTGGAGCTCTTCGAGGTGCTGATGGTAATGGTGGCCTGGGGCGACAAGTGGCTGGCCGGGGAGGCCGGGCCGCCGGTGCTGTACCGCCACCACGCCTGCGGCCAGATCAGCCACGTCGAGCTGCACTGCTCCGAATGCGGCCAGCCGATGCGAGCCACCGACATCGACGTCCTGCCCGGCCCCGGCTCGGACGCAGCTGGCGGGCGTGCCCCGGTTCGCCTTCTTGACACTTACGGCACGCTCGGTAAGCCGACCTGCCCATGGGTGACGCGCCGCCGACTTAGCGGTCGGGCGGTGCTTGCCAAAGGGCCTTAGTCGCGGGGTTATCGGCTGCCGGATCCGTACACGGCGACGGCCCCCTGCACGACATCAAGGACCAGATCCAGCAACTACGGACCTGCGCCTGGGTCCGGTCGGCTGAGCGTTACTGTGCGTAGGGACGAACCCGGAGTTCAGAAGGCGCCCGGATCGACATGTTCGGCCGCCAGCTCACATCGTTGTCGACGCGCTGCATCCCGGGCATGCGCTCGAGCAGACGACGCAGCGCGATAGCGCCTTCGGCACGTGCCAGTGGAGCACCGAGGCAGAAGTGCGCCCCCCAGGCGAAGGAGAGGTGCCGGTTGTCGGTGCGGGCGAGGTCGAGCATGTCGGGCTCCGGGAAGCGTTCCGGGTCGCGGTTGGCTGCTGCGAGGTGCAGAATCACGGCGCTCCCCTTTTTGATCGTCTTTCCTCGTCGAGTGATGGTGTCGCCGGCCAGACGGGGGGAGAGCTGGATGGGCGCCTCCAGGCGCAGGAACTCCTCGATCGCCGCAGGGAACAGTTCGGGATGATCTGACAGGTGGGCGCGTAGCTCGGCGTCGTCCAGCAACCTGAGAAGCCCGTTAGCAAGCAGACCTGCGGTGGTCTCGTGGCCGGCGACGAGAGTGAAGACCGAAAGACCGACGAACTCGGGGTGGGTCAGCTGGCCGTTTTCGCGGTCGGTCGCAAGCTGTGTGATCAGGTCACTGGCGGGTGTGCTCAAGCGGGCGCTGGCGAGCTCATTCAGGAACTTCTCGAGGTGGATGTAGCTCGACATCGCCCGAGGAGCGATGTCGATGAGAGTAGGTCCGAGGTTCCCGGTGAATGCGACCATCGCGTCGGACCAGTCCCCGAAGGTGTCAGCGTCGTCGGCAGGTATACCGAGCACGTCGCAGATCACTCGGGCCGGCAGCGGGAAGGTGAAATGCTCGACGAGGTCGAGCGTCTGCTAGCCCCAGCATCGCGTCGATGAGATGGTCTGCGATGTCGGTGATTCGGGGCGCGAGCTTCTTCGCGAGCGCTGGGGTAAATGTGGTCTTTAGGCGATTGCGCAGGCGGGTATGTTTGGGGGGGTCGGTGTAGCCGAGCCAGTTGGAGACGTGCTCGGCGAGCGGCGCGGTCGACTGCCGCATTTCGGTCGGCAGCGGGGCCATGCTGGCAGAGACCCGGTCGTTCAGCAGCGCGCGGTCCATGAGGCCGGCATACACGTCCTCGTACCGGGTGAAGATCCACGCGTCGAGTTGCGGGCTGAAGTGAACTGGATCGTTCTGTCGTAGCCATGCGAGAAGCGGGTATGGATCGCCCAGGCGGCCCTCGCAGAATGACTGATATTCGTCAGAGGCGACAAGCTCGCTGACGTCTTCGATCATCGCGAGATTCGACACGTTCACCCTCCTCCTCGGAAACTGCCTTGGGATTCGAGTTCGTCGCTCATTTCGGTTACCGACGAAGCGAGCTGGCTTGCCGCGCGCTCGTGATGTGCGCGGCTCAGGCTTGCCACATACACCGTCGCCAGGAGGATCACGCCGTATGCGATCTGAAGCCAGGCGGCGCCAAGGTTGAACAGCGCCAAGAGTGAGCCGACGAGCGTGAGCACGATCGCACCCGGCGATCGTGCCGGTGTAATGTCCGGCTGCCGCCGAGAATCGACGCGCCGCCAACCGCGACGGCGACGGCCGAGGAGAACAGGTATGGGATCACCAAGGGTTAGGAATGCCTGGCCGTTGAATCCCATCAGCAGGAGTCCAGCGAGCGCCGCGCACAGACAGCTGAGACGACATAGGGCACGACGAGGACGCGCTGGACGCGGACGTCCGGCGAGCTCGAGCTGCTCGCGCATTGGTGCCGACCGCGTAGAGCCGTCGGCCGAAGGAGGTGGCAGCTCAGGAGGAGGCGAAGCAATGACGGCAACGGCGATCCAGATGACGACGATCAAGGGAACGCCGACGACATGACTGGTCGACGAGATTGATCAGACGCAGTTGGAGGCGTTGGAGGAGATCCCGCCATTGGTATACACGAGCAGCAGACCCTGAAGAGCGCCGTTCATCCCGAGGGTCATGATGATCGGCGGCACCCCGAAGTACGCAATCCCGATCCCGTTGACCAGACCGAACGACAATGGCGAGCGCGAGAACCAGGAGCAGGATCGCCGAGGAGCCGGGACGAGTGTCCATGTGCGAGCACCGAGGTCAGGACGGCCGAACCCTGTGAGCGTCCAAGGAACCGACAGGTCAATCCCACCAGTCAGGATGCAGAGCGTCTGCCCAAAGCCGATGATCCCGATGAAGGCGGCGTAGATGAGGATGCTCTGAAGCTGCGGGCCGGTGGCGAAGTTGCTCGAGTGGAGCGTTCCGGCCAGGAACAGCAGAGCCGCGATCCAGATACGCCATCGAGGATCGCCCGGTGCCGGCGCAGCGATCGGTGGGAGTTGACGCGCGCCGGGCCGAGCGGCGCGGTCGCCGTGCTCATGCCGCGTCTCCTGGCGGCGAGTCGGGTGGCGAACGAGCTGACGGTGACCGCGACGATCAACAGGAAGCCCTGGAGGAACACACTCCAGAAGGAGTTGATGTTCAGCGCGGTGATCACGTTGGGAATCATCAGGTAGGCGACCGCTCCCATGATCGACGCCGCGGCCGATCCCCGGCCACCGAACAGGCTTGTGCCGCCGATGATCACGGCCGCGACCGAGGTGAGGATGAATTCGTCGCCTGCCGTCGGCGAGCCAGAGGCCTGCTGGGCGGCGAGATAGATGCCGGCGATGGCGGCAAGGGCTCCCGTGAGATGGCGTACGATCTGCAGTTTCCTTCGCCCGATCGCCGCACGCCGAGCAGGCGCGCGCGATTCCTCGTCGCTGCCTATCGCTCGCAGATCGCGGACGAACCTCGAGTCTCGCATCCATCCCCAGAGTGCGTAACAGGATCGCTAGAGCCCCAGATCGACTTTGGAATGCCCGCGATGCTCCCGAGGGTCGGCATTGGTCAAGAGTGGTCGGGACTGCTTCCGCCCTCCGATCGGCAGGATCGCCAGCGCGACGCCGTCCCAGATCGACCAGCATCGCGAGGGTGACGATGAAGGGCTGCAGGCCGCGTATATGCGATCAGCGACGCCGTTGAGCGTGCCGAGAACCAGCCCCATCAGCGATAGAGCGGTTACCTCCGAGTATCAGCGAGCCGCCGGAGGAAGTGGCCGGCTGGTCGCCAGGATGGCCGTGGTGAGGGAGATGATCCCTCCGACGGACAGGTCGATGCCGCGAGTGAACATCGCGAGCGTCTGTCCGAACGCCACGAGTGCCAGCGGTAGCACTGCCGAGGCGTTGACATCGATCGCGCCGGGGCCGTCGATCAGCACAGGTTGAATGAGGAGGACCGTGAGACCGAGCACCACGACGTAGAGGTAGGGCATCAGCGTCGAAATGGACGGCCACTGTACGCGGCGCGCCAGTGTAGAGACCGGCGCCAGCGTGTTGCGCGCGAAGAAGGTGCTCATGCCGTCGGGTTCTCCGTGCGCTGGGCCGCTTCCCGCGCTGCGCCGACGCTGCCGCCGATGACCGCCGACAGGATGGATGCCTCCGACATGTCGTCCTCGAGCAGTGCCCGCACGGCCCCGTCGTGCAGTACGACCACACGATCGGACATGTTCACGAGCTCGGCGATGTCACTCGAATAGAACAGAATCGCCCCGCCGGAGTCGCAGTGTGCCCGCATCAGCCGGTAGATCTCGTAGCGCGTGCCGACGTCGACGCCGCGCGTCGCGTCGAGCATCAGCAGCAGCTTGGGTTCGCGGAGCAGCACTCGGGCGAGCAGAACCTTCTGCTGATTTCCGCCGGACAGTGACGAGACTTCCGCACTGGGGCTGCGGATCGTGATGCGCAGCCGGTCGATACCCTCCTGTATGCGGTCACGGGCGGCCGCCCGCTGGATGAATCCGAACCGGGCGACATCGGAGAGACTCGAGAGAGTCATGTTGTCGCCGGCGCCAAGCGAAAGGCAGAGGCCGTCGCGAGCGCGATCTTCCGGCACCAGGCCCACACCCGCGTTCAGAGCATTAACCGGGGTGCGGAGGTTCACGCGGCGCCCCTCGAGCTCCACCCGGCCCTCGGCGCGCCGCGCTCCGTACAGTCCGAGGAAGAGGTCGGTCTGCCCCTGTCCGTCGAGGCCGGCGACGCCGACGATCTCGCCCACACGGACGTCGAGATCAATCTGTCGCAGCGTGGGAGGCGCCGAGAATTTCTCCAGCCGGCAGACAACCTCGGTGGTCGGCGGCTTCGTGCGCGGTGGGTAAACCCCCTCGAGCTTCCGGCCGAGCATCAGCTCTACCAGGCGGGGCTCCGAGAGTTCGGAGATCGCTCCGTGGCCCACATCGCGCCCGTCGCGAAGCACCGTGACGCTGTCGCAGAGCGTCATGATCTCGCTTAGCCGATGCGAAACGAAGATCACGAGCCCTCCGTCACGAGCGAAGGCGCGCGCGATCCCGAACAGCCAATCGACCTGCGCCGGTAGCAACGAGCTGGTCGCCTCGTCGAGCACGAGCACGCGCGGCTCTCGCACAAGCACCTTGACGATCTCGAGCACCTGTCGCTCGGCGAGCCTGAGATCGCGGACCAACTGCGCGACGTCCTGCTCGAGACCGTACCGGGCGAGCGTCTCCGCCGCCCGGGCCTTCAGTGCCCGCCGGTTGATCCGCCGGGTTCGCGTTCGCGGCTCCTGTTCGTACAGCAGGTTCTGTGCGACATCAAGGTCACCGATCAGGCTGAGCTCCTGGAACACAGTTCCGATCCCGTGCTCGCGCGCCTCACGCGGGTTCCTGGCCGCGAACTCGCGGCCCTGGATCGAGATCGCGCCCCGGTCAGCGGTGGTAGCGCCGGATAGCACCTTCACGAGCGTGCTCTTTCCCGCGCCGTTCTCGCCGATCAGCCCGTGAATCTGGCCAAAACTGCAGCTGAATGACGCTCCGCGGAGCGCCTGCACGCCCGAGTAGCTCTTGTGAACGTCGCGGAGCACGAGCGCTCCCGCGCTCGTGCTCCCCGCCGTCACCGCCGGCGCGATATCAGCGGCCCTGCCAAGGCCTGCGCGGCGGTGTATTCCACGTCCGTGGTTCGGCAGATCCGGCATCGGCAATCAGCCTGAGGCTTGCGCAGCCGTGATATGGAACTGCGGCAACGTCACGGGCATCGCAAGGCCAGGCGCGAGGTTGGGGAACGCGTTCTGACCCAGGACGATGTTGTCTATCGTCACGTTATCCGGGTTCTGCTTCGGGGTGAATCCGCTTGAATTGCTGGTGAAGAGGGTCATCGGCACCGGAATCGTCTGCGACGTGGAGGGCTTCGAGCTTCCGTCCAGCACGTTGAGCGCAGTCTGGAGCGCGACCTGGACGACCTCCGGGGATCCGGTCAACACGGCACACTTGGCGTGCTTGTTGACGCATCCGACCATCTCGCCGTTGTAGCCGTAACAGGTAGCCGCGGGGATCGTCTTGATGCCTGCGTCCGAGAACGCCTTGAAGGCGGGCAGGCAATAACCCTGCGTCATGACTCCGGTCACGTTCTTGTTTCCGGCCAGAAGCTGCGAGATGCCCTGCTGTTCGGGGCCGGGCGCATAGCCGCCGGTGTACTGCCCCGCGACCGCCACTTTGCCGCCGGCGATGGACAGGCCCTTCATGAAGCCGTCCTGGATCTGAGCGGACACGGGGGCGCCTGGCAGCCCGCGGTCCACGAAGATCTTGCCTGACCCGCCCAGCGCCCAGCTCATCCACTGTCCGACGACCACTTGGCCGCCGTACATGTCCTGGGAGACCTTGTAAGCGCAGGGCGCGGTGACCGGGTTGTCGAATGACACGACGACGATATGCAGGGAGCAGGCGCGCTGCACCACCGGGTTCAGCGCCGGGCCAGCTCCGTCGTCGACGAGGATCGCAGCGGGACGCGTCTCGATGATGCTGTTCAGAGACGCGATCTGCGCCTGCGCCGTGTTCTGGGCGTTCTCGATCTGCAACGTGATCCGGCTCTTGAACGGCGCGAGATGCGAGGTTAGCGTCGCGACTCGCTCCATCTCCGGGCGCCAGTCATTGCCGAGGAAGTTGTTGCTCAACACGATCCGATAGACCTTGGGGCCAGACGAGCTCGCGTTGCCCGAAGAGCCAGATGATCCGCAGCCCGCTATGGCGAGCGCGGCGATGGCGAGCGACGCGGCCATAATCCGCCGCTTCGCGACCGGTAGAGATTGTTTCCTGAGCATCAAGCTTTCCTCTCCATCGAAACTCCGACAATGCTGACGGCGTCACTGTTGCGTTGTCTGCGGGGTGGTGGGGGTCGGGGGAGATGACGTTGCCTTGGGGGCACCCGCGTCTTCCCCGGTCAGTGCGTGCTGCATCGCTTCGAGGTGGGAGCTCATGGCTTGCGCGGCAGCCTCGGCGTCATGGCGGCTCAGCGCGGCAATGATCGCGATGTGGTCCTTGTGCGCCCGACGCCGCACTGCGGCCGTCCGCGCGGTGCGCTTCCGGCTTTCTAGCGACAGGTCGGCGATGCTCTCGTAGAGGCTGAGGCAGATCGGGTTCTCGGTCGCTTCGATGATCGCCGTGTGTATCTCATAGTCGAGTTCGGTGTAGCGGGCTGGATCTGAGAGCGCCTGTTCGGCAGCTTCGGCGAGCCGCCGCAGGTTGTCCAGCGCGTCCTCGGTGATCCGCGGCGCAGCCAGGCGGACGGCGCCGACCTCCAGCACCTGCCGGACCTCGTGCAGGTGACGGAACGCTGCCGGTTCCACCTGGAGCAGGAAGCTGACCGGCTGCGCGAGCAGGCGGGGATCCAGCGACGTGACGTAGGTCCCGCCGCCGTGCCGCGGCTGCACCACGTTCATGGCGCTGAGCACCCGGATCGCCTCCCGGAGCGACGGGCGCGAAATCCCGAGCATCACGGCGAGCTCACGCTCGGACGGCAGCGCATCCCCGGGCTGAAGGTCGCCTGCGACGATCAGCGCCTTGATGGTCTCCACTGCCTGAAGGCCCACGGACGTCCGCTCCAGTCGCGGGAACGACGACGGCTCGTCCGGGGCTCCGCGGCCGCGCTTATCCGCACGGTCGCCGCGCGCCCCGCCGCTTGCCTCGTCAGCCATGTCAGGCCCCGCGGCTGTGCCTTTCGGGCGCTCCGCGTTTCCCGTGCGCGCCGCTGTTCCGGTCACCAGCCGCCTCCCGTGGTCGGCGTGGCGGGGGCCGCGAGCCCGAGCCTCCGCTCCCACCCTGCTGCAGTGACGTCCAGGAACGCGTCCGGGTCGTAGGGATGTGCGCGAGCCACGTCGACGTCAAGGTCCACTCCGAGCCCTGGCCCGTCCGGAAGGCTCAGCTGGCCGGTCCTGGCGTCAAGTTGCGGAGTCCAGGTCACCAGTGACGCGGTCCAGGGCTCGTTGAACGGATCGAAGTACTCCTGGATGAGGAAATTCTCAAGGAAGCTGGCCAGCTGGAGGCAGACGACGGTGGCCACCGGGCCGCCGCTCTGGTGCGGCGCGATCCAGGCTCCGTCCGCGGCGGCTAGCTGGGCGACAGCGACCGTCGGCAGGATCCCGCCGAGTGACATCGGCTCGGGCTGGTAAATGGACACGCCGCCGTACTTGGCCAGGGTGAGGAACTGGCCGACCGAGTGACAGCTCTCGCCGGTGGCGATCCGCCCCGTGGTCTGCGCGGCGACAGCGGAGGTGGGTTCTTCCCGCTGCCGGGTGGTGGGCTCTTCCCACCAGAAGACGTCAAGATCGGAGCAGGCGTCAATGAAGGCGATAGCCTCGGCCGGCGCGAGCCTCGCGTGCATGTCGATCATCAGCCGTACCCCGGGTCCGACCGCCTCGCGTACGGCCGCGATAATCGCGCGGGATACCGACAGCTCGCCTGGCGCCAGGAAGCCGTCCGCCGTGCCGAGCGGATCGAACTTCAGCGCGCGGAAGCCGCGGTTGGTGGCGTCGCGGGCGGCGGCCGCGACGCTGTCAGGTGTCCGCTCGGTCCGGTACCAGCCGTTGGCATAACAGTCAACGGATTCCCGCACCCGGCCGCCCAGCAGCTGGTGCACGCTGACCCCGAGTGACTTGCCGAGGATGTCCCAGCATGCTTCCTCGATGCTGGCGATCGCCGCCCGGTGCACGTGGCCGCCATCGTTGGATACGCGCCGGTATAGCGCGGCTGTTATCGCCCTGACCTGCCGCGGGTCGCTGCCGAGTACAAGGTTCTTCAGCTCGTGGACGGCCGCCTCGCAGGTGCGGGTGAAGCCATTCAGGGTCGCCTCGCCGATGCCGTGCAAGCCGTCGTCGGTGAGCACCCGGACGAAAAGCCAGTTCTTCCAGCCGGCTCCGACCGGGTAAGTCTCGACGTCCACGATCTTCACAACCGTGCTCCGCTCGCGCCCAGCGTCTGGCCTGCCTGCTGGAAATGTCACTCGGCAATCAGGTGGCCTGGCCACTTGTCTAAGCCACGATGATGACCACGCCGGGGATCAAAGTCAACACCCGATATCAGACTGTTAATCGCCGGAGACCGCGGGGGTCGCGCGTCATCCGCGTGAGCCTTTTTGGCCAGCAAAGACGCTGCGGCCATACAATCACAGCGGCCAGGGACACCGGTCGGGACAAAGACATCGCGGCTTGCCCTGGCCCTGGCCTGCCTCTGGGGGAGCTGTATGTGATGGAACTGCGGCAGATCAGGAAGAGCACCCTGGTCGAGAAGCTGGTCGCTGAAGTACGCGGCCAGATTTCGGCCGGCCATCTCGCCGAGGGCCAGCAGCTGCCCACCGAAGCGAGGATGGCCGCCGAGTTCGGGGTGAGCAGGCCGCTGCTGCGCGAGGCCCTCGCTGAGCTTCGCGCCGAGGGATTCGTCGAGACCGTCAACGGCCGCGGCACGTTCGTGCGGCATCCGAGCGAGTCCGACCTAGCCGACGCGCTGGTCCGCCAGTTGCAGCTATCGGGCCACGAGCCTGAGCTCACCGTTGATCATCTCTACGAGGCCCGCCGTGCCATCGAGGTCAGCGCGGCCGGGCTAGCCGCCCAGCGGGTGACACCCGAGCTCGCCGAGACACTGGAGAGCTTGCTCCAGGCCATGACGGACAGCAGAGACGACGCTGCCGCCTACACGGCGGCCGATGTCGGATTCCATGTCGCCGTCGCCCGGGCCACTGACAACCCGCTCTTCCCTGCGCTGCTGGCACCGATCGCGACGATCATCATCAAAGGCATGTTCGAGAGTCACGGGACGCCAGACGCCGTCCGCCTGGGCATCGCGGCGCATGACAAGGTGCTCGACGCGATCAAGCGCGGCCAGCCGGAGGCGGCGAGCAGGGCGATGGCTGCCCATCTGAACGAGTCCCGGTCGATCTTCCCAGAGCAGGCGATCGAGCCGAGGCGCAGGGCCTGACCCGGCCAGGGCTCGGTGGCTTCGGCCAGCCGTGCCGACGTGCATCACCGGACGTGATCTGCATGAGCCGGCGGTGGGCCGGAGCGCGCTAGCAAGCGACGCGTGCGGTCTCTGCGCTGCGCCGCTTCCGCCTGATAGCCCCGCTCCGGCCTGGGCGGCCGCTGGTTCGACCACGGTCACTCAGCGCGCGCAGCCAGCTGTCAGGATCTAGCGACCGATCAGGTGGCTTGACCACTTGGTCGGGCGGTGCCTACTGTTGTCGCGAACGCCCGACGGGCAGCGAAGCGGAAACGGCCGGAACGCCGGCGAGCGTCGTCGGTGGCCGCCCCAAAGTCCCGCAGTTGCGGGTCTTGTCGAGACGGACGGAGGCGCGAGTGCGGCTTGATGACCAGGTGGTCCTGGTGTCCGGCGCGGCGGGGACGATCGGCCGTGAGGTCTGCCGGGTACTCGGCAGCGCCGGGCGCCCGGCTGGCCGTTGCTGACAGCCATGAGGCAGGGCTGAGCGAGCTGCGGGCCGAGCTGGCCGACGCGGGCGTGAAGCACTGGGGCTGGCGAGCCGACGCAGCCAAGTTTGCTGATTTCGAGGACTTTCTCGCCGCCGCGCGCGCGGAGCTCGGCCCGGTCAGCGGCCTGGTTAACGTCGCAGGCACCTTCAGCGATCATTGACTTCACCGAGTCCGGTCCGGCCGACTGGGACGCGATGATCAGCTCGAACCTGATGACAGCGCTCGTTGCCTGCCGCGTCGTGCTGCCGGACATGATCGCGCAGGGCGCAGGCTCGATCGTCAACTTCGCCTCCACCGCGGGCGAGTACGGCTCGATACGGCCCTCCGCCGCCTACGCCGCGGCCAAGGGCGGCGTGATCGGCCTGACTAAGTCGCTGGCACGAGAAGTTAGCCCGGCTGGGGTACGCGTTAACGCGATCTCCCCCGGACCGATCAATACTCCCGCGCTCCGGGCCGCGACGCCGGAGCAGGCGGCGGCGGCCGCCGCGCGGACTCTTCTTGGCCGGGTCGGATCGCCTGGCCGACATCGCGTTCGGTGTTCGCTACCTGCTCAGCGCGGAATCGTCCTTCGTTACCGGTACCGTGCTCCAGGTGAACGGGGGATCGCTGCTGTGACCCGGCCATCCGGGCAGCAGGAAGTCGTGGTGCCGGCCGCGGCACGGGACGTCGGAGTTATCGCGGAGATCAGCACGATCCGTTGGGCCGAGCAGCCCAACCTGCTCTGGGTGCTGGTCCGTACCTCGGCCGGCGTCACCGGTCTGGGCGAGACTTACTACCTGCCTGCGGCCGTCGAGTCAGTAGTGCACGATCTCGCCGCGCCGCTGCTCATCGGGCAGCCAGCGGGCTCGATCAAGAAGGTCTGGACCACGCTGTTTTCGTGCACGAACTTCTTCGGTTTCGCCGGCGCGGAGATGCGCGCCATCTCAGCGCTCGATATCGCGCTGTGGGATGCGCTCGGCCAGGTGCGCGGGACTGCCGGTACACCAGTTGCTCGGCGGCGCCTGCCGGACGTCGGTGCCTGCTTACAACACCTGCGTCAACGCCGGGCCAGTATCAGGACTGGGACCAGCGCGCTGGAGGACCCTGCCGGGCTGGCGACCGACCTCGCCGCGTCCGGGTACCTCGGCATGAAGGTATGGCCGTGGGACAGGTTGCGCCGCAGATGCGAGGCGCGCGGGTCGACCGGCCCGGCTGGATGGAGCGCGATGGGGCCTGCCGGGCAGCTATCTGTCTCCGGCCGACCTGGCCAGCGGGCTGGCCATGCTGGAGCAGGCGCGGGACGCGGTCGGCGCCGGGATCGAGCTACTCATCGAGGGCCACGGCCGCTGGGACCTCAACATGGCTCTCAGAATCGCCCGCGCCGCCGAGCCGCTGAATGTGCTCTGGATGGAGGACATCTGCCAGCCGGACAGCGCCGAGGATCTGGCCAGGCTGGTAGCAGAGACCAGGGTCCCGCAAGCGGTCAGCGAGCGGCTCGTCTCCCGCTTCCCGTTCCGGGACGTGCTCCAGCGGGCAGCCGCCCACGTCGTGCTCGTCGACGTCGCCTGGACAGGCGGCCTCACTGAGGCGCGGCGGGTGGCAGAGCTCGCCGAGACGTATCACCTGCCATTCGCCCCGCACGACTGCACCGGCCCGGTGACAGCGCTGGCTAACTTGCATCTGGCGCTGTCGCATGCCGAACTGCATAGGGATTGAGGTCGTACGCGGCTTCGTCGAGGGCTATTACCGGGACGTTCTCGACCTGCCGATCGAGATCGACGCTGGCCGGGCCAGCCTGCCCGTCGGTCCGGGCATCGGCGCCGTGCTCCAGCCGGGCTTCGCTGACAGGCCGGGAGCCACGGTGCGGACCTCATCCTGACCGGGCAGCTGAGAACAGTGCCGCCGCGCAAAATGAGCCGCTGAGAACCAGGCCGGTGACACCCCGGCAGGCGGGAACGGAGCAGAACCAGATGACGGAGACAGCCGCGGCGACGGGTTCGCCAACGCTCACGACGGCACGGCTGGTGGCCACCGCGCCGACGGTCAGCGCGCCGTTCGGTTCGGCCCTGGTAGCTGCGGGTAATCAGCGTCCCGATGTGGTGGTGCTCTCGGCGGACCTGTCGAAGTACACCGACGTCGCGCCGTTCGCGAAGGCGCATCCTGACCGGTTCTTCCAGGTCGGGATGGCGGAGCAGAACATGATGGGCATCGCCGGCGGGCTAGCGAAGACGGGTTTCACCCCAGTGGCGGTCACCTACGGCGTCTTCGCCACCCGGCGGGCCGGCGAGCAGGTCCAGATGGCGCTGGCGACCGGCGGCGGCACCGCAGTCGTGGCGGCTTTCCTGCCGGGCCTGACGACGCCATTCCGGGCAACGCATCAGGCGACCGACGACCTGGCCATCATGCGCGCCGTTCCGGGCATGACGGTCATCGATCCCATCGATGCCACCGAGCTGGCAGCTGCAGTGCACGCCGGGGTTGACGCGGGCGGCCCCGTGTACCTGCGAGCCGAGCGCGGCGAGGTCGCCGAGATCCTCCCGCCCGGGACCGGATTCGAGATTGGCCGGACACTGCTGCTCCGCGACGGGGCCGACATCGGGCTGATCGGGACCGGGCTTGGCACCCGGTGGGCGCTGGAGGCGGCCGAGATCCTGGCTGTGCACGGCGTCGAGGCTGCCGTACTGCACGTCCCGACGCTCAAGCCGCTCGACGCCGCGTCGGTGGCCGGGTTCGCCGCCCGGTTCGGCTCGGTTATGACGCTGGAGAACCACTCGGTCATCGGCGGGCTCGGGTCCGCGGTGTGCGAGGCCGTTGCGGAGGCGGGTCTCGGCTGCCGGGTGCAGCGCCGCGGCGTCCCGGACGTCTGGGCACCGGCGGCGGGACCGCTCGATTACCTGCGGCGCAAGCTCGGCCTGGATGCCGACTCGATCGCCGACTCAATCCTCACCATGCTGGGAGCTAGCTGATGGCAGACAACCCGGCCGACATGACCGAGGTCGCTACCCGGATCCGGCTGCGGGTGCTGGACATGTGCTCAGGCCGCGGCCAGGGCTACGCGGGCCAGGGGCTGGCGCTCGCCGACGTGCTGGCACACCTGTACTTCCGGGTCATGCGCCGTAACGATGACGGCAGCTACCTGGACCGGTTCGTGCTGTCGACCGGACACAGCGCCATCGGCCTCTTCGCCACGCTGGGCGAGGCCGGGCTCTACAGCCCTGACGAGCTCCACACCTACGGGCAGCCCGGCTCCCGCATCGAGGAGAGCCCGCTGCAAGGCATACCCGGCTTCGAGGTCACCGCCGGGTCGCTGGGCCAGGGCCTGTCCCAGGCCGTCGGGATCGCGCTCGGCGAACGGCTGCGCGGATCCGGCGCGCATGTCTACTGCCTGCTGTCCGATGGCGAACTGCAGGAGGGCCAGGTCTGGGAAGCAGCGATGGCGGCCAGCCATCACCGGCTCGGCAACCTCACCGTCCTGATCGACAACAACAACATGCAGGCCGACGGCGCCACTTCTGAGGTCATGAGCGTCGAGCCCGTCGCCGAGCGGCTGACCGCCTTTGGCTTCCATACCGTCCGCATCGACGGGCATGACCACGCTGCCCTCACCAGCGCATTGCCCGAGGCGGGCTCGGATGGCCTGCCAGCAACGGGGCGGGCAGTGACGGGCCGCGCGCCGTCGTGCTGCAGACCATCCCCGGCAAGGGTGTTCCCGTATTCGAGCGTCACCACAAGGTCCATTACCTGCGGCTCGAGCCCGAGGCATGGGCTGACGCCATCGCCGCGCTTCGCTGACGCGGAAGGGAGCTGACGATGAAGAGTCCGGCAGAGCTCTGGCAAGAGATCGACTCAGCAAAAGTTGAGCCAGAGACGCTCGCGCTCTGGTGGCTGTATCAGGCAGGGATCGTGCTCAAGAGCCCGGCCGGCACCATCGTCGCCGTGGACCCGTACTTGTCCGAATCGGTCATGCGCTCCTACAAGCTCCCGCGCGGCGTTGCGTCACCGCTCGACGCGGCGGACGCTGACGTGGACGCGCTGCTGGCCACGCACAGCCACGAGGATCACCTGGACCCCGACTCGATCCAGGGATTTCTCGGCCACCTGCGCACCCGGTTCATCGGCCCGCCGATGGCGGTGGAGAAGGTCCTGGCCGCGGGCGTAGAGGCCGACCGCACGACGCCGGTCGCGCGAGGCGACGTCGTGCACGTGGGCGACATCGAAGTACGGGCAGTGCACGCCCGGCATATGTTCGGCCTCGAGCCGACGCCGGACGCCGTCGGCTACGTCCTGTCGGCTGCCGGGGTGTCGGTGTACCACAGCGGGGACACCGAGTACGACAGCGAGATCATCGCCGATACGCATGGCGTCGGTACCTCGCTGATCTGCATCAACGGCACTACCGGGAATATGAACGTGCACGAGGCGGCGCTGCTGGCCTGGCAGCAAGGCGCCGGGCTCGCCATTCCCTTCCACTACGGGCTGTGGCGGGATGTCGACTACGGCGACGGCGCGACCCTGGACCCGCAGCAGTTTGTCGACACTTACCATCGGCTCAGCCCCGGCGGCAGCGTGCACGTGCTCGAGGGTGCGGCGCGCGTCGACGTGGGGGCGAGCGGCCTGCATAGCTAGCCAGCCTGATGCCAAGGGTTGTGCTGACCGACAGCGACAGGTTCCCGTTCGAGTCCGCGGACCTGCAGGCGCTCTCGGATGCTGGCGCCGCCCTGGACGAGGTTGCGGGGCACGATCCCGAAGCCATAGCGGCAGTGGCATCCGACGCGGACGCTATCTTCGTCTACTCAGGAAAGTTTGACGCTGCGCTGATCGGTAGGCTCACGCGCTGCCGGGTCCTAGCCCGGTGCGGGGCTGGTTATGACAACATCGATGTCGCCGCCGCCCGCGCGTGCGGCATCGTTGTCACCTACGGGCCGGAATATGGCGCGGAGGACGTCGCAGAGCACGCGATCGCGCTGCTGCTCGCCTGCGCACGCCGCCTCGCCGCCAGCGACAGGGCTGTACAGTCCGGCGGCTGGCCCAGCTTTGCCGAGCTCGGCCCGATGCGGCGCCTGGCCGGCCGGACGCTCGGCCTGGTCGGCTACGGCCGAATCGCGCGCGAGGTAGCTAGCCGGGCTCGCGGACTGCGGATGCAGGTGATAGCGACCGATCCACACGTCGGCCCGGCAGCGGGCGAGCCGCTGGGAGTTCGGCTGACCTGCCTGACAGACATGCTCGCCAACGCGGACTTCGTCTCCGTTCACGTGCCGCTCGGCCCAGCCACCAGGCATCTGATCGACGATGCGGCGCTGTCGGCCATGCGGCCCGGCTCCTACCTGATCAACACCAGCCGCGGCGCCGTGGTGGACCAGGACGCGCTGATCTGCGCGCTGGACGCCGGCAAGCTGGGCCGGGCGGCTCTCGACGTGCTCGACAAGGAACCCCCGCCTGGGCGGGCGATCCTGAGCCGTCCGAATGTCCTGATCACGCCGCACTCGGCCGCCTTTACTCAGGAAGCGTTTGATGAACTGCGGCGCACGGCGCTGACCGACGTCCTGCTCGTGCTCCGTGGCGCGGAGCCGCGTTTTATGGTGCCAGACGTGCACAAGTTCTGAGCTGGCAGCGCTTCGCGGCACCCTCGCTAGGCCGTCGGGTTGGTCCGCGGTCATCGTGCTCTGCACCGCGGGCATACCACTGGTCTCGGGCTGCTGCCTTATCGGACTACGCGAAACCTGATGTGGGTCGCGGCCGGGGTTACCAGCGCCTGCGTGCGTTCGAGGGTGATCGACGAGCCGAGCGTCCCGAACAGCAGCGTGCCGCCACCCAGCAGGACCGGGATCACGTGCACGCGGATCTCGTCGACCAGGCCGAGCGGGAGTGCCTGCTGCATGACGGTCGCGCCGTGCAAGCCGACGACCTTGTCGCCAGCCGCGCTCTTGGCCTGATCTATTGCGCTGACCACACCGTCGGTGACGAACGTGTACACGGATGCGTGCGACGTGATCGGCTTGTTGTGGGTGACCACGAAGCACGGGGTATCGCCGAGGGGGCCGCCGTCCCCCCAACCGCCGTTACCCTCATTCTTGTCGAACGACTTGCGCCCCATCACGACCGCGCCGACGCCGTCGAGCATCTCCCGCAGGATGGCCCGGTCCTCGTTGGTCAACGCGTCGAACATCCAGTCGTGCAGCATCTCAGCGCCGTCGCCGAATGGGTTCTCGCGGCTGTCATTCGGGCCGGTGACGTACCCGTCGAGCGAGATGGACATGTCGCAGATCACGAGTGCCATGGGTAGAATTCCGGCGACCCTCGACGACGTCCAGGACCAAATATGGATCACCACGAGCTTTCGGAGCGGTTTGCGGCCTTGACGAGCGCCCACTTGGCGGATGCGTGCCTTCGCGCTCATGCGCCAGTGCGCTGCGGGCCGGCCCAGCTGCGCGCTGTAGTGCCTGGTAGCCGCCTCGCCGGGCGTGCGGCCCCAGCCCGGCACGCCGGCAGCGTCGACATCTTCCTCGAAGCCCTCGAAGAAGCTGCACCAGGCGATGTGCTGGTAGTCGATAACGGCGGACGTCTCGACGAGAGCTGTGTCGGCGACCTCGTGGCTCTGGAAGCCCAGCAGGCAGGACTTAAGGGGATCGTGATCTGGGGGTTGCATCGCGATACGGCCGACATACGCGCGATCGGGCTGCCGGTCTTCAGCATGGGAACGATCCCTACCGGTCCGCTGCGCCTCGACGCCCGTTCCCGTGACGCGCTGGCGACGGCCACCGTGGGCGATTGGACAGTGGATCGCGAGGATCTGGTCCTGGGCGATGACGATGGCGTGCTGTTCGTGCCTGCCGGCCGCGCCGAGGAGATCTTCACACTGGCCGAGGCAATCCGTGACACCGAGCGCCGCCAGGCCGAACGGATCCGTGCGGGCGTCTCGCTGCGCAGGCAGGTGCAGTTTGGTGACTACCTTGCGCGCCGGCAGCAGACACCCTCGCTGACCTTCCGCGATCATCTGCGAGCGGTGGGCGGGGCCATTGAGGAGTAACCCATATCCGAGGGCTAGATCCGGCGCGTAACCGGCCCAGGGCGCCGCTCTAGGCGGCGCGCCGCCCGGTCGGACTGCACGGCCCGGACGAGCGCTCCGGCCGCGATCAGCGTCACGATGCCGAACGGCACGGAGATAAGCAGCCAGCCGACGTAAATGCCCAGAGCGAAGAAGGCGGCAGCGATCAGAAGGACAGCGACGCGGCCTGAGCTTCCAGCCGACCGCGAGCCGGAGCTCTGAGTCGGCCGACGACAGCCGAGTTATGATCCTTCGATGCGCATGGTTGCATTGCAGCGGCGCTGCGCATGGGCGGTGGCGGCGGGGCGGGTAGCGCTGGGCCTAACTGCACTGGCCTGGCCTTCGGTACCGGCTCGCCCCTGGGTCGGCGCAGCGGCCGACGACGTTGCAGCGCGAGTGTTCGGGCGAGCTCTCGGAGCACGTGACCTTGCCCTGGGACTTGGTGCACTCAGCGCGCTCCACGGCGTGAGGGCCGAGCCCGGATCGGCCAGCGCATGGGTCGCTGCAGGTGCTCTGTCCGATGCCCTGGACGTCGCAGCCAGCCTGGCATCATGGAACGAGCTACCGCAGCGAAGCCGGTGGCTCGTCGCAGCGGTGGCCGGCGGCGCGGCGCTGACCGGCGCCGCCGGGGCGTTCGTTCTGCGGTCAGATAGCTGCGGCTAGCAAGTCATCCAGCGAGGAAGAACCGGGCCTCGGCGAGCGTAGGCCCACGGGGATAACGGCCAGCCGGCGAGTCCGCGGAAACGATGGAGTGGCTCGATGCGCGGGGAGCCTCCCGAATATCCCAGCTGGCAAGTCGTCGATGAGCGCGATCAGATCGGCAAAGTAACGCGTGCCTAGCGCCTGGCCGACTCGCTCATCCAGCTCCGGCTTGGTGAGCCTGCCATCGACGAAGGCTGACTTGAGGACATCGACCGTGCGGTCTCGGTCCACCGCCGACGCCCGGATCTGCATATAGCCGGCGACTGCCAATCTTTATCCCAGCCAGCTCGTCATCTGTGCCTCCGCCAAGGACCGACCGCCAGCATAACTCGACTGGCGCGGAGCTAGCTTGCGCAGTGCTGCAGGATCGTATCGGCGACCAGCTTGGGCGCCCGAACCGTTGGGTAGTGATCCACGCCCGGCATCCGTATCAGTTCGCAGCCAGGGATCCGCGCAGCGGCCGCCTCGTTGCTGACGATGAGCCCAGGGTCGTCTTTGTCGCCGACCATCAGCACCGTGGGAACCCGCAGCTCGCCGAGCCGGTCGAAGGCGGGCTCGCCCGGCTTCTCGAATTGCTCCTCGCCTTCCGCGGCCCGCAGGGCGGATCGCATCAGGTCAGTCACGAGCGGATCGGGCCG
Source organism: uncultured Actinomycetota bacterium (assembly GCA_963808215.1). Taxonomy (GTDB): domain Bacteria; phylum Actinomycetota; class Actinomycetes; order Streptosporangiales; family Streptosporangiaceae; genus JAJYUU01. The sequence goes on from CAWEEY010000006.1 coordinate 260,596, forward strand.
GCCGCGCCCCAGACTCCGAGCAGTACCCGGAGCAGCCCATCCTCGTCACCGGCCGCGGCCAGGGCTTCGCATTCCGCATCCAGCTCGGGAGTCTCGGGGTACGGGTAGCCGCCGATACCAGGGCACAGCAGTACCAGGGTCTGCACCCGTTCGGGCTCGGCCAGCGCGAACTCGAGCGCAGTCCCGCCGCCCATGCTGCAGCCAGCAACGTGAGCCCTGGTGACGCCGAACTGCTCGAGCACCGAACGGAGGTCTCCAAGCAGGGTGAAGTCCTCAGTAGGAGCCGGCGACCGGCCGAAGCCGCGGACGTCGTAGCGAATCGCACGGAAACTCGCAGTCAGCTGTGCCCAGACCGGATCCCACATCCTGGCGTCCCCGACGCCCTCGTGCAGGAGAACCAGAACCGGACCGGAACCCCCCGAGTCCTCCGCCCAGATTTTGTCGGCGCCAGCGGCCAGCATGGTCTGCATATCAGCGAGGCTAGTGCCGCCCGGCCGGGCAGGGCACCTTAATATGCGGAGCGTGACCATGGGCGAGTGTCGGCATCGGTGCCCTGGGCCGGAGCCTGACGCAGCGGCCCGGCTGGCCGGGCTGCTGACCAGCGAGCCCTGGATCGTTGGCGCGCTTGAGGCGGTCGCAACCAGCGGGCTCCCGGACGCATGGATAGGGGCGGGCGTGCTCCGCGACGTCGTCTGGGGCCAGCGTCACGGCCGTTTCACCCCTGACGCGGTGCGCGACGTTGACGTGGCGTACTTCGACTCGGGCAACCTCGGACCGGAGCGCGATCAGGCGGCGCAGGACATCCTGGGCGAGCTCGCTGACCTGCCATGGGAGGCGACCAATCAGGCGGCGGTGCATACCTGGTATCACGACTATTTCGGCGGCGCGCCAGTGGAGCCTTTTAGCAGCGTGCATGATGCCGTTGCGACCTGGCCGGAGACGGCCACGTGCGTCGCAGTGCGCAAGACTGCGGACGGCATAGAGGTATGCGCCCCGCTCGGGCTGGACGATCTGCTGGGCGGAGTGTGGCGACCCAATCCGGCCCGGGTAACGCCGGCGATCTCGATGGCCCGGCTGGCCCGCCAGCGCGTTCGCGCCCGGTGGCCGCGAGTGACGGTAATCCTGCCAGAGTGACCGGTGTGACCCCGGGTGCCCGGTGCTCCCCGGCGGGCCTCGTGGCGGGTGATCTAGGGTGGTCTTAGCGGCCCGCGAGTAGCTGCGGGCCATTTCGGGACCGACCAGCGCCTCGCGCTGGAAGTCAGCATCCGCCACGTGCCGGGTCCGGTGTGCACGGGTCTCGGCCTCAGGCAGAAGAGGATCCCATGAGCGACAAGGCAACCGCGGCAGCAGCAGGGACGATCAGCATCGGCGGCGACCTCACGGTCAACCGGATGGGGTTCGGTGCGATGCGCATCACGGGTGATGGCATCTGGGGACCGCCGAAGGACCGGGAACGGGCGAAGGCGGCCCTGCGCAAGGCGGTCGAGCTAGAGGTGAACTTCATCGACACTGCCGACTCCTACGGTCCGAACGTGAGCGAGGAGCTGATCGCGGAGGCGCTGTATCCGTACCCTGACGATCTGGTCATCGCGACGAAGGGCGGCATGCTCCGGCCCGGTCCTAACCGCTGGGAGCCCGACGGACGGCCTGAGCACCTGCGACAGGTATGCGAGGGCAGCCTGCGCCGGCTAAAGCTGGATCAGATCCCGCTGTACCAGTTCCACCGGCCCGACCCGAAGGTTCCATATGCCGAGTCCATCGGCGCGCTGGTCGAGCTCAGGAATGAGGGCAAGATCCGGCACATTGGCGTTTCCAACGTGTCCGAGGAGCAGCTGCACGAGGCGCTGAAGGTCACTCCGATCGTGTCGGTGCAGAACCGCTACAACCTGAATGACAGGTCGTCGGATGAGATGGTCGACCTGTGCGAGCAGGAGGGCATCGTGTTCCTGCCGTGGGCGCCGATCCAGGAATCGGATCAGCTGGTGCCGGTCCTGACCGCAGCCGAGCGGCATAACGTGAGCACGCGCCAGGTCGCGCTCGCCTGGCTGTTGAACAGGTCGCCGCAGATACTGCCGATTCCCGGTTCCGGTTCTGCGGAGCACGTGGAGCAGAACGTTGCCGCTGGAGCGATGCGGCTGACGAGCGAAGAGGCGAACGCGATCTTCAACCTCGCGGCAATATAGCCTGCGGGCGGTCAGGCGCCACTGCGGCGTCATGGGTCGCCTGCTCGAACGGGCCCGCCTGCTCGTTCGGCCGCCTAAACCGAGGTCAGAACCTTGGCCTTCTCGCGGTCAAACTCCTGGGCTGTGATGACTCCGCGATCGCGCAGGCTAGCGAGTTTATCTAGCTGATCCGCGGAGCTACCTGGTGTCTGCGCGGCTGTCTGCACATACTCACGGAACGCCTGGTCCTGCTGCTGAGCCTGCCGCGCCGCCCGCTCGTGCATGGACCCGCCGCGCGCGACGAGGTAGACCAGCACGCCGACCAGCGGAATGAGCAGGACGAACAGGAACCACAGCGCTTTGCCCCAGCCGGACAGGTCGTGGCTGCGGAAGATATCGATGAACACCGAGATCAATATCCAGAACCACATGACCCACAGGAAGACTAGGAAGATCGTCCAGAAAACGTCCAAGAGCGGATAGGAGGACGCCGAGGCCGCCAGTACCATTCCTTCTCCTTCTCATCCTGCGTGACGCCGGTGGCTCACCCTCGCGTAACGCGGCCGGGCTAGTTCGCGGCGGTTTGCTTGCCGAGTCCAGACGGGGATTCCCTGACAGCCGGGGGCGCCATCACCCGCCGCGGGTGAAAAGCGTCGGCCGCTCGGTCGGGTCCGAATGTAAGTTCGAATCCAGTGCTAGATTGTCAGTGGGCATCGTTAGGCTGATCGAGTAAGCGGGGGAGTCCTGGAGTAGCTGACGTGGTCCAGGAGTGAGGGGAGGCGGCGTTCATGGGCTGGGACAATCCGCCCGTGCCCTGGCGGGAGTTCGAGCGGCGCCTTTCCTGGGGCAAGGGAACTGCCAAGAGTCGGCAGCGGGGCGGGCGCCCGGCCGAGGGCATGGCTCGGGCGGGGAGCGCGAGGCTGGTCAGGAGGTTGGCCAGCAGGTAGTGCCGGTGACGCACCTGCCGGTTGGCCAGGCACCGGCCTGGGCGGAGCTGCACTGCCATTCCTCCTACAGCTTCCTGGACGGGGCGTCGAGCCCGGCCGACTTGGTGCGCGAGGCGGCGGTACGGGGCCTGTCCGCGCTGGCCATCACCGATCACGACGGGATGTACGGGGTACCGCAGTTCGCTCAGGCGGCGGCGCGGCTGCGAGATGGCGGCATCAGGCTGGGCACCGTCTTCGGTGCTGAGCTCAGCCTGGACCTGGCACGCAAACCCGCGCTCGCGGCCCGCCGCGCCAGGGCTGCCGGGGGACTGGCCGCGGGGGCTCGCCCGGTCGGCACCCCGCGGGCTGGCGTCCCCGACCCGGTCGGCCGGCACCTGCTCGTCCTCGCCCGTGACCCGGAGGGGTACCGGCGGCTCTGCCGGGTCATCAGCACCGCGCAGCTGGCTGGCGGGGAGAAGGGCCTGCCGATCTACGACGAGCCCGCGCTTGCCGACGCGCACGACGGGCACTGGGTGGTCCTCACCGGCTGCCGGAAGGGAGCGGTCCCGGCGGCGCTCGCCGGGGGCGGGCCCGAAGGCCGCGTCCCGCGAGCTGGCCAGGCTGATCGACGCGTTCGGCCGTGACAACGTCAAGGTCGAGCTCACGGTCGGTAACCAGCCTGCCGACGATGAGCGCAACGATGCGCTGACTGCGCTGGCAGAGATGGCCGGCCTGGGCACCATCGCCACCGGGAACGTGCACTATGCCGCCCCGCAGGACGCGAGGCTGGCGCAGGCACTGGCCGCCATCAGGGCCCGGTTCAGCCTGGACGAGATGGATGGCTGGCTGGCCGCTTCCGGCAGCGGTTACCTGCACTCCGGCTGCGGAGATGGCTGCCCGGCTGAGCCGCTACCCCGGCGTGGTGGAACGGACGGTCGAGCTAGCCGCCGACTGCGCGTTCGACTTCCATGTCATCGCGCCGAAGCTGCCGGACTTCGGCGTTCCTGACGGCTACACCGAGGCCAGCTGGCTGCGCGAACTGGTCGCCCGCAAGACACCGGCCCGGTACGGCTCCCCGGAGGCGGAGCGCGTCGAGGGCGCCTATGCGCAGATCGCCCGCGAGCTGAGCGTCATCGAGCAGCTGGGCTTCCCCGGCTACTTCCTGATCGTGCACGAGATCGTGGAGTTCTGTGAGCGCGAGGGCATCCTGTGCCAGGGCCGCGGCTCGGCCGCCAACTCGGCGGTCTGCTACGCGCTCGGGATCACCAGCGTCGACCCGGTGCGGCACGGGCTGCTGTTCGAGCGGTTCCTGTCCGAGGGCCGGGACGGGCCGCCCGACATCGACCTGGACATCGAGCACCGGCGCCGCGAGGAAGTCATCCAGCACGTCTACCCGAAGTACGGCCGGGAGAACGCCGCCCAGGTGGCGAACGTGATCAGCTACCGGCCGCGGATGGCGATCCGCGATGCCGGCCGGGCGCTCGGTTACGAGCCCGAGCAGCAGAATGAGTGGTCCCGGCAGGTCGGCCCGCGGCAGTACGGGCCAGGTCAGCCAGTTCCCCCGGACGCGGGCGTTCCCGATGCGGTGGTGGAACTGGCGGGCCGGATGCAGCGCCTGCCGCGGCACCTCGGCATCCATTCCGGCGGGATGGTGATCTGTGACCGGCCGGTGGGGGAGGTGTGCCCGGTGGAGTGGGCGCGGATGCCGAACCGCAGCGTGCTGCAGTGGGACAAGGACGACTGCGCGTACGCGGGTCTGGTCAAGTTCGACCTGCTCGGCCTCGGCATGCTGACCGCCCTGCGGGACTGCTTCGAACTGGTGGAAGAGGCGCACGGGACGCGCTGGACGCTGGCCTCGATCCCGCAGGAGGATCCCGGCGTCTACGCGATGCTGCAGAAGGCCGACACCGTCGGGGTGTTCCAGGTCGAGTCGCGGGCGCAGATGGCGACGCTGCCGCGGCTGCGCCCGGAGAAGTTCTACGACCTGGTGGTCGAGGTGGCGCTGATCCGGCCGGGGCCGATTCAGGGCGGGTCGGTGCACCCGTACATGCGCCGTCGGCACGGTGATGAGGAGCCCGACCTGCCGCATCCGCTGATGGAGCATGCGCTCGGCAAGACCCTCGGGGTGCCGCTGTTCCAGGAGCAGATGATGCAGATCGCCATCGACTGCGCCGGATTCAGCCCGGCTGAGGCTGACCGGCTGCGCCAGGCGATGAGCTCCAAGCGGGCACCGGAGCGGATCGAGGAACTGCGCGAGCGGCTGCTGGCTGGGATGGCCGAGCGCGGCATCCCGGCCGAGGTCGCGGAGGACATCTACGTCAAGATCCTGGCGTTCTCCAGCTACGGCTTCCCCGAATCGCACGCGATCAGCTTCGCCTACCTGGTCTATGCCAGTGCGTGGCTGAAGTGCTACTACCCGGCCGCCTTCACCGCCGCGCTGCTGCGCGCGCAGCCGATGGGCTTCTACGCGCCCGCCAGCCTGATCAGCGACGTGCGCCGGCACGGCGTCACGGTCCGTGGCGTGGACGTGAACGCCAGCGGCGTGCTGGCGACACTGGAAAAGAGCGAAGAGGCCGGGAACGGGGCCGTCACGCTCGATCCGCCCGCTGGGGGACTGCCGGCTCCGGGCCAGCCAGTGATCAGGCTCGGGCTGTCCGAGGTCCGCAATCTCGGTACCAGGGCGGCCGAGGAGATCGTGGCCGGCCAGCCGTATGCGGACCTGGAGGACTTCGCCCGGCGTACCACGGTGCCGGTCGCCGCGCTGGAGGCGCTGGCGCATGGGCGGCGCGTTCGACTGCTTCGGCGTGAGCCGGCGCGAGGCGCTGTGGGCGGCCGGGGCCGCGGCTACCATCAGGGCGGATCAGCTGCCCGGCACGACGCTGGGCATGACCGCGCCGCCGTTGCCGGCCATGACGGCAGCGGAGGAGACCTTCGCCGACCTGTGGGCGACCGGGACCTACGGAACTCACCCGATCGAGCACATCAGGGCACTGCTCGACGAGCGGGGCGTGCTGCCGGCCGACCGGCTGACGGCCGCGGAGAACGGCCGGAACGTTCTGGTCGGCGGGCTGGTCACGCACCGCCAGCAGCCGGGAACCGCGCGCGGCGTGGTCTTCCTCAGCCTGGAGGACGAGACGGGGATGGCCAACATCATCTGCCCGCCGAACGTGTGGCAGCGCTTCCGCAAGATAGGGGTCGACGCGAACGCGCTGCTGATCCACGGCCGGGTCGAGCGGCTGGACGGCGCGGTCAGCCTGCTGGCCACCCGGCTGGAACGGCTCCGCGTCGTCGCGGCCGCGCGCAGCCGCGACTTCCGCTAAACGGGTGCTGGGTGCCGGGTCCCGAAAGGCCGTCAGGAGTCGCATGACCCATGACGGCCTCTCGGTCACCACATCGGCGCCTGCCTCAGGACGCCAGCACGGCTGCCTCGCCGAGCAGCTGCTCACCCTCGCGGATCAGCGCGGCCGCCTGCGCGACCTTCAGCACCCGGCCGTCAAACGCCGCGCCGAGCAGCAGGGCGCGCATTCGGCCGGCCACCGCATCGCGCCGCTGGCCGAGGTGAGCCAGCTGCTTCTCGATGCGCGCATAGGTAGCGTCTTTCGCTGACATGCTGGCCAGGGCCTTGGTCGAGGCGGTCAGCGTATCCAGCCCGAAGCTGCCGACCGGCGCCTCAAGCTGGGTGTAGACCTGGCCAAGGCGCAGCAGCTCGCCGCGGTTCACCCGCATTCCGGCCGGCAGTGCTGACGGACGTGAAGATCTCGCCGAGCACTCGCCCGTCCGGGGCGTAATCATCGCGGAGCCGCAACAGCGCCATCATCGTCGGCTGGATGCTGGTGTGGTCGGACCAGACTGAGCTGTCGACGCCCAGGTGCGCAACGCCGGGGCCGACCATGCCGAGCCAGGTCGTATTGATCTGCGAGCCCACGGTGCCGTGGTTCCAGGCGTCGGTGCCGGCCGGCTCACTGAAGCAGGACGTGCCGCAGCTGGCCGAGCCGCTCGACAGCCAGAAGTCGGTGTTCCCGAACAGCACCAGGCTGGGCGTGCGCTTCGGGTCGCCCGTCACCATGTGCAGGATCCGAAGCTCCACGGGGTCGGCCATGTAGTTGGTCAGCCCGACGCTGCTCGTGCCGGTAGCCAGGTCGTCGCCGGTCAGCTTGGCTGCGGCCTGCTCCAGCGCGCGGACCGAGCTGTCTGTCCGGCCGGGCTGGTTCTTCACGTAGATCGACGGCGAGGAGTCAGCCTGGACATCAAACTGAGTGCTGATGCCCTTGGCTGCAAGCAGCCCGGTGAGGTTGCCGTTAACCTCGCCGATGCGCTTGTAATGGCAGACGATCTTGACGCCGTTGCAGCCGGCCGGGCTCGGCGAGCTGCCCACAAAGTGGTCGCCCTCGTCGGCGGTGATCACGAAGAGCGTGTTGGCCTTGGTGATTCCGTGCGCCGCGAGCCGTGCGAAGAAGGTGCCGAACGCGGCGTTCTCAACCTTCAGCTGGCGCACGTAGCCGGCCTGCCCTGGGCCGAAGGGGCCGGCTCCGCTCCAGGCTTCGTGGAGGTCGCTGAGATAGGTGTCAGTCACCTGTACGCCGTGCAGCTGCATGTCCAGCGTGTATGCGAGCCCGTTCGGGCCGGTCATCCCGTCGTAGCCGGGGAAGCCGATCTGGCCGAGGGAGTCCTTGATGACGTGGCCGGCCAGGCTGCGGACTGGCCCGGACGGGCTGATCACCGGCTGGACGAACTTGTTCCCGTACAGGGCGCGGTAGCCGTGGTAGCTGCCAGGCTCGTCCGGGAGCAGGTCGGGCCGGGATCCCTTTCCGCAGACGGCGGACACCGCGCGCGCAGTGCACGGCAAGGCCCCTCGAAATCTGCGACGGCTCGTGCCTGGCCCGCAGTGCTCTGGTTCTCCGCCTCCTTCGCCTCGGGGGAGTTCGCACCGAAAACGTGCGGAACGTCGGGCAGCGTGTTCTCCAGCTCGGTGTCTGGCCCCGGCGACCGTGCCGAAGTTGCAGCCCTTGCGGGTGTAGGAGACCCACGGCGCCGGCGCGTTCTTTCCGTTGGCGCCCATCAGCGTCGGGGTTTTGTCGGCGACTGGCTTGCTCGCCGGGCCGGTGTAGTAGTCGACGATCGGGTCGGTCCAGTAGGCAAAGGACCCGGCCTGGTCGGTTGTGCGGCTGGGCGTGTAGTAGTGGTACTCGTTCGCGATCGGGACCCCCTGGTGGCTGCCGTACAGGCCGCTCTCGGAGGTGACGATGTCATCGGCGGTGTGCGCGATCAGCGGCGTGTGCTCGTGGCTGATCAGCGTGCCGTTGCCGGTGATGAACTTCAGCAGGTTGGGCATCTGCTGCAGGTCACTTGGGACATTGGGGTTGTCGCGCGTGTAATGCACGTTGTCGAACTGGATGTAGATGACGTGCTTGATGGAGCCTGTCGGCCCGAGCGTGCACGAGGCCGTGGCCGGGTGCGCGGCTCGCGGTCCCGCGGCCGAAGCGACGGCGGCCGAGCCCGCCCACCCGGACATGCTGGCGACCAGCGCGCCCGCGGCGAGTACCGTGAGCGCCCTTGCATTGAACCTGCCAACCACGCGATCACCTCCGATGAGGAAGGCCCATTCGGAGGCCATTCACCAGCTGAAACCGACCACCGAATGCCGGCGAATGTCCGGGAATGGGATGCTGTAGGACCACAGCCAATCACCACCCGGCGACATCGGGATGAAGCCCAAACGGCGGGCCGCTGAACTCGGCCGGCGGGCTGCTGGGCGGGCCGCGGGCGGCGGCGCGCCTGCCCGGGGCCGACGGTGCCCGTCCGCCGCCGGGAGTTCGGCGGGAAGGCAGGCCAATTTGTATCTCGATGCGGGAAGATGGTCGACTACAGGCGGGGTGGTTAAGCGCTGGTGACGCAACCCGGAGCCGGCTGATGACAAGTGACGCAGCTTGAGGAGCAGCATGCCCTTCGATGTGGCCCGAACGTTCGCGGAGCGTTCCGGGGAGAACTTCGCCCTGCACGAGCGGTACATGAACCCGCAGCTCGCCAGGACGCTCAGGACTCTCGGGTTCGACCGCAACTACGTCCGGGGCGAGGGCAGCTACCTCTATGACGACGCTGGCCAGCGTTATTTGGACTTTCTGTCTGGTTTTGGGGTTTATGCCCTAGGTAGGAGTCATCCGGCGGTCAAGGCTTCCCTCCATCAGGCGCTCGACCTTGACCTGCCCAACATGGTCCAGATGGACTGCGCCCTGCTGCCCGGGCTGCTGGCCGAGCAGCTTGTCGCCCGTACCCACCCGGGCATCAGCCGGGCTTTCTTCTGTAACTCCGGCGCCGAGTCCATCGAGGCCGCGATCAAGTTCGCCCGGCACTCGACGCAGCGGTCCAAGATTCTCTATGCCGAGCACGCCTTTCACGGCCTGACGACCGGTGCCCTGGCGCTCAATGGCGGCAAGGAGTTCCGTAAGGGATTTGGCCAGCTGCTAGAGAGCGAGGCCGTGCCGTTCGGGAACATCGAAGCCCTCGAGCGGCAGCTGCGCGGCGGCGACGTCGCGGCCTTCATCGTTGAGCCGATACAGGGCAAGGGCGTCTACTGCGCCCCCGGTGAGTACTGGCGCGCAGCCCAGCAGCTCTGCCGCCAGCACGGAACCCTTCTGGTCACTGACGAGGTGCAGACGGGGCTTGGCCGCACCGGGAAGTTCTTCTGCCATCAGCACTGGGGGCTGGAGCCCGACATCATCACGATCTCCAAGGCCCTGTCAGGCGGCTTCGTGCCCATCGGCGCCATGCTCACTACGGAGAAGATCTTCGCTAGCGTCTACGAGTCGATGGAGGACGCGCTCAAGCACTCGACGACCTTCGGCCGCAACCAGCTGGCAATGGTAGCGGGCCTGGCAACGCTGGCAGCCTTCGACGACGAGGACATTGTCGGCCGGGCCGAGCGCACCGGAGCTGACTTGCAGGCCAAGCTCCGCGGCCTGGCCGAGAAGTACGAGCTCATCCAGGACATCCGCGGGCTCGGCCTGATGATCGGCATCGAGTTCGGGGAGCCGGAGTCGAGATCGGCGGGCCGCCGGTTCCGGACCCTGGAGCGGCTGCGGACCGGCATGTTCTCGCAGACGGTCGTCGTACCGCTGTTCCACCGGCACCGGATCATCACGCAGGTGGCTGCCGACAACGTCAACATCATCAAGCTGCTCCCGCCGCTGATCTCCGGGCCGGAGGAAGTCGACTACTTCGTTCAGGCACTGGACGACGTCATGGCCGACGCGCACCGCGGCTCCGGGCTGACCTACGAGTTCGGCCGCACGATGGTGCGCGGGGCGCTGCACCGCAAGTCGCGGCGCAGTATCGCTAGCTCGCGGCCGGTGCTCGATCCTGCCGCGGCCGGACCTCGCTCGGACGGCAGAGGTCACCGTGGTGCGCGAGCCGGCAGACGCTCAGCACGCGAATGCCAGCCGGCGGGCCGGCGAGCGACGAACCAGCGCGCGGCCGCCCGGCCAGCTGGTCGTCCCGCCGGCGACAGCCGACACCGGCTACATGCCGGCCGTGGCGCCGATCGAGCCCGGCGACCGAGTGGTCATCACCGGTGCCGCCGGGTTCATCGGTTCTGCCGTCACGCGCGCTGTGCTGGCCAAGGGCGCCGACGTTATCGCCGTCACGGAGCCTGGCGGCAACGACAGCAACCTGCGATGGCCTCGACGTGGAGCGGGCCGTCGCTGGACATCCGGGACGCCGCGTCGCGTCCGGTCGGCATTCGCCGGCGCGCGCTACGTCTTCCACCTGGCCGCCATCTACCGGCTGTGGGCGCGCGATCCGCGGATCTTCCACGAGGTCAACGTCGGCGGCACGCTGAACGTGATCGACGCGGTGCGCGCCGCCGGAGTCGAGCGGCTGGTCTACACCTCGACGGTCGGGGTACTCGGGCTCGACGGAACCCGGGCCGGCAAGCCCGCCGACGAAACCGCGTACGCCGACGTGGCGCACCTGTTCGGGAGCTACAAGCGGACGAAGTTCGCGGCCGAGCACGAGGTACTGCGCGCGGCCGGCGAGGGACTGAACGTGACACTCGCGCTGCCGACCTTTCCGCTCGGCCCTGGCGACCGCGCACCGACCCCGACCGGCAAGATGGTGCTGGACTTCCTCAATGGCAAGATGCCAGGTTACGTCGACACCGCGCTGAATGTCTGCCACGTGGACGATCTCGCCCGCGGTCATGTCGCCGCGCTAGAGCACGGGCAGGTCGGCCGCAGCTACATCCTCGGCGGCGAGAACATGAGCATGCGCGAGATCCTGCAAGCGCTCGCGGACTGCTCGGGGCTGCCCATGCCTCGCCTCAAGGTGCCGAGGCAGCTGGTGGTCGCGGCCGCCCTCGCCTCTGAGTTCGCCGAGGGGCGGCTGCTGGGCCGTGAGCCGCATGTGCCGCTCGAAGGCGCGCGGATGGCGACGACGCGCATGATCTTCACCGACGACCGGGCGAGGGCCGAGATCGGCCACAAGTCCCGGCCGGCCCGGCTGGCGATCGAGGACTCCGCGCGATGGTTCACCGACAACGGCTACGTGTCAGCCGCGCGGCTGGCCGCGATCAAGTGGCAGCGGTGAGAGGCCTCCCGCAATGACCGAGAGCTTCAGCAGTGAGCTGTGGCACGGCATTACCGGCATATACGACGCGATTCTGCGGCACCCGTTCGTAACCGGCCTGGCAGACGGGAGCCTGCCGCGCGAGTCCTTTGAGTTCTACGTGATCCAGGACGCCCTGTACCTGCGTAAGTACGCGCAGGCTCTCGCCGCCGTGGCGAGCCGGTCTGCAGATCCCGCCGAGACCGAGATGTTCGCCCGGCACGCGGCAGGCATCGTCGCTGTGGAGATGAGCCTGCATGAGTCGCTGCTGGCTGACCTCGGCATCGATCCCGCACACGCGGCGGCCGAGGAAGCCCCGACGACGCTGGCCTACACCAGTTACCTGCTCGCGGCCACTGGCGGGTCGTACGCCGAGGGAGTCGGCGCGGTGCTGCCGTGCTACTGGATCTACTGGGAGGTCGGTAAGCACCTGCTCGAGCGCGGCTCTCCGGACCCCCGCTACCAGCGCTGGATTGATACCTACGGCGCGGAGGAGTTCGGCGGCGAGGCAAGCGAGGTCATTGCCGTCACCGACCGCCTGGGTCAGGAGGTCGCAGCCGCTGAACGCGAGCGGATCGACCGCCACTTCCGCGCGACAAGCCGCTACGAATGGATGTTCTGGGACATGGGCTATCGCCGGGAGGCCTGGCCAGTCTGACCCGTTCAGCGGCTAAGGCTAGCCGCCGCGGGATGCGAGATGTCGGCTGTCAGAGCGGGATACCTTGTCAGCCGCCCATGTCCACGGCGCGCACGCGCACTGGCCGGATCCTGACCACTACTCGCTTCTCGCCAGGCTGGTCGTACTCCCGCAGGTCGGCGTTGTACTTCGCGCCGACCCTGGCAGCGAATGAGTAATCATCGTCGGATTCGATTTCGGTGTCTCCCCGGATCTCCAGGTAACGGTACGGATTGGTCAGGTCGAGGATGAAGACCGAGCAGTGCGGATTGCGCATGAGGTTCTTGGTCTTGTGCCGGGACTCGGACAGCGAGATGGCCACAGTGTCCTCGTCCTTGAGGAACCAGACCTCGGTGAGCTGAGGGCGGCCGTCGCGGTCGATGGTCGCCAACGTGGCGAATTGAGAGTCGAGTAGGTCACGGAAGGACTCAGGTGTCGTCGTCATGCCCCGCCTATACCCGGAGCGGAGCCTGCGCATCCTGCCGCTCGCCGCTGTCAGCGGTCGGATGGTGCCAGCCAACCGGGCAGCAGCAACTGCCCGGCTGAGTCGCGGCTGACCGGGATTACCGAGGTCACTGCAGCGGCCGGAACCGGGCCGTAGATGTGGGGGAACTGCTCGCCTCCTGGCTCGACGGCTTCGTAGCGCACCGGCGCTGTCAGCTTGCCTGCGTCGATGACGAGCACAACGAGTGCGTTGGCGTCCGGGTAGACCAAGTCTGCGATCCGGCGCACTTGGTGCCGCAGCGAACAGTGGATGAAACCTTCCTCGGCCAGCGTGACGCCGCGGGTGGACATCACGTACTCGCCGGCTGCCGCGGACTGCTGCCAGGTCGCCGGGTCCGTGATGTGCAGCAGTTCGGTCATGGATTCTCGGTTGTGCCGAGTGCCCGGAGTTCTCGCCTGAGCCGCTCCGTAGACGTGTAATGCACAACGTTAATGCCCAGCGCGCGAGCCGCCTCGATGTTCCGCTTGGAGTCATCCACGAAGACAGTTGACACTGGCTGAAGGCCGTACCGCTCCAGAAGGATCTCGAAAATCCGCAGGTCAGGCTTCGCTACTCCCTCGATACCGGAGACCACGTAGCCGTCAAACCACTTCATGAAGGGAAAACGTTCATATCGGATCGTGAAGGCTTCTGGCTCCATGTTGCTCAGTACGTAAGAGCGCACGCCAGCCTCCCTCAGTTCGGAGAGTACGTCTACATTCTGATCAAACTGGCCAGCGGCCATCTCCTCGCCACGTTCGGCCCACGCCATGATCATGTCGCGGTGATCGGGATGCAGGCTTGCAAGACGTTCACACGACTCTTTGATATCCGCCCCGAGATCATGTTCCCGATGCCACTCATCGGTGCAAATCGTGGCCAGGAATTCCTCCATCTCGTCAGCATCGGCGAACAAGCGCCGATAGAGGTGACGCGGATTCCAGTCAATCAGCACTCCGCCAAGATCGAAAACGACGGCGTTGATCTTCCTCGTCAGCACGGCGCAAGTATTCCCCACTGCAACAGTCACGGCCCGCTGATCGGCAATGCTACAGAGCGGCAACGCGCTCCTGTCGGCTAGCACGCAGCTGGCCGTGTTCGCCGGGCCGGCGCTCGGCGGGGCAGTGGTCGCGGCGCTGAGCTCCGGGCCTCGCCGCGGCGGTGGCGATGATCGCGCTATGGGGCGGCCTCAACATGTGCGCCAACGTTACGACCCAGACTGCGTTTCAGCGCTGGGCTCCGCCGGATCTCATTGGCCGCCTCAGCGGCCTCCTGATGACGACGAGCTACGGCATGTTCCCGGTACCCGTGGCACTAGCGGGACTGGTGGCCCATCGCTATGGCCCTGGGGCTTTCTTCATCCTTTCCGCGGTGACGCTCGCCGCGACGCTGGCATGGGCACTCAGCCGGCCGGCATTCCGGAACTTTGGGATGCGGCCAGCTGGCGCCGCATCAGCTCGATCAGCTTCTCCAGACCGCGCATCGGCCGCACCATGACGGTGAAGCTGATCAGCTTGTCATCGGTATTCCACCGGAGCATGTCGACTCCCTGAACGTAGACGCCGTCCAGGTCCGCCTCGAACTCCAGGACCGCGCTGCTTCCGTCGTACCATTCGGCGACATAGCGCAGCGACGGGCCGAGTACCGTCAGCGCGCCGGTCAGGTACAGGGTCGTCAGCGCCTTGCCCTTCTGCGGAGCGAACACAGCCGGGGAGCGGAACTCCACGTCATCGGCCAGCAGCGCGTCAAGCAGCGCCGGGTCGAGGGCGGCGGCGACGGCGTGCCAGGAGCGCAGGGCGGGAGGCTGGTCAGCCAACGGAGTAATCAGCGCCTTCCATCACAGGCGCTCAGCCAGCCAGGCATGCACCTCGGGCACGCGGTACTCAATTAGGGTCAGGTGGCCGTCGTCGTCGGTCAACCGGGCCTCGACCCCTGGAATGTGCGCGGCCAGCCACTCGCCGTGGCCGAAGGGTACGAACATGTCCTGCCTGCCGTGCAGTAGCAGGACGGGCACCGAGATGTCGGCCACGTCGAATCCCCAGGGGAGGATCATGCAGTTGTCGTCCCACCATCCCTGGGCGCCAGGCGCGAGCCCGTCTTGCATGGAGGACGTCAGGAACTTAGCCAGCTCGCCGGTGAGCACCGCGGCATCTGTCGGCGTGAGGAGCGTTGCCATCCCGGTAGAGACGTCGTCCGGCGACGCGGCGAGGAATTCCTCCCGGTCCTGTTCCGTCTTCGCGCGGGCTGCCGCCTCGTCAGCCAGGAACAGCCGCGTGTCATCGACATTGCCCTGGCCCATTCCGGCGAAGTAGTCGAGTCCGTCGGCGTCAAACGGGGCCAACGAGGCAAGCGATGCCGCGGCAACGACCAGGTCTGGAAGCAATGCCGCGCACGCAAGGACATGCGGGCCCCCGCCCGAGATGCCCCACGTTGCCAGCCGATCGATGCCAAGGTCGGCGCAGATCGCACGGACATCCGCGGCGCAGTCGGCCACTGTCCGCCCTGGCTGCGGTGAGGATTCTCCGTAGCCCGGCCGGTCATACGAGATGAGCCGCAGCCCACGTTCGGCGGCATCGATCGCATTCGGGCTGTACAGATGCCGGGAGTTCGGCGTGCCGCCATGGACGAGGACCGGCCGCCCGGCTGGATCCCCGGCTTCTTCGACAGCCAGTACCCGGCCATCCGGGGTATGCACGGTGTGCTGCACGTCTCCTCCGCAAAGCTGACACCGCCGGGGCCACCGGCGCTGACTGGAATCTATCCGGGCATGACCCTGCCGGGGAAGCCAAATACAGGGCGAGCAAGCGGTATCAGCGCCGCCTATGCGCACCCGGCCGGCGCGGTCGTCCGGCCAAGGAAGGCGGCCAGCCTGTCGCTCGCACTCGCCTCGCGAGACACGCGCACCGGAGCGCCGAACAGCGGCCCGCGGCCGACGCCGGGAACCAGCAGCGCAGCCACCGCCAGCAATTCGCCGGCCAGCGCGGCGGGAACGGGCTGACGCGTGCCGCATGCCTCAGCAACATCCCAGCCGTGCACGGCAACTTCCAGTGCCCCGGCCGCGGCGACCACACTGCGCGGCAGTGCTAGCCCGCCGATCCAGACATCCGGTCGTGCCGGGCTCGCCAGGCAATCGAGCAGCCGGAGCGTGCGGACCGTGTAGGCGGCTACCGGATCGGCTACGCGGCAGTCATCGTCGGCTCGAGCCGGCCCGACGTTGCCGGCCACCACCTTAACCGGGTCGGCCGCTACGGTAACCGGGCCGGCCGCCAGGCTGATCCAGCCGGCAGCCAGGCCCTCGCCGAGCGCAGCCAGGGACTCGCAGCTATGCCAGAGGAGCATCCGCAGGTCCCAGCCACGGCACGGCGTCGGCCTGGTTAGCAGGTCAGGCGTGATCGCTGCGACATTCTCGAGTGCATAGGCAACGGCCGGCCCCAGCATTCGCTCGCCCGAGGCCCAATCTGCCGCGGGTCGGGTCATGGCCGAGGGACCCGCTCCACGGAGCGCGGCCGAGTAGTCGGCAGGCAGCCCGAAGGCGGGGAACAGAGCCGCGTCGTTGAACGAGACGATCCTGCTGATGCGCCCTGCGCCAGCGGTCAGGACCTGGATAGCGTGGGCCCGGTGCCTGCCATCCTCGCGCATGTATGCGGCGAACGCCGGTTGTCCGTTGGCCGCGACCGGCAGCATCCGGAATTCACCTGGCCGGTGCAGGACAACGCGGGCCAGGAACTCACCGATGGCCGAGTCGGCCGGTGAACCAGGTCAGCAGCGGCGGCATCTCCAGCACCGCGTCGCCGCGGAGCAGCTCGGTAAGGGCCGGCACGTCAGCGGTCTCCCAGGCGGTGGCGTAACGATCCAGCACGTCCCTGAGGCCGGGCTCGACGGGCTCGCCGATATCCTCCTCGGCCGGCGCCAGGCTTGCCATCCGCGCCCGTGCGCGCTGCAGCGCACTGTTCGCGGCGGCGGGCGAAGTGCCAAGCAGCTCGGCCACTTCGGCTGCGCGCCAGCCGAGCACGTCTCGCAGGATGAGCACCGCGCGCTGCCGCCCCGGCAGGTACTGCAACGCGGCGATCATGGCCAGCCGGATGCCCGCCCTGGCGGCGACCACCGACGCCGGATCGGCTGCACTGCCGGCGATCATCGCGTCCGGCATGGGCTGCAGCCAGGGCACGTCAAGTGCGGGCGCGGAAACCGGTGCGCTGGCGTCGTCAGCGGGTGCGCCGAGCCCGGACGGAAGCGGCCGCCGCTCCCGCGTCTCGAGCGCGCGCAGGCAGCTGTTCGTCGCGATGCGGTACAGCCAGGTGCGCATCGACGAGCGGCCCTCGAAATCTCCATACGACCGCCAGGCCCGCAGCAGCGTCTCCTGCACCTGGTCTTCGGCCTCGTCTACCGAGCCAAGCATCCGGTAGCAATGCGCCAGGAGTTCCTTGCGGTAGGAGTCGGCGAGCAGCCCGAAGTCATCGCCGCCCGGTAGTGCGCTAGTCATCCTGAGTCGCCTCCGCGGCTGGGCCGTGGCAAAGCCCGGCGGCCCCGCAGCCCGTCGTTCCCGTTCTCAGAAAGATAGATCCCGGACGGCCGCGCAAATCATCGGCACTCGGCTGGCATCGCCGGTGAGTTTTGCCGTCCGCGCGGATCTGTATGTGCGAACGCGCAGGAGCTGCCTGCGCTGAGTCCACCACACGAGGAGACCCAGATGTCAGCACAACGCCTGTCTGGCACTACCGCGCTCGTCACCGGAGCCAGCCGGGGCTTCGGCCGGGCGATCGCCGCCGCGCTGTCGGAAGAGGGCGCAGCTGTCGTCGGCCTTGCCCGCGACAGCGGCCGGCTCGCCGAATTGCAGCAGGAACTTGGCGACGGCTTCACTCCGATCACGGGCGATGCAGCCGACCCTGTCACGGCCGGCCAGCTGCTCGACCGGTATGACCCGACGATCCTGGTGCTGAACGCTGGGGCCGCACCGCTATCCCGGCCGCTGCACCAGCACACCTGGCAGTCCTTCAGCCGCAACTGGGAGGTCGACGTCCAGCACGCGTTCAACTGGACCCGCGAGGCCCTCCTCCGGCCACTTCGGAAGGGCAGCGTCGTCATTGCCATCTCAAGCGGCGCAGTCCTGGCTGGTTCTCCGCTGAGCGGGGGATACGCGGGCGCCAAGGCAACGATCCGGTACATCGCCGCCTACGCAGCCGACGAGTCGGAGCGGAACGCGCTAGGGATCAGGTTCGCTACCGTGCTACCACAGCTCACGCCTGCCACCGAGCTGGGCGCAGCCGCTGTCGCCGCCTACGCTGCCAGGGCTGGTCAGCCGGTGGCCGATTTCAGCGCTGCCCGCGGACCGGCGCTCACCCCTGAGCAGGCCGGTCAGGCAATCATCAGCCTGATCACGGATCCGGCCTACGACCAGGCCAGCTACCTCCTGACGGCAGGCGGCCTCAAGGCCCTGACGTGATCCGGCGATCGCCGGAGTGCTTGCCCGGCGCGCGGCGGCGGCCGATTACGCCGGTTACACACCGCGATGGCTCTAGGAACTCGAGCCTGTTCCCGTGCGGGTCGCGGGAGTAGAAGCGGCGCATGCCAGGGAAGTCGTCGTCGAAGCTAGCCGGGTAGCCCGCCGCCTGCAGCCGCGCTGCCCAGTCGTCGATGTCGGTCACCAGCAGCGCCGGATGCGCCTTCCGGGCGGGCCGGAACTCGGCCTCGATGCCCAGGTGCAGCTCGATGCCGTGGCCGCGGAACCAGCAGCCGCCGTTACCTGCCAGTGCCGGCGGCTTGTCGATCTCTGCCAGGCCGAGCACGCCGGAATAGAACGCGCGCGAGGCGTCCTCGGAGCCGGCCGGGCTGGCCAGCAGCACGTGGTGGATCACGGCACAGACCTCCAATTTCTCTTGACGTCAAGATATACCATAGCGGAAGCGGGGACACATTCGGCCGGCCATCGCGCCGGAGCGATACGTCGAATCGGCCGCCATCTGCCTTCAGCTGGCTGCGGGCAGGCAACCTCTGGCGGTTGCGACTGCCCGGGTCGGCCTGCCGGATGCCGAGGTGGCTAGAGTGCCCGCTATGAGCGCAATTAACGACATAGCCGAGCGGTACGTTGTGCAGGCCGCTGACCTTGATCCGGTGCTGTCAACGGGGGCGGGCATCGCCGGCCATGACGACCAGATGACCGACCTGAGCGCGGCGGGTTTCGCCGCGCGCGCTGAGCTGGACAGGACGACGGTCGCGGCCCTGACCAAGGCCGAGGCGGGCACCGAGCGCGAGCACACGGCGCGCGCCGCGATGCTGGAGCGGCTCGGCCTGGCTGTCGAGCTGTACGACGCGGGCGAGACGACCCGCGATCTGAATGTCATTGCCAGCTGGATCCAGGGCGTGCGCCAGGTCTTCGACTTGATGCCGGTCGAAGGCGATGAAGCGCACCGCAATCTCGCGGCGCGTATGGCGGCTGTCCCGGCTGCTTACGCGGACCTGCAGCGCACCTACGCCGAAGCTGCGCGCCAGGGACACGTTGCGGCGCGCCGCCAGGTCATCGAGTGCGCGCGGCAGTGCGCGGACTGGTCGTCGCCAGACAGGAGTTTCTACGCCGGGCTGGTCGGCCGCACCGGCGCGACGGGCGCGATGCTTGCGGACCTGACCCGCGCTGCCGAAGCTGCCACCGCGGCGACGGCAGAGCTCGGCAGGTTCCTTGAGGCTGATCTGCTGCCGCTGGCGCCTGATCACGACGCTGTCGGCCGCGACCGGTACGCGCTCGCGTCGCGCCAGTTCCTCGGCGCGACGATCGATCTCGACGAGGCCTACGCCTGGGGATGGGGCGAGGTACTCCGGCTCGAGGCGGAGATGAACCGGGTCGCCGGGCTGATCGTTCCCGGCGGCACAGTCGAGGAGGCGGTCGCGCAGCTTGACGCCGACCCGTCGCGGCAGATCACCGGCCGGGAGAACCTCCGGTCCTGGATGCAGGACTTCGCCGACCGGACGATCAGCGAACTGGACGGCACGCACTTCGACATCCCCGCGCCCGCGCGCCGGATCGAGGCCATGATCGCCCCGACCAGCGACGGGGGCATCTACTACACCGGCCCGAGCGAGGACTGGACGAGGCCGGGCCGGATGTGGTGGACCGTTGCCCGACGGCGTCGACGAGTTCTCCACCTGGAAAGAGATCACCACGATCTATCACGAGGGCGTGCCCGGCCATCATCTGCAGGTGAGCCAGGCGGTGTTCGAGAAGGAGTCACTGAACCGCTGGCAGCGGCTGCTGTGCTGGGTATCCGGGCACGGCGAGGGCTGGGCGCTGTATGCCGAGCGCCTGATGGAGGAGCTGGGTTACCTGTCTGACCCAGGCGCATTGCTCGGCATGCTCGATGGCCAGCTGCTGCGTGCCAGCCGCGTCGTCGTCGATCTCGGCGTGCACCTGGAGCTGCCGATTCCGGCGGGCACCGGCTGGCATGAAGGCGAGATCTGGAACGCCGAGCTGGCCTGGGAGTTCCTGCGCTCACGCGTGCATATGGAGGACGAGATGCTGCGGTTCGAGCTGAACCGCTATCTCGGCTGGCCCGGCCAGGCACCTTCCTACAAGCTCGGCGAGCGGATCTGGCTGCAGGCGCGGGACGAGGCACGCCAGCGCAAGGGCGCCGACTTCAGCCTGAGGGACTTTCACAGTCAGGCGCTGGCGCTCGGCGCGCTCGGCCTGGACCCGCTTCGCGAGGCACTGGGCCGGCTCTAGGGTCGCGCCGGAAATGTGAGGGGTCATGAAGGTTCGGATCGGCATCAGCCTCGGCCCGTACGCCACGCCGGAAGGCCTGGCCGCCGCCGTCGGCCGGCTGGAGTCGGCAGGCATTGACTCGCTGTGGCTCAGCGAGGTCGTCTACGGCGACCTAGTCGAGCCGCTGATCGGGATGACCTACGCGCTGGCCAGGACCAGCCGCCTCAAGGTAGGCACCGGCGTCGCGGTGCTGCCCGGACGGCACCCGGTGCTCGTCGCCAAGGAGCTGACCTCCCTCGCGGCGCTGGCACCTCGCCGGGTGCTGCCTGTCTTCGGCTTGCGGCCGGCTCGGCCCCCTGAGGCGGCCGCCTTCCCGGTCAACGGGAACCGGGCCGCGGTCTTTGACGAGTCGCTGCAACTGCTGAGGCTCTTGCTCGCACAGGACGAGGTCTCGTTCTCCGGCCAGTTCTTCCAGGTGGAACGGGCGAGCGTCGGGCCGCGACCGGCCAAGCCGCTCGACATCTGGCTCGGCGGCAGCGCTCCGGAAGGGCTCCGCCGGGTCGGCCGGTACGGTGACGGCTGGCTGGGCAGCTTCCTCACTCCCGCGGAAGCCAGCGCGGCGCGCGAGCAGATCCAGCAGGCAGCCGACGCCGCCGGGCGCGAGATCGAGGCAGATCACTTCGGCATCAGCATCGCGGTCGGCCCGATCACGCCCGACTTCTCCCGCGCGGTCCAGAGCCGCCGGCCGGGCGTCGACCCGGCCACGCTCGCGCCGGCGACCTGGGCGGACGCTCGCGCCATGATCGAGGCGTACGTCGAGGTCGGGCTGAGTAAGTTCGTCGTCAGGCCCGCCGTGCCGCCAGCGAGCGGCTCCGGCATCGGCCAGTTCATCGAGGAGTTCGTCGCGGAGATGCTGCCGCTGGAGAACTGACGCCGGCCGACCCGGTCCGCCCGCCAGCAGCGAGAGCGCATCGGCACTTCGAGTTCGGCAGCGCCGGGGAACTCTGCGGCGAGCGCGGCCGCCGCGCGCGCTCGGCCGGCCTGTCTCGCCTCGGGGCTCGCGGTGATGATGCCGCTATAGGTCGCCAGCATGTCGACGATGTCCGCCACCGGCAAGTACCGGCTGAACCGGAACACGCTCGTCTCGATATTGCGGAACAGCGTCCGGTCCGGCAATCGCACCTGGCGACGCTCCTGATCCGGAATCCGCTCGCCGGCAGGGACCTCGTCGGGCCAGTCCGCATCCGGCTGCTCGTACCAGGACAGCTCTGGCCCGGACTGCGCGTCCCGCGACTGCCCCGCTGGCGCCGCGCCGGTAGCCGCCGGCCCGGCGGAGGAACCCCGATCACCCCTGGCCTCGGCGTGCGCCTCGCTGAACCACTCATCGCCGTGCAGCCAGCCGATGTCACGCTGACGGCCGGTCCAGATCACGCCGAACCTGCCCCCGTCCCGGAGGACCCGGCCGATCTCGGGGACGGCAAGGCTCGGGTTCATCCAGTGCCAGGCCGAGGAGACGAACACGGCGTCGGCGCTCGCGTCCGGCAGCGGGATGGACTCGCCGCGGCCCGGCAGGACCTCGACATCCGCGGACCGCGCCTGCAGCACCGACCGCATCCGCTCGTCTGGCTCGACAGCGATCACGTGGCCGACCTTGCCCGCCAGAGCACGAGTCAGGAGTCCCGTCCCGGCAGCAAGATCGACGACGACATCGCGGCGGTCGGGCAGCAGCCAGTCGACGGCCTCCGGCGGCGGGCCCGGCCGCAACCGGTCGTAGTCGCCGGCCACCGCGCCGAATGACATCGACCGTTCAGCGCGACTAGCCACGGTGCCACGTTAGCCGCCGAGCCGAGAGCGCCGGAAACCGCATCCGCGGGCATCCCGGCACGCTGTGCTACACACACAATGGGACCTACGCAGAAGGAGCCGTGCCGATGCCCGTCAGCCTGCGCGAAGCGCTCACCTCCGGCCCGATGATCGTCGCGCCGGGAGCCTACGACGGGCTGACCGCGCGGATGGTCGCCCGGCATGGCTTCCCGGCCGTCTACATGACCGGCGCGGGAACGTCGGTCTCGCACGGCTATCCCGACTACGGCCTTCTGACGATGACCGAGATGGTCGACAACGCCGCCAGGATGGCAGCCGCTGCAGGCATCCCGGTGATCGCAGACGCGGATACGGGCTACGGCAACGAGCTGAACGTGATCCGCACCGTCCGGGCCTTCGCGCGGGCGGGGGTGGCCGCGATCCACATCGAGGACCAGACGTTTCCGAAGCGGTGCGGGCACCTGGCGGGCAAGGAGATCGTCGACCGGAACGCCTGGCTGCGGAAGATCCGTGCCGCCGTCGACTGCCGCCCCAGCGCGGACCTGCTCATCATTGCCAGGACTGACGCACGCGCGGTGGCCGGCCTGGATGAGGCGGTCGACCGTGCCAACGCGGCGCTGGCACTTGGCGCCGATGCCGCCTTTGTGGAAGCGCCGCTGACCGAGGCCGAGATAGCGGCGGTGCCCGCTGCCGTGAACGGGCCGTGCCTGTTCAACGTCGTGCCCGGAGGCCGTTCGCCCGCAGTCAGCCTGGCCGACCTGGAGGCCTTCGGCTACCGTGTCGTGATCTTCCCGACGGCATTGCTCGGCGCGGTGATTGGTGCCTGCGACCGGGCGCTCGCGGGGCTGGCGGACGCCGGTGCCTTGACGGCTCCCGGCCTCGCTCCGGCAGCAGCCGGTCCCGGCGACGGGCCGGCGGCCCTGTTCCGGCAGGTCGGTGCGGAGGAGTGGGACCAGTTGCGCGAGCGCTACGGCGCAGGGTAACGGTCGCAACGAACCGGCCGCCGCCCGCTAGCTGGGGGCGGCGGCGGCGGCCTGCACGGACACCGGCTGTCCGCGGAAGCTCCGAAGCAGCAGATCCAGCATCTGGACCTGGCGGTGCGTTGTCACGCGATCCGGGTACAGGACGCGCTCGGCCGACAGGCCGTCGATGAGCACCACCAGCTGGTGCGTGGCCAGCCCGAGGTCGCAGCCGTCCGCGAGCTCACCACTGGCGGCCGCCTCCTGCAGATGGCCGCGCAACCGGTTACACAGCCGGTCGAACTCGGTGTGCTGCAGTTCCCGCAGGGCCGAGTTGCCGAGTGCCCGGCCCCAGAAGCTGATCTCGATCTGCGCTTCCAGGTCGCGCCGCTCATCCAGCGGCAGCGCCTCGAGCATGACAACGCGCAGCGCGGCCAGGCCGCTGAGCCCGGCGGAAGCCGCAGTCATCCGTGCGCCAACCCGCCGGTGGGAGTGCACCAGGGCGGACCCGAGGATGTCGGCCTTGTCGTCGAAGTAGTGGCCGAGGATGCCGCGCGAGCAGTTGGCCTCCCTGGCGATGGCGCGGATAGTGGCCCCGGTGATGCCGTCCCGCGCGATCACCCGCCAGGTCGCCGACAGGATCTCGTCCCGCCGCTCGTCCCAGTCAACGATCTTCGGCATCGCACCCCCGTTCAACAGCCAGCAGCTGGCCAGCAACCGGTCACTTTTCGTGTCTGTTTTTTTGTCGGACGTCCGTCTAACATCCTTTGTAATGTACGGCGACGGCGACTTGCAAACCGCCCGCGAGCAGCTGGTGCGCTACTGCGGGCGCCTAGCCGCGGACGGGCTCGCTGTCGGCGCGGCGGGCAACATGAGCGTGCGGGTCGGTGACCTGATCGCCATCACGCCGTCCGGGGTGAGCTACGCCGAGCTTGACCCGTCCGACATCTGCATCGTCACGCTGGCCGGGGAGGAAGCTGACGCGCCCGAGACGCCGTCCAGCGAGCTGCCGATGCACCTGGCCGTGTACGCCGCGACCGGCGCCGGGGCGGTAGTGCATACCCACTCGGCCGAGGTCATCGCGTTGTCGGCGACCCGCGATGAACTGCCGGCCGTGCAT
This sequence comes from uncultured Actinomycetota bacterium, assembly GCA_963808215.1. GTDB lineage: Bacteria > Actinomycetota > Actinomycetes > Streptosporangiales > Streptosporangiaceae > JAJYUU01. The sequence goes on from CAWEEY010000006.1 coordinate 285,035, forward strand.
TACGCGATCGTCGGCCTCGGCGGCCCGGTGCGCGTCGCGGCGTACACCCGGTTCGGCTCGGCCGGCCTGGCGGAGGCAGCGGTGACCGCGCTGGAGGACCGCCGCGCCGCGATCCTGCAGAACCACGGCGCGATCTGCTACGGCCGCACGCTGCCCGAGGCGTACGACCGCGCGCTGCTGCTGGAGTGGCTGGCGAGGGTGTACCGGCTCGCCTGCGCGCACGGCACGCCCAGGATCCTGTCCCAGGCCGAGCTCGACGAAGTGGCGGCCGAGTCGCGACGGCGTCATTACGGGGAACGGCGGCGCAGGTGACAACGGTCCCGACCCAGGACGCGGCTGCCGGGCCAGCAGGACCGGCGAGCCGGGTCGCGGTCATCGGGCCGCACATCCTGGACGTGCTCGGCCGCCCGGTCGATGCGATCCCGGCGGGCCAGGGCAGCGCCCGGCTGACCGAGATCCGGGCAACCGCGGCCGGGACCGCCGCCGGGACCGGCGTCGACCTGGCGAAGCTCGGCGCCCGCGTGAGCTCGTTCGGCGCCGTCGGCACGGACCTGCTGGCGGATGTGCTCCTGGCCGCGCTGGCGTCCTACGGCATTGACACCGGCGGGCTGGTACGCAAGACCGACGGCCCAGACGTCCGCGACCATCCTGCCGATCCGGCCCAACGGCGAGCGGCCCGCCCTGCACGTGCCGGGCGCCACGAGGCTACTGCAGCTCTCTGATCTGGACCTGGCCGAGCTGGCCAGCTTCGATGCGGTCCTGCTCGGCGGGCCGGACGCGCTGGCGGGCCTGTCTCGCACTGACCTCGCCGCTGTCGTCGCCGCGGCGCGGAGCGGCGGCGCCCTCGTCGCCGTTGACGTGCTGCACCCCGGCAGCGAGCGTGACTTCGAGCGCATCAGCGGCGCGCTCGCCGGCGCCGACTGGTTCTGGCCGAACGGCGATCAGCTTCTCGCCCTCACCGGCCGCGCCGACCTCGAGCAGGCCGTCGGCGACGTGCTGGCGCTGGGCACCCGCGGGGTAGCAGTGACGCTGGGCGCGGACGGCTGCGTGGTCACCGGGCCGGACGGCGGGCTGACCCACGTTCCGGCGATTGCCGTCGACGTGGTCGACACCACCGGCTGCGGCGACGCATTCGATGCCGGAATGCTCACCGGGCTGCTGACTGGGCTGCGATCGCGGTGGACGCGGCCTGGCTGGGCGTGGCCTGCGGCTCGCTCGTGGCAACGGGCCTTGGCTCCGACGCCGGCCTGACGGACTTCGACCAGGTCGTGGACTTCCTGCGGGCCGCCAGCCCGGAGGTCACCAGCAGGATCAGGCGCACGCAGGGCCGCAATCAGCACAGGGGAGCGAGTGCGATGACCGATCAGGCAACACACGTAATCAGCCGCGACATCCGGCCGCGCAGCGCGGATGAGCAGCTGCGCCGCCGCGCACGGGCAGTGATTCCCGGCGGCATGTACGGGCATCAGTCGGCTGGCCCGTTGCCGCCGGCGTTCCCGCAGTTCATGCGCGAGGGCCTGGGCGCCCGCGTCTGGGACGTGGACGGGAACGAGTACGTGGACCTGATGTGCAGTTACGGCCCGGTCGTGCTCGGGCACCGGCATCCGGCGGTGGAGGCGGCGGCAGCCGCCCAGGCCGAGCTGGCCGACTGCCAGAACGGGCCGGGTGCGGTGATGGTCGACCTGGCCGAGCTGCTTGTCGAGCACTGTCCAGCATGCCGACTGGGCCATGTTCGCCAAGAACGGCACAGACGCGACCACGATCTGCTGCACGATCGCCCGGGCGCATACCGGCCGGTCGCGCATCCTGGTGGCGACCGGCGCCTATCACGGCGCCGCGCCCTGGTGCACGCCGCGGCTGGCCGGCGTCACCGCAGCGGACCGTGCGAACCTCGGCTATTACACCTTCAACGACCTGGCCTCCGTGCAAGCTGCCGCAGCTGAGGCCGGAGCGGACCTGGCCGGCATCGTGGTCAGCCCGTTCAAGCACGACGCCGGCTTCGATCAGGAGCTTGTCGATCCCGAGTTCGCCCGCGGGCTGCGCGAGCTGTGCACGCAGACTGGCGCCGCGCTGATCCTCGATGACGTCCGGTGCGGCTTCCGGCTGCACCTTGGCTCCAGCTGGGAGCCGATCGGGGTGATGCCGGACCTGTCGGCATGGAGCAAGGCGATCGCCAACGGTCATCCGCTGGCCGCCGTTCTCGGGTCCGGCGCGTTCGCCGACGCGGCGGCGAGCATCTTCGTCACCGGGTCGTTCTGGTTCTCTGCCGCTGCGATGGCGGCGGCGATCGCCACGATCGGCGCACTGCGCGACGAGGGCGCCATCGAGGCGATGGACCGGACCGGGACCGCGCTACGCGCGGGGATCCTTCAGCAGGCGGCGGATCGCGGCATCGCGATCAGCTACACCGGTCCGGCCGCCATGCCGTACCTGACCTTCGTCGGCGACCAGGGGCACGAGCTGGCGAGCACCTTCGCGGCGGCCGCAGTCCGGGCCGGCGCGTACCTGCACCCGCGGCACAACTGGTTCATCTCGGCGGCCATGACCGAGGCAGACCTCGCCGCGGCGCTGGCTGCTACCGATGCGGGCTTTGCGGCTGTCGGTGAGCGACAGGCGTCCAGATAAGAACCGAAGGAGGGTCCGCAGATGAGTGCTGAAGACTCGGTCGCGCGAGCTGGAAACGTCGTGACGGCCGGTGACGCCGAGGAGGCGATCCTGGCCAGGGCGGGCTACAAGCCCGAGCTGCGCAGGTCGCTGCGCTTCTTCTCGATGTTCGCGATTGCGTTCTCGATCATCTCGATCACGACCGGCATCTTCCTGAACTACGGCTTCGGTCTGACCTACTGGGGTCCCGCGTCGATCTGGACGTGGCCGATCGTCGGCGTCGGCAACCTGATGATCGCGCTCGTTGTGGCCGAGCTCGGGACGCGGATCCCGCTGGCGGGTTACGCATACCAGTGGAGCTCCCGGCTCGTGAACTCCACCTATGGCTGGTTCGTCGGCTTCGCCGGCCTGCTCTACATGACAGTAGGGGGCGCGGCAATCATGTATACCGTGGCTGCGCCGCTGCTCCTCAGCGAGTTCAACTACACCACGCCGAATCCCAGGCTGGTGCTGACGGTGGCGATCATCATGATGCTGCTGCCAGTGGTCTTCAATATCGTCAGCATCCAGGTGGCGGCCAGGGTGAACAATGTAGCTGTATTCACCGAGATCATCGGCACCGTGGTGTTCGGCGTGCTGCTGCTGGTGCTCTGGGGCCTGAAGACCAAGCCAACGCCGTATGGGGCCAGCATTCTGACGAACACCACGTCAGTGCTCCACAATCCGACCATCTACGCATTCGGGCTGGCGGGCCTCATGGGCGCGTTCACCCTCGTTGGGTTTGAGCTCGCGGCCGACATGTCCGAGGACGCGGTCAACCCGCGCAGCAGCGTGCCGCGCGGAGTGATCTGGGCGGTAGCCGGTTCGGCGATCCTCGGCATGATCGCGCTTATCGGCTTCACCATCGCGATCCCGAGCCTGAAGCTGGTGGAGAATTCGAAATTGTCGCCGCTGCCGCTGCTGACGATTGCCGGCTACTGGCTGCCGGGCTGGCTGGTGAAGGTGTTCATCGCGTTCGTCATCTTCTCGATGTTCGCGATCCTGGTGGTCGGGGCCGGAGCCCAGGCGCGGCTCGCCTACTCGATGTCGCGCGACAACATGCTGCCGTTCTCCGGGTTTTTGCGCCGGGTCAACCCGCGCACCCAGACGCCCATCGTCGCGCTGCTGGTGTTCGCGGTGATCGACATCGGCGCGCTGTTCTACGGTTACCTGCAGACCAGCGCATTCCTCACCCTTGTGGGCGCCACGGCGATCATCCCGTACATCATCTACTTCCTGATCACTGCGGGGTACGCCTACAAGCGGCGCACGCTGGACTCCATCGCCGGCGTGTTCTCCCTCGGCCGGTGGGCGTGGCCCGTGATCATCTTCGTGCTGCTCTACAGTGCGCTGATCATCTTCGTGCTGTCGGTGCCGAGCCCGTTCCACTCCTCCGACAAGGTGCTCGGCTACGGCGCGGGCATCGCGGTCTTGTGGTACGTCGGCGCGCTGGTCTGGCGGCTTCGGAGGGGTACCGCCGGAGTTAAACCGGTCGAGGAGCTGATTGACTGACGCACCTACTACCATCGGCCAGGTGCGACGGAACTGGTGCTCGTGACAAAGCCGGTCCTTGATCACGTCGCCATCGGTACTCGCACGGTCGCAGACGGCTGGGACCTCTTCGGCGGCGCGCTTGGCGGAGCCTGGGTGTACGGCGGCGACTCGCCTGGCTTCTGGTGGGGCCAGCTACGTTTCTGCAGCGGTGCCAAGATCGAGCTCATCACGCCGACATCGAGCCCGGACTCGGCGTTCCTGGAGCGCTTCCTGACCGCCAGAGGTCCCGGCCCGCACCACCTCAACTTCATCGTGCCGGACATCTCCGAGACGCTGCGCGGAGTTCGGGCCCTCGGGATCGAGCCGGTCGGGGTGGATCTGGAGAGCGCGAACTGGAAGGAAGGCTTTCTGCATCCTAGGGACGCCTACGGCATTGTCATCCAGGTTGCCGAGCAGTCTGGCCCGCCGCCGGAGCTGGCACCACCTGCCGATCTACCGCCGCCCGGGCCGTCGTGCGCGTTCGCCCTGGTCGAGCGCTACGTGGATGACCTCGCCGGGGCGATGCGGCTGTTCTGTGGCGTGCTGGCCGGTGAAGTGGTCAGCCAGCAGGACACCGGCAACGGCCCAGTAGCGGAGCTGAGCTGGGAGAACGGCGCCCGGCTCCGGCTCGTGCAGGCGCCGGGGCCGGCAGCGGGGCAGGTCGGTACCCGCTCTGGTGCGGCAGGCTCGCTGTACTTCGCACGCGATGGCCTGGCGTTCAGCCCGGCTGAGCTCAGCCGAGTGGCCAGCCTGTCCGCGCAGCTCGGGGTGTCGCTGAAGCTCGGCGGCTGAGCCGCTGGCTCCTTAGCTGTCGTGGGCCGCGCACAGCGGGTGGTAGTGGGCCATGTCGGTGGAGTAGGACCGGCCGGTATGCGGGTCGCGCTGCTCGTTCGGGTCCAGCCCGTCGTAGCGCCGGCGGATGGCTGGCTCGCCGCACACAGCGCACGGTGTGATCAGCGCGCTGTTGCCCGTGGTGCCATCGACCTCGTTCCGCCGGACCCGAATCACGATCATGACGACGAACGCGGCGACGTGAATCAGGGTGATGAGAACGATCAGGGTGGTCAGGCTGCGGCTCACTCTGCTCTCCCCTCTTGCCTGGTACAAGCCGCGCCCGCGGCGATTTCGTCCAGCTTCACGGCGCGATCTACGTCACAAGCCGCTCGGGCAGAACTGATACGAGAGGGCATATACCGGGAGATTGAAGGTCTGGTAGGTTTCCTAACTAATTAGCCACCGGCCAGGATCGGGAGGCGGTCGTGCATCGTCGCGCTGTTCAACTGATCGGAGCCTCAGTACTTGCGGCGGCTCCGCTGCTGGCCGCGATCGGCGGGACCGCGCCGGCCGCGCCTGCTGCTGCGAGCGCGGCGGCAACCACCACGGGCCCGGTGGAGGTCCGGGTTAATCAGGTTGCATACCCGGACTACGGCGACAAGGTGGCCTTCGCCATGTTGCCCGCCAGGGTGAGCGGGGTGGCATTCACCGTGCAGTGCCGGGCCTGCGGCGTCCTCCTCACGGGCACGTCCGACGACTACGTCGGCAGCTGGAATTCCCGCTACCACGCGGTCTACAAGCTGGACTTCTCCCGGCTCACCGTGCCCGGGACCTACCGGATCACCGTGCAGCGCCGGCGGCCAGTCGGCGCGGTCGCCGGAGTTCACCGTCGGCGCGACCGGCTCGCAGTACGGCAGGCTCGTCACTAACGCGGTGCGTTACTTCACCTCCGAGCGCGACGGCGCCGACGTTGAGCACTCCGTGCTTGACCGAGAGCCCGCCAACCTGACCGACGAGCACGCCTATGTGTATGCGACACCGAGGTACGACAGCAACGACAACCTGCTCGGCAAGTTCCGCAAGATCGGCGGCCCGGTCAACGTGGCCGGCGGCTGGTTCGACGCCGGCGGCGGGTATGAGAAGTTCGCCTACACCGCCAGCTACGCCGACGGGCTGCTGGAGATCGCGCAGCGCGACTTCCCCGGCCGGTATCCCGACGCTGGGGCCGGAGGCGAGCTTCGGCCTGAGCTGGCTGCAGAAGCTGTGGCGACCCGCGCCGCAAAGTTCTCTACATCCAGGTCGGCATCGGCAACGGGAACGCCAGCAACACGATTCAGGGCGACTACAACTTCTGGTTCCTGCCGCAGGCCGAGGACAAGATGGACGTCAAGAAGGGCGGGAATCCGGGGCCGAGCGCGTACTACGTCAAGTACCGGCCGGTGTTCGCGGCCGCGCCGCCGGGGCAGCGGATCAGCCCTGAGTTCGCCGGGCGGTTCGCCGCCGACTTCGGCCTGGCCGCCCAGCTGGACGCGCGCAGCAGCCGGCCGGAGGCTGAGCACTTGCTGTCGCTGGCCCGCGGCATCTACGCGATGGCCAAGACCACGCACGTCGGGCGCATCGTCACGACCTTCCCCAACGACTACTACGGCGGCACCGAGTGGAAGAGCGACATGCTCTGGGGCGCGGCGGAGATCGCGCTCGCGGACGAGGCACTGCACGCGCCTGCCGCGCAGGTGCGCGCGGACCTGCTGACAGCCAGCCGCTGGGCGCGCGCCTACATCGCGCAGGGGCACCCCGCTAGTGGTGACACGCTCAACCTGTACGACAACGGCGCGATCGGCGAGGGCGAGTTGCTGCGGGCGCTGCAGGACGCCGGGCGGGGCTGGCGAGCCCGCGGTCAGCAGGCGCGCTGACGCCCGGACTCCGGGCTGATCACCCGGCAGGCGCTGCTGGCTGACCTGGCGGCGCAGCTGCGGCTGGGGGAGAGCTGGGCCAAGCGCGGCAAGGACCCGTTCGAGCTCGGCACGCAACTGGGCAACAGCGACGCCACGCCGCACGCGTTCGGCCTGTACATCACCAACGCGCTGTACCAGCAGTACGGCGGCGGCAGCCAGTTCGCCGCGTTCGCGCAGCAGCAGCTCAACTTCACGCTCGGCGCCAACGGCTGGGGCAGCTCGTTCGTGGTCGGGGCGGGCACGACGTTCCCGCACTGCATGCAGAGCGAGATCGCCAACCTGGCCGGATCGCTGACCGGCAAGGGCAACATCCAGCTAGGCGCAGTCACCGACGGCCCGAGCAGCCCGCCGGAGTTCGTGGGGCTTGGCACCGTGAGCGGAATGCGGGCGTGCAGCGCCGGCCACTTCAGCCCGTTCAATACCAAGACCGCCAAGTACGAGGACAACGTGGTTTCCTGGCCGTCAGTCGAGCCAGCCAACGACTACGCCGCGAACTCGCTGCTGGCGTTCGCGTTCGCGGCCGGATACCGCTACGCCGCGCTGGCCTGGGCTGACGGCGCGTCCCGGTTACGTTCCTGGGTCTCGCCACTCGGGCATGAAGGGCCGCACCTCAATCATCCCGAAAGCGGCCGCCGGGTGCAGGGCAGCGATCTGGACGGCTTCCGCCATGCTGGCGCATTCGATCACGTCGAAGCCGGCCATCCATTCCTTGGTCTCCGCGAACGGGCCGTCGCTGATGATCACCTCGCCCTCGCGGACCCGCACTGTTGCTGCGCTGCTGGGCAGGCTGACCTGGCTGCCGATAAGTCTGCTTCCGCGCTTGTCGATCTCGGCGAACCACCTCCGGATGTCCTCGTCGTCGCCGGCGTCTTGGTCCGCCAGATCCGGTTCGGCTTCCGCCGGCGGGCCGGGCGGCTGCTCCATGCACACCAGTAGCAGGTACTTCATGACTCACTCCTCGGTGATATCGCGCCTAACTCGTTGTCGCGGGCGGTTACCCAGCTAGCAATCTGGGCTCGTGAGCTGCTGCCGAGTTTGTTCAGTATGTTGCGGACGTGGCTGTCGACGGTGCGCTCCGACAAGAACAGCCGCGATGCGATCTGCTTGTTGGTCAGGCCGTCGGCCACGATCCTGGCGATTTCCGCCTCTCTGGTACTGAGCGGGCTCCGGGTCTTCGCATTGCGCGCGGTCGTGCAGGGGTCGGTCGGCTCGCCCATGGCCAGTTTGATGGCCTCGGCGCGGGTCAGCCGCCTGCCGGCGGCGACCTCGGCCTCGAATTTCGGCGCCCTGGAACGACTTCCGCGACCAGCAAGGCGAGGAGATGTACGTGATGAACCGCTGGTTCGAGACCACCGGCTACCACGCGGATCTGAACTGGCTGCGCCAGGTCCACCCCAGATGCTCACGCTGGAGGACTACCTGCGCCAGCACCGCTGGCAGCCGTGACCCGCACCTGGACTTCACGGCAAGCCCGGTGGCGCTGTACGTTGCCGCTGTAGCCGGTCTCGCGTTCCGTGCGCTGACGACTGGTATCGGCGGTCAGGCAGGTCTCGCGCTCTGTTGAGTTGAGCGGGCGGCCGACTTCGGCCAGTATCCGCTGGCTCATCGCCAGCGTCATCCCGAAGGTCAGCCATTGAGCGGGGTCGTCGCCCCATCGTTGTTGAACCCGGGCGAGCGTGCTGTCGAGGGTGTCGTCTGCGGTGTGAACCGCCTTGGCCAGAAGCTGGCGGTCAGCCGGCGTGCCGGCCGAGGCCAGCCATGCGGTGTAGGCCTCTGTGGCCGATGCCGTCATCGCGAGCATCGCGCTGAGAGCCGGCATCGGACGGGCATTGCGAGATCCGTCTACCAGGGCCCGGGCCATCGACCGGGTATAGATGGCGATCCGCTCGCCCGAAAGGAGCGCCTCGTCCGCCCGGCCGAGCGCCGCTCGTTCCCGGCGGGCCCGGGCGTTCCAGCGGGTGCTCAGCCGATCACCCTGGTGTTCGCGGCGGGCCGTGGCGATGGTGTCGACCAGCGCGATCGCGTCAAGGCGCCATGAGGCCGCCTGGTCGGGGGTCCAGGGCGAGCCGATGCCCGTGCTGACAGCACGCAGGATCTCGGTACAGCGGCGGAGCGGCGCGAGCGCCTTGGACATGACGGCGTCGGGCCCGGGCGCGGACGGGCTCAGCAGAACCGCGATCACGGCGACCCCCGCGCCGATCAAGGTGTCGACAATGCGCTCGCCCCCGTAACCGGGAGTAGCGCGCCCGACCAGGAACACCAGCAGCGCGCTGACCGGTACCTGCACAGCGCCCTGCGGGCCCAGGCGAGCGGTCCAGCCCAGGAGCAAGCCCGCGAAGATGATGATGGCGATGCTCCAGGCGCTTGGGGCGAGGAAGTGACTCACCGCCAGCGCGGCAGCGACGCCCACCACTACCCCGGCCACGCGCTGGAATGCCCGCGACAGGGAATCGTAGACGGTCGGCTGGACCACCAGGAGCACAGCGAGCGGCGCGAAGTACGGCCGGCTGTGCGGATCGGCGGCGAGGGCCGCCGCCCAGGCGAGCCCCGCGGCGATCGCTGTCTTCGCCGCCTGGAACACCTGCTGTCGGGTGACGAGCCCTGGCCAGACCATGCCGGGCCGCAATGACGCGAGTGAGGGGCGCCACCTGGTCATAGCCCTAGCTTTTCAGGATCCGGCAAGTCCGCCGAGCTTGCGCCCTCGGCAGGGGCTCCTGAGCGGCCAGGCGGCCTGAGCGATCAGGCGGCCGGGCTCGCCCGAGACGGACAGCGGCAAGCACTCCATATCGCCCGCCTGGGGTGATGTCAGGGCCCTGCCAGGTCAGCCAAGATAATGGCACAGCCCTGCTCGTCTTGGGCACAACCTGGGGCGCGGCCGATTCTGGTTATCGCCGTGCTGGCAAAGGAGGCCGAAATTGTGAACGCGCCGCGAGCTCACGATTGGCGAAGCCGTGGCGGCCATTTCTCATGGCGGCCGGCCGGGAAGGACGCCTCTTCGGTTGAGATATTCCACGTTGAGATCGGCGACCCCGGCGCTCCGGTGCTGCTACTCATGCACGGCTTTCCCACCAGCAGCATCGACTGGTTCGAGGTCGCTGGCCGCCTGAGCTCAAGGTTCCGCGTCTGCGCGCTGGATTTCCCGGGTTATGGCTTCTCCGGCAAGCCACAGGGCTGGGGCTACAGCCTCACGCGGGACGAGGAGCTCATCGAGTTTTACCTGTCGGAGGTGGTCGGCGCCGACGCCGGCGTGATCGTGGCGCACGATCGCGGTGACAGCGTGGCGCTGCTGCATGCTGCCCGGTGCGCTGCAGGCCGGTCGGCGACGCGACTGGAACATCTGGTCCTGTCGAACGGCAACATCTTCCTTCCGCTGTCGAACCTCACCCGAGGGCAGCGACAGATCCTCGACAGGCAGTCGGGGCCCCAGATCACAGCCGGGCTGACTCCATCGCGGCTGGCCGAAAGTATTGGCGCCAGCCTGTTCACGCCGCCACGCTCAGCTGGTGACCCGGCGGTCGAGGCCCTTACGGCCACTTTCGCCCACGACAACGGCGTGAAGGTCCTGCACGAGACGATCCAGTATCTGGTCGAGCGGTCGAAGAACGAGCAGGAGTGGCTGGCGGGGCTCGGTGAGGAATCGTTCCCCGTGACCGTGATCTGGGGCCTGTGCGACACGGTTGCGCCGCCGCGGGTCGCGAGCTATGTGTGGAATCAATACCTGATGCTCAAACCCGGCGGCAATCGCTTGTACTTCATCCCGGACGCGAATCACTATCTGCAGGTCGATCGGCCAGACGCATTCGTGAAAGTGCTGCTCCACGCGCTCCAGCCCGCTGACGATCAAGGACCCGGTGCCCTCGAGGCCGAACCAGGCGCTCCGCTACTGGTCGACACCTCTCGTGAACGATTGCCGGCCGCCGCGGACCTGCTCCGTGCAGAGGCTCCCGCCAGCATGAACTGAGGACCAACCAGCCGACCACGCCCCCGCAGGGTGAGTTCGCGCTAGGCCCTGCCCAACCGGCCCATAGGCGGCTGATACGTTCAGATACTGGTGAGTATTCAACTGGCGCCAGCAGGAAACCGGCCACGAGCCTGGTAGCGCTCATCGCAGCACCGGAGCGGGCAGCGAGCCGCCGGGCACTGCATGGCAAACCGTCAGCAAGCCCTAAGTTGCGTTTTGCTGACTGGGGAGACAGGCACGGGGGGTGGTCAGATGAGCACGGCTGTGCAGGACAAGGGCGCGGCGATCGTCACCGGCGCCAGCCGCGGTATCGGCGCCGCCATCGCCAAACGGCTGGCCAGTGACGGCTACGGGGTGATCGTGAACTACGCCGCCGACGCCAGCGGGGCTGAATCGGTGGTGTCGGCCATCACCGGCACGGGCGGCAAGGCCGTGGCTGTGCAGGCCGACGTCGCTTCGGAAGATGACGTGGCGGCGATGTTCGACCGGGCCAGGCAGCAGATGGGGCCGGTCACCGCGCTGGTCAACAACGCCGGAGAGGCGGGTGAGCAGGCGCGCATCGACGACCAGCACTCCGACGCGCTGGCCCGGCTGATGCAGGTCAATGTCGTGGGGCCGATGCTGTGCGCCAAGCACGCGGTCCGGGCCATGTCGACCGCGCACGGCGGCAAGGGCGGATCGATCGTGACGATCGCGTCGGTCGCCGCGAAGGCCCCGGCCGGCGCGACCGGGCTGGTCCCGTACCAGGCAACCAAGGGCGCGATGGTGACGTTCGCGCGCGGCCTGTCCAACGAGGTCGCAGCCGAGGGGATCCGGTCTAACAGCGTCTCCCCGGGCGTGATCGACACCGACCTGGTACCCCCGGACCTGCGCGACGTCGGAAAGCGGACCCCGCTGGGCCGGATCGGCCAGCCCGACGAGATCGCAGCGACCGTGTCGTGGCTGGTATCACCAGAGGCGTCGTTCGTCACCGGCACCGATATCACCGTATCCGGCGGGCGCTGACCGCCCGGCCCGGCTGGCGGGGCGCGGTGGCATTTCCTCACGAGCCTGATAACGCTGATCTTCGCCACCTACGCGGTCGGCGTGCTCACCGCGCTGCTGGCCGCCGGGCGGTCGTCGGACCAGGTTGGCCGGCGTCCGGTGCTGGCGGCTGCGATCGGGCTGAGCATTCTCAGCGCGGTGACGTTCATTCTCGCGCCAGGCGTCGGCTGGCTGTTCGCCGGACGGGTGCTCTCTGGCCTGTCAGCCGGACTGATGACCGGCACGGCCACCGCCGCGACCACGGCGACACCAATGCTGAGCGGTGCGCGACGGTCGTCATTGGCATCGGGCGGCGCCTAGGTTACGAAATCCCAACAGCGCTCACCTTCGATCGCCCGGCGCCGGCGGAGCATAGCGAGCGGTCGTTCGCTGTACAGCGCGTAGGCAATCGCTGATCGGAACTGCGCCGTTGGACCGCGCCGAACGCTTAATACACGGGTGATCTTTGCGGCTGGCTCCTGAGCAGGCAGTGCGAGCGACCTGGTACTGAT
>CAWEEY010000007.1:0-196731 GCA_963808215.1 uncultured Actinomycetota bacterium
ACCACCACTCCGCGCTAGCCAAGGCGTTCTGCACGGTCCGGATGCGCGAGACGGTCGGCTGGGCCCGCGAGCTGCTCGGCGGCAACGGCATCCTGCTGGAGAACCAGGTCGGCCGGTTCGTGGCGGATGCCGAGGCCATCTACTCCTACGAGGGCACTCGCGAGATCAACACGCTGATCGTCGGGCGGGCCATCACCGGCATGGGTGCCTTCGTCTGAGGGCAGTCCGCGCTTGACAGCACCGTGCACTTGCTCGACCCGGCTGGCTAGCGGCCCGACTGGCACCTCGATCAGCCGGAACCCCAGCTCGCGGTACGTCTGCTCGTGCACATCCTCGAACACCAGCGAGTCCGCGAGGCTGATTCGCCTGGCGGCAGTGGGGGTCACGAAGCCCAGGCTCCGCACGAAGAACACACTCTGGCAGTAGACCTGGTCTCGCATGTACCCGATCTATCTCGTCGGCCAGCATCCGCGAGGGCGGCACGCCAAGGAACCGGCTGAGCGCCAGAGTGCAGACCGGCGATCGGTCGAAGAACACGGCATGGTCGTCGTCGACGGCCGGCCGGGCCAGCAACTCCCGGTGCCGCTGCAGCGTGAGGATCTTGTCGATGAAGTCAGGACGGCTCGACGGGTCGGACTCCCCGAGTGCCAGCCAGAGCGCGATCACGTCGGTGGCCGCCTCCTCGACGACCGCGAACCCGTCATGCTCGAGCTGCCGCAGAATCGCGGTCTTTCCCGAACCGGGCGTGCCGGTGAGCACATATCGGAGCATGCTGATCTCCCTTCATGGCTTTGGGGAACGTGGTAGCTGAGCGCTAGTGCAGAGGTGGAGTGCGCGGACCAGCGCTGAGCGAGTGAGTTAGGCCGCGGGATCGGGCGGCGGCGTGGCGGCGGCTGCCAGCCGCGCCAGTTCCGCGATCACCGAGTTCGCCAGACGGGCAATGCCCCAGATGGCCGCGAGCACGGCGAGCACCTCAACGGCGATCCTCAGCCCGCCGCCGCCGACCTGCTCATGATAGATGGCCAGCCCGAGCAGCGAGCCGACGATCGGCTCGAGCACAGCGAAGGACGGGAGCGACGCCGAGAGGCCCGCAGCGCGGAAGGCGTTCTGCTGCATCGTGAACGTCAGCAGGCCAACGACGGCGAGCAGGTAGAGCCGGACGTCGCCGAATATCCCCAGCCGGTGCGTCCCGGCCAGTGCCGCCACCGTCTTGGTCAGCGCGTCCGTGACGCCGGCGCCGAGTCCGCCGCCGATGCTCAGCACGAGCGCGCGGTGGGCGGTGGCGACCTTGAAAGCGATCAGGCCGCACAGCACCGCTATCACGACTGCGCCAACTGCCACTACTCCGAGCGAGCCAGCGCCAGCGGTCCGGTGCCCGCCAGAAGGCTGTGCGGCAACCAGGAATATTGCGAGGCCAGCGACGGCCGCGATCGCCGCGGTCCACTCGGCGTGATTCAGCCGGCGGCCCTCCGCCCGCGCCGCCAGCAGCAGCGCGAACAGCAGCCCGATCGGGAAGACTGGCTCGACCACCACGAGCCTGCCCAGATCCAGGGAGGCGGCCTGAAAGCCGTAGCCGCCCGCTACCCCGATCAGGGCGAGCAGCCAGCGCCGTTTCCTGATCAGCCGGGCCAGGACTGCCGGGTCAAACGCGGACTTCGTCGATAGCTTGGCGGCGCTCTGCTGCTGATGCACCGAGGCGATGGCGTAGCTGAACGCGCCGATGACCGCGAAGCGCGATCGCAAGTGCCTGTGCGGGTATCTCGGACACCGAGTCGGCCACCTGCCCTCCTGGCCGCCCCAGCCGCGACTTGGTCCACAACGGTTACACAGAAGGTGCCATACAGAATCCCCGGATTCTAGCCCCCATGTCCTGAGAATTTGCCGACAATCGCCGCAACTAGCCCATGCCGGGTCGGGGCTGGCCCTGGCGGGAGAAGCCAGGGCCACGCCGCGCCTGAGGACCTACGGCACGCCGATTCCCGGCGTCACCGGATAGACCCGCATGGAGCCCTTGTTCTTGCAGACCGAAAAGGTGAAGCTCAGGACGAGTTGCTTGCCCTTCTCGTTCGGCGGGTAGACCTTGAGCCCGAACGCAGTCGCGTTGTGGCAGCCCCCGATCACGCCGGCCTCGACGATGCCGAGCATGGCGTGCGCGGTCTGACCTGGCTTGATCGTCACTGTGTGGGCGGTGACCTTGACGCGGGTGGCGGCCCGGCCGAGCTGCTGATCGGACTTGCTGATAGCCGAGACGCCAGGGAATCCAGCGAGTGTGCAGGCTCTGCTGCCGGTGTTGGTGAACTCGACCGGGTAGTAGATCGTGCCGGCCGCCCCGTTCGGGCTGAGCGCGAACCAGACGTAGGTGTCCGAGTTGTTGCATCGCGGCGTCGTTGCGCGCGCCAGCGGGCCGGACGATGCTGCAAGCGCCACCGCCGGCGTACCGATCGCCAGGCATGCGACAGCCGCCCCGGCGGCCAGCCGTTTCCTCGCCGTCATTGTCAGATTCATGGTGCAGCCCCTCCACTTGATCAAGTCCCCGGTGACCCGGCTGCAGTAAGTATGACGAGATAATCGGTCGATAGACATGTACCTCAAAGTGGGCTTAGGTTCGCCGCATCACGTCCCGGCGGCGATGGCGGCGAGCATTCCCTCGCACACGGCCTTGGTCCGCGCATATGGGCTCTCGGGCACGATCGGCGAGTCCTCGTCCACGCTGCCGTCAGGTCCTGGCTGGTAGAAGCAGCCGGTCGAGCTGAACAGCAGCCGATGGCAGCCGTTACGGGTAGTAGTTGGGCTGCAGTTGCAACATCACGCCCCATCAGCGACGAGCAACTGCGCGGCCGCGGGCCGGCTGGCCAGCCATGGCAGCTCAGCGGTCCCCATCGGCGTGCTCGGCGGCGCGTGCATGAACGGCCAGATCTCCTCGGCGATGGCGCGCCAGTTCGCGGTCGCCTTCATCTCCCCCAGCAGCGCGAACAGGCCAAGGTTGATCCGCTGCAGCACCACGTAGGACCGCGGTATCCGCGCGTACTGCGCCACCGGGCTGCGTACGTCGAAGAACCGGCGGACCACGGCGGAGGCGTACTCGCCGGTGACGGTCACCGTCTTCGACTCGCGGATCAGCTGGTAGAACACAGCCAGGTGATCGGCGATCTGCTCATCGCTCAACGGCGCGCCTGGCACGAGGAAACCGGCCTCCTCCAGGCTGGCCCGGAACTCAGCAGGGTCGCCCTCCACGCACAGGTTGCGCGCCATCTGCATGAGCGGCATCAGGTCGGTGTCGGTGAAGTGCTTGACCATCCCGAAGTCCAGGAACGTCACCTTCCCGCCGCCGTGGAAGATGTAGTTGCCGGGATGCGGGTCGCCGTTGAACGCGTGTACCTCATACAGGCTGCGGAAGACGAATCGGTACAGCGTCTCACCCGCCAGGTCTCGCTCCTCCTGCGACCAGCCGACGACGTCGGAGAACCGCGCTCCCGTCACTAGTTCGCTGGTCACAACCCGGCGGCCGGACAGCCCGCCGACGATCTGCGGCACGCTGATCGTCGGGTGCCCGTCGTAGTAGTCGTGCAGCCGCTGCTGGTTCGCTGCCTCCCTGCGGTAGTCGAGCTCCTCAAGCACCCGTTCCCTGAGCTCGGCGACGAGGCCGTCGACATCCTGGCTGGGCGCGGTGACCCGCAGCATGCGGCGCAGCAGCGAGACGTTATCCAGGTCGGCCGTCATCATCTCGGCGATGCCGGGGTACTGCACCTTGACCGCCACCGCGCGCCCGTCCCTGGTGATCGCGCGGTGCACCTGACCGATCGAGGCCGCCGCGATCGGCTCGGGATCCCAGCGGGCGAACAGGCGCTCTGGCGGCTGACCGAGACTCCTCCTCGATGACGCTCGCCGCGAGCTCGGCGCTCATCGGCGGGACGCTGTCCTGCAGCCGGCTGAGCGTCCGGCGAACCGACGGGGCCAGGCCCTCGTCGACATAGCTCGCCATCTGCCCGAGCTTGACCATGACGCCCTTCATGGTGCCGAGCGTGGCGGTAATGTCGTCGGCCGTCTGCATGGCGAGGTCGTTGCGCAGGCGCTGCCGGTTCTCGCCGGCGGCAATGAACAGTCGCGGTGCGCTGCCCGCGTAGCGCATTCCGCCACGGACGGCGAGCTGGGCAGCGGCCAGACCGCGCTCGAACCGCAGCCGGCCCACACGGCGGCGAACCAGCGCCAGGCCGAGGGCGGTCGCCGCCATTCCGGCCAGGACCGCGAGCAGGGCGCGCGGCCGTTCCGCCGATCCGCCCCGCCGCACGAGCAGCCTCATGCCCGGGATGCGGCGCGCATGCGCAGCGTGATGCGCTGCCTGGCCTCCAGCACTCCAGGTTCGCCGAGGAAGACCGCGTCCAGCACGCCAAGGGCCTGCCGGATCTCGTCCCTGCGAGCCGAAGTCAGCTCTGGCGCGGTATAGCCGTACATGTCACGCGCCCAGCCGGGCAGCGAAATCAGCGTAGCCTCCCTGATGTCCTGCCAGATCTCGGCGACCTCGTCGTCCAGGCCGGGCGGGTCTAGCAGGTACCCCATCGACTCCCTGGCCGCAGCTGTGCACAGCAGCTGCGGTTGCACAAACGCCAGGTACTTGCCGAGCGCGGCCTGGCTGTCCGGCACGAGCTCGACCGGCACGCCCACGAGCTGGGCCGCGATCACCATCTCCTCGATGTAGCGGTCGGCGTCGTCAGGCGATAGCGGCGTCCCGAAGATGTCACGAGCCGCGATGTTCGAGTCGACCAGCGCCACATGTACCCACAGCAGCAGCGCCGGATCGCCCGCGGCATAGGGCTCGCCGGTCTCGTGATCGATGCCAGTGACTCGCTCGTGAATCCGCCGCACGCGGCAAGCCGAGCGTTCGGCAACCGCCCGTTCCCCGAACGTAATGTTTGCCAGATATGCCGTGGTCGCGGCGAGCCGGCCGACGGGATCGGCCCGCCAGTCGCTGTGCTGATCCACTCCGGCCATCGCGAGCGGGTGCAGTGCCTGAATCATCAGCGCCCGCAGGCCCGGCCACCGGCGCCGACAGGTCGCCGCTGATCTGCCAGGCGATGCTTGCCGGGCCGAAGAAACCGTCATCAGCCGGCTGCTCGGGGATGGCGTTGACCATGGCCGCCGCTGACCGTTCGACCAGCCCAGCGGCGTCGGCGTACTCGTTCATACTGGCCACGTTACCTCGCGCTCCTCGCCCCGCCCGTCGCTGTCATCGCCGCGATCAGTGCCCGCCCAAGCTGCTCGCGGCCAGCCGGCTCGCTCCAGTCGAGCAGCGGACCATCTGGCACGATCCTGGATGGGTTCAGCTGCGGGTGGGTGCCGTAATAGTGCCGCTTGATCTGGTCGAACCTGGTCGTATCGCGGAAGGCGGGCAGTGCGTACAGGTCGCGCGCGTACGCCCACAGGTTCGGGTAGTCGCTGATCCGGCGCAGGTTGCACTTGAAGTGCGAGTAGTACACCGCATCGAACCGCGCCAGCGTTACCCACAGTCGCACGTCCGCCTCCGTGAGCTGGTCGCCGACCAGGTAGCGCTGTCCGGCGAGCCGCTGCTCGAGCTCGTCGAGCGTCTGGAACAGCCGCGTCACGGCCTCGTGATAGCTCTCCTGCGTGGTCGCGAACCCGGACCGGTAGACGCCGTTGTTGACCGTGGCATAGACGAGCTCGTTAATCTCGTCGATCTGCGAGCGCAGCCGCTCCGGGTACAGGTCGTAGGCCGGGTTGGCCCACTGCCCGAACTGCGTGTCCAGGTCCAGCGTGATGTCGGGGAAGTTGTTGCTGACGATCCGGCCCGTCGTCTTGTCCCACAGCACAGGCACCGAAACGTGCCCGTCGTAGCCCGGCTCGGTCGCCTCATAGGCCTCCCGGAGCAGAGCGAAGCCGTTTACCGGGTCGAGGCCGTAGCCGTCGCCTTCGCGGAACGCCCAGCCACGGCCATCGCGCACCGGGTCCACTGCGGACAGTGAGATGACGTCCTGCAGCCCGAGCAGTTCGCGCACAATGGCCGAGCGGTGCGCCCACGGGCAGGCCCAGCTGATGTAGAGGTGATACCGGCCAGGTTCGGCCAGGTAGCCGCTGGAGCCGTCGGCGGTGATCCGGCCCTGGAACGGGTAAGCCGCGCGGACGAACTCGCCGGCCTTGGCGGGCTTGGCGGGCGCGGCGGACGGCTGCGGCCGCTTAGGGCGGAAATCGCCATAATCCCCGAATGTTGTGAAGTCGACAGGGCTTGCCCCGCTCGCCTGCGTCGTGCTCGTCATCATCGCCTCCGTGCCGTCACCGCTCGTCCCGTGACCCGCTTAACCAGCCAGTGGTCTGCCTCAACCAGCCAGTGGCCTGCCCGAGGCAACCATGTACAGGCCGGAGCCATTCCGGCCGGGTGCCGGGAGAAAGCCGGCAGGCATGCGGAAAGATGAGCGCGTGAGCATTGACGCCTCGGCCGTCGCCGCCGTGCCAGCCCAGCCCGCGGAACCCGCTTTGCCTGCCGAGCCGCAGGCGGTCGTGGCGCCACTCACCAAGGCTGCGATCTTCCTGGTCGCCGTCATCAATCCCGATGCCGCCAGCGCAGACGCCGCGCTGGCCGTGTGCGCCGATGTCGCGGCGCTCGTCAGGGCGGTCGGCTTCCGCGACCTGAACGGGCGCCTGACGTGCGTGACCGGGTTCGGCGCCGCGGCATGGGATCGGCTGACCGGACTGCCGCGCCCGAGCGAGTTGCACCCGTTCCTGGAGCTGCGAGCCGGCCCCAGGCACGCCGTCTCGACGCCAGGCGACCTGCTGTTCCATATCCGCGCTACCCGCATGGACCTCTGCTTCGAGCTGGCTAGCCTCATCACGACCAGGCTGGACGGCATTGGCCGGATTGTCGACGAGGTGCATGGCTTCAGCTACTTCGACGAGCGCGACCTGCTCGGGTTTGTGGACGGCACTGAGAATCCCACCGGTGCCGCTGCCGTCCGCGCGACGATCATCGGCAACGAGGAGCCGGCTTACGCCGGCGGCAGTTACGTGATCGTGCAGAAGTACCTGCATGACCTGGCCCGCTGGAACGCGCTGCCGACCGAGGAGCAAGAGAAGATCATCGGCCGGCAGAAGCTGTCGGACGTCGAGCTGGACGACTCGGTGAAGCCGAGCTATGCGCACAACGCGCTCAACACGATCGTCGTGGACGGCGAAGAAGTGAAGATAGTCCGGGACAACATGCCGTTCGGGCAGGTCGGCGCCGGCGAGTACGGCACCTACTTCATTGGCTATTCGCGCTCGCCTGGCACGATCGAGCAGATGCTGGAGAACATGTTCATCGGCTCTCCGCCCGGTAACTACGACAGGATCCTGGACTTCAGTACGGCAGTGACCGGCTCGCTGTTCTTCGTGCCGTCGCAGGCGCTGCTCGACAGCCTCGCGGACGACGACAGCGACGCGGCCCAGATAGATAGTGACGGCTCACTGAATATCGGCAGCCTCCGAGGAGATGCATCACGATGAACAACCTGCACCGCGAGCTAGCTCCGATCTCCGACGAAGCATGGGCCCAGATCGAGCAGGAGACGGCGCGCACGCTGAAGCGCTACCTAGCGGGACGGCGCGTCGTGGACGTCAACGGTCCCTCGGGCCTGGCAGAGTCTGCCGTCGGCACCGGTCACCAGCAGTCCATCGACCCGCCAGCCGATGGCGTACTGGCCAGGCAGCGCCAGGTGCTCCCGCTAGTCGAGCTGCGGGTGCCGTTCACGCTGAGCCGGGACCAGATCGATGATGTCGCACGCGGCTCGCAGGACTCCGACTGGCAGCCGGCCAGGGACGCGGCCCGCCACATCGCGTTCGCCGAGGACCAGGCGATCTTCGCCGGCTACCGGGCGGCGGGCATCGGCGGGATCGTGCCAGGCGCCACGAACGCCCCGGTGATGCTGCCGGCCGAGATCGCCGATTACCCGATGGCTTTTGCGCAGGCAGCGGGCCAGCTGCGGTCGGCTGGCGTGGACGGGCCGTACACAGCGGTGCTGTCCGCAGATGCCTACACCGCTGTCAGCGAGGCCAGTGACCACGGCTACCCGATCATCCGGCACCTCCGCAACGTGCTGGACGGGGAGCTGGTCTGGGCCCCGGCCGTCAGCGGCGCAGTGCTGCTGACGACGCGCGGCGGCGACTTCAGCCTGCACGTGGGCCAGGACTTCTCGATCGGCTACCAGTCCCACACTGAGACCGATGTCGTCCTTTACCTGCAGGAGAGCTTCACGTTCCAGCTGCTGACCACCGAGGCAGCTGTTGCGCTGACGGCTCGCGCCTGACGCGCTAGTTCTGGCTGTAGGGGGCGAACCTCAGGTCTGGCGCCGGCGTGGCGGTCAGCGAGCGGAGCATCTGCATCTCCCTAACCAGCAGCTTGCGCTCGGCGAGCAGCCGCCGCTGCGCGTCCGGCTCCTCGAGCAGGCGCTGCTTGACTGGCAGGTCCACGACGACCGCCGCCGCAACGAGGTAGGACATCAGCATGGGCTCATCCGGCATTTCCGGAATCGTCACATGAACGCCGCCGCGTTCCGCAATCAACGCCAGATAGGACCGGAACGACTGCTGCACCGCTCCCAGCACCAGCGCGGTCTCAGCGTCGTCGCCTATCTCTTCAGGCAGCCACTCAACCTCGCCGGTGAAGTATGGTGCCTGCTCGCCTAGGTCCACCAGCCTGAATCGCTGAGCGCCGACGGTGACCAGGTCGAACCTGCCGTCCTCGTACGGCTCAACGCGCTGCAACTCGGCCGTGCATCCGGTCTCGTACAGCGCGGACACGCCGTCTATTCCGGTCTCCCGGCCGTACCGGATGGCAACAACGCCGAATTGCCTCGGCTCCGGTTCTTCGAGCAGATCCGCGACAAGCTGCCGGTACCGGTCCTCGAAAATGTGCAGCGGCAGCACCAGGCCGGGGTACAGCACACTTCCAAGGGGGAACAACGGCAGCTTCGTGCTCATGCTTTGAGACTATTGCGGCCGGCAAGCTCCGCGAGTGGAGCGACAGGCACTGTCAGACCCGTCAGGCAAGCTGGGCTCGTGGTGACGATCGACGACGTACGCGCCTTTGCCGGCCAGCTGCCGCGGGCTTATGAGGCCCTGGTCAGGGACCGGGTGAAGTTCCGGGTCGGCCGCATTGTCTTCCTGGCGTTCTCTCGTGACGAGCAGATCATGGGCTTCGGCTTTCCCAAGGAGGAGCGCGCCGCCCTGGTCGCTGCTGAGTCGGACAAGTTCCTCATGCCTCGACAATCGGACTTGCGTTACCACTGGGTGCACGTCCGGCTCGCCGCCATCGACCAGGCCGAGATGGAGGAGCTCGTCCTCGACGCCTGGCGCATGTGCGTGCCGAAGCGGGTTGCGGCCGAGTACCTTGCCTCCGGGGGCCTCGCCGCACGGGCAGCTTGCAGCCGGGCGCCTCGCGTCAGGCGAGCGGGGAGTTGGCACGACCGGCTAAACTTACTCGCACAAGGCGACGATCCGGCTATCACCGGGGAGCCTCCGGAAGAAAAGGCCTGCTCAGCACCGGCAAGCGGCGGTGGGCGGGCCTGATTAGAACCGGGCGGGTCCGGCCCGTCACAGCCGGCCAGTGAGCGGTCGCGAGCTTTGGCCCGCGACAAGCGAGGTGGTACCGCGGTACGCCCGCGCGGGAGCGGGCGCGTCGTCCTCGCAATTGGTGCCCGGCCTCCACGGCGGGCGCTGACTGACGACGACAGCGCCGCGAGGACGTACCACCAGATGAGCGTTTACCCACGCGCAGAGACCGCCAAGGCTGCCGGCCAGACCGCGAGCGGTGTTCCCTCCCAGCCCAGCTTCCCTGAGCTTGAGGAAGGCGTGCTGGCGTACTGGGCAGCTAACGACACGTTCCGCAAGTCGGTCGCGCAGCGTCCCGCCGACAGCGAGTTTGTCTTCTACGACGGGCCGCCGTTCGCCAACGGCCTGCCGCACTATGGCCACCTGATCACCGGGTACGTGAAGGACCTGGTGCCGCGGTTCCGCACCATGCAGGGACGCCGGGTGGAGCGCCGGTTCGGCTGGGACTGTCACGGCCTGCCCGCCGAGGTAGAGGCAGAACGGCTGCTCGGCATCTCCGGCAAGGCCGAGATCGTGGCGATGGGGATCGACAAGTTCAACGCGGCGTGCCGGGAGTCGGTGCTGCGCTACACGCGGGAGTGGCGCGACTACGTGACCAGGCAGGCCCGCTGGGTCGACTTCGACAACGACTACAAGACGCTCGACACGCCGTACATGGAAAGCGTCATGTGGGCGTTCAAGCGGCTCTGGGACTCCGGGCTGATCTACCAGGGCTTCAAGGTCCTGCCGTACTGCTGGCGGTGCGAGACTCCGCTGTCCAATCATGAGCTGCGGATGGACGAGGACACCTACCGCGACCGGCAGGACCCGTCAGTCACCGTCAGGTTCAGGCTCGAGACCGGGGAGTGGCTGCTGGCCTGGACCACGACGCCGTGGACGCTGCCGTCAAACCTGGCCGCGGCCGTCGGCCCGGAGATCAGCTACACGGTGCTGGAAAAGGACGGGGAACGCTACATCCTGGCTCGCGACCGGCAGGCCGCCTACGAGCGAGAGCTCGAGGGGGCGACCGAGGTCGGGACGCTGACCGGCGCGGAGCTCGCGGGCCGGCGGTACGAGCCGTTGTTCCCCTACCTGACAGACGACGCCCGCTTCGGCACGGCAGATGCGTTCCGGGTGATCCTCTCTGACGACGTGACGACCGAGGACGGCACCGGGGTGGTGCACATGGCGCCTGCCTACGGCGAGGCCGACGCCGTCGCATGTAACGCGGCCGGGATCCCGACCGTGCTGACCGTCGACGAACATGCGCAGTTCACCTCGGTCGTGCCTGATTTCGAGGGCCAGCACGTCTTCGACGCCAACGCAGGGATTACAGCCAAGCTGCGCGAGCAGGGCAGCCTGGTGCGGCGGGAGACATACACCCACTCCTACCCGCACTGCTGGCGCTGCCGGAACCCGCTGATCTACAAGGCGGTGTCCAGCTGGTTCGTCGAGGTGACGAAGTTCAAGGATCGGATGGTCGAGCTGAACCAGGAAATCACCTGGGTGCCAGGGCACGTGAAGGACGGCCAGTTCGGCAAGTGGCTGTCGAACGCGCGGGACTGGTCGATCAGCCGGAACCGGTTCTGGGGCTCCCCCATCCCGGTGTGGCAGAGTGACGACCCGAACTACCCGCGAACCGATGTGTACGGGTCGCTGGATGAACTTGAGCGTGACTTCGGCGTGCGACCCGACGACTTGCACCGGCCCGGCATCGACAACCTGAGCCGGCCGAACCCGGACGACCCGACTGGCAAATCGACCATGCGCCGGGTACCTGAGGTGCTGGACTGCTGGTTCGAGTCTGGCTCCATGCCGTTCGCCCAGGTGCACTACCCGTTCGAGAACGCGGACTGGTTCAACAGCCACTACCCCGGCGACTTCATCGTCGAGTACACGCCGCAGACCCGCGGCTGGTTCTACACGCTGCACGTGCTAGCGACCGCACTGTTCGACCGCCCGGCCTTCAGGGACTGCGTCTGCCACGGCATCGTGCTCGGCAGCGACGGACTGAAGATGTCCAAGAGCCTGCGCAACTACCCGGACACCAACGAGGTGTTCGACAGCTTCGGGTCGGACGCGATGCGCTGGCTGCTGATGGCCAGCCCGATCCTGCGCGGGGGCGACATTGCGGTGTCGCTGCCTGGCGTCCGGGACGCGGTCAGGCAGGCGATCCTGCCGCTATGGAACTCGTACTACTTCTTTGCGCTGTATGCCAACGCTGAGTCGTACGAGGCGAAGCGGTCCACGGCGAGCCCGCACGTGCTGGACCGCTACATCCTCGCCAAGACCCGGTCCGCGGTCACCCAGATGGAGCAACTGCTCGACGTGTACAACGTCGGCGGCGCCTGCCAGGAACTGCGTGAGTACCTCGAGGTGCTGACCAACTGGTACATCCGTCGCTCGAGGGACCGGTTCTGGGCCGGTGACACTGACGCGCTCGACACCTTGTGGACCGTGCTTGAGGCGGTCTGCCGGGCAGCCGCGCCGCTGCTGCCGCTGACGACGGAAGCGATCTGGCGCGGCCTGACCGCCGAGGAAAGCGTGCACCTGACCGACTGGCCCCGGCTGGAAAACTGGCCCGCCGACGAGCAGCTGGCCGACACGATGGACCTGGTCCGTGCCGTCTGCAGCACAGCGCTTGGCCTCCGCAAGGCGCGCCAGCTTCGCGTCCGCCTGCCGCTGACGCGCCTGACTGTCGCCCATCCGGACGCGCAGTCGCTCGCGCCGTACGCCGAGCTCATCCGCGACGAAGTGAACGTCAAGGAAGTCACGCTGGCGACCGACCCGGCGAGCCTCGGCACATTCGAGCTGGCGGTCAACCCGCGCGTGCTCGGGCCGAGGATCGGCGCCAAGGTGCAAGAGGTCATCAGGGCTATTAAGGCCGGGAACGTGGTCCGTTCGGGTGACTCAGTTACCGCCGCAGGCGTGGAGCTCGAGGCCGGTGAGTACGAGGTCCGGCTCGCGGCTGCCCACCCTGAGTCAACCTCGGCGCTGTCCGGCAACACCGGCCTAGTCGAGCTTGACATGTCGGTGACGCCCGAACTGGCCGCCGAGGGCATCGCGCGTGACGTCGTCCGCATCGTGCAGCAGGCCCGGCGCGACGCCGGGCTGGCCGTGTCAGACCGCATCAGGCTCACGCTGGGCGCCGCCGGAGCGGTGGCCGATGCCGTCCGCACAGCACGCGGACTTCATCGCCGGCGAGACCCTGGCGGTTGAGGTGGCGGTCCTGCCCGAGACCGATGTCGACGCGGCCGTGCAGGCTGTTGGCGACGGCGGATCGGTGAAGGTCGCCGCAACCCCGGTCTAGTTAGCGGCGTCTAACGGAGTGGCGCCGGCACATGCCAGCGACGCTCAGCTACTCTCCGTGTCGGACCTCATCACTGGGGGTCGCGATCGGGCAGGCGGGGGGCACGATGACCGACAGCGACGGCCGAGCCGGGATGCAGAGCGACAGCCGGGCTGGTCAGGCGAGCAGCGGAGGCGCGCAGGAGCCTGCCGCAGTCCACGTCCCGATGCCACGGGTCCCCGCGCACCCGGCCCTGATGCCGCCGGTCGTCGTTTCCGCCGAGCCGGTCCCGGCGCGGCGGGACTTCCTGTTCGCGACCGGCACAGTCGGCGCTGCCTTAGTCGCCGGCGGGCTGCTGCGTCCGGCCGTTGCCGCGCAGCGGCACGCGACATCGGCTGGCGCCGCGTCGGCGCGGCCAGCCTGGCTGTATGCGCGCGACACCGCGCCATCGAATGCGGACTGGAATGCGCTGCGGAGGAAGCTGTCCACCCATAAGCTCCTGCGGCCCGGCCAGTCCGGGTACGACTTCGCCAAGGAGCTGTTCAGCCCGCAGTTCGACTCGCTGCGGCCGTCCGGCGTCGCCTACTGCAAGACCAATGCTGATGTAGCCGCCTGCATCACCTTCGTCTCCAGGTTTTCACTCCCGGTCCGCGCCCGGTCTGGCGGCCATAGCTACGGCGGCTGGTCCAGTGTCACCGGTGGCTTGATCATCGACATCTCAGAAATGAACTCGATGCGCTTCGGGTCCGACACGGTCACCGTCGGCACGGGCATCGATCTGATCAACTTCTACAGCGGGCTGGCAGCGCGCGGCCGGGCCGTGCCCGGCGGGTCATGCCCGACCGTCGGCATTGCCGGCCTCGCTCTCGGCGGCGGCGTCGGCGTGCTGTCCCGCATCTACGGACTGACGTGCGACAATCTCCGGTCCCTCGACATCGTGCTCGCCGACGGCACCACCGCGACCTGTAACCACAACAGCAACCGGGGCCTGTACTGGGCCAGCCGCGGCGGCGGCGGCGGTAACTTCGGTGTCGCCACCTCGTTCACTTTCGGCACTCACAACCTGAGCAAGCTGGTCCTGTTCGGCCTCGGCTGGCGATGGTCGGACGCGAGGAAAGTAGTGAAGGGCTGGCAGTCGTGGGCGCCGCACGAGCCCGACGCGCTGTGGTCCAACATGCACTTGTCCGCCGGCTTCGGCGGCGCGCCGTCGATCGGGGTCGGCGGCAGCTTCGTCGGCTCGGTGGCCGGCGCCCGCGCAGAGCTGGACAAGCTTATCCACCTTGTCGGGGTCGCGCCTACCTTCGTGAGCGTGGGCGAGAACAGCTTCCTCGGCGCGATGCTGCTAGAGGCGAACTGCGCGAACGTGCAGACCTGCGACACGCCGCCTGGTGGCAATCTGCCGCGCGTACCGTTCTTTGCCAAGTCCGACTTCTTCACCAAGCCGCTGACCGAGGCGGGCATCACCGCGCTGCTTAGCGGCATCGAACGGCTGCGGGGAATCCGAGGCGCGGCTGGCGGCGCGGGCAGCATCGCGTTCGACGCCCTTGGCGGGGCGGTAAACCGCGTCAAGCCTTCCGACACTGCGTTCGTCCACCGCGACGCCTTGTGGCTCGCCCAGTACTACACCTCGTGGACTGCCCCCGGCGCCCGCAGCGGCGTGGCGAACCAGCGCAGCTGGATTACCTCCTACTACAACTCCGTGCACCCGCATGCCAGCGGGCAGGCCTACCAGAACTATCCCGACCCGAGCCTGTCGAACTTCGAGCAGGCCTACTACGGCGCGAACTACCCCCGGCTGCAGATGATCAAGAGCGAGTACGACCCGAAGCCGCTGTTCGCCTTCCCGCAAGCCATCAAGCCCTTATCGCCTACCGCCTGCCGGGCGGACATCGCGGACTGCTAGGCCGTGGGCCCCCGTGTTGGCGCTGGCCGCCAGGTTGTACTAAACTACCTGGTTGTACAACCGTCGAGTTAACAACTCAGTAGTTTGCAACACAGGAGCCAGCCATGATGGACATCATTGCCGCGCACCGGCGATCGCTCGCCGCGGCGCTCAGCAAGCTCACTGCCGACCAGTGGCGGGAAGCCTCGCTCTGCGCCGGCTGGACGCGCGCGCACGTGCTCGCACATATGACGATGCCGTTCCGGATCTCCGAGCCGGACTTCATGGCCGGCCTGCAGCGCTCTGGCGGCGACTTCACGAAGTTCTCCGATGAGATCGCGGCGCGCGACAGCAGGCTGCCTCCGGCCGACCTCGTCGACGTGCTTCGTGACAACGCGGATACGCCGTGGGCGCCACCCGGTGGCGGCCTGAAGGGCGCGCTCAGCCACGACGTCATCCACGGCCTGGACATCACCTGGCCGCTGTCGCTGCCGAAGAGATCCCCGGCCGGGCTATGACAATCGTCCTCGATTCGATCACGAGCCCGTTGGCTCCCGACGCTGGTGCGGTCCGTGCTGCCGAGATCCAGGACGGGGCCGTCCGCACGACGCTGTTCGGGTTCCCGCTGGCCGGCATCAGGGTGCGCGCCACCGATCTCGACTGGTCGGCCGGGGATGGCGAGGAACTGGCCGGACGGAGCCGTGACCTACTGCCGCTGCTTGCTGGCCGCCTCGTTCCCCGTGAACTCTTCCATGGCGCGGGCGCGGCGCGAGCATGGTCGCTGGCTGATCGATGACCGCAACGGCTGCCGACGAACTGAGCGTCACCTTCGCGGCGCTCGCAGATCCGACCCGGCGTGCGATCCTGACCCGGCTCGCCACAGGCGAGGCGACCGTCGGGCAGCTGGCCGAGCCGTTTGCGCTCACGCAGCAGGCAATCTCTAAGCACATCAAGGTCCTCGAGCGAGCTGGGCTCGTCTCGCGCTCGCGGGCGGCCCAGGCCCGGCCGTGCAGGATCGAGCCGGCCAGGTTCGATATCGCTGCCGAGTGGATCGGCAGTCACCGCCAGGCCTGGCACGACCGGTACAACCGGCTCGATCAGCACCTAGCCGACCTGCAGGCCGCGGCCCCTGCAGCCAGCGAGCCCGCCGATCCGGCCGGCGAACCGGAGGATCCCCGATGACGCAGCCCGGCGAGTTCACCTACCGGCGCACCCATCGTGCCAGCCCGGAACTGCTCTTCGACTGCATGACACAGCCGGTGCATCTCAGTCGCTTCTGGGGCCCGGACGGGACGATCACTGCGGCGGATGGCATCACGGTCGACCTGCGGCCCGGCGGCGCGTTCGAGACCGTCATGGTCAGCACAGCCGACGGAAGCCAGTACACAATGCGCGCTGTGTTCCTGGCTGTCGAACGGCCAGGGCTGCTGGCCTGGACAGAGCCAGACGTCGAGGGCGGGATGGTCACGACGATCACCTTCACCGACCTTGGCGACGGCCGGACCGAAGTCGTCACGCACCAGACCAATGTGCCTGAAGCATTCGCCAGTCCGCAGGCCCGGATGGGCTTCGAGACGAGCCTTCGCCGATTCGATGACTACGTCGCGGCGCTCACCGGCGCTGGTTAGCCGGTGATCACTGGTCTGCGGAATAGTTGGCTGAGGCCAGGTAAATGCGCCATTCCGGTTGAAGCGGCAGCTGAGCTATGCTGCGCTGTTGCTTGTCAACTGGGTGCGCTGTGTCACGCGCCCGTGGGGTGTGGCGCATGGCAGAGGACCACCGTGAGCCGCAGGAGCGGCCCGGCGGCCTGCCGCGACGCGTTCCGGGAGCCAACGGACGACCTCCGGGGCAGGTTCGTCGCGGCTTCCTGCCAGTGCGCCCGGCGCGCCAGGAAGATACCGCTGCCGCACCGGCCCAGCCGGATGCGCCTGGCCAGCCGGATACGCCTGACCGCCGGACGCCTGGCCAGCCCGATGCGCCGCGCCCGGTCGCAGCCGGGCAGCTGCCTCGGCGCGCGCCGGGCGCAAGTGACATCCATACTCCGCCCCGGCGTGCTCGCCGATCGTTGCCGCCAACCGCGCAGGCCGGTCAGCCAGCTGCAGCATCGTCGCCCGGCCAGCCGGACCCTGAGGGAGCTTCGCCGGCTGCTGCCGCTCCATCGCCCACAACCATGGCATCGTCGGCTGCCAAGCTGCTGCGCGCGGCGGCCGCGTCCAACCGGGCCGCGCTCACGTCTGCGGCGGCAGAGGAGCTGTCTGCCCTGACCCAGCGGCGGGTTGTCCCCTTGCAACCGCCGAACTCAGCCGCAGCGCAGGCGCCCGCTCCCGCAGCCACGCCCGCCGAGGCCACCGTGCGCCCCGCGATCGTGCGCCCCGCGATCGTGCACCCCGCCACCGTGCCGCCCGTCGTACGCACACTGCCCGTTGCTCGCCGAACCCGCTCGGCGAGGCGCTGGCAGCTAACTGGCATGCTGCTTGCGATCGCGATTGTCGCGCTGCTCCGTTGCCATCGCGATGGCGATCGGGCACCGTCCGGCCGCGGGCCCTGACCGGAGCGCGCGAGACTCGGGCAGCCAGCAGCTCGGCGCCGAGAGCGTCATCCGCGCTAGCGCCGTCGCCTGGGTGGGCAGCCAGGTGGGCCATAACATCCAGATCGCCTGTGATTCCGCCACGTGTGCCGACCTGGCACAGCATGGCTTCCCGCCCGGCAATCTGAACGTGCTCCAGCCCACCGCGCCCGATCCCTATGGCTCGCTGCTGGTGATCGCGACGGCCGGCATCCGCAGCCAGTTCGGCAGCAAGCTCGCTGCGGTGTATGCGCCCGAAGTGATCGCTAGCTTTGGCGCTGGCGCGGACCGCATCGATGTCCGCCTAATTGCGCCGAACGGGCCGGCCGCGTTCCAGCGGGCATTGCGTACGGGCCTGCAGGCCAGGAAGACCTCGGGCGCTGAGCTGCTGCGGAACCCGAAGCTTGTCATGTCGGCCGCCGGTCGGGCGCAGCTCGCTGCTGGTCACGTCGACCTGAGGCTGCTGACGACGCTCGCGTTCATGGCCGGCCAGAAGCCCCTGCACATCGTGGACTTCGGCAGCATCGCGCCGGGCGCTAGCCCCGGAGTGCCACTTCGCTTCGCCGACCTGGCCGAGACCGACCCGGCCGCACGGATGAGGGCGACCGCGTACCTGCACGCCCTGCTCAGCCTGGCGCACGCTGAGGTGCCGCCGTACGTTCCGCTGAGTGTCGGATCGGTCCGGCTGAGCCACTGGCCAGACTGTGCTGCGGATTGAAGTCGCCGCGCCCAGCCCGCTGGGCTCGCTGTCCCCCTGACGAGCCGCGACCCCGCGGCTGATCCACCCGCAGGCAGCTATTCGATCCGGGTCGTGATCTGCGTGGGCAACTCGACTGTCCGGCCGACCGTGCACAGCCGATCGTGCGACTGCCTGACGGCCTCTGGCAGCAGGGTCCGCGCCTTGTCGCCGTCCGGCCCCGCCGGGAACGTGATCCGGTAGGTAATCTCCACGTTGGCCAGGTGGTTGCCGTCGTGATCGCGCACCTTGTCGGCGTCGACGGCGATCTGGAATGCCTCAGGCTCAGCACGGCGCGAGGTCAGGATGTCGATGTCGATCGCGGTGCAGCCACCCAGCGCGACCAGCAGCAACTCGGTGGGAGTGAACTCCTCGTCGCTTCCGGTGCCGAACGCGATCCGGCCACCACGAGAGTTGACCGCGGCGAACCGGCCCGCCGCAACGCGTTCGACAGTGAGACTTCGGTGCACAGATTCAGTCGCCATACCCACACGATGCCAGACGCCACCGCTCCTCCGGACACGCCTGGCAGCTGCAGGCGAAGCTCACAACCAGGAGCACCACGCACGCGTCTTCAGGTCATGAGCTGTCATCTGCCGAAAAGGTTGCTGGCGCTAGCCGCAACGGGCGCGATCGTCAGCCTGGCGGGCTGCAGCGGGCAACCGCACCAACCAGACCACGCGGCCGCAGCGCTCCGTCTGCGCCACTCGCCCCGAACTCCCGCCGTGGTATCCGCACCCGAGCGCACGTCAGTTAGCCGGCTGCCAGTCGGCCCTGCCCTGGTCGGCTCCTACCTGGTCGACCTGACGTGGCTGAGCAGCCAGCGCGGCTGGGCGCTTGCTGCGGCGCCGTGCTCATCGGGCTTGTGCCCGCGCGTCGCTGCTACCCGCAACGGCGGCCGGTCCTGGCAAGCGCTGTCCGTTCCCTCCGGCCTTAAGCAGACGTGGCAGGTCAGCCAGATCCGCTTCGCGACGGCCAAGGTCGGCTACCTGTTCGGCCCGGCCTTGTACCAGACCCGCGACGGCGGGCACAGCTGGCGTCGGGTGCGCAGTCGCCCCGTGGAAGCCCTCGAGCCGGCCGCGGGGACGGTTGTCCGGATCGTCTACGACCATGGCGGCTGCCCCGGGCCCTGCAACCGCACGGTGCAGGAGGCCGTCGCGGGATCCGGCGCCTGGCACACGCTGCTGCGCATCCCGATCGCCCGCGCCGACGGCGACATCAATGCCCAGATCTTCAGAACAGGAACGAGGGTGATCTACGTCCCGGTCTACGGCAACCTGGCGGGCGGTCAGGGCGGCATCAAGGCGGTGGTCTTCCGATCGACCGATGCCGGCGGCAGCTGGCAGCGATTGCCCGACCCGTGCGGCGGCAACGGCACGAACACGCACGCGGCCGCCACGATGTCGGCCGGACCAAGGGGTTACCTCGCAGTGCTGTGCGACTCGCTCTCCGGCACCGGCCGCACGTTCATCCGCACGTCCGACGACTATGGCTCCAGCTGGGGCACGCCGCGGTCGGTGCCGTCAGGGATGCAACTGCTGGCGACGCCCAGACCAGAGCGACTGGTGCTGGCCACCGGAGGCGTCAGCGGCAGCGGCCCGTTCTCCTACCGCGTGGACGTCTCTGGCGATGACGGGCTGCACTGGACCACTGTCGTGACCGGAACGACGCAGCTCAGCCCGCAGGCAGCCGCTCCCGCCGTCCTTGCTTTCGCTGGGTCGAGATTTGGCTGGTGGGCCGGTGACAGCCGCGGCATCTGGGTCACCGGCGATGGCGGCCTGGACTGGCTGCGGCGCCCGTTTCCCTAGTGACGCAGCTTCAGGTCATTCCGGGTTCCCGTGCGGACCGCGGGCTCCGGCTTGTGATCAGTCCGGCCAGCAGAATGTCCGCGGTCCGGCGCAGCCGCGGCGTGAGGTCGACGCACGCCTGGGCCAGTTCCGGATCGGAGGCGAAGAGCTCGGCGAGGGCTGGCACCGGGTTGGCGATCTGCCACAGGGAGCCTGCCAGGGATGCCAGGGTGGCGACGAACTCCGTGCACTCGCCAAGCGCGAGTTCGGGCAGCACCCGGTGCACGAGCGCTGCTGCCTCGTTGACCACCCCGAGGGACGTGCGCTTGTAGCGGCGCACAGTCTCGGGGGAGACGTTGCGTTCCAGGTTGAGCGGCGTATGCGCGATGAGGTCGCACAGCACAGGCCGGTCGCTGAAGCTGCGCGCGAAGACGTCAGCGACCAGCCCGGCCGAGCCCGGGGCGGCAGCGTCGAGTCCGGCGTGCAGGTCGTGCGCCCAGTCGCGCCAGGCCTCGGCGGTCAGCTCCAGGAAGATCTGCTCGCGGGTCTCGAAGTAGCGCAGCAGCGCCGACTTGTGGATGCCGACCCGCGCGGCGATGTCGGCCAGGCTGACGTTGCGGACGCCGTCGCGCAGCGCCAGGTCGCGGGCGGCGCTGAGGATGGCGTCCTGGCGCTGCAGCTTCTGCTCGGGGCGGCGAGCACGCTGGAAGGTCTCCGTAGTCATGACGGGCCCAGTGTACCTAACGCAACGCCGTTCTGCTATTATCAAAACGATGTTGTGTTAAGTCACTACCTCGCGGAAGGGACAGAGCTCATGCCACAGGTCTTCTTTCTCACCGGCAGCAGCCGTGGCCTAGGCCGCCAGATAGCCGAGGCCGCCCTGGCGGCCGGGCACCAGCTGGT
Organism: uncultured Actinomycetota bacterium; assembly: GCA_963808215.1. Taxonomy (GTDB): domain Bacteria; phylum Actinomycetota; class Actinomycetes; order Streptosporangiales; family Streptosporangiaceae; genus JAJYUU01. Next base: position 20,737 of record CAWEEY010000007.1, read on the forward strand.
CGCCACCGCCCGCCAGCCGGACAGCCTGACCGACCTGGTAGACCGCTATGGCACTCAGATCTACCCGGTGGCGCTCGACGTCACCGACCCCGGCGGCGCCGAGGCGGCGGTGGCCGCGGGAACCAAGGCGTTCGGCCGTCTCGACGTCGTGGTCAACAACGCGGGTTACGCCAACCTCGCGGCGGTCGAGGACATCACGCTGGCGGACTTCCGGGCGCAGATCGACGCCAACCTGTTCGGCGTCGTGAACGTCACCAAGGCGGCGCTGCCCGTCCTGCGTGAGCAGCGCGGCGGCCACATCATCCAGGTCTCGTCGATCGGCGGGCGCCTGGCCACGGCCGGCCTGTCCGCCTATCAGGCGGCAAAGTGGGCGGTCGGCGGATTCTCCGAAGTCCTGGCGCGCGAGGTCGGCCCGCTCGGCATCAAGGTCACCGTCCTGGAGCCGGGCGGCATGCAGACCGACTGGGCCGGGTCATCCATGCACGTGCCGCCGATCAGCGAACCGTACCTGCCGACCGTCGGCGCAATGGCCAGGATGCACCACGAGCTCGGCAGCGACGGCGCGCTCGGCGACCCGGCCAAGGTGGCCCAGGTTGTCCTCACGGTCGCCGGGATGGCCGACCCGCCGCTGCGGCTCATCCTGGGCAGCGAGGCCTACGCCTACGCGATGGCAGCCGCCAAGGCGCGGGCCGAGTCCGACACCGCCTGGCACGACCTCACCATCTCCACCGACCGCGACGATGCCACGGCCGCCCAGCGCGACCCGAGCGCCGCGGCGACCAAGTGACGTCCCGAAGGTGCAGCAAACCTGACATTACGCCCTCACTTAGATGCGGGCGGTAGCCTGAGGGCGGGACGGGTGTTCCTGAAACGGGTGGACCGTAAGAGCACCGGCAAGGAGTTGATCTCCGATGTCGTCTGAACCTCTGTCACGCCACGAGCCCCGCGGATCTGCCGGTCGAGCAGGCGCGCCTGACCCAGCCGGACTCTGTGGCAAGCCGTTCTCACCGGACCGGCCGAGCGACCTGCCATCGAGCAGGCAGCCGTGCAGGCGGCCTCGGTTCTGGGCCGCGTTGATCACGGCTGGAGTGGCTGTAGTGGCACTGCTCAGCGGGGCAGGCGTCGCCAACGCCGCCCGTGCTTCCGTGACGCCGAGCAATGCGGGCCCGCCAGCCGGGTCGCAGATAGCGGCCGGATCCCGGGTGCTGTCGCCGTCCGATAGCCAGCCCAGCCCAGGGCCCGTCAGCGGAATGCAGGGCTATGGGCCAGGCGGGCATATATTGCCGCTGCATGGCCAGATTGTGCTAGCTAAGCCGGGCGGCGGATTCCAGACGGTCGACTTCCAGAGCGGAACTGTCACGAAGGTAGCCGCCGGGTCCATCACGGTGAAGAGCACCGATGGCTTCACCCAGAGCTACGCGATCACCGGCTCGACGATCGTGAGCGCCGACCGCAACGGCATCGGCTCGGTCAAGGCTGGCAATGATGCTGTGGTGATTGCTGCGGTCAGCGGGCATACGGCCACGGCCGCCAAGATCATCGACCTGACGCAGCTCCTGCACAGTCACCAGAAGTTCTGGCTCGGTCCTGAAGCGCAGCCCTAGCGACCGGGGTGCGGCCCGCCCGCGACGGCCACTCGCTGTCGGTGCCGTCTGCCAGGCTTTGCCCATGGTTCAGACGCAGTACCTGGTGGCGGCCAGCATCGACGGGTTCATCGCGGCCGCAGGCAACTCGCTCGAATGGCTGTTCCAGGCTGAGGCGCAGGCTGCGGCCGACGCGACCGCGGCCAAGGAGCGGCGCTTCACGGAGTTCTTCGCCGGGGTAGGCGCCATGGCGATGGGCGCCACTACCTATGAGTGGGTGCTCGGCCACGAGCACCTGCTCGACCAGCCGGGCAAGTGGCAGGACTACTACGGCGACGTCCCGTGCTGGATCTTTACGCACCGGGACCTGCCGGCAATCCCCGGCGCCCGGCTGCATTTCGTCCGCGGTGCCGTGGCGCCGGTCCACGACCAGATGACCGAAGCGGCTGACGGCCGCAATGTGTGGCTGGTAGGCGGTGGCGACCTGGTCGGGCAGTTCGCCGATCAGGGGATGCTGAACCAGATCATCCTGGCCGTCGCGCCAGTGCTGCTGGGTTCAGGCGCTCCGCTGCTACCCCGGCTGCTGACCGCGACGCAGTTGTCGCTGACGGACTGCAGCCAGGACGGCACGTTCGCCTACCTGACCTATGCCGTCGGGCCGCAGCGGATTACCTGGCGGGCGCCGGGCCGACCGTCAGCGACCTGACGAAGTCGGCGATCTGCCGGAGCGTGCTGCACTCGCGGACCTGGGAGCACGACGGCGCATAGCTCGACATCACCGAGTCACCCTGGTTCCAGTACCTGCGCGGCTCCGGGTTCAGCCAGTAGAGCTTCCCGACTCGCTCACTGACCTCGGCGAGCGCGCCGACCGCCGGATCCAGGTAATTCGTGCGCGCGTCGCCGACGATGAGGACCACCGTCCGACGCGAGAACTGCCCGGAGTAGTCCCGCGCGAAGTCTCGCAGCACGTGGCCGTAATCCGAGCTGCCGTTCCACCGGACGGCACCGCGCGCCGCCTCGGCCTGGCTGAGCTGCCGGCCAGCTGAGCGTGCCTCGCTGACCAGCTCGGTGATCTCCGACAGGCCGTCGACGAAGGAGAACGCGCGCAGCCTGCTCAGCCTGCTGTCCAGCGCGATCAGCAAGTTGAGCGTGAACCGCGAGAACGTCGCGACCGAGCCCGAGACGTCGCAGAGCACGACGATCTCCGGCTTCGGCGGCGGCTTCGGCTCGGTCGCGATCCGGAACGGCACCCCGCCGGTGCCCATCGCCAGGTGCAGCGTCCGCCGGACGGACAGCCGCCGCTTGCGGAACTCCTGCTGCGCCAGGATCTTGCTCAGCTGATGCGCCAGCGGACCGATCGAGCGCGATCATCGCCTCCCGCTCGGCCGCCGAGGCGGTCGCGATGTCCACATCCTCGGCCAGCCGGATCCGCATGGTCTTGCTGACCGCGCGGGCGCCCCGGTCGGCGACAAGCGCGCGGCGGATCGATGCCTGCAGCTCATCCCTGAAGCGCTGCACCGCCCGGTCCGCGTCGGCGCGCTCGAGCCGATCGGAAATGGCCGCCGACCCGGCACGGGCGTTCCAGCCGCCGCCAGACCCGCCACCGCCGCCGGCACCCTCCCCGTCGCCTCCATCGCGGTCGCCTCCACCACCGGGCATGCCGTCGCGCTGGCCGGCTATGGCAGCCAGCAGCTCGGCCCGGATGCCATCGAGGTCGGCCGCCTCACTCGCCGCGATCATGGCGAACACCCCGGCGACCGGCGCGCCCGGCTCCAGCGCCGCGAAACGCCGGACATACTCGTCGGCTAGCCGCCTGAGGGCTGCGGCATCCGCAGACCCGATGGCCGCGCGGAGCGCGGCGGCCAGCTCAGCATCGGTCAGGCTGGCGAAGGGCCCGGGGTCGGACGGCCCCGTTCCGGCAAAGTGAAGATTGAACAGGACGTTGAACGCGTCGAGATGCTCGGCGCGCTTGATCATGGCGCATTGCAGCGCCGACCGCACGATCTCGAGGTCCGCCAGCGGAATGCTGGCCAGGGCGCGGGCCGCATCCAGGTGCTCCCCCACCGAGACGCCGACCCCGACCCCGCGCAGCTCGTCGACGAACGTGGCGAGGGCGGCATCCTGGCTCGGCATCGGCTCAGGCCAGGGATAGCTCGGCGCAGCGCGACGGTGATATCCCGCTCGTACTTGAGCAGCACCGACAGGGTCTGCCGGGTGACCTCGTCGGTCAGCTCGGCTGCGCCGAGTGCGAGCAGCGTCCGGGCCCAGTCGACGGTCTCCGAGATCGAGGGCGGCTTCTTCAGGTCGGCTGACCGCAGCACCGCGACCAGGCCGGCCACCTCCGCGGCCAGGTGCACGCTCAGTTCGGGAACGTGCAGCTGGACGATCTCGGCCTCCCGCTCCACACTCGGGTAGCCAAGGTGCAGGTACAGGCAGCGGCGCTTCAGTGCCTCGGACAGGTCCCTGGTGTTGTTCGAGGTCAGGAAGACCTGCGGGATGTGCCGGGCAGTCACGGTGCCGAGCTCGGGGATCGAGACCTGGTATTCCGACAGCACCTCCAGCAGCAGCGCCTCGGCCTCCATGTCCAGCCTGTCGACCTCGTCAATGAGCAGCACGACTGGCTGGTCGGACCGGATCGCGGCCAGCAGCGGCCGGCTGAGCAGGAAGTCCTCGCCGAAGATCCCGGCAGCGCCGAGATCCGTGCTATCGCCGCCCTGATAGAGCTGCAGCTGAAGTAGCTGCCGGCGGTAGTCCCACTCGTAGATCGCCTTGGACTCATCCAGGCCCTCGTAGCACTGCAGGCGGATCAGCGGCTTGCCGGTCATGACGGCGACGCTCTTAGCCAGCTGCGTCTTGCCGGTGCCAGCCGGGCCCTCGATGAGCACCGGCTTGCTCAGCGCAGCCGCGAGATGGACGACCGTGCCCGTATCCGCGTCCGCCAGGTAGCCCGACGTCCGCAGCAGTTCTTGCACGTCGTCAATGGGTGATGCAGTGTCCGCCATAGCGCTAATAATCGCGAACTCGCGCTGATCCCGGTAGACCGGGTTACCGGACAGTAGTTCTTCCGATGCGGACGTTCACGCCAGCGCCTGTCGCTCGGCGTCGGCGACGGTGCCGCTAGTGCGCGGCCGGATCCGGCGGCTCGCCGCTGCGACGCACACCGCAGCTGGGGCGAGCGCTGCAGCCCCGGCCAGCAACGCGACCCTGATGGTGGCGAGCGTTCCGATCACTCCGAAGGCCGGGCCGCCGACGATCTGGCCCGCGCTATCGAACATGTCCTTGGCTGACAGCGCGGTGGCTCGCACGGACGGCTCGATCCGGGTTACCAGCCAGCCGGAGAGCAGCGGATCGAGCACAGGGCGAAGGACCGAGACGGCCACATAGGCGCCGACGACGACGGCAAACGCATGCGCCGTGGCCATCGCGACGACCGCTGCGCCGATGGCGAGCGTCAGCATCAGCAGCCCGCCGGCCACCGAATCGGGGCCAAGCCGTTCGGTCCGGCGCCTGGCCAGCTCAGTCGAGCCGAGCCCGAGCACCGCTGCCAGGCACGCGAACAGGCTGAACCACATTGCCGGGTGCAGGCCGTAGAGCTGCGGAAACTTGATGTCTCTGAGCAGAAAGGCGCCCCAGAGGCGGTCGAAGCTCTCGCTCCACATGCCGACGAACAACGTCATGCCGAACAGCAGCACCAGCCCCGGTACCGCGACGACAGCCCGGTGCGTGGCACGCGTCTGCCCGGTAAGCACGCTCCAAGCCGAGGCGGCGAGTACGGCGAAGCGCTGCCGCAATCCGGGTTGGCTCTCGCCGAGCCGGTAACCGCCGGCCACGCTGGCTGCGAGGCCAACCGCTGCCGGACGGAAGTTGTTCTCTGGCATGACTACCGCCGCGCCCACCGCCAGCATGCAGATCAGGCTTCCACCGGTCAGCAGCGGCAGGTTGAGCCCAGCTAGCGCGATCACGCCAGACAGCAGGCTGCCCGCTACGGTCGCGATCAGGCCGTACTGCGTGGCCCGCAGGTAGACGCCGGTCATCCGGTCGTCGCCGAGCTGGTCGGCCAGCTCATCGGCTACCCAAGCCTCCTGGGCGCCGTTGTTGAGCGCCGCACCCAGGCCAAGCACCACCTGCGCACCGATGAGGTTGGCAAACGCCGCGGACGAGCCCTCCATGATCAGCGCGAGGCCGACAACGAACAGTCCGGCGAGCGTGCACAGGCGACGGCTGACAAGATCAGCCAGCGCCCCGGTCGGCAGCTGGAATACGAAATAGCTGAGCTCGAGTGCGGTGCCGAGGAGCAGCAACTGCAGCGGGTTCAGCCGCCCGGAGGTGACCCAGTACACGGTGATCGTGGCGTAGCTGATCCCGAGCAGGAAGCTCATCCCGCATTCGAGGATCAGGTACAGCGGGTACGGCCGGATGGGAAGGCTACCCAGGCGCATCCAGCCTCCGGAGTTGTCTGCGCCCGCGGCGACCCCCGAGCACGGGCGACGGTACGCGGCGACGTTCGCCTGGGTCAATGCCTTTAGGGGCGCTGCCGCCTTGTCATGGTGTGTCCTGCCGAGCTGCAAGAACGGCTGCGCTTGCCGGGCTGAGGCCGCCGAGCAGGGCGTGGACGGCCAGATCCCACCGCCGGTTCACCGAAGCCCTGGAGGAGCCGAGCCACCCGGCGGCCTCCTGCACGGCCAGCCCCTGGGCCAGGGCGAGGAGCCCGTGAGCGATGTCAACCTGGTCGCCATCGATGATCCCGGCGTCGATACAGCGCCGGACCCGGTGCACGATGAACTCCCGGGTGACTGCCCCGGCCTCCAGATCGGCCGGGCCGGGATCGAAGTCAGCGAACGGCCTGGAGAACATGACCTGCGCCAGCACTGGGTTGTCTCGGACGAAGATCCGGAACACTTGGACCGCGCGGAGCAGGTCAGCGCGCGAATCATCCGACTCCCGCAGCCTCCCGAAGCGGTCCCCCAGGAGCCGGAAGCCCTCGAAGAAAACCTCCCGGACCAGGCCGGCCTTATCGCCGAAGAGCTCGTAAACGGCGGGCGGCGACGTCTGGGCCTGTTCTGCGACCTTCCGGGTGGTGAAGCCCTCGACGCCGTCGGCCGCCAGCATCGCGACCGCCACGTGCACGATGTGCTCGCGCAGCTGCGCGGTCCGCTGTTTGGCTCTGGGCACGGCCGACTCCTCCGTGGGCTAACAGCATCTTCTCGCCTGGTCTGGGTCCGCTGCCGGGAGTCTCGCGGACATGCGATCGCGGCCTGGCGCGAAAGCCGCCCGGGTCAGCCCTGGGGCCGGGCGGCAAGCTGTGCCCTGTACTCCGCGTCGTCGGCATCAATGGCTTCCCGGAGCGCGGCCATCTGCCGTGCGCGCAGCTTGGTGGCTGCATGCGCGTCCAGGTCGAGCCTGGCCAGCTCGGCAGCGGCTCCCGCGGCGGCCGTTGCTAGCTCCGCGGCCGGTACCACCCGGTCCAGGAATCCCGCGGCGGCCGCTTCCTCGGGCGGGAAGACCTCGGCGATGACGACGGCCCGGTTGAAGCAGGCCGGGGTCAGGCGCTGGCGGCAGATTTCCACCGCCGCCCGCGGCATGGTAATGCCGATGGCGACCTCATTGGCCGTGAGCTTGTAGGGGCCGCTCACCCCGATGCGGTAGTCGCCGGACAGCACAAGGAACGCCCCCATCGCCACGGCATGGCCCGGGCAGGCGACCAGAACGGGAGTCGGGAAAGCCAACAGCCGGGCTGCCAGGTCGAATCCGGCGCGCAGCAGGTTGGCCGCTTCCGTGCCGGCGGCCCGCAGGACCGGCAGGTCGAAGCCCGCAGAGAACACCCCTTCCCGGCCGGTGAGGACGACCACGGCCCGGTCAGCCGCGGCGCGCCCGAGGGCGGCGCCGAGCTCGGTGAGCATCGCCAGGGACAGCACGTTCACCTTGCCGTCGTCCATCGTGATCGTCGCGACCGAATCATCCAGCTGGTAGCTGACTAGTGCGCTCATGACCGACCTCCACCTCTGGCAAACCGTCCCGCGGCCGGACCAGCATATCGGATCGTCGTTACGAAACCAAGGTACGATTAACGGAGGTTATCCACTGACCGGCGAGCGATGCCCAAGTGGGGCGGCAATCCGTGATGGAAGCAGCGGCGACTCGCTGCAGCGCCCGTCAACGTGTCAGGCCCGCGGGCGGAGTGCCGGGAACAAGTCCGGTGAGGGGTTTGTTAGACTAGCGAACTATAAGTGTGCCGTACCAAAGGAGTTGCGGGTGACAGAGCCAGCCAACACGGCTGAGCGCAACGGCGGAGGAGGCAGCTGTCAGCGGCTTGCTGACCGTGCTGCGGATTTCGCGAGTCATGGAGCGGATCGATGCGGGGGTGAGCCCGCAGCAGTACCGCATGCTCAAGCTTATTGGCGGGGGCGGGGAGCGGTCAGCCAGGCTGGCCGAGAAGCTCGCGGTCGCCAGGCCCACTCTGACCTCGACCGCCGACAGCCTGGTCGCGTCCGGCCTGGCCATCCGGCAGGCCGAGGAAGGCGACCGCCGGGTGGTGCGGCTCTGCCTCACGCCGGCCGGACAGGCCGTGGTCCAGCGGGCCGATGAGGCCTACGCGGCCTGGTTCCGCTCACTGCTTGATCACACTGGCCGGGGCGCGGAGATCCTGGCCGATCTACAACTGCTCGATGACTCCATGACCGAGCGCCACCGCGCGCGGCTGGCGGCGGGCGACACCCACCACAGCGCAGGCCAGCGGTGAGCCCAGGCAAGGCCGTCACCACTCTCGGGTCCGGGTACGGCGAGGGCTGGCTGCGCCGTCTGATCCGCAACTGCTGGAAGCACAAGACCCTGTTCACCGTCGCGTTCGGCGCCTCGCTGGCGGCGACCCTGGTCACGGCCGTCATCCCGCTCATCCAGCGCGACGTCATCGACAACGCGATCCTCCAGCACACCCAGCCAATCTGGCCGGGCGCGACGCTGCTGATCGTGGCTGCTGTCATCAGCTTCGGCGCGGTCTACCTGCGCCGCTACCGCGGCGGCCAGCTGTCACTCGATGTCCAGCACGACCTGCGCACCGAGCTGTTCGGGTCGCTGACCAAGCTGGACGGGGCTCGCCAGGATCAGCTGCACACCGGCCAGATCGTCAGCAGGTCCATCTCCGACCTGAACATGATCCAGAGCCTGCTGTCCATGATGCCGATGCTCGTCGGCAACGCGCTGCTTTTCGTAGTGTCCATCGGCGTGATGTTCTACCTGTCGCCGACTCTGGCGCTGATCTCACTGGCCGTGGGCCCGGCGCTGCTGGTGCTGTCCATCATGTCCCGGCGGCGGCTGTTCCCGGCCAGCTGGGATGCCCAGCAGAAGGCCGGCGAGGTGGCCGGCGTGGTCGAGGGCGCAGTCACCGGCGTCCGCGTCGTCAAGGGCTTCGGCCAGGAAAACCAGGAAATCGAGCGGCTCGAGGGAGTCGGGCGCATCCTGTACGCGGCACGCGTCAGGACCGTCAGGATGATGGCCAGGTTCAGCCCCGCGCTCGGCGCGATCCCGGCGCTCGGCCTGGTCGGCGTGCTCGCGCTCGGCGGCTACATGGCCATCAAGCGCGAGATCACGCTCGGCACGTTCCTGGCCTTCGCCGCCTACCTGGCCCAGATGGTCAACCCGGTCCGGGCCCTGACCAACCTCATCACCATCGGCCAGGAGGCGCGTGCCAGCGTCATCCGGGTCTACGAGGTCATCGACTCCCGGCCGGTCCTGACCGAGAAGCCGGACGCGCTGGTCCTGCCGCCGGGCAGCAAGGACATCGAGCTGGACGACGTCCACTTCGGGTACGTACCGTCCGAGCCCGTGCTGCGCGGCCTGTCGCTGCGGGTGCGCCCCGGCGAGACGCTGGCCATCGTCGGCACCTCGGGCTCGGGCAAGTCCACGATCTCGCTGCTGCTGCCCCGCTTCTACGACGTTCGCTCCGGCGCGATCCGGGTTGGCGGGCACGACGTCCGCGACCTGACCCTGGACTCGCTGCGTGCGTCGATCGGCCTGGTGCTGGAGGAGAGCTTCCTGTTCTCCGACACCGTCCGCGCCAACATCTCCTACGGCCGGCCGGACGCCACTAACGAGCAGGTCGTCGCCGCGGCCCGGGCCGCCGAGGCAGAGGAGTTCATCCTCGGGCTGCCCGACGGCTACGACACCGTCGTCGGCGAGCAGGGCCTGACCCTGTCCGGCGGCCAGCGCCAGCGCGTCGCGCTCGCCCGTGCGCTGATCACCGACCCCTCGATCCTGATCCTGGACGACGCGACGTCCGCGATCGACGCGAGGGTCGAGGCGGAGATCCACTCCACGTTGCGCAAGCGTGATGGCCGGCCGGACCACGCTGCTGATCGCCCACCGCCGCTCGACGCTCGAGCTCGCCGACCAGATCGCGGTACTGGATGCCGGGCGCCTGGTCGACCAGGGCACGCACGAGGAGCTGACCGCGCGGTGCCCGCAGTACCGGTTGCTGCTGGCCGGTCCCGGCGACGACGCCGAGGGCAACGACGCCGGCGAGATCTCTTACTACCGGAACGGGGCAGACCAGGATGCGGCCGCTTGCCGGGCCGCGCCGGCTCCGGGCGCGATCACCCCGAGCCTGTGGCCAGCTCAGAGCGCGCCGCCGACTACCGCGGCCTCATCGGACGCGGCCAGCAAGCAGCTCGCGAGCGTGGCCGCGGCCGGGATCGGCCGCGGGCACGTCAGCGGCGGCGGGCCGGCGGCGGGCGGGGCGGCGGCGCGGCCCAGCGCGGCGCGGCGCTGACCGGCGGCGCGATGGGCGGCGGCTGGATGGCCGGCGTGCCCGCCTCGCCCGAGCTGCTGGCCAAGGTCGCGGCGCTGCCGCCGGCGAACGAGGCAGCCAGGCGTCGATGAGTCCTTCGCCCGCGCGCCTGATCCGCACTTCACGCTGCGCAAGCTGCTGAAGCCGTTCGCGATCGCGCTGGTCATCGGGCTGATCCTGGACGCGCTGGACGCGATCGCGAGCACCGCGATGCCGCTGCTGGTCCGCGGCGGCATCGACAACGGCGTCGAGAAGCACCTGCTCAGCTTCCATGCGCGCTTCGACATCATCCTGACGGTGTCGGTCATCGGCCTGGCCATCGTGCTCGGCGACTGGGCGGTGAACTGGGCGCAGACGATCGTCGTCGGGCGCAACGGCGAGCGCCTGCTCTACACGCTGCGGGTGAAGATCTTCTCCCACCTGCAGCGGCTCGGGCTGGACTTCTACGAGCGCGAGCTGACCGGCCGGATCATGACCAGGATGACAACCGACGTGGACGCGCTCTCGTCGTTCTTCCAGACCGGGACTGATCACGATGGTGAACTCGGTACTCACCTTCGTCGTCGTGCTGATCCTGATGCTGGTCATCAACGTGCGGCTGGGGCTGACGCTAGCCCTGTTCCTGCCGTTCCTGATCGTGGCCACCGTGATATTCCGGTCCAAGTCATCCCGGGCGTACACCGAGGCCAGGGAGAAGGTCAGCGCTGTCAACGCGGACCTGCAGGAGAACGTGGCCGGCCTGCGCGTCGCCCAGGCCTACCGGCGTGAGCAGGTCAACTCCGACCGGTTCGCCGGGCTGTCGGGTGCCTACCGGGAGTCCAGGCTGCGGGCGCAGCGGATGATCGCGGTGTACTTCCCGTTCGTGCAGGCCCTGTCGACGATCGGCGGCGCCGTCATCCTGTTCGCCGCGGCTAGCCAGATCCACAACAACACGCTGACGGCCGGAAGCCTGATCGCCTACCTGCTCTATGTGGACCTGCTCTTCTCCCCCATCCAGCAGATGTCCCAGGTCTTCGACGGCTACCAGCAGGCCAACGTCGGCCTGAAGCGGATCAAGGGCCTGCTGCAGACACCGACCAGCACTCCGCCGGCGGAGCACCCGGTCCGGCCGGGCCGGCTGCGCGGCCAGATCGAGCTGCGCGACGTGCGGTTCGGCTACGCGGGCCAGCGGGCCGAGGCTATCCGCGGCGTGAACCTCTCGGTCCGGCCAGGTGAGACGGTCGCGCTGGTCGGGCAGACCGGCGCGGGCAAGTCGACTCTGGTGAAGCTCATCGCCAGGTTCTACGACGTGACCTCGGGCCGCGTGCTGATCGACGGCAGGGACGTGCGCGAGTATGACCTGCCCGCCTACCGGCAGCAGCTCGGCGTCGTGCCGCAGGAGTCGTACCTGTTCGCGGGCACCGTCCGGGACGCCATCGCCTACGGCAGGCCCGACGCCACCGACGCGGAGGTCGAGGCGGCCGCCCGCGGGGTCGGCGCGATCGACATGATCTCCCGGCTGCCCGGCGGGTTCATGCACGAGGTGTCCGAGCGCGGCCGCAACCTGGCCGCTGGCCAGCGGCAGCTGATCGCGCTCGCGCGCGCCTACCTCGTGGACCCGGCGATCCTGCTGCTGGACGAGGCAACCGCGGCACTGGATCTCGCCGCTGAGGCGGAGGTCAACCGGGCCACCGAGCAGCTGGCCGCACGGCGCACGACGCTGGTCGTGGCGCACCGGCTCACCACCGCGTCCAAGGCGGACCGGATCGTCGTGCTGGCTGACGGCCAGATCGCGGAGATCGGGACGCATGATGACCTGCTCGCAGCGGACGGCGCGTACGCCGCCATGTGGGCCGCGTTCACTGGGGAAGCCGAGCTGGTCGCCTGACTCCGGCGCTAGCCGGACCCAGGGCGCCAGAGCCTCGGCTGGCTATACCGCCTTGGCCGCGCGCTGCCAGGCCGCGAGCGCCGCCTGGATGTCGGCCGGGCCGATGCCGACATGCGTGAGCATCCTGATGCGGCCGCCGATCATCGTGACCAGCACGCCCTCGGCGGCTAGCTGCTCCCGCCAGTGCGCTGCAGTCCTGGCTGTGCCGGAGACGTCGACGAACACGATGTTCGTCTCGATGAGCTCCGGGTCGACGCTGTCGGGCAGCAGCTCGGCGATCCCCTCTGCCAGCGTGCGCGCGTTCGCATGGTCCTCGGGCAGCCGCTGCGGACCTTCCTCGAGGGCGATCAGGCCCGCCGCGGCCATGATGCCCGCCTGCCGCCACGCGCCGCCGAAGAGGATCTTCAGCCGCCGCGCCTCCCGGATGAACTCCCGGTCCCCCACCAGGACCGACCCGATCGGCGCGCCTAGCCCCTTGGACAGGCAGAACATCATCGAGCTCACCGGGCCCGCGTAGTCGGCGACAGGCACGCCAGCGACAGCGCAGGCATTGAAGATCCGGGCGCCATCCAGGTACAGCGGCACCCCGGCATCAGCGCAGACGGCGGCGATGTCGCGGACTCCCGTGACGCTCATGACCGAGCCGCCGCCCACCTGGTGAGTGTTCTCGATGCTGACTAGGTCGACGACGCTCACGTCGTAGGGATCCGGCGCGAGGGCCGCCGCGACCTGCTCGCCCAGCAGCAGTCCCCGGTCCGGCGCGGTCAGGTACTGGAACGAGACGCCCGACAGCGCGGCCGCCGAGCTCGCCTCGGTCCGGCCAACGTGCGCGCTGGCCTCGCAGACCGCGAGATGACCCGGACCGGACGTAGGCGTGCACGGCGACCTGGTTGCACATGGTGCCGGTCGGCAGGTAGAGCGCCGATTCCCGGCCGGTCAGCTCGGCGGCGCGATCCTGCAGCCGGTTGACCGTCGGGTCGTCGCCGTACCAGTCGTCGCCCACCTCCGCGGTGGCCATCGCATGCCGCATCTGCTGCGACGGCTGGCTGACGGTGTCGGAGCGAAGGTCAATGCGGGAGTCCATGCACGGCACGATACGGGAGCGCCCCGGCTAAGCCCGGGCCGCGGTGACGGCAGCGGAGCTCTCGGCTAGCCCGCCGCTCTCTGCCAGCCGGCGACCTCGGACAACCCGGCGCTCTCGGCCAGCCGCACAGGCACCGGGCCGGCCAGCTGGTCGGCCCGCAGCGTCCGGATGTCGCGCGGGATCAGGGCCAGCGCCGAGGCCAGGACGATCAGCGCCGCCGCACCGTACTGGGTCACCGACACTCCGGCCCATGCCGCGATCGGGCCCGCCAGCACCGCGCCGACGGGCATCGCCATGATCGAGCCGAACGCGTCGTAGGAGGAGACCCTGGCTAGCTTGTCCGCCGGGATGTTGCTGGCCAGCGCCACTGTCCACTGCACCATCATGATCTCCATGGCGGTACCCAAGGCGAACGACGAGGCGCAGATCGCCGGCAATGGCCACAGCATGGCCAGCGCAAGTGGCGCGATCGCGATGGTGGCGCCGATCAGCGACAACGAACAGCATCGGCCGGCGGGGCTGAACCGCAGCGAGATCAGCCCGCCGGCGATCAGGCCGAGCGATTCCGCCCCGGTGATCGTGCCCCAGGCCGCCGGGCCGCCAAGGTGCGCTCGCGCGACCACCGGCCCGAGCACACCGAACGACCCGTACCAGGCCATCAGTCACCACGCCGAACTGGAGGACGATAACCCATAGCCAGGTATGCGAGCGGAATTCCGACCAGCCCTCGCGCAACTCCCGCAGCATGCCGGGCTGATGCGCTGCGCTCGGGGGCGGTCACCCGCAGCGACAGCATCAGCGGCACCGTGCCCAGCAGGCCGACGCCGCAGATGGCCAGTGCCCAGCCTGGCTTTATGGCCGCGACGACGAAGCCGGCGAGCACGGCGCCGCCCATCTGCCCGCCGTTCATCGCAAGCCTGACTGACCGCGCTGGCTTCCTGCAGCAGCTCTCCGGGCACAAGCCGCGGCAGCAGCGCAGACGAGGCCGGGTAGAAGATCGCCATGCCAATGCCGGTGAGCGACTCCAGCCCGATCATCTGCCACAGCGCCGGATGACCGGTGAGCACCAGGATGCCGAAGGTGCCCTCGCCCACCGCCATCATGACGTTCCCGGCGATGATCACCTTCTGCGGCGCCATCCGGTCCGCGATGACACCGCCGAGCAGCAGGAAGGCCAGCGACGGCGCGATCTGCGCCGCGAGCACGTAGGACAGCTTCGCGGTCGAGCCGTGGTGGCGTCGAGAACCGCGAACGAGACTCCCACCAGAGAGAACGCGAACGACGCGGGTGCCAGCACCCGGTCGGCCAGCAGCAGCCGGAAGTCACGGATACCGAGTACCGGCAGGCGGCGCGTGACCGGGGCCAAGCGGCGCCTCAGCGCGCGCGCATACATGGTCTGACATCCGTTCTTGGTCAAGGGCAGTAACGACAATTTACCTGGCTGACCACGACCGGAAACTGAATATTCGCCGTGAACCGGCGGGCTAACGCCCGTAACTCCTGGTCAGGGGCCGATCGCCGACCGTCCTCGCGGCGCGGACCGACGCAGCAGCCATTGCCAGAAGTTCCGTCGCGGCGGTCGAGGCGGATGCGCCCGCACGTTGCCGCCGCGTACCTGGCCCGAGAGCTCCACCCGCAGGATGGCCGGCGGCTGCGGGCCGTCCGGAGCGTGGATTTTTATCCGGCCGCCGAACATCTCGACCTCATCCGCGTCGACCACGACACCAGGCCGCGTGATGATAACGAAACTGCCGCCGCGGACGTCGGCATCGACGTGAAGTACCGGGCTGCTGATGACGGCTTCGGTGAAGTCGAGCCTGACATTGCCGCCCGCGACCTTGATCTCCATCCGCTTGGGCACAACCCACCGGCCCAGCGGCGGGCGTTCCCGCCCCTGCGCATCATCCGGAGTACCTCTTTGGGCGCGGCCCCGGCCAGATCCAGGCCTGTGCTCGGCCCGCCGGCAGGTCGGCAGTCAGCACGGTGAGCTCGCGCTGCGTGCGCGCTGTCAGCGCGGCCTCGAGCCGCTCGTCAAGCTCCTCGGCGGTCAGCCGGCCGTCGCCTGCCGCGATGCGGAGGAGCTCGACGACCCTGTCGCGGTCCGCGTGCGAGGCCCGGAGCTCGGGCGGCCGCCGCCTGGGCTGGCCGCCGGAGATATTTCACCAGTCACCAGCCTTACTGTAGAGCCCGGAGGGCCGGTGGTTCGCCGGTCCGCGGTTAAGCCCCGTGGTTGAAGCGAGGCGTCTGGCTGCCGCCGGGGAAGCACCCCCGGATGCAAGGCTAGCGCCCGGTGGGTGGCACCCTCGGGCGTACTGCGGTGCCGGAATACCGCACCGGTCCGGCCAAGTTCGCGACGTGTGTGCGGTACCGGCGAGAGGAGCTGATGGTCAGTTGAGCATCCTGGGCACGAGGGTCCTGCGGACTGAGGATCCTAAATTCCTGACCACCGGCGGTGTTTATACCGAGGACGTCGTTGATGAGCGCCTCGATGGCGCGTGCCACGTGTTCTTCGTGCGGTCGCCGGTCGCGCACGCCAGGATCACCAGCGTGGACGTCAGCGCCGCGCTCGAAGCGCCGGGCGTAGTGGCCGTTTTCACCGGCGCCGACCTCGCCGACCTCGCACCCATTCCGCCGACCGCGGCGGGCTTGATCAACCCCGCCATGGAGCAGCGGCTGCTGGCCACCGACAAGGTGCGCTATGTCGGCGAGGTGGTCGCGGCCGTCGTGACCGAGGACCCGTACCAGGGCGAGGACGCGGTCGAGCTCGTGCAGGTCGAGTACGACCAGCTGCCCGCCGTGCTCGGCTACGACGCCGACGATTCCAGCCTGCTGTTCGAGGCGGCCGGGACGAACGTGGGCGGGTACTGGGGCGATCCGTCCTCGCTGAAGCCCGACCTGTTCGAGGGCTGCGAGGTCGTCGTGAGCCATACGATCGTGAACCAGCGGGTCGCGCCCGCGCCGATGGAGACCAGGGCCGCGGCTGCAGTCTGGGGCGAGGACGGGCGCCTGACCGCCTGGATACCGAATCAGGGCGCGCAGGGCACCCGCGCGGAAATGGCCAAGCTGATCGGGGTTGACGCCAGCCAGGTCCGGATCATCACGCCAGATGTCGGCGGCGCGTTCGGCGCGAAGTTCGGCGCTGACCCCGAGCATGTGGTGGTGGCCTGGATCGCCCGCCAGGTAGGCCGGCCAGCCCGGTGGACCGAGACCCGGTACGAGAACCTGATCGCGATGACGCACGGCCGGGCGCAGCAGCACACCGTCACGATCGGCGGCAGCCGGGACGGGAACGTGCAGGCCTACCGGCTCGAGATTGTCCAGGACGCGGGCGCCTACCCCAGGATCGGCGCGGTGCTGCCGATGCTGACGATCTTGATGACGGTCGGACCGTACGACATTCCCGAGGCTGAGGCCGTCGCCAAGGTCGTGGTAACCAACACCACGCCAATCGGCGCCTATCGTGGCGCCGGCCGTCCCGAGGCCACCGCCGCGCTCGAGCGGGCCATCGACCTGTTCGCCACCGAGATCGGCGTCGACCCGGCCGACGTGCGCCGCAGGAACCTGCTGGCCCCGTTCACCGAGCCGCATCGCACCGCCTTCGGCGCGCTGTACGACACCGGTGACTACGTCGCCGCGCTGGACAAGGCGCTGGCAGCAGCGGACTATCCGGCGCTGCGCAAGGAGCAGGCCGAGCGGCGGGCCAGCGGCGGTGTCCGCCAGCTCGGCATCGGCGTCGCCAGCTACGTCGAGATAACTGGCATGGGGGACGGCGAGGGCACGCCGCCTGAGGAGAACGCCACCGTCGAGGTGCATCCCGACGGCACGGCGACGATCCTCACCGGGACGTCGCCGCATGGCCAGGGACACGCGACCGCCTGGGCCATGCTGGCCAGTGAGGAGCTCGGCATCCCGGTGGAGAAGATCACCCTCAAGTGGGGCGACACCGACCTGATCCCGGAGGGCGGCGGCACCGGCGGGTCGCGCAGCCTGCAGCAGGGCGGTGCCGCGGTGCAGCAGGCGGCGCAGGAGCTGATCGAGATAGCCAGGCAGCGCGCCGCAGCCGAGCTCGAGGCCAGCGCGGCTGACCTTGTGTTCGACAAGAGCCGCAGCGCCTTCAATGTGGCTGGTGACCCGGACGCGTCGGTGCCGCTCACCCAGCTAGCCGAGAACGAGCGGCTAGTGATCAGGACCGTGTTCTCACAGCCCGGCGCGACCTTCCCGTTCGGCACTCATGTCGCGGTCGCCGAGGTCGACACCGAGACCGGCAAGGTGACCCTGCAGCGCGTGATCACCGTCGACGACGCGGGCGTGGTACTCAACCCGCTGCTGGCCGAAGGTCAGCGGCACGGCGGCATCGGCCAGGGAGCGGCGCAGGCATTCCTCGAGGAAGTTGTCTACGACGAGGACGGCAACCCGCTGACGGCCAGCTTCGCCGACTACCCGATCGTATCCGCGACTGAGGTGCCGAGCTTCGAGCTCGCAGACATGGCTACCCCCACGAGCTACAACCCGCTGGGCGCCAAGGGCATCGGCGAGGCCGGCTCCATCGGCTCGACCCCGGCCGTGCAGAACGCGGTCATCGACGCGGTAGCGCATCTCGGGGTGCGGCATATCGACATGCCTGCCTCCTCCCGTCGCGTCTGGGCGGCGATACGGGCGGCACAGCAAGAACTCGGGCCACGGGCCGGATCGGAGCATTCATGACCCGCATTGAGCTGACCGTCAACGGCGAGAAGCGGTCCGATGACGTCGAGCCGCGGCTGCTGCTCGTGCATTACCTGCGCGAGATCCTGGGCCTGCGGGCGGCCAACGTCGGCTGCGATACCACCTCGTGCGGTGCATGCACGGTGCTGCTTGACGGCAAGTCGGTCAAGTCGTGCACGGTGCTGGCCGTGCAGGCAGCCGGCCACGAGGTGGTCACCGCCGAGGGTCTGTCTGCTGGCGGGCAGCTGCATCCGGTACAGGCCGCGTTCCGCCAGGAGCACGGCCTTCAGTGCGGTTTCTGCACGCCGGGCATGGTGATGGCAGCTGTCGGGCTGCTGTCGGAGAATCCGCATCCGACGGAAGAACAGGTGCGCGCGGGGCTGGAAGGCAACCTGTGCCGGTGCACCGGCTATCACAACATCGTCCGGGCCGTGCTGGCCGCGGCTGACGCGCAAGCGAGCGGCGATGCGGGCAGCAGCGAGCAGCCGGACCAGGACCAGGCAATCGCTGAGGTGACGGCATGATCCCCGCTCAGTTCGAGTACGTCGCCGCGCAGTCTCCCGCGCATGCGATTGAGCTGCTGACCGAGCATGGCGACGACGCCAAGCTACTGGCCGGCGGCCACTCGCTGCTGCCGATGATGAAGCTGCGGCTGGCGCAGCCCGAGGTGCTGATCGACATCGGCGGGCTGGACGAGCTGGCTGGCGTCACCGCTGACGGCGATGACCTCGTGGTCGGCGCGACCACCAGGCACGCCGACCTGGCTGCCACGAGCTGGTCCGGGCCGAGGCGCCGCTGCTGGCCTACGCCGCTGCCCAGGTCGGCGATCCGCAGATCCGCCACCGCGGCACTATCGGCGGCTCGCTGTCGCACGCGGACCCGGCCGCCGACCTGCCGATGGCGGTGGTCGCACTCGGCGGCGCGGTCGTGCTCGAGGGACCGGGCGGTACCCGCACAGTGGCGGCGGACGACTTCTTCGAGGGCTACTTCGAGACCGCGCTGCAGCCGGACGAGCTGCTGACCGCGATCCGTATTCCGCGGCGGCCTGGCGTCCCCTGGGGTTACCAGAAGTTCGTCCGGCGCGCCAACGACTGGGCGATCGTGGGCGTTGCCGCGGTGGACGGCCGGATAGCCCTGGCCAACATGGGACCCAGGCCACTGCGTGCCATCGCGGCCGAGGAAGCACTCGCGGCAGGCGCGTCCGCCGCCGAGGCGGCGGCTCATGCGGCGGAGGGCACCTCCCCCGGCGAGGACATCCATGCCGACCGCGAATACCGCCGCCACCTGGCCAGGGTGCTGACCCGCCGGGCGCTGGAGCACGAAACGGGCTGAACGTACCCGGCGAAGACGCCGCGAATAGCCATAACCGACCGGATCGCGGGTAGCCATCAACCATGAGCAGTGACGATTCAGCCGGGCACGGTAGTCCGGCTGGCAAGCAGACCGAGACCAACGGGCAGCTGATACCGGAGCAGGTCGCAGAGATAGCGGGCGAGCTCAGCGAGACCGAGGACATATCGCGGCGCAAGCGGCTCGCCAGGCAGATCCCGAAGCTGGCCGGCCGCAGCGGTCACGCGACCGCGCAGAAGCTTCAGTCCGGGTCGCGACGCCGCCTGGCAGCGCATGCAGTCAGGGACCGGCACGGTAGCCCGGCGGGTACGGCCCGCCACGGGCGCGGCGGCCAGGAGCGTGACGTCCCGACGTGCTGTCACCGTCAGGCGTGCACAGGCCGGCGGCTCGGCGACCATCCGCGGTCTGCGTGCCAGCGGCCAGTGGCTCGCCGACCAGGCGATCGAGATGGCCCCAAAGGTGCCGATCCGCACCATAGCGACTCTTCGCGCCCAGTACCCCGGCCTGCAGACAGAGCAGCTAGCCGACCGGCTCATCACCGGAGCCGCCCGGGCGTCCGCCGGCGTCGGTGCGGCCGTCGGTGTCGCCGCCGCCGTTCCCTTCATTCCGACTGCTCCGGTGGAGCTCGGCGTTGAGACGCTAGCGCTGGTCGCCATCGAGCTCAAGCTCATCGCCGAGCTGCATGAGGTCTACGGGATGCCGGCTCCCGGCTCTGGGCCGCAGCGGATGCTCGCCTACACCGGAGCCTGGGCCGAGCGCCGCGGCATCCGCATCACCACCGGCGGCCTGGCCCTGGCCGTGGGCTCGCCGCTGCGGCGAAAGCTCGAGCGCCGGCTCCTGGCCACGGCGACCCGCAGCACGCTCGCGCTCGCGCCGCTGCTCGCCGGAGCCGCGGCGGGCGCGCTGATCGACCACCACGAGACCCGCCGGCTCGGCAGCCTGGTCCGCGAGGATCTGCGCAAGCGCTCCCGAGACGCCACCGCTATCACCGGCTAGAGCCCGGCGATATCAGAGCACGGCCAGTTCCTCAGCCAGGTCGTCCAGGCCGAGCGAGCCCAGCGACAGGGCGGCCATGTGCCACGACTTCAGGTCGAAGCTGTCGCCGCGGGCCGCCTTCGCCGCGTCCCGCCCAGCCAGCCAGGCCCGCTCGCCCAGCTTGTAGCTGATCGCCTGGCCGGGCATGCTGAGATACCGGGCGATCTCGCTCTCGGCGAAGTCAGGGCCCCGACCGCTATGCGAGGCGAAGAACTCCAGCGCCAGCTCCGGCGTCCAGGCCTGCCCGGCCCCCGGCGCCCAGTCCGCAGTCACTGGCAGCTGCAGGTGCATGCCGATGTCCACGATCACCCGGATCGCCCGCATCAGCTGCGCGTCCAGGTAACCCATCCGCGCGCCCGGTGTGTCAAGGAAGCCCAGCTCGTCCATCAGCCGCTCGGCGTACAGGGCCCAGCCCTCCGAGCACGCGCTGACCTGGCCGAGGCTGGTCTGGTAGAGCGACAGCTGCGCTGCCACGTAGCGCCACTGCGCGATCTGCAGGTGATGGCCGGGGACTCCCTCGTGATACCAGGTGCTGATAAGGCCCCACATCGGGAACGTGGTCTTCCCCAGTGTCGGCAGCCAGGTACGGCCCGGCCGCGAGAAGTCCTGCGACGGACCGGTGTAGTAGGGCGCGGCCGCGCTGCCGGGCGGCGCGATCCTGGCCTCCACCACCTTGATCGGGTCGGCCAGATCGAAATGCGTGCCGGACAGGCTGACCATAGCCTCGTCCATCAGCCGCTGCAGCCGCTCCCGGACCGCATCGACGCCGTCGATCACCTCGCCATGCTCGTCGAGGTAATGCATCGCGTCCCTGGGCGTCGAGCCGGGCAGGATCCGCGCGGCCTCAGCACTCATCTCGGCCAGGATCTGGCGGTACTGTGACCAGCCCCAGTCGTAGGTCTCGGCGAGATCGAGCCTGGTACCGTTCCAGCGCCGCGCGCCGGCCAGGTAGCGCTCCTCCCCCACCGAGTCCGTCGTCCCGGCCGCGGCTGGCAGGTACTCACGGAGCAGCCAGTCTCGCAGCACGCCCACGGCCCCATCGGCGGCGGCAGCCGCCGCGTCCAGATCGGAGCGCAGCGAGGCCGGTCCGTCAGCTGGTGCCCCGGCCGCAAAGTCGGCGAACCAGCCGCGGGCATCGCCGGTCGCCAGCCAGTCCGCGAGCTGGCTGGCAACGGTCTGCGCCTGCCGCGGCGCCGCGTGCAGGCCGCGGTCGGAACCCTCGGTCAGTGATTGCCGGTAGCCCGCCAGCGCGGCCGGGACCTTGCCCATCCGGCTGGCGATCACCGCCCAGTCCTCGGCGGTCACGGCCGGCATCAGCAGGAAGATGCCGCGCACCTGCTGCGGCGGCCCGAAGATGTTGGACATCGACCGGAGATGCTCGCCCGTTGCGCTAACCGCGAGCTCGGTCTCCAGCCGCTCGCGGAGCAGCCGGGCGCACCGCCGCTCGTCGGCACTGGAGAACCCGCCGGCCCCGCCGCCCGCTCGACCTCGGCCAGCCGCGCGAGGGTAGCCCGCTGCAGCTCGTCCCTCGCCTCGTGCCCGGCTGGCGAGAGGTCCGGCAGCTCGTCCTGTCCCTCCGGCAGCCCGAGCATCGTGGCCACCAGCGGGTTCAGCGTTGCGGCCTGAAGCACGAACGCATCCGCGGTGGTGCGGACCGGACGAGAACCTGAGTCAGCGTCAGCGGTGTTCTGTGTCATGCGGGACATTCTGCCCGGTTACCCGGACGTCGCGACGCGGCACTGGACGTGCGTGACGCGGCACTGGCGGCGTCGGGGTCGGCGGACCAGACGTTAGGGTCAGCGGATGACTAGTCGCAAGGTTCTCGTAACGGGGTCGTCCAGGGGCATCGGCCGGGCCGTAGCGCAGGCATTCGCACGGGCCGGCGACTCCGTCGCCATCCATCACCGGGCCTCGCCGGAGCTCGCGGCTGAGGTGCTGGCCGGGCTGCCAGGCAACGGCCACGTTGTCGTGCAGGCAGACGTTGCCGACCCAGATGCCGTCCGTGCCATGGTCGACGAGGCTGCCGCCCGGCTCGGCGGCCTGGACGTCCTGGTGAACAACGCAGCGAGCTACGGCCGTTCGCCGCACCCGGTCGCTGAGGTCTCCTACGAGCAGTGGCAGGCGGTGTGGCGGGACACGATCGGCGTCAACCTGATCGGAGCCGCGAACGTCACCTGGTGCGCCGTCCAGCACATGATCGCAGGCGGCGGAGGCCGGATCGTGAACGTGTCGTCGCGCGGGGCGTTCCGCGGCGAGCCGGGCCAGCCGGCCTACGGCGCGAGCAAGGCGGGACTCAATGCGCTCGGGCAGTCGCTCGCGGTGGCGCTCGCACCGCACAACATCACCGTGTCGGCAGTGGCACCAGGGTTCGTGCAGACCGACATGGCGGCGGCGCACCTGCAGGGCGAGTCGGGCGCGGCCATCCGCGCACAGAGCCCGTTCGGCCGGGTGGCGCAGCCGGAGGAGATCGCCGCGGCGGTGCTCTATCTCGCCTCGCCCGAGGCGCTGTGGGCCAGCGGCGCGATACTTGACCTCAACGGCGCCTCCTACCTGCGGACCTGAGGCCATGAAGACGACCACCTTTGCGGTGCACACTGGCAGCAAGCCGGTGGTGGCCGATATCACCCGCCAGTGCGAGCAGTTCGCGCGCGAGGCATCGGCAGGCGGTGACGGCCTGCTGCAGGTATTCGTTCCGCACGCCACCGCGGGCCTGGCCATACTCGAGCTCGGCTCGGGAAGCGATGACGACCTGCTGTCCGCGCTGGCCGAACTGCTGCCCGCCGATGACCGATGGCGGCACGCGCACGGCTCGCGCGGTCATGGCCGCTCACATGTGCTGCCAGCGCTCGTCCCGCCGTACGCGACCGTGCCGGTACTCGGCGGCCGGCTGGCGCTCGGAACCTGGCAGTCGGTCGCGCTGGTCGACCTGAATGTCGATAACCCGGAGCGCCAGGTAAGGCTGTCGTTCCTGGCATAGCCTCAGCCAGCTCGTCGCTGTGACGCCGTCCGCATCGGGCACGCGTCCACGACCGCGTCGCCGCCTGAGGCCCGATGGCCCGCTTGCCGCCGTTCCGCCCAGAATTGTTCACCCTGAAGGTCCGTTCCCTGATGGTGTGGTGCCGTACTATCCGCTGCGGGGTCACCTAACGGCATCCATTTAGCTGGCAAATCCAGCCGGGAATGCGAGGCAGCGGAATGAGTGATCAGCAGGACAATGGATCGGGCCACGGCCGCAGCCTGAGCAGGCGCGCCGCCTTGCAGGCCGGCCTCATTGCGGCGGCTGGCGTCGGCGTCGGCGTCGGCGGACTAGGTCCGGCCAGCGCGAGTGCCCGGCCAGCCTGGTGGCGTGGGCGACTGCGGCAGCCCGGCTCACTCCCCTACCCGAACCTGGCCGAAGGCACCGACACGGTGCCCCAGATCGAGCACATCGTCGTACTGATGATGGAGAACCACTCCTACGACAACAAGCTGGGTATGCTGCGGCGGCCCGGCGCCGACGGCTTCCGCCATGGCCGCGACGGCCTGCCCATCGCGTGGAATCCGTACTCGAACGGCGACATCCAGCACGCGTTCCGCATGCCTACCACCTGCCAGCTCACCGGCTTCCCGAGCCAGGCCTGGGTGGACAGCCACACCCAGTTCAATGGCGGGCGCAATGACGGTTTCGTTGAATCTGGCAGCGGACCGGTCGCTATGGGCTACTGGGACGAAAGCGATCAGCCGTTCTACTACTCGCTGGCCCGCACGTTCCCGATCGCCGACCGGTACTTCAGCTCGGTGCTCGGACAGACCTATCCCAACCGGCGCTACCTGATCTCTGCCACGTCAATCGGCCAGATCAACGACACCACACCGTTGCTTACCGACTATCCGGCCGCCGGCACCATTTTCGACAAGCTGGACGCCGCCGGGGTCAGCTGGAAGGACTACTTCACCACGCTGCCGACCGTCGAGCTCTACCCGGAGCTGTATTTCAAGAACGCAGGCAAGAAGGTCGTCCCGATCACTGACTTCTTCTCCGACGCCGCGGCTGGCACGCTGCCGGGCTACTCGCTGGTCGAGCCGAACTACGGCACGCAGTCCGAGGAAGACCCGCAGAACATCGCAGTCGGCGAGCAGTTCGCGGCTCAGGTCATCAATGCCGTGATGTCCGGGCCAGCCTGGCCGCGCACGATGCTGATCTGGACCTATGACGAGCACGGAGGTTACTACGACCACGTGCCGCCGCCGCCGGCGCTGGCGCCGGATGACATTGCGCCGCAGGTAACTGACGGCATGTCCGCCTACAACGGATTCGCTCAGTACGGCTTCCGCGTCCCGTGTGCGGTGATCTCGCCCTGGGCCCGCCCCTGGCACGTCTCACACCAGGTCATGGACCACACGAGCATCTGCGCGCTGGTCGAGGCTAAGTGGAATCTGCCGGCCATGACCTACCGGGACGCGAACGCCTCGAACATGCTCCACATGCTCGACCTGCGCCGGCCAGCGTTCCTGCACCCGCCTGCGCTCGCGCAGCCGCTGCTCAGTACCGATCCGAGCGCTCTGGCCTGCAGCGTGTCCGGGCCAGGAACAATCCCGCCGCCGGGATCAGTCACGCCGCCGGGGTCCGTCCCGCCGCGGGGCAGGTAATCCGGGCCGGCTCCCGGTGCATCCAGGTACCGGCGAGGAACGCGGCGATCTACATCAGGCGGGACGCGGGCGCGGGCGCCGGTGCCGCTAGGCAGGCGATGCCGCGGTCGGCTGGTCGGTGCCGCAGTACTTGCACTTGGTCGCTGCGGCCGGCAAGTCGCTGGACAGGCAGGCGGGGCACGTCTTGACCGGCGGCGGGTCGCCAAAGACCGTCACGCCGCGGCGCGCGGAGATCATCTTGTACGGCACGACGATGACGAAGTAGACGACCGCAATGAAGATGACGAAGTAGATGACGGCCGAGATCAATGAGCCGATGTTCAGGAACGTGGTCTTGTTACCGGCTGCGCCGAGCTGCCAGCCCAGGCCAATCGAGTGCGTGCCTTCGGCCCGCGCGACTATCGGATTGATGACGTTGGTGGTAAAGGCGCTCACCAGCGTGCTGAATGCAAGCGCCACGATCAGGCCGATCGCGACCACAATCACGTCGCCTCTTAACAGGAAGTTCTTGAACCCTCGCACGATGCCTCCCCTGTCTGTTTCCGGCGTTAGCTGCCACTGCATCACAAGCGTCACTCAGGACGCAACGCTGTCGGAGTGTGGCATGATCCGGGCAGGACCGGCGGCGGAGAGGTGCGATATGGACGTGCGTGAGGCGCTGTACACAACCAGGGCAATGCGGCGCGTCCGGCCAGACCCCATTCCGGAGGACGTCCAGGCCCGCATCCTCGATGCCGCCATCCGGGCGCCGAGCGGCGGCAACTCCCAGAACTGGCGGTTCCTGCTGATCGATGACCCAGCGGTCAAGGCGAAGCTGGGGCCGCTGTACCGGGACGCGATCGGCACGCTGTGGGAGAGCTTCTACCGCGAGAGGCTGGACCACGCCAGATCCACGCCAGCTGACCCGGACAGCTCCTCGCTACTGCGGGTGCAGTCCTCCGCGCAGCACCTTGCCGATCACTTTGAGGACGTACCGCTGTTCCTGGCTGCATTTACCCGCAGCGACACTAGCGGCGGGTCGATCTTCCCGGCCGTGTGGAGCGCGCAGCTGGCGGCGCGGGCTGAGGGCGTTGGCAGCGCGCTGACCTCCGTGCTGGGAATCTTCCACGGCGACCAGACGATGGAAATACTCGGCGTGCCGCCCGGCAAGGGCTGGACGATGGCCTGCCTGGTGTCGTTCGGCTACCCGACCGGTCGCTGGGGCGTGGCGCCGCGTCGGCCGGTACATGAGGTGGCGTACCGCAATAGCTGGGGAACGGCGGTCGGCTTCGAGATCAGTGAGCCGCTCTGGTCGCAGTGACCGGTGAGGGTGCAATCCGTCCGGCCCGGAGCGATGATGAGCTGTGGCGTTCGGTTCTCGTCGGTGGCGGTGACCGCCAGCATGACCGTGTCGAGTACGTAGATTTCGGCAATCCGCGGAAGCCCGGTCGCAGACGCGCGTGGCTGTCGCGGCTGGTGCTTGTCTGCCTGGTAATTGCGGCCTCCGTGGTCGTGTTCGGCCGGTCATCCCACCGGCACGCTCCGGTACCCGCTCCCGAGCCGTCTCCGTCTGCGTCGCTGTCGCCTCTGCCGCCCGTCAGCGTCCTCAATGTCGGCCATCGCCTGCTTGGCGTGACAGCAGGATTGGAACTGTTCGGCCTGGATCAGACCGAGGTCGTCGCGATTCAATTCGCCCGCGGCCGGATAGCCCGGACGCCGCTGCCGCCACCGGAGGGTAGCGGGCCGATGTCGTTCCTTATCGGGCAGAGCGCCGCGATCATCCGGCCGCTACATAACGACCTGCTGCTGCCAGGGGCCAGGCCGTCGCAGGAGCGGGTGGTCGGCGGCAGTTCGAGCACACTCTCGCTGGTGACCGCAGGCGGCCATCCGACCAGCGTGCACATCACCCTGCCGGCCTCGGTCTGGGCTGTGCAATCGGCTATGTCGGACGGCCGGGGTGGCGTCCTCGTCACGCGTATCGCCACCGGAGACCAGTACGACGCGACCCCAGGCTCATTGCGGCGAGTCGGCGTGATCCTCGCGGCGGTCGGGCCGAAAGTCTGGCTCGGTATCAGCTGCCACTCCACACGCTGCCGGACCGTCGTCATCGACCCGGTAAGCGGCGCTCGCCGGATCCTGCCCGGACCGGCGCTGCAGGTCATTATCTGGCCATGGCCATTCGAGCCGGGCGCAGTCGCCCCTAACGGCTCTGCTGCCGCGGTCGTGGTGGCCAACGGCCGCGACTCGTTCGCACTTGATCTCATCAACCTCGGCTCGGGCGCAGCCATCAGAATCCCGGTGCCGGTCAACCAGAACTCATCCAGCCAGACGATCGTCTGGTCGCCGGACAGCCAGTGGCTCTTCGTCGTTAGTGCGAACGGGAAGCTGCTCGCGGTGAATGCGCAGAGCCACCGAGTGCAGAGTCTCGGCGTTCCGTTCCCCCGCTTCACCCAGCTAGCGGTCAGCGGCGCGGGCTAGGCCGGTACCCGCACTAGTAGAGCGCCGGGCCGTACCTCTACCGTCAGCGACCGGCTGGGAGCAATGACCTCACCATCGACCTGACGTGGTAGTTCGGCATCGGCGCTGATCTCCACCTGGCGGGCCCGGTGCCGCTCGATATGCGTGTCGTCATGGCGGCTTCCGGCAACGACTCGCAGGCCGACCCGGACCCAGCTGAGCAGTCCGGTCGGCGCGAGGATGACAACATCCAGCATGCCGTCATCCAGGCGCGCGTCGGGCATGATCGCGAATCCGCCCGGCAGCGCGCCGGAGTTCCCGACCGTGACCGACCTGGCTCGCCGCTTCAGCGTCACGCCGCCATCTAGGCGCACGGTGAACGTGGCCGCCGGTCGCAGCATCTGCACCGCCGCGGCTCCGGCGTAGGCCGGCCAGCCAGCCAGCCTTTTGGCCGCATCCGGCGTCGCGCCCACGACGGCCGCGTCCAGCCCGATCCCCGCCATCGCCACGAACACTCTCCCGTCGGCCGTCGCCACGTCTACGCGCGTATCCCGGCCGCCGAACCCGGTCATAAGCGCTGCGCCGAGGGCCGCTGGAATGCCTAGCGCCCGGGCCGTCAGGTTCGCCGATCCGGCCGGGATGATCGCCAGCGGAACTGAAGTTCCGGCCAGCGCTTGCGCACACGCGGCAACCGTCCCGTCGCCACCGACGCAGACAATGAGCTCGGCGCCAGCCTCGAGCGCACTGCGCGTCGCGCCGTCGCCCGAATCATCTGCGGACGTAACGAGGACCCGCGGCGGCCGCCAGCCGTGCTCGGCAGCCGCCCGCGCGCACTGCTGACCCAGCCGGCCCAGGCCGCGCATCCGGGTGGGGTTCACTACCACCGCAGCGAGCCGGCCGCCCGCTGCCGAGCCGGCCGCTGTCATTGCCAGAACGGTCGAAGCTCGAACGTTCCAATCCTCGCAGTCGGATGCCGTGACGCGATCTCGATGGCCTCCTCCATGCTGGCGCACTCAATCACATCGAAGCCTGCGATCTGCTCTTTGGTCTCGGCGAATGGCCCGTCGCCGAGCAGCACCTCGCCGACTATTGTCTCGTCTGCCCGCACGCGCACCGTCCTGGCCTCCAGAACCGGCCGGAGGCGGCCGCCGTATTGTTTGACGCCGCTGGTTTCCATCTCGTCAACCCAGGCATTCAGCTCCTTGGCCTCCGTGGGATCCTCCTCATCCGCGGCACCAGCCGGGAACGACACCGCCTCATCGATGTAGTGGATCATAAGGAACTTCATCGGCCCTCCAACTCTGCGGCGGCATGGTCCCGCGCTTCGCTCAGTCGCAGCTCCGCGAGTGCTGAAACGATCAGCGGATGCATGGTTATCTCCCCGGTTCGCGGCCATGCACGGACGTACGCACGCGTCCTCGCTGCCAGGACACAGATAGCGACCGAAACTGTGCCGCAAAAGGGGACAATCCGGGCGCCGATTTGACGTTTTTCGGTCACCGTAGGCCGGGACGTGACGTTATCGGTCGCTATTGCCAGCGGTCAGTTATCCGTCCGGCTGTCAGGCCTGACCTTCCGTCACGCCCGGCCGTTCGTCGATTCCGCGTCCGCAGCCCGCGGCTGCGGATCGGTTTCGGCGGAGACGACACGGTAGCGCCGCAGCTCGCGAAGCCGCTTTAGCAGGATCGGGGTGAGGAGCCGGCTCAACAAGCCGGGGGCGATCCGGTAGGCGCGCCAGAGCAGCCTGATCGACGCCGGGAAGACGATCACCGCCTGGTTCCTGTCCACGCCAGCCAGGATTATCTGCGCGGCTCGCGGCGCCGACATCATCCGGGACGGAAGCCGGGCGCTCGCGCTCGCCTTATCCGCCGGGATGTTCACTGTCACAGCACTGTCGTAGATGCCGGTCCGGACGAAGCCTGGGCAGACGACGCTGACCTTTACTCCCAGATCGGCAGCTTCGATGCGCAGAGACAGGGAGAGCCCGACGACGCCGTGCTTGCTGGTGTTGTACGGGGCGTTGAACGGCCCGGGCAGCAATCCGGCGGCGGACGAGGTATTGACGATGTGGCCGAACCCCTGCCGCGTCATGATCGGGTAAGCAGCGAGCGTGCCGTAGATGACACCGAACAGGTCCACTCCCAGCACCTGGCGCCAGTGCTCGGCGGTCAGGTCACGGGCATCACCTCCGATGCCGATGCCCGCGTTGTTGAACAGGTAGTCCAGTCGGCCATGGTCGGCAACCGTCTCCTCGACCATCCGCTTGACGTCCGATTCGCTCGAAACATCGACCCGGCGCGCTTCAGCCCGGCCGCCAGCGCCGGCGATAGCTTGCGCAACGCGCGACGCGGCGGCCGCGTTGATGTCGGTGACCACCACTAAGGCCCCGCGGCGCGCTAGTTCGTGGCTGACAGCCTCGCCTATCCCGGATCCTGCGCCGGTGACGATGGCAATTTTGTCGTGGATGGTCATGACTGCCTCCTGCACTTGACCGGCCAGGCCGTTGGTTACCAGATCAGCGGGACGAGCCGCTTGTGCTGCGCGGCGTACGCGCGGTACCGGTCGCCGAGCGTTGTCAGGAGCGCGTTCTCCTCGATGTGGATGCGCCAGAGGACGAACGCCAGTGGCAGCAGCGTCACCCCTGCCAGGCCGACCCAGTTTGCCGACATCAGCCCGATCCCGGCGCAGGCCATCAGCATTCCGGTATAGCTGGGGTGGCGCAGCAGCCGGTAGGGGCCAGCCGTGATCACCGGCTGGTCGGCACTGACCATGACCGTGGCGGTGAAGTACTGATCCAGCGTCTTGATTGACCATCCGCGCAGTACTAGCCCGGCTACCAGGATGACCAGGCCGACGGCGAACGCGGCGGCGCCGGGCCGGATCGCGGCAGCCGGGACGAGGTGCGGGGCGAGATAGAGCATCACGTTCAGCGCGATGATGCACAGCGCGGTCACGAGCCAGAAGCTGCGCCGGCCGATTCTCGTAGCATCCTTGCGGGCTCGCTCTGCCGCTTGGGAGACGTGGGCGAGCTCCATCATTCCCCACATCGGCGCGATGATCAGCAGCACCATTCCGGCGGTGTGGTTGGTTGCGAAGTAGGGGCTCATCTTTCCTCCAGCGCTGTGGAAGCGGCGGTGCCTGGTGCGACGCGGTCGCTGGCCAGGTCGGGATCCGGCTCGGTCGCGCGTTCGAAGAGGGCTACGAGATCCGTGCCGTAGGCCTCTATGTCAAGATCAGGGTCGGCAGCAAACTGGATGAGCAAGTCGTCGAGAACAGCCCTCATGCTCGCTGCCATAACCCGAGCGGAGAAGATGCCGAGCAGGCCCCTTGCCTGCCCCATCTCGAGGACCTGCGTGACGGCGGTCACCTCGTCCGCCCGCACATCGAATGCCGGGTTGGGGCGCCCGGTCTCGTCCCGGAAGCTGTTGTAGATCCGCACCAGCGCGATGACTTCCCTCGCATGGGTGCGGAAGTACTCGACCCAGGTTGATATGTAGGGCGCGATGAACTTCTCGGGGAACTTCGCCGGCTCGGCCGCGAGCAGGCGGGGTTGCACGTACTTCGTCATCGAGTCCAGGACGCCCGCGATCACTGCGCCGATGAGGTCATCCTTGGCGGCGAAGTGATAGGTAACCACGCCCTTGCTGACCCCAGCGCGGCGCGCTACCTCGGCGACCGACGTGCGCGCAAAGCCGAGCTCGACGACGGCGTCGATGGCACAGTCCACAAGCTGATCGCGGCGCTTCAGCTGAGTAAACGTGCTTGCGGCAGTGCCTCCGCCAACCCGGCTAGTACTCATGGACTGAGATTAGTACGCGCGTACTAATCAGTCAAGCGGACTCCTAGGCGGGACGCGCCTGCGCGCACTGCGAGCCTGCCGGGAGCAGCGCTAGCTGAGTACCTCGGCGAGCAGTTGCTGCGCCTCGGACTGGATCCTGGCCAGGTGGCCGGACCCGCGGAACGACTCGGCGTACAGCTTGTAGACGTCCTCGGTCCCGGATGGGCGGGCAGCGAACCAGCCCGACTCGGTGACAACCTTGATCCCGCCGAGCGGCTGACCGTTGCCGGGCGCGACAGTCAGCCGCGCCAGCACTGGCTCGCCGGCCAGCTCATCGGCCGCGAACTGCTCGGGCGACAGCTTCGCGAGCACTGCCTTCTGCTCCCGGTGGCCGCCGCGTCGATCCTGGCGTAAGCCGGATCACCGAGCCGGTCGGCGATCGACCGATAGCGCGCGCTCGGCGTACTCCCGGTCACCGCGATGATCTCCGAGGCAAGCAGGTCGAGGATGATCCCGTCCTTGTCGGTGGTCCAGACCCGGCCGTCCCGGCACAGGAACGAGGCGCCTGCGCTCTCCTCGCCGCCGAAAGCGACGCTGCCATCGAGCAGCCCCGGCACGAACCACTTGAACCCGACCGGCACCTCGACCAGCCGCCGGCCGCAGTCGTCGGCGACCCGGTCGATAATCGACGAGCTGACCATGGTCTTGCCGACGCGCGGCACCGGCGGGCCAGCCATCCCGGTGCCGGTACAGGTAATCGATGGCCGCAGCCAGGTAGTGATTAGGGTTCATCAGCCCGGCGTCGGGCGTCACGATGCCATGCCGGTCGGCGTCGGTGTCGTTGCCGGTCGCCACCGCGAAGTCATTCCGCCGCCCGATCAGCGACGCCATCGCGCTCGGCGACGAGCAGTCCATCCGGATCCGCCCGTCCCAGTCCAGCGTCATGAACCGGAATGTCGGGTCGACGACCGGGTTCACCACCGTCAGCTCGAGCTCGTACCGCTCGGCAATCTCGCCCCAGTAGGCGACGCTGGCGCCGCCGAGCGGGTCCGCCCCGATCCGCACCCGCGCGGCCCGGATCGCCTCCAGGTCGACCACCGATGGCAGCGCCGCTACGTACTCGCCGAGGAAGTCGAACCGGCCGGCCGCCCGCCGCGCGCTGGCCACCGGCATCCGGCGCACCTCACGCAGTTCGCCGGCCAGCAGCTCGTTCGCGCGCTCCTGGATCGCAGAGGTGATCTGCGACCCTGCTGGACCGCCGTCCGGCGGGTTGTACTTGAAGCCGCCATCCTCGGGCGGGTTGTGCGACGGCGTGACGACGATCCCGTCGGCCAGCCCGACAGTCCGGCCGTCGTTGTAGGACAGGATCGCGCGGGACAATGCCGGGGTTGGCGTGTAGCCGTCCCGGCTGTCGATAAGGATCTCCGCGCCGTTCGCGGCGAGCACCTCGAGCGCGGTGACCATGGCCGGCTCGGACAGGGCATGCGTATCCCGCCCGACAAAGATCGGCCCTGTGATGCCCGCCGCGGCCCGGTGCTCACAGATCGCCTGGGTCGTGGCAGCGATGTGGTCTTCGTTGAAGGACAGCCGCAGCGCGCTGCCCCGGTGGCCCGAGGTGCCGAACGATACTTGCTGTGCGGGCTCAGCCGGATCGGGATGCTCACTGAAATACGCCGTCACGAGCCCGGCCACGTCAACCAGGTCCGCGGTCGTGGCCAGCTGACCAGCCCGCTCGTCCATCAGAGTCCGCCCCTAGCTCGTCGGCTTGTACCCGGCCTTCTCCTGCACCGGTATGACGTCCGGCAGTTCAAGTGCCCCGGCTGAGAGCTCGTAACCTGCCCGCCGAGCCAGCTCCGCGTAGACCGCCGAGCAGTCGGCCTTAACCGTCGCCTCCAGCTCGGCGTACCGGTCCGCGACCGACACGCCCCCCACAGCGCCAGCGCCGGCAGCCTCAGCGCTCCCGGCCAGCGGCAGCTCGGCGTAGTCGAAGTAATACTTCAGCTTGGCCTCGGTACCCGACGGCCGCACCACGATCCTGTAATGCTCGCTGATCAGCTCGAGCGCGTCACGGGAGGCCCGCTCGCCCTCGGTCAGCTCCGCCCCGCTGGTGCCGTCCACCAGGAAATCGTGCCGCACCGTGACCGGCTCACTGCCGAGCCGCTCCAGCGGTTCCGCTCGCATCGAGCGCATCACGGCCTTGATCGTTTCCGCCCCGTCGGCGCCGAGTAGCACGAGCGACCGGCCGTACTCGATGTGCACGCCGGTCGCCGTGTACACCTGCATCAGGTAGTCCCACAGCGTCCGCCCGGTGCTGCGCATCAGCGCGTGCAGGTGGGCGATGATGTACGCGCCCGAGGCGGCGTCCTTGTCCCGCAGGTCGGTCGTGGTCAGGTAGCCGTGGCTCTCCTCGGAGGCCAGCACCAGCGGCACCGGCCCGTCGGCGGCCGCTTCGAGAACGTCCAGCAGCTGGCCGACGAACTTGAAGCCGATCATCAGGTCGTCGGTGACGTCGATGCCGGACGACAGCGCTGCGATCGCCCGCAGTACCCGGCTGGTCGCGACCGTCGTGATCAGCCGGCCGGAAAGGCGCGGTCCGGCCGGATCGGCGATCAGGAAATAGGCGATGATCGCGCCGATCTGGTTCCCGGTCAGGTGCTGCCACGATCCGTCCGCCAGCCTGACCTCGACGCCGAGCCGGTCCGCGTCCGGGTCAGTGGACAGCACCAGTTCAGCGTCCACCGACGCCGCGTACTCCACCGCCGGATCGGTGACGCCGGGGATCTCCGGGTTCGGCGAGCGCAGCGGGATCGACGCGAACGAGCCGTCCGGGTACTGGTCGCGCGGCGTGTGCACCTGGTATCCGGCTTCGGTCAGGGTCTCCCCCACGTTGGCCAGGCCGGTACCGCACAGCGGCGTGTACACCAGCGGCACCGTCGCGCGAACCGGCGCCGACTGCCCGCAGATCGCCGAGTCGCGGCTGACGTACATGTCGATGTACTTCCTGTGCACCTCGCCGGGCATCTCGGCGGCCGCTCCCAGAAGCCGGGCGACCAGATCCTCGATCTGCGGGTCGAGCTCGACCTGCTCCACCGCCCTGGACAGCGTCGAGTCGTCCGGCGGGCAGTACTGGCCGCCGGTCGGGGTGTACACCTTGAAGCCGTTGTCGTCCGGGTGGTTGTGCGAGGCCGACACGTTCAGCCCGCCGGCCGCCCGCAGGGCCCGGATCGCGAACGAGAGCTCCGGCGTCGGCATGTACCCGTCGGGGTCCTTGGGCGCAGTCAGGTACGTGTCATACCCGTAGACCGCGTAGAGCTGGCTGGCCAGCAGGGCCAGGCTGCGCGAGCTCGTGCCCAGCAGCGACCAGTCGTCTCCCATGAAGGTGTGCAGCCGGTTGATGTCGCTGAACACCCGGGTGTCGTTGGCGATCACCACGGTCTTGCCTGCGGCCCCGGCCGTCTGCCGCGAGGAACTCGCAATGCCCCGCAACCGTCAGCGCCAGGGTGCGCGGGTTGATCCGGTTAGGCCCGATGCCCACCCGGCCGCGCCTGCCGCCGGTTCCGAACGGTATATCGCAGCGAAACGAGTCGACAATCAGTCCGAGCGGCGCCCGCTCGGCGAATCGCCGCAGCTCAGCGCCGTTGACGAAGGGCTGATCGGCCGACAGCCAATGGCCCAGTGCCGCTGCCGCTGCCGCGCCTCCGTTCGGCTGGGCAGCTATTTCGGTCAGGCGCTCGCTGAGATCGGGGCTAGTCATCGTTCTCCGCAGACTGAGTCGCGAGTGGCAGGTAGGGAACCAACCTTATGCGGGAACGGGCAGGCACCGGCTATCGGCCTGGGACTGGCCGCGGCCGCGCGGGGTCAGAATGGGCAGGCCACGGGCTACCCCGTTCCCGTGGGTAAAGGTAGTCAATAGCCGGGCACCGAGGGCCACCGGACGCCGATCGTGGTGGAGTCTTCCTCGGCCTGCCAGGAGTGCCCGACGCCGCTGATCAGGATGATGGCCGCCGTCCGATCGGCTAGCGTGCTACCGATGACTGACCTGATTACTTCCGGAGACAAGGTCTACTTCGCTGAGCGCGGTGAGACTAAAGCCGACCTGGCCGAGCACTATCTGCGTGTCGCCGGGCCGCTGCTGCGCGCCATGGGCGAGCGCCCGGTGCTGCTGCAGCGCTTCCCCGAGGGGGCAGGCGGGCCATCGTTCTTCCAGAAGCGGGTGCCGAAGAACAGGCCGTCCTGGCTGCAGACCACGACGGTGGCGACGCCGAACGGGACCACATCCGAGGCCCTGGTCGCCGCCGACATCGATCATGTGCTCTGGGCGGTCAACCTGGGCTGCCTGGGTTTCCACGTCTGGCCGTACCTGGCGGCAGATCCTGCCCACACCGACGAGCTGCGGATCGACCTGGATCCGACGCCCGGCACCGACTTCAGCCACATCCAGCGAGCCGCAGCGGAACTGCGCGTGCTGCTGACCGAGTCCGGCGTAACCGGTTACCCGAAGACGACCGGGAACCGCGGCCTGCATGTCTACATCAGGCTGCAGCCGCGATGGGATTCTTACCAGGTGCGCAGCGCCGCGGTCGCGATCGCGCGCGAGCTGGAGCGACGGCGGCCGGACCTGATCACCGCGGCCTGGTGGAAGGAAGAGCGCGGCCAGCGGGTGTTCATCGACTTCAACCAGAACGCGCCGCACAAGACGGTCTTCGGCGCCTGGTCGGTTCGGGCCAGGCCGGGCGCGCAGGTGTCGACGCCAGTGAGCTGGGATGAGATCGGCGAGATCCACCCTGACCAGTTCACGATCGCGTCCCTGCCGGCCCGGCTCGACGCTGTCGGCGATCCGTGGCTGGCCATGAATGACGACCCGCAGTCGCTTGAGCCGTTCCTGGCGATGAACGAGCGTGACCTGGCAGCCGGGCTGATGGACGCGCCGTGGCCGCCGGTCTATCCCAAGCAGCCGGGCGAGCCGCCGCGGGTCGCACCAAGCCGGGCTAAGAAAATCTGATCGGCGCCAATGCCCCTTGCGCCGATGCCCGGCGTGCCGGCCGGTGCCGCGTCAGGCCCGGCCGAAGCTGATCGGGTCATCGGGCAGGGTGCTGCGCAGCGTCAGGATCTGCGTCACGGTGGCCAGGAAGACCGAGCTGCTGAGCGTGCCGTTGTTGAAGCCGCCTTGCAGTCCGGCTAGGGCGTTCTCGCCCTCGGTCGGAGTTTGCGCCGCGGACAGGATCAGCTGCATGCCGGCCTCCGCGGCCAGCAACGAGCGAGTCTGGATCGAGCCGATCGACGTGAGAGCGCCAGCGCCGATCGCGTCGGTGATCGTCACGCCGGTGAAGCCCAGCCGGCGCCGCAGCTGCCCTTGCACGATGATGGAGGACAGGCCGGCCGGCGGACGAGCCGAGGTTCGGGTACTTCGCCCAGGACACCAGCACCAGCTTGACTCCGGCGGCGATGGCGGCCTGGTAAGGGAGCTCATCAACGCTTTGCAGGGTCGCTTTCGACAGGGTGATCGTGACCGGCACATTGTCGGTGTTCTGGCTCGCCGTGGCAGCGCCGAGGCCAGGGAAGTGCTTCGCGGTCGCGGCCACGCCGGTGGCCTGCTGCGCGGTGATGAAATCCGCGCCGAGCGTCGACACGACGGCGGGATTCATGCTGTAAGAGCGCTGGAACTGATCGTCGAAGTCGCCGGGGGCCCGGAAGACGTCGAGCACTGGCGCCAGGTTCACGTTCAGGCCGAAGCTGAGCAGGTTCTCCCCCGCGCCCGTACCTGCCGGAGTCGCCAGGGCTGCGGCGTTGGGCTGGGAACCGATGAACTTCTCCGAGTCCACCGGGGCGCCGGGCAACCGCCGGACCTCCCCGCCTTCCTGGTCCACCATGAGCAGCAGCGGGAAGTTATGCGCCGGGTTCTGCAGCAGGCTGTTGTTGGCAATCAGCTTGGTGACGGCGGCGGTGAACTGCGTGGCGTTCTCGAAGTTCGAGCTGAAGAAGATGACACCGCCAACCTCGCCGTGCCGGATCAGCTTCAGCAGGGCGGACGGCGGCGTGAACCCGAAATAGCTGTAGATGACCCGCTGACCCGCAAGCTGGGCCGCCGACAGCGTCGAGGCCAGGACTGCCTCCGGGCTCTGTGCGACCGCTGGCTTTGCCGTGGCCTTGCGGGCGCTGATGACGGAAGCTGCTGCGTTCCGGACCTCCGATCCGAAGCCGGATTCCGATCGCTGCGTGGCTGAATGTGACGTGCCGGCCACCGGGCCGGCGCTTGCATTCGCCGCGAACACGACCATGACCGCGGCGGCCGCGGCAATGCCGCCGATTCTGAGCCAGTGCTGCTGGTGCAATGCGAGGATCGCCTTTTTGCGAAGGTGGAGTGACGCCCGTCAGGGCATCGCGCGTATACCCGTGCGTCAGCCCCTCGACACATTTCCAGCCTCGAGAATCGCCGCACTGGCACGCGGATGGCGCAGCTGTCACGTGGGTGAGCGAGCGTATCGAGCTGTGCACAGCGGGACGAAGACGATCAGCAGCAGCGCGGTCCAGGCGAGCGACGCCACGACCGGGTGGTCGAGCGGCCACGCCCCGTTCGCGGGCGCCGCGGGGCTACCGAACATCTGCCGGGTGGCCGCGGCGAGAGCGCTCACTGGGTTCCAGTCGGCGACTAGACGGAGCCAGGCAGGCATACCCGACGTCGGCACGAACACATTGGAGATCGTCGTCACCGGGAAAATCAGGATCGAGGCCTGCGCAGCGGTCTCCTCCTTGCCGATGAGCAATCCCAGGTACATGCCAACCCAGGTCATGGCGACCTGGAAGGCCAGCAGGAGGGCCAGGGCTGCCACAGCGTCCGCCGCGCCGCGGTGGATCCGCCAGCCCACAACCAGACCGCAGAGCGCCATCAGAATGAAATTGGCCAGTCCGTAGACAGCAGTCGCGGCGCCCTGCCCGAACGGCACCGCCACCCGGCTGATCGGCATTGAGCGGAAACGGTCGACCACCCCGCGGGTCGCGTCCCTGGCCATTGTCACCATCGACGGCACGATGTTGACGGCAATCATGACGAACAGGCCGGGGACCAGGAAGTCTCGGTAGCTGCCACTGTCAGGCACGCTGATCGCGCTGCCAAAGACGTACCCGAAGATCAGCACCATGACGACGGGCGCACCCAGCGTCAGCGCGATAGAGGTTGGATCGTGCCGGAGCTTGGTCAGCACTCGCTCCGCAGCGGCGAGCCCGTCCACGAGGGCCCACCGGGCGCGGGTTGCCAGCCCGGCAGCATCAGCGCCTGCCGCGGCGCCGCTGAGGGCGGTCATGCCAGCTGCTCCGTGCCCGCGTTGGTTCCCCCTGCGTCGGGCCGGGTGGCGCTTACCCGCCCGTCTGCTGTCCGATCAAGGAAGACCTCGTCGAGGGTCGGGCGGCGAATACTGGCGTCTTCGGCACGCAGGTCCGCCGCTTCGAGTTGCCTGACGAGCTCAGGCAAGCTCACTGCGTCGGCAGCAACGGGCGCCGTCAGCCGCCGGCCGGCCACGTCAATGTGAGACGGCCCGGTTGCCCAACGGGACAGCACGACCGCAGCCGATGCCAGATCCGCTGCGTCCGCCAGCACCACGTCGATTCGCGTGCCGATCGCGTTCTTCAGTGTGTCCGGGCTGCCCTGGGCGACAACCCGCCCGGCGTCGATGATCACGACCTGGTCGGCGAGCTGATCAGCCTCGGCCAGATTCTGGGTGGTCAGCAGTACCGTCGTACCGTGCCGGGCCAGTCCCCCTATTGCTGACCAGATCTCCGTCCGGCTGCGCGGGTCCAGGCCTGTCGTGGGCTCATCGAGGAATAGCACCGGCGGGGCCTGCATCAGGCTGGCTATCAGATCCAGCCGACGGCGCATGCCTCCCGACCAGGTTTTGACCAGTCGGTTGGAGGCCTCCGCTAGGTCGAACTCGGCCAGCAGCGCGTCGGCCCGCTGGCGAGCGAGGCGACGGCCCTGGTGATGCATGAGCCCGAGAATGACCAGGTTCTCTCGGCCGGTGAGGTCGTCGTCGACGGCCGCATGCTGGCCTGCCAGTCCGATACTGGCGCGCACCTGCCGCGGCTGCCGGACGACGTCATAACCGGCCACCACGGCCCGCCCGGCATCAGGGCGCGTGAGCGTCGCCAGGATCCGCATCGCGGTGGTCTTCCCGGCGCCGTTAGGACCAAGCAAGGCACAGACGGTGCCTCGCGCCGCGCTCAGGTCCAGGCCGTTAAGCGCGTTGACGGCGCCGAAGGACTTGGTGAGGCCGGTTGCTTCGATGGCAATCACTGGGCGGCTCCGTTCGTTGTCCCTGGATTCATTATCGTACATGGTACGACGTACTGCGTACGATAATAGGCACGAGCGCCCGCCCTCGGCGTACCGGCAAGATAGATGGGCCAGCACGCTGGGCGCGTACCGCCTGTGGGTGCGGCGCGGCCGCCAGTCGGAGACCGACAGGAGGTGAGGATGCCAGCCGACAGCAGTGCAGCACCAGGACGCCCGGAGCCGGGAACCGCCCGGCGGCGCGGTCCGCGGCCGAGGCATACCCGCCGACAGGTCATCGAGGCGGCCATCTCGATCGCGGACGAGCAGGGCCTGGACGCCGTCACCATCCGGGCTGTTGCCACCCGGCTCGGCGCCGGGGCGATGTCGCTCTACAGCTACGTGCCGGACAAGCAGGCGCTGGTCTACGACATGGTCGAGCGCGTCAGCGAGGAACTCGCAGTGCCGCCTGAGCCCAGCGGTGACTGGCGGGCGGACCTGCGCCTGCTGGCCCGCCAGCAGCGGGCAATGCTGCACCGCCATCCGTGGCTGATCACGGCGCTATCGCATCGGCAGCCACTGGGCCCAGCCACTCTGGCCTACCTCGAGTTCACGCTCGCGGCGCTGGAGCCAACTGGGCTCGACGCCGGGGCCCGCCTGGAGGCGGTGGCTTTGCTCAATGGGTTCATCGCCAACCTGGTGCAATCCGAACTGGCCGACCGAGACGCCCAGGTCGGCTCAGCCGGTGCGGCGGAGGAGTCGGCACGACTGCGGGAACTTGCTCAGCACCGGCAGGTTCCCCCGGTTTGCTGAGGCCATCGCCACCGGCGGTGACCCTGAGATTGACCTGGCAGCGCATTTTGA
This sequence comes from uncultured Actinomycetota bacterium, assembly GCA_963808215.1. GTDB lineage: Bacteria > Actinomycetota > Actinomycetes > Streptosporangiales > Streptosporangiaceae > JAJYUU01. The sequence goes on from CAWEEY010000007.1 coordinate 61,112, forward strand.
CCGCCTCATCGACCGGATGCTGGACGGCCTGATCCGGCCTCCGCAGGCCAGCTGAGGCCAGCGTTCGACGATGATCCCTACCCGGTCTGAGGGCGCCGGGTCCAGCCCCGCATCGTCCGCGTCAGCTCCGTGAATGGCGACGCCTGCAAGAACGCGCGATCCTCGTCGTAGTCCTGGCCGGTTACGTCGCGCCCTTCGGCGTAGGTGTAAGCAAGCAGGCGATCGACATGCGCCAGCCGCAGCCATTCGGCCGCCCGGCCAAGCAGCCACGTGGCCACACCGCGACGACGGTACTGCTCGGCGACGCAGAGGTTGCCGATGTCGGCCCACCCGCTGTGGCGGGCAACCCGCTCGCCATCATCGAAGATCTCCACCTCGAGGTAGGCGATGACCTCCTCGGCGAGGACTGCCGAGAACCGAGTCCCGTTGAGCCCGACGGACCGCCGGACTGTCAGGCCTGAAAGTGGCGGGTCAGCGGGTCGGCGCAGGTCCTCTACGACAGCCAGGAACACCAGCTCGGCGTGCCCGTCATGGCTGAACCCGGCGCGCTCGTACAACGCGCGGATGTGCGGCCACTGCTCGGGCACTCCGTAGACGCCTGGCACCGGCAGGTCGCCCGAGGCGCTCTGGGGCGTTACCCCCCATTGCTCGAGCTGGCGGATGCAGCCGGCCATGAGCCGCTCTGCCGCCTCGGTGGCATCGGTCCAGAAGGGCGAACTGATCCTGGGGCCCTCCGGCCAGAACAGCAGCCAGCGGATCTCGCCGGAGTTCCGGTACCCCGGCCCTACGTGCTCGCCAGCCCCGTAGCGGAGCAGGTGCGCGGCCGCGGCAACGCGCTCATGCTGCTCGGCCACTAGTGTCAGGCGCTCGCTCACCCACGGATCGACGATGTACTCGCCAGGCTGGCGCTCAAGCTGGCTAAGCACCGCGGCGACCGACACGCTCAGGCCAGGCACAACAGCCGAAGCGTGCATGTTGACCAGGTCTGTTAGCTGCTGGCGGTCAGCGCGGCGGAAGGGGCGGACCTCAATCGACGGCATGGCAGGCTCCTCGAGATAAGGGCAGAGTCGAAGACGAGAGGCCCGCTACCAGTGCGGTACGAAGCGGACTATAGCACTAGCCGAGCTAGCGCCTTTCGGCTCGACGCAGTCGGCCCGGGCGCTGGTAATTTGAAACCGATAGCTACGACGCCGAGGGAAGGATGCCGGGATGGACGGAACGCTGGCCGCTACTGATCTGGAGCTGCTGCGCAAGGATTTCTCGACCAACCCGGCCTACCGGCTCGCACAGAACGCCGTGACTCGCGTCACGGTCGACGACGTTGCGATCAACCGAGAGATCATCAACAGCATCGACCACTCGCTGTCCACCCACCTCGACGACTGGAAGGTCACCAACCAGGAGCGCAGCGGCCGGTGCTGGCTCTTCGCCGGGCTGAACCTGCTCCGGGTCGGCGTGATGCGCGAGACGGGGCTCAAGGACTTCGAGTTCTCCCAGAACTACGCGATGTTCTGGGACAAGATCGAGCGCGCCAACTATTTCCTCGAGGCCATCATCGAGACGGCCGATCGCGACCTGGATGACAGAACCGTCGCGTTCCTGCTCGAGTCGGTCGCGAGCGACGGCGGGCAGTGGAACATGTTCGCGGCCATCGTGGCCAAGCACGGCCTGGTGCCGAAGGGCTACATGCCCGAGACCCAGAGCTCGTCCAATACCGCGAGGCTGAACTCGGTGCTGCGCTACCAGCTTCGACAGGGAACGAGGCTGGTACGTGCCGCGGCAGCAGAGAGCATCGAGGCCGCCAGGGCAGTGAAGGCCGAGCTCCTTCAGGTCATCTACCGGGTGCTGTGCATCCATCTCGGCACCCCGCCGGAGCGATTCGACTGGCAGTGGACCGACAAGGACAAGCAGTTCCACCGCGATGGCGTCCTGACCCCGCAGGAGTTCGCGGCCAAGTACGTGGACCTGCCGCTTGACGACTACGTCTGCCTGGTACACGACCCGCGCCCGTCGAGCCCGATCGGTCGCACCTTCACGGTCGAGTATCTCGGTAACGTGCTGGGCGGTCCGCCGGTCACCTACCTCAATGTGGACATGTCGGTGATAAAGGACATCACGGCGAAGACGCTGCAGGGCGGTGAGCCCGTCTGGTTCGGCTGCGATGTCGCCAAGATGATGAGCAACGACTACGGGATCTGGGATGCCAGCCTGTACGACCTCTCCTCGGTCTACGACGCCTCGTTCGACCTGGACAAGGCCAGCCGGCTGGCCTACCACGAGACCCAGATGACCCACGCCATGCTGTTCACCGGCGTCGACGTGCTGAACGGCGTCCCCCGGCGCTGGCGGGTGGAGAACAGCTGGGGCGCCGAGCGCGGCAAGGACGGCTTCTACACGATGAACGACTCGTGGTTCGACGAGTACGTGTTCGAGATCGCGGCCCGGCGCAGCGCCCTGCCCGAGGAACTCCAGCAGGCGCTTGCAGCCGAGCCGATCGTGCTGCCGGCCTGGGACCCGATGGGAGCCCTGGCCCAGAAGGCGTAGCAGGTGACCGCGGCCGATGCCGCTGGACGGAGCGGCGGCGCTACCGTCCGGCTGCTGGCTGATACGGCTGACGGCACGGCCGCTGGACTGGTACGCCGGCTCGTCGAGATGCCGACGGGCTCGCACGTTGCGGACGTGACCGCGAGTGCGGAGCTGTGGTACGTGCTCGGCGGCAACGGTCGGCTCAGCCTGCCGGACCAGCCCAGTCAGCAGGCCCGGCGGCTCGGCCCGGACCAGGGATTACTACTGCCTGCCGGGACCCGGTACCGGCTGACCGCAACCGGGCCTGCGCTGTTCCGGCTGGACGCCGTGACTGTGCCGGCACCTCACCACCTGGAAGCCATCCGCCGCTGCTGTCCCGCTCGTCCGCGAGCTCGCCGAGTGTGCCGTGGAAACGACAGGAGACCGGCGTTTCCGGGTCTTGTTCGGTCCCGGTCGCGACTGCCCGGTGGCGACGCAGTTCGTCGGCGAGATCCCGCCCGGCCAAGCGCCCGAGCACAGCCACCCGTACGACGAGGTGGTGCTGATCCTCGACGGCGAAGGAGTCGCGCATGCCGACGGTGCGCAGCATCCGCTGGCCCCCGGTACTTGCATCCATCTGCCGCCCGGCGTGCTGCACTGTCTGGAGAACACCGGGCGGGACACGCTGCGCGTGCTTGGTGTCTTCCATCCGGCCGACAGTCCCGCTGCGAAGCTGGCCTCGCCTCGTGCGCTCGGCTCAAGCGAGCGCGGCGTACGCGGCGGCCTGGATGCTCGCGTGCGGCTCTGGCAGGCCTGGTGAGTCGAACATTCGCTGCGTCAGGACGATGACGACAAGATCCCGCACCGGATCGACCAGCCACGTCGTGCCGAAGCCGCCGTCCCACCCGAACGCGCCGTCGTCGCGCACCGACTGGCAGAACGACCACGACTGGTGGTCGAAGAAGTCGTCCCCGAGGCCGCCGCGCGCCTTCTGCTCCGGCGTGAGCTGATCGGTCGTCATCGCGCGGACGGATTCCGCGGACAGGATCTGGTCGCCGCCGTGCAGGAACATCCGGGCGAACGCGAGCATGTCGTCAGCGGTCGACACCAGGCCGGCGGCGCCATCCTCAAACGCGGGCGGACGGCTGTAGGGGCCGTCCGGCGCCTCCAGAAACTCCAGGCCGCCGCCCGGTGCCGACCGATAGACCGTCGCCAGCCGATCTGGGTCACTGGCCCAGAACGCTGTCTGCGTCATGCTCAGCGGCTCGAAGATGCGTGTCCGCAGCACCTCGCGGAAGGGCAGGCCGGCCGCGCGCGACAGCAAGACGCCAAGGACCGACGCCCCGGTGTTGTACATCCACCGCTCACCCGGCTGGGCCATCAGTGGCAGCGAGCCGAGCCCGGCGATCCAGGTGTCCTGATCAGGCTGGATCGCCCGATCTGGCGGTCCGATGGTCGACAGCCGCGCGGCATCCGAGGCTGCCACGATGGGGAACGGCTCGGCCGCCATGAACATCTCGACGACGTGTCCGAAGCCGAAGGTAAAGGTCAGCAGATCCCGCGTGGTGATCGCTCGCCTCGCCGGGACCGTGTCGTCGAGCGGGCCGCTGATCTCGCGCAGCACTCGACGGTTGGCCAGCTCGGGCAGCAGGCGATCTACCGGTTCGTCGAGGCCTATCAGGCCTTCCTCGATCAGCGCCATGGTCGCTGCTCCGGTCACCGGCTTCGTCATGGACGCAATCCGGAAAAGCGAGTCGCGCCTGACCGGTGAACCGCCGATCGAGAGCCGCCCAACGGCCTCGACATGGACGTCGTGGCCGCTAGCGACGAGCGCTACCAGGCCGGGCACTGTGCCATCAGCTACATGCTGCTCGGCCGTGTCGTGCAGCGCCGCCAGCCCGGCCGGGGTCAGTGTGTCTGCCATCTGGTCCTTCGAATCGTCGATACGGACTCGTGTCGGTGCCACCGGTTAGTCTGCCGTACGGCACCGACAACACCAGGCCGAACGGAACTCTCATGACCGTGCTTAAGCCCGCCGAGCGGAAGGCCGTCGCAGAGATCCGGACCGGCCTGCTGCGGTTCGTCCGTTACGACGACGAGTCGATCGTGCACGACCGCTGGGTGAAGCAGCGCTACGACTGCGGCTGCTATGCCAGCCTGGCGCCCGCACGGAAGGCCGTCGTCCGAACCGCCTGGCACGAAGCGGGGCACGCGGTCGCGGCGCTGGCGGTCGGGGCGCGGTTCAGTTCAGCGAGCATCCATCATGGTCACCGCAGCGAGGGCCGAGTGCACGGCGTCGCCGCTGCCGCTGAGCAGGCGTTCGTAATCGATGCGGCTGGCCAGATCGCCGAGCGGTTGATGGACTGGACGATGCTGGAGCGTGACGAGGAGCTGCGGCACTGGCTGCGGACCTGGCGGCAGGACGGCGGCGACGCTCGCCGGTTCCGCAGCTCGATCATTGCCCGTTACGGCACCGACGAGATCGCTGCCTGGCGCTGGTGCGAGGACGTGCTGACTCCGCGGCGACTGCAGATCCGTCAGCTCGCGCGGGGCATGCTGATCTATCCTCGGCACTTGCCGTACACCGTGGCGGCCGAGCTGGCTAGCCCGGCCGACGAGTAGCGCACCGCGAAGGTTATCCAGAGTGCAACCGTCCAGGATCTCCTGGTCCTTGGCGATCCCCTCTGTGCATAGCGCCCGGCTGGTCTCGCAAAGCCGGGAAATGTCCACCACGACGGCGGTCCCACTCCTCGTCCGTGAAGGTCAGCGTGGACTGGTAGGAGCCCGGCGCACCGTCCTGGCGTCTGGTCCGCTGTGTGTGGCTCGCTTGAGCCCTGGGCATCAGCAGCGGGTGAGCCTGTCGCCAGTATCGGCCATAGCAGACATGGTCGCTCCCGTGGTGCTCATCACCGTCGCCGTGATCTTCGCCAACGGGCTGATGACGCGCCGCCATCGCCGCCGCTGACCGCATGTACGCGCTGAACCGGGAGCGCCTTGGCATCCTGCGCGGACCTCACGGCGAGGTGCTTGACGAGGCCAGCGTGCCGCCCATAGACCGCGAGCGGCTAACGCAGATCAGGGTCGAGATGCCGCTGATCATGAGACGCGTCGAGCGCATCCGCAACGCGGTCCTTACCATCTGGATCGCCATCGGCCTGCTCGTGCTCAGCGTGGCCGCCATCGCGGTCGCCGTCACGGCGCACTCGGAGGCCTTCGCGTTCACGGCGCTGGCCCTGGTCATGGCCGGGGTGGCCGGGGTGTTCGCTGGCATCGCCTCGGTGTACGGCCCGATAGCCAGGTCGGCTAGCCCCCTTAGAGACGAGACCAGGCGCACGGGAGTGCTTGGCTAGTTGTGCTCGGCCCCTTCGGGGAACCCGGGCCTCCGTGGCCGTGCGGGTCCACCTCCTTACTGCCTCCGCAGGCACTTGATGAGAGCGGCCACGATGGGGCCGCTCTATGCCGAGGATGGCGGCCAGTACCAGGATCGACGCGATTCCCAGCGTGGCACGGCGAATCGTGAAGCTACCGCTCTCGGTGCGCCGGTGATGAGCCTCGGTCCCTGATGAGCGTTGCAGTTCCGATCCGATGCCCGCACCCAGAACGAGGCCCCACCACTAAAAACCCGGTCAGCGCGGTCGCCAACCCGAGGGCCATTCAATGGTCGGTGAGCCCGACGACGGCGCGCATTGATCGCCGACGCTTTGGGTCTATCAGACCGGGTAGGGTCGCCGGTTGTCTGGTAGGTGCGGCCGTGGGGCAGTCGCCAGGTCATGACGCCGGGCTGGTCTTGGGTCAGGTGCCAGCCGGGGGCCTGTTTGGCCTGATGATGCCGTCTGCACAGCGGCGCGAGGTTACATTCGCACGTTGCCCCGCCCTGGTCGTAGGGCACGGTGTGGTCCAGGTCGCACCGAACGGCGGGCCGCCGGCAGCCCGGGAAACAGCAGGTCCGCTGCCGGATCCTGACCAGGTTCCGCAGCGGCCGCGGCGGGCAGTACCCGCCGGCCCGCCGGGCGTGACCGCAGGTCCCCGATTCCAGCACCGCCAGCTTGTCCCGCAGGCCCGCGGCCCACCCGACCGCCCCGGCCCCGCCAGGCGGGCGGCCGGTGCCCGGCGCAGGCATGCGCGACCGCCCGGCCCGCGGCGTCGGTGAGGGTCAGGCACCACCGGGCCGACGGCCCGGCCCGGCCGGCCAGGTCGGCGCAGGTGCCGGCGTCGGCGGGCCCGTACCCGGCCAGCTCACCCGGCGACCCGGACTGGCCCAGCCACGCCGACATCGGCATCGTCAGGTTGATCGACCCGGTCAGCTCCGGCCCGCCGCCCGCCCCCGCGCCGGGCCGCCGTCGCCTCAGTGCCGCCGGCGATCCCGCGGGACCGGCAACCGCCTGGCACCGTCCCGCGCCCGCCCCGCCGGCAGCTCCGTCACCAGCACGACTGCTGTCACTGCCGTCCGCGCCCGCGCGGCCGCCGGCGCTGGCTTCGTCCGCGGCGGTGTCTGCGGGGGCGGGGAGGAGGGAGTCCAGCGGCTGGCCGGTGAGCAGGGCGATCAGCGCGGCAGCGCGCAGCTCATCAGCCGAGCCCTCAGCGCCGTGCTCGCGCAGCCACCGGGCGCACGCGGTCAGCCGCGCCGACGCGTGCACCGCATCCGCCGGCGCCAGCTCCCGGCCCGCCAGCCCCGCGTTCCCCGACGGCTCCTGCCACACCTGCACACTCGCGTCCCTCCGCGCGGCCTCCCGCCGCCGCTGCGCCGAGTCCGGGTCATACGCCAGCACCCCCCGCACCAGCGCCGCCCGCAGCTGCCCCGACGTCCGGCCATCCGCGCCCGCCAGCACCGCCGCCGCGATCACCGCGGCATCCCCGTCGGGCAGCCCGGCCAGGTAATCAGCGAACAACCCCGCCTTCACCCAGTCGATCCGCCCCCCAGCCAGCGCACCGAGAACGTCCGGCAGCCGCCCCAGCCCCACCGCCACCTGCAGCAGCCGCCCCGCCGCCTGCCCCGTCAGCGCCAGCGCCGCCGCCACCTCATCATCCACATGCCCCGCCAGCGACGGCCGCCTCAGCGCCACCGACTGATCCTTCCGCCGCCCCACCAGCTCATTCAGGCACCCCGCCAGCCCGGCCTGCGCCCACGACGCCAGCCGCTGCCACCCGCACACCACCCCGATCAGCTCCGACTCCCCCAGCACCCCCGGCCGCGCACCCGCAGCCGCCGCCGCCGCGGCCAGCTCCGGGCCCGGCCCCAGCACGTCATGCACCCCGCCCGCCGCGAACCCCTCACCCCGCGGCCCCGCACCCGCATCATGATGCAAGAACCCGGCCGCGACCGCCTCCCCCGCCCCGGTCCACGGCCCGGCCGCGTACTCCGCCCGGATATCAGCCGGCAGGCTCCGCACAAACGCCGCCTCCAGCTCCGCATCACTACCGGTGAACTCCTCCGACAACCACCACGGCACCTCCTCCAGCTCCGGCGGCAACCCATCCCCCAACCGCGGCAGACCCGCGACCTCCGCCGCCGACAGCTCCCACCCCTCGCCCTCCTCCGCCAGCTGCGCCCGCAGCAACCCCCACCCGTCAAACCCCGGCACCGCCGGCCCCGGCGCGGCATCCCCGCACACCCGCGTGGCGGTCACCGGCAGCGGAGCTGCAGGCCCGGCATCCCCGCGCGGCGGCGTAGTGGCTTGCGGCGCAGCATCCCCGCACGGCGCAGCCGGTGGCGAGAGCGCCGTGACGACCGGCGGCACGGCTGCGCCGCGCGCCACGTCCGCGCGCGGCGGGGCGGCGTCCTCACGCGGCGCGGCGGCCGCACGGCGAGCCTGGCGTTCACTCACGGAATCGTCACCGCCTCCCCGGCAGAACTCATTACTCGCACATACTATCGAGCACCACCGACAATTCAGCGGCCGTTCTTCCTTGGCCGGAGGGAGACACGAAATTGTGTGGACGTACGGACTGGCCGGCGTGACGAGCGACATCAGCGCGCTGGCTTACACCGAGACCGGCCCAGCGCTCGCGCAGATCAACGCCCGCCTGCTGCGCGACCTGGTCGCCGCTTGACTTCAGCCAGCCGGCTGCGGTACGCAGCGTCCTGGCGCGCGCCGCGATGCCGCGTGTTGGAGGCGGCCTGCGTTCAGGACACCGGAGACCTGGCAGCCATTATCGAGTGGATAGACGAAGGTGACATCGCAGTGCCACCTCCACCGGCAGGCCCAGGATTCACCCATATCTGAAACGGGAAGCCACGTGCGCTGGGACCTGTGCACCGGCCCCCGCTTCGCCTAGGCTCAGGCTGATGACGGCAACGATGCCCGCTACGTCCGCCAGCCAGGACGTGGCACAGCGGCTAATCGACGACGGCTACGTCGTGGTCACCGGCATGATGGACGCCGGCTGACGTGCAGGCAGCGCGCGCCGACCTGGACCGGGTGCTGCAGACCACCAAGACCGGCCGCAACTTCTTCGAGGGCTTCGACACCCAGCGGATCTACGCGCTGTTCGCCAAGACCAGGATGTTCGACCAGGCCGCCACCGACCCGCTGCTGCTCGGGGTGCTCGACCAGGTCCTGGGGCACTACCAGCTCAGCGCGCCGGTCGGCATCTGCATCGGTCCCGGCGAGAAGGCGCAGATCCTGCACAGGGACGACTCGATCTACCCGGTGCCCGAGCCGCACCCGCCGCTGGTCGTCAACACGATGTGGCCGCTGGACGAGTTCACCACGGAGAACGGCGCGACCAGGTTCATCCCCGGCAGCCACCGCTGGGAGCCGGGCAGGCGGCCGGCGCCGGACGACCCGGTCGAGACCGCCGTGATGTCGCCCGGCTCGGCCATGTTCTACCTGGGTAGCCTCTGGCATGGCGGCGGCGCGAACCAGACCGGCGGCCCCCCGCCTCGGGGTGATTCTGGAGTATGCCGCCGGCTGGCTGCGGCCGCAGGAGAACCACTGCCTGGCGGTGCCCGCGGGATATCGTCCGCGAGCTTCCCGAGCGGCTTCAGGAACTGCTCGGGTACAACATCTACCCGCCGTTCGTGGGGTACGTCGACGGCAGGCACCCGCGCAAGGTGCTGTCCGCGGATTCCTGAGCGGCCATGGGGTGTCGATCCGGGCGGCGCCCGTTCGTGTAGCGGGCGACAAGCCCGGCCAGCGGGGTCGGCCGCCACGCCACACGGAGGTTCATCCATGAAGCAGTACCTGCTCTGCGTCTACCAGCCAGACGGCACCGGTGCCGCCGCCGGAGGTGCTCGGCCCGATCATGGAGAAGGTCGGCGACTGGCGGGCACGAGCTGAAGTCAGCCGGGGCCTGGGTGTTCACCGCGCGCGCTCGAGCCGCCCGCACAGCCACCGTGCTGCGCGTCGACGGACGGCGAGGTGGTCATCACCGACGGCCCGTTCGCTCGAGGGCAAGGAGTACTTGGGCGGGTTCACCATCATCGAAGTCGCCGACCTGGACGAGGCGCTGGACTGGGCACGGCAGTTCGCCGAGATCACCGGACTGCCGATGGAGGTGCGGCCCCTGCATGACGGCAGTCCAGGCCTGACAGCCTGCCGAGCCCGCTCGGCAACCGCCGACGGAGATTGAGCAGATCTACCGGCAGGAATACGGCCGGGCGGTATCGGTACTGGTCCGCGTCTTCGGCGACATCGACGTCGCCGAAGACGCGGTCCAGGATGCCTTCGCGGCGGCGCTGGAGCGCTGGCCGCGCGACGGGCTGCCGCCGAGTCCGGCGGGCTGGCTGATCACGACCGCGCGAAACAAGGGCATCGACCACGCTGCGCCGGGAGCCGCCCGGGCAGGACAAGCACGTCCAGGCCATGCGGCTGTCCGCGCCTGTAGCAGGCTGCCCCGGGGCAGCGCCACCGAAGCTCGCGGGCCACCGACGCCAGCAGCCGCCGAGGCACCAGCGGCCGAAGCTGTGCCACGATGACCGGCTGCGGCTGATCTTCACCTGCTGCCATCCGGCGCTGGGCAGCTCCGCCCAGGTCGCGCTCACCCTGCGCCTACTCGGCGGGCTGACGACAGCCGAGATCGCCCGCGCGTTCCTGGTGCCCGAGCCCACGATGGCGCAGCGCCTGGTGCGGGCCAAGGGCAAGATCCGCGACGCTCGCATTCCCTACCGGGTGCCGGGCGAAGGCCGACCTGCCGGAGCGACTCAGGTCGGTGCTGGCGGTGATGTACCTCATCTTCAACGAGGGCTACGCCGCCAGCTCGGGCGACGAGCCTCATCCGGACCGAGCTCTGCGCCGAGGCCATCCGGCTGGGTCGGCTGCTCGCCGCGCTGATGCCAGCCGAGGCCGAGGTCACCGGGCTGCTCGCGCTGATGCTGCTGATCGAGGCGAGGCGCGCCCGCGCGTCAGCACCGCGAGCGGCGACCTCGTGCTGCTCGCCGACCAGGACCGCGCCAAATGGGATCGCGAGCCTGGTCGCCGAGGGACACGAGCTCGTCCGCGACTGCCTGCGGCGCGACCAGCCAGGCCCGTACCAGATCCAGGCCGCGATCAACGCGGTTCACACCGACGCAGCGACCGCCGCGCAGACCGACTGGCAGCAGATCCTGCAGCTCTACGACCAGCTCATGGTCCATGGCACCCAGCCCGGTCGTCGCGCTCAACCGGGCCGTCGCGGTCGCCGAGGTGCACGGACCCGCTGCCGGCGCTGGCGATCACCGACGGATCGGCGCTCGACGGCTACTACCTGCTGCACGCGATCCGCGCGCAGTTCCTGGTCAGGCTCGGCCGACGCGCCGACGCGGCTGCCGAGTACACCGCCGCAGTGCAGCTCACCTGCGCAGGACGCGCAGCGCCGCTTCCTGCAGCGCCGTCGCGACGACCTCGCGCCGCCAGCCGAGCGCGGCAGCCTGACCGCTCAGCTCTCGGCGACGAGCCTCGCCTGCATCCGGCGCATGCCGCGCAGCCACCGCTCCCGGTCGTCGGCCCGCCGCCGCTCGTAGGTGGCGACCTCCGGGTGCGGCAGCATCAGGAACTGCTCGGTGGCGATGCCGTCGAGCGCGCACGCCGCCACCTGCTCGGAAGTGAGCACGCCGTCAACGGCGGCCTGCGCCGAGCCGCCGCCCGCCCCGGCATCGGGCAGTGCGTCCGCGCCCGCCTCGCGGCGGGAGGTGGCAAACAGATTGCTGGTGAACGCCTGCGGGCACAGGCACGACACGCGGATGCCCCGATCGCCGTAGGTGACGGAGAGCCACTCGGCGAACGCCACCGCGGCGTGCTTGGTCACCGCGTACGGCGCCGAGCCCAAGCTGCGTGAGCAGGCCAGCCGCCGACGCGGTGACGACGAGATAGCCCTCACCCCGCGCAGCATGCCGGGCAGCACCGCGCGAGCCACGTAGACGTGACTGTGCACGTTGATCGCCCAGATCTTCGACCAGGCTTCATCCGAGGCTTCCTCGCCGCCCGCCACGATGATCCCGGCGTTGGAGAAGAACAGCCCGATCGGCCCGAGCGCTCTCCGTGGCGGCCGAGACGAGCGCCTGGACGTCGGCTTCCCTGGTCATGTCGGCCGGCACCGCCAGCGCGCGGCCACCCGCCGCCTCGATTTCGGCTGCGACCTTCGCGGCGCCCTCCCGTCGATATCGCAGACCGCGACGCCCGCCGCACCCGCGCACGGCCAGCCCGAGTGCCAGCGCCCGGCCCGCGCCGCTGGCACCTCCGGTGACGATGGCAACCTTGCCTGAGATCTCCATATCGCCCTCGCTGCTCCGGTCGGGCTCAGCCCCTTGCAGTCGCGCGGACAGCGGCATCCGCCCAGGCAGCGAGATCCGGGTCGGACTCGATCAGGCTCGCGTACTTCTTCCTGGCCTCATCTCGCTTAGCCGGAATGTACTCGGTCGGCCAGAGGCCGGGATGCGGCTCGTATCCCTTGAGCACGTTGCGGGCCACCGTCACCTTGTGTACCTCGTCCACGCCGTCCGCGATCGCCATCGTCGGCGCGCTCGCCTACATGGCCTGCAGCGGAGTCAGGTTCGTGGTGCCGAGCGAGCCCATGATGTGCAGCGCCCGGTAGCTCACCTCGCGAAGTACCTTCGCCATGGTGTACTTGCAGGCCGCGATCTGCGTCCTGGCTGCCTGGGTGCTGGAGTTGTCGATGGTCCACGCGGTCCACAGGACCAGCAGGCGCAGCATGTTGATCTCCGCGTACGAGTCGGCGATCGCCTCCTGCGACCATCTGGTGCTCGGCGATCACCTTGCCGTGCGACTCGCGGCTGAGTGCCCGCTCGCACATCATGTCGAAAGCCAGCTTGACCTGGGCCACCGTGCGCATCGCATGATGGATCCGGCCGCCGCCGAGGCGGCGCTGCGCCAGCACCTTCGCGCCATCCTCCGGGCCGAGCAGATTGCCGAGCGGCACCCGGACATTCGTTGTAGCGGATGTGGTTGTGCAGCGGCGGGTAGCCCATGATCTCGACGCCGGGGGTCTCGCGCGGCACCACGAACATGCCGTTGGTGCACATCACGAAGATGATGTCGGCCCTGCGCCCCGGCGCTGGTGAACCACTTCTCGCCGTTGATGACCCACTCATCGCCGTCGCGGACCGCACTGGTCTTGAACAGGTTCGGGTCCGAGCCGCCCTGCGGCTCGGTCATCGAGTAGGCGGAGAAGATCTCCTGGTTCATCAGCGGGATACAGCCACTTCTCCTTCTGCTCCGGCGTGCCGTAGGCGGCCAGCATCTCCATGTTGCCGGTGTCGGGCGCGGCCGTGCCGAATACCACCGGCGCGGACCGGTACCGGCCCAGGATCTCGTTCAGCAGCGCGAGCTTGAGCTGCCCGAAGCCGGGACCGCCGAGGTCGGGATCGAGGAACAGCGCCCACAGCCCGCGGTCCTTGACCTGCTGCTTGAGCGGATCGGCGAGTGCCTTGGCCTTCGGGTTACGCGAGTACGCCGCGCCGGGGAAGACCAGGTCGAGCGGCTCAACCTCGTTCTGGCAGAAGTCGGCGACCCAGTCCAGCTGCTCCTGGAACTCCGGCTCGGTCGAGAAATCCCACGCCACGGCGTCCTCCAGGGGCCCGGACAGTAATAGAAGCCGATTCTAAAACCACTATCCGGACGCAGGCCAGAGGCCGGCTACCGCCAGCCGTGCCAGTTTGCCGTGGCCGCGGACCTCGGACTTCAGCCGCTCCACGTAGGCGTCCGCGGCAGGCGCCATCGGACCTGGCGCCAGGTCGGACGCGTCCGGTCATCTCGGTCGCCCCAGACTGCCCTGGCGTCCCGGCGTCCGCCTGACTCCTGAGTTCGTCGCGCAGCGTCTTCACCCAGAAGTACACGCCGAATATCGCGAACAGCGGCCACTCGAACGTGTACGCCCAGCTCAGCTCGTTGCCCGGATTCGGCGCGATGAAGCTGCCAGTCACCGAGGTACAGCATCCCGGCCGTCGCGAGCACGGCGAAGCCGTGCCAGGCCAGCCACCGCGGCCGCAGCAGGATCGTCCAGCGCGGCCTGGCGCGTCCGGCGGTCACGGCCATGGTTAACCTCCTGGGCAGCAGCGCCGTGATGGCGATGACGGCGAAGAGCAAGGTCAGGTACGCGATCGACAGGTGGAACAGGCGCATCGGCGCGGCCGCTTCGCCGGCGCCAACCCGGGAACGGAGCCGATGGGCCTCGACCAGGAACCAGGCACGCCGAGCACGGCGGCGCTGATGCCATAGAGCCAGGCCCGCATACGGCGCGAGCGCCAGCGTTACGGCCACCATGACGTAGGAGTACACCAGGATCTTGCGGGCGACCGATGGCGGCGGTGGCTACCACCGGCAGCATGGGTACCCCGGCCGACGCGTAGTCGTCCTTGAACTTCATCGCCAGCGCCCAGAAGTGCGGCGGCGTCCAGAAGAAGATGATGGCGAACAGCACGATGGCCGGCCAGCTCACGGTTCCGGTCACCGCTGCCCAGCCGACGAGCACCGGGAAGCAGCCGGCCGCGCCGCCGATCACGATGTTGGACGCCGTCCGGCGCTTCAGCCCCATCGTGTAGACGAAGACGTAGAACAGGATCGCGCCGTCGGCCAGGATCGCTGACAGCCAGTTCGCCGCGAGGCCGAGCAGCACCGTTGACGCGGCGCCAAGCAGGATGCCGGACGCCAGCGCCTCGCCGGGCTTGACCGCCGCCGGAGTCGCCCTTGGCGACCAGCGGGCGCCGGGACGTGCGCTTCATGATCGCGTCGATATCACGATCGAGGTAGCAGTTCAGCGTATTGGCGCTGGCCGCGGCCAGGGCGCCGCCCAGCAAGGTGACTGCGATCAGGCCGATACCTGGCAGGCCGCGCCGGGCGAGCAGCATCGTCGGCAACGTCGTGACCAGCAGCAGCTCGATGATCCGCGGCTTGGTCAGCAGGAACAGCGCCCTGGCCGACCACGGCCGAACCGGAGCGCCGGCCTCCGTGGTGCTTCAGGCGGGCGCCGATAGTCGGCCAGCGCGCCCGTTGCCTGTGTCACTCGCTAGCCCCCGGGTCGTTGCGCCGCGCAGCCTGGGCAGCGTCGTCCGTCGCCGTCGCTGTCGGTTCGGCAGCCGCCGGGTCCGATCCGTGCCGTCATGCTCGGCTACGAGCAGGAGCCTTCCGGTTCATGGACGGAGCGTCGGTGTCGCCGCCGGCGCGACGCTCAGTCCGCCGGCACCGACGCCGCCTGACGCGATCTCGGCACTCGGGATGCCCGCGTCGGCAGCGGAGATCGGCCCACCGGGCACTCGGCGATGCGGCCTGCTGAACAGCATGTACAAGATCACTGCGACGACGATGAACAGCAGCATCGGGAACAGGAACGTGTAGTAGTACCCGCCCGGCGTGTTGTCCGGGTTCACACCTGCGAGGATCAGTCCTGGCACTGCTGCCTCCTGCCACAAGTCATTCGCTGATCACCTGATGACCGGCCGGGACGGCCAGCCGTTGCGCTGCGCGGAGTCAGCAGCCGGTCCAGCCCGGCTGACAGCTCCGCAGACTCCTCATCCCTGAGCCACTGCATCATCAGCGCCACCGCGGCCACCATCGCTGGCAGCAGGAAGCCCATCCACAGGACAGCGCCCGCCAGCTGCTGGTCATCCAGCACGGTCATGAGGTGATGTGCTGAATTGGCGTATGCCGGGTACAGGACGCCCGAGCCGAACACGAGCATCATGCCAAACACGGTGGACGCGCCCACGGTGCCGATCAGCAGCGCCAGCCGCCGTAGCGCCGGCGTCGCTGGCTGAAGCGGGCGCGAGGAGATCAGCTGCAGCCAGAACACCGCCCGGCGGCGAGATAGCTGAGATGCTCGACCAGGGCCAGCCCGGCGTTCGCGCGAGCCGCGTCGAACAGCGCCGGGACCTGCCAGCCGAGCCAGACAACGTTGGCGGCAACGACCGCCAGCACAGGCCGCGACAGCAGCCACGGACTGCGCCGCTGCAGGTCGCGCATGCCGGGAGCCTGAGTACTGCCGAGCGCAGCCAGCGGCCGGCGCGACGGCTGACCCAGGGCGTTCGGCCGGTCAGGGCAGCGCGGAATGACTCCCACGGAGCGCCGACCACGATGAGTCCGGGGCCGACGACAGCGACAAGCAGGGTCTGCAACACCCGCACCCAGATGTACACCGTCGAGCAGGTAGCCGACCGGCGACACCAGCGCCAGCAGCACCACGAGCAGGCCAACCTGGAACAAGATGGCCTCGCGCCGTCGCTCCTGGCCGGTGGCGCCCGCTTCTGGTGCTACCGCCTGTGCCGCGGGCCGCGACCGCCGCAAGCCGGCCAGGTGGCAGGCCGCGACGGCAACGTAACCGATCAGCACCGGCCAGCTGGCCGACCAGTGCTCAATCGCCGCTTCCACCAGGCCTCTCTTCCACTCTCGCCGCTCGTGTCCGGTCCGGCCTAGTGCACCAGGTAGAACAGGATCCAGGCGATGATCGCCACGACCGCCAGGTAGTTCCAGGTCACGGTGAAGGCGCTCAGCGCGGCCTGGAAACGCTGGACCGAGAAGGCCTCCGCGTAGGTGGGCGGCTGCTCGACGAACGAGATCTGCGGTATGGCGCGGCATCGCATGATCAGGATCTCCAGCCAGACCATCACGCAGAAGGCGAGCGTCAGGAAGACCGGGTAGAAGCCGACGAAGACGCTCGCGAAGCCGCTCGCACCCGGCCAGAATGCCAGGTCCGTCAGCTGCCAGACCTGCACCGCCGACGGCGGCGAGGCCGAGCACCAGCGCGACCGTCGCCCCGGCCAGCCAGGCCGACTTGCTGCCCGGCCTTGATGCGCTGGAGGCGAGCGTCTGCACGGCCGCGCTGACCACGACCAGCGACCATGACCGTGACGACCGATCGCCATCGTCGGGTGGGTCTGGCGACTCCTTGCTTGACGGGTACCACAGATGGTGCGAGTTCAGCGAGCGCAGGTAGAAGAACGCGAACACGAACGCGCCGAACAGGAACGATATCGCGCCCAGGGCCAGCCGGTGCCGGTCCACGAGGCGTTGAGCGCGGCCTCGTGGTAGAAGACCGCCTCTTCCTCCGCCTGCTCAGGCCCGGCGAGGGCTGGGCAGTTGTCTCGGCCATCGCTATGCCTCCGCTCTGGACTGGTGCTGCCTGTGCGATCGCCGCGGCTGAGCACGCCGGCGGGCGGGTGCAGGTCAGCGACTGGCTGAGCATCCTTCACGCCGTAGTCGTACGGCCCGGACAGCACGACCGGGACCTGGTCGAAGTTATCCGGCCGGCGGCGGCGAGGCGACCTGCCACTCCAGGCCGCGCGACTGCCATGGGTTGCCTGTCTCGCGCTCGCGCACGATGACGGTCGACCAGACGAAGTTGATCACGAACAGCAGGATCGAGCACGCCGAGGACGAACGAGGAGATCGACACCCAGTCGTTGAGTCCGGTCAGGTTCGTGGCGTACTCGAACACCCGCCGGGGCTGCCCGGCCATGCCAACCGCGAACAACGGCAGGAACGTCGAGTTGAACGCGATGAACATGATCCAGAACTGCCACTTCCCGAGCGTCTGGTTCAGCTTGATGCCCATCATCTTCGGCAGCCAGTAGTACAGGCCGGCCATGAAGGCGAAGATCAGCCCGCCCATGATCGTGTAGTGGAAGTGCGCCATCACGAAGAAGCTGCCGTGCTCGGTCGTGTCGGCGGGCACGTCGGAGAGGAAGACGCCGGAGACTCCGCCGATGAGGAAGTTGAAGTACATGCCGAGCGCGAACAGCATCGGCACGGTGAACCGGATCTTCGCCTTCCAGAACGTGCCGAGCGCCACCAGGTAGATGAAGCCGGTCGGGATCGAGATCAGCTCGGTCGTGACCATGAACAGCGGCCGCATGTCCGGGTTGATGCCGCTGTCGAACAGGTGGTGCTGCCAGACGAAGAAGCTCAGCAGGCCCACTCCGATCATTCCCGCCGCCATGACCTTGTAGGCGAACAGCGGCTTGCGGCACATGACCGGGATGATCTCGGACACGATCCCGAATCCCGGCAGCGCCAGGATGTAGACCTCCGGGTGACCGAAGAACCAGAACAGGTTCTGGTACAGGTAGCTGCTGCCACCGAGGGAGTCCTCGAAGAAGGCGGTCTGCGCGGTCCGGTCCATCAGCAGCATGTACATGCCGCCGACCAGCACCGGCGCGGCCAGCACCATCAGGAACGAGGTCGTCACCATCGCCCAGACGAACGCCGGCAGCCGGCTCCAGCGCATGCCAGGCGCCCGGTAGCAGATGACCGTGACGATGATGTTGAACCCGGCGAGGATCATGGAGATACCCATGAGCCCGAACGCCATCGCATAGGAGTCAGCGCCGACCGTGGACTGGATCGACAGCGGCGCGTAGCCCGTCCAGCCGAACGGGAATCCGCCGAGCAGGAGCCCGGACAGCAGGATCAGGAACGCCATCGGCGTCAGCCAGAAGGACAGCGCCTCGATCCTGGGGAAGGCGACCCGCTTGGCGCCGATCATCAGCGGGATCAGGTAGTTGCCGAACGGGCCGAGGATGACCGAGGTCATCAGCATCATCATCATCGTGCCGTGCTCGCCGACGATCTCCACGTACACCTGCGAGGTGAAGACGTGGTGCACGGGCGACAGCAACTCGGTCCTGATGGCCATGGCGAACAGCCCGGCGGTGCAGAAGTAGATGATCATGCCGACCAGGTACTGGATGCCGACGACCTTGTGGTCGAGCGAGTACCGGAAGTACCTGGCCAGGCCCGACGTCTCGTGCTCGGGCAGGCCGTGGCCGTTGGCGATCGCGGCCGGGCGGCCGGTTACCTGGCGCAGTAGTGTCGTTGAAGACCCCGAGCCCGGCAAGCCAGCCCACGATGGCCAGCACGTAACCAAGGACGATCGGCCAGTCCTCGGAGTCGGACAGGGCGACGTTCGGGTACTGGTTCGCCGCACCCGTCGCGCCGGTCAGCCAGTCGCCCAGCAGGTGGCCGAGCACGTAGCCGATGACCGCCCCGACAATCGCCGTATGGATGGCGGGACGCCGCCACCACGGCCGCGGAACAGAGCCACTGAGCGGCGCTCCGCCGCCGGCGCCTTGCGCCCGATCTGGCTGTGTCTCGATGGCCATCCGGTCACCTCTTCATTGCTGTGTCGGCTTCAGTGCTGGTCAGCACGGGTTGGTCAGTACTGGCCGGGTCATGGCTGAACCGGGTCGTTCGGCGGGTAGTAGTAGCCATTGCCACCGGTGATGCCGGCCTTGGCCATGGCCTTGTTGATCTGCGGGACCACCGTCGGGTCATAGGTAGTGGCATACGGCGGCAGGATCTTGGTAATCGCAGCGAGCTGGGCCTCGGTCCGCTGGGCCCAGGCTTCGAAGGCGGCTGCCGAGACGACCTTGCCGTAGTCGAACATCGCTCCGTGCCACAGCCCGCACAGCTCAGCGCACCGCACCGTGACGTTGCCGGTCTGCTCGGCAGTGGTGTACGCGACGTTGTTCACGCCTGGGTTCGCGTCGGCCTTAACCCCGAGCTGATAGGCCCAGAAGCTGTGGATGACGTCGAGCGAGGTGACGTTGAACTGGACGGGCTCTGCCGACGGGCAGCACCAGGTCGGCCGTCTCGAACCCGCCGAACTGCGGGTACCGGTAGGTGAAGCGCCACTGCTGTGCGATGACCTGGACCTGCAGCGGAGCGCCGCCCTTCGGCGTCCAGATCGGAGCCGGGCCCTCGCCCGCACCTGCCCCGGCGAATCCCGGCCAGGCCAGCTCGTAGGTGCCGAAGCCGGCCAGGAACAGCACGATGACGGCGGTCACCGTGATCCAGGTTGCCTGGATCCTGGCGTGACCGAAGATCGGCGGTCCGTCCTCGTCGTCACCCTCCCGGTGCCGCCAGACGATGAGCGAGTAGCCCATGGCGACCAGCACGAACGCCATCACGGGCGCAGCCAGCACGGACATGACCTTGATATCGAACTGCTGGCTCGCCGCGGCATTCGACATCTGGCCCGGTGGCATGTGCGGCCCGTAGACGAAATACAGCAGCAGGTCGGCGGCGACCGCGATCGGCAGCCAGATCATGAAGATCCGCAGCCCATGGTTCGGCCCGGCAGACCCCGGTCCCTGAGCGCCGTCGGCAACTGACGCGGCCATCAGGACACCACCTCCATGTTGCCCGTCATGAAGCCGATGGTCTGCATGGGACCGCCGAATCCGTCGATGAAGCCGCCGCCGCACGGGACCCGGCACTGCCAGAAGTACGCACCGGTTGTCTTTGGCGACATGAAGCTGAAGGTCACCGTCTCGGTGCGGGCTCGCGGTTGTGCAGGGCGAGGTGCCGCAGAACGCATTCGTCCCGGCCTGGCCGAGGCTGGGCGTCGCCATCGGCACGTTCAGGTTGATGCCGGGGATCGAGAACGTGTGCCCCACGTTGCAGGCCCGACCAGGAGTTGAGCTGGCTGACCGGCTTGCCGTCAACGTCCTCGACGCCGCCGATCGTGCCGGTGACTTTGCCGAAGTACGGGTTACGCAGCGGTGTGCAGCCGTCGTAGCCGTAGATCGTCACATCGATCTTGCTGCCAGCGGGCACCTTGAACAGCGTCGTGTGAATCCACGCGTGGGTCTTGGGGTCCTGGACGAAGTAGGACACCCAGTCCGGGTGCGTGCTGACCGTGTTCTGCGGGTCCTCCTGCATCACCACGTGGACGGTCGCGCCAGTGTCTGCGGACACGCCGGCCGTGTAGTCCACCGTCGGCGGACTACCCAGGAAGAAATGAACAACTATGAATGCCGCACCTGCTGCGACGGCGAGGAAAGCCACCAGCAGGGTAACGACACGGGCCGGCAACGACACCGGCCATCACCTCGCTTCATTCGCCTCTCGGCAGGACCACCCGGGTACGTGGCACGGCAGAGCGATCCGCCCCAGCTTGCCCGTCGGATGAACGACATGATCTTGTCGATCAGCGGGCCACGGCGCGCAAGGACGGAGCCGCTCAATGACGAAAATGTCACGATTAGCCAGTCGAGGGTCGGCCGGACGTCCGGAGTCTGAATGCGTCGATTCCGGTTTCGGCATCACTGTTATGCAATGGAATACTTTCATTCTGGTAGCGCGGCTTGACCGTGACCGGCCTCGTGGAGTAGATCCTGTGCTGTTGACCTGCGCAGACGCGGCACGCGCAACGAGGCGCGGCAAACGATTGCCCCTCGCTGAATACCAACTTTTCAGGAAAAGCGGACAATGACCATCAACGAAGGTGAGGCGCCGCCCGGCGCGCCACCGGATCCTGGTTGTTGATGACGAGCCGCATATCCGCGGCCTCGTCACCCGCGCGCTCGCGGCAGCGGGGTATCTCATCGAAGACGCTGGAGACGGCGAGGCTGGGCTCGAGAAGGCGCTGACGAACGACTACCAGCTGGTGATCCTGGATCTCGTCATGCCGCAGGACCGACGGCCGTCAGGTCCTCAGCCAGCTCCGAAAAGTGCGCCCGGAGCAGCCAATCCTCATCCTGTCCTGCCTGTCCGACGTGACGACGAAGGTGGGCTGCCTGGACTCGGGCGCGCAGGACTACCTGACCAAGCCGTTCTCACTGGATGAGCTGCTGGCCCGAGTCCGGGTTCAGCTCCGCGGCGAGCACCACGGCAGCGAGCACCAGGCAGATGACGTGCTCAGGGCCGGTCACCTGGTGCTCGACCTCGGGCGCATGCAAGCAGATACCGGCATCGGCCCCGTGCCGCTGACCCGGCTGGAGGTCCTGCTGCTGCGGGAACTGATGGAGCACTCGGGTGAATCGGTTACTAAGGGCACGGCTGCTGGCATCGGTCTGGGGGATGGACTTTGACCCTGGCTCGAATGTCGTCGACGTCTGCGTACGCAGGCTCCGGTCGAAGCTCGGATTCGAGCTGATCGAGACGGTGCGTGGTGCCGGGTACCGACTGGCTTCCTAGTCCCGCCGTTAGTCCGCCGTGGCCGCGGCTGATCGGCCGCGTCTGGCCCGCGGTACGCGCGGCAGGTCCGGCTGCTGCCCGACCTCGAGCAGTCGGCGGTCCCGGGACGGCTGGCCCGACCTCGATCTGGATCGTGCTCTGGGTCCTCGGGCTGGGCGGAATCGTGATTCGAGCACTGGGAGACGATCCCGTTCCACCTGATCTGGATCACCTTCGCGCTGATCTACAGCCTTCCGCATCCGCCACACCTGGCCGACAATGCTGGTACTTGGCGCGATGCTCCTCAGCACCTTCGGCGCCATCGGCCTGGACGTGCGCCGCGGCGTCCAGCCAGCCGACGAGCTGACCGAGATCCCGCTGATGGCGGCCATGTTCTGGATCATGATGTGGCACGAGCGCCGCCGGATTGGCCGCCAACGCGGAACGCGCCGCTGTCAGCGAGGAGAACGAGCGTCTGCTAGCCAC
Organism: uncultured Actinomycetota bacterium; assembly: GCA_963808215.1. Lineage (GTDB taxonomy): Bacteria > Actinomycetota > Actinomycetes > Streptosporangiales > Streptosporangiaceae > JAJYUU01. The sequence goes on from CAWEEY010000007.1 coordinate 83,428, forward strand.
CCAGCGAAGGTTCCTCCAGGACGCCTCGCACCAGCTGCGGACGCCCATCACCATCGCGCTCGGACACTCGGAGCTGCTGGCCCGCAACCTGGCAGATAACCAGGACAAGCGTGATATCAACGTGATCGTCGGGGAGCTCAACCGGCTGCGGACACTGAGCGAGCGGCTGCTGCTGATCGCCGCATCAGCGAACCCGGACTTCCTCCGGCCAGAGCCCGTCGAGCTTGATCAGCTCCTCACTGATGTGCTCTGGCGGTGGCGGCCTACTGCCGACCGGCACTGGCAGCTCGGCCAGCTCGACGAGGTGACCGCCATGGCGGACCCTGAACGACTCGGGCTGGCCGTCGATGCACTGCTCGAGAACGCCACGCAGCACACCGGCACAGATGACCTGATCAGGTTGTCGGCCATCCGGGACGACGGGTCCGGCTACGCCATCCTCGTGGTGCAGGACACCGGATCCGGCATCGCGCCCGCTGACCTCAGGCATGTCTTCGATCGGTTCGCCACCGGAACGCAGACGGCCGGGCGCCACGGCACCGGGCTCGGGCTGGCGCTGGTGCGTGCCGTGGCCGAAGGCCACGGTGGCCAGGTACGCGCGCAGAGCACGCCGGGCCTCGGCAGCACCTTCGAACTTCTGCTCCCGCTGGCCGACCAGGTGCCCGCCGGCCACGTCTCGGCCAGCCACGTGCCTGCCGGACAAGCGGCTGGCGGCCAGACGGCTGGCGGCCAGACGGGGAGAAAGCTGGCCGGCCGGCCAGCGGGGACGCCCAGCGCCCTGGCACAATGCCCTGACGTGATCCCCTCCCCCGCCGTCGACCAGTGCGGGAGCAGCTTGTGATCACTCAGCAGCATGGCGAATCGGCGGCGGCCCGGCCTGGACGGCTCGCCCAACTGCGGCGGCAGAGCGCGCCTAGGAAGATCATTTACGTCGCCACCGTCATTGTCGTCGCGGCCGCGGCGGCGATCATCGTCAGCCTGGCCGGCGGCCAGGCGAAGAAGGCCGCAGGGCCGCCGCCGCAGGCCAAGAACTTCTCCCTAGCGCAGCTCGGCCAGCCTGGCGGCACGGTCGCGCTGGGCGCCTACGCCGGGCATCCGGTCATCGTCAATTTCTTCGCGTCCTGGTGCGCGCCGTGCCGGCGTGAGACGCCGATGCTGGCCCGGTTCTACCGGTCGATGCAGGGACGGGTAACCGTGCTCGGCATCGACTCCAACGACCAGAGGGCTGCTGCGCTCCGCTTCGTGGCCAAGACGGGTGTGCGCTACCCGGTAGGGTTCGACCCGTACCCGTCGACGACCACGACCTCGTATGGCGTGTACGCCCTGCCGCAGACATTCTTCCTGAATGCGCGGCACCGGATCGTCTCCCACATACTCGGGCCGCTGACGATGAAGGATCTGACCCGCGGGGTCTCGCTCATGGACAAGAATCGAGGCTGACTGACACGTGCCCGCCATTCCCTCTATGCAGCGGCCTCGCATCACGACCCGGCCGAGCGGCTGGCCGGTCCGCCGGATGCCGCGCTGGCTCTGCTGGCCGTCGTGCTGTTCCTGCTAGCCGCCGTGGCAGTCGCGCTCGTGCACAGGCCCAGTCGACCGCCGAGCGCGCTAGCGACATGCGCGGCTTCCTGCAGGAAGTGACGTCGGACATCGAGTCCTGCGCGGCCGGCGTCGGGGAGTCGCTGACGGCCCTGCACGAGGTCCAGGCGGAGCACTTCAGTAACAGCAGCAACGTCAGCGCTGGGCATCAGCGTCGCGCAGCAGGGCGCGGCGAACTGCGCGCCTGCCAACAACGAGCAGATCGATAACCTCGAGAACTACCAGGTGCCGCGAGTCACTGGACAGCTTCGGCCTGGTCAGGCGCAGTGACGGCACTGGTGGCCTGGGCCGCTCCCAATGCCGAGCAGGTACAAAGTGACGTAGCCCAGGTGCTGTCCGCCACGACGCCGCAGGCGAGGAGCCAGGCCCAGGCGGCACTCGGGGCGGCTCTGAAGAAGCTCGACGCCGAGCGGGTGCTAGCCGATGGCCCGGTCAACAGCGCCATCAGGACGCTCGCCATGCGCTCGTCTGCGCCCCGGCTGCCGGGCTGACAGGTGCGGACATGACGAGCCCGACCATCGCCGGACGGCGAGTCGCTGACAGGAGGGGTGAGGCCTGATGCCGGGCATGGGCTCCGGCCTGAGTGACACTAACCCGACGCTCGTCGCTGCCTTCAGGACAGCCCTGCTGCACCAGGGACTCCTGATCGCGCTGCTGCTTGCCGTGCTGGCGCTGGCGTGGTTCGGCGTACGGGAGTGGATGCCTGGGGCGGCCTCGGCCCGGTCGCAGGGTGTGCTCGGCTGGCGGGCCGCTTCCGCCGAGCCCGCCGCCAGGCGGCTGCTGCGGATCGGCTTCGGCATCATCTGGATCTTCGACGGATTGCTGCAGGCGCAGCCCGCCATGGCAGCAGGCCTGCCCTCCCAGGTCATGGAGCCGGCCGCGGCAAGCTCCCCAGTCTGGGTCCAGCATCTGGTGAACTGGGCCGGGACTTCCTGGTCCTACCACCCGATTCAGGCTGGCGCGGCGGCGGTGTGGATCCAGGTCGGGCTCGGCGCCTGGCTGGTCGCCGCGCCGTCCGGCTGGCTGTCCCGGCTGGCCGGGCTGGCCAGTGCTACCTGGGGCCTGGTGGTGTGGGTCTTCGCCGAGGCATTCGGCGGGATCTTCGCACCCGGCCTCACCTTCCTCTTCGGCGCGCCAGGCGCGGTGCTGTTCTACTGCGCGGCCGGATTGCTCATCGCGCTGCCCGAGGCCCGCTGGCACTCGGCCCGGCTCGGCCGGCAGATTCTTGCCGGGCTCGGGTTGTTCCTCGCCGGGATGGCAGTCCTGCAGGCCTGGCCGGGGCGCGGCTTCTGGCAGGGCAGGCTGCACGGCCAGCCCGGCACCCTGGCCGACATGGTCCGGTCCATGGCGGGCACGCCGCAGCCGCATTTCCTGTCTGCTCTGGTCAGCGGATTCGCCACGGTTGACGAATCGCACGGTTTTGTCGTCAACCTGCTCGCGGTGCTCGCCCTGGCGGCTATCGGCACGGCGTTTATTGGCTCCGCCTTCCTGACCGGACGGCCGCGGCTCATCCGCCCGGCGCTCGCGGTGATGCTGGTGCTCTGCCTGGCCGACTGGGTGCTGATCGAGGACTTCGGCTTCCTCGGCGGCCTGGGCACCGACCCCAACAGCATGATCCCCGTCGCGCTCATCGGCGTAGCCGGCTACCTGGCCCTCGTCCGGGTGCCTGCCCCGGCGCCCGCCATCGAGCACTGCTGCCGCCGAGCGGCGCCGCGCCCGCCGCGCCTGCGCCGGCCGGCGCCCACCGAAGCCCCTGCGGCGCCCGCTCCCTTCGCGGCTGGCCAGTTCCTTCGGCTCGGCCAGCCTGCGTGCCGTGCTCGCCCTGTGGGCGGTTGCGGTTGTCATCGTCGGTGCCGGGCCGATGGCAGCGGCGCAGGCCAGCCCGACCGCAAACGTGATCATCGCGCAGGCTATCGACGGCAATGCTGCCCCGCTGAACTTCGCCGCGCCCGCGTTCACTCTGACCGATCAGGACGGCAGGCAGGTCAGCCTCGCCAGCCTGCGCGGCAAGGTCGTGCTGCTCACCTTTCTCGACCCGGTCTGCACCTCGGACTGCCCGCTGATCGCTCAGGAGTTCAGGGAGGCAGACCACGTCCTTGGTGCTAGCGCGCGGCACGTGGAGCTGGTCGCGATCGTCGCGAACCCGGTCTACCACTCGACCGCCTACACCAGGGCCTTCGACGGCCAGGAAGGGCTGTCCCGCCTACCGAACTGGCTGTACCTGACCGGCTCGCTGGCCCAGCTACAGCAGGCCTGGAAGCGGTACGGCGTCGCAGCACAGATCCTGCCCGCGGGCGGGATGGTCGCGCACAACGACCTCGCCTTCGTTATCGATGCCGCCGGGCACACCAGGGCCGAGCTGAACTTCGATCCCGGTCCGGGCACCGCGAGCAGCCAATCATCCTTCGCAGCCGAGCTTGCCATGCAGGCCCGGCAGGTGATGGGAGCACGATGAGCAGGGCACGCGCCGCCCGGTTCACTTGGTCCGGCCTGGCCGCGCTAGCCCTGGCCGTGGCCGGCTGCGGCCTCACGCCGGCCGGAACCAGCCCGGCCAGCAGCCACTCTCCCGGCGGCATCACCACGTCGGGGCTGGCTTCCTCGCTGGCCGTGGCCGACGGCGCAAGCTGGGCAGTGGTCGAGATGGGCGGCTCAGCGGCCCAGCACAACAACTTCTGGGAGTTGCTCGTCCGCCCTGCTGGGAGCACGGACTGGAAGCTCGCCACCCCGGCCGGAGTCACCAGTAACGGCGGGATAGTGGTGACCGCCAGCGGACCTGACGCGCTGCTCACCGGCTTCCGGCCTAGCCAGGACCTGACCTTCTCGCCGCTTGCGGAGACGTCCGACGGCGGACAGAACTGGTCGCAGCGCAACGTGCTCGATGCCGGACTCGCCGACGTCCCTGGCGCACTGGCCAGTGGCCCTGGCGGCCGCCTGCTCGCGATTACCGACGCCGGCGACATCGAGACCGGCACTCCTGGTGGTGCCAGCTGGGCCCGGCTAACGACCGAGCGGGCACTTGCGGCCACTGCCGCCGGCCGTGCCTGCGGCATCAACGCCTTGACCGCGGCCGCCTGGACACCGGCCGGGCAGCCGCTGCTGGCCGGCGACTGCCGAAGCCCCGGCACTGCTGCGATCTTTGTCCGCCGAGCCGGGACGTGGCAGGCGGCCAGGCCGTCGCTGCCCGCGGCCCTCCGCCGCCAGCCGGTGAGCGTCATCGGCCTGAACACGGCGGGCCCGCGGATCACGGCCATCCTCGCGGCTGGGACCGGAAAGTCGACCGCGGTCCTGGCGGCCTGGTCCGCCGACGGTGGCAGCACCTGGACAATCTCGCCGCCGCTGAGCACCGGCCCCGCGACCGCGGGCCCGCCCTCGATCTCGTTCGGCGCCAGCGGCTCGGCCAGCCTGCTGCTGCCGGCCAGTCACGCGGTAAGCGGCGGCGCGGTCATCGGCTGGCGCGCGGCCGCCTGGCAGTCGCTGCCCAGGCTGCCCGCCGACACTGCGACGCTCGCGGTCACCGCGACCGGCCAGCCCGAGGCGCTCGTTGTCCAGGGCGGCACGCTCACTACCTGGCAGCTCGGCACCAGCGGTCCGCGCCCCTGGACGCTGCTGCAAACCGTTCAGGTCACAATCCCCTACGGATCGTCGGGCTGAGAGGAGCTACATGTCGTATCTAACTCAGCACTGGTCGTTCGACCCGTTCCTCATCATCGCTGCCGTCGCGGTGATCTGGCATGAGATCGGGCTGGCCCGGCTCGCCCGCCGGTCTCGTCCGGACCGGACCAGGCAGCGCAGGCGGCGGTCGCTGCTGTTCTACTCCGGCCTGGCCGTGCTGCTGATCGCGGTGCAGTCGCCCGTTGACTACTGGGCTGACGACTACTTCTTCGTGCACATGATTCAGCACCTGCTGCTGATGTTCGCGGCGCCGACGCTCATCGTGGCCGGGGCGCCGTGGCAGCCTTTGCTGGACGCGCTGCCGGGCCGGTCCGGCAAGACTGCCACCCGCGAGGTCATGACTGGCGGCTGGGCCCGGCCGCTGCGGGCAGCCGGCGGCTTCATGCTCCGGCCGTGGGTCAGCGTCATCTTCTTCAACCTGGTGATGTTCGTCTGGCACCTGCCTGGCCCGTTTGACCTCGGCGAGCGCAATCAGGCAGTGCACATCTGGCTCATGCATTCGACTTTCTTCATCGCCGGCGTCCTGTTCTGGCTGCAGTTCATCGGATCACCGCCGTTCCGGATAAAAATGTCGACGATCGGTCAGGCGACCGCGCTGCTCAGTACCAACGTCGTCATGTGGGTGCTCGCGATGGCGATGGGGTTCCTCTCCAGTACCTCGTGGTACTCGGTCTACGACCACGTCCCCGGGGTCACCCTGCCGGCGTTCGCTGACCAGCAGATCGGCGCCGGCATCTTGTGGATCTGCGGTGACTTCTGGGCCATCCCCACGATGATCTTCGTCATCCGCAAGCTGATGGCCGAGGACGGCAGCGTCAGCGCCGCCGTTGACCGGATCCTCGGTCGCGGCTCCGCCAGGTACAACTGGGCCAACCGGGGCTGACCGCGCGGCGGATTAGCTACCTCTCGCCGAGAATGCCGCTGAGCACAAGCGCCTCGCGGCGCAGCCGCTCAGCCTCGGAGGCGCGCCCGAGAGCGTCGAACTGGGTGGCCGCCGCCTCGCGCTCGGCGATCTCGGCAGCAACGATCTGGCTGATCTCGGGCTCGCTCAGGTGCCGCCGGCTGGCCTCAGCCTGGCCCAGACCACTGACGGCACCCGCGACGTACTGGCTGGATGTCTTGGCCGCCCTGGCTGGCACGCCGACCGCCTCGGCGTTGCCGATCGCACCGAGGGCCGAGCGAATCGCCGCGGTCGCAGTCACGTCGCGTGAGCTCATCGCCGCAGCCAGCGCCGCACGTAGCCGCATGGTCAGGCTCGCGCTGCGGGCATCATCCTGGCCGTCAGGCACAAGGCCACGCTAGAGCACCGTCACTGTGACCTGCTGCGAACACTGTGACCTGCTGCGAATTCAGCCTGGGCTCGCCGCTGGCCTTCGTCCCCTTCTGAAACCCGCCGAACAACAGCGCGGCGACGATTAGCGCCGCGATCAGGACCATCAGCCAGACCAGGCAGCCAACTGGCCTGCTCATCCGCCGCCGTTCCGCGCCCCGACCCCATCGGGTGTTCCTGCCCGCCATCTGCACTCCAGTTAATTCGGCCGCGACCGCCGCGCGGGCTGGCCGGCAGCTACCCAGGGCGGGACGAAGGAATCACGCGGCGCTATCTGGGTAGTGGCAGGGCCGCCATATCCCGGGCGTGGCAGCCATTCCCGGGTTACAACAGCCCTGCCCATTGGCGCGGAGGAGAAGCATGCTGGAGATCTGGCGTTCGGGCCGGCTGCTCGGCCGAGCCGCGGCCCTCGTGGCCGTCGTCGTTGCTGTCATCGCGCTGCTGATCGCGGCATCCGCGGTCCACCTGCTCCCCCAGCTACGGGACCCGTTCCGTACCACCACGACCGTTCGGAGCCAGCCGCCGCTGCTGAAGTCGATCACGTCACTAAGCCGTTACGAGGCCGCCAGCGGCGAATTCCAGGTGGTCGTCGACTTGTCAAAGCAGACCGCCTTCCTGCCGTCATTCATCGCGGGCAGCCAGACGCTCTTCATCGGCGTCGGGACTGACATTGCCTACGTGAACTTCGCGCAGCTCAAGGGCAGCTGCGATACACGTCTCAGCCGGTCACGCCGTGACCGTGACGCTACCGCACGCCCAGCTCGAGCCCGCTGTGCTGAACGTGAGTCAGTCCTATGTATTCGCCGAGCAGCAGGGCCTGCTCAACCGCGTGGGCGACTTCTTCTCCGGGAACCCCAACAGCCAGCAGCAGGTCTACGTGCTGGCGCAGCAGCGGATTCAGGAGGCGGCCAGGACCAGCGCGCTGCTCGCCGACGCGCAGCGCAACACCACCGGGATGCTCGACAGCATGCTCACTTCGCTGGGCTTCCGGCATGTCACCGTCAACTATGGCAGCAGCTATTAAGGCCCGGCTGGGCCGCGTCGGGCCTGTCGATTATGCGCTTAACTAGAGTGCGGCTCCGGCGTGGTTGCGTCACCTGGAGTTCTCTGCGGAGTTGACTGAATAGCATGACGGCTTAGAGTGAACGACGTATGCCAATTGTCCGGTAGGAGGTACCGGTGGGTCCAACGCTCGGGCAGCGCTTGCGCGCCCTTCGGATAGAGCGCGGACTTAGTCAGGCGGATCTAGCCGGGGACCTGGTATCACCCAGCTACGTGTCGCTGATTGAGTCCGATCGGCGGTCGCCCGAGCGCGAGGTGCTTGACGGCCTCGCCCGCAGGCTTGGCTGCACAGCGCTATTCCTTGAGTCTGGTGTCGCGCCTGAAGAGATCAATGAACGACGCCTCAGGCTGCAATTCGCCAATATCGCCCTGGCCAACGGCTCGCTCAATGAGGCCCGTGACCAGTTCAGGCAGCTGCTGCAGGTGGCCAGCGGCGAGATCCGGTATCAGGCCATGTGGGGGCTGGCCCGCACCGAGGAGTCACTGGGCAACCTGCAGGAGGCCATGACGCACCTCGAAGCGCTGCTTGAGGCGACCAGCGCTGGCGAGCCGGGTACGCCGGGCCTGCTGACAGTCTCCAATGCCCGGTGCCGCGTCTACCGGATGGCCGGTGATTTCGCCCGCAGCATCGAGGTCGGCGAGTCCGCGCTCCGGCGCGTCCGCGAGATCGGCCTGGAGGGAACCGAAGAGGAGATCCGGCTCGCCTCCTCGCTGGTCGGCAGCTACTGGGCGCGCGGCGACATGTTCTCTGCCCAGCATCTGGCCAGTCAGGTGATCGAGCGAGCCGCGAAGCTCGGCTCGCGGGAGGCACAGGGCAACGCTTACTGGAACGCATCCATGGTCGCCGCGGCGCGAGGCGAGCTGACACTGGCCCTGGAGCTCGCGACAAAGACACTTGCGCATGCTGTCAGAGACGACGCCGGCTCGCAATCTTGCCGCGATGCGCGTCACCTACGCCTGGCTGCTGCTCCGCTGTGATCCGCCCCGGCTGGACGAGGCCGAGACCGAGCTGAACCGAGCGCACGAAGTGCTCACCGGGCTGTCGATGAGTCCCTACCTGGCGAACTGTGAGACCGAGATCGCGCGGTGTGCGTTGCTGCGCGGCAACTACGATGAGGCCATCGAGGTAGCCGAGCGGGCCATCGCGAGGTGCGCGCACGGCGCTCCCGAACTGGCACACGCCCGCGTGGTCAGCGGACTGGCCCTGACCATGTCCGGCCGGGCGGAGCAAGGCTTTGCCGTTGTCTCCAGCGCGGCCGAGATGCTGGCCGTGGTGGGATCGCGCCTCGACGCCGCGCAGGCGTGGCGAGAGCTGGCTGAAGCCCTCCTCCATGCCGGCCGCTCAGACCAGGCAATCGCAGCACTGCGCCAGGCAGCCGACTATGCGGGCGCCCGCACCTCAACTATCCGTGCCCAGATGGAGGTAGCGCTTCCTGTGGCCGACTGAGGCGCCAGCTTCAGCGGACCGCCGGGTCGGTTGCGCTGCTGAGGCTATGGCAGCAGGAAGCTGGTCGCCCTGGCCCGCAGGTCAGCGATGTTCTGCGGGCGGACATAGCGGTGGCCCTCATCCTCATAGATGGTCAGCTCGCAGTCCCGGCCAGCGCGCCGCAGCGATTCGGCCAGCGACGTGGCATGGCTCACCGGCACCCGCGCGTCCTGGCGCCCATGAAACAGCAGCACCGGTGCCCTGAAGTCATCGGCCCTGGCAACCGGTGACGCGGCGATCAGCCGGGCCGTGATCGGCGACCGGGTCTCCGATCCTGGCGGCCTCCGCAGCGCCCGCTCTGCCGCCGAGTGACACCAGGCCGCTGACGTATCGGACCAGGTCAGTGGGGGCTGACGCGGCGGCGACAGCGGCCAGCGGTACCTCCGCCTGCGTTGCGAGCATCAGGGCCGCGTAACCGCCGTAGCCGTAGCCGATGGCCGCTATCCGGCGCCGGTCGACTACCTCGGCCAGCTCGTCCGACAGCAGCGCGTCGATTAGGTCGTCCTGCATGGCTAGCGCCCACTGGCCATCGCCAGCATCGCGGAAGTCCTTGCCGAATCCCCGCGACCCGCGGTAGTTCACCTGAATGCAGCACAGGCCCGCGGCGGCTAGCGACTGAGCCCACGGATCCAGCTGCGCCACGTCTCGCGACCACGGCCCGTCGTGGATGGCCAGTACGGCAGGCCACGGCGGCGCCATGCTCGGACGAGTGATGAAGCCGGTGATCTGGCGGCCATCCCTGGCCCGGTAACTGAGCGGGTCGCGACCTTGCACCCGGACTCGCGCAAGGCTGGTGAACCTCGCCAGCGGCTTGCTCCTCGCAGCGCCCGCGCGACTGATGGTGACGAACGCAGGGCCGCCTACCTGGAGCGAGACCTCAGCCAGCAGTGGGTCTCATTCCGGCCGATGATCGTGGCTGCTGGACCGGTCCGCAACCTGTCGCAGCCGGGCGAGGTCAGCCGCAGCCTCGTCGCTGAGAGCGATCTGCGGACTGACCGGATCGGTCGTGGTCACCAGGTCCGGGCCAGAGCCATCCGGAGACATCAGTACCGCCGTGATGTCGAACCGATCGTCGGCGGCCAGGATCCGCGGCGTCCAGGTTGGCGCAGACATCGTCACCAGGGCAAGAGTGTCCAGGCCAACCGAGCTCAGCGCGTACAGTGTCTGCCCGTCCGAGCTAACGGCCAGCGGGCGCGACTCCTCCCCGTCGCGCTGAGGGACGACGAGGATGCGCGACCATGACGGCGCTGCCAGCGAAGTGTGCCACCACTCCCAGCCACCCTCGCAAGCCTGCACCGCGATCGCATGCGTCTTGGTAGCCAGCCACCGGCTCGCTGGCCCGGGCGACTCCCACTCGGCCAGCAGAGCACCGCCTGGCGTCACTTCCTGCAGCAGGAAGCTGCCAGCGAACGGATGCCGCACCGCGATCAGGACGCTCGGCCGGTCGCCGCCGGTCTGGCCAACGTACTGCGCGTCAGCACCGAGGCCCGGCGTCAGCCGGGTCAGCGTGTGGGCGCGCAGGTCGAGCCATGCCAGCACCTGGTGCTCTGCGCCAGGCAGCTCGAGCACGAGGATGAGACCGTCGCCGTCCAGGCACCCAGTGATAGTTCAGCAGCCGCCATGGGCGAAGGTCGGAGGCAAGCTGCATGGGTGAGGTCCCAGTGCCTGATCCACACATTGGCAGCGCCTTCATGCCAGCGGACGGCCGCGAACCTGTCACCTGCCGGGGCCAGTCTTGCCTGGGTCCAGTCTGGCCGCTCAGGGACGACGTATCCGGTGGCCATCCTCACCCTGCTCACTGGGTCGCCAGCAGAAGAGCACAGCGACCGGTTCTCATGCCGCGCCTAGGACGTTATCCGGCAACTTCGCGGCTCAGTCAAGGCTGGCCCTGACTGATTCAGTTATGCCCGACTGAGGTCTGTAGTGCAATGTAGTAAAGAGTTTGACTGTCTTTCATGACTCTGAGGCCCGAGGCGGCATGTCGCCGTCTCCAACACCAGATGGGTGGAACGTCCAGATGAACATCGCCCGAATCGTCATCGCGTCCCTATTCGCCGCCGCGATCCCTGCTCGCGGGCGGGGCGATCGCCCAGCACAGCGCAGCGAGCATCACCCACAAGACCGTTGTCGCCAGTCCCGTTCCCTGCTGCGGCGAGGCGCGACATGCGCTGCGCGGCCTGAGCTCACCTGGCCTGCCGCGGCCGGGGGCGGCTGCGGCCGCGGCTCCGCCGGATACGCGCGCGCGGATCTCGCTATCAGCGCGGGAAGGGTACGGGACCGCGGCTTGTTCTGGCTCTACATGCAAGTAGAGATCTGGTCCGACGTCGTGTGCCCGTGGTGTTACCTGGGCAAGAGGCGCTTCGAGCGGGCCCTGACCGACTTTGAGCACCGTGACCAGGTGCAGGTTGTGTATCGATCGTTCGAGCTGGACCCGTCGGCACCGCCGGGGGTCACGACCCCCACGGTCGATCGGCTGGCTTCCAAGTACGGGATGAGCCCGGCGCAGGCCGACCAGGCGCAGCGCCAGATGGAGGAACGTGCAGCCGCCGACGGGCTGACCTTCCGCATGGGCGGCCTGCGCAGCGGCAATACCAGGGATGCGCACCGGCTGCTCCAGCTGGCGAAGGACGCCGGGCGGCAGGACGAGCTCATGGAGCGGCTGCAGCGCGCTTACTTCACCGACCAGGAGTCGATCTTCGACCATGACTCGCTGATCCGGCTGGCGGCGGAAGCGGGCCTAGACTCCAGCGAGGTCAGCGACGTGCTGGCCAGCGACCGCTATGCCGACCACGTCGAAACCGACGAGAAGATGGCCGAGGCTCTCGGCGCTACCGGTGTCCCGCTGTTCGTCATCGACCGCAAATACGGAATTTCCGGCGCTCAGCCACCCGAGACCATCACTGCGGTACTGGAACGGGCCTGGACCGAGGCCAGGGCATAGCCATGCCTTTGCCCGCGGGGGTTCCAGGGGTCGCCCCCCTGGGCTGGCACAGTCTGGTTCGCTACTACGCATGACCGTCAATCCGACTGAGCCGCCCTCCTGGTTCACCCAGGCCCTTGCCGCCCCGGTGGTGCCGCGCACCGTCAGCGTCGCCGGGACCGAGATTGCCTACCGGCAGTTCGGTCCAGATCGGACAGCAGCGGACAGCAGCGGGATCATCCTGGTGCACGGCGGCGCCGCGCATGCTCGCTGGTGGGACCACATTGCCCCGCTGCTGGCGACCGGACGCGGCGTGGTCGCCATCGACCTGTCCGGTCACGGCGACAGTGGCCGGAATGACAAGTACACACTCGACGGCTGGGCCGACGAGGTCATGGCAGTCGCCGCGGACGCCGGCTTCACCGATCCGCCGGTCATCGTCGGGCACAGCATGGGCGGCTTCGTCGCCCTGCGAACGGCCGGGCTGTATGGCACCGAGCTAGCCGGCATCGTGGTGATCGACTCCCCCGTGCAAGACATCACGCCAGAGCAGCAGGCGGCCAGGGACGGGCGGGCCTTCGGGCCGTTGCGCGTCTACCCGAGCCGGGAGGCGGCTATCGGCCGGTTCCGCCCGATGCCAGATCAGCCGACACTGCCCTACGTCCGGGCGCACGTCGCCGCCACCTCGATCCGTGCCGTGGACGGCGGCTGGGCCTGGAAATTCGATCCCGCCGTCTTCGGCCGCTCGGCCGCCACCCCGGCACTGCTGCGGCACCTGGACTGCCGCGTCGCACTCTTCCATGCCGAGCACGGCATCGTGCCGCCGCAGACGACCGAGCTGATGTATGACAAGCTCGGCCAGCTCGCGCCGGTCATCGAGATTCCGGCGGCAGGCCATCACGTCATGCTGGACCAGCCCATCGCGCTGGTAACTGGCATCCGGACGCTGCTGTCGGACTGGGACCACTCGCTGCCAGCCCGGCCCTCGGTCCCGAGCCGACAAGGCACGGCCGCGGCCCGGTGGTTAACTCGGGGCCAGTACTACCCCGTTCCCTCGATGACGGAGCCGGGTAGTGCTGCGGCGGCTGGCTTGACCTGACCGCGACCGGAGCGCTGGTTTGGCGATGCCGCAAGTTGAACAAGTTCCTGGCATGCCGACTGCTCCTGCCAGGCCAGCGCGCGACCGGTCCGCGCCAGCCGCAGCAACGCCCGCCCCGCCAACGCCAGCCGTACCAAAGCGCGGCGCCGACCCGATCAGCGAGTTCTTCGCCAGCCTCACAGCGAACGGCCACTTGGCGACATTCGCCGGAGAATCTGCCACCCTCCGCTTCGACGTCGCCGACGGCAGCACCATGGAGCACTGGTACCTGACCGTGAACGACGGCGACGTGGCCGTGACCCGCGAGAACAAGTCGGCCGACGCGATCGTCCGGGTCGAGCGGCCGTACCTGGAGGCCATCGTCACGGGCCGGCTGAATGCCCAGGCGGCCATGCTGCGCGGCGTGCTGACCTGCGAGGGCAGCATGGCCGCGCTGATGATGTTCCAGCGCTGCCTGCCGGGGCCGCGCGGCTCCACGGGCAAGGTCGCACCGATCAGTTCGCAGACCGTCATGGCTCAGCGGAGGCCAATGTGAGCGACCAGCTCGTACAGATCCTCGAGGGCAACACATTCGTCGTCAGCGACGACCGCGGCGACATCGAGGCGTCCCGCACCGACCCGACCGGCCTGTTCTCCTTCGATACCCGGTTCCTGTCCCGCTGGGTGCTGACGGTCAACGGCCAGCGGCTGACCGCCCTGTCGACCGACGACCTGCAGTACTTCCAGACCCGGTTCTTCCTGGTGCCCGGCAGCGGGACGGTCTACGTCGACGCCAAGCTGTCGGTCATCAGGCAGCGCGATGTCGCGCGACGGATTCCATGAGGAACTGCGGGTCCTGAATCACGACAACGAGCCGGTCGACCTCACCATCCGCATCGAGGCAGCCAGCGATTTTGCCGACCTCTTCGAGGTCAAGGACGCGCTGAAGAAGAAGGGCAGCTACGACACTTCGGTGGCAGACGGGAACCTCGTGCTCAGCTACCAGCGCGAGAGCTATACCCGCGAGACCTGGATCTCCTCCACCGCCCGGCACAGCTCGATGAGCACGGCCTGACCTTCGCCATCACCGTCCCGGCGCACGGCGAGTGGAGCACCGAGCTGGAGGTCGTCGCGTCGGCAGGCGCCGAGGACGGAACGGACGTCCGGGCCGATCGGGATCCGGGGCGATGGGCATCGCCACGTTCGCCAGGACATGGCCCGCGGACTGGAGAAATGGCTGCGGAAGGCACCGAGCGTCGAGTGCGACTGGGAGGCGGTCGAGCGCATCTACCGCCGCTGCATGACCGACCTGGCCGCGCTGCGCTTCTCCACGCTCACCCTGCCGGGCCGGGCGCTGCCGGCCGCCGGGCTGCCCTGGTTCATGACGATCTTCGGCCGGGACAGCATCTTCACCAGCCTGCAGGCGCTGCCGTTCACCTCGGAGCTCGCCTCGACGACGCTGATGGCGCTGGCGGAGCGCCAGGGCACCCGGATTGACGACTTCCGGGACGAGGACCCCGGCCGCATCCTGCACGAGATGCGCTACGGCGAGATGACCGCCTTCGAGGAGCGCCCGCATTCGCCGTACTACGGGAACGCGGACGCGACGGCCCTGTACGTCGTGCTCCTCGATGAGTACGAGCGGTGGACCGGCGACACCAAGCTGGTACGCGACCTCGAGCGCGCGGCCAGGGCGGCGCTGAACTGGATCGACGAGTACGCCGACCTGCAAGGCAACGGCTACGTCTCCTACCAGCGCCGCAATGCCAAGACCGGGCTGGAGAACCAGTGCTGGAAGGACTCCTGGGACTCGATCTCCTACCGCAACGGTGACCTGCCCGGGTTCCCGCGGGCCACCTGCGAGCTGCAGGGGTACGCCTACGACGCCAAGGTCCGCGGCGCACGGCTGGCGCGGCAGGTGTGGAAGGACACGGCCCTCGCCGACCGGCTGGAGAAGGAAGCCGCCGACCTCAAGCGCCGGTTCAACCGCGACTTCTGGGTGGAGGACGGCGAGTACTTCGCCGTGGCCATCGACGGCGACGGGCGTCAGGTCGACTCGCTGACCTCCAACATCGGGCATCTGCTGTGGAGCGGCATCGTCGACAAGTCCAAGGCCAAGGTCGATCGCGCGGCATCTGCTCGGGCCGCGGCTGTTCTCCGGCTGGGGCGTGCGCACACTCGCCGAGGGCGAGGCTCGCTACAACCCGATCGGCTACCACGTCGGCACGGTCTGGCCCTTCGACAACTCCTTCATCGCCTGGGGACTGCGCCGGTACGGATTCCGTGACGAGGCGGCCGCCATCATGGCCGGGATCATGGAGGCGGCGGAGATCTTCGACGGCCGGCTCCCGGAGGCGTTCGGCGGCTACCAGCGAAGCTCGACCATGTACCCGGTCCAGTACCCGACAGCGTGCAGCCCGCAGGCATGGTCGACCGGAGCCCCGCTGCTGCTGCTGCGCACCGGCCTGGGCCTCGAGCCGCAGGGCGACAAGCTCATCGTGGATCCCGCGCTGCCGCTGCGCATGGGCAATCTCGAGCTACTCGACCTGCCCGGCCGCTGGAAGCACATCGACGCCTTCGGGCGCGGCCGCGTCGACACCGACCGCATCACCCGGCGCTGATCGCTGACTTCACCCGGCGCTACCGGCTAGCGCGTCGTAGATGGCCTGCACGTACTGCTCGCTGCGCTCCGAGCCGATGATGCCGGGTCCCATCTTGTTCATCATGTACGAGATCGTCATGCGCCGCCCGACGTCCATGATGATGACCGAGCCGCCCCAGCCGCCCCAGAAGCAGATCTTCTCGTCGGGAACGTACGGCAGCGTCACCGGCACCGGCAGGCCGTAGCCGATGCCGAAGCGGAGCGGCACGCCGAGCACGAGGTCGATGCCGTTGGACTGCTCGCGGAAGATCAGCTCGATGGTCTCGGGCCGCAGCAGCCGGATCCCGTCGACTGCGCCGCCGCGGGAGATCACTGACAGGATCCGGGCCACCGAGCGCGCGTTGCCGTGCCCGTTGGCCGCGCCGATGTCCGCGTTCCGCCAGGCCGCGGTGTTCGCGTTGTTGGCGTCGGCGGGCGGCCCCGTCAGGGTCTTGACGACCGGGCTGTCCGGGCCGAGGGCCTCGAGATCGAACGGCAGCGGCGGCGGCGGGATCACGTTCGCGATCCGGCCCCAGTCGCTCTCGGCGGCCCCGATCTGGAAGTCGGCCCCGAGCGGCCCGGCGATCTCCTCGGCGACGAACTGCTTGAGCGTTTTGCCGGTGATCCGCCGCAGCACCTCTCCGACCAGGTGCCCGAAGTTGAGCGCGTGATAGCCCGACGCGGTGCCGGGCGCCCACCACGGAGCCTGCGCGGCGAACCGGGAGGTGGATTTGTCCCAGTCGTACAGGTCCTCGACGACGGCGGGCTGGTCAAGGCCGGAGACTCCCGAGGTGTGCGAGAGCAGATGCCGGACCAGGACGTCTTGCTTGCCCGCGGCCGCGAACTCCGGCCAGTAGCGGGCGACCGGCGCGTCGACGTCGAGCTCGCCACGGTCCACCAGCATGAGCGCGGCCAGGCTCGTCACGGTCTTGGTGGTGGACCAGACGTTCGTGATGGTGTCCCGCTCCCACGGCCTGGTGCGGCCGGAGTCGGCGTAACCGCCCCACAGGTCGATGGCTATCTGGCCGTCAAGGTCGAGGACGATGGAAGCTCCGAGCTTCCTCGCCGGAGTCCACGTTCTGCTGGAGCTGACGCCTGACCGCATCGAAGCGCTCGTCGCACATGCCCTGTAGGTCCGCCATCGCTCCATGTCCTCCTGGGTCCAGGTGAGTCTCCCGTGCGCAGCGTAGGGCTTAATCGGCAGTCACAATGGACGGCCTGCGAGGGGCTAGAGGCGCGTGCCGGCGGTAAGGAGCGATGGCCGCCGCGCTCTGGTGCCGCCCAGTCGGGCATGCGCTGGCCGCCGCGGAAGATGACGAACGCCAGCACGCTGACGAGAAGCCCGATCAGCCGCGCCGATACCGAACATGGCCAAGGCACGGGCCCCGCTAGCTGCATGCGGCCGAAGTCCGCCCGCGACGAGGCCATAGCCGATCTGATAGGCGATCACCCCACCGGCTAGCGCAGCCGAGATGGCGGTGACGTCCTTCTGGGTGAAGCTGAGGGTAAGCGGCAGGAGCGCCGAACAGCCGAGCGCGGCAAGGATGAAGACAGCGAATGTGGACAGGCCAAGGTGGCGGGTGAACACGCCGACCGCCATGAGTGCTGCGAGCAGGACAATCGGGACGAGATAGCCGGCCATTCGTGCCATCGCAGACTGCCAGCGGTCAACGGTGGCGAATCCTACCCGCCCGGCCGCCAGCGTCGCGCCCCAGAAAGTGGCGAAGGCAATCGACGTGTGCAGCGCGGTCCCGGTGCTCGACACCTGGACCGCGGCTGTGAGCTGCGTTGGCGTCAGGACACCCGGCGGCCTGGCCACCCGGAGTTCGGACCAGATCACCAGCACGGCCGCGCAAATGGCGTAGGCCATGGCGAGCACGGCATAAAGCAAGAATCGCACCGTGCACGTGAAGGCCTGCCGCCGCGGGCGATGCGGAGCTCCGACGTGCCGTGGCAAGCACTTGCTGCGTAGCAGCAGCGCGATGAGCAGCGCCGCGGACAGAGCGGGCAAGCCAAGCCAGTGGCGCATATGCACGAACAGTGCGGCGACACCTGGCGCGGCGAGAGCGCCGATGGCGATCGTTGCGTTGAGCGCGAGCACCGACACGTCTTCGGCGCAGGGGTGAAGGTACCTGGTGTAAGCCAGCAGAATCGGAACTGTCAGACCGAAGCCAGCGCCGATGCATGCACTAGCGGCTAGCAGCAGCGGGTAAGCGAGAGCGCGATCGCCCTCGATCTGGCTACTCGCGAGCAGCAGGCCCGCCGCCGCCAGGCCGAGGCTGAGGCCCACTATGTAGACGAGCCTGCTCGCATGCCGGCGGGCGAGCCCGAAGCCGGTGAGCGACGCCAGGATCGCGGTAACCAGCTCGGGCATTACCAGCTCTCCGTACAACGCGCCTGTCATTCCGAAGTCGTGGCTGCCGGTCATGATGGCGCTCGCGGCCGGGAAGGTGACGAGCACGAACCCCTCGACCGCTGCGGTCAGGCCGACGATGCGACTCTCCGCGGTCGAGAACAGGGATCGCCAGGAGGCCTGAGACATGCCAGACGGGACGGATCCGCCCGCCGGACGCTGCGGATCCCGGCAGAACCTTCTCGGACCGGCCACGTGGTCTGGCTCCGCTAGAGCGTGTTGTCCGTGTCACTCGTCACCGGCGGATCCCCCGTCCCCCAATCGCAGTGCCCCCAGACTCCGATCTTGCCGCATGCGTGGGACGCGCTTTACTCGGGCAGGCCGGTTGACACGCTCTGTCCGGTTTGTCTTAGCCGATCCTTAAGCACCGCGGGCGACATAGACCAGGTCCCCCAGGCTCGAGCGATCGAGGGCTCTGGCAGCCGGTGACTGACCCAGCGCCTGCGGCGGCAGCAGCACGCGCAGCGCGCCTGGCATCGTCTCGAACAGCAACGGCGGATCCATAGTCAGCGCCTCGCCATCGACGCCGATCTCGACCGGGCCGTCAGAGTCGACCCGAAATCGCGGTGCGGCCCACTCCTGCCACCCGGAGAACCGCCGCAGCTGCCCGGCTGACTCCAGTGCCACCAGCCGCCTGGCGGCCGTGGCGTTGGCGACGCTGAGGGCCGCGATGCCGAGGTTGCCGAGGTCCATCCGCGGTCGTGTCCCGCTCCCGCCCGCAAGGCGGTCGAGCTGGTACGGGTCGTTCGACACAAGCAGCAGCTGGGTGCTCAGCCGCTCCTTGCCGTCCGGTCCGCTGAAGCGAAGGTCGAGCGCTTCCGCCTCTGGCCCCAGCAGGTCGGGCAGCATATTCGCGGCCGTCTTGACCTTCGCGTCACGGTATTCCGGGGCCTGCACGATCTTGGCGTAGAGGCCGACCGAGGCGTTGTTGACGAACACGCGGCCGTTGACCGTGGCGAGATCGACCACGTGCTCGATGCCGGCCTCAAATGCGTCCAGAGCCCCGACCACGTCCTCGCGATCCAGACCCAGGTCAAGTGCGAGATGGTTCCTTGTCCCTGCGGGTACGACGACGTGCGGCAGGCCGTGCTTGCTCGCGACCGTCGCTACCAGCGCCTGTGAGCCGTCGCCGCCAGCCATCCCGATGACATCAGCACCGCGGGCCACGGCATCCTCGGCCAGCGCTACCAGGTCATCTCCCGCCTCAAGTACGACCGGCTCAATGCCGCGTGCCTGGCATTCGGCTACGAGCCCGAAGCGCCCGACCTTTCCCCCGCCCGACTTCGGGTTCATCAGCAGCACGGGGTGGCGTGCCGGGCCAGGCCGCCTGCCCTCCAGTGGTGCGGCCCGTAGCGATCTGGCCGTCCGCCGCAGCGCGTACCGGCCGGCAGCGACGCCGGCGACGACCAGGCCGGCGAGCGCAACGATCACCCACAGGCGCGGCCTGGCGATCACAATGCCCGCGATGATGCCGCTGAGCCCGGCCAGCACCAGGACGACGGCCAGCGCGCGCGTTGCCCCCCGTCGCGATACCAGGTACCACCCGCCGAGCGACAGCACGAACCAGCCGGCCAGTGCGACGGCCGCTCCCCCGGCGTTCGACAAGACGCCAAGGATGAGCACGATCACCGCAACCGGATACGCCATCAGTGCGAACGCCGCAGCCAGCCGCCTGGGCACAGACGGGCTCGCGCCCGACTTGGCGCCATCAGACATCTGACCCCCCCGCAATAGCAGCACCCCGTATCCCACGGTTTCACTCCCGCGTTCGACCGGGCAAGGAGTGCACCGGTACTTACCCCGCCGCATGCCAGCCGCACCGCGTGGGAACCCAGGTGACTGGAGGTCCATGTGGGTACGACTTACGACCGACTGACTAATTTGGATGACATATCGCGCTATGCAACACGCCTGTCTGCCAGGACGCTCATCTTCGACGTTGAGCCCTTCGTCGCGGACTGGGACAGCAGCCAGCAAGCGCTGGACGATGGCATTGCGCGCGTGCTCGATCACGTCACGAGCGTCCCTGGCGTGCTCGTCGTCTGCTTTGCCACGAACTCCAGCCGACGGCCGTCCGCCATTCCCGGCGGCCGGGGCGTGCAGGTCGAGTACGTGGCCTCGGCAGCCAAGCCGCTGCAGACGACGCCCTACCGGCAGTTTCCCCATCCAGGGATCGTGATCGGCGACCAGGTACTCACCGACGGCCTGCTCGCACGGAGGCTGGGGTACACGTTCCTGCACTATTCCCCGGAACGGGCCGGAATGCCAGGCGGACCTAAGCTGCTGAGCCGCTTCGGCGGACTCGTCCGCCCGTTCGTGTTCGCGGGAAGCCGGCCTTGGCGTGGGACGACCGGCGACAGGGAATGAGGATGTCGCGGTCTGAGCCGCAGGACAGTCCTGGCACGTCGTGGCGGGTTGCGGGGGCAGCCAGTGCCAGGGCCCTCATCAGGACGGGGGAATCACGTGGGCGTGCGCAGCTGGCTCGACGGGTGGCCGGTTTACCGCCAGGTGAGTCGTGGCGACGGGCTCGGCCTCGGCGCGGCGGTCAAGAGCAAGCGGAGCGACGCGCTAGCGCCTCGGGTGCGTAACGCGGACAAAGTGGCCAAGTCGGTGTGCCCGTACTGCGCCGTAGGGTGCGCGCAGGACGTCTACGTGCGAGACGGCAGGGTCATCCAGATCGAGGGCGATCCGGATTCTCCGGTCAGCCGCGGCAGGCTGTGCCCGAAGGGATCGGCCAGTCTGCAGCTCACGACCGGCGACGCCCGCCAGTACCAGGTGCTATACCGGCGGCCGCACGGCGCGGACTGGGAGCATCTGGACCTGGACACGGCGATGGACATGATTGCCGACCGCGTCATCGAGGCACGGCGGGCCGGCGGCAGGAGACCGTAGACGCTGCGCGTACCCGGCGCACGATGGGCTTCGCGGGCCTTGGCGGCGCGACGCTGGACAACGAAGAGGCGTACCTGATCAAGAAGCTCTTCA
Source organism: uncultured Actinomycetota bacterium (assembly GCA_963808215.1). Taxonomy (GTDB): domain Bacteria; phylum Actinomycetota; class Actinomycetes; order Streptosporangiales; family Streptosporangiaceae; genus JAJYUU01. The sequence goes on from CAWEEY010000007.1 coordinate 104,614, forward strand.
CCGCCCTTGGCGCCATCCAGATCGAGAACCAGGCCCGGATATGACACTCCGCTACCGTCCCCGGTCTGGGGACCAGCTTCGGCCGCGGCGGCGCCACGAACTTTCCGCGTGACCTGGTCAATTCCGACTGCATCGTGATCCAGGGCTCGAACATGGCCGAGTGCCATCCGGTCGGGTTCCAGTGGGTCACGGAAGCCAAGGCTCGCGGCGCCACGGTCATTCATGTCGATCCGCGATTCACCAGGACCAGCGCGCTCGCCGATCGGTACGTACCACTGCGGGCCGGGAGCGACATCGCCTTCGTGGGCGGGCTGATCAATTACGTGCTGAGCAACGAGAAGTACTTCAGGGAATACGTGCTCGCCTACACCAACGCCGCGACGATCATCACCGCGGACTTCGCCGACACCGAGGACGCTGACGGCGTGTTCTCGGGGCTCAACGTGGAGAACCGGTTCTACGACTTCGACACCTGGCGGTACCAGGGCGAGGAGGTGGAGTCGGCCAGCGGCGAGCGGATCCCTCGCGCTGACGTCGACTCCGGTAATCGCAGGCGCAAGAACGTGCGGGAGGCGGCACGCGGCGAGTCCCATGGATCGGGCGGCGCAGCGGCACACCCGAGGCCGGACACCGATCAGACGCTGGCGCATCCGCGCTGTGTCTTCCAGCTACTCAGGCGGCACTTCGCCAGGTACACCCCGGAACTGGTCGAGGAGATGTGCGGTGTGCCGCAGCCGCTGTTCGCCGAAGTCTGCCGGCTGATCACTGACAACTCGGGCCCGGACCGGACCACGGCGTGGGTGTACAGCCTTGGCTGGACGCAGCACACGGTCGGCGCGCAGAACATCCGGGCAGCGGGGATTCTCCAGGCCCTGCTAGGGAACGCCGGACGTCCAGGTGGCGGCATCCTGGCCCTGCGCGGACACGCCAACATCCAGGGATCCACTGACATCCCGACGCTGTTCGACCTGCTGCCCGGTTACCTGCCCATGCCGCTGGCCTTCGGTAACGAGGACCTGGCGACATACCTGCGAGCCGAGTCAGTGCAGAAGGGCTTCTGGGCCAATATGCCCAGCTATATGGTGAGCCTGCTGAAGGCGTGGTGGGGCGACGCCGCGACGGCCGACAACGATTTCTGCTACGACTACCTGCCGCGGCTGACCGGCAGTCACAGCACCTACGAGACGGTGCTGACACAGCTAGCAGGCGTCTGCAAGGGATACTTCCTGTTCGGGCAGAACCCGGCAGTCGGCTCGGCCAACGCCCGCATGCAGCGCCTTGGCATGGCCAACCTGGACTGGCTCGTGGTGCGCGACCTCGTCATGATCGAGAGCGCCACGTGGTGGAAGAACGGGCCGGAGATCGAATCCGGCGAGATGCGCACCGAGGGCATCGGCACTGAGGTGTTCTTCCTGCCGGCCGCCGCGCATACCGAGAAGGCCGGCAGCTTCACCAATACCCAGCGGCTGCTCCAATGGCGCCACCAGGCCGTCGAGCCCGCCGGTGACGCTCGCAGCGACCTGTGGTTCATCTACCACCTCGGCCGGCGGATCCGCTCGAAGCTAGCCGGCGCAGCGGCCGCGATGGACCTGCCGGTGCTGGACCTCACCTGGGACTACCCCCTGCAGGGTCCGCATGACGATCCGGACGCCGAAGCGGTCCTGGCCGAGATCAACGGGCGCGGAGCGGACGGCCGGCCGCTGTCGTCGTACACGCAGCTCGCTCCGGATGGTTCCACTGCCGGCGGGTGCTGGATCTACTGCGGCGTCTACGCAGACGGAGTGAATCAGGCGGCCCGCCGCACGCCAGGCAGCGAGCAGAGCTGGATCGCACCCGAGTGGGGCTGGGCCTGGCCCGCTAACCGCCGCATCCTCTACAACCGCGCCTCGGCCGACCCGGACGGCCGGCCATGGAGCGATCGCAAGAGCCTGGTCTGGTGGGATGCCGAGAGCGGCCGCTGGACCGGGCATGATGTGCCGGACTTCATCGCCGACCGGCCGCCCTCCTACCGGCCCGCGCCAGGCGCGACCGGCGTGGAGGCGATCGCGGGGACGGACCCGTTCATCATGCAGGCTGACGGCAAGGCCTGGCTGTTCGCGCCCGCCGGGCTGGTCGACGGCCCGATGCCGGCTCACTACGAACCGGAGGAGTCCCCGGTCAGCAATCCGCTTTACGGGCAGCAGCACAATCCAGTGCGGCAGATCCTGCGTCATCCGGACAACCTCTACCAGCCCAGCGGCGACGAGCCGGGCGCGCAGGTGTTCCCGTACGTGACGACGACGTACCGGCTGACCGAGCACCACACAGCCGGCGGCATGTCCCGGTTCCTGCCGTACCTGGCTGAGCTGCAGCCGGCCTTCTTCTGTGAGGTATCGCCGCAGCTCGCGGCAGAGCGCGAGCTGACCCACCTGGGCTGGGCGACGATCATCACCGCCCGCAGCGCCATCGAAGCGCGGGTGCTAGTCACCGAGCGGATGCGGCCGCTGCTGGTGCGGGGCCGGACCCTGCACCAGATCGGCCTGCCCTACCACTGGGGGCCGAACGGGCTGACTACCGGAGACGCCGCCAACGAGCTGGCGCACCTGGCCCTCGACCCCAACGTGCACATCCAGGAGGTCAAGGCGATGGCCTGCGACATCCGGCCGGGCCGCCGACCACGCGGGCCGGACCTTCGCAGCCTCGTCCGCGAATACCAGCAGCGAGCAGGCATCACCGACCAGACCGGTACCGAGGTGTGAGATGACCAGTACAGCGGGTCGGTTCAGGGGTATCTTCGCGCCGCCGCCTGACCCAGCGGCGCGAGCCGGATACTCTGACCATCCGCCGCGGGTCGGGTTCTTCACCGACACGTCGGTATGCATCGGCTGCAAGGCGTGCGAGGTCGCCTGCAAGGAGTGGAACGGCGTCCCTGAGGACGGAATCTCACTCAGCGGCATGTCCTACGACAACACCGTCGGCCTGTCCGCGTCGTCCTGGCGCCACGTGGCCTTCATCGAGCGGGCCGCAGGCCCGTCCGCAGACACCGAGCCTGGGGGACAGGACCTGAGCTGGCTGATGGCCAGCGACGTGTGCAAGCACTGCACGGACGCAGCCTGCCTGGACGTGTGCCCCACGGGCGCGCTCATGCGGACCGAGTTCGGCACCGTCGTGGTGCAGGACGACATCTGCAACGGCTGCGGGTACTGCGTGTCTGCCTGCCCCTTCGGCGTGATCGGCCGGGCGGCTGGCCGACGGCGGGGCGCACAAGTGCACGCTGTGCTATGACCGGATCACCGACGGCCTTACGCCGGCGTGCGCAAAGGCCTGCCCGACCGAGTCCATCCAGTTCGGCCCGCTGGACGAACTGCGCGAGATCGCTCAGCAGCGGGTTACTGACCTGCACGAGACCGGGCAGCCGCAGGCGCGGCTCTACGGCGAGGATCCTGCCGACGGAGTGGGCGGATTCGGGGCGTTCTTCCTGCTGCTGGACGAGCCGGAGGTGTACGGGCTGCCGCCTGATCCCCAGGCGACCACGCGAGACCTGGGCCGGATGTGGCGGCATGCTGCCATCGCCGCGGCCGGCCTAGCGGCCACTGTGGTGGCCAGCACCGTGTTGGCCAGCAAAGGCGGCCAGCGCCAGAGGGCGGTCATGATGACCGGCGCCAGTCGGCGTCGCCGCGGCAACGGCGGCGAAGTGCAGCAGGTCCCGGATGCGGAGTTCAGCTCGTACTACGGCCGGCCGGTCGTGCAAGAGACAGTGTGGGGTCCCGATATCCCTAGTTACCTGTTCCTCGGCGGGCTGGCGGGCGCCTCGTCGGGTCTAGCGGCCGGTGCACACCTCACCGGCAACCGCGAGCTGGCGCTCGCCGCGAAGGCCGCTGCTGCCGGGGCCATCAGCCTGTCGATGGCTGCGCTCGTTCATGATCTCGGCCGGCCAGCCCGATTCATCAATATGCTGCGCGTGCTCAAGGTGACGTCGCCGATGAACGTAGGCAGCTGGATCTTGTCGGGCTATACGCCCCTGGCGCTTGCGGCGGCCGCCTGCGCGATCACGCGGAAGATGCCGCTGACGGGTATCGCCGCCACCATCGGGGCGGCCGCGCTCGGTCCGGCCGTCGCCTCGTACACCGCGGTCCTGCTCAGTGACACAGCCACCCCAGCGTGGCACGGCGCTTACCAGGAACTGCCGTACTTGTTCGTCGGGTCGGCGGCGTCCGCGGCAGGCGGCTTCGGCATGCTGGCCGTCCGCCCGGACCGGGCGAGGCAAGCGGTCCGGCTTGCGGTCGCGGGCGCTACGGCAGAGCTAACCGCGAGGCACCTGCTCGAGCGCCGTCTCGGCGATAACGCGGAGCCGTACCATGCCAGGCCGGCCCGGAACCCTGATGAAGGCCGCGGAGGCCCTGACCGTGGCGGGCCTTGCTGGCGCAGTTCTGGCTCGCGGCCACCGGGCGGCCGCCACGTGTGCCGGCGCGGCGTTGCTGGCGGCGTCAGCGCTGACGCGGTTCGGCGTTTTCGAGGCTGGCCGAGCGTCCGCCAGGGACCCGAAGTACACGGTCGGCCCGCAGCGAGACAGGCTGCACAGGCGCCCTGACCGCGAGCCCGCAGCCACCGAAGTACAATAGAAACGCGTGGCCGTCCGAAATGGGCGGCCTGCACTACGGACGGCTTCTTCTTGGTCGCCCCGCACCGACCCGCGGCGGACAGCACGGTCCGCCGGCCCGGACCTGGAGGGGAAATCATGGCCGTTCTCCACGTCTCAGCACAAGATGCCGCCGACCAGGCAGAGCCGCTGACCGTGGATGCCGCATATGCCAGATCACACAGCGCCGCGCTCGTCGACTCTGAGATCGGACCGGTCGGGCTCGAACTCGAGACTCACCTGGTGGATCTGCATCAAGCGGCCGAGGCCGTGCCCTGGGACCGGGTCGAGCCGCTGTTGCGGGTTGTCGGCGCTGTCGCGGACGCGAGCACGGTCACCCTGGAGCCAGGCGGCCAGCTAGAGCTATCCGGCTCGCCAGAACCCGACATCCTCGGCGCTGTCACGCAGATGCGTCATGACGGAGTAAGCGCCCGGCTGGCCCTTGGCGAGCTGGGCCTCGGGCTCGCGCACGCGGGCGCCGATCCGCTGCGGCCGCCTCGCCGGGTCAATCCGCGCCCGCGCTATCGCGCGATGGAGCAGCACTTCGCCGCCACCGGGCGAGCCGGCCCTGGCACGGTCATGATGAACTCCACCGCGGCCATGCAGGTGAACCTTGAGGCCGGCCCGCAGCCCGGCTGGGCTGACCGGGTGGCGCGCGCCCACCGGCTCGGGCCGACGATGATCGCGATCTCCGCGTGCTCGCCGTGGCTGGGCGGTCGCGACACCGGCTGGAAGTCTGCCCGCCAGCGGGCATGGGCGGGGCTGGACGCCCGGGCCTGCGGCCCGGTGCCCGGCTTCCTGGCCCCCGAGGCCGCAGGCCCAGCATCCGACCCCGCGTCTGCCTGGGCGCGCTACGCCCTGCGTGCGCCTGTGCTCTTCGTGCGGAACTGGGTCGGCGACGTCGCTGCCGTCCGCACGTCGGTCGCGTTCGAGCAGTGGGCAAGCGGCGCGGTCCGTCTTGGCGGCAGGCTGCCGACACCAGCCGACCTCGATGTGCACCTGACCACGCTGTTCCCGCCGGTCCGGCTGCGCGGCTACCTGGAGCTGCGGTACCTCGACATGACTCCGCCCCGATGGTGGCCGGCGATCGCAGCCGTGGTAACGACGCTCATGGACGATCCGGTCGCCGCCGACCAGGCGAGCGAGGCGACAGCGCGAGCGGCCGAGCCGCTGGCGGATCGCCGCACGCGACGGGCTGGCTGACCCGGTGCTGGCCGACGCTGCCCGGCGCTGCGTCAGCATCGCCGCCGGACGGACACCGGCTCGGCTGGCGCCCGCTGTCGCTGATCTCGCCGAGCTGATCGACTCTGGCCGCTGTCCGGGTGACCTGCTGGCCGAGCGCATCGGCGAGATCGGACCCCACGCCGCATTCGAGGAGCTAGCTCATGCATGAGCAGGTTGTCCGCGACCTGGAGAATGCGCGCGCCCGCACGCTCGAGCTCACCGACCTGGACGAGCCGGCGCTGCTGGCCCAGCACGATCCGCTGATGAGCCCGCTGGTCTGGGACCTTGCGCATATCGGCCAGCAGGAGGAGCTGTGGCTGCTGCGCGGCGGCGATCCGGCCCGGCCGGGGATGCTGGCTCCGGACGTGGACTCGCTGTACGACGCGTTCAAGCACGCGCGGGCCGTCCGCCCGGCGCTGCCTTTGCTGCCGCCAGTCGAGGCCAGGGCGTTTGACTATGAAGTGCGCGGCCGGGTCCTAGACCTGCTCGAGCGTACGCCGGAAGAGGACCTGTTTACCGCCGGCATGGTCGTCCAGCACGAAGAGCAGCACGACGAGACTATGTTCGCGACGCTGCAGCTCAGGCAGGGACCGCCCGTGCTGCTGCCGCGGCAGACGCTGCCGCCCGGCCGCCCGGTGGCGGGCGAGCGCGTCTTCGTCGCGGGCGGGCAGTTCGAACTCGGCGTGGACGCTGTTCGCGAGCCGTTCTCGCTCGACAACGAGCGGCCCGCGCACATTGTCGACGTCCTCCGTTCTGGATCGGCCGGGTGCCGGTGAGCAACCGGGAATGGTCCGAGTTCACCGACGACGGCGGCTACGACCGGCAGGACTTGTGGTCGCAGCGCGGCTGGGCGCACCGCACCGAGGCCCAGCTGGAGCGGCCCAAGTTCTGGACGAAGCAGGGCACCCGCTCGCGGTTCGGGATCGAGGAGGACGTGCCGCCTGACGAGCCGGTTCAGCACGTCTGCTACTACGAGGCCGAGGCGTTCGCAACCTGGTCCGGAGCCCGCCTGCCAACCGAGATCGAATGGGAAAAGGCCTGCGCATGGGATCCCGCGCGCGGCGCGAGGCGCACCTGGCCATGGGGATCGCTTGCGCCGACCCCGGAGCTGGCCAATCTCGGTGGTGTGGGGCTGCGGCCGGCGCCGGTCGGGGCGTACCCGGCAAGTGCTTCGGCCTACGGTGCCGAGCAGATGATCGGGGACGTGTGGGAGTGGACGTCGTCGGACTTCGCCCCGTGGCCGGGGTTTACCCCGATGATCTACCGGGCCTACAGCGAGCCGTTCTTCGGCGGGGATTACAAGGTTCTGCGCGGCGGGTCATGGGCGGTCGCACCGTCTACGATCAGGCCCTCGTTCCGTAACTGGGACTACCCGATCAGGCGGCAGATCTTCACCGGCCTGCGGCTGGCCTGGGACGCCTGAGTGTGCCGTCACCTCGCCTACCTGGGCGACCGCGGCGCCATGCCGCGCTCGCTTGGTGCGCTCCTGCTCGAGCCTGCCCACAGCCTGCTGGTCCAGTCCTACGCTCCGCGACGACAGCGGCGCGGCCTCATGAACGCTGACGGGTGGGGCGTCGGGTTCTATGCCACGTCACGACCGGAGCCAGCAAGGTGGCGCTCGAACCGGCCCATCTGGAGCGATGCGTCCTTCGCTTCGGTGGCGCCGGTCATCGCCTCGACCTGCGTGCTTGCGGCAGTCCGGTCGGCCACGGCCGGCATGCCGCTGGACGAGACAGCGACCGCGCCATTCCAGTCGGGCCGATGGCTGCTGTCCCACAACGGGATCGCCGACCGCGCGATGCTCGGCGCGCATCCGGCCGCCGAGTCGGCGTGCGACTCGGCGCAGCTTGCCGCGCACTTGTTCGAGTTCGGCCCGGAGCGGACCGGCGAGTTCGTCGCCGACCTTGGCAAGCGCGACCCCAGTGCGCGGCTCAATCTCCTGCTCACTGATGGCCAGCAGATCCTGGCCACCCGATGGAACGACTCACTGAGCGTTCTTCGCGCCGACGATGGCGTCGTCGTCGCGAGCGAGCCCTACGACGATGACCCGCGCTGGACTGACGTTCCCGACCATCACCTCGTTGTCGTCGCCGACGGCAATGTGGCCATGACGGATCTGGAGGTGGCAGATGTCAGCTGACGACCGTACCAGGCCCATCCCGACTGGTATCTCGAGGCGCTGCGAGCCGATGTCCGGTCTGGTCTCACTGCGCCTCAGAAGAGCCTGCCGCCGAAGTACTTCTACGACGAGCGCGGCAGTGAACTGTTCGACCAGATCACCCGCCTGCCGGAGTACTACCTCAGCCGGGCCGAAGCCTCGATCCTGGCAGAGCGGTCCGCCGAGATCGCCGAGTTGTCGCAGTGCCAGTCACTCGTGGAACTCGGCAGCGGCACCTCAGCTAAGACGAGGCTGCTGCTGCGTGCGCTGCTCGACGGCGGCACCCTGCGCGAGTTCATGCCGTTCGACGTCGATCCCACCGTCCTGGCCGACGCCAGCGAGGCGCTCGCCGCCGAGTACCCGGGCCTGAGGATCAGGCCGTTCGTCGGTGACTTCGAACAGGACCTCGCTGCGATACCAGGCGGCGGCCGCCGCACGATCGCGTTCCTTGGCTCCACGATCGGCAACCTCGATCCCCCGGCGCGAGCCAACTTCCTCAAGCAGGTTGGCGCCGCCCTGGGACCGGCGGACACGTTCCTGCTCGGGACCGACCTGGTCAAGGACCCCGGCCGACTGCTGCGTGCCTACGACGACGCAGCCGGGGTCACGGCCGAGTTCAATCGAAACGTCCTGCGCGTTGTCAACCGCGATCTGGGCGCCGACTTCGCTGTCGAGGAGTTCCAGCACGTCGCCATCTGGGACGACGTCAACGAGTGGATCGAGATGCGGCTGCGGCCAGAGCGCGAGCAGCGCGTCACGATCCGCGATCTCGGGCTGACGGTCTCGTTCGCCGCCGGCGAGGATCTGCGGACCGAGATATCGGCCAAGTTCCGCCTGGACAAGCTCGAAGAAGAGCTCACCGCGGCCGGACTGCGGACGCTACGGTTCTGGACCGACCGCGACAACGACTTTGGCCTGACGCTGGCGGCGCCGATCGTCTAGGGCGCGTCCTCAGGCTGCTGCTCGGACCTGGTTGCCTTGCCGGCTTTGACCGCCTGACCTGGTGCGGGCCGTGCCGACCGGTCTCTGGCGGCGGGCTGGTCGGGCCGCCCAGCGAGCAGGTCCTGGATGCGAATCTTCGCGTGCACCACCGGCTGGCGCCAGCGCTGCTCGCGGCGCATGGCCCTGGCGAGTTTCGCTGGCCTGGCGGCATACCGCCAGTGGGCCCACGGTGACTCGGGCCTACCCAGGCGGATCGCGCCGACGATGAAGACGAGCGGCACGAACAGCCCGAGCAGAGCCGTCCAGATCTTGCCCTTCAGCAGCGTGATGCCGGCAAGCACGAACAGCACGGCCACGATCAGGACGAGCGAAATCACCGCCCCAGGGCTTCCGGGCAGATGGTGATAGTCGGCCACGCTCTTCACCCCGACCGGGCTTACCCCGATGATCAGCAGGGCGGTTACTCCGATTGCGACGAAGACAGCATCGATCGACAGCCGTCCCTCGTTAGCCCAGTACACATCGCGCACGTGCAAGATGAGCGCGAACTCGTCGAGTACCAGGGCCATGCCCAGTCCGAACACCACGGCCGGCACCGATCGCCACGCCACCGAGTGCACCGGCACGGCCAGCTCGGCAACACCGCCGACGCCCATGAGTACCACGCCGAAGACCATATGGTGCACGTGCAGGACGCCAGCACGGACGTTGCCCGGCCACCACCGGACCTGCGCGCGGATAAGCCGCACGGACAGCCGGATGCATGCGAAGCCTGCCACGAACGCGACGAAGAAGCAGAACAGCGGCAGCCGCCCGGTGTCGACAACCTGCGCTTCGAACCAGCCCGACATCCCGACCCCTACCTGGCAGGCCGCCCGCTGGCTTCAGGTCACCAATCAGGGCGGCATCTCCACAAATGTCCCCAGACGGAAGCCGCCCGCTACGCACGGCGGCAGACGACGGCACCGCTGGGCCGTGACAGTTCACTAACACTCTGCCCGCCCATGGGTCGAAAACACGATTCGGGCGGTCGGCTAGGCTGCCGCCGGGGGCAGCCATGGTGCGCTGACACCGAATCGCGGGCGTCAGGACCTGGCTGGATGCACCACCGCTACATCGACCAGCTGGGCATCGGGCCGGCGAGCGCGGACGCTCGAGGTCGGCTGCGGCAACGGCTCAATGAGGTTCGGCCCGTCCGCCGGTCAACCTGTTTGCAATGTCGGCCTGGCTGGCCGGCCGGATAGCCCCGCCGGCCGGGCAGTCGCGGTCGATCTGAACCTGTGCGCGGCAGCCTGGTGGCCTCCGCCAGCTTGAACGACCGCACCGTCGATGCGTTCCTCGCCTACTGCGCCGATCCGACGTGGTGGACCCAGACCATCGCCTTCACCGCCGTCCACGCCAGCACCCCGATCAGCTAAGGCCGGAGAGTGGTGATCGGAGCTGGTAGCGCTCAGCTGCGGGCGTCTCGGGCTGTAGTCCCGCCTATGTGACCGAAAGGTGAGGGCAAACGGCGTAATTCGGGCGCGCTTTTTGACACTTTCGGTCGCTATAGGCCCTACCGGCAGGCTTCGCAGACCCCGAGCACGTCTAGCTGGTGACTATGCGCCTGGAACCCCTCCGTACCCGCGAGCTGGCTGATGGCCCTGCCACATCTCGTTCGAGACCCGCAGGCAGAGTCACGTCGATGACCTTGCCGCAGTTGCTGCAGAGCAGGTGGTGGTGATGCTCGGTCAGGTCCTCGGCCAGCTCGAAACGTGTGAATTCATCGCTGGCAGTCACACGGCGAACCAGGCCTGCTGTCTGCAGGTCGACCAGGTGCCGGTAAGCGGAGCTGCGCGGCAGCCCGGGCAGCTTCTCAGCGATATCCCCGATGCTGACCGGATGGCCGGCACTGGCCAGCAGCTCAACCAGGGCCCGCCGACCAGAGGTGTAGCGCTGGTCGACCAGGCGCAGCCGATGCTCCGCCATGGCGTGCACGTCCGCGCCCGTGTCCGTCGTGGGCGGCATCATCGGCCCTCCTTACTGTGCTGGACTGCATCAGCCACTATGTGCGCGACGTGCTGGTCGGCGAGCGAGTACGCAGCCTCCCTGCCGTGCCGCTCCACGCCGACCAGGCGCGCTCCCCGCAGCACCCGCAAGTGCTGAGAGACCAGGGGCTGGCTCAATCCGAGCCGCTCGACAAGCTCGTGCACGAATCGCGGCTGTTCCGAGAGCTCAGCCACAATGGCCAGCCGCGCTGGAGCCGACAGTACCTTCAACAACTCCCCCGCAGCCTCATAGGCCTTAGTCCCGGCCGACACGTTTTACATATAAACACATGCCCATCTGTTTATACAAACACCCTGCTTGCACAACGCCCGTGGCGCTGGTCATCCGGACCGATCGGCGTGCACCAGTCCCCGGAATTCGACTGAGCGGTCTGGCGAATCGGCTTGCATTAAGACTCAGTCTCAGACTATGTTTTGCTTCATGCCAACGAAGGACCGGAAGTCATCGTCGAAGATCCGGCCTGGCCGGTACCGGATCATGGTCGCGGCGGGCGGTGCGGCGCTTGCGCTGGCAGCCGCCGGATGCGGCGCGAGCAACGCTGCATCGAACGGCTCTACGAGCGGCGTCATCAATGCCATCGGCGCGGAGAACGAGTACGCCAACGTGCTCAGCCAGATCGGTGGCCGGTACGTCCACGTGTCGTCGATCCTGGACAACCCCAATACCGACCCGCATACGTTCGAAGCGAGCCCGAGCGTGGCCAGCGAGGTCTCCGCGGCAACGCTGATTGTCCAGAACGGGGTCGGCTACGACAGCTGGATCTCCAGGATGGAGGCGGCGACACCGGATCCCAAGCGCAAGGTGATCATCGTGCAGCACCTGCTGGGCCTGCCTGACAACACGCCGAACCCGCACCTGTGGTACAGCCCCGCAACGATGCCATCCGTGGCCAAGGCCATGGCCGCCGACCTGTCGGCTCTTCAGCCTGCCCATAAGGCGTATTTCCAAGCCAACCTGGCCAAGTTCGATGCGTCACTCACCCCCTGGCTGGACGCGATGGCCCAGTTCAAGGCCAAGTACGCCGGGATCACGGCTGCGACGACCGAGCCGGTGGCTGACTACATGCTGCAGGCCATGGGGATCAACAACCTCACCCCGTTCGTGTTCCAGGCCGACATCATGAACGGCGTCGACCCTTCGCCGCAGGACATCTCGCTGGAGACCGGCTTCTTCACCGGGCACAAGGTCAAGGTCTTCTGCTACAACCAGCAGGTCGTGGATGCTCTCACGACCTCGATCCGGGACACCGCCCTGAAGGCAGGCGTGCCAGTCGTCGGCGTGTACGAGACGATGCCAACGCCCGGATACACGTACCAGACCTGGATGCTCGCCGAGGTGCATGCGATCGAGAAGGCGATCACGGCCAGGATCTCGACGGAGAGACTGTGATGTCGGATTACGCGCGGATCAGCGCCCCGGCCGCCGACGTCCTGCAAGTCGCCGGGGTGAGCGTTTCGCTGTCGGGACGGCAGATCCTTGATGACGTCAGCTTTGCCGTGGGCGCGGGCGAGTTCACCGGTCTCATCGGGCCAAACGGGGCAGGGAAGACCACGCTCTTCCGGGTCATCCTTGGCCTGCAGCGGACCGCCGCCGGGACCGTCTCCGTCGCGGGCCAGCGGCACGCACGGCGCAACACCTCGGTCGGCTACGTGCCGCAGAAAGTCCTGCTCGACCCGGACATGCCGATGCGGGCCAGGGACCTCGTCGCGCTGGGTGCCGACGGGCACCGGTTCGGCATCCCGGTCCCCTCGCGCGCCCGCCGGGACGCCGTTGCCGAGATGCTGCACGCGGTCGACGCTGACCGGTTCGCCGACACCCGCGTCGGGCTGCTGTCCGGGGGTGAGCAGCAGCGGGTCCTGATCGCCCAGGCACTCATCAGCCGACCGAAGCTGCTGCTGCTTGACGAGCCGCTGGCCAACCTTGACCTGCGCAGCAGCCAGGAGATCATCAGTCTGCTCGCTCGCATCGCCCGGCAGCAGCAGGTCGCCGTTCTGCTGTCCGCCCATGAGATGAACCCGCTGCTGCCGGTAATGGACCGGGTCGTCTACATGGCCGCCGGGCGAGCCGCCAGCGGATCGGCCGCCGAGGTCATCCGGGGAGATGTGCTGAGCGCCCTTTACGGCTATCACGTGGACGTGCTGCACCTGCACGGCCGGGTCCTAGTCGTTGCCAGTCCCGGCGGCGAAGGTGACGGCGAGGAGGCGGCATTCGCTGCAATCCCCGCACGTGAGGCGAGCTGACCGGCCATGCACCGGATCTACGCGTGGGTATTCGAGCCCGGCTTCTTCGCCAGCCCGCCTGTGCACGTAGCCGTAGTGATCGGCGGCGTAGTCGCCGTCGTCTCCGCTGTTACCGGCGTGTTCACCGTCATGCGCGGCCAGTCCTTCGGCGGCCATGCGCTCGGCGACGTCTCTGCGGCCGGCGGCTCCGGAGCCCTGCTGATCGGGTTCAGCCCCATCGCCGGCTTCGTCGGCCTGGGCATAATCGGCGCGGGGGTCATGGACCTGATCGGCGTCCAGCGGCTGCGCGGCCGGGACCTGGCGACCGGGATCGTGCTCGGCGCGGCCATCGGTTTGTCGGCCCTGTTCCTGTACGTCGACGCCGGCTCCGGCGCCACCACCGGCGCCACCCAGCAGATCCTGTTCGGATCGATCTTCACCGCCACCAGCGCCACGGTCGGGGTCGTCGTCATTCTCGGTGCGCTCGCGCTCGGCACTATCGCGATCATCTGCCGCCCGCTGCTGCTGGCCACCGTCAGCCCGGACATCGCCGCCGCGCGAGGTATCCAGGTCCGGCTCGTCGGTATCGCCTACATGCTGGCCCTGGCCGTCTCGGTCGGCCTGTCCTCGGTAGCCACCGGTGCCATCTTGTCCACCGCGCTGCTGATCGGCCCGGCTGCGGCGGCACTGCGTCTGACCCGGCGGATGAGCTGGGCGCTGCTGGCCGCGTGCCTCATCGGCGTTGCTGCCACCTGGCTCGGAATCCTGCTCACTTACGACAGTTACTACTGGGGCGACTCGCGGCAGGGATTGCCGGTGAGCTTCTTCATCGTCGCGGTTGTCTTCGGCACCTACCTGCTCTCAGGGCTGCGCCGCCGCCGGGTGGCCGGTCGCCCGGCTGCTACCGCGATACCGGCCGCCGCCGGCCCGGACCAGATCGCCGCCTGAGCCGCCGCGAAAGGAGCAGCCACGTGTTCGCGAGCTTCATGATCAATACCTGGCTGGTGGCGACGATTGTCGCGCCGGTCGCCGGCGTCGTGGGCTTCTTCGTAGTACTCCGCGGCTCGGCGTTCCCGGCGCACGCCATTCCCAAGGGAGCGTTCGCCGGAGCGGCCGGCGCCGCCCTGCTCGGCATCAGCACGCTCGTCGGCCTAGCGGTCTTCTCGCTGCTCGGGGCACTCGGCATTGGCGCACTCGGCCGCAAGGGGCGCCACGATGTCGTCACGGCACTCGCGCTCGTCATGATGCTCGCGCTAGGCGCGGCGTTCCTGTCCAGGACCACCGAGTACGAACCCGAGATCTACTCGCTGCTGTTCGGTGAGGTGCTGGGCGTCAGCACTACCGAGCTCGTGCCTGTGGTCTGCCTGGGCATCGCCTGCATCGCGGGGGTCGTGATCCTGTACCGGCCACTCATGCTGTCCTCGGTCGTCCCGGAGATAGCAGAAGCCAAAGGCATCCGCCGCCACCGCATCGAGATCTGCTTCCTACTCGTCGTGGCCCTGGCCACCGCCATGACCGTGCCGGTAGTCGGCGCGCTGCTGATCTTCAGCCTGATGATCGGCCCTCCTGCCGCCGCCCGGTCGCTCACCGGCAGGCCCGGCCTCGCGATCGTTCTGTCTGTTGCCATCGCCCTCGCGACCGTGTGGATAGCGATAGCGGCGTCTTATCTGTACAACTGGCCGATCGGATTCTTCGTGGGTGCACTTGGCGCCGTCGCCTACGGCGCCGGGCGTGCGTGGGCAGCCTGGCGTCGGACCCGGACTGGCCGCATCCCTGCGTCCGCACTACCGCCGGCCACGGTACGCGTGTGATCCTGAGGGACACCTGGGGGGCCCAGGCTGCGTGTCAGCGTAGCGTGGCTACTGCAAGCTCCGTATTCGCGGCCGGAGGAGGCAGGCCATGAGCGTGGACAACGTCCGCCAGCGCCGGGTCTACGATCCGCCTGAGCCAGCTGATGGCACCAGGGTCCTGGTCGACCGCCTCTGGCCGCGCGGGCTCGCCAAGGCCAAGGCGGCTATCGACGAGTGGTGCAAGGACATCGCGCCGTCAACGGAGCTACGCAAGTGGTACAGCCATGACCCCGCTCGGTTCGACGAATTCAGCCGCCGCTACCGGGGGGAGCTGACGGAGCCCGAGCGAGCGGAGGCACTGGCCCATCTCCGCACACTGGCCAAGACTCGGCCGGTTACGCTGCTCACCGCGACGCGGGAGCCCAAGATCAGCGAAGCGGCCGTGCTAGCCGACGTGCTCCGAGATTAGCCAGCGCTGACCGCACCCGACCGGCCGTGCCCCGACGCGGTCAATTCGGCCGGCGTGAAGTGGTACCGCTCCCCCTGGGTCAGGTAGCGGAACTGGGTATCGGCCGAGGACGCGACAGCGGCTTGCCTGAAGTCGTCCAGGCCGGACAGGAAAACGGAGTAGTCGTTGCAGTGGATCGGGATCGCCGTGCGAGGCCTGGTGATCTCGGCGGCCCTGACGGCCTGCGCGCCGGTCATGGTCACCACGGTCACGAACAAGGTGGTGCCGCCGGCGTGAATCAGGCCCACGTCGATCCCGGGGTACCGCTCGGGAATGTCATATAGCCGGTCGGTCAGCATTGTGTCGCCGGTGATGTAGAGCCGGTACAGCCGCTCGCCGTCCCGGCTGAAGTCCAGCATGTGCCCGTTTACCGGCATCAGCATGGCGGCGAGAGCGTCGTCAGTGGCGTGCTTGCCTGGCATAGCGGTGATGACCAGCCGGGCGTCGCCCTTCTCCACCACCTGCTCCTGCCACGTATCGAGCGCGTGACCGCGGCCGAAGCCCAGCGCGGCCAACTGGCCGATGGCGTGATCGGTGGAAATGATCGGGAGATCGTTGTCCAGGTCGCGCGCCGCCTCGTCGTCGAAATGGTCCCCGTGGTAGTGCGAGAGCACTATCAGGTCCAGCGGAGGCAGGTCGGCGACCTGGCAGGCCGGGCCGACCTGGCGGCGGGCGTAGATCCCATGGCCCAGGTAGGCGTACCCGCCCTGGTGGAGGAACGCCGGGTCGGTGAGGATGGTAAACCCGGCGAAGCGGATCAGCGTCGTTGCGTTCCCGATGAAGTAGATCTCGCCCTCGCCAAAATCTGCCGTCTGGCTCGCGGGCAGCCTGAGAACGTCGTTCATGCGAACCTCCAGTCTGAGGTGACCGTTGCCACGCGGGGATTGCGTTGTTGCTGGTGGGAGTGACACCGACCGCTCGCTGCTGGCGCATTTCGCTATGCCAAGGACCTCCCCAGTGGGCCTGGAGGACAAACCGGTCGCCAGGAACCCGCCGATGCTCTGCGCCAGCAGCCGCGACCGCCGCTCGCGGCTCGGCTCGGCTCGGCTCGGCTCGGACCTGTTCAGGCGCGCGGCATCGTCAACGTGATCTGAGTCCCGCGTCCCTGCTCGCTGGCGGCCGAGAGTTGACCGCCGTGAGCTCGGGCGAGTTCGGCGGCTACAGCCAGGCCGACGCCGCTGCCGGCGACGTGCCCAGCCTGGCTCCCGCGCCAGAACCGGTCAAAGATCCTCGGGAGCTCATCGGCAGGGATGCCGATGCCGGTGTCAGTGACCTCAAGGTGCGCCCCGCCGCCGGCCGGCCCGGCCTGGATTGTCACACGGCCGCCAGGCGGGGTGAACTTCAGCGAGTTCGTTAGCAGGTTGGCGATGACCTGATGCAGCCGCCCGCAATCACCGAGTACCTCTACCTGGGTTAGCTGACGGTCGACGCTGATGCCGGCTGCCTCGAACTGGCCGGCCAGGCTATCCGCGGCGGTGTCGGCTATTTCGGCCAGGTCACATCGGGTGACAGTCATCTGGAGCGCCGCGGCCTCGGCGGCCGCCAGAGTTTGCAGGTCGCCAACTATGCGAGCCACCCGCAGCACTTCGTCGCGCAGCGAAGTCAGCTGGCCGGGCGTCGGCTCGGCGATCCCGTCGAGCAGGGCCTCGTGACCCGCCTGCAGCACTGCGATCGGAGTGCGCAGCTCATGCGCGACATCCGCGACGACGTCGCGACGCAGCTGATCCTGCAAGGCGAGTGTGTCTGCCATCTGATCAAAGGCCGTAGCCAGCTCGCGCAGCTCGCCGGGCGCATGGATCTGCCCCACACGCGCCGACCGATCACCGCGGCCCATCGCCCTGGTCACAGCGATCAGGCTCCCTACAGGACGGGTGATCCGCCTGGCGGCCGCCAGCCCGGTCAGCAGCGCGAGCAGAGCCGCAAGCCCGGCCGCCCCGGCGATCGCTCGCAGCAGCGCGGTCTGCATCGCGTGGTCGGCCCCGCCGAGCCCGGCACCGGTGAACCTGACCACAGTCAGGCCAACCTGGTGGCCTCGCGCCATCACGGGTGCACTGACCGGATCTGCAATCGTGGTACGCGTGCCGAAGCTAGGCGACGCGGCCAGAGTCCGCCCGGTGCGGTCGTGCACCTGGACGTCCGCGCCGAGCCGAGCGGCCATATCCACGGTGGGACTTAGGTCTGCGCTGGTCCAGCTGCCCGCCCGGTCCCATGCCGCCCCGGCCGCCGCCGCGAGCGCACTGGTCAGCTGCGTGCGCTGCTGGCTGGCAAGGTGCGAGACGTCAGCCGCCGCGAGCGCGGCGGTGAGCCCAGCGAGCAGCGCGACGGCGGCGAGCGCGACTGCAACGAACGCCAACGTCAGCCTGAGCCCGATCGTCGCGGTCCGGGTCGGCGGGGACGAGCCGGAGCCGCGGTCAGTCATCGCGAGACAGGCCAAGCCGATAACCGCTGCCTAGCACGGTCTGGACGATCTGCGGGTTGCCGGGGTCCTCCTCGATCTTGCGGCGCAGGTTCTTCACGTGCGAGTCAATGGTGCGCTCGTATCCCTCGAACTCATACCCGCGAACCCTGTTGATCAGCTCGAACCGGGAATACACCCGGCCCGGCACGGTGGCTAGTGCCACCAGCACTCCCCATTCGGTCGGGGTCAGATCAGCTGCAGAGCCGCGGATCGTGACAAGGCGCCGTGACTCGTCGATAACCAGGACTCCCCCGCCGTAACTGACCGCTCCCTGATCGCTCGTCGTCGGCCCGCCGCGTCGCAAGATCGCCTGTACTCGCAGCACCAGCTCCCGCGGGCTGAACGGCTTTGTCACGTAATCATCGGCACCAAGCTCAAGGCCGCGAATCCGGTCTTCTTCGCTGCTCCTGGCCGTGAGGATCAGCACCGGGAGCGCCGCTCCGGCCTGGACTTCGCGGGCTACCGTCTCGCCCGGCACATCGGGCAGCCCGAGATCCAGGACGAGAAGGTCCGGGGACGCCGAGCGCGCTAGCGTGATCGCCTCCGCGCCGGATCCGGTCGACAGCACGGTGAACCCGGCGCGCTCCAGGTAGGAGCGCACCAGCTCCCGCAACTTGCGCTCGTCCTCGACCAGCAACACCGTTGCTGCCATCCGCGCTCACTCTCCCTGATCTGCCGGGCAGAGACTGCGCACACATTATGCAGCCGTCCGCCGAGCGCGGCGGCCGCCGGTAACGCCTCTTCACACCGCCTGCACACCGCATCCACGGCAATTGCGCACAGGCCGGATTTCCTGACGACAGTAGCCAGGCGAGATCTCTGGAAGGAGATAGGGACAGTGCCACACACGGACTGGCCTGGTTATACATGCGCCGCCCACGAATGCCACGCCGTAGCGGGCCCGTGCCCATTGACCTCTCAGCGCTTGCGGTTGCGGCGCCGGCCGTATGCCGCCGCCGGGGCGTTCGCCGGCGACAACCTGGCGTACCTGCTTGGGCGTCGCTACGGCGGACCGGCGGCAAGGCGATTCCTGTCCGGGGAACGGGGCAGCCATCGCCGCGCCTGGGCGGAACGGGCGCTGAACCGGTACGCGCCCGTCTTATCCAGAGACCCTGGGCAGGGCTGCTGCTCGGCCTGGCTGCCGCCGTGGTGATCAGTGCCCTGGTCGAGGTCCTGCGGCGCACCCGGATGTGGCAGCGGCTATGGCGGGCGCGCGGGCGGCCCGCCGAGTCAGCGGTGACCTGCGCGCCGGTAACTGCCAGGCGCGGGCCGAGCCGATGAGCTTCCCGATGTGGGCATGGGCCACGTTCACCGCGTTCGTGCTGGCGATGCTGGCGCTCGATCTGCTCGTGCTGCACCGCGATGCGCGTGAGGTGTCTGTGCGGCAGGCTGCGGCCTGGAGCGCCGTCTGGGTCGTGCTGGCGCTGGGGTTCGGCGCCGTGCTCCTTGCCTGGCGTGGCGGCGCGACCGCACAGGCCTACCTGACCGGCTACCTCATCGAGAAAAGCCTGTCCGTCGACAACGTATTCGTGTACGCCGTGATCTTCTCCATGTTCGGCATCCCGGCGCGCCACCAGCACCGGGTCCTGATGTACGGCATCATCGGTGCGCTGATCATGCGCGGAGCCTTCATCGTCGGCGGCGCAGCGCTCCTGGACGCATTCCATGTCACCGTCTACCTGTTCGGGGCGCTGCTGATCTACGCCGCCGTGAAGCTATTCCGCCATACCGAAGGACAAATCGACCCGTCGCGGAACCCGCTACTGCGGCTGCTCAGCCGCGTCATTCCCACCGCTAGGCAACTGCACGGCCAGAGGCTCCTGGTCCGGCTCGACGGCAGGTGGCTCGCGACCCCGCTGCTGATCGCGCTGCTCCTGATCGAGACCACCGACGTGATCTTCGCGGCGGACTCAATCCCGGCGATCTTCGCAGTTACCCGCGATACTTTCGTGATCTTCACTTCGAACGTATTCGCTTTGCTGGGCATGCGGGCCCTGTACTTCCTTCTCGCCGGAGCGGCGGCCCGGCTGCGTTACTTGCAGGCGGGACTTGGCGTCATACTGGCCGGCGTCGGGACCAAGATGCTGCTCAGCGATCTGTACGAGATCCCGACCTGGGCGTCGCTGACCTTCATCGCCGCCGTCCTGCTGGCGACCATTGCGGCTTCGCGTCACGCCGACCGCCGGCTGCGTGCCACGCTCGCCGCGCCAGATGACGCGTCGACGATCACAACCAGCTCGTCCGCAACCCTCAGGAGCGAACGTCGATATACCAGTGGCCGGGGATCTCGCCGGTCCGGACCGGAGTCCTATTCTGCAGACCGAGCACCAAGGTAACGACGCCCTCGAAATCACCGCCGAGCGCGTAGCCCCTGAGCTCCGGGTAGCTGAGGGCCTGCGTGCGCCGGCTGATCGTTGCAACGCCAGCGTCAGTATGGGCGTTAGCCGGGCGGAGTGTGATCACCAGGTAGCTTCGGCCGGGCAATGTGATCGCCTTGCCTGACGGATCTGCGGTGGCCTTCGTGACATAGCGAATGTCGTAGCCCGGAATTGGTCCGGTGACGTCGAGCACGAGCCGGTCATAACCGCACTCGGGGTGCGCCGCGGTTCGGACGGCGGTAACGACCGGCACGGGCGGCACGGACACCTGCCGAGCTGAGCTGATCGGCGAAGTGCGCCACGGGCCGGTGTCGCAGCCGGTACCTGCGGCCGCGACAGTCGAGTGCGACGGCACCGGGGCAGGCGCCGGCGCCGATGGGCCGGCACTGGCAGGCGGCGTCGAGCTCGGCGCCGGGTTCGAAGTAGCGCACGATGAGGCAGCCGCGAGCACAACGGCGAGAATCGCGGCCCTGCGGATGGCGACTGCCGGGAGGCTACGGACGAGGAACACTGCGCCTCCTTGACGGCGAGCCTCTCGGTGCGGTCCGGAGGGGCCTTGATCGAAGTCCGCTCCTGTGGAGGCGCGATGTGTTTCCTGTGGTGACTGTGTGAAGACGGCCTCCACCTGCGCCACACACACCAGGCACCCTTATTCCACCTCGAACCGCTGTTATGGGGGATCGGCGCAGACCGGCGCCGGGTCAGTTACCGACCACTAAGGGGACCGTCAGGATGACGACAACAGTCGCAGATGTGATGATCACCGACATAACAGCCGTCCCGGAAACGGCCCGATACAAGGAGATCGCCGCGATCCTGCTTCGCCGCGGTGTCAGCTCTCTGCCAGTGCTGGATCCGGGCCGCCGGGTAGTAGGCGTCGTGTCCGAGGCGGACTTGCTCGACAGGCACGCAGCCGGTGAGCTCCCCGAAGGAACGATCAGGCTAGCGTGGCAGCTGAGGCAATGGTCCAGGGGCGCTGCGGCGACAGCGGCCGACCTGATGACCACGCCCGCAGTCACGATCAGCCCGGACGATCCGATTGCCGAAGCTGCCCGGCTCATGCAGGGCCGCCGCGTGAGGCGGCTGCCGGTCACCGACTCGCGGGGCCGACTCGCTGGTGTCATCAGTCGCTCAGATCTGCTCAGCATCGCCGAGCGGCCGGACGAGCACATCCGTCACGAGGTTATGACGAAGGTCATCGCCGAGCGCTTCGAGCTGAACCCGAGCGCATTCCACGTCGCGGTCAGCTCCGGACTCGTGACAATCACCGGCCCGGTGGCTGACCGGTCAGCGGCGATGCGCATGATGGGCGCAGTCTGGCAGGTAGATGGCGTCTGCGAGGTCCATGACCGGCTCTGTTATCCCATGCGGGAGCAACTCAGCCAGCCCCACGTCGGGGGTGAGCTCTGCGCAGTTGGCTGAACGGTCTGCGTCCAGGCCAGCCTGTCAGGATAGTGACGTGGATGTGTTGAGCAGCCGGATCCTGCTGCGACCCGCGGACCCTGATCGGAGCCTCCACTTTTATCGCGATGTCCTGGGACTAGCGATCTACCGGGAGTTCGGCACTCCGGCTGACCCCGGGGTCGTGTTCTTTCTCGGCGCGGGAATGCTGGAAGTCTCCGGGCGCTCTGACGGCGAGCCGGGACGCTCAGTGCTGATCTGGCTCCAGGTAAGGGACGTTCATGCTGAGTACGAGCGGCTGGCCGCGGCCGGCGTTCGCGCGCTCCGCCCGCCAGTGACGGAACCCTGGGGACTGATCGAGATGTGGATCGAGGACCCGGACGGCGTCCGGATAGTCCTCGTCGAGGTTCCTGCCGATCACCCGCTCAGGCGTGACGCTCGCTCAGTGCCGGCCCGGTGACGATCATCACGACGCCCGGCATGACGTACCGATTGCTCGACGGCACGGAGGCCGCCGACCATGCCGACGAGCTGCAGGCCCTGCACGCTGAGGTATACGCCGAGTCGCCGTACGACAGCGGTGGCAATGCTGCAGATTTCGCCGACCGGCTGCGGGTCCAGCGCCGTCAGCCGGGCTTTGTCCTGGCCGAGGCTCGCCATGGCGGCTACCTGGTCGGCTACGCGGCCGGGATGCCGCTGCGGCCGTCCACCTCCTGGTGGCGAGACCTGACCACCCCGCTACCGGATCACGTCACGGCCGAGTATGCCGGGCGCACGTTCGCGCTGACCGAACTGCTGGTGCGCGCATCCTGGCGGCGGCAGGGTATCGGCCGGACGTTGCACGACCTGATACTGCAGGACCGCCGCGAGGAGCGAGCGACGCTGACCGTCCTGCCCACAGCGACCCCGGCGCAACGCGCCCTCCGCAACTGGGGCTGGCGCAGGGTCGCACGGACCCGCGATCGGAGTCCCGGCTCGTCCGTATCTGACGTCCTGGTCACGGCGCTCCCAGCGGACCGCCGACGCTGATCTCTGCAAGCGCGGCGACGTTCGCGCCGGAACGTCCACGCGCCCTCCACCGGTGGCGCGCAGCAGTTACACGCCGGTCAGGTGAGGTGAAGGTCAGCTGGCCGCCCGCAGCGTCTATGGGCGGCCAGTCCCCGCCTAGCCCCGCGACGAGAGGACCTCCGATGACCGCTTCTTCACCCGCCGCTACCTTCGGGCCTGCAGCCGCCATGGGGGGCGCCGGAATCCTCCGGGCTGGCTGGCTCGCTGTCCACGCGCCAAAGGCCGCCAGCCGTCCGCTGGCCCGCCCCGCGCGAGTGGTGCTCGGAGCGCCGCTGCCCTCGGCCGGGCGGGTCCTGGCCGTTACCGCCCGCCCGGGCCAGGAGTCTGCGGACCTCGGCGGCGTGCTGCACGCGTTTCGCCGTGCGGGCGTCCGCCTGGCACTGCTGTGCCTGACCCGAGGCGAGGCCTCGCAGCTGAATTCAACGCCTCAGCGGCTGGAGCAGATCCGGCCCTGGGAACTGCACGCCGCGGCGGCTGTACTCGGCGTCTCCTCGGTCATGGTCGCCGATTTCCCGGACGGTCAGCTCAGCCGGTCCTCACTAGCGGCGCTGACCGAGCGCGTCAAGCGTGCCATCGATGAGCATGCGCCAGACCTGCTGCTGGTGATAGACCCGGCGGCAGACAGCGCCGGCGACGCGCAGGTGGCGAAAGCGGTCTGCGACGCAGGGCGGTCAGCGGGGCTGCCGGTCGCGGCACACACCGTGGCACAAGCCCCGGACAGCTGGCCGCTGGGCCTTGGCGCTGAGGCCGCTGCAGCCCGCGCCGTGCAGCGATCGGCCGCCGCAGCGCACGTCAGCCAGTCGCAGGCGCTGGCGCAGGTGTATCAGCGGCTGGACCTTCTGGACGGCCAGGAACGCCTGCGCTGGCTGATACGCCCGGCCGGGAGCAGGAAAATACCGCGACCCCGCGTGCCCCGGCGCAGTACACGCGGACAGCCGGCATAGGGCGCGAGCGGGCGGCGGGCCGAGTGACGAGCCCTGAGCAGCCGGAGGCAGACGAGGCTCAGTCCGACGGCGAACAAGAGCCACGGAATGAGCGCGATCAGATCACTTCGGTTCACCGGCGCACTCCTCAGGCGTCGCTGGTCACTTGCTCTCAGTGAACCGGGACCCTATGCTCGCCGGGTGCAGCCGCCGTGGTGGCCGCGTGAAGGCGCCGATAGCGACCACCTCGGCGTCGGGACTGCGAGCGATGAGATCAGCCGCTCAGGGTGGCGTCTATGCCGCCCAGCACCACGTTCCAGATCGTGATCACCTTGGCGGAACTGGCCGAGGTTGCGCTTTCCCACCAGGCCACGACAGCAAAGCCGACCCGCCGCACCATGGACGCATTTGCCACCATTTTGGCCTCCTGCCAGGCTTGCGGTGTTCACCATAGCGCCTGGGGGCGGGCAGCGGCGACGGCCTGATCGCGGCCGAATAGACGCGGGAAGCCCCCGGCAGCGCAGGTCGGTGCCGGGGGCTCTCGCTGACTGATCTTAGAAGCGGATCCGCCAGATGCCGCGGCCGTGGGTCGCGGCGTAGATGTAGCCATCCGGTCCCGGCGGTCAGGTCGTCCACTGCCGCATTCGGCAGCCCGTGGCCGAGCCGGGACCAGGTGGTTGCAGCTGCCCTCGCCCTCGCGAGCGGTGAACACGCCGCCATCGGTGGCAAGCGCCAGCTGGTGGTGGCTGAGCACGAGGGCGTCCGAGGCGATGTCGGGCAGGTTGCCGGAGATGTCGGTCCACGTCTGACCGCCGTTGAAGGTTTCGAAGACGTGGCCAACGCCGCCGCCCGGCACGAAGCGACGCGAGTAGCCGTTGAAGATGGCGTACGCGTGCGCCGGATTGCTCGGGTCGACGGTGACGCCGGCGATGTAGCGGTTCGGCAGCCCGGCCATGCTCACCTGGTGCCAGGTCCCGCCGTAGTTCGTGGCGATGCCATCGGCGAACGCCGGTCCGGGGTTACCGCCGCCGCCGACCCACGCGGCGTAGATGATGCTGCCGTTGTCCGCGGACGACAGCGCGGTGACCGCGTTGCCCGGCGCCGGTGTCGTAGACCGGCGTCCACGAGCATGCGGTAGTCGGTGCAGCTGGTGTTCCAGCCGGCAGTGGCTGACCCACACGTACTCGCCGCCGGTGACCCACACGTTCGCGTTCTGCTGGTCCTGCACCACCGGCGTGACGAACCGGGCGGTCGGGTCGCAGTCGGGCCTCGGCGTGACGCCGACCGTGGCCTGGCCCGACGCAGGTCGGGCTGACGGTGTCGAAGAACGAGTGGCCGCCGTCGGTCGAGGAGTACATCGTGCCGTCGGTGTACTCGCCGACCATCTTGTTGGCGTTCTGCGGGTCGACGATCACGTCAAAGCCGTCACCGCCGGCTGCTTCCGACATCTGGCTGGTCTGGTTGCTGACCACCGAGGTGCCGTTGTCCTGCAGGCCGCCGATGGCCTGGGTGCCGCCGCCGGGCAGCTTGCCCGCCCGCGCGTCGTAGTACTGCCAGGAACGCAGCGTCGCGTTCAGGTCGGACCACTGGCCGTCCTCGCTGTCGTCGGACAGCGGCCGGCTGTAGACGCCGCCGTCGTTACCGATCACGATCTTGCCGTCCGTGATCATCATGGCGTGCTGGTCCGGGTGCGTGGTGTTGGGGCAGGTGTTCGTGCGCGTCGCAGGCGAACGGGTAGTTCCAGTACGGGCTGGCGGTGATCCAGCTGCTGCCGCCGTTGGTGGACTCGAATACTTCCTCAAGCCCCGCGTACACGTGGTTCGGGTTGCTCGGGTCGACGGCCAGGTCCTGGTTGTACCAGGCCTGCACGCCGACGCCATAGCCGGAGCCGACGCCAAGCGCGGAGCCGGAGGCTGCCAGGCGTGGTCTCGTCGCCGATCTTCTTCCACGGCCCGGTCAGGCTGGCCGGGCTGCCGGAGGCAACGAAGATGCCCTGCAGCACCGACTCGTTGCCCGCGGTCAGCATGGCCGGCGACTGCACGATCGCGTAGAGCTTCGACCCGTCGGCGGAATACGCGAACGTGGTCCGGCCGATGTCGCTGTCGTTGATGTCGCCGGTCGGGGTGACCTCGGCTGAAGCTGTGGCCGCCGTCGGTCGACTGGTAGAAGCCGTTGTACTCGGTGTTACCAGGACCGTGCCAGCCGATCGCGGCGATGACGACCCGGCCGTGCGAGCCCGGCTGCACTGCGACGTCGGTCACCTGCTGGTCATACGGCGGGTTGTCCATCGGCCCGGCCGGGATCAAGAACCTCGGTCCAGGCGCCGGTGCTGGCCGAGTAGCGGAAGAGCCCGTTGTCAGTCGCCGCGAAGGCGTTGCCATTCTGATCGAAGGCGATCCGGAAGACCGTATGGGAGGCCAGCGGGCTGATGCCGCCCACCGCGCCGACGTTGTGGAAGCGTCTGCCGTCGTTGTAGGAGACGTAGACGCCGGTACCGGCGTAGGAGTCCTGCGAAACGTTCGCCTCACCGGTGCCGACCCACAGCGAGCCGTTGGCCGGGTCGATTGCCAGGGCGCCGATGGACAGCGTCGGCATCGAGTCGAACACCGGGGTCCAGTGCGCGCCCTGATCGTGGACCGCCAGACGCCGCCATCGGCGGTGCCCGGCGAACCATGCGCCATCAGGGGCCGCGACGAGCGCCGTGGTGCGCCCGCCCACCAGGGAGAAGCCAGCGCCCTCGTTGCCCCAGAACGGGTCGGTGTAGTTGCTCGGCTGGGCCTGGTACGGCTGGTTGGTGAATTCCTGCCAGTTCCCGCCGGTCTGCGGTAGCGCGCTGGCCTGCTGCTCGGCGCTGGCGAGCGCCGGGCCGGTGATGGCTTGCGCCGGGCGCAGTGCGCTCAAAGTCATACTGTGCGTTCTGATCGGCCAGGTCATTGTCGTCGGGCGACTGGTTCGCGCCCGGAATGGTGGTCGTCGCTGCCGACGCCTTAGTACTCGCATGAGTCACCAGGTAGTGGTGCAGGGCACTGCTGCCGCAGCGCAAACCCGTGCAGGCCTGGCTTCGCGCGCGCTGGCGAGCCGGCCGCAAGGCCGGCTCCTGCAAGTGCGACTACTGTGCCCGCTGCGAGCGCCCCCATCAGGGCCCCCCGCACGGAGCTCCGATACCGCATTCTGCCTCCATTCGTTCCGCTGGTCAGCCCAGCGGATCCGATATTCACACAATTGATAGAAGCAGGCACTAAATATCGTAGATATCGCTCGATCGAATGCTTTCGAGCTGAGGCCTCAGCCAGCAGGCAGGCTGCCATCCGGCCGGGGCCGACCGATTAGGACCCTGCAGACGGTGGGGATCACGAACCTGCCCCGTTGTCCCGTATAGAGATCGTTAGGCGCATTGCGGCTTTGGGTGGCGCCGTGGTACAAACAGCCGGATGATCGCCGACCCCACCCCTGTTCAGCCCGCCCGATCCAGTGGCCAGGCCACGGCGCGGGCTGCTGTCCACGTCTCTGGCCTGCGGAAGCACTACGGGGACGTGGCTGCGGTGGACGGCATAGATCTCACCGTGCAGGCAGGCGAGTTTTTCACCTTGCTTGGTCCGTCAGGGTCGGGGAAGACCAGCCTGCTGCGGCTGATCGCCGGCTTCGAGCGTCCCGACGCCGGCCGGATCGAGCTCGGCGGACGAGACGTCACGCGGACGCCCCCATACGCTCGCAACGTCAACACGGTGTTCCAGGACTACGCGCTCTTCCCGCATATGACTGTGTCCGAGAACATCGAGTACGGCCTCCGGGTGCGGCACATGAACAAGCCAGACCGCCGCGAGCGGACCGATCGCGCACTTGCAGATGGTGCGGCTCGAGGGACTTGGCGGGCGGAAGCCAGCTCAGCTTTCTGGTGGCCAGCGTCAGCGGGTCGCGCTTGCCAGGGCGATAGTGAACGAGCCTGACGTGCTGCTACTCGATGAGCCGCTCGGCGCGCTTGACCTGAAGCTCCGCCAGGAAATGCAGCTCGAGCTGCTGCGAGTGCAGCGCGAGGTCGGCATCACCTTCGTCTACGTCACCCATGACCAGGAGGAGGCGCTGACGATGAGCGATCGGATCGCTGTGCTGAGCCAGGGCCGGATCGAGCAGGTAGGCGAGCCGATTGAGGTATACGAGCGGCCGTTGACCCCGTTCGTGGCCGGGTTCATCGGCGTCTCCAACCTGATCGACCGGGACGGATCACTGATCACCGTACGGCCCGAGAAGATCGTGCTGCTCGACGAGGATCAGGCAGACCCGCCCGGCCACCATGTCGAAGCGGGCGTGATTCGCGAGGTGAGCTACGCGGGCGTGCTCACCCGCTACATAGTGGACCTCGACAGCGGCGGCGAACTAGTCGTCGCCCAGCAGAATACGCAAGCCCCCTCCCACGTCCATGACGGCCGGGGACGACGCGTGCGCATCGCCTGGCAGCCTGACCAGGCATCAACGATTCCGCAGGGGCACTGAAGTCAAGTCCCTGTCCAGGGAGGGATAACGGCAATGAGGACGCTATCGATGCGCGGCGTGGTCGCGCGGCACCAGGGCGGCGCTGGTACTGGCCAGCGCCGCAGTTATCACAGCCGGATGCGGTAGCTCAGGGTCTGGCAGCACGGGCGGCTCGCAGTCCGGCGGCTCGGGTGCCGGTGCGGGCCAGACCGTGCCGACCGCGAAGCTGCCGGTCCTTCAGAAGATCGGCAAGGGTGAGGGCAAGCTCAACCTGATCGCGTGGGAGGGCTACCTCCAGCCGCAGTGGGTTAAGCCATTCGAGCAGCAGACCGGCTGTGCAGGTGAACGCGAAGTACGCCGGCAGCTCTGATGAAATGGTCGCGCTCATGAAGAACGGGGGCGGCGGCCAGTACGACATGGTGTCCTCGTCCGGCGACGCGGACCTGCGCATACTGTACGCCGGGGACGCACGGCCGGTGAATGTCAATCTGATCCCGAGCTGGAAGCAGTTCTTCCCGGCATTCCAGTCCCCCGCGTTCAACACGATCAACGGGGTGCACTACGGCGTCTCGCTGCAGTGGGGCCCGAACGTCCTGATGTACAGCAAGAAGGCCTTCCCGGCGCCGCCGACCTCATGGAGCGTCATCTACGACTCGAAGTACAAGGGCCAGGTGACGGTTCCCGACAACCCGATCCAGATCGCCGACGCTGCCCTTTACCTCGAGAAGCACAAGCCGTCCCTGGGGATCACCGATCCGTACGAGCTGACCCAGCCGCAGTTCCAGGCGGCGGTGAATCTGCTCGCGGGGCAGAAGCCGCTGATCGAGAAGTACTGGGACCTCGCCTCGCAGGAAATCTTCGACTTCAAGAACGGGAACGCCACCGTCGGGGCCGGCTGGCCTTATCAGGTCAGTGCCCTGAAGGCCGACAAGTTCGCGATCGGCGACACGATTCCGAGCGAGGGCGCGACCGGCTGGGCTGACACCTGGATGCTGGCGGCCAAGGCGCCCGACATCAACTGCGCCTACATGTGGATGCGATACATCAGCACGCCAAAGGTCCAGGCAGAGCAGGCCGTCAACTACGGCGAGACGCCCGACAACAAGCTGGCCTGCTCCTATATGGACAAGATCCAGGCGGGCTCGTGCGAGGAGTACCACGCGAACGCGCCGCTGAGCTACTTCAAGGCCATCGCTCTGTGGAAGACGCCGCTACCTACGTGCGACAACGGCAAGCCCGATTGCATGCCGTACTCAGAATGGGTATCCGCATGGAATACCGAGGTCAAATGATCGCAGGTCGTCCGGCTGTGACTGGTGCGCTGTGACAGCGACAACCGCACCAGACCAGCCGAACCTGACGGAGCGGGATGGTGTAGGGCTCCGCGTCTCGGCAGCGCTCTGGCGCCGGCCGTGGGCGCGGGCCACCATCCTGCTGACCCCGCCGCTAGCCTGGTTCATTCTGGTCTACGTTGCGGCGCTGGTGGTCTTGCTGATCACGGCCTTCTGGCAGATCAACCCGTTCACGACGAACATCGAACGGGTCTGGAACCTGGGCAACTTCACTCAGATCCTGGGCAGTTCTGCGTACCGGGCAGTCATCGTGCGGACCGTGGGGATGGCAGCCGCCGTCACGGTGGTCGACGCAATCGTTGCGTTCCCCTTCGCGTATTACATGGCGCGGATCGCGTCACGACGGGCCAGGACTGCGCTGTTCGTGGCGATCCTGCTGCCGCTGTGGGCTAGTTACCTCGCGAAGGTCTACTCGTGGCTGCTGATCTTCACCCATGGCGGTCTGCTGGACTGGAGCCTGGGCCATATTGGCCTCGGCCAGGTGCACCTGATCTACACGAACTGGGCAGTGTTCACCGTGTTCGCCTACATCTGGCTGCCTTTCATGATCATTCCAGTCTATGCAGCGCTGGAACGGATCCCCGGCTCGCAGCTGGAAGCATCGCAGGATCTCGGCGCACGTACCTGGATGACCACGAGGCGGATCATCATCCCGCTCGCGCTTCCCGGAATCGTGGCGGGCTCCATCTTCACGTTCTCGCTCACGCTCGGCGACTACATCACGCCGCTCCTGGTGGGCGGCACCAGCGCGAACTTCATGGGCAACATCATCTACACCAACATCGGCATCGCTAACAACGTCCCGTTCGCTGCAGCGATGGCGATGATGCCGATCGTAATCATGGCCGTCTACCTGCTGAGCGCCCGGGCGCTCGGCGCGCTCGAGGCCGTGTAAATGGAGTCATCGGGCCTGCGCATCGCGCTGCGAGTCTGGGTCGGGATCGTCCTGGCGTTCCTGTTCATCCCGATCGCGCTGATCATTCTCTACGCGTTCAACAGCTCGACCATCGAGAGCTGGCCGATCTCGAGCTTCACGCTGCACTGGTTCAGCGTCGCCTGGCACGACCCGCAGGTGCGCAGTGCGTTCCTGCTGTCGCTTAAGGTCGGCCTGATTGCCACCGTGGCCGCCGTTGTTCTGGGCTCGGCCGTGGCTTATGCGGTGCACCAGTTCAACTTCTTCGGCCGCGAGGCCATATCGTTCCTGCTGGTACTGCCGTTGGCCCTGCCGGGCATCATCACCGGGATCGCGCTTAACTCGCTGTTCTCCTTCACCGGCATCGAACTCGGCACGCTGACAATCGTCATGGGCCACACGACTTTCTGCATCGTCGTCGTCTACAACAACCTCATCGCCAGGTTCCGCCGCGTCCCCGGGTCGCTCGCCGAGGCATCCATGGATCTTGGCGCCCGCGGCTGGCAGACCCTGCGCCTCGTCACCCTGCCGATGGTCGCGACTGCGCTCATCTCGGGCGCGCTCCTGGCCTTCGCGCTCTCTTTCGACGAAGTGATCGTCACGGTCTTCACAGCTGGGGCGCAGAACACCCTGCCATTGTGGATCTTCGGCGCGATCAGGCTCGGCCAGCAGCTTCCCGAGGTCAACGCGGTCGTGACGTTCGTCATCGCGCTCACCATTATCCCGGTGGTCGTCGCGGCCCGCATCGCCGGAGCTGGCGCGATCTCCAGGTCCGCGCGGAACGTCCCCGCGGCCGGCCCAGGTGGTTCCTGACCGGCCCGACACGCCTTAGGCCCAGAGCAGCGACCAGGCAAAGGCGATCCCGAACACCACCGCGCTGGCAATGACGCATACGGCTAGCGGCCCTTGCAGGTGATGGGCAGCCGCTGGCAGGCCATGGCACACAGCGGGCGCGGCGTGCGGCTTAAGGGTCGATCGACACTGACTGGCGATGGCGTTCGTGTAGTACAGCAGGATCGCGCCGACGACAGTGAGCGAGGCTGACAGGCCGAGGAAGCCCTGGCCTCGCCTCGGCGGGACGTGCCGTCGCACCTGCCGGTAGCCGACTGGAGACGGGTGCTCGCTCATGCCGCCCTGCTTTCAGGCCGTTCACAGCATTGTCCGCCAGCGGCTGCCGGGACGCCATACTGTCCGGTCCGGACTACGGCGCTGCGTCATCATGAATCAAGAGCATGGATCGCGCTCTCCACCTTAGTGGCGTCGGGTGACCCGATCCGCTGGTAGATCTCCAGCGCCGCCAGCAGCGCTGCAGTGGCCTGGCCGGTATCACCGTCTCGGCGATGACACTGGCCGATGCCTTCCAGGGCGCGAGCCTCGAGCGACGGCGCCGCGATGTCGGCTGCCACCACACGGGCATGTTCGTAGCAGTCACGGGCATGCGCAGAATTCGCAGACCCAGCGGCAATATCACCCATGTGAATGAGTGCCTCTGCTTCGCCGGCCCGGTCGCCGAGCTCGCGGTACAGCTCAAGTGCCTGCTGCAGGCTGACGGCAGCGGCTTCAGTGCTGCCCGTCGCATGCTGCACGGGGCCGAACTGGTTCAGCGCGTTGGCTTTCCCGAGCCGGTCACCTAGATCGTCATAGAGTTCCAGGGCATACTTCAGGCCCTCGCCGGCTGCTTCGTAGTCCTGAGTCGCTTCCTGCAGCGCCGCGAGGTCCAGCAGTGCGTAAGCCTCGCTGACCCGGTCACCCAGCTGGCGATACAGGTCCAGGGCCTGCTGGAGATGACTCGCCGCGAGTTCATGGTCCGCAGTGGCGACCTGAAGAGCGCCAAGTTCGGTCAACGCATAGGCCTCGCCGAGTGAGTCGTTCAGCCCGCGGTAGAGCTTGAGCGCCTCGGTCAGGCTAGCGGCCGCGGCAACGTAGTCGTCAGTTGCGAGCTGTATGTTTCCTAGCCGGCCTAGGACGTTGGCCTCGCCGAGCCGTTGTCCGAGTTCGCGGTAGAGCTCTAGCCCGCGGGTGAGGCTCGCGACTGCCGCCGGGAACTGGCCAGTCAGGTAAGACACCGCCGCCATGTCGGTCAGAACGTTGGCCTCTCCGGTCCGGTCGCCTAGAGCCCGGTAGAGCTCCAGGGCATCGGTCAGGCTGGCCGCGGCCTCGTGGTACTCGCGCACTGCTAGCTGTAGGTCGCCCAGATTGGCACGGGCCTCGGCCTCGGCATTCCTGTCGCCCGCCTGCACCGCCAGATCGATGGCGGTGTAATGCAGCCAGCGAGCCTGGTCGAAGTGACCCGCGAAGCGCAGGTAGGCGTGCAGGGCGGCGGCCAGCGCGACGGCCATGGCTGGCCGGGAACGGCGAGCCGCGACGTCTGCAGCGGCCTGAATGTTCCCCCGTTCCCGGTCTAGCCAGTCCAGCGCATCCTGCCGCGCCGTCAGGTCAGGGAAGTGCTCTGGCACGGGTGCCTCAAACGCAGCGCCGTCGGGCACCGGCCGCCGGGAGAAATGACGGTTCGCCAGGCGCGTTGTATGCAGGTAATAGGCGAGCAGCCGGTCGACTGGTGCCTCGCGGTCACCCGCCGGTTCGTCGGCACCGAGCGCTTGCGAATGCTCGCGGGCGAGATCGTGCAGGCGGAAGCGACCGCGCGCTGGCTCGCCGATCAGGTAATGGTCATACAGAGCGTCCAGATTCTGGCGAGCGGCGCCGAGGCTGGTCTGGTCAAGCGCCGCTGCGGAGTAAGCGTCGATGTCAGTTCCCGGGTGCTGGCCAAGGCGCCGGAACAACCGTTGCCGGGCCGGGGTGAGATCGGAGTAGGACATGTCGAGCGCGGCTGCGACCGAGACGTTCTCGGCGCGCATCAGCTGCAGCCGGTCTCGCGCGGTCGCCAGATCCGCTGCAAGCTGACCTGCCGTCCAGGCCGGATGGTTGTGCAGCTGGCGAGCTAGCATCCCGACGGCTAGCGGCAGGTAGCCGCACAATCGGCCAATCTCCCGCACGGCGGTATCTGGAGCGGTCAGGCCCGGCCGGCCCGCAAGGCGGACGACCAGGTCTGCCGCTTCGTCGGGTGACAGTGTGTCCAGGCTAACTGCCTGCGCGTCCTCCAGGGCTATCAAGCGCCTGCGGCTAGTGACGAGAACGAGGATGCCCGCGGTGCCGGGCAGCAACGGCCGGATTTGCTCATGTCCGGCCGCGTCGTCCAGCAGCAGAAGTAGTCGCTTCCCGGCCAGATGATCGCGCCATAGCCTGCTCCGCGCGTCCAGCTCAGGCGGGATTTGGGTGGCGGCGATTCCCGCCGTGAGCAGAAGGCTAGCCAGCGCGTCGCTAGGGTCGACAGGCCGACGGCCGGGCGTGTGCGCGTGCAGCGAAAGGAAGATCTGGCCGTCGGGAAAGCTCGGCGCAAGCAGGTGCGCCGCATGCACGGCAAGCGTGGTTTTGCCGATGCCAGCCATCCCGCCGACAGCGTGAATATTGACCTCGCCGCCCGTGCCGGTCGTGCTGGCTGAGCCAAGCAGCTGCCGCAGCTCGGTGTCGCGGCCAGTAAACGCTGCGCTGGCCCGAGGCAAGGTACGTGTCGCGGTGGCCATGGTCCCGATCGGACCAGCTGTTACGGCCTGGTCGCCTCTGGCGGCCTCCTCGAATCTGGCCCTGGCGGGACCGGTCAGGCTCAGCGCGTCAGCAAGCAACCGCGCGGTGTCCCTTCGGGCCGTCCGATTGATGCCGCGTTCCAGATCGCTGACAGCTCGCGAACTCAGGCTCGCAGCGGCCGCGAGCGCCTCCTGTGTCAGGCCCGCACCGACGCGCAGCTGTCTGAGCAGCGCCGCGAAAGTCGCGGGTGGCTCCGGCGCGGCTGCCATCGTCTCCCCATTGCTGACGGCCGTCCATCTGCAAGCAAAAGCTCAATGAGAATGCGGAGTGAGATCTCTGTCATTATAGACGCGGCTGCTAACGCTGGTCGGCGCGCAGCGGCACGGTCGCGGTCAAGATCCAGGGGGCGGAAAATGGCCGGAATAAGGCGGTCACTGCTGCCAATCGCTACTCTCGCGGTCATCGCCGCGCTTTCCGGTGCGACGGCACCGGCCGGGGCGGCGCAGACCGCCGTGAGACATTCCCGTGCGCCCGTGCGATGGTCGCCGGTGCTCGGTCCGGTTCCCGGCGCAGCCACAACAGCGACACCTGCCGTTACCTCCGTCGTCTTCCCTGGCGGGCAGGCTCAGACGCTGCTCTTCTGGGCACGTGCCAACGGCGGCAGCTCAGGGTCGCTGATCTCGTACGCCGGTTCCGCGAACCCGGCTGCCAACACCTGGTCGTCGCCAGCTCTGGCAGGCAAGGCAATCACCGTCAGTCCACCGTCGGCGGCGACCTGCGGCAACGAATCCGCGACCCGCGTCATTCTTGCGTGGGAAGATACTCAAGGGCATCAGATCCGGTTTTCCATCGGAACGCCACAGAAGGGTGGCACCCTTTCCTTCGGCCCGGCATTTCCAATTCCTGGGGCGACGACATCAGATGGCCCGACGGTTTACTGCCCGCTGCACTCCGCTGACATTTTCGTAACCTGGCGGGCCGCCGGTCACACCGCCATCCGTTTCGTCATCGGCTCCCCGGCGGCCGGCACCACGCCGGTGACGTGGGGGCAGATCCGCTCGCTGCCGAAGTCCGCGTCGTCAGCTTCGCCCGCAGTCACCGAGGTCAGCACTGGCAGCAAGACGGGACGGCTCTACGTTCTCTGGAAGGGGCCGCAGCGGGTCGGCCGGATCTACCGCACATGGACATCGGATCCGCTGTCGGCCAAGCCGAGATGGGCTGCACCCCAAGCGTTCTCTCCGAGCACCCGCACCGTCGCGGCGCCGGCCGGCGTGGCACTGGGCGCAACCGGCGGCTACCCCCTCATGGTCATCTACCGTGTGCCTGGCTCCACGCTGCGCTACCTGATTCTGGCCGCCAACGGCAACGTCAACGGTGACTACCGGGTGCCAGGCCTTACCAGCAGGACCGGCGTGGCGGTCTCTGAGCATGTTGTGGTGGCCAAGGCTGCGCGATCGCCACACATCCTCTTGCAGATCATTCGCCGCTGTCCGGGCTGCATGCTCGGCTGAGAACGCGGCCCGCGGCCTGGGGGACATGGCGGCGGCGCACTAATCATGTGGGCTTCCTGTGGGCCAACATTCATGGAGAGTCGGGTTCGCAGCGGGCGACCGTTGAGCCAGCCGCAACGCGCGGATGCGTTGCCGGCCCGGACTCTAGGGAGCCTTCCATGAACTGGATCCACCAAGCCAAGTCGGCACGTCATCTGCTCAGGCAGGCTCGACGCCGAGCTCGCCTGCTCGGCGCCGTGCTGTCGATCGGCATCGGAGTCTCCGTGCTGATCTCAGCCCCGGCAGCGCTTGCTGCGCCTGCGCACGTCGCGGCAACAGCGGCCGCCAAGCCACCACCGCCGTTCCGGTCGTTCATTGCCAGCACTCGGCGCGCGACTTATGCCCAGTACGCCGGCCGCAAGAAGACCGGCGGAGTAGAGAGCGCGGCGGCGTTCCGGCACATGCGCTCATACATCCTGGAGCTGTACCGGGGGGTTCATGCAACCAGCCTCTTCAACTTCCAGGGCAGCACCTTCGACTGCGTGACCGTGATGTCGCAGCCGACTGTGACGGACCTGCACATCAAGCGCCTGGCTGCTAAGCCGGCCTTTACCAGCACCCCGCCTATAACCGGCAAGTCCGGCGGCCATGGCTCCGGGCAGACGGTGACGTCGCCGCTAGCGCTGGGCCTGACCGACGCCTTCGGCGATCATGTGTCATGCCGAAGCGGCACTGTGCCGATGAAGCGCATCACTCTCGGCGCGCTGACGCGATTCCCCACCCTCAGCGCCTTCCTGGTCAAGGACGCGCCGCGCCCAGCGGGACCCACCTACAGCCAGCCTCACAGGCACGCCTACGTCAAGCAGAGCATTACCAACTACGGCGGGAACTCATGGCTGAATCTCTGGAACCCGGCCGGCGATTTCAGCTTGTCTCAGCAGTGGTACGTGGGCGGCACTGGCGGCTCGCTCCAGACCGTCGAGGGCGGCTGGGTGCATTATCCATCCAAGTTCGGCAGCAACTCCGTCCTGTTCATCTACCGCACAGCGGCCGATTACAGCTCCGGCTCCGGTTGCTGGGACCTGGACTGTTCTGGCTTCGTGCAGATCAACAACGGCTGGGCGCTCGGCGCTGGATTTACTGAGTACAGCACCGACGGCGGCACGCAGTGGGGCTTCCAGATGCAGTGGAAGTACTACCGCGGAAACTGGTGGCTCTTCCTGCCCGAATCGGGCTCAATGGCAGCGATCGGCTACTACCCGGGCTCGCTCTACCACTCAGGCCCGCTGGCGACGAACGCCTCCGTCATGGAGGCCGGAGGCGAGGTCTGTAACAGCCCCTCAGGTAACAGCTGCACTAACCCCGACTGGCCGCAGATGGGCAGCGGCAAGTACGCCGCCACTGGATTCGGTCACGCTGCCTTCCAGAAGCAGGTCTTCTACATCCCAAAGGATGAGAACGGCGGAACGGGCGTGTGGACCTCCCTGTCAGCCATCTCCGAGTCGCCCAAGTGCTACAGCGCAATCGCCACGCCCGCGAGCAGCGGCGGGACCTGGGGGTCGTACTTCTTCTTCGGCGGGCCAGGCGGCGTGGGCTGCTGAACCGAAGCCGATCGGGCAAGCAACGGCCTGCAGCCGCCTCCACGGGCGGCTGCAGGCAGGCTTGGTCTCTGGCAGCATGCGGCAGGTCTGTGATTATCTGACAAAGCATCCGAGCCAACTGCGCGCCAGGCAATGCGGGCGCGCCTAAAACGTCGCGGGAGAGGTTATGGGACACAAGCCACGGATCAGTTATGTTCCGCTTGAGACGATGGACCCGCGGATGCAGCAGGAATTGGAGCGGTGCCAGCGGGAGGGAACGCCGCGTCCGGAGAGCTCCGCGGTGCGAGCGCACGTGCCAGCTTGCTTCTGGGCTTTTGCCGAGTCGTGGCAGGCGATCTTCCGTGGCGGGACTTGTGACCATGCCATCAAGGAGCTGTGCCGCGTTTATGTTTCGCGGACGGTGAAATGCGAGTACTGCGGGAATCAGCGATCGGAACAAGCCCGGTCACAGGGGCTGACCGAGGGCCAGTACGACGATCTGCTCAACTTCGAGAAGTCACCCCGGCTAGACGAACGGGAGAAGGCCGCTCTGGCCTATGCCGAGGCGATCACCTGGCGGCTGGACTCCACCGACGCGCTGTGGGAGCGGCTACACCGGCACTTCTCCGAGCCTGAGCTCGTCGAGCTCGGCTGCTTCATCGCTCTTACCATGGGTCAGCAGAGCTGGCTGCGGCTGCTGGATATCGAGCACCACGAGGTGATGGCCGGCACGGCTGCGTCCATGGCGCCAGGCTTCGAGAGTGCTGAGGCCCTCGCCGCATCGAAGGCATCGGCTGACTACTGGGCGAAGACCGCAGATTAGGCCTGACGAGCCTGGCCGGCCACGATCACGCTGCCAGCCAGGCAGCCCACATCAGACTCGCATCGCCCGCGACGAACGGGATCGACCTGTGATAGCCCTGGTATGTGGTTGCTGAACAGCACATCGGGAGCGGCACGGGCGGCCTGGCACCGGCGCTGTCGGTCAGCGGGCTCGCACCAGAGCCCGTAACGCTCCGGAGTCTTACCGTGGGCGGCTGCGCGTTGCTGCTGTTCGTGAACGAGGAGTGTCCAACCTCCGCCCTGGCCATGCGTGAGCTCGGGCCGCTGTGCCAGGGCTGGGAGAGCGCGGGCCTTAGCTGCACGGCGGTCTTCGAGGATCCGCTCGAGGTGGCCATCCGGGTGGCGCGCCGGTCCGGCTGGACCGGCCGGGTAGTCTCGCAGCCTCCTCCGTACCAGACCTCGCGCGCTTACGGCCTCGTCTCGGTGCCGGCCGCGTTCCTGATTGACGGCGCGGGCCAGCTCACGACCAGCGTCACTGGATGGGACCAGGCAGCGATCGCCCTACTCATCCAGCGGGCGGCCGCGATCACCGGCGCCACGCTCGCGATCCCGAAACCAAGAGAGCCGCTGCGCAAGCCAGGCTGCTCCTCCAAGGCGGCGCTCGACCCGGCGATCGCCGCGGCGATGGAAGCAAGCACCAACGAGGATGAGATTGAGGAGATGTTCGAGCGCGGCTGGACCGACGGCCTGCCGGTCGTCCCCCCGACGGCGGACCGGGTCGAGAAGATGCTTGGCAGCTACGCCGGGCCGACATCCCTCGGCGAGGTCCCTCCTGCAATGGGCGAGGCAACGCTCGAGCGCCTGGCCGCATGCGCCGTCCTGGCGGGCTGCCGTCCGGAGTACTTTCCCGTCGTGGTCGCCACCGCGAAGGCAGCGCTCGACAGCAGGTTCAACTTGCACGGCCAGGCGGTCACCACCCAGCCGGCCGGGCAGCTGATCGTCGTCAACGGCCCCGTGCGCCACGAACTCGGCATGAACAGCGGGATGGGCGCCCTCGGGCCCGGGAACCGCGCGAACCTGACCATAGGACGGGCGCTCCGCCTGATGATCGAGCTCACCGGCGGCGGGATGCCCGGAACGCTCGACCGGTCGACCCTCGGCCACATGGGCAAAATCGGCTTCTGTATCGCCGAGGACGAGGAGGTCTCCCCCTGGGAGCCCCTGCATGTCGAGCGCGGCTTCGCCCCGGAGCAGTCAGTCGTCACGCTGATAGGCAGTGACGCGCCGCTGTCGATTTCCGACCACCGCAGCCGCACACCCGAGGACCTTGCCTACATCCTCGCCTGGGCTGCGGCGAGCACCTGGAGCACAAACTGGTGGCCCCTCACCGATCCGTCAGTGTTCATCATCTGCCCTGAGCACGCCGAGATGTTCCGCGCGCACGGCTGGACCAAGCAGCGCCTGCGCGAGTTCATGTTCGAGGCCGTGCACAAGCCGGCGAGGGAACTGAGGCGCGGCGAGACCACGCCCTTCGTGCACGGATCCGACCCGGACGCCGAGGTTCACAAGTGGGCCTCCCCCGAGGCAATCACCCTGGTCGTGGCCGGCGGCGAAGCTGGACGTTACTCTGCTGTCCTTGGCCCGTGTACCGGCATGGGATTCGAGATCGTTTCCGCGGAGGTGGAGCGACGGTGACCGAGTACGTGAGCCCGTTCGACGAGCGGGTGCGGCCGGAGCAGCCGCTGGCGCCGCGCCCGGCGCAGATCAGCGGCCTGCACATCACGCTGCTCGACATCACGAAGAACCGTGGCGCCGAGTTCCTCGACCGGATCGAGACGCTGCTGCGAGGCCGCGGGCGCGATCACTACCCGCGAAACCAAAGAGATCTTCTCCAAGCCGGCATCGCTGGACCTGATCGATCACATCACCAGGGTGTCCGACGCCGTCGTCGAGGCCCTGGCCGATTGAGGCTCGTGCACGTCGTGCAGTGTGTGCGACCTGGTTCACCTGGAGCGCCGCGGCATCCCCGCGGTTGGCATCGCCACATCTCCGTTCGCTGACGAAGCGGTCGAGCAGGCACGCCTGCTCGCCATGCCGGCGAGCCGCATGCTCTATATCCCCCATCCGGTTCAGCTGCTGACCGAGGCGGAGCTGGCCGGCCGAGCCGACTCAATCTTCCCCGCTGTTGTTAGTGCACTGACCCGAATCCGCGAGTAAGCGCGGGCCCTGCCCGCGATTCGCTGACCCTCCGGCCCCGCAAGGGCCGCCACTGGCCGCGAGGATCAACTCAGTGCGCTACTCGCGGATTGGGGTCTGGGCATGGCGAGAGCCCGGGGGGCGAATCCTCCGGGCTCTCGCCATCCAGGGGCTGGGTCAGGCTGGCGGGGTCGTCCCGGCCTGCTCGGCCACCATGTAGGCGGCGTACCAGGCGGGCCAGTCCTCGTCTTGGCCCGACCGGTGGAAGAGGTGCGACCGCCCCGTGTGCTTCTGGTGCTCGGCGTGGGCGGCCTCGGCACGCCGGAGCGCGCTCGCTAGGTCCGCGGTGGAGGCGAATGCCGTGTCAGCGGCGTCGATCCGGCCGGGGAGCCGCGTGGTGACCTCCTGGACCAGCCAGGTGTTGCCGTCGGGATCGGTGAAGGAGAAGAACGACCCGTAGCTGGTGCGCTCGGGGTCGGGGCCGGGCTGGCGTGCCTCGGCGGGGAACGGCGGGCCGTGCCAGATCTCACTGGCGTCGATGCCACGGCCGGCGAGTTCGTCATGGGCCGCCACGATGTCGGAGACGATCAGCCCGCCCTCGGCCGAGCCTGGCGCGGCGGTGGTGAGTCCCGTGCCGAACGTGACCGAGGCCGCGGAGCCCGGGGGCGTGAACTGGACGATGCGAAGGCCGTCCAGCGGGGCGACGTCGTCGTCGAGCCGCCAGCCCAGGCGCTGGTAGAACTGCTTGGACCGGTCGACGTCGGACACCGGGATGATCTGGACCTCCAGGTGCATGTCGACCGTGCCGGCGGCCGCGTCGCGGCTCGGGCTGTGTACTTCGGTGGAGCTCATGTCTCTCCTTGAGGGTTCCTGCACCTGCTGGTGTTCTGGGGGTGGAGTGCCGCGTTCCCGGCACTTCGCCAACGTATGTCCGAGGACCAGCGGTCACGTCAGTGGCAGAAACGCCACTTATGATATCGTTCCCGCCATGGATGTAGCGGTGATGGCTTACGACGGCGTCTTCGACTCCGGGCTAGCGGCGATCCTCGACGTACTCGAGAACGCCAACGCGATCGGCGAGCAGATCAGCGACCCGCCTACCTGGAACGTGACGACCGTCGCGACCCAGCCCACGGTCCGGACCGGAGCCGGGCACCTGGTCGACGCCAGGCCGCTCGACCAGGCCGAGACCGCAGATCTGCTGATCGTCGTCGCCCGGGCTGCACGCGGGCCAGAGGAGGTCATCGACTTCGCCGCCGGGGATCAGTCGCTCCGCGAGCGGAACCTCATCACCCGAGCCCGCAACCGCGGCGTGGCGATCGCCGCGGCCTGCGCCGGCACCTTCCTGCTGGCCGAAGCGGGAATCCTGGACGGCCAGCGAGCCACCACGACCTGGTGGCTAGCACCGGCCTTCCGCGCACGATACCCGGCGGTCCACCTCGACCAGGGCCAGATGGTCATCAGCTCAGACGGCATCACCACCGCAGGCGCAGCGTTCGGCCATGTCGACCTGGCCTGGCAATCGTCCGGGCCAGCAGCCCGGCCCTGGCCGACCTCGTCGCCCGCTACCTGGTCATCGACGAACGGCCCGCACAGTCGGCGTACATCATCCCCAGCACCCTCGCGCAAAGCGATCCCACCGTCGCCGCGTTCGAACGCTGGGTCCGCGACCGCCTCACCGAGCCCATCACCATCCCCACCGCCGCCAGGGCCATCGGCGTCAGCGAGCGGACGCTGCAACGCTCAGTACAGAAAACCCTCGGAACCTCGCCCATCCGCTTCGTCCAAGACCTGAGGGTCGAGCGGGCCGCGCACCTGCTCCGCACCACCGAACAGTCACTGGAAACCATCTCAGCCAAAGTCGGCTACGAACACCCCCATACCCTGCGGGTGCTGCTGCGCGAACGCACCGGAAAGACCACTACGGCCCTTCGCGGCATCTGACTGAGCCTTCACAGGCCATAGGTCTCCAGGAGCCCCAGCCAGAACTCGCTTGCGGTCGGAAACGCCGGGACAGCGTGCCACAGCCGGTCGATCGGAACTTCGGCCGTCACCGCGACTGTGGCTGCGTGGAGGTGATCTACGACCGCGGGCCCGACTAGGGTGAAGCCGATGAGAGTGCGGCGGTCCTCGTCGACGACTGCCTTTGCCCGCCCGGTGTAGCCGTCTCCCTGGAGCTGGGCACCTATAACATCGGCGACGTCGTACTCCGCGGTGCGTACGTCGAAGCCGTCCGCGCGAGCCTTCGCCTCCGTGCGCCCGACCGCGAGGACCTGCGGGTCGGTGAAGATGGCCTGCGGAGCGCCTTTGTCGTCAGCGAAGTCATGCAGCGCTGGCCCGTGGTCAGGCAGCCCCTTGGCGCGAGCGGCGATCACGTCCCCGCATATCCGGGCCTGATATTTGCCCATGTGGGTCAGCTGGTTGCGGCCGTTGACATCTCCGATGGCGTACAGCCACCCGTCCGGCACGGCGGTGGCGCGCATGCTGGAGTCCACCTCGATCGGGCCCTCTGCCTCAAGGCCGATCGTGTCCAGGCCGATGTTCTGGACCACCGGCTCGCGGCCGGTGCCGACGAGAAGCTCATCGGCTTCCACCCGCGAGCCGTCGTCGACGTGAACGGTGACCGGCCCGGCCGGGACGGGGCGCTCGACATGCGTGACGAAGCGGCCAAGGCGCACTTCAATGCCAGCCTCCTGGAAGGACTTCGCGACGAGGTCGCCGGCGAATGGCTCCGTCTTAGGCAGCAGCCGTTCGCCGGCCACGAGCATGGTCGTCTCCTCTGCGCCCAGGGAATGCAGGGCCTGGGCCATCTCGCTGGCGACCGGTCCGCCGCCGATCACAGCAAGCCGCTTTGGCGCCTGCTCGGCGCTGGTCGCTTCGCGGTTCGTCCACGGCTGTGCCTCCCGCAGGCCCGGCACGTCAGGGACGTAGGGGTCGCTGCCGGTAGCCAGGACCACGGCATGCCGTGCCTGCAGGCTGCGGACGCTGCCGTTATGGCGATACCTCGGCCCGCAGCGGCCCTGCCAGGCGTCCCTGACCCCGGACGAACGTCGCCGGGAAGCTCGTGATGTCGCCCACTACAGGCGTGTCGTCTTGGTGGAAGACAAAGTCGTCACGCCGCGCGAATACCGCTTGCGCCTCGATCGAGTCGCGCAGACGCCAGTCCCGGCATGCGGCTGACCTCGTCAGCGATTTCCATCGGCAAGAGCATCGCCTTGCTCGGAACGCAGCCGAAGTAATGGCACTCCCCGCCGGCCAGGCGGCGCTCGATCACGGCCGTCGACATGCCTCCGCGCACGGTCCGCGTGGCGGCTGCCATCCCTACCGGTCCTGCCCCTATCACGATCACGTCGAAGATGTCGCTTTCGTTCTCCATGCAGACCTCCGGATTTCGAAGCCACGCCCAGCGTGTCAACCGAGCATCGCGAAGCCAGGCCGGTCAGCTGCGGTGCCAAACCGGGCTAATTCAGGTCAGAACGAATGCGAGTCCGCCCCAGCCAGACAGATCGTTAGTGGAACTATTTCCG
Organism: uncultured Actinomycetota bacterium; assembly: GCA_963808215.1. GTDB lineage: Bacteria > Actinomycetota > Actinomycetes > Streptosporangiales > Streptosporangiaceae > JAJYUU01. The sequence continues at coordinate 148,243 of CAWEEY010000007.1, forward strand.
CGCGAGGACTCCCATCACTCCTCGCTGGCGGCGAAATCGCGCGGCCACAACGAGGCGGATCCGTGCCAGGCAGACACTAGACTTGGTTCATTCGTTCTCTTGAGTCGTTCGTGTTTATGCAGATAGGGTTGGCCACATGACCGCAGGCCAGACTCCGACCATCGCAGCGGAGCTGCGTGGTGTCGGTCTGCGGGTGACGGCCGCCCGTGTCGCCCTGCTCGAGACCGTCCGGGCCGGCGACCACCTTGGCGTCGAGGCGATCGCGTCCGGGGTGCGCGACCGCGTTGGTCATGTCTCGCTGCAAGCTGTCTACGATGCGCTCCACGCACTCACCGCAGCGGGACTCGTCCGCCGTATCGAACCAACTGACAGCCCGGCCCGGTTTGAGGGACGCGTCGGCGACAATCACCATCACGTCGTGTGCCGGTCGTGCGGCCTCGTTGCCGACGTCGACTGCGCGGTCGGCGAGGCACCGTGCCTGACTGCTTCCGACGACAACGGCTTCTCGATCGACGAGGCCGAGGTCGTCTACTGGGGGCTCTGTCCCAGCTGCGCTACCGCAGACAGTTCCTGATCGTCCGCTCCATTTACCTGCTAGTCCCGGAAGGATTCCCGTGTCTGAGAACCATGATCCAGTAGTCGTCGAAGACGCGACCCCGGAGGGCGGAGGATGTCCGGTCGTGCACCGGGGCCTCACGCACCCGACGATGGGTGACGCTAATCGCGATTGGTGGCCGAGCAAGCTCAATCTGAAGATCCTCGCCAAGAACCCCGCCGTGGCCAACCCGCTCGGCGAGCGGTTCAACTACGCCGAGGCGTTTAACACCCTCGACCTCGGCGCCGTGAAGCGCGACATCGCGGAGGTGCTGACCACGTCGCAGGACTGGTGGCCGGCCGATTTCGGCCACTATGGCCCGCTCATGATCCGGATGGCGTGGCACAGCGCCGGCACCTACCGCATCAGTGACGGCCGCGGCGGCGCGGGTTCCGGTCAGCAGCGCTTCGCCCCGCTCAACAGCTGGCCGGACAACGTGAACCTGGACAAAGCTCGCAGGCTGCTGTGGCCGGTGAAGAAGAAGTACGGCCAGAAGATCTCGTGGGCCGACCTGATGATCCTCACCGGCAACGTGGCCCTGGAGTCGATGGGCTTCAAGACCTTCGGCTTCGCCGGGGGTCGCGCAGATGTGTGGGAACCCGACGAGGACGTCTACTGGGGCCCTGAGACCACCTGGCTCGGCGACGAGCGCTACAGCGGCGACCGAGAGCTCGCCGAGCCATTCGGCGCGGTGCAGATGGGCCTTATCTATGTCAACCCGGAAGGCCCTAACGGCACCCCGGACCCGCTCGCCGCGGCCCGCGACATTCGCGAGACATTCCGCCGGATGGCGATGAACGACGAGGAGACGGTCGCGCTGATCGCAGGCGGTCACACCTTCGGCAAGACGCACGGTGCAGGCCCGGCGGAGAGCGTTGGCCTGGATCCGGAGGCCGCCCCCATCGAGCAGCAGGGCCTCGGCTGGAGGAGCAGCTACGGCACCGGCAAGGGCGGCGACGCGATCACCAGCGGCATCGAGGTCACGTGGACGAGCACACCGGTGACCTGGGACAACAGCTTCCTCGAGACCCTGTACGGCTACGAGTGGGAGCTGACGAAGAGCCCCGCAGGCGCGTACCAGTGGAAGCCGAAGGACGGCGCCGGCGCTGGGACGGTTCCTGACGCCCATGACCCGGCGAAGAGCCATGCCCCGACGATGCTGACGACCGACCTCGCGCTTCGGTTCGACCCGATTTATGAGCCGATCTCGCGGCGGTTCTTCGAGCATCCCGATCAGCTCGCCGACGCTTTCGCGCGCGCGTGGTTCAAGCTGACCCACCGCGATATGGGTCCGATCGCACGCTACCTCGGGCCGGAGGTCCCGACCGAAACGCTGCTGTGGCAGGACCCCATCCCCGCCGTGACGCACGACCTCATCGACGCGGCAGACATCGCCGCGCTCAAGGCGCAGATCTTGGCCTCGGGCCTCACGGTTTCCCAGCTCGTGTCCACTGCGTGGGCGTCGGCTGCCTCCTTCCGTGGCAGTGACAAGCGAGGGGGCGCCAACGGCGCGCGCGTTCGCCTAGAGCCGCAGCGCGACTGGGAGGTCAACGCGCCGGACCAGCTCGCCACCGCGCTGGGCACGCTGGAGGGGATCCAGGCGGCCTTCAATGCAGGCCAGGCCGGCGGGAAGCAGATATCGCTCGCCGACCTGATAGTGCTGGCCGGTAATGCAGCGGTTGAACAGGCAGCCAAGGACGCCGGCTTCGACGTCACGGTTTCCTTCAGGCCGGGCCGCGCCGATGCGTCGCAGGAGGAGACCGACGCGGAGTCGTTCGCCGCGCTCGAGCCGACCGCCGACGGATTCCGCAACTACCTGGGGAAGGGCACCCGGCTCCCAGCCGAGTACCTTCTCATCGACCGGGCGAACCTGCTGAACCTGAGCGCGCCTGAGATGACTGTCCTCGTCGGCGGTCTGCGCGTCCTGGGTGCGAATTACCAGCAGTCGCCGCTCGGCGTGTTCACCGCGACCCCCGGAACGCTGACGAATGACTTCTTCGTCAACTTGCTCGACCTGGGCACCACGTGGCAGGCGACGAAAGACGCCACGTTCGAGGGTCGCGACGCCAGCGGTGAGGTGAAGTGGACAGGCAGCCGTGCCGACCTCATCTTCGGGTCCAACTCAGAGCTGCGCGCAATTGCCGAGATCTACGCGAGCGACGACGCGAAGGAGAAGTTCGTCAAGGACTTCGTCGCCGCGTGGGACAAGGTGATGAACCTCGACCGGTACGACCTGGTCTAAAAGATGGCGTCCAGGTCGGCCCCCTCGGCCGGCCTGGGCGTCCTCACCGTCTTGGCCGATGGCGACCGATAGCGTCACGTCGCGGCCGATGCCGACAGGCGGCACCCGCCGCAATTAAGTTAGGGTCGCTGTATTCATCAGGTGACTAAAGTATTCTGGCCACGTGGCAAGTAATCCGACGGTGAACTGGGGTACGGCGCTGCCCCCCGCGCCGGGCACCAGCGTTGAGGGTCTGCGCGAGCGCAAGAAGGCGCTCACCCGGCAGCGGCTGAGCGACACAGCAACTCAGATGTTCCTGGAACGGGGCTTTGACGACGTTCGCGTGACCGAGGTCGCGGCCGCATGCGACGTGTCGGAGAAGACGGTCTACAACTACTTCCCGACTAAAGAGTCATTGGTGCTGGATCGCTGGGAGAGCACGGCGAAAGCCCTGCGGGCCGGCCTCGCTGACGCGGGCACTCATCCCGTTGATGCAGTGCGGCGCATTCTGGCCGGCGAACTTGCCGCTCTCACCGGATGGCTGGAATCCCAGAGCGACCCCAACGCCGCGGCCGAGTCGGTGCGCCTGTTCGGTCGCCTCATTGCCACCACCCCGGCGCTTCGGGCTTATCAGAACGAGACCATGAACGAGCTCGTGATGACGATGACCAGCGTGCTCGCCAGCCGGGCCGGCCTGAGAGTCGATGACCCCGAGCCGCAGATCGCGGCCAGCGCGCTGATAGGGCTCTGGGGCGTCCACTTCACAGCCCTGGGGAAGTACCTGGACGGCGCCAGGTCCCCGGCGGCGGTTTACGAGGCCATCACGGCTGACGTGGAGGCGGCCGCGCAGCTCATCCGCGCCGGGCTGGACAGCCGGCCGTGGACACCAGCCGCAGCCGCCAAGATCCGGCCTTGAGCGCGGCTAGGAGTTGGCCTCGAGCGTCGCGCCAGGGCCCAGCCTGCCGGAGTCGTCGATGGCGTCGAGTACGGAAGGCAGGCCGCGCGTCAGCATCCGGCGCCGAATCGGGCCGAGCACGAACTTCGACATGATCAGCCCATCGACGCCCCTGAACCCGGTGTGGTCGTAGGTGAGCCGGGAGCCCGATTCCGTTGGCTTGATCCGCCACGTCACGATCGACGGCTCGTGCTCGTCACCTTTCCATGTGTGGCGGAGCATGAACGGCGGCTCGACTTCCAGTACTTCGCAATCGACGATGCCGTCCCAGCCCGGCACGGGCTTGCCGACGAGCCTGAACCGATTGCCCACCACCGGCGCGAAACCCTCTGGGGTCCCGCCGCGGCCTGTGGAGGTCCAGAGCGGCACCAGCTCCGGATCGGTGAGCGCGTGCCAGAGCCTCTCAACTGAGTGCGGATATTCGCGAATGATGTGGAACTCCGACATGGCTGCTCCCGACATGACTACGGCTACTAAAATTTTATAGTAGCAGTAATCCTATCAGCAGTTACCTGATGACGTTGCGGAGCGGCTGCCCGGCTAGGTGCAGCGCCGCCTGGTCAGCCACGAACCCAGCTGCCCGCTCGGCGAAGACAAATGTGTCGCCGCCGATGTGCGGGGTGACCAGGACATTCTCCAGGGCCCACTCTGGACGATCAGGCGGAAGCGGTTCGACGTCGGTGACATCAAGTGCAGCCCGGAGCCGGCCGGAAGTGAGCTGCGCGGTCAGGGCGACCGGGTCTATCACCGGCCCCCTGGCCACGTTCACCACCAGTGCTCCGGCCGGCAATGCTGCTAGGACACCCGCGGACACCAGTCCGCGGGTTTCCGGAGTCAGCGCAATGCAGACAACAAGTACGTCGGCCGTCCCTGCCAGCTCGCGCAGGCTCGACAGCGGAGCCACCCCGTCCCGCGGCGTGCGCGAGACCCTGCTGACCCGCGCACCGAAGGGCAGCAGCCGCTGCTCCACGGCCATGCCGATTGCGCCATACCCGACCAGCAGCACTTGCTTGCCGTCCAGGCTATCGGTGCGGACATGGCGCCACGATTGCTCGGCCTGCTGCCTGACGAAGGCTGGCAGCTGACGCAAGCACGCCAGGATGAGGGTAACGGCGAGGTCGGCAGTGCCTTCCTCGTGATGCAGGCCGCGCCCGTTGCACAGGACGGCCTGAGGCGGTACGGCCTCAAGGACGTCGTCCACGCCGCTGCTGAGGCTTTGCACCACGGCGACCCGAGGTAGCTGCGAGATAAGCGCTACGCTCTCGGCCCCGCCCATGTACGGGAGGCAATAGAAGGTAACCTCGTCGAGGCCGTGCCACGGCGCATCCTCGTAGCGCAGGATCGTAGCCTGCGGCAGCCGCCTGGCGACATGGTCGGCAATCCCATCGGCCGCAGGCAGCAGAAGGGTCACGATCCGCTGCCCTGCAGGACCCACTGGACTCCGCCGCGCACGTGCTCCAGGTAGTCAGCGTTCTCGTAGGCGGCCACGAAGTGCCCGAGCGCGGTGTAGAAGGTCCGCATAGGGGGACGTTCAATGCACCACGCTAGCGGCAGCCTGGCGGTGGATCCGAGGTCGACCGCGAGCAGCACCCTGGCGTCCGGGACGAGGTCGCGGAACAGGTACAGCTCATCCCGGAAGTGCCAGGGCGAGGCCAGGTGCGCAGTGGCGGGGTGATCAGCGTCGACGACCGTAATCGGCAGGTCACCGGTGATCGGATGGCCGCCGAAGCGGCCGCCAAGAAGTTCACCGATGGCCGGCCATCCGTAGGCCGCGTCGGTAGCGGCGTGCAGCCCGACGACGCCAAGCGCCCCGGAGGCAGCCCGCCGCTCGATGATCTCGCGCTGTTCCTGGCTCCAGGGAGTCTCGCCGATCGTGAACAGCGCGAGCACGCGCGCACTCTCGAGATCCTCTGTCGTGATGTCGCGAACCGTTCCGGCGCGCCGGAAGCCCAGGCCGCAGAGTACGGCGATCTGCTCTAGCACCGTCGCAGCTGAGCCCAGCGACTGATGCGCACCGGCCATCGCGGGCTCCCCCTCGGAGTTCCGGTACGGCGACACGTCACTTACATACAGCAACTCGCCCATTCCTCGTTCCTTCCTTCGCTTGCGTCCAGCAGCCTCAGGGCCCGCTGCGTCGCCGCTGGCCAGCCCGGCGTTACGTGAGTGCGCGTCCGGCGGCCCAGAGCAGTCCGCGCTCCACGATGATCCGCGCGGGCGCCACGTCGAAGTCGCTCGCGGCATGTCCCCACGAGACGTAAAAGACCCGGCCGGAGTCCCAGTGTCGCCGCCAGACCGCCGGAATCACTGCCTCCTCGATCCACGGTGCTTCCACCGGCCGGCGGAAGGTCGTCGTGGCGAGGACCTCGACCGCGGGATCAACCGCGAGGTAGTACTGCTCCGACACGATCGAGAAGGAGCTCAGACCAGTCACGACGGGGTCTTCGGCGGCGCCTGCCGCAATGTCGACCGTGTACTTTGCCTCGCTGCCACCTGGGTGCGCCAGCCACTGTCCGCCCGTCATGAACTGATAGGCCGGCATGTGCCGGAAGGCATCGCAGAGCCCGCCGTGCCAGCCAACCAGGCCGGTGCCTGACCGCACCGCAGCCGACAGTCCGCTGAACTGCCCGGCAGTCAGATCGCCCGTTGTCCAGTTCTGCAGAATGACAGCCAGCGACGACATCACCGAGGCGTCTGCATAGACATCGAGACTGTCCTCGACAATTACCTCAAAGCCAGCATCGGCAAGGAACGGGACAAAGCGCTCGACGGCTTCCTTCGGCTGGTGTCCCGGATATCCGCCCCAAAGAACGAGAGCGCGCTCAGCAGCCACTTGATTTCCTTTCGCGAAAGCTAATTTAGCCAGCCTCAACATAACTGCCGTCAGACAACGTGCAGCCGTCTTGCGGAATCAGGTAATTCGCCCGAAGCAGACGTTACGAGATGCACATTGGTACTCCAGGATTTATCATTAGCGGCATGGAACAAGTGACGTCGCAGCTGAATGATGAAGACCGGCGAGCGCTAATCGAACTCGGCGCAGCAACCCTGGGCGAAAGCGGCGCGATGGCGCTGAGCCCCAGAATCAGGCCCATGTGGAAAGGAGCTGCTTTCGCCGGTCCGGCGCTCACTGCAGCTTGCGCGGCCGCCGACAATCTGGCGTTGCACGCCGCCGTCGGCCGCGCCCGGCCCGGGACCGTGCTGGCAGTTTCCTTCGCCGGCGACTCAGTCCGCGGGTACTGGGGAGAGGTGCTCACGACAGCGGCAGAATCGGCCGGGATCGTCGCGCTGGTCATCGACGGCGAGGTGCGTGATGTAGCCGCCATCGAACAGCATGGCTTCCCGGTGTTCGCACGCGGAGTAGCGCTGCGCGGCGCGACGAAGCTTGGACCCGGCTCAGTCGGGACCGAGATAGTGCTGGGAGATGTCGTCGTCCGCCCTGGTGACTGGCTGGTCGGCGATGCTGACGGCGTGGTGGCTATCCGGCCGGACGATCTGACGAAGTGCCTGGCCGCGGCCACCAGCCGGGCCGAGAAGGAGGCGCGGTTTTTTGCGGAGCTGCGGAGCGGAGCGACCACCGTGCAGTTGCTCAAGCTCGACGTCACCTCCGTCGAGAACTCCTGAGGCCTGGGTCGCTTCCGCCGCCGGATTCGCATGAGGTGGTGCTAGTGGGTCGTGTAGTTGATGTCACCGGCATCCGGGCAGGCTATGGCGAAGCAGAAGCACCTGATCGGGGCGTGCTCACTGCTCGCGACGAGGCTGTGGACCTCATTCGGCGGAATATAGACGAAATCGCCCTGGCTGATTTCCCGGCTCTCGTCTCCGATGATCATCTGACCCCGGCCGTAAAGGACATAGTAGAACTCGTGAGTCGGGTGCGTGTGCGGGTGCACCGCACCGCCGCCTGTGATCTCGAATTCGTTGACGAGCTCCAGAGATCCGCCGTTGGTCAATTCACGCATTGTACCCGGAGGCATGAGATACCAGACCGGCGTTGTGCCATTGTGCTCATCGGTTGGCTGCACGGTACCAATGTTACGGACGTCCATCTTTGAGCCCTCTCTCTGCTATGGACAAATAACCGGGTCGGGGTAGTGTAGATCCAGCAGGATAGACCGAAGGGAATTAGGCATGTATCGCACCGCCAGGTCCATTGCCGCGCAGCAATTTGATCCTGCCGAATGGAGCCCATACGGCTGGGTGCCGCTTGCTGACACTGACCCGCGAGACGGCAAGTCGAGGCTGCATTTCGAGTGGGATGACGCGCACCTCAACCTGATCGGGCATGCGGCTGACGAAGTCCCGCACACCGACGGTGGCATGGTGTGCGAGATGCTGTTCCGGCACCGGACCCACACCCAGGCCCTCATGGTGCTGAACTGTCCCGCGGTCGTCGTTGTAGCGGCTCCTGACGCTTCCTTCGGATCGCCGGACGACGCTAGCAAGCTCCGGGCCTTCCTGCTCCAGCCTCTCGATGCCCTCGTGTTGCATCGCGGTACGTGGCACTGGGGACCGTTCCCTGTCGGCCAGCCGCGGGTCGAGATGCTTAATGTCCAGGGCCTGCGCTACGCCGAGGACAATGACTGCTGCGACCTCGCCAGCGTTGGCGCCAGCGCGGAGGTCCTTCTTGCCAGGGACTGACGACCGGACGTGGGCGGTCATTCGCTAGATGCTCTCGATGAGGGCGCGTGCGGTCTCGACGTCGGTAACTAGCACGGTCACCAGTCCGCCGCGCAAGGCTGCGGCGATTGCCTCCACCTTGCTGGGTCCGGCTGCGGCAACTACACGGACCGGTATCCGGACGAAATCGTCGAGATCGATGCCCACAACTCGGCCGTTGATGTCGTGGTTGATCTGGACGCCGTCGCGGTCGAAGAACCGGCCGCCGATGTCACCTACCATCCCCTCGGCGAGCAGCTTCGCCCACTCGTCACGGGTGATGTAGGCATCCTGGTTGAAGTTGATGCGATCGTCCTGTCCACCGACCCCGACGAATGCAACGTCGGCGGCGGCGGCCCGCCGAAGCGTCTGCGCGATCGCGGGATCGGAGCGCAGCTCGTCGGCGACCGCCCGGCTCTGCACGATGACTGGCGCATGCAGGTGCTCGGCGCTCCCGCCGAACGCCAGCGCGAGCGCATCCGCAGCCTGATAGGGATTACCGCTGCCCTGGCCGCCAAGGCGCATGGCCCCGGTCAGCGACACAAAGCTCGCTCCGGTGGGCCGGGCATCGCTGATCCAGTTCGGCATCTCCTCGATGGTCCGGCTCAAGCCGACGGCGACGACGATGCCGTCGCGCATGACCCGCTCTAGGTAGGAGGCAGCGCCGCGCGCGAGCCTGCTGCGCGCGGCGCTGCCGTGACTATCTGACATCGGAACGATGATCGCCTCGCGCAGCCCGGCCACACTGGCTAGCGAGTCCTCCAGGTCGGCAAACGGGCTAACGTTCGAGATCACCGTGATCTTGACGACGCCGGCCTCCCGGGCCTGCTTCAGCAGCCTCGTCACCTTGATGCGGCTGATGCCCAGAGCCTCGGCTGTGTCCTGATGGGTCAGCCCGAACTCGTAATGCAGCCGGGCAGCCCTGGCCATCAGCTCCGAGACCCGCGGCACGCGGTCCGCTGGCTGCGGCCGCGCTATGTCCGCGTCTGGGTACGGACCTGATTCGGCCATCGCGCATCCTTTCCGTTGTCGGTTCCCAGCTAGCTGCGTTGCGCTGGCGCTATCAAGGCTGGGACTCCACGCTGCTTGAGCCGAGCTGCTGGGTGACCAGGTTTGACAGCGTCGCTAGCGCCGAGTCGATGCTCATACCGGGATTCTGGGCGAAGTCACCGGTGACTGTGTTCAGCGCCCTGGCATACACCGTGAAGTTGGTGTTGTTCGGCAGCGCGACGCCGTACTTCGAGTACTCGTTGAACGCTGCCTGGAACGGCGGCGCGTAGTTCACGAATGGTGCCTGTTCACCGACGCTCAGGTCTGGCGGTACGAAGCCTGACCACAGGGCGGTGTCCAGCTGATTCGTCGGAGTCTGGGCGAGCTTGATGAAGTTCCACGCCATTGTGGCGTTGGGCGAGGACTTCGAGATCGCCCATGCCCAGCCGCCGATAGTCGAGGCCCCGCCGGGGCTCTGGCCGTTCTCGGTCGGAATCGGCGCGACGCCCACTTGCGTGGCACCCTGTGGCCACGGCGCGGCGGAGTTGGACTGAACCCAGACGGTCGGGTACCAGTTCGATCCCACGGAAATGGCGAGCTTTCCCTGCTTCATCAGCAGCGGCGGCTGGCCGACTGAGTCCGTGCGGAACAGCTGGGACGTGGGCGCCCCGAGGCCTTGGCTGAACATCGTCTTGTAGAACTGCAACGTGGCTTTCAGGCCGGGGCTATTCACGACCCACTTGTTCGTCTTGGTGTCGAACATGACCGGATTGGTCGAGCCGTCGATCATGTTGCCGATGCCCTGCAGCACGTTCGTGGGCCCCGCCGCCACCCCAGCTGCCAGCCAGAGCGGGTAGACGCCAGGATTTGCCTTCTTGACGGCGGCGGCAGTGGTCAGGATGTCCTGCCAGCTCGTCGGCTGCCATGGCAGCTTGATGCCCGCCTTCTGCAGCATGGGCTTGTTGTAGAGGATGGCTGAGTCATTGTTGCCCGCGTTCACGGCATAGACGTTGCCGCCGATGGTGCTCATCTCCTGCACGCCCTTGGGCATGCCGGTCCAGAACGCCGGGGCGGAGGCGCCGCTGACGTACCTGTTGAGCGGCAGCAGGTAACTCGATCCGGAAAACTCGCCGACATACGTCGTCGGGAGCTGGATCACATCCGGCGTGGTGGAGGCACTGCGGTACATGACGGCGGCCTTGTTCATCAGGTCTACGTCCGTGCCTCCGGTGCCAAGCAGGTTCAGCTTGACATGGGGATACATCTTCTTCCACTGCGCTGCGATGCCATTCCACCATTGCTTGGCGAGTGCGTCCGAATTGAAAACGTAGTTGTTGGAGTAGAGGACGGTCAGCGTCTTCCCGCCTGAGCTTGGGCTGCCGGACGAGCCGCCGCACGCGGCCAGCGCGGTTGCTCCGAGTAGAGCGGCTGCGCCTAGCACAGCTATGCCGCTGTAGGTAGAACGTGCCCTGCTGTGTCTTGTCATCGGCTGATTCCCTTCACCTGCCGAATGGGCGTTGCTGTGCGGGGCGAGCCTGCCTTTGCCGCAGGTTCCCGCCGGGGGGCGTTTCGCGAACGGCGCTGTCCGCATCGCGCCAGTGCGTTGGATCATCCGAGTCGCATCCCGCTGGCTGCGTCGAAGACCTTCATCTGCTGCGGGTCGAACTGGACGTTGATGGTCGCTCCCGGTTCGGCGCCAGAGCGCGGCGGGAAGCGGCAGGTCAGAGTCTCCTCGCCGACTCTGATGGCGACGTGGGTCTCGGATCCGAGCGGCTCGATCAGCTCGATCAGGCCCTGGAAGGTCGGCAGGCCGTCAGCGCCCGCGCCAGCAGGGCACGGCCTGATCTCCTCGGGTCGCAGCCCGACGACAACCGAGTCGCCGTCCATCCGGGAAAGCACGGAGCCAAGATCCCCGTTCACCGGGATGCGGCAGGACAGCAAGCTGATGACTGGCGTAGACCCGTCGCGGATGACCTGCGCAGCAACGAGGTTGATCCTCGGGCTTCCGACGAAGCCGGCCACGAACGCATTGACCGGCTCGCTGTACAAGACCTCGGGCGGCGCCACTTGCTGCAATCGGCCATGGTCCATCAGGGCGATCTGGTCCGCCATCGTCATGGCCTCGACCTGATCGTGAGTGACATAGACGGTGGTGATAGGGAACTGGGCGTGGATCCGCTTCAGCTCAAACCGCATCTGCGCGCGCAGTGCCGCATCCAGGTTCGAGAGGGGTTCGTCGAGTAGGAACGCCTTTGGCTTCCTGAGCAGCGCACGCCCGAGTGCGACACGCTGCCGCTCGCCGCCGGACAGCTCGGCGGGCTTACGTCCCAGTAGCGGAACGATGCCCAGCATTTCCGCGATAGCCGCCACCTCGCGCTCAATCGCCTGTCGTGGCTCGCGCCGGATGCGCATTCCGAATGACAGGTTCCTGGCCACGGTCAGGTGCGGGAGCAAGGCGTAGTTCTGGAATACCATTGCGACGTCACGATCCTTCGGCGGAACGTCGTTCATAATTCGTCCGCCGATTCGCACGTTGCCGCGGGTTGGCTTTTCGAAGCCCGCCAGCATCCGCAGCGTTGTCGTCTTCCCGCAGCCTGACGGGCCTACGATGATGAGGAACTGCCCATCAGCAACTTCCAGATCGACATTCTCCACAGCGGTCTTGCCCTTGAAGGACTTCGTGACTCCTTCGAGGTTTATCGTTGTCACGGACCCTCCAGATTCTGCGCGTCGCGGACTGGCTGCTGGGCGATCTTGATCACGCTAGCCCTTGATTCCGCCGGCGAACGAGAAACCGCCGCTGAGCCAGCGCGAGCTGATGATGTACATGATGATTACGGGAACCGAGAAGAGTATTCCGTAGGCGGCAAGCGGGCCGAATTGTACCTGGCCGTTAGCCGTAATAAATTCGTAGATTCCGACCGCCCCCGGCGTATCATTGGGATTCGAATCGAGAACCAGCGGTATGAGGAATGCACCCCAGGAGTTAATGAAGGTCAGAATGGCCGAGACCAGGATTCCGGGCATGATGAGCGGTACCACGACGCCGATCAGGATCCTCAGCTGGCCGGCGCCTTCGACAGCCGCTGCCTCCTCGAAATCACGGGGGACCTGGTCGATGAAGTTCTTGAGCAGCCAGATAGCGAAGGGCACGGATGTCGCGCCGAGAACCAGTGAGGTGTAGAACGGCGAGTTGAGCCAGTTGACCTTCACGAACATCTGGTAGATCGGGATCAGCAGCAGCGTCACCGGCAACCCGGTGAGGAAGATGACCCCGACCAGGATCGGAGCCTTGAGCGGAACGTAGTGGCGCGACAGGACGTAGCCGGCCAGGGTCGACACCGCCGTAGCGATGATCGTCGACACCCCAGCTAGGTACAGGCTGTTCTTGATCGCCGATCCGGCTCCGGCGGCGAACGCGGCTCGGAAGTTGGTTAGGGAGAAGGCCGGCGCCGACATGCTCGAGGTCGCGTGCGGGTTGAATGCGGCCAGGATCAGCCAGAGCAGCGGCAGCAGGAACGCCAGGCCGATCACAGCCATGATCACGCTAGGCAGGAAAGCGTGTCGCCGCGTGCGCCACTGCCGCCCGGTCGTGTAGCTGGCGCCGGGCTCGCTGGTGTCCGCGGCGTCAGTGCCCTTGGCGGGCAGGCCAGCGACAGGCAGCCCATCTGGGACGGATGTCGATGTCATGGATTACTCCTCTGGCCGACTCATGACCGGGCCCGCCGGAGCTCGGGCCGCAGCTGGCGGATATAGAAGACGGACAGCAGTGCGCCGATAACCATCAGGGCGAGGGCGATGGTGGTGCCGTAACCGAGTGCGTTGAACTGGAACGCCTCGATGTACATGTAGACCGGCAGGATGGCCGTCTGATTTCCCGGGCCGCCCTGGGTCATCGCGAAGATCAGCGTGAAGTCCGAGATCGTCCCCAGCGTGATCAGCAGCATGTTGATCATCAGCGTCGGGCGGATGATAGGCAGCGTGACTCGCAGCAGGCGTTTCCAGTAGGAAGCGCCCTCCAGCTGGGCGGCCTCGTCTGCCTCTTGTGGCACGTTGCGCAATCCAGCGCTCAGCACGAGCATCGAGAAGGCGGTGCCGCGCCAGGCGTTGGCAACGCAGACGATGAGCAGCGGCACGGTCGACAGCAGGTCGTCGTTCCTGCTGCCGGTGAGCAGGCTCAGGGTGCCGCCGGCCTGGCTGAAGGCGTACCAGATGAATGCCACGCAGATCTCCGGCAGCACCCATGCCAGCACGACGACCGATCCGACGCTCGCCCGCACGGTGAAGTGCGCGCGCTGCCCGAGCAGTGCCAGCGCGAGACCGAGTATCGTCTGCGCCACAATCCCGGAGCCCACGACGAAGACCAGCGTGAGCTTGACGCTCGACCAGAAGACTGGATCGTGGATCATCCGCTGCACGTTGGCCAGCCCGGTGAAGCTGTAGTGCTGCGCAGTAGGCCCGAGCAGTTCAAGGTTGGTAAAGCCGAGGTAGATGGCGTAGCAGATGGGCACAAGGAACAGCCCGATCAGCAGTGCGGCCGAAGGGAGCAGCCAACCGACTGTAGTTAGCTTCAGACGCGGCGCGTCGTCGATCTCGGTAGCAGGCACGACAGCCGGTGCGTCGGTCACGGAAGTCATAGCGGACTCCTTGGTGCAGCCGCGCCGGGCAGGCCTTGTGCCAGATGGTCAGCCATACCGCACCCTCCTTGGGTCGGCGATGATTAGTCGAACTGCGGCAGGAAGGCGGCATTCACCGCGAGCATGTCCCTGGTGAGAGCCTCGATCTCACCGGGCTCCAGGGTCGCGTCAAGCAGCGGATCGGCCGCCATGGCCTGACGAAGAAGGTCACGGCTTCCGGTCAGCGCAGCAGTAGCGGTCAGCTCCTCGACCAGAGCGTGGCGGCTGAGCACTGCCGCCAGGCCCGGCGGAAGCTGGCCGATGCCCATTGGGTGCACCCCCTCGGCATCCACGATCGCCGGCACCTCGACGGCAACACCGGGCGGCAGGTTAGGGATCAGCCCATCGTTGATGGTGTTCACGATGAACGCCTCGCGCCGGTCCTCGATGACCGACGCCATGACGTCGGCCACGACGATGCCGTCGTCTTCGGGTCCGCGAGGCAGATCCGCGAGTCGGTGCTGGCCACCCTCCGCGGTCCACTTGGCAGCCACCTGCTCCCACGACAGGACGCGCTCACGCTGCGCGTTCATGTCGTAAATCCGTCGCCCGTAGCTCATGGTCAGGCCCTGTGCCCGGCCCTGGTACGGCTGCGTCAGGCGCTGAAGCTGAGGGAAGAACTCGATCCAGTGCGTCCAGCAGTACGGCAGCATCCCGAAGGTCTCGATCGCCCAGCGCACCAGCGGCTCGGTGCTTCGTGCGAGTACCAGCGGCATCGCGTCGCTGCCGTCGCGCAGGCGCAGCGAGAGAATCCCTGTGCAGTGGTTGATGCCGCCGGCCCGGAGCGGGAGGACGATCTCGTCTCCGGGAACACCGGCCTGGTCGGCCAGCCACGATCGGTCAAACGGCAGTGGCGAGCAGGAGCACAACGACACCGACCTGACCTTCGAAGCCGCAGCCATGGCAATCGCGTTGGCACTAGCCGGATTGGTGTAGTTGAAAACCATCGCGTTCGGCGACAGCTCGGCGAGATCTCGCACGACGGAGGCGACCACAGGCGTATTGCGCAGCGACCGGAAAATGCCGCCAGGCCCGATCGAATCGGCGATGTGCATGAACACGCCGTACTTCGCCGGAACCTCGATGTCGCTCTCCCAGGCGCCCATGCCGCCGACGGAGATAGCTACGATCGCGAAGTCGACATCACGCAGTGCCTCCCGCCGGTCGGTTGTGGCCGTGATGTCCAGCGAGCACTTCTCGGCCTCCGCCAGCTGGGCACCCAGGGCCTGCATGACACTGACGCGACCGGCATCAACGTCCATCAGCCTCAGCTGACCGCCGGCAAAGCAGGGAATCTCGATCATGGCACGGATCAGGCCTGGCACGAACATGCTGCTGCCGCCACCCACGACGGCGATCTTGACGCTCATAGCGGCTCACCTGGCTTTGCTCGCTGCTCGGCCGTCCAGCGCTCGTACAACTCGGGATTCCTGACGGGCAGTCCGCTCCATCCGTCGTTGCTGTAGAGCCCGCGGACAGCGGTGAGCATGATCTCGGACTGCCGGTCGCCCACCTCGACGGTCGCGCCGGCAATGTGCGGCGTGAGCGTCAGGTTCTTCTGCCGAAGCAGCGGGCTCGCCATCGGAATCGGCTCCAGCGGGAAGACATCGAGCGCGGCAGCGCGGAGGTGACCTGACTCCAGCGACTCGGCGAGGGCGTCGTAGTCGAGCACAGTCGCCCTGGCGGTATTGATCAGGATGCTGCCGGGCTTCATTTGCCGTAGCTCATCACGGCCGATCACCACCGTGGCGCTCCTGGCGTGGATAGTCAGCACGTCAGCAATAGGCAGCAGCTCGTTCAGCGGAGTGGGAATGAAGCCGCAGCTGGAGATCACGTCAGGCGAGACGGCCGGGTCAGCCACGTGTACTGCGTGGACCAGACCGCCGAACCGGCGCGCGACCGCCCGTCCGACCGCGCCGAAGCCGACGACGCCAACCGCGAGTCCCGAGAGCTCACGGCCACGGAAGATGACGTAAGGAATGGGATCCGCCGGATTGTCGGGCCGCCAGATGGCATCTCCGGGAGCAGTGTGGATTCTGAGGGACGGCACGGCGGTGGTAAGCCGGTCCGAAACGATCTCATGGTGAGCGATGGCAATGCTGCGGGCAGCCGCCAGGCACAGCCCGAGCGTGAAGTCGGCTACCGCCTCGGCATTGCGGCCTGGAGTGTGGACCACAGGAATCCCGCGTCTGGTAGCCGCCGCTACGTCTACGTTGACTGGATCGGACCGCAGGCATGCGATCAGCTCGAGAGAGCTCAGCTGGCCGAGAAGCGCATCGCCGACTGGCTCTGCCTCGATGATCAGCGCCCGCACTGACTCTCGCTGGTCGGCCGACATCGATTCGATCGCTTTACTGATCAGCTCGACTCGGTTGAGCTGCCACGACCGCTCACGAGCCAGCGCCCTGGCCGCGGCGGGGGTAATGGTGGCGTTAACGAGCGCGAGCATTCGTCACCTGCCCTGCGGATGCGGCGCTGAGTTGCACAGCACGGTAGATCTCCTGGTAGCGCGCGAATGCAACCGAGTGCATGGCGGCGGCCTCGGCGCGCGGCTGATAGACCTGGGCGGGTGGCTGCGCGGCCGCGGCTTGAACCGCGTCGCCGCCGACGATGATGGCGCCGGCCCGGCCAGCTAGCTGGTCCAGCGGCCGGACGTGCACTTCGGTTCCGCAGACGTCAGCCAGCAGCTGGTCCCATTCGCCGCTGCGGCTCATGCCGCCGGTCGCCACGACGTGCGGCGCGACAGTACCGGAGTGCTGCAGGAGGCAGTGGAGAACGGAACGGATCGCCATGCAGATACCGCGCTGGCACGCCCCGAAGACCTCGCTGCCGGAATGCCAGGCGCGCAGCCCGATCACGGTCGGCGGCGCCGCGGCTTCCCACCCCGCTGGCCCGAAGAACGGATTGCCAGCCAGGACGGTGAGCTCGTCATCAGCATCGCCGTCCGCAAGCTGCAATCCGCGCCGCTTCAGCTCGTCGCGCAGCGCACCGCCAGAGAGAGCGGCGATGCCATCAAGTAGCTGCGCGATGGCTCCTGTCGGTCCGGCATTAGTCTCGAGTGCCCACAGCTTCTGGAGCACGTGCTCGCCGACGAGGAGCGGGAAGACATCGCCCGGCCGCGCCGGGAGGCTGGTGTCCGGCACCGCCAGCTGCGCTGGCGCCGTCGTGCCCGCGACTATAACCGGCGCGCCCTCGTCCGCGCCGGCGGAGAGCGCTGACATGTGCGTGTCACCGCCGCCGATGTGAACAGGAGTGCCGGGCGCGAAGCCAGTCGCCTGGGCAACGGGGGCCAGCAGGCCGCCAGCGCGCTCACCAGCACGGCGCAGTTCTGGCAGCCACGCCGTTGGCAGATCCAGCGTGGCCAGCAGGCTGGTTGCCCACGTCCCTGCGTGAACGTCCAGCATCTGGCTCATAGCCGCAGATGACGGCTCGCTCGCGACGATGCCGGAAAGCTTGTACACGAACCAGTCATGGAGCTGCAGCAGAGACCGCGCTGCCCGCCAGGCCTGCGGGTGGGTGTCACGCACCCAGCCCAGCTTGGGCAGACCCCACTCGGGCGCTGGCCAGTGCCCGGTGGTCTGGTAGACCTCGTCGGCGCCGAGGGCAGCGGTAATGCGCCGGACGTAAGAAAGCGCCCGCCGGTCCTTATTCAGCAGGCATGGCCCGACAACCTCACCTCGGCCGTCCAGCATGACAAACGGGATCCTGATGGCGCTGACGGTGATGCCCAGGTAGCTCGCGGCGGGCTTGTCAAGAACCTGAGTCAGTGCGCGCAGCGAGCCGATCGCGGCCAGCCACCACTCCTCCGGACTAAAGGTCCCTGGATCGCGCCCGGGGGGTGTGCTGGGGTAGGGCTGAGCGGTCGAGCCGATGCACGCGTTGCGGGCAATGTCGTAGGCGCTGGCCTTGGCGGCGCTGCCGCCGATGTCGAGCGTGACCACGATGGTGGCCTCGGTCCTCGTCACGTCATCACCTCCCGCCTGTTGCGTGCCAGCAACTCCGCGGCTACGCCGGTTCTTTTGCTAGGTATTTGGCCAGTACCTCTGCCATCTGGTCGTGGCCAAGGATCACGGGCTTGCCGATCGCGAGCGACCGGTAGTAGAGCCCCGCCAGCGTCTCGACTGCCTCCGCCACGGCCGCGGCCTCCTGCAGCGACGGCGCTGCTGCAACCAGCCCATGGTTCGCGATCAGTACCGCCCTGGCTGGCGCTCTGAACGCGTCGCGAACATTGCGCGCCAGCTCGGGCGTGCCATAGGTGGCGTAGTCCGCGATGGCGATCTCGGTCGTGCGCGCGACAGCGATCATGTAGTGCACGGCGGGAATAGGCAGGCCAAGGACCGCCAGCGTGGTCGCGTACGGCGAGTGGGTGTGGACGATTGCGCGCACATCGGGCCGGGTTTCGTACACCAGGCAGTGCAACGGCGTCTCTGAGGAGGGGCGGCGGGTGCCGGAATCCACCGCGCCGTTCATGCCGACGACAACGATGTCGGCGGGCTCGATCCGGTCGTACTCCATCGACGTCGGAGTGATGAAGACACGGTCGCCGGGCACCCGGATGCTCAGGTTCCCGCTGGTCTGGCTGAGCAGTCCGCGCGCCAGCAGAGTCCGGCCGCAGGAGACCAGCTCGGCGCGGACGTCGTTGTCGTCAGGGAGCACTGGCGGTCACCTTACGGCTGAGCAGCAGCGGCGCGGCGCCGCCCGAATAGATCGACCCTCCGGCGTCAAGCGGCAGGCTGACCGGCCGCCGATCTGCAGTTGACTGATAGGCGGCCAGCGCGATCTCCAGGGTTCTCCGCCCATCCGGGCCGAATGATCGGAATGCATCTCGCTCTCCCGCGATCGTGTCGACAAGGTCGTCGAAGATCGCCGGCGTGAACTGAGTACGGCCGGGCGGCACCAGATGGGTGACGGTTGGGCCCTCGGCGGAGCCAACCCGGACGGCTCGGACGGGGGCGCCGAAGTACCCGGCACCCTCGTCGTAGACGTAGGAGATGTAACCGTCGGTACCGTCGATCTCGAAGCGGGCAGTTCCCTCGCCCCAGGCGATGTTGACCATCCCGGTGCGGTCCCCGCCCATGGCAAGCTGACAGTAGGCGTGATCATCCACGCCGCTGTCCATGAAGCGCATGCTGGCCATCACCGACTGCGCGGGTTCAGGATGCAGCAGCTCGGTCAGGTAGAAGCTGTGCACCCCGATGTCCATCACGACACCGCCGCCTGCCATCGCCGGGTCGAACCGCCAGCCCGGCCTGAACTGCTCGGCCCCTAGCCAGGGACGAGAGCCGAGTCCGCAGATCTCAGTCGCGACGACGTCGCCGATCGCTCCTTCCGCGATCAGCCGCGAGGCCAGAGTGTGCTCGAAGTAGTAGAGGTAGTTGTGGTAGATAGCCAGCGTCACCCCGGCTGCCCGGCAGGCCGCGATCATGTCGTCTGCATCAGCAAGACTCAGCGCGAATGGCTTCTCGCACACAACATGCTTGCCGGCTGCCGCCGCGTCCCGGACGATCTGCGCCCTCGTGCTGGGGGGTGACGCCACGCTCACGATCTCCACGTCATCCCGCTCAAGCAGAGCGCGGTAGTCCGCGACGGCGGCGCTCTCGTCAGCTCGCGCAATCCGGGCGGCCAGGCGCGCCCGATCTGCGGACACGTCAGCAGTAGCGACTATGTCGACCCGGTCCGACTGGAGCATCGCGGGAATGTGATCTCGCTCGACAATCCACCCGCAGCCGATTAGTCCGAATCGCATATGTCACACCTCGGGAGTGAACATTTGTTCATAAGCATGTTTTATTGTTCACCAGCGTAATCTCACGGATGATCGTGTCAAGACGTTCTCAGCAATGGACTTTTGCGGACCGGATGTTTCGGACCGTGCAACCTCAGCGGGCGGTGCGCCCGCGATCGCGAAGAGGAGCTGACGCGATGGACGACTTCTCGATGACGATCGGCGGCCAGGCAGTGGCCGGCCCGGACTGGTTCGAGGTGGAGAACCCGGCCGCCGCTGACGTCATCGCCGCAGCGCCCGAGTGCACGCACGAGCAGCTGGACCTCGCCATGCGCGCCGGGCAGGATGCGCAGGCAGATTGGCAGGCTGACGGTCCAGCCCGGCGGGCTGCGCTGGCGGCGCTAGCGGACGCGGTGGAAGCCGAGCTCGAAGAGCTGGCCCTGGTGATCACCAGGGAACAGGGCAAGCCTCTGGACGAGTCTCGCGCGGAGATTTCAGACGCGATCTCTGATCTTCGGTATTTCGCCGCGCTGGAGGTCACGCCAGAGGTCATCGGCCACGGGGCTTCGGCCGTGACAGTGCTACGGCGGCCGCTAGGTACCGTAGCGGCGATTACCCCGTGGAATTTTCCGCTCGGGACGGTAGTCGCAAAGGTCGCGCCCGGGCTCGCCGCTGGCTGCACGATGGTGGTCAAGCCGTCGCCATTCACGCCGCTTGCGGCGCTCCGCCTTGGCGAGATATCCGGCGGAGTACTGCCGCCTGGCGTGCTGAATGTCGTCAGCGGCAGCGACCAGGTCGGGAGGTGGATGACTGAGCATCCCGTCCCGCGGATGGTCAGCTTCACGGGCTCAATCGCCACTGGCAAACGGATCGCCGCTACTGCGGCAGCCGACCTGAAGCGGTTGACCCTCGAGCTCGGCGGCAACGACCCGGCGATCGTGCTCGACGATGTCGACATCGAGGAGGTCGCCGACCACCTGTTTCACAACGCGTTCGCCAATTGCGGGCAGGTCTGCGTGGCGGTCAAGCGCATCTACGTGCCGGAGCAGATGTACGCGGACTTCGTCGATGCGCTCGCGGCTCGCGCCAAGTCCGCGCAGGTCGGGGATGGCCAGGACGAGCAAACAGAGATAGGCCCGCTCTGCAACCGGATGCAGTTTGATCGCGTGCAAACGCTCGTCGAGGACGCAATCCGGCACGGAGCCAGGCCCGCAGCGGGTGGCAAGCCGATGCTCGGCCCAGGGTATTTCTTCGAGCCGACGGTGCTGACCAGCGTGGAGGACGACACTCGCATCGTGACCGAGGAGCAATTCGGACCCGCCGTTCCCGTTCTGCCTTACCGCGATGTAGCTGACGCGGTCCGCCGGGCTAATGACAGCCATTTCGGTCTCGGCGCGTCGGTGTGGACGCAGGATCCCGAGCGCGGCTCGAGCCTGGCGACCGGGATCGAATCAGGGACCGTCTGGATCAACACGCACCAGTCGGCTGTTCCCGGCCAGCCGTTCGGCGGCCTGAAGTGGAGCGGCATCGGCGTGGAAGGCGGTCGATGGGGTCTAGCCGGATTCACCGACCTCCAGGTCGTTCACGTGCAGGGCCACGCGTAAACATGCGACGGCGATCGCCGACGCGGAGAGGGGACGGCGGCTGCCATGATCGAGAGCCTTCGGTCGGTGTTGCAGCTGCGGCCCATTCAGCTGAACCCGGCAGAGCGCCGGCTGAGTAAGGCCGCGAACATTGATGATCTGCGTACGATCGCCAGGCGCCGCCTCCCGCGCGGCGTCTTCGACTATATAGACGGTGGGGCGGAGGACGAGCTCTCACTGCGGCGGAACATCATGGCCTTCCGCCGCGCAGAATTCCGGCCCAGAGTGCTGCGTGACGTGGCCGACGTAGATCCCTCGACTACGCTACTTGGCCGTCGGCTGCCACTGCCGCTGGTGCTCGCGCCGACCGGCTTCACGAGGGTGGCGAGCCCGGGTGGGGAACTCGACGCGGCCAGGGCTGCAGCCCGAATGAAGCTTCCATTCACGCTGTCGACGATGGCAACCCGCTCGATCGAGGAAGTTGCCGCGGTGTGCGACGGCCCCAAGTGGTTCCAGGTCTACGTCTGGCGCGATCGCGGCCTGGTCAAAGACCTGCTCAGCCGGGCCGCCTCGGCCGGCTATGAAGCAATCGTGGTTACCGTCGACACGGCCGTGCTAGGCCGCCGCCAGCGGGACGTGCGGCGCGGCTTCACCCTGCCGCCGCAGGTCGGGCTCGGAACACTGCTGGACGGGCTGCTCCACCCTGGATGGACCTGGGACCTGGTCAGGGCAGAGCCGATCACCTTCGCGAACGTGGCCGGCAGTGCCGTCCGGCGCGACAGCCGGGCAGTCACCCTGGCCGAGTACATCAATGCGCAGTTCGACCAGGCCCTGTCCTGGCGCGACCTCGACTGGTTCCGCGCCAACTGGGACGGCCCGATCGTCCTGAAGGGCATCCAGACGGTGGCGGACGCAGTGCTGGCCGCTGACGCCGCCGTCGAGGCAATTGCGCTGTCGAACCACGGCGGGCGCCAGCTGGACGGCGCGCCCGCGATCCTCGAGCTGGTGCGTCCAGTTGCCGACGCCGTGGGTGACCGGGTGGAGATCATCTGCGACGGGGGCATCCGGCGCGGCAGCGACATACTAAAGGCAGTCGCCCTCGGCGCCCGTGCCTGCATGACCGGCCGTGCCTTCCTCTACGGGCTTGGGGCGGCTGGCCAGCGCGGGGCCGAGCATGCGCTGGCGCTGCTGGAGGCCGAGCTCCGCCGGACTATGGCGCTCACCGGCCAGCGTTGCATGAGCGAGCTGACGCCGGATCTCATCGCCTGGCGCGACACCATGACGGAGCTGTGCTGACGGCGCACAACCGGTAGCAACCGAAAGGACACAGATGTCGAAAGAGGCAGTGGGTGGCAGTCGGCCGAGCGCTGCGTATTCGCCAGGGATCATCGCCGAGGGAAGGTTCCTGTACGTGGCGGGCCAGTCACCGAAGAGGGACGGCCTCGTCGTCGGCGAGACCGCACGGGACCAGACGCTAATCGTGCTGGAGAACCTCGCCGCGGTGCTCGACGCCGCCGGTGCCACCCCCGCTGACGTCGTGCGGTGCGGGGTCTACCTCAATGACATGGCAGATTTCGCGGAAATGGACGAGGCCTATGGCGCGATGTTTCCCGACCCGCTGCCAGCCAGGACGACGATCGGCGCGACACTGCGGGGCTTCAAGGTAGAGATCGACTGCATCGCGGTGCTGCCGCCGTCCGGCTGACGCGTCCGCCGGGCAAAGCAGCGGCAGGCCCGGCGTAGGCAGCAGCCGCTGTCAAATCCCGGCCGGGTGCCACACGGTCTTGATTTCCAGGAACGACATCAGGCGTTTCGTTCCCGGATTCGCCGCCCAGCGGTCGTTCCCGTGCATAACCCGCTTGATATTGCCAGCGGCCAGCTGCTGGAGTGCCGGGCGCGCCGGAGCCTCGATCCCGGTCAGGTCGATGGCGTTGACGTCCATGTGCCCGGCAAGCACCGGGGCGAGCTCGGCGGTCCGGCCCGTCAGTACGTTGACCACCCCGGCCGGCAGGTCGGAGGTGGCGAGCACCTCGGCCAGCGAGATCGCCGGCAGCGGGCGGCTCTCGCTCGCCACCACGACCGCCGTGTTGCCGGTGACGATCACCGGCGCGACGACGCTGACCAGCCCGAGCAGGCTGGAGTCGGCGGGTGCGACGATCGCGACCACGCCAGTCGGCTCAGGCACGCTGAAGTTGAAGTAGGGCCCGGCTACCGGGTTGGCGGCGCCGGCCACCTGGGACACTTTGTCGCTCCAGCCCGCATACCAGACCCAGCGGTCGATGGCGGCGGCCACCTCAGCCTCGGCGTGCGCCTTGCGGCCGCCGTCGGCAGCAGCGACTTCAGCGGCGAACTGGGCCGCCCGCCCTTCCAGCATCTCGGCCACGCGGTACAAGATCTGGCCGCGGTTATAAGCGGTAGCGCCCGACCAGCCGGCGAACGCCTTGCGTGCCGCGACGACGGCGTCGCGCGCGTCCTTGCGTGAGCCCTGGGCGGCATACGCCAGCAGCGCTCCGTCCTTGCCGTGCACGGGGTAGGACCGGCCAGACTCTGACCTCGGAAAGGCGCCGCCGATGAACAGCTTGTAGGTCTTGCGGACACCGAGCCGTGGGATCTGCTGCGGCTGGCCCGCCTTACCGTCAGACATCGAGGTAGGCCGCCAATCCATGCCGGCCGCCCTCGCGCCCGTATCCCGACTCCTGGTAGCCGCCGAACGGGCTGGCCGGATCGAACCGGTTGTAGGTATTGGCCCAGATGACCCCTGCGCGCAGCTTCTGCGCCAGCCACAGGATCCGGCTGCCCTTGTCGGTCCAGATTCCAGCCGACAGCCCGTACGGCGTGTTGTTGGCTTTCGCCACCGCCTCATCCGGAGTTCGGAAAGTCAGCACCGACAGCACCGGGCCGAAGATCTCCTCTCTGGCAATCCGGTGCGACTGGCTCACGCCGGTGAATACCGTCGGCGGGAACCAGTAGCCCTTGTCCGGCAGCTGGCACGGCGGGCGACCAGCGCTGCGCGCCTTCCGCCTCCCCGACCTTCGTGAGCTCACTATCTTGTCTAGCTGCTGGCGCGAGTTGATCGCGCCGATGTCGGTGTTCTTGTCCAGCGGGTCGCCGAGCCGGAGCGTGGCCAGCCGCCGCTGCAGCCGTTCCACGACAACATCGGCGACCGACTCCTGCACGAGCAGCCGCGATCCTGCGCAGCACACGTGACCCTGGTTGAAGAAGATCCCGTTGACGATACCCTCGACGGCCTGCTCGACCGGTGCGTCATCGAACACGATGTTGGCGGCCTTGCCGCCAAGCTCGAGCGTCAGCTTCTTGTCCGTGCCAGCGACCGCGCGGGCGATTTCCTTGCCGACCTCGGTGGAACCGGTGAAAGCGACCTTGTTCACGCCGGGATGCGAGACGAGCGCAGCGCCGGTGTCGCCGGCTCCGGTCAGCACGTTCACACGCCGGGCGGCAGGCCAGCTTCCTGGCAGACCTGGGCAAGCAGCAGCGCCGTGAGCGGCGTTGTCTCCGCGGGCTTGAGCACGCAGGTATTGCCGGCGGCCAGCGCTGGCGCCAGCTTCCACGCCGCCATCAGCAGCGGGAAGTTCCACGGGATCACCTGTCCCGCGACTCCGAGCGGCCGGGGATCCGGACCGAATCCGGCGTGCTCCAGCTTGTCCGCCCAGCCCGCGTAGTAGAAGAAGTGCGCGGCGGCCAGCGGGATATCGACGTCGCGCGACTCCTTGATCGGCTTGCCGTTGTCGAGGCTCTCCAGCACCGCGAACTCGCGGGCCCGCTCCTGCAGCTGGCGCGCGATCCGGTACAGGTACTTGGCCCGCTCACTGCCCGGCATCGGGCCCCAGACCTGCTCATATGCCGAGCGCGCGGCAGCGACGGCGGCGTCCACGTCAGCCTGGCCCGCTGCCGCCACCTGGGCCAGCGGCTCTTCGGTCGCCGGGTTGAGCGTGGCGAAAGTGTGGCCGTCCGCAGCCGGCCTGAATGCGCCCGCCACGAACAGGCCGTATTCGGGCTCGATCGACACGATGTCGCGTGACTCCGGTGCCGGTGCGTAATCCCAGAGTGACTCGCCGGGATCGGCGGCCAGCCCGGTAGCCAAGTCCTCCGACGCGGCCCCACGGTCCACCGCCGTCTGGCCATGCGCGGAGCCAGCCCGTGACCTGGCCTTTCCGGCACTCATCGATGATGTTCCCGTCGCTCGCCGATCATGCTCAAGGCCTCATTCTGGCACGCCGGAAGTTCTCCTAATCGAGCGTGAAGTAGTCCGGGCCGGCGTACTGGCCGGTGAGCTGCTTGCTGCGCTGCATGAGCAGGTCGTTGAGCAGCGTCGAGGCGCCAATCCGGAACAGCTGGGGCGTTAGCCAGGCCGGGCCTGCTGTCTCATTCACCAGCACGAGGTAGCGGATCGCGTCCTTGGCTGTCCGGATGCCGCCTGCCACCTTCACGCCGACGCGCCGGCCCGCTGTCTGCTCGAAGTCCCGCACGGCTGCGAGCATCACCAGCGCCGTCGGCGGGGTCGCAGCGGGCGTTACCTTTCCGGTCGAGGTCTTGATGAAGTCAGCGCCAGCCAGCATCGCTAGCCACGACGCGCGCGCGACGTTGTCCAGCGTGGCCAATTCGGCCGTTTCCAAGATCACCTTGAGGTGCGCCGGGCCGCAGGCCTCTCGGACGGCCCGGATCTCGGCATAGACCTGGCCGTAGCGCCCGGCCAGGAAGGCGCCGCGGTCGATCACCATGTCAACCTCATCGGCGCCCGCGCTGACCGCATCCTGAACGTCGGCGAGCTTCACCGCCAGCGACGCCCGGCCGGACGGAAATGCGGTCGCGACAGACGCCACCGCGACGCCGCTGCCCGCCACAGCGTCCTTAGCGACGCCCACCAGGTCGGGGTACACGCAGACGGCCGCCACCGGCGGGACTGAAAGGTCAGAGGGATCGGGCTGGCGGGCCTTCGCGCACATGGCGCGGACTTTGCCGGGCGTATCGGCGCCTTCCAGCGTGGTCAGGTCCACCATCGCGATGGCCATGTCCAGGGCTTGCAGCTTGGCGCCCTTCTTGATCGAGCGGGTGGCAAGCCCGGCGGCTCGCTGCGGCCGCGCCCACCTGGTCAACGCCGGGCAGGCCGTGCAGTACCTGCCGCAACGCCGCATCGGAGGTAGCCAGTCGCCTGGCTCGAAGGCCCAGCGTCTCCGGCGTCGGCTGCGTTATCGATTCGATCCCCACGCTCACACGCTACCTGCGCGCAGTCCGGGCGGACGCGCGGCGCTACGCGATGTGGCCGGCCCGCAACTGGGCGAAGCCGGGCTTGATCACGGTGTTGATGATCCGCAGCCGCTCGTCAAACGGCGCGAAGGCGCTCTTCATGGCGTTGATCGTCAGCCACTCGACATCCGACCAGCCATAGCCGAACGCCTCGCTCAGCGCGTGGAACTCCGACGACAGGCTGACGCCACTCATCAGCCGGTTATCGGTGTTGACCGTGACCCGGAACAGCATCTCCCGCAGCAGGCCGATCGGGTGCTCCTTGATCGAGGCCGCCGCGCCGGTCTGCACGTTCGACGTCGGGCACATCTCCAGCGGGATCCTGCAGTCCCGGACGTAGCTGGCCAGCCTGCCCAGCTGCGGGCGGCCCTGACCCTCATCCGGCACCTCGATGTCATCGATGATCCGCACCCCGTGGCCCAGCCGGTCGGCGCCGCACCACTGCACGGCCTCCCAGATCGACGGCAGGCCGAAGCCTTCGCCGGCATGGATCGTGATGTGGAAGTTCTCCCGTTCCACGTACTGAAAGGCGTCCAGGTGACGGCTCGGCCTGTTGCCTGCTTCGGCGCCGGCGATGTCAAATCCGACCACGCCGGCATCCCGGTGCCGGACGGCAAGCTCGGCGATCTCCAGCGATCTGGCCGCCGTGCGCATCGCCGTCAGGAGCGCGTAGACGGTGATCTTCTGGCCGGCGCTGCCGCGGCGGAAGCCTTCCAGCACCGCCTCCACCACCTGATCCAGGCTGAGGTCCCGCTCCAGGTGCAGCTCAGGGGCGAACCGGACCTCGGCGTACACGACCCCGTCGGCGGCCAGGTCTTCGGCGCACTCGGCGGCGACCCTGATCAGCGCGTCCCGGGTCTGCATCACGCCCACCGTGTGCTGGAAGGCCTCCAGGTACAGCTCGAGCTTGCCGCGCTGCGCGGCGGCCGCCATCCACTCGGCGAGGCCTGCGGCGTCATCGGCCGGCAGCCGCCCGTAACCGTTCTGCCTGGCCAGCTCCACGATGGTCTGCGGGCGCAGCCCGCCATCAAGGTGATCGTGCAACAGCACCTTCGGAGCGCGGCGGATCTCATCGATGGTCAGTGACATGCCACCATTGTCACCCGATCCGGCGATGGTGCCTGGCTAGCTGGAGAACGAACTGTGATCTACATCCCAGACGTCTCGATTCAGCAACATCGGTGTCTGGACTGCGGATTCACGCTTCCCCGGCGGCGGCGCCGGGACTACCCTTCGGGCAATCCCGGGGGGGACATCCGGGACGACTATGCCCCAGCCGGCGGGGTCCCGCGCAGCAAGCCGGCGGTCCTTCCGGGCGGCCCGAGCCGCCCCCGCAGAGGAGGTATGCGTGAGAGTCACAATGAGGGCCGTCGTCGCGTTCGGCGCGGTTGCCCTGCTGGCCGCCGCATGCGGCAGCGCGCCGTCAGCCAGCAGCGCGCAACACTTCGTCCACGGGCACGTCGGCCAGCAGCAAGTTCCTGGGCTGCATGGTCACCGACACCGGCGGCATCGACGACAAGTCGTTCAACCAGTCATCGTGGGCAAGGCATGCAGGCGGCCGCGGCAGCCGACCCGAGCAAGATCCAGGTTACCTACCTGCCGTCCACGACCTCGGCTGACTACGCGTCCAACATCAGCACGTTCGTCGGCAAGAAGTGCGGCATCATCGTCACGGTCGGCTTCCTGATGGCGGGCGCTACCGAAGCGGCGGCCAAGGCCAACCCGAACCAGAAGTTCGCGATCGTGGACTGCTCGTACGCCTCCTTCTGCCTGAGCGGCACCAAGGAAAGCAACATCGACCAGCTGGTGTTCAACACGGTCCAGGACGGCTTCCTCGGCGGCTACCTAGCCGCCGGCATGAGCAAGACGCATGTCGTGGCCACCTACGGCGGTGAGAAGTTCGGCACGGTCACCATCTACGAGGACGGCTTCTGGGACGGCGTTCAGTACTACAACAAGCAGCATCACGCGAACGTCAAGGTCCTCGGCTGGAACGAGACAGACCCAGAAGGGTGACTTCATCGGCAACTTCACCAACCTCGGCGCTGGTCAGACGCTGGCCAACACCTACATCGGCGAGGGTGCGGACGTCATCTTCCCGGTGGCAGGCGGGGTTGGCCTGGGTACCGCGAAGGCCGTGCAGACCGCCGACGCAGCGGGCAAGCACGTGCTCGATGGAGTGGGTGGACACCGACGGCTGCATCAGCGCGGCGCAGTACTGCAAGTACATGCTCACCAGCGTGACGAAGGGCATCACCGAGGCGGTCAAGACCGCGGTGCTCTCGGCAGCGAACAGCACGTTCCATGGCGGCACCTACGTCGGCACGCTTCAGAATGGCGGCGCGGTCCTGTCTCCCTACCACATGGTCGCCTCCCAGGTGCCTGCCTCGCTGCAGGCCGAGATCACAGCCCTGCAGCAGCAGATCGAATCCGGCCAGATCGTCCCGGCGACCAAGAGCCCGGTCTGATCACGGATAAGCGCGAGTAAAGATCGGATGAGCCGTTCGGCTGCCCGGCCCTGCCGGGCAGCCGAACGGCCAGCTCAAATGGAGACAGCCGGTGAAGCTTGAACTGCGTGGTATCACCAAGCGCTTCGGCAGTCTCGTGGCCAACGACCACATCGACATGGTCGTCCAGCCAGGCGAGATCAGGGCACTGCTCGGCGAGAACGGCGCTGGCAAGACCACCCTGATGAACGTGCTGTACGGGCTGATGCAGCCCGATGAGGGCGAGATCCTCATCGACGACCAGCCGGTGCACATCCGGTCGCCCAAGGACGCGATCAGCGCCGGCATGGGCATGGTGCATCAGCACTTCATGCTCGTCCCGGTCTTCACCGTCGCGGAGAACGTGACGCTCGGCGCGGAGCCCATCAGCCGGCTCGGGGTGCCCGGGTGGGCTGTCCGCTATCTGCACCTGCCCCGGCTGAGCGTGCCCTCGCCGGGCCTGCTGGACCGCCGCCGGGCCCGTGCCTCGGTCCGGGAGCTGTCGGAGCGCTTCGGGCTTCGGGTCGACCCCGATGCCTACGTCGAGGACCTGCCGGTGGGCGTGCAGCAGCGGGTCGAGATCATCAAGGCGCTGCTGCGCGACGCCAGCATCCTGGTGCTGGACGAGCCGACAGCCGTGCTGACGCCCGGCGAGACCGAGGACCTGTTCCAGATCATGCGCCAGCTGCGCGACAGCGGCCGGTCGATCATCTTCATCTCGCACAAGCTCAAAGAGGTCCAGGCCATCGCCGACAACATCACCGTGATCCGCCGCGGCAAGGTGGTTGCCGAGCGTCCGCCGACTACCAGCGACGCCGAGCTCGCCGCCCTGATGGTCGGCCGTTCGGTGCAGCTTCGGGTCAGCAAGGATGCGGCGTCCCCGGCCGAGGTCGTGCTCGATGTGCGCGACCTCAGCGTGCCTGGCGAGCACGGCGACCTGGCCGTCGAGTCGATCTCGTTCGACGTAAGGGGCGGCGAGATCCTCGGGATCGCGGGCGTGCAGGGAAACGGGCAGACCGAGCTATGCGAGGCACTGATGGGACTGCGGCCGTCGACCGGCTCGGTGCTGCTGGACGGTACGGACATCAGCGCCGCGACCACACGTGACCGGTTGCGGGCCGGGATCGGCTACATACCCGAGGATCGGCAGGAGGACGGCCTGGTGGGGGCCTTCCCGGTCTCG
This sequence comes from uncultured Actinomycetota bacterium, assembly GCA_963808215.1. GTDB lineage: Bacteria > Actinomycetota > Actinomycetes > Streptosporangiales > Streptosporangiaceae > JAJYUU01. Next base: position 178,578 of record CAWEEY010000007.1, read on the forward strand.
GACAACCTGGTCCTTGATGTCTACGATCGTCCGCCCTACGCGGCAGGCATCGTCATGAAGCCGGACGCCGTCAGGAAGGCGGCTGTTCAGCTCGTCGAGGAGTACGACGTCCGGACGTCATCGGTGCTGACTCCGGCCGGGACACTATCGGGCGGTAATCAGCAGAAGGTCGTCGTCGCCAGGGAACTGAGCCGGCCGAACAAGCTGCTGCTCGCCAGTCAGCCAACCCGCGGCCTGGATGTCGGCTCCATCGAGTTCGTGCACTCCGAGATCGTCAAGGAGCGGGACCGGGGTGTGGCCGTGGTCATCGTCTCCTCCGAGCTTGACGAGATCTACGCGCTGTCGGACCGGATCGCCGTCATGTACGAGGGCAAGATCGTCGGGATGTGCTCGCCGGACATCCCCGAGCAGGAGCTTGGTCTGCTGATGGCTGGCGCCACCTCTGCCGGCGAGCAGGGCAACGGCAGCGCACCGCACCGGCCACACGCTGACGAGCTGCTGCCGACCGTTGAGCTGCCTGCCGATGAGGCCACGCCGCGAGCCGAGGAGCTTGGCAGTGAGTGACGTTCCTGTCGACCCGGTGCCAGCAGGGGCCGACGCGGCCGCTGCCGCGGCGGGGCAACCGAGCGAGTCGCCAGGCCCGGCCAATTCCCGTGCCCGGCTCACCGGCGCCATGCTCATCCAGGCAATCACGCAGGGCAGCTCGGCCGTAGTCACGATCCTGGCGATCTTCCTGGCACTTGTGGTCGGCGGCGTGCTGATCGTGTTCAGCGACCCGGTCGTGTCGCGGGCCTGGAGCTCGTTCTTCGCCGCTCCCGGATACGCGCTCGGCCAGACCTGGGACGCCGTCTCCTTCGCTTACTCGCAGATGTTCGAAGGCGCAATCCTCAACCCGTCGACGGTCAGCGCCGCGTTCCACGGCGGCTCTGTCGCGGCCATCTTCTACCCGCTCTCATCGACGTGCGCGCAGGCGACGCCGCTGATCCTGACCGGGCTGTCGGTGGCGATCGCGTTCCGGGCAGGCCTGTTCAATATCGGCGCCGCCGGGCAGTGGGTGGGCGGCGCGGTCGTGGCGACCTGGCTCGGCTTCGGCGTGAGCCTGCCGCCGGTGATCCACGTCATTGTCTGCGTGCTCGGCGCGTTCATCGGCGGAGCGGTCATCGGCTGGTTCGTCGGCCTGCTCAAGGCCAGGACCGGGGCACACGAGGTCATCGTCACGATCATGCTCAACTACGTGATGTACGACCTGCTCCAGTACCTGCTGTCTCATCCGGCGATGCTCCAGCAGCCACATCAGACCAACGAGATCGCGCCGTTCATCGCCAATGACGCCAACCTGGGACACGTTGGCGGGCCGCCTCCGCAGGTCGGACTGGGTTTCCTGATCGCGGTGGCGGCGGCCCTCGCGGTTGCCTGGCTGCTGTCCCGCACGACAACCGGCTTCCAGTTCCGGACGGTGGGCGCGAGCCCAAGCGCCGCGCGCACGGCCGGCATCAATGTCGAGCGGTCCTGGATCCTGGTGATGCTGCTGGCGGGGGGGCTCGCCGGGCTGTCAGCAGCGACCGTGATCCAGGGCACGAATACGCAGCTCACGTTTAATAGCTACGGCACCTACGGACCCGACGGAATCACGGTTGCGCTGCTCGGCCGGGCCAAGCCGATCGGAGTCGTGCTGGCAGGACTGCTGTTCGGCGCCCTGCACGTGGGCGGCACGTACGTCGAAGCCGCCACGCTCGGTCAGGTCCCGGCCGACATCGTCCAGGTACTCGAGGGACTGATCGTGCTCTTCGTCGCCGCCCCCGCGCTCATCCGGGCCGTCTTCCGGCTGCGCAGCACTGCCGGGTCCGGAATGGAAGCCGTCGCGAAGGGATGGAACGGGTGACCACGCTCGCTGCGGCGGTACGCGCGCCGCTGACCACGGAACGCCGACACATGGCCGCCTTCACCTTCATCTTGCTCGGCCTCATCAACATCTGTGTCTTCGGCCTGCTGGCCCATCACGGCGACGCGAGCTTCGAGCTCTCCCAGTCAGGATCGGGCGTCAAGATACCGGTGATCAGGGTCCCGGCCGCTCCAGTGTGCTTCGTCCTCGGCGCCATCGCCATCGGCCTCGGCATCGCGCGCGCCACCGTGCCATTCAGCCGCCTGGGCAAGCGCCTGGCCATCGCCGCCGTCCTGCTCTGCTTCCTGCTCGCGCTACTGTGCTGGGCCGACGCCGGTGAGATCTCTATCAACCTGATCAACCTCGTCCAAGGCACGCTCGTGACATCGATCCCGCTGATCCTTGGCGCATTGGCCGGATGCCTGTGCGAGCGGTCGGGTGTGATCAACATTGCCATCGAGGGCCAACTGCTGTTCGGCGCATTCACGGCCGCGATCGTGGCCAGCGCCTTCGGCGGCCTCTGGGCCGGCCTCGTGGCCGGGTCGCTGGCCGGCGGCCTGGTCGGCCTGCTGCTGGCTGTGTTCGCGATCAGCTTCCTGATGGACCAGATCGTCCTCGGCGTCGTGCTGAACGTGCTCGCCCTCGGCATGACGGACTATCTGTACGACCGGCTGATGGCCCAGAACCCGAACTACAACACCGGCATCACGTTCGGCAACATCAAGATCCCGGTGCTGAGCGAGATCCCGATCATCGGGCCGATCTTCTTCGACTCGAACGTCTTTCTCTACATCACCTACGTGGCGATCATCGGGATCCAGGTGGCCTTGTTCAGCAGCAGGTGGGGGCTGCGGGTACGCGCGGTCGGCGAGCATCCAACCGCTGCCGACACCGTGGGCATCAACGTGCTCTGGATCCGCTACCGCAACGTGATCCTGGGCGGACTGATCGCGGGAATCGGCGGCGCCTACCTGACCATCGGCTCGGTCGGCAGCTTCAACCAGGACATCAGCTCCGGCTTCGGCTACATCGCGCTGGCGGCGCTGATCTTCGGCCGGTGGACGCCGCTCGGCTCGCTCGCCGCCGCGCTGCTGTTCGGCTTCTGCCTGGAGCTGGCGCTGGTCCTGCCCACGGTCAACCCCGTCGTCCCGTCGCCGATCATGAACATGGCGCCGTACGTGGCCACGATCATCGCCGTGGCTGGACTCGTCGGCAAGGTCAGGGCACCCAAGGCCGACGGCCAGCCATACGTCAAGGCGTGAGACGAGGACAGGCCGAGAATGAACGTCGACTGGGCGGCGCTGCGTGCCGCCGCCACGGCGGTCGCCGCCCGCGCGCACGCGCCGTACTCGGGTCTTCAGGTCGGTGCCGCGGGTCAGGATCGCGACGGCATGATGGTGACCGGCTGCAACGTGGAGAACGCGTCGTACGGGCTCACCTTGTGCGCCGAGTGCGGGCTCGTCAGCGCTCAGCACGCCGCCGGCGCCGGACCGCTGGTAGCAGTCAGCGTCGTGGCGGCCGACGGTGCCCCGCTGATGCCGTGCGGCCGCTGCCGTCAGCTGCTCCTGGAGGCCGGCGGCCCGGAACTGCTGCTCGATGCCGATGCCGGGCCGCAGCGCCTCGGCGACCTGCTGCCTGGCGCCTTCACCGACAGCGACCTGGCCAGCCGGAGCCGCCGCGATGCCTGACGCGGTCGACCTGATCCGGGCCAAGCGCGATGGCGGTCGGCTGTCGGCGGCCGACATTCGGTGGCTGATCGCCGCGTACACCGCGGGCGCCATCGCCGACGAGCAGATGGCCGCGCTGCTCATGGCGATCTACTTCCGCGGCCTTACCGCCGACGAGCTCATGGCCTGGACCGACGCCATGATCAGCTCCGGCGAGCGGCTGGAGCTGGGCGGCCTGGCTGCGCCGACCGTCGACAAGCACTCCACCGGCGGAGTGGGCGACAAGGTGTCGCTGATCCTGGCGCCGCTCGTCGCCAGCTGCGGCGCCGCCGTGCCGCAGCTATCCGGGCGCGGCCTCGGCCATACCGGCGGCACGCTGGACAAGCTGGAGTCGATTCCGGGCTGGCGGGCATCGCTCTCGAACGCCGAGATCGCGGCTGTGCTGGCGGCAACCGGCTGCGTGATCTGCGCTGCTGGCGACGGCCTGGCACCGGCCGACCGCCGGCTCTACGCGCTGCGGGACGTCACCGGCACGGTGGAATCCATCCCGCTGATCGCCAGCTCCATCATGTCCAAGAAGATTGCCGAGGGAACGGGGTCGCTCGTCCTCGACGTCAAGGTGGGCCGCGGCGCGTTCATGCCAGACCTGGCCTCGGCCCGCCAGCTCGCGCAGACCATGGTCGAGCTTGGCAACGCCTACGGCGTGCGTACCAGCGCCCTGCTCACGCGGATGGACACGCCGCTCGGACGCGCTGTCGGCAACGCCGTCGAGGTCGAAGAGTCGGTTGCGGCGCTGCGCGGGCATGGCCCGGCCGACCTGGTGGAGATAACACTGGCGCTGGCGGCCGAGATGCTGCGGCTGGCCGGCCTCAGCGCCGATCCTGCTGCCGCGCTCGCCGACGGGCGCGCCCTGGAGCGGTACCGGGCCATGATCGCGGCGCAGGGCGGCGATCCGGATGCACCGCTGCCGTCGGCACAGCACTCCGAGATCGTGACCGCGCAATCCGATGGCTGGCTGCAAGTCCTGGACGCGCGCGCCGTGGGCGTCGCTGCCTGGCGCCTGGGCGCCGGCCGGGCCAGGAAGGAAGACCCGGTCTCGGCGGCCGCCGGGATCATCTGCCTGGCCAAGCCGGGCGATGCGGTCGCGGCCGGCCAGCCGGTGCTCGAACTGCGCGGCGATGATCCCGGCAAATTCGACCGCGCGCGCGCGGCGCTCGACGGGCGCGATCGACATCGGTCCAGAACGCGGCCGAGCCAGCTGGCCTGGTGCTCGACCGGATCGGATGACACGAGGCAGGCATGACTGATCCGTACGCGGTTGCCGCGGCCAGCGCTGAGCAGCTGGCGAGGCTTACCGGCTTCGACTCCCACGACATCGCCGTCGTGCTCGGCTCAGGCTGGGCACCGGCGGCCGACGCGCTCGGCTCGCCCGACGCGGTGGTTCCGCTGGCCGAGCTCGGCGGCTTCCCCGAGCCGACAGTGCCAGGACACGTGCCAGCCGTGCGGTCTGTCAGAGCGGGCAGCCGCCGCGTGCTGGTGTTCCTCGGCCGCACGCACCTGTACGAGGGCCATCAGGTCGCAACTGTCGTGCACGGCGTGCGGACAGCTATCGCCGCTGGCTGCCGCGTCGTCGTGCTTACCAACGCGGCGGGCGGGATCAGGCGCGGGCTGCGGCCCGGCCAGCCGGTCCTGATCAGCGACCACATCAACCTGACCGGGCAGTCACCGCTGGCCGGTCCGCCGCCGCCCGACGGTTACCCGTCTCGGTTCACCGACCTGTCGCAGGCATATTCGGCGCAGCTGCGCGCGATCGCGAGGGCGGCCGACCCGAGTCTGGAAGAAGGCGTGTACGCCGCGCTTGTCGGCCCGCACTACGAGACCCCGGCCGAGATCGCGATGCTCAGGGCCGCCGGAGCGGACCTCGTCGGCATGTCCACCGCCCTTGAAACAATCGCCGCCCGCCACCTTGGCGCCGACGTCCTCGGCGTGTCCCTGGTCACCAACCTCGCTGCCGGGCTCAGCGACCAGCCGCTCGATCACGGCGAGGTCGTCGCCGCCGGGCAGCGACGCCGCGCTGCGGATGGGAACCTTGCTGGCCGAGATCCTGCCCAGGCTCGCCTGACATGGTGACTGGCGACATGGTGACCGGCGAGCTGCGGGCCAGGGTGTCCGCGTGGATAGCCGACGACCCGGACGAGGCCGACCGGGCGGAACTGACCGCGCTGCTTGCCGATGACAGCGACGCGGCCGCCGCCGAGCTTGCCGACCGGTTCGCCGGGCGGCTCGAGTTCGGCACCGCCGGGCTGCGCGGCGCGGTCGGCGCCGGCCCGAACCGGATGAATCGCGCGATCGTCAGGGCGACGACCGCGGCCCTGGCGGCCTGGCTCCGCGACCGCGATCCGGCCACTGCCAGCGCCGGCGTCGTCATCGGATGCGACGCACGGCATCGCAGCGACGAGTTCGCCGATTCGAGGCTGCCAGGGTGCTGGCCGGCGCAGGCATCCGGGTGCATCTGCTGCCGCGGCGGCAGCCGACGCCCCTGCTCGCCTTCGCCGTCCGCCATCTGCAGGCCGCTGCCGGGGTCATGATCACCGCCAGCCACAATCCGCCGGCCGACAACGGCTACAAGCTCTACCTGAGCGACGGCGCGCAGATCGTGCCGCCGGCGGACGCCGAGATCCAGGCCGCGATCAGCCAGCTCGGCCCGCTCAGCCAGATCCCGCTCGCCGAGCCAGGCAGCCCGCTCATCACTCGGCACGGTGATGCGGTGGCCCAGGCATATCTCGACGCGGTGTGCGCGATCTCCCCGGCGCCGGCGAGTGCCGCCTGGCTGCGGTTCGTCTACACCCCGCTGCACGGCGTCGCCGCCGAGCCTGGCCCTGCGGGCCTTCAGGCAAGCAGGCTTCCCGGCACCGGACATGGTCGCTGCCCAGGCCGAGCCGGACCCTGCCTTCCCGACGGTGGCGTTTCCTAACCCCGAGGAGCCCGGTGCGCTAGACCTGGCTATCGAACTCGGCCGGCGCACCAGCGCCGATCTGGTGATCGCCAACGACCCGGACGGCGATCGGCTCGCCGTCGCCGTCCCCGACGATGAGGCTCGCCGTAGCTGGCGGAGGCTCACCGGTGACCAGGTCGGCGCCTTGCTCGGTGCGTACCTGCTGGGTCAGTCTGGTGCACGGCCTGCGGAGGATGGGTCCGCATGGCCGACGGGGCCAGCCGATGAACTGGTCGTGTCCACGATCGTGTCCAGCACGCTGCTGTCGCGCATCGCGGCAGCAGCAGGTGCGCAGTACGCCGAGACGCTCACCGGCTTCAAGTGGATCATGCGGGCGGGCGACACGCGCCCGGGACTTCGCTTCGCATTCGGTTATGAGGAAGCACTCGGATACGCCGTCACCGACGTGGTACGGGACAAGGACGGGATCGGAGCGGCACTTGCACTGCTCGGACTCGCGGCCGTCGCCAGATCCGCGGGCGCGTCACTCATCGACGCCTATGACCAGCTGGAGGTGACGTATGGCGTGCACGCAACGGCGCAGGTCACCGTGCCCACGACGAGGCCAGCCGGGGTGATGGCGGGGCTGCGGGCCGACCCACCGCCGAAGCTGGCAGGACAGGCAGTCATCGCGATTGCCGACCTGACCGGCGGGACCAGCGAGCTCCCGTCGGCCGACGTGCTCACGTACCGCCTGGCGGGCGGCCGCGTGGTCATCCGGCCGAGCGGCACCGAGCCCAAGATCAAGGCATACCTCGAGGTGGTTGAGCCGGTCGCGGGCGGCGGGCTGGCCGCCGCCAGGGCGAGGGCAGCCGAGCTGATGGAGCCCCTGCGCAGGGCCGTAGCCGACCTGCTGGGTAGCTAGCCAGACACCGGAACCTGTTCCGAGTTTGAGGCGAGCTGGGGCAGCTCGCAGTTGTTCGGGTCGCTTGACAGGAATTGCTCGCCGGAGTATCACCAGTTGGGGCCGCATTGCCATCTTCCTCGCTGGGAGAGTTGCCATGCGCGTGCGCCGACCTGATGGTGACGCTGCCGGCAGCACCCGAGAGCCCCTCAACCGCGAGACCCGCCGCCGCGCCGACGAGGCCGGCATCTTCCCGTGCCGCGACGCCCTTATCCGGCGCGTCGGCGCGGTGATCGCCAAGCCATCTACGCCCGAGGAGGTGACGCTGACAATCACTGCCTAGAGGCATAGCCGAAAATCACGCGGCGCGCGTTCAAGCACCACGCCGCAGAAGGTGGCCTTCACCGGCCGTCCGGGAGGATGACATGAGACGACGAGCACTTGGAGTTAGCCTTTCCGCCATTCTGATCGCCGCGCCGTTAGCCTTGGTCGCGAGCCAGGCCAGCTCCTCGGCAGCGGCACCCGCGCCGAGACAGGTGCTCCCGAACAACGCCACGACGAAGATCGCCAGGTTCCATTTCTGTGGCAACAATGGCATTACCTGCGCGGAGCCGTTCCAGGTTTGGGACGAGTTCAAGGGCTACGACAATGCCATTAACCACGGTGCGCATATAGCGCCTTATATCGGTCACGATGAGCCGTCGACGCTGTTCTACTCAAACCGGCCTGGCTCAGGTAACAACGTGACCTACCAGATGGTGCTCCCGAAGGACCCGCCGACCCGGCCGAAGCAAGACGGCAGCGGGGGAACGTACAGCTTCCAGCTGCACCCGACGTTCTGGCTCGGCATGGTCATGTGCGACCCCAATGGATCGCCCAACCCGGACGGACTGGCGCTGACCGGCCACGCGACCGTCCCGTGCGAGCCAGACAGCAACAGCAACATCTACGAGAGCACCGACCCGACTAGCTCGCACTACTTCGGCCTCGGCCCCGGCCAGGCTTATGAGGAGATGCAGTTCTACCCGCCAGGCTGGGCGCCATGGCCAGCCGGCATCGGCTGCACCGCCAAGCAGTGGTGCGCGGCGCTGAACATCGACACCTTCTCGGAGAACGAGAACTCGGCGACCAACACGTTCAACAACACCGCGTGCCTGAACACGGTCGGCCCGGAGCCGGTGAACTTCGCCTTCATCACCAAGAACGGCGTGGCGACGGCGCCCGCGAACCCGCAGCACCCTGAGCACTTCATCCCGGTCCCCAGCAAGGACTTCTTGATGAACTCGGGTGACAGCATCACTGTGCACATGTTCGACACGGCTAACGGGCTGCGGGTTGTGATCCACGACCACACCACGCACAGGACCGGCTCGATGACGGCCAGCGCCGCCAACGGATTCGGCAGTGTGGTGTTCGACCCGAGCGCGACCACTTGCACGGTGACGCCGAACAACTTCCACCCCGAGTTCAGCACCTCATCGCCGCTGACCCGGAACGTCGCAGCCGCGCACACCTACAACGTCGCTTTCTCCGACGAGATCGGGCACTTCGAGTACTGCGCCAAGGTCGGGCACCGACCCGCTCAGCACCTGCCTCAAGCCACTCGGCGCCGACACCAACGACGGCGACAATCACGGACAGGATCCGGCGGGCGATGACGACTTCTGCCTGCCTGCGTCGGCTTCCCTGGACGTGAAGATCGGCGGCTGCCTGGACATCGACGGCGATTTCGATGGCGTGCCGTACAACTTCAACTGGCCCGGATCAATCAGCAATCCAGTCGCTGACAGGCTGCTGCACCCGACGTCCGAGCTGTTCACGAGCCCCGCGACTGGAGGCCGCAACTTCGCCCAGATGGCTTTCGAGGCGGATATTTCACGGAACGAGTCAGACGACACGTCCTTCCGGGTGGATGTGCCGTGCCAGCGGCACGTGCTCAACCCAAGCGACCCGACCCCGGGTGTCGGTTGCGTGAACCCGCCGCCGAACTCGGTGTTCTATCCCTTCTACACCACCCGGAATACTGCGAACGGCTGCATGTGGCAGGAAGGCGGCCGGTACATCCCAGGCACTACGAACATCTTCGGTGGGAGTTCGCAGGCCGAGTACGGCCCGCTGCGTGTTGTCGAATATCCGACAGCCCCGTTCGGTTTGGTCACGGAGCGGCTGAACGACTTCCGCAGCAATACCATCAAGAATCCCTGCTTGGCTAGATGACATAGAAACAAGGCTGCTGAGGCCCTTCCAGCTGGGAAGGGCCTCAGCCGCCCGATGCGCACAAGCAGGGCTTGCGGACATAGATAATTCGCGGCTGCCCATGGCGCGGGTGCCGCACGACGATGGGCACCAGCAGCATCGGAGCGCACGGCAGTGGGCCGTTGGCCTCCGCAGCGGAGTGCTGGCCGCTGCAGGATCGCCAGGCCGGCAGGAGCCCGGTGTCCCGCGGCTGTCCGCCAGAGCTGGGCATGCCACGTCCGGTCCGATACTTTCCGGCGACTGCGCCCCGAGCTTGTGCATGCCGCCCCGGCTGCGGGGTGGCCGGGTTATGACGTTGTGCCTGCTGGGGCGCGCCAGCGCAGGCCGTCATCGACGTCAGAACGAAGAAGCCAGTGATGATGACGTTAAATCGTCGCATGGCGATTCCTCCTACGCCAGTTAACGCTTGGACGCATCAGTCGCATTGGGCGTTCCGCAGAATCCTGGCCATCGTGGCCGCAGCCGGACTCTAAGCCGCCCGCGCCGATCTGGTGATCGCCAACGACCCGGACGGCGATCGGCTTGCCGTCGCCGTTCCCGACGATGAGGCCGCCGTAGCTGGCGGAGGCTCACCGGTGACCAGGTCGGCGCCTTGCTCGGTGCGTACCTGCTAGATCAGTCTGGTGCAGGCCCGCGGAGCATGGGTCCGCGTGGCCGACGGGGCCAGCCGATGGGCGACGGGCTGGCCGCCGCCAGGGCGAGGGCGGCCGAGCTGATGGAGCCGCTGCGCTGACGCCGTCAACGACCTGCTCGCCGGTTAGCGTACCTAGGTCAGGGAGACCAGGGCATCGGCCTGGACGTCCGCGCGATCGGTTCACCACGTTCAGGGATGATGACGAAGTGACATCCGACGAGAGCGGTAGTCAGCGATTGGCTCGCATTCGCGCGTCAATCGCCGATCGCCTCACCAGCCACTCTGCCAGGCCCCTTCTGAGCATCGGTGATGGGAAGGATGCCGTTGTGGTGTGGCTGAAGCCGGATGCGGCCTCGATAGCCGAGCAGCTGAAGAGGGAATTCGGCAGCATGGTTGAACTCACCGTCGGATTCAAGAGATTCCCGGAAGTGCCGCCGTTCGTTCCGGTGCCTCAAGCGCTGGAGGCCGGCGACTCCCTCCCGATGATCCGCGTGACCTGCGAGGTCGATGCGACCCACCTGCATGGCGGCGATGCGATAGCCGGCCGGGTCGTAATGCGGAACACCGGAGACTCCGACGTCGAGGCCACTGGTTCAGCGGGGACGGGCTGCCTCTGCCGACCAGGAACGCTGGAGGCCGTTGGTGGCTACAGTGGCTTGATAGCCGACGTTGGCCATGTGCTCCACCTCCGCCCAGGCGCCAGCCAGACGCTGCCCTTCATCGTCGGTACCGCTTCGTCCGAGCCCGGTGCCGGATACGTCGTCCCAGCAGGGCGGTACGAGGTAGTAGTGCCTGTCGGGCTGGAAGTCGAAGGCCGCGGCGCCGTCCGGATTCTTGCCAGGCATTGTTTCATTGAGGTCGCGTAACGGGGTACGGAGGCGATGCCCGCCCGCTGAGGTCGGCTCAGCGTCCTGACGCTGTCACCTGGCGTCTACCCGGCAGTAACGCGACCGCTAAATGGCGTACTCGACGCCTTCCTCAGGCACGAGGTACAGCCTCACGACGGTGCCCCGCTTGGCATTCGTTCCGGGGGCTGGTTCCTGGGCGCGCACCCGCCTGCCCATGATTGGCCCGTCAGGTTGGACTGCTCTGACGCGCAGTCCGAGCATGCGGAGCTGGTGTCGGGCCCCGGTGGTGTACTCCCCGCGCACATCCGGGACGCGAACGACCGACGGCTGGAGCATCGACACGACCCACTCGTACATCAGACTGGACGAGCGACCTGACGGGATCCCCAGCCCAGTTCGCTTTGACGTCCCAATCCGTGGCGGTCGCCTCCCTCTGGCAGCAGGCCCGGTGACGTACCTAAGTCTGCGCCACTGGGCCAGTGAAAGCCGCTGGCAACCGGAACGAATGCCGCCCCGACTATGGAGTCGTACCAATTGTGGTAGCCATACGGGTAACGGCACGTGGTGCGCCGAGGTCGCCCTAGGGTGGCGTCGTGGCGGTCGCCGACGTAACGTACTCCTACCGTGAGCCATCCGTTGTCCGGCAGCGTGACGGCAGTACCGAACTGCTGCTGGCGACCAGCGGCGGCGTGACCGAGGTCGGCCCGGTGCTGCATCCTTATTTCTTTAGCGGGTTCCTGACCGAGCCGGACGTGGCCGCGACCGGAATGCTGGCCTGCGCGGCGGTGGCCCGGTCACGGTACTTCCTCCCAGGAAACGTTGTCGCGATCCTGCGCGATCCGGTGGTGACTAGCAACTGCGACCGGCTGCGGTTCGAGGCTTTCTCCTCCTGCTGCGGCGTGCACGCCCGGCTCGACCTGCTCCCGGCAGCCTTCGCCGAGCCGCCGGTCACCTCGGGCACGACTAACGTCGACTTCAACGACGCGATGCGCGCTGCGCTCGCAGGCGCGGCGATCAGCGGGCCGCTGCTGCTGAGCGTCGGATCGGGCGAACTGGTCGCGGACGTTGCCGGAGGGTCGGTGACCGAGCGCAAGGTGCCGCTGCCGGACCGCTGGCTCAAGGGCTTCGGTGAGGTACAGGCGCTGGCCCGGCAGATGCAGCCGCTTGGCGAGCTAGCCGGGGAGGCCATTCACCCGCGGCTTGCCAGCACGCGCGAGCTCATCGCCGCCGGAGCTGTGGCCGTGGCCGATACTGGCGCCATCGTGCGCAGCCGCGGGCCATGCAAGCACGTGCTCGCAGCCCGTCTCGCCGCCAGAAACAAGGTGCTCGGTGCTTGACCGCCAGCTCCTGGAGGCGGCCGTGCGGCGTGACGACCCGGTCGCCGTGCGGGATCTGCTGAAAGATGCGACAGAGTCTGACCGGGCAGCGTGCGCGAAGGCGCTGAAAGGGTTCCTGACGGGGCCCAAGCGGCACGCGCCAGAGCCGGTAATGCTGGCGCCGCAGCAGTTCATCGACTTCCTCGGTTCGGGCTACCAGCAGCCACCCGCGGCGGTGCGCCGCCAGGAGGAACAGCAGGAAGAGCTCAACCGCGACTACAACGCATGGCGCGAGCTAGCCAGCACATCCGCATTCAGGCTGGCCGCTCTAGGCCTAGCCGACGGCGTCGCCATCGCGGCAAGGGTCGGATCGGACTTCGACAGCTGGAAGATCACTCAAGCCGAGGTTGAGCAGATCGCTGTCGTCCTGGCCGACCGGCGGCCCGATTGGCTCGCGGACTACGTGGACCGGAACCTGACGAACCACTTCGGAGCTCCGGCCTGGCCGCTAGCCCGCGCCCTCGTGCGGCTTGGCGCGATCCCGCGGCCCGAGGTACCGGACTATGCGACGCTCATGCCGGACAGCCTGCGGTGGACTGCTCACGACGGGAACGGGCAGGACCGGCGGACTCCGGCACAAGCGCTGCTCGCTGATCCGGGGCTGCTGGAGGATGAGGTCTGGCGGCTGTTCACCGTGCCCGAAGCCGGCCTGATGCTCGACCAGGAAGACCGCAGGATCCGCTGGTTGCAGGAGATAGAGCACACGCGGCTTCAGACCTGGTCCGAGGGCATCGCGCTGCTGTGCGCCGAGGGTCACCTGGACCGTGGCCGGGTAATCGACGCCTGCCTCGACGCCTTCACTCGCGACTTCAACCCGAACCGGGTGGGCTGGTACGCCGACACGCTCAAGGAGCTCAAGCCCTCCGATGCCGAGATGGCGGAGCGGGCCCAGAAGTACCTCGGGCTGCTCGCCGCCACCTCCAAGCCCGGCGTCATGGTCGGCCAGCAGGGCGCGCGTCTGCTTCTGGATACGGGCCGGCTTGATCCCGGCGGCCTGCTGGCTGCATCTGGCCCGGCGCTGCTCTTCCCGCAGAAGAGCATCGCGACGACGCAGCTGAAGCTAGTCGGGACGGTGGGCACCAAGTACCCTGCCCTCCGCCCGGCCGCTGCCGCGGCCGCCGCGGCCGCGTTCGGGCACGAGCGGCAGGACATTCAGGAGGCGGCGCTCAAGCTGATCGGCAAGCTCGGCGTGCCGGACGGGCCCCTGCTCGCCGAGATCCGGCTGCGCGCGATGGACCTCTCCCCCAGCCTGGCAGCCGACGCTGCGGCTCTGCCACTGCTGCCAGGAGCTTCGACGCCGCCGGGTGTGCCCGAGCCTGACAGCGCCGTCGCGCACGCAGGCTTCACCGCCGACGTGGCCGGCGAACTGGCCGGCCTGGAGACGCGGATAAGCGCGCTGCCGGCCCGGCCCCGCCAGGAGCTGACCGCCGCGCTCGAGCTCGTGCGCCGCGGCCGCGTTCCCGGACCGGCCCGAGTTCATCCCGGCGCCGGCGAGCAGCTTCCGCCGCCGGTGACCGATCCGGAGGAGCTCGTCCAGCTGCTGACGGTTCTGATCGAGGACGCGACCGACGCCATCGCCGCGGAACGGGCGCTGGCAGGTGCGGTGCGCCTGAGCTCGCTGCCGCTTGGCCAGCGCAAGCGGCTGGCTGCTCCACTGCTGAAGCGGACCGAGCGCGTGATGCACCGCTACGAGCCATTCAGCGGTGACCTGATCTCTTCCGACATGGCGATCATCGCGAGCGTGTGGGCAGGTGAGAAGCTGCCGGCCGACCACTATGCCCGCGAAGATAACTGGCACATGCCCGGTAAGTACGCCGTGGCCAGCTCCGGCCAGGCCCTGACCATGGCGGGGATCTTCTCCGCACGGGCCTGGGAAGCGGCCGGATCATCGAGACCGGGCAGGGCGGCGTGCTGCTCGCCGAGCCGCAGACCGAGCGCGGTGCGATCAGTGCCGAGACGCTGCTGCGGCGCATCCGCGAACTCGCCGCCTGCCCCGCCGCGGTCCACCGCCTGCTCGAGCATGATCGCGAGCAGGCGCTGCTGCGCCTTGCGCCTGGAGCAGCCGACTCCGAGCTCTGGACTGCCTGGGCGCCGATCGCCGGCCAGCCAGCCGATGCACTACGCGAAAGCCACGAAGTCATCCAGTCACCCATCAGCTTCGCGGCGGTCACCGGGGAACCGACCGGCGAGCCGCTGCGCGCCTCCCAGCAGTGGTACACGCACCTGCTTGCCAGGACTACCGGGCAGGTACCGACGGCGCCGGCCTGCGACTGCTGGCAGTTGCTGACCGCCCTGACTGACCCGCTGCGAGATCACGAGGTCCTGTACGGGCCGAGCCGGTTCCAAACCCGCCACTACGACGCGGCCGTTGCCGGTTGGACACTCATTTGCCCCTGGCAGCCCGAGATAGCCGCGGCCCACCTCCTCCGGCCGCTGTCCGACGGCCTCATACCCGGCACCTCCCCAGCCACCATCGCCATGACAAGCATGCGCCACCCAGGCCACACCCTCGGCCCGGTCGGCCACCTGGCGCTGGTGACCGGCCTCTCGTCCGCCGAGGCAGACACCCGGATCGCCGCCGGTCAACTGTGGGCCAACGCCGCTGCCGATGGCCTGCTCGACCCGGCCCTGGCTGCGGCGGCGATCGCTGCCGGGGTCCGCGGGGATGCGCTCAAGCTCAGCCGGATCGCGCAGGGTCTTGAGCACGCCTCCCACACCGAGCTTGCAGCCCGGCGCATCGTCGAGACCGTCTGTGCTGCCTTCACTGAGCTGCCCCTCGGTCCGTCGAACATGCACATGCTGGTCGAGCTGGCAGCGCGGCTCGCTACCAGGACCGGCCTTCCCGAGCTGCCCGCTGCGGCGCGGGACATGGCCGCCAGGCGCGGCAGCAGCCGGATCGCCACCACCACCCGCCAGCTCGAGGCCGCCGCCAGCTCCGAAGCCCCCGACCGCGGCCGGGCGGCTGCGCAAGCGCTCACCGCGCTTGTCATGCGCGCAGAGGCCGGAGCCGGACTCTCGGCCGCCAGCGCCAGCCTCCGCAGCGCCGCCAGGAAGACCTCAGGCGGCGGCGTGACCAGGCCCGCGCCAACCTGGCCGGTTCCGGCTACCTTCCCGGCCATGCCGGTGTTGATCTGAGGCAGGATGCCGGTGCGAGCGACCAGCGTGACGTCGATCCCGGCCGGCGTGCCGCGGAACTCCAGGGCCGGCACGCCGGAACAGCGGATGCTCGGCCAGCGTGATCTCGTACATCCGCCGGGTCGTGGCGAGCGCGTCGGCAGCCGTGCCGCCGACGAGCGCCGCGATGGCGGGCGCCGCCGCCATCGCGAAGCCGCCGAGCCCGGCCGTCTCGGTGATCGCCGAGTCGCCGATGTCCGGGCTGGCGTCATCGGGGCCGTAGTCGCCGAGGAACAGGCCCTGCGGCGTCAGCGCCGGCGCGGTGAACCACTCCTCTCCCGTGCCGGACACCTGGATGCCGAAGTCGGTGCCGTTGCGCGCCATCGCGACGACCATCGTGGAGCCCGGGATGTCACGGGCGGCGTCGAGCGCGAGCTTGCAGGCGGGCATCGCCAGGTTCAGGAAGAAGTGGTCGTTGCCGCCGATGAACGCCGCCGCCCTGGCGACGTCGCCCGAGCGGCAAGCCGGACTCGACCATCGACGGCAGCAGGTCGCGCAGCAGCATCAGGGTGCCGGTCCGGTTCCGGTTGTGCGCCTCGTCGCCCATCTGCACCATCTGGGCGAGGATCGCGGTCACGTCCACCGGCCCGTGCCGGCGCACCGCCGCGGCGAGCAGCGGGCCGAGCACACCCGACATCCAGGCCAGCCGCTCGAGCACGTCGGGCGAGAAGGCGCCGTAACGCAGCACCTTGCCGAGGCCCTCGTTGAGCGAGCAGTACGACCGCTGCCCCGTCGCCGGGTCCGCCAGCACGAACAGCCACATCGACGGCGAGATCACGCCAGCCATCGGGCCCACCGCGTGCCGGGAGTGGCACGGCGCGAGCGCGAACGCGCCGCGCCCGGCAGCTCCGCTGCCGCCTCGGGCGAGTCGGCCAGTCCCTCGAAGACGGCCGCGCCCATGAGCGCCCCGCGCAGCGGGCCGGCCGCCCGGTCCCAGCTGACCGGCGGCCCGGCGTGCAGGAACTCACCGGGCTGCAGGTCCAGCGCCGGTCGCGCGCGGGCAGGACGTCGACCAGGTGCGCCCGCACCGCGAGCATCCGCGCGACCGCGAGCGCATTGGCCGCCGTCCGCCGCGGGTCGCTCAGGACGGGAACGAGGTCGTCCTCGGTGCCGGCCATCGGCGGTGCCCAGTCGACCTCCGTGACCCGGCGGCCTGCCGCTGCGCTGCGTCGGCCAGCAGGCCGAGGCCGGAGCTGATGATGTGCGGCTCGCGCCGGAGCAGCTCACCCACGAGGGGACACCCCCCGTGAACCCCCCGATACCCGTTGGTCATCTGACGCCCTCGATCAGGTCGCAGGCGAACCTTGCGGCCGCCGCGTTGGACGCGAACACATGGGCCCCGGCCGCCTGCAGCGCCGCCGCCTGCCCGGCCAGCCCCTGAGGGTCGGACGCCGCGCCGATCAGCGACACCACGACAGCGACTCGCTCGCCGGCTCGAGCGGCCGCAATCGCCGGGCCCAGCTCGGCCGCCGGGTCGGGATGCGCGCCATGCCCCAGACAACGTCGAGCAGGACGACGGCAACGGCCGGATCGGCGGCCTCGGCCGCCAGCCGCTCCAGCCGGAGCGACGGGTCGATCATGGGATGCGCCCGGCCCGCCGTCAGCTCGTCGTCGCCGAAGTCGATCATGGCGTGCGTGAGCGGACGACGGCGCGGTGCCAGCTCGCCACTCTGGCCGCAGCGGGATATTCGACCAGACCGGACCCAGCCGCTCAGTGGCGATGACCATGGCCTCGTCGCAGAGCGTCCCGCCGGCGAACAGGCCGCGCAGGACGCGCGCAGCCGGAGTCCCGGCCCAGGCCTCGCCGCTGCGGCCGGAGCGGGCCAGCGCGGCCAGGCCGGGACGGGCAGGCCCAGCGCGGCCAGCGCGGGCCTCGGTGGCTGCGGTCAGGTCGGCTCACCGGGCGCGATCAGCGCGAACTGAACCGGTGTCGCCAGGCCGGCCGCGTAGTCGCGCAGCGCGCTCGCCACTTCGGCGGCGGGCGGCTTGGAGATCACCAGGATCAGCTCGGTGCCCGGATCGTCGTCCAGCGCGGCCAGCGGCGGCCGGGCCGAGCGGCCGCCGACCGCGGCGGACAGATCGCGGCCGCCGACGCCGAGCGCGGCGCTGACCCCGGCCCCGCGCGTCGTCCAGCAGGCACAGCACCTGCTGCGCGCCGGTCCCCGACGCGGCGACGAGGCCGACCGGCCCGGCGGCAGCGTGTGCGAGAAGCCGAGCCCGATGCCGCCGACGATGGCGGTGCCGCAATCGGGGCCCATCACGAGCAGGTCGCGATGGCCGCCGCGTCCTTGAGCGTGATCTCCTGCTCGACCGGCACGTTGTCGGAGAAGATCATGACGTCACAGCCGGCGTCGAGCGCGTCCATCGCCTCGGCGAAGGCGTACCGGCCCGGCACGGAGATCAGCGCGAGGCCCGGTCCGCTGGCGCGCATCGCCGCGCCGGTCGTGCGGGGAGGCTGCACCTGCGCCGCCCCGTGCT
>CAWEEY010000008.1:0-101487 GCA_963808215.1 uncultured Actinomycetota bacterium
AGCCAGCCGAACGCGACTTCTCGTAAATGCCCCGGACCGCCTCCGACGCCTAGCGGGTGGCGTCGCTGTAGCGACCCTGGCCGACCCGCAGCCCGACGGTAAACGGGAGGCGCTCGCCGAGATCGACACCTGCTTGGCCGGGAATCGCGACGCCCGACCACGTCCTGACGGTGGCGCCGCGCAAGGATCGATGTGTCCGGCCACCGAGCCGCAGCCGGCTATTGCGAGCGTCGAGCCATATCCATCGGTGCGCGGCGACAATGGCGGCGCCGGAGTACTCGTCTACCTTGCCGACACGGGCTGCTCGAGAGCGCAGACAAAGCCCACCCCTGGCTGGCCGGCGTGCAGGCCGAGGATGTCGATCCGCTGCCGCCCAAGCTGCCGGGCGGAGTCCAGCCGATCCCGGCCTACACCGGCCACGGGACGTTCGTCGCAGGCGTCATGCGCAGCGATGGCTCCGGCAGCCGAGATCGTTGACTGCAATGCCTTCTCGGTTGCCGGCAGCCAGCTGGAGTCGGACCTGGTCACCAAGCTCGAGGACGAACTCAGGCGCGGGGTCGACATCTTCCACCTGAGCATTGCCGCCCGTTCCCGGCATGATCTCCCGCTGATCGCGTTCGAGCAGTGGCTCAAGCGCCTGAATCAGACCAAGGGCAGCATCTGCATCGCCCCGGCCGGAAACGACGGTCACCGGCGGCCGAACTGGCCGGCCGCCTTCCCAGGCGTGATCGCCGTCGGCGCGCTGGGCAGCGATTGGCGCGGCCGGGCAAGCTTCAGCAACTTCGGCGGCTGGGTCGATGTGTACGCACCGGGCCGGGACATCGTCAACGCCTATGCGACCGGCACGTACACCTGCCACGTCGCGCCCTACACCGAGCAGGTCAGGGAGTTCTACGGCATGGCGAAGTGGAGCGGCACATCCTTCTCCACGCCGATCGTGACCGGCCTGATCGCGGCGCGCATGTCCCGGACCGGCGAGAACGGTGCGCAGGCGGCCGAGGCGCTGCTGGCCGAGGCCCGGTCCCAGGCGATCCCCGGTGTCGGCCCCGTCCTGCTGCCCCACCACGGCCGGCACGCGCCTTCCTCCTAGCGGTCTGTGCGTGGCTACTACGGCTATAGAAGCGGCTGCCACGCACGGTCGATCTGCGGCGGACTATTTGTCCGCTTTGCCGCTTCGTCGTGCCCCAAACCAGGCCCTGAGTGCCGGATGGCCCGCGGAAATATCTCCTTCAGTTATTTAGTTAGCAAAGCAAATATTCTTGTGTTCCCTGGGCTTTGCGGGGCCGCGATGCTGCGCGCTGCGGCGATGCCGCGCGCTGCGGCAATGCGGCGCCTGAGGCCGGGATCCATGAGGAAGGGAGGGTCATGTCGTCCGCGCCACCCGGGCCGCACGCTGAAGCACACTCCCCAAGCAGCAGAACGGGCAGCCGCCCGGCAGAGGGACGCACGGCACAGCAGAGGCGTCCACTACAAGTGGATAGCCCTGTCCAATACGACGCTCGGCATGCTGATGGCCACGGTCAACGCCTCGATCATGCTGATCGCGCTGCCGGACATCTTCCGCGGCATCGGCGTCAACCCGCTCCAGCCGGGTAACACCAGCCTCCTGCTCTGGCTGATCATGGGATACCTCGTGGTCACCGCGGTGCTGGTGGTCAGCTTCGGCCGGCTGGGCGACATGTTCGGCCGCGTACGGATGTTCAACCTCGGCTTCGCGCTGTTTGCGCTGTTCTCCATCATGCTGTCGGTCACCTGGCTGCAGGGCACAGCCGCCGCCTGGTGGCTGATCGGGATGCGGATCCTGCAGGGCGTCGGCGGGGCGATGCTGATGGCAAACTCCAGCGCCATCCTCACCGATGCCTTCCCGGCCAACGAGCGCGGTCTCGCGCTCGGCCTGAACCAGGTGGCGGGAATCGCCGGCTCCTTCATCGGCCTGGTGCTGGGGGGCGTCCTTGGACCACTCAACTGGCGGTACGTCTTCCTGGTCTCTGTGCCGTTCGGCGTGCTCGGAGCGATCTGGTCGTATCTGCGGCTGCAAGAACGCGGGCTCCGTCGCCCGGCCAGGCTGGACTGGGCCGGTAACCTCACCTTCGCAGCCGGCCTGATCGCCGTACTGGTCGGCATCACCTACGGGATCCAGCCGTACGGAGGCCACACGATGGGCTGGACCAGCCCGACGGTGCTCAGCCTCATCGGTGCCGGGCTGGCCATCCTGGTGATCTTCTGTATCATCGAGACGCGGGTCGCCGAGCCCATGTTCCACCTCGCCTTGTTCAGGATCCGCCCGTTTACCGCGGGCAACATGGCCAGCCTGCTCGCTGGCCTCGGCCGCGGTGGCCTCATGTTCACGCTGATCATCTGGCTGCAGGGCATCTACCTGCCGATTCACGGCTACAGCTTCAGCCAGACTCCGCTGTGGGCCGGCATCGCCATGCTCCCGCTGACTGTCGGCTTCCTTGTCGCCGGGCCGCTCTCTGGCTGGCTGTCGGACCGCCATGGCGCCCGGCCGTTCGCCACTGGCGGGATGGTGCTGGCGGCGGCCTCGTTCGTACTGCTCGCGCTGCTGCCGATCGACTTTAGCCTACTGGCAGTTCGCCGTCATCCTGCTGCTCAACGGCGTCGGCATGGGCCTGTTCGCCTCGCCGAACCGGGCCGGGATCATGAACAGCCTGCCGCCCGAGCGGCGCGGCGTCGGCGCCGGCATGAGCGCGACGTTCCAGAACTCGGCGATGGTGTCTGTCCATCGGCATCTTCTTCACGCTGATCATCCTGGGCCTGGCCTCGATCGCTGCCGGCTGCGCTCGACCACGGCCTGATAGCGCAGGGCCTGCCGAGGGCCGACGCGGCGCGCATCGCCGGGCTGCCGCCGGTCTCGATCATGTTTGCCGCGCTGCTGGGCTACAACCCGGTGCAGACGCTGCTGGGGCCTGCCATCAGCAAGCTGCCAGCGAGCCACGCCGCTTACCTCACCGGCCACACTTTCTTCCCGTCACTCATCTCGACGCCGTTCGAGCACGGGCTGACAGTCGCGTTCATCTTCGCGATCGTTGCCTGCCTGGTCGCCGCGGTGGCGTCGCTGCTGCGGGGCGGAAAGTACGTACATGAGCTGCACCAGGAACAGGCCGCGCCCGCGATCGAGGAACGCGCTGAAAGCGCGCTCGCGTAACTAACCGCCGGCCGGTCAGCCGCCGCTCAGTGCCCCAGCCAGCCATTCGCGCAGCTGCGGGCGGCGCTGCCCGACCTGGCGCGCGACCTCGGTCCCGTTCCGCAAGATCAGGAGCGTCGGAATCGACTGAACGCCGAACCGGCGCTGGAGCTGCGGGGATTCGTCCACGTTGACCTTGACGAGCTTGATCCGGCCCGCCATTTCGGCGGCGAGCTCGCTGAGCACGGGGCTTACCATCCGGCACGGGCCGCACCACGGCGCCCACAGATCAACCACGACCGGGACCTTGGCTTTCCGCTAGCTCTGCGAACGTATCGTCACTGGCGTCGACGATCCACGGCAGCGGCCGATGGCAGTTGCCGCAGCGCGGAGTGCCTGCCGCAGCGGCCGGGACGCGGTTCCTGCGCCCGCAGTTGGGGCACCGGATCCGGTGGCCTGGCAGGCCTGCGCGCCGCACATCAGCCGGGATTGACGTAGCTGCAGTCAGCCAGCGTCACCATAGTCGACGCGGATCACGGCGCCGTCCCGGGCGTCGCCGGCGAGCAGAGCCCGGCCGATCCGGGTCTCAACCTCCTTGGCGATGAACCTGCGCAGCGGTCGCGCGCCGTAGACGGGGTCGAATCCCTGCTCGGCGATGCAGCGCCGGGCCTCTGGCGACATCTCCAGCGTCATCTGACGCTCGCTCAGCCGGGCTCGAAGGTCATCGAACATCAGCTCGACGATGTGCTCGATCTCCGCCTCGGTCAGCGGCTTGAACAAGACGATGTCATCCAGCCGGTTGAGGAACTCAGGGCGGAAACGAGCCCGCATAGTCGGCCATCACCCGGTCCCGCGCGTCCGGCGTGATCTCGCCATCCGATGTGGCTCCCTCAAGCAGGTACTCCGAGCCGATGTTGGACGTCATGATGATGACCGTGTTACGGAAGTCCACCGTCTGGCCCTGGCCGTCGGTCAGCCGCCCGTCATCGAGTACCTGCAGCAGGATGTTGAAGACATCCGTGTGTGCTTTCTCGATCTCGTCGAACAGGACTACCGAGTACGGCCGTGCGGCGCACCGCCTCGGTCAGCTGCCCGCCTTCCTCGTAACCGACGTAGCCGGGCGGTGCGCCGACGAGCCGGCTGACGCTGTGCCGCTCCTGATACTCGCTCATGTCGACGCGGACCATGCTGTCCTCGGTGTCGAACAGCGCCTCCGCGAGCGACCGGGCCAGCTCTGTCTTGCCCACGCCGGTGGGGCCGAGGAAGATGAACGAGCCGATGGGCCGGCGCGGATCCTTGATGCCCGAGCGAGCGCGGATGATGGCGTCGGTGACGGTCTGGACCGCCTCGTCCTGGCCGACGACGCGCTCGTGCAGGATCTGGTCCAGGTGCAGCAGCTTCTCTCGCTCGCCTTCCTGCAGCCGGCTGACCGGGATGCCGGTCCAGCGGGACACGATGGCGGCGATCTCCTCCTCGGTGACGACCTCGCGCAGCAGCCGCTGGCCGCCCTGACGGCTGGCCAGCTGCTCCTCTTCGGCCTGGAGCCGCCGCTGGAGTTCCGGGAGCCGGCCGAGCCGCAGCTCGGCGGCCTTGTCCAGGTCGTAGTTCCGCTCTGCCTGCTCGGCCTCCTGCCGGACCTGCTCGATTTCGGCTCGCAGCGTCCTGCACCCGGCGGAGTGCCTGGCGCTCGGCCTCCCACTGGGCCCGGAGCGAGTCGGCCTCCGCCCGCAGGTCGGCAAGTTCCTTGCGCAGCTCTTCCAGCCGGGCTTTGCTCGCCGGGTCGTCTTCCTTCGCCGAGCGCGGCCTCCTCGACCTCCAGCCGCATCACCCGGCGAGTGAGCTCGTCGAGCTCAGCCGGCATGGAGTCGATCTCCGTGCGGATCACGGCGCATGCCTCGTCGACCAGGTCGATAGCCTTGTCCGGCAGGAACCGGTCGGCGATGTAACGATGGCTCATGGTGACGGCCGCGACGAGGGCGCTGTCGGCGATCTTCACGCCATGGAAGACCTCCAGCCGCTCGCGCAGCCCGCGCAGGATCGATATCGCGTCCTCGATCGATGGCTCGTCCACCATGACCGGCTGGAACCTGCGTTCCAGCGCGGCGTCCTTCTCGATATAGCGGCGGTATTCCTCGATCGTGGTCGCGCCGATCATGTGCAGTTCGCCGCGAGCCAGCATCGGCTTGAGCATGTTGCCGGCGTCCATCGACCCTTCGGCGGCGCCCGCGCCCACCACGTTATGCAGTTCGTCTACGAACAGCAGGATGCGCCCTTCGGCCGCCTTGACCTCTGCCAGCACTGCCTTGAGGCGCTCCTCGAACTCGCCGCGGTACTTGGCGCCCGGCCACCAGGGCACCCAGGTCCAGGCTGAAGATGGACTTGTCTTTCAGCCCCTCGGGGACATCACCGCGGGTGATCCGCTGCGCGAGACCTTCGACGATCGCGGTCTTGCCGACGCCAGGGTCGCCGATCAGGACCGGGTTGTTCTTGGTCTTCCTGGACAGGATCTGGATCACCCGCCGGATCTCGGCATCACGCCCGATGACCGGGTCGAGACGGCCGGCCGCGGCGTCGGCGACAAGGTCCTGCCCGTACTTCGCCAGGGCTTCATACGCTGTCTCGGGCATGGCCGAGGTGACTCGCTGGTTGCCGCGGAGCTTGGTCAGCGCCTGCAGGAACGTATCCCCTGCTCACGCCGGCTTGCTGCAGCAGCCTGCCCGAAGTCGTCGACGGGCCCTCGGACAAGCAGCGCCAGCAGCAGATGCTCGACCGAGACGTACTCATCCTTCAGCCGCTGCGCTTCCTGCTCGGCGCCGTCGAGCAGCCGGGCCAGCCGCTGCGTGACGTTCACCTGGCCCGGGCTGACGCCGGGCCCGCTCACCCGCGGCCGCCTGGCCAGCTCCGCGTCGAGTTCCTTGCTGCAGCTGAGTCGGGGTCGGCGCCGGCCAGCGTGAGCAGCCGCGGCACGATGCCGTCTGCCTGGTCGATGAGCGCGAGCAGCAGGTGCTCGCCGTCTACCTCGGGGTGGCCGTAGCGCAGCGCCTTAGTCTGCGCGTCGTGCAAGGCCTCCTGCGACTTCTGCGTCAGGCGCGCCGGGTCCATCGCAGTTACCCCCCTATCGAGTTAGGCGCCTGGCCGCCGGGCCGTGCGCAGGGCCGTCTGGAGCGCCGCGATGCGGTCGAGCAGGTCAGTGACCAGCCCGATGGCGGCGTAGTTGAGCGCGAAGCCGGCGCGCAGCCGCTGGATCCGCGCGGCCGCGGCCACCTGGCTGGGAGCGAACCACAAGCCTCCGGCCGGGTCGGGGGTAGCGTCGAGAATGCCCAGGGCCACGAACCTGCGGACCAGTTCCGGGTGCAGTCCCGTGGCGGCGGCGAAATGGTCCAGGTCAAGCTGCGTCGTACGGACGATGGCGTAGGTCATCTCCGCCTCCTCGGCTCGAAACCGGATACGGCAGCCAGCTGCTCGAACAGCTCCCGCTCAGCCTCCGTCGGCTGCGGCGGCACCACGATCTTGGCTTCGGCGTACAGGTCGCCGGGCTGGCCCTCTCGGGTTGGGCAGGCCGCGGCCGCGCAGCCGCAGCCGCCGCCCGCACGACGTTCCCGCCGGCACCTGGACCGTGGCATCCCCGCCCGGCGTCGGCACCGCGACCGAAGTGCCGAGGGCGGCCTCCCAGGGCGCGAGCCGAAGCTCCACGTACAGGTCGCGGCCCTCCAGCCGGTACAGCGGGTGCGGCGCGATCCGGACCATCAGGTACAGGTCGCCGCTGCGGGCTCCGTCACTGCCACGACCGCCCTGGCCAGCGACCCGGATCCGCTGCCCGTCCGTTACTCCCGGCGGGATCGTCACCTCGACGGTCCGAGTGCCGTCTTCGCCGGTGAGGCGGATGGTGCGGCGGGTCCCGTGGTAGGCATCCTCGACCGTCAGCTGGATCTCGGTCGTCTGATCCGCTCCCGGCACCGGTCCCCAGCCGCGGCCGCCCCGGCCGGCGCGGCCGCCGAACAGCCCGCCGAACAGCTCATCAAGGTCGACGTCGCCGCCCGCGGTGTAACTGAAGCCCGGGCCGCGCCCGGCCTGCCTGCCTCCCGGCGCCAGCGCCGGCCCGTTCGCGCGCCCGGGCGCCAGCCTGGGCGCGCCGCCATGCCTGCGGGTCCATGTCCTCGGGAACCTGCCGGAAGTCGGCCCCGAAGGCGTCATAGCGGCTTCGTGTTTGCGGATCGGACAGCACGTCATAGGCCTCCGAAACGTCCTTGAAACGCTCCTCGGCGGCCGGATCGGCGTTAACGTCGGGGTGATACTGCCGGGCGAGCTTGCGGTAGGCCCGCTGGATGTCTTGCTGGCTGGCGTCCCGTGGCACGCCCAGGATCTGGTAGAAGTCCTTGTCTGCCATCAGCCGTCCCTGGCGACGACTACCTGGGCAGGCCGCAGCTGGCGGTCTCCTTCACCATAGGCAGGCCGGACGACGTCGATCACCGAGCCGGCCGGCGCGTCCGTCTCGGACACCGCTGCGATGGCTTCATGCCGAGCCGGATCGAACGGGGCACCAAGGTCATCACGGCGGGGGAAGCCAAGCTGGGACAGCACGCCCATGGCCTGCTCCAGGACGGCCCTGATCCCCTCGATGATGGAGCCCGGATCGGCATGCGCATGATCCAGCGCGCGCTCGAGATTGTCGACGACTGGCAGCCATCTCGCTGCAACTTCGGACCTCGTCTCGGCCCTGGCGGCGCTGATCTGGCTTGCGCACCTCTTGCGGAGGTTGTCCAGGTCAGCAAGAGCCCGCAGCCGCTGGTCCTCCAGCTCCGCGATCCGCTGCGTCAGCTCCGCGATCCGCTTGGCCGGCTCCGGTGGCGCGCTGCCAGACGCCGAAACGTCCGGCTGGCGCCCGGACCCGGCCGCCGGGTGACCGGGATCTGGCGGCCGGGCGGGCGGGGGAGACTTGCCTGGGTCAGGCCTGGGCTCAGTATTGCCGTTCTGCTCACTCATGGGTGGTGAACTCGGCGTCGATCACGTCGTCGCCGTCCGCTCGCGGCGGGAGCTCGGGCTCGGCCTCCGGCTCGCGTCCCGCAGTGATGATCTGGTACACCTGCTGGAGTTCGGCCGTCAGTGTCCTGAGCCGGTCCAGCGGCGCCTGCTCCTTGAACGCCTGCCGCGCCTCCGCCACGACGTTCTCGGCCCGCGCCTTCTCGTGCACTGGCAGCGTATCGCCGCGCTCGGCCAGCACCCGGTCGACCTGATAGGCGGCTGAATCGAGTTCGTTACGGGCTTCGGTCAGCTCGCGCAGCCGCGAGTCCTCGTCACGATGCCGCTCGGCGTCGTCGACCATCCGCTCAACTTCGCTCGGCTCGAGGTTCGTGGTCTCGCTGATCGTGATCCGCTGCTCAGCCCCGGTGTCCTTGTCCCGCGCGGACACGTTCAGGATGCCGTTCGCATCCACGTCGAACGTAACCTCGATCTGCGGCAGGCCGCGGGGAGCAGGCCGGATGTTCTCCAGCCTGAACCTGCCCAGCACCCGGTTGTCGGCGGCTCGCTCCCGCTCCCCCTGCAGGACGACGACGTCCACTGCGGACTGGTTGTCCTCGGCCGTGCTGAATGTCTCGGTACGCCGGGCCGGGATCGTGGTGTTCCGCTCAATGACCTTGGTCATGATGCCGCCGAGGGTCTCGATGCCCAGGGATAGCGGCAGGACATCCAGGAGCAGGACATCCCGGACGTCGCCCTTGAGCACGGCGGCCTGCACGGCGGCGCCCAGCGCGACGACCTCGTCCGGGTTGACCGTCATGTTCGGGTCCTTGCCGCCGGTCAGCCGCCGGACCTGGTTCTGCACCGCCGGGATCCGGGTGGACCCGCCGACGAGGATCACCTCATCGATGTCGTTCTCGGTGAGCTTCGCGTCGCTCATCGCCTGCTTAACCGGGCCGACTGTCCGCTCGACCAGGTCAGCGGTGATCTGGTCGAAAGTCGACCGCATAAGGGTCGTATTAAGGTGCTTCGGGCCGGTCGCGTCGGCAGTGACGAACGGCAGGCTGACCAGAGTCTGAGTGACCGAGGACAGCTCGACTTTTGCCTTCTCGGCTGCCTCGAACAGCCGCTGCAGCGCCTGCGGATCGGCTCGCAGGTCGATGCCGTTATCGCGCTGGAACTCGTCGGCCAGGTAGTCGACGATGCGCCGGTCGAAGTCATCACCGCCGAGGTGCGTGTCACCCGACGTCGCGCGCACTTCGACCACGCCGTCCCCGATGTCGAGGACGCTCACATCGAAAGTGCCGCCGCCGAGGTCAAAGACGAGGACCGTCTCGTTGCTCTTCTTATCCAGGCCATAGGCCAGTGCTGCCGCTGTCGGCTCGTTGATGATGCGCAAGACCTCAAGGCCGGCAATCTTGCCGGCGTCTCTGGTCGCCTGGCGCTGCGCATCATTGA
The DNA here is from genome assembly GCA_963808215.1 of uncultured Actinomycetota bacterium. Lineage (GTDB taxonomy): Bacteria > Actinomycetota > Actinomycetes > Streptosporangiales > Streptosporangiaceae > JAJYUU01. The sequence goes on from CAWEEY010000008.1 coordinate 9,563, forward strand.
AGTAGGCCGGCACGGTGATGACCGCCTCGTTCACCTTCTCGCCGAGGAACTTCGCCGCATCATCAGCCAGCTTCCGCAGGATAAGGGCGGAGATCTCCTCGGGCGCGTACAACTTGCCGCCGACATTGAACCTGGCCGAACCATCGGGCCCCGGCAACCACGTCGAACGAGACCGCCTTCGCCTCGCTGTCAACCTCATCGAAACGCCGCCCGATGAACCGCTTGGCCGAGTAGATCGTGCCCTTCGGGTTCAGGATCGCCTGCCGCCGGGCCAGCTGGCCGACCAGCCGCTCACCCTGGGGGGTGAAGGCCACCACCGACGGCGTCGTCCTGGAACCCTCGGCGTTAGGTATGACCGTGGGCTTACCTTGCTCGGTCGTGGCGATGACAGAGTTGGTAGTTCCGAGATCGATGCCAACTACCGTGGCCATCACTTACCTCCCTGCTGCGACCTGCTGTGCCTGGGACCGGGCCCACCGGGCGGCCTGCAGCCTCGCCGCGGCCGGAAACGGTACCTCCCACGCTTGCTGAGCAGGCTCAGCGCGCACATCCTCAATCCGGCTAGTCGGCACCGTCCAGCGCCGCGCGATCAAGCGCTCCCGGCGGGCCGGCGGCCTAGCCCTAGCGTAGCGCCACTGGCGTGCTCGGCGGCTAGCCGCGCGAGCTGAACCCGTGAGGACACGTCCAGCTTCCAGAAGACATGTCGCAAATGGAAGGCGACCGTATGCACGCTAAGGAATACCTGGCTCGCGACCTGCCGGTTGCTGAGTCCCTGTGCGACGAGGTCCACGATCCGCCGCTCGGTGTCGGTGAGGCTGTCCCAGCCAAAGGCAGGGCGGTCGGCGTGCGTCCAGTGATGCAGCCTGGTGCCCAGGGCACGCAGCCGGGATCGGACTCGTGCCATGGCCTCGGCGCAGCCAAGCTGCTCATACTGCGCATATGCGTGCTGTAGCTGCGCGACGGCATCTTCCTGCTTGCCTTGCGCGGCCCGGGTCACTGCCGGCGTCCTCGGTGGCCGAGGCACGGGCGAGCGGTGCGCCGTACTGGTCGGCTGCCTCTTGCAGCAGAGCAGCGTCGCGTTTGATCAGACCGCGGACGTGACAGGCGGCAGCTTCCATGTCGGATTCCACCATCGTGTCCTCCGCGAGCCGCCGCGCCGCGCACGCAAGGCGCTCGGCTTTCGGCTGGTCGCCGGCGGATAGTGCGCTGCGGACGAGCAGCACCACCGCAGTCGCGGCGCCGCCGTCCCCGAACAGGACCAACTGAAGGCTGTCTTCAAGCTCGCGTATGTACGTGCGCTCATCAAGATCTGCGCTCATGGCTCGCCCCCAAGGTTCGCCTTCGCCCTAGTGCATCAGCATTGGCAGCCGGCACTCTCGCTACACCGCCCCGCGCGGGCCAACCTGGTGTCCGCACGGGACAAGCCGCGTCCGCGAACCCCCTCCTGGACTCGCATCCGGGGCTACCGTCAGGACCGCCGCAGGACCTGGATTGTCCGCCAGGCGCGGGTAGCCACGTGAAGATTGAACCGTGTGTCCGGGATGCCAAGATCGTGGCCGGACACCTCACGGATCCGCCGCAGCCGGTACTTCAGGGTGCTGCGGTGCACCGACAGCGCCGCCGCCGTGGCGTCATAACTGCCGCCGCAATCCAGGTACTCGCCCAGCGTAGCGACGAGCCGCGTGCCGTGGACAGCGTCGTAGTTGAGAAGTGCGCCGAGCCAGGCCTTGGCAAACCGCTCGATCGCTGAGATATCCGTCGTGGCACCAAGGACCTGGTATATGCCGAGCTCATCGAAGATCGTGACCTGGCCGTTCGCGCCGATTGCCTTCTGCATCTCCAGCGCAAGCTGGGCTTCCCGGTAGGAGCGGGCGAAGTCCCTGATCTCCTCAGCTCTGCCGCCCACCCCGACAGAGCAGGGCGACCCATGCATCTCGGCCACGACGGAGCTGTGGAAGCGCTGCCACTCAGCTTCCCTGTCGGCCAGCACGATCACGTCATTGAAGCGGGTGGCGACTAGCGACCCGACCTGAGCGTTGCTTGCAGCCCTGTTGACGGCGTCGAAGAACACGTCGACGTCGCCGTTCACGCTCTGGCACTCCAGCGCCAGGACCCGATGCGGCCGGCCCAGGTCATAGCCAAGTCCCTGCGCTCGGTTGGCCATGCCCGGGCCGACTTCACCAGCGACAAGCTCCAGCACCAGGTTGCTTCGCGCCCTGGCCTTCGACTCGACCATGCTCTGCAGGTGAGCGACCTGCATGGCGAGCACGGTCGTCGCATGCTCGAGCGCGACGCGTTCCGGCTCACCGCAGTCCGGTCAGGATCGGCCAGGACAAGCACGCCAACCGGAGCGCCGGCCAGCCGGGCCACCGAGACGAGGCGGTCGCCATCACGGATCGCGCCGTTGCCGTCCATAGCCCGGCGCACCAGCCGTTCCCGGCGCTCCGGGCGGTCCTTCGCGTAAGTATCGGGGCGGTCCGGACCGGCCCAGGCCCGGAGATTGCCGAAGCAATCCTCGATATAGGTCGGGTGGCCTGTTAGCTCATAAACCGCACGTGCAATACCATCCTGGCCCTCGCCAGCCAGCGCCACCTGAGTCAGCCGGTCGTGTATGTCCATGCTGCGACGGAGTGCGAGATTCGCCGCGCGCAACTCGGCAGCGTGCGTGCGCTCGCGGTTATGCAGGCTCGCGTTGGCCAGGGCGATACCTGCCTGCTGCGCAAGAACCTGGAGCATGAGGCTCTCGCTCTCCGTCGGCTGTGCCGCCGCGCTCACTACCAGGCAGCCAGCCTGAGCATGCGGTAGGGCTATCGGGTAAGCCCAGGTCCAGGCCGCGTCTGCCTGCCTGACCTGCGCGCCGTCAGGCGAGCGGAACGCAGCAGCGAGATCAGCAGAGTCAGGCGCCGTGCCGCGGAAGCGTGCGACCTGCCATTCCCCCGCCAGGAACACGCCCTCGGCTCGGCACGGTCCGAGTGATTCGACGGCGTCGGCAACCAGTACCAGAATTCGTGCCTGGTCGTCTTGCCGCATGAGCAGCGTCGACACCGCGAGCAGATGCCGGTACGCCGACAGCGGCTCGCACGCCGGGCTAGCGCTGCCGAGCGAACGGCTCGTCATCGCGATCGCTAGCCGTCGCTGTACCAGGAGAAAATGTCAACATGCCCCATGCGACGTTCGTCACTGGCAGCTCCCCCATTAAGCAACCGAGTGTAGTCCCGGCCGCCTGGACAAGACTGCACGGCCTGCTGATGTGCGGACCTGGGCGGGCGGCATATCTTCCGCGTGCGTGTGTCCCACATGACCTCATTTGGGAACGGGCTGAGATGGGCCCGGTCAGGCCAGCAAGGGCCGCGGTGAGCGGGCCTGCTGACGCCTAGTGACGGCGCGGCGTCGGCACGCCAGCCGGGCCCGCCGCCACTGGCGTACTGCCGCGGCGTCGGCGCGCTTGCCGCGCCAGCCGCCGCTCGCGTGCGCGCCCGAGCGGCCGGTGCCCGCCGGGCACCCCGTCCTCGAGCGTTTTCCTGAGCCGGTCAAGAAGGCTGACGATCTCGCCACGCAACGGCCAGCCGACTGGATGGACGGCGGGATCGATTCCCATCACCTCGCTGAGCTCGTTCTGCTTCTGCTGAGCCAGCGCCAGCTGCTCTTGCAGCTCAGTGACCAGCTGATCGCGATCCGGCTGGCTGTGCACCTGGGCAAGGCGCCCATAGGTCCGCACGGCCTCCGCCAGCTCCTCCAGCGTTCCCGCCAGCCTGACCTGGATCTCGCGATCGCGCACCAGGGTGTTGCCGTTCCCGAGCCAGGCACTGTCCGCAAGTGACCGAGCGAGCCCGCGGATCGTGATCGCCGCGTGCTCGAGAGGTTCCAGCTGGTGACGCAAGTCATGGCGAGCCGGGAGCAGTATTGCGGCGCGCGGGTTCAGCCGGACGCTCTCCTCGGCATGCCGGAGCGCCTCATCGACCCGCCGGATCTCCGCGCTCAGCGCCCGACCCCGGGTCAGCCAGTCCTCGACCGACTCGCGGACAGAACCAGCTCGCAAGCCCGCCGCCATCCGCTCAAGCAGGCCGGCCATCTTGTCACACAAGTCCTCGATGGCCTCTTCCGCCGACTGCGTCTGGGGTCGGCCCCAGAGCAGCCCGGCGGCTAGCCCCGCCCCTGCTCCCACCAGCGTCTCGACGATCCGCGTGTCGGCCGCATTCCGGATGGTTCCGACCGACAGGACGAGCATCGCGCTAATCGGAACCTCGAGGATCGTGTCGCCCAGGTGCAATGCGTAGCCGATCGCGAGCGCTATCGCAATCGTGAGCCCGAGGGTCCACCAGGTGAACCCGACGCCCACCGACAAGGCGACCGCTAGCAGCACGCCGACCACCACTGCGGTTATCCGGCGGACTGCGCTGCGCAGAGTCTGGTAAACGCTGACCTGCAGGACGAGAAGCGCGGTGAGCGGCGCAAGTACGGGATGCGTGGTGCCAGGCAGCTGGAGCGCGATCACGTAGGCCAGGATGGCCGTGCTGGATAGCCGGGCTATCGTCGCCGCAGCGGGCTGAGCCCGGTACCGCACCACAGTCAGGCCCTGCGGAGCACGCTGCGCAGCGGCTCGGGCAGTCCGGCCGATGTGGCGCGCCTGGTCCCCGCTAAGCACCGGTCTGGCCTGCGGCACAAATCCGCCTTGGCCGGCTCGCCTGCCGTTGCGCGGGCGGGGGGCCGGGCTCGGATCGGCCGCCATGGCTGCCATCGTCCCGGCAGCACGGGGGCCTGGTATCCCCTGGTCAGGTAGCGGCGGGCACCCGATCACCAAGGCTATGGCCGGCAGCCGGAGTACCGCGGCGTCGGCCAGGGTGGAGGCAGTCGGCGATCCGGCTTTCTCGATCCTCGACGGCCCAAATACGCTGCGAATACATTTGACGCATGATGAATGAAGCCGGCGCGAGAGCGGCGCGTCGGCTGGAATTAGTCGGCACTGCGGGCGGCGAGCTTCAGGCCGCCCTGCGCAACGGCGACCGCGCACTCAACGTCGAGGGTGACCTGCAGGCGAGCAGGCAAAGCTTCGAGCGCGCCTACCAGCTGGCCGAGCAGGCCGGTGACCCTGACGCCATCGCCGTTGCTGCTCTCGGCCTGGCCGGGTTGTGGGTAGGTGAGCGCCGTACCATGACGGGCTGGGTCATGCTGGAGGCGCGACTTCAGCATGCGCTCCCGCTCCTGGACAAAGACTCGCCACTCGCTCTTCGGGTCCGCGCCAGGCTGGCAGGAGAAGCCGATTATCGCCGTGGCGAGCACGCTGCGATCGTTGCCGTGCTGAACGATGCTCGAGCACGGGGCGATCCCGTGCCGCTGGCCGAGGCTCTGAGCCTCGCCCATCACTGCCTGCTAGGCCCCGAGCACGTCGCACTCCGCCGGGAACTGGCGGTTGAGCTGATCAAGGTGAGCTTCCGCACCAAGCGCCGCAGTGACCTGATGATGGGCCTGTTGTGGCAGACCGTCGACTCCTACTCAGCGGGCGATCCGCATGCTGGCCGGCTACTCGGCGAGCTGCGAGATGAGCTGGGCAAGCGCGACCACGCCGCGGTCAGCTTCATCGTGAGCGCAATCGACGCGATGCTCGCTATCCGGGCTGGCCGCCTTGACGAGGCCGAATCCCTGGCTGATGCCTGTGCCAGAAGCGGCGCAGCCGCAGGCGATATCGACTATGAGTGGTGGCCCGGCGCTCAGCTAGTGACGGTCCGCTGGTACCAGGGCCGTCTGGGCGAGCTACTGCCGATGCTGCACGAGCGAGTCCACTCCCCTGCGCTCAGCCCGGTAGACAACTCAGCCGTTGCCGCGCTCGCCGCCGCAGCGGCTCTGCACGGCGATCGGCGGGCAGCGGCGAGCTCGCTGGCAGCGCTGCGCGGCAGCAAGCTGGCGAGCCTGCCGCGATCCAGCAGCTGGCTGGTGACCATGAATGGTGTCGTGGAGGCCGCCTACCTGCTGCGGGACGCCGAGCTAGCGGCCGAGGCTTATAACCTGCTGCAGCCATATGCTCACCTGCCGATGGTCGGCGGTCTCGGCGTTACTTGCTTCGGGGCGACCGAGCAGGCGCTCGGCATCGCCTCGCTCACACTGGGGCAGCGGGACAAAGCCATTGACCACCTCCGCGCGGCCATCCAGCTCAACCAGGCCCTCGCCCACTGGCCCGCGGTGGTGTCTTGCCGGCATCGGCTGGCACTGGCACTCACGACTCGCGGGCGGCCGGGAGACGACGAGGCCGCGAGGCGCGAGCTCGACATCGCCAGAACCGAGGCCCGCGGCAGGCGTCCCCGGGCCGGACAACCTCGCCGTGCGAAGCCGTCGGGACACGTTCGCGGAGTGCGACCGGGTAGGCCGAAAGTGGCGGATCACTCTGCTGGACCGCAGCATTCTCGTCGAAGACAGCATCGGCATGGTGCACCTCGCCGTGCTGATCGCTAATCCGCGTCAGGACATCGCGGCCGCCGATCTGGTGGCGGGCCTGACCGGGATCGGAACTGCGACTGTCGACGGCCGGGCGGCGCACCCGGTGCTGGACCGTGAGGCGATCAGCGTGTACCGGAACCGGCTGAGGCAGCTGGAAGCTGAAATCGACCAGGCGGCAGCCGGCAGTGACCAGGCGGCGCGCGCTCGCGCCGAGCGCGAGTGGCTAGTCGGCCAGCTCGCCACCGCGTCAGGACTCGGCGGGCGAACGCGATCCTTTCCGGACGGGGCAGAGCGTGCCCGCGTCTCGGTAGGCAAGGCCATCCGCCGAGCGCTCGTCCGCATCAGCGACGCGGACGCGGTCATTGGCGAGCACCTGCGCCAGGCAGTGCACACCGGCGTTCGCTGCTCCTACTGGCCAGGGTGATTCCAGCCGCTTCATCCTTCTGGATGGCGGCCGCAGCGACGTCAACGGATGGAACGGGGCGGCACGGGGTGGACCGCCACATGCATGTAAGCCATTGGGCCAACGAATGGCGCATGCATGCACTGCAGCACCGTTCGGCGACGATCAGGAGATCTCATGCCACTGGGCAATACCATGCGCGCGTCGGCCGCTCGCTTCCTCAGGCCCTGCACCAGGCGAATCGCTTCCCGCTCACTCTTCGTGGCTACGGTGATCGCGCTCGGAACGGCCGCGTCGGCTCCGGCGATGGCCACTACCGCTCCGTCCATGATCCTCGACGGCAACTCGGTCAACATCGCTGTCCAGGGCCCGAACAACAGCCTGAAGTTCTACTGGGCGGTCAACGGCACCAGCACCTGGCACAGCGAGACCGTCGCCGGCCCGGGCACCACGTACTCCGCGCCGTCGATGATCCTGGACGGCAACTCCGTCAACATCACCGCGATGGGACCGGGCCACAAGCTGAAGTTCTACTGGGCCGTCATCGGCACACCCACCTGGCACAGCGAGACCGTCGCCGGGGGCCGCAGCACCTACTCCGCGCCGTCGATGATCCTGGACGGCAACTCCGTCAACATCACCGCGATGGGACCGGGCCACAAGCTGAAGTTCTACTGGGCCGTCATCGGCACACCCACCTGGCACCCCGAGACCGTCGCCGGGGGCCGCAGCACCTACTCCGCGCCGTCGATGATCCTGGACGGCAACTCCGTCAACATCACCGCGATGGGACCGAGCCACAAGCTCAAGTTCTACTGGGCCGTCATCGGCACACCCACCTGGCACCCCGAGACCGTCGCCGGGGGCCGCAGCACCTACTCCGCGCCGTCGATGATCCTGGACGGCAACTCCGTCAACATCACCGCGATGGGACCGAGCCACAAGCTCAAGTTCTACTGGGCCGTCATCGGCACACCCACCTGGCACCCCGAGACCGTCGCCGGGGGCCGCAGCACCTACTCCGCGCCGTCGATGATCCTGGACGGCAACTCCGTCAACATCACCGCGATGGGACCGGGCCACAAGCTCAAGTTCTACTGGGCCGTCATCGGCACACCCACCTGGCACCCCGAGACCGTCGCCGGGGGCCGCAGCACCTACTCCGCGCCGTCGATGATCCTGGACGGCAACTCCGTCAACATCACCGCAGTCGGCGCGCGGAACACGCTGAAGTTCTACTGGGCGGTTATCGGCACACCCACCTGGCACCCCGAGACCGTCGCCGGCCCTGGTCGCGTGCGGTAACCGCGCAGGCCGGGCTGCCTGACGGACTAGGCAGCCGCTGATTGAGCCTGGCGGCCGGGATCCGCGCGGATCCCGGCCGCCAGCGGAGCAAATGCTCGTTCCCCTCCAGGCCATCGCAACGGTGACAAGCAGCCCGAAACTGAACGGTCTGTGCGGGGCGCCCGGGGTGAGCGCTGCCGGGGTAGCGGCGCGTGGCACGCTGGGATGCAGGGGGACTCATGCTGACAGCGGAGACGGTCGGTAGCATCCTGCACTTCGAAGGCGACGGACTTCCGGTAACTTCCCTGTACGCGCGCATCGAGCCCGGCGCCAATCACAGGGAACTGCGCACCCGGGTGTCGAGCCTGCTCGACGAGATCCGTCCGCTCGCGAAGGATGCGACGGTCGAGCACGAGGGCCGGATCTCAGTTCGCGAGGACATAACCCGCATCAGGGACCGACTTGCGGAGGAGCAGTGGCACCCCGGCGGAATTGCCATCTTCGCGTGCAGCGGGCATGGCCTGTATGAGGAAATCCCGCTCCCGCTGCCGGTGCGCGACCGGGTCATCGTGGACGCCACTCCGTTCTCGCTCCCCATGCTCGCCGTACTCGAGGAATACGACCGCAGCTGCGTGGTCGTGCTCGATGAGGCCTCAGCCTGGCTGTGGGAGCTGTATCAGGACGAGATGCAGGAGCTAGCCGAGGTATCAGACCCGAAGCTGCGCAAGGCGAACTACGCCGCGGGGCTAGCCGAGGACCGGGTGAGCAACAAGGCCGCCGAGCTACGCAAACGGCATTACCGGCATGTGACGGACATGCTGGGCGAGCTGCTGGTGACCAGGGGCTTCGACTTGCTGATCGTTGGCGGCCACGAGTACGAGGTGCCGGACTTCGTTGAGCAGCTGCCCCGGGATCTGCGGTCTCGGGTAGCCGGGACATTCGCTATCGACCTCGCCACGATGCCGCTGGCGGAGCTGCGCAGCAGTGCGGCGGCGATCATCGACCGCTATGAGCTCGGCCGGGACCAGCAGCTGGTAGCTGAGACGCTCGAGCGCTCCGCGACCGGCGACCTGGCGGCGCTCGGCCTGCCTGATTGCCTCTGGGCTGGCACCGTCCGCGCCATCCAGACCCTGCTGGTGCAGGACGGCGCGCAAGCTCCGGGCGTGGTATGCGACGATTCCCGGCTGGCTAGCGCTCTCTGGCGCTACGTGTCCGCTGTGCGGAAAGGCCACCCGGCTGACGCCGGACGTTATCGACGACCTCGTGCAGGCTGTGGTCGACGAAGGCGGCTCCGTCCGGCACGTCCGCGGCGGAGACGAAGCTTAACGACTTCCTGACAGCCGCTGAGCTGCGCTTCCCGTTGCCTCCGCGCCCAGGCGGCGGTCAGTAACTGGCTTGCTCATGGCCTGGCAAGGTCGGCTACGTAGTCCCACAGCAAGCTGGCGTTCCTCGCCGAGCCCAGGTCAGGACAGGGCGGCATGTGCACCGGGCGCGGACGCCGGTCATGCCAGAACATCCCGCTGCTCAGCTGACCGGATCCGGCAGTGGCAAGCCACACGATCGTGTCGGCCCCTTGCTCTGGCGACCTCAGGACCGGGCTAGCAAGGCGGTGGAACCGGGGCAGCGCGGCCTTCAGGCCTGGCGTGTCTGTCCAGCCAGGGTGCATTGCGTGAAAAGCGATGTCTTCGCTCGGCACCCGGTGCGCCCATTCGGCACTGAGCGCGACCTGGGCACGCTTGGCTTTCGCGTACGCGGACATGGCCCGGTAGCGCTCCGGGCTCACTGGGATCATCGAGCGGCTCAGCGGCTGCGCGTACATTTCGGCTGAGGATACGACGATCACCCGAGATGGCGAGGCTGCCAGCAGATGGGGCAGCAGCAGCCAGGTAAGCAGGAACGGGCCCACGACCTGCCCGGCGAACGTTAGCTCAACGCCGTCGTCATTCTCCTGATAGCTCGAGTACATCGCGCCCGCGTTGTGAATGAGCACGTCAAGGCGGTCATATCTGGCCCGGAACGCGGCCGCGTACTGCCAGACCGAGTCAAGGTCAGATAGATCGGCTACTCCGTAGCTGATGCTGGTGCTGGCGGAGTTGGCCGTGATCAAGCGACGTGCCGCAGCGGCGCGAGCGCTGTCTCGCGCCAGCAGGTGCACGGTTGCACCCCGCTGTGCCAGCGCCGTGGCTGTGGCGAGACCGAGCCCGGAGGTCGCGCCGGTGACAATCGCGACGCGGCCGGCGATCGACTTCAGCCGACCGAAGCAGGCTGTGGCTGGCCCAGCCCGTGCCTAGCGGCGCTAACGTCTGCCTGTCCAAGGCCCGCATCGATCAGCTCATGCCATCTGCGGCTGATCGCTGCCGCGACCGGCAGCGTCGTGGTTCCCGCCTCGGCGATCGCCAGATCGATGTCCTTAGCCGCCCAGCGCAGCGCAAAATCCGGCGTCTCGTCTCCCGCATCGATCTTGGCAAGCTTCGCCAGCGCGACGGGCGCTTCCAGCGTGCTGCCGCGCAGCGCATCGGCAAGCGCAGCATGGTCAACGCCGAGCGTGTCGGCCAGGGCCACGGACTCGGCGATGCCCTCCATGAGGAAGGCCAGCCAGCTGTTCAGCACCAGCTTCAGCCTGCTGCCCGCACCCGCGTCTCCGAGCCACATGGTCCTGCTCCCGATGGCGCGGAACACCGGCTCAAGCGGCTGCCGCGCCGACTGCGGACCTGAGGCGAGGATGAGCAGCTGTCCCGCCTCGGCTGGTCCGCGGGTCCCGGAGACCGGTGCGTCTACGAACTGCAGATCCGGGCGCTGGCGCGCGACGGTATCGCCGAGCTCCTCAATGGCCCGCACGCCGATGGTCCCCATCTGGGACCAGATCGCCCGCGGCCGGAGGGCCTTCAGCATGCCCTGACCGACGGCTACCGACGTCAGTGCAGGCCCGTCTGACAACATCGTGATCACGACGTCGGCGTTAGCAGCCGCGACGTCCGGACCAGGGTGCGCGGTCGCGCCAGCCCCGGTCAGCCGGTCGGCCTTCGCCGCCGTCCGGTCCCATACACCGACTCGCAGTCCCGCCCTCAGCAGGTTGCGTGCCATCGCGCTGCCCATGGTGCCAAGGCCGATTACCGCAACCCGCGGGCCTCGGACCGCCCCGTTCCCTTGTGCAGAGCGCGCAGCTCCGTTTGCGCCTGTGCTAGTCAACGCTTCCCCCTAACGACTCCACGGCTCAGGGGCCGCGCAGCCGGCCTGTGGACTCCACGATTACTGACGGCGGCCGCCGGTGGTATCCCCCGACCGGCTAGCCGCAGTCACAAGTCGAGTACGAGGTCGCCGCGCGGCTGGGAGCAGCAGATCAGCGCATTGCCAGCTGCCGGGTCGTCAACCGGGTCCGGGGCATAGCTGACCGCCCCGGACAGCAGGCCTGTCTCACAGGTGTGGCAGATGCCGGTGCGGCACGACCACCTGACGGGCACATCGCAGGCTTCCGCCAGCTCGAGGAGGCTGGCGTAGTTCGTGTCCCAGGGCACCGTGAGACCGCTGCGCGCGAATGCGACCGGCGGTCCGTCGCCCGCCGCCCCGGCCGGGAGGTGCGGCGGCCGGGCACCGGCTGGCGCGATTCCTGGCGTTATCGATGGAGTAGCACCGAAGATCTCCGTATGCACCCGGCCGCCGTCCAGGCCCAGGCTGACCAGCGCAGCCGACACATCTGCCATGAACGGGCCCGGACCGCAGAGGTAAGCGTCAGCGTCGCGCGGAAGGCTGAGCCCGGACAGCACAGCAGGTGACAGCCTTCCGGCCGTGTCATAGTCACGACCCTGGACGTCGTCCGCGGCCGGGCGGCTATAACAGACATGCCCGTGCCCGCGGCTCAGCGCCCGCAGCAGCGAGCGCGACTCCGCCGCGAACGGCTCCTCGGCGCCGTTCCTGGCACCATGCAGCCACCAGACATCACGGCCGGACCTCGCGCTTGCCAGCGCGTGCAGCATGGCCAGGACCGGCGTCGCGCCGACGCCTGCGCTGATCAGCAGGACGGGTGCGTCGCCGCCGCCCAGGATGAACGTGCCCCGTGGCGCGGCAGCCTCTACCGTGTCGCCCGGCCGCAGGCAGGAGTGGATGAACTGGCTGGCCATCCCGTGCGCTTCGCGCTTGACGCTGATGCGGTAGGAATCGGCACCTGGGTCGCCGGACAGCGAGTAGCTGCGCAGCAGCGGCTGCGTATCACTCGGCCGCAGCCGGAGGGTGAGGAACTGGCCTGGCTGGGCGGCGGGCACCGGAGTCCCGCCCGGATCGGCCAGATGCACGGAGATCACCGAGTTGCTTTCCCGGTCGATCGCAGTGACGGAAAGCTGGCGGAATCCGGGCCAGGCCGGCGGCGGACTGACGGCGGCCAGCCCGGCGTTGCCTCCCGCGGCGCCGGCGGCGGCAGGCTGGCCGAGCATCGACTGGAACGACTTCTTCCAGCCGTCGGGTAGCGCCGGGATCCGTAGCGCGCGCTGGATCTGCTGCCTGGGATGGCCGGGCAGGTAGAGCAGGGCGTCGACCTCGGCGACGGTCATCGCCTCCGCCCCTGACACCTGCCGCACTATCTCGTCGCCAGCCTGCACGGCGCCCTCGCGCAGCACCCGGAAATAGAATCCCGGCCGGTGGTGGGCGACCAGCATCGCGGGCATCCGCGGGTCGTCCATCCGGATACCCACCCGGTAACAGGTGACTCGCGGCTGTGTCACCTCGAAGACTGCCTCGCCAATCCGGTACTGGTCGCCGATGTTCACCTGGTCATCGGGCAGGCCGTCCACGGTGAAGTTCTCGCCGAACTGGCCGTAGCTGAAGTCGTCCCGGCCCAGCTGCTCCTGCCAGTAGCGGTAGGAATCGATCTGGTAGACGAACACCGCGCGGTGCTCCCCGCCGTGTCCGTTCAGGTCTCCCTGGCCATCGCCGTCGATGTTGAGCCGCCGAACGAGACGAGGTCCCTCGACCGGCTGTTTCCAGACTGCCGTGTGCACCGTCTGCCCGTGCCAGGCCACGTCCTGCGGCAATCCCACGTTCACCGACAGCAGTCGACCGACATTCCGCGCGCTGGCCACCAGCCGCGCCCCCTTACTACCCCGTTCCCTCGTCAGAGGCGTTCCCGGTCAGAGGCGTTGCTCGCGCAACCTGGCGCTTGATCCGGGCCAGCATCGCCGCCATCCCGCGCAGCCGAAGCGGGCTCACCAGGTCCTGCAGCCCGAGCTGGCTGGAGAACTCCGCTGGCGTGTCCAGGACCTCCTCGGTGGTCAGCCCGTCGAGACCGGCGTGCAGAATGCCCGCGAAACCACGGGTCGTCGGCGCCTCCGGCGGAGCGTCGAAGAAGAGATGAACGATGGCATCCGCGTCTACCTCGACGGCGAGGAACAGCGGTGTCTGGCATTCCGGCACTGGCTCGAGGCGATCGCGATGGTCGGCGAACCTCGCAGGCAGCGCTGGCAGCTCGCGGGAGAACTCCAGCAGGAGCTGCAGCCGGTCACCGTCAGGTAGGGCCGTGAAGTCCTCGGCGATCTCCTGCAGCCGCGGATTGAGCGTCTCGGCCGTCACGGATTCTCACCTCGGCTGATGGGAACCCGGACGCTGTTGCCCCACTCGGTCCATGACCCGTCGTAGTTACGTACGTGCGGATAGCCCATCAGATGGTGAAGCACGAACCAGGTGTGGCTGGACCGCTCTCCGATCCGGCAGTAGACGACGACGTCATCCTCCGGCCGGAGTCCCAGCTCACCCGCGTAGATCGCGTCGATCTCCGCACGCGTCCGGAAGGTAGCGTCGTCGGCAGCGGCGCGTGCCCAGGGGACATTCCTGGCACCAGGGATGTGGCCGCCGCGCACCGCCCCCTCCTGCGGGTAGTCCGGCATGTGCAGAAGCTCGCCGGTGTACTCGCCGGGCGACCGCACATCGATCATCGGCTTGCCAAGATGGTCAAGCACGTCGGCCCTGAACGCCCTGAAGGGCGCGTCATGCCGCTCGATGACCGGGTAGTCCGAGCGGGGCCGCTGCGGCGTCTCGGTGCTCAGCGGCCGCCCCTCGGCGATCCACTTCGTCCGGCCGCCGTCCAGAAGGCGCACGTCCGGGTGGCCGAACAGCGTGCAGACCCAGAGCGCGTAGGCCGCCCACCAGTTGTTCCTGTCTCCGTAGAGCACCAGCGTGGAGTCCCGGCTGATCCCCTTGTCCGACATCAGTCGCGCGAATCCCGCACCGTCGACGTAGTCCCTGGTGACCGGGTCGTTGAGCTCGGTGTGCCAGTCGAGCTTGACTGCGCCGGGAATGTGGCCAGTTTCGTAGAGCAGCACGTCCTCGTCGGATTCCGCGACCACCAGACCAGGGTCATCCAGATGCTCAGCCACCCACTCGGTCGTAACGAGCATCTCCGGGCGGGCGTAATCCTGGAACTTCGGTGCGGAATCGTACGGCAGCACCACAGTCTCCTCACATCATGTCGCTGTCCGCCCATATGCGGCCCCACATGGCGCCGCGAGGCTGGGCCGGGGTTACCTAAGCCATGCCCCCGCGTGGCGGCTAGAACGCAGTCACTGCCCTCAATCTTCCCTCTGTACGCACCTACCCGGGTGGCACTCTTGGCACATGACAACCGAGGAGCGCGACCGGCTGCGCGCATTCGCACTGCGCGTGTGGGGCTACCGGCAGGGCGAGGTGGTCTCGCTCATGATTCACCTGGGCGATCGCCTGGGCTTGTACCGCGCCATGACCGGCCAGGGTCTGATGACCGCGGCCGAGCTTGCGGCCGCCACCGGTCTGCAGGAGCGCTGGCTGCTTGAGTGGCTTCGTGGCCAAGCAGCAGCTGGGCTGATCGGCACCGTGGACGGCGCTGTTTTCGAGCTGAGCAGCGAGGCCGCGGCCGTCCTGGCGGACGACCGCGAGAGTCTGTGGTTCGCGGCAGGAGCGTTCGGCGGCGGTGCCGCTACGCCGGACGTGGTGGAGCAGCTAGCCGGCGCCTTCCGGTCCGGGATCGGGCTGACCTACGACGATCTCGGCCCGGCCGCCGCGCTCTCGGTGGAGCGCATGACCGAGCCGTGGACCAGGCTTGCCCTGGTCCCGCTGATCTTGCCCGCCCTGGACGGCGTGGTCGATCGACTGCGAACCGGCGCCCTGGTAGCAGACGTCGGGTGCGGTTCCGGCGTTGCGTTGTGCACGCTAGCGGCTACCTTCCCCGGCTCGCGGTTCGAGGGGCTAGATCCCTCCCGACATGCGATCGACCGTGCCCGCAGCAAGGCGTCCGATAGCGGGCTTCAGAACGTGGTATTCCGCACGGCCGGGGCGGACGATCTGCCGGACGATAATCGCTACGACCTCGTGATGACCCTTGACTGCCTCCACGACATGCCTCGCCCGGCAGAAGCCGCAGCCGCCATCCGCCGCGCCATCCGGACCGACGGCACGTGGCTCATCAAGGACATCCGGTCAGGCGCGGGCTGGCAGGACAACCTGCGCAACCCTCTCCTCGCCATGATGTACGGGATGTCGGTGACCAGCTGCATGTCGTCGGGTCTGTCCGAGCCTGGCGGGGCAGGGCTCGGGACGCTCGGCCTTCACCCTGAGCTCGCCGAGCGCATGTGCCGGGGCGCGGGTTTCTCACGTTTTGCCCGGCATGACATCGATGACCCGGTGAACTTCTACTACGAGGTTCGCCCGTGACCGTGCTCCGCCGAGGGGAGATCGCCCGCCCCAGGTATTCCAGGCAGCGGCAGCTAGTCCACGCAGAGACAGAAGGGGTGCCCGGCCGGGTCGAGGAAGACCCGGAACGATGTACCGGGCTGGTGCTCGTGCTTAGTCCCGCCGAGCTCGAGCACTGCCGCCTCGGCAGCGTCGAGGTCGTCGACGATCACGTCGAGGTGCATCTGCTGCGGGACCTCCTGGGCCGGCCATGCGGGCGGGGTATAGGCCTGCACCTGCTGGAAGCAGATGCACTGACCGTAGTCCGCCCGGACCTCGGCCCAGTCCGGAGCGGACGTCGACCTTCCAATCCAGCAGCGTGCCGTAGAACGTCGCGAGCGCGCCCGGATCGGGACAGTCGATGACGATGCTTGGAAAGCGTGCGATAGCCATGCGACGCAGGTTACGCGCAATTGCGGACGAACCACGTCCGGATTGACTGCCAGCTGCCGGATCAGGAGCGTCGTGCAGTCTGGACACTTTGCGGCGGTTCGTGAAGGATGTGCGCCAGGCCGGGTATGCACGATGCTGCGAGGTGACGGATGAGCGACAAAGCCAGGCAGCGCGACGCGGTGCGCCGGCTCTCGTCCGCCCACGGCGCAGCCGCCGTCATCATCGCTCTCATGGCTGCCTTCGCGTTCGGGGCCATCGACCAGTACCTCGGGGCACTGTCATCTTCGTCTCTGGCCGAGGTGAGCGGCATGTCGGCGCCGTGGCTCCTTGTGCCGTTCCTCGCCGGGGCCTGGCAGACAGGGCAGCGCCGCGCCGCCCTCGTGGGCCTGGCCGCGACATGGCTGGCGGTCCTCGCGTATGTCATCATGATCGTCAGCCCGATGGAGGGCACGCACCTAGGCCCGCGCCCTGCCGCCCTGGCGGGGCATCCCGGGACCTGGAATCAGTTGTCGCCGCACGTGTTTCTAGCGAGCCTGGCAAGCCAGGGTCTGTGGTTCGCCGGGGGCCTGATTACCGGTCCGCTTTACGGCTGGCTCGGCTACCGTTGGCGCGCTCGCCAGTCCCCGGCGACTGCCCTACTCGTGGCCCTGCCGGTGCTGCTCGAACCCGCCGCCCGATTGCTCGCCACGCGCTTCGGTCAGGGCTATCTCAGTATGCTGGCCTACCAGTGGAGCGGCTTGAGCCCCGCCTTCATCGCTGAAGTCGGCGTCGGCCTTGTCTTGACCGCGGTTGTTGTCAGGGCGATGGTGCGCGGCCAGACAGCCCCGGCCGCTTGAGATCAACGCTCACCGGGCCGTTCTCGGTCAACGAGCATCTGGGCCCGAATCTGCACCGTTGCGGTCGCCACAGCGACGACCGCGCCTTCCCCATCCAGGAGCTCTCCGGCGATAAAGCCGACGTCCTTGCCGCGTCGCACAACGCGCCCGCGCCCGAGCAGGCGACCTGGCCGGGCCGGCCGAAGGAACTGGACATGCAAGTCTGTCGTCGGGGCGAAGTCGCCGGGGTTAAGGCCGGCCACTAGCGCGGGTCCCATCGTCTCGTCCAGCATTGCGGCCAGGAAGCCGCCCTGAATGAACCCAGCCGGATTCAAGAACGCCTCGCTGGCGACAAATGCGACCTCGATCGTTCCCTCCTCCGGGCTGACCGAGATCAGTTCCCAGCCGAGTGTGACGGCTGCCGCTGGAAGCGGCACCTTACCTTCCATTGCGTCCCAGAACGGGCCTTCGCGCGGCACATCCATCATCTTCGCGGGCGTCCCGGCGCGCCTACCGGCCGAACTTGATCACGGCCGTGCCGTCCGTTGACTCCCCGAGGCCGGGGATAATCGCCGTGCCGATCACCGAGCGCGTTCCCGGAATGAGGGTCAGGTCCTGGATCGCGACGACCTTCCCATGGGCGGTTGGCACCTTGGACGTCGACCACTTACCGCGAGAGAAATGCAAGATCAGGGGAACGGCGGTGGCTCTGCTCACCGCCGACAGCCAGACGCCGCCGTTCCCGTCAGCTGCGATCGGTCCTGCCAGCGAATCCGCTGGCAGCTTGCCGGTGACCTTGCTCCACCTAGAGCCATTCCAGTGCAGCAGGACGAGCGGACCAGGCCCGGTCTTCGTCTCGGTACTTACCGTTGCCCAGGCGCTCTTCGGGGATAGCGCCAGGATCTGCTGACCCCCGAGAGTCGTTCCGGCCGGGGCGAGATTCCGCGGGAACCGGATAATCTGCCATTTCGAGCCGTTGTACCGCAGCGAGGCCGGCTTGTTCTCGACGTACGTCAGCGCCCAGATGTTGCGGGCGGACGAAGCGCTCACATAGCCCACCGTGCTGTTGGCATCGGGGGCAGGCCGGCAGGACCTGGCGGTGCCACTTTGATCCGTTGAAGTGGTAGCCGTACGCAGTGCCCGTTGTGAAGTCCTCGTCGAGTGCCCAGGTGCTCTTGGGGCCAGTCGTGACGACCGGTGCCATCAGGATGTCGTCGCTGCCGATAGCGAATGAGTAGGCGTGCCAGCCGTGCTTCGTCAGCCGGTCCACCTGGCCGCCGAGGACACCCTCCAGCGACGCCCAGACGTTGGTCGGCGACGTGGCGCTCAGCCCGTTGACGCCCGTGCCGAGCTGAGTTGTCAGGGGCGTCTGGTGCGGCGCTCCTGAGGCCAGCCGATAGACGGCGGCATAGAACTGGAGTTTCGGTGACAGCGCCGCGCCGCCTAGCCACGGGGCGACGCCATGCCGGAATGCCACGATGCTGGTCAGGTTCGTGTTCTGCGGACCGATTGTCCTGATGACGCGCCAGCCCGTGGTCTGCGGAATGTGCTGCCTGCGCGGCGGTGAGCCCCGCGCTTAACACCGCGGCAACCGAGACAACCGGCAAGGCGAGTGACAGCGGGCGAGCGAGATGGCGGTACGTCATCGTGATGCTCCTTCGGCACGGGCAAGAGCTAGACGAATACACCCATGAGTATCTTCCAGCAGGAGCGAACGTCAGGCGATACGCCACGTTGACTGCGGCCGCGCGTTTGCTTAGCGTCCTCTTGGAACGATGCGGTGCCCTATCGCGGAGAGTGGCCATGACGGAGACCCCCGGCGGCAAGATCCCTGAGACTGAGATCGGGCGATACAAATCCACGCGCGGGATTAACTACGACTCAATCCCGTGGAAGCTCTGGGAGAAGTCCAAGAAGCTCTTCTGGGATCCCGCCGACCTCGACTTCTCCCAGGACGCTATCGACTGGCGGGAGATGCCGGAGACGGCACGGACTCTGGTCGCGCTCTCCGCTCGCGGATTCATGGTCGGCGAGGAAGCCGTGACGCTCGACATTGTCCCGCTGCTGCGCTGCATGTCCGACCTGGGGCGCCTCGAGGACACCATGTACTTGTCGATGTTCGCGATGGAAGAGGCCAAGCACACCGACATGTTCCGCCGCTGGTTCGACGCGGTTGACCTCGACCCTGCTTCGCTGGATGACCTCGTCCGCGAACGGGACGATGCGATGCGGGGCAGCGACGGCCGCAGCCGGCCCGGCCTGTTCGATGGCGTGCTCACCAGGGTCATGCGGCGGCTGGACTCCGACCAGTCCCCCGAGGCGATCCTGGACGCGACGCTGGTCTACAACCAGCTCGTGGAGGGCGTCGCGGCGATCAACGGGTACCGGCGCTGGGACGAGACATTCCGCAGGCTCGGTAAGCTTCCTGGTCTCCAGGCCGGACTGAAGCTCACCCAGCGCGACGAGCGGCGCCACATCGCTTACGGCACTTACCTTGGCCGCCAGATCCTCGCGGAGCACCCGGAGCTCTGGGAGTTCGTCGAGAGGCGCTGGGCCAGGCTCGCCGGCGGCTTCGTCGGCGCATACGGCAATGCGGCGCAACTGCAAGACGCAGCTGCAGCCGACTTCGATCCCGCCGAAATAAAGGCGCTCGCCGATCGGCGCCTGGAGGCGCTGCGCGTCGCGGTCACGATGCGCCCTGACGATGTCGAGCACGCCGACGTCGAGTCCTTCGTCCCTGTCGAGCTCGCAGCCATCACATAGCGCGCCGGGCCAACGGTCAGCAATCCGGCTGCCGTGGAATCCGAGCGTGATCCTGGCGTGCGCCCGCTAGCCGCGGAGTTTGCGGATGACCGCAAGGACGCGCCGTTCGTCGTCGGCCTGCGGAATCAGGCCGAGCTTGGTGAAGATGCTGCTGACGTGGGACCGCGCGGTCCTCGTTGCGGTGGGTTTACAGGGCGGCCGTGGGCTAAAGCGTGGCTGCGGCAGCGACTACCGCGGGCGGCACCGCCCGCCGGGCGCGCAGGTCGAGCTCGCGGTTGAGCGTGATCGCGGAGTTGATCAGTGACAGGTGCGTGAAGGCCTGCGGGAAGTTGCCAAGCTGTTCGCCTGTCGAGCCGATCTCCTCGGAGAACAGGCCAAGATGGTTGCCGTAGGTAAACATCTTCTCGAACGTGAGTATGGCGTCGTCGAGCCGCCCCGCCCTGGCCAGCGCGTCGACGTACAGGAACGTGCACAGCGAGAATGTGCCCTCGTCGCCATGCAGCCCGTCTGGCGAGGCCGCCGGGTTGTAGCGGTAGACCAGGCTGTCGGAGACCAGTTCGCGGTCCATGGCCTCCAGCGTCGACAGCCACATCGGGTCGGTCGGGGAGATGAATCCCTGCAGCGGCATGAACAGCAGGGAGGAGTCGAGCACCTCGGTGGCGTAGTGCTGGGTGAACGCGCCAACCTTGTCATTCCAGCCGCGGCTCATGATCTGGTTATAGAGCCGGTCGCGCTCGGCCGCCCATTTGGGGACATTGGCCGGTTTGCCGTTGCGCTCCGCCAGCCTGACTGCTCGGTCCAGCGCCACCCAGCACTGGAACCGGCCGTAGGTGAAGTCCTTACGGCCGCCGCGGGTCTCCCATACGCCCTCGTCGGGCTGATCCCAGTTATCGGCGACCCAGTCGCTGATCTTGGTGAAGGCCAGCCATCCTGAGTGGGCCATCGGCAGCCCATAGTCGTCGCTCGTCAGGACCGCGTCTGCTGCCTCGCCGTAGACGTCGAGCTGAAGCTGGTCGGCGGCGCCGTTTCCGATTCGCACCGGGCGTGATCCGCGCCAGCCTTCGAGATGGTCGAGTGTTTCCTCTTTGAGATCGGATGAGCCGTCGACGCGGTACATGATCTTCACCGGGCTGGCGCCGTTGTGATGGGCGCTGCCCTCGATGACCCGGTCCCGCAGCCAGGTGCCGAACTTGGCCGCCTCCTCCAGGTATCCCAGGTTCGCCAGGGCGTGCATGGAGAGCGAGCCGTCCCTGATCCAGGTGTACCGGTAGTCCCAGTTCCGCTCCCCGCCCGCCTGCTCGGGCAGGCCAAACGTGGCCGCAGCGACGGGCGCGCCGGTCGGCTCGTAGGTGAGCAGCTTCAGCGTCATCGCCGAGCGGGTGACCATCTCCCGCCACCGGCCGGTGTAAGTGGAGCGGTCCAGCCAGGCCTTCCAGTATGCGGCGGTGTCGCTGGCCAGGCGCTGCAGTTCAGCTGGCGGCAGCGGCTGCGGACTGCCGCCCATGGATTCCAGGACGACGCCGCGTCCGCTCTCGCCCTCGCGCATGGTGAAGGTGGCGCGCAGCCCGTCACCGTAACGCTCCGCGAGTGCGTCTGCTGGGCGCCGGCCAGTCGCATGGAGAGTCAGTTCCATGCCGTTCGACGCGTGGAAGACCGCGCCCCCGTCGGTGAGATCTACGGTGTGGCTGGCGCGGCCATAGTCGAACCGCGGCTGGACATCGACCACGAACTGCATGGTCCCGCGGGCGACCCGCAGGAAACGGACCAGCCGGTGGCGGTCGGTTGGCGCGCCCTCGATGACCGGCATGAAGTCGACGACCTCGCCGACACCGTCCGGGGTCATGAAGCGCGTGATCAGCATGGCGGTGTTCGGGAAGTACAACTGCTTGGTGACGTAGCTGTCAGCCACCGGCCTGATCCGGAAATAGCCGCCCTTCTCGGCATCCAGCAGCGACGCGAACACGGTCGGCGAATCGAAGCGCGGGCAGCAGAAGAAGTCGATTGTGCCGTCGGTGCTCACAAGCGCCGCGGTCTGCAGGTCACCGATAAGTCCGTGCTCGCTGATACTCGGATACGGGTCCATGGTCGCCTCCTTGACGGCTACTTACGCAATGTCGCAGCTGCAGTAGCCCGGGCGCATCACCCGGCCAGGATGATGCTGGCGGCGTGCGCAATCGGCCCCGGATCGTGGCGGACGAACCGACAGGGCGACCGCCGCGGGTGCACTGCGCGGGCTCAGTCTGGCCGAACGGCGAAGCCGCTAATTATCGCCTGTAGCGTCGCGGCTACCGCATCCCTGGTGGCTTTCGGTTCAGCCGAGCTGGCTATTAGCAAACCCGCCCTGGTGAGCGCGCCGAAGAGGATGCGGGCTAGCGTCGGCGGATCTGCTACGTGCAGCAGCCCGGATTCATTGGCGGCCTCGAGTGCTGCGACCGTGGCCGCGAAAGCATAGCGCTCGTCTAGCTCAGTGAAGCGGGCCAGCCCGAGGACGGCCGGAGCGTCGGTTATCACGATCCGCTGGACCTCCGGCTCGAGTACGGCGTCGAGGAACGCGCCGAAGCCAGCCGTAAGTAGCCCGATCGCGTCGGTGGCCTGGCCCGCCGCCTGCGCTGAAGCAGCCATCAGGTCTGCGTGCACCTGCTCGAAGACCGCCTCAAATACAGCTGCCTTGGTGGCGAAGTGGTGGTACAGCGCACCGGTCGTGACGCGGGCCTCGCGGGCGATGTCCTCGACGGAGGTAGCGGCGAATCCGCGAGTTCCGAACAGTCGCCGTCCGGCCGCCACCAGCGCCGCCCTCGTCTGCGCCACCTGCTCTGCGCGCAGTGAAGCGGGCGCGTGAGCCGCAGGCGGGAGCTGCGAACCGTCGGTCATCCCCACTGTCTAGCTCATCCCAGGGCCTTGTGCACAGTCGCGCGCGGTGACATAGTGACACTATCTTCAAGAGTACTGATATCTCACGGAGGGCAGAAATGCTTCAGGCGATTGAGGCGGTCGAAGCCGACCGCGCGGCATTGCTCGGCATCTGCGGCGGCCTCACCACGCAGCAGTGGCAGGCGGAGTCGGGGTGCCCTGGGTGGACCGTGCAGGACCTGATCACGCATCTGGCCAATCTGTTCTGGCTGGTCGTCGACGGCAAACGGTTGCCAGACACTAATGGCGTCCCGACAGAGCGTGCTCAGGAAATCGGCGTCGAGGCCCGCCGCGGCCTGTCGGTGGACGACGTGCTGGCTGACTATGAGCACGTGAGCGAGACAGGCATCGCCCAGCTTGCCGACCTCGCGGCGCTCGACGCCGAACTGCCGCTTGGCGAGGACTTCGGTACCTACTCCACGCAGGTAATACCATGCGCCTACGCGTTCGACCACTACACCCACATTCGCGCCGACTTGTTTGCCCCGCGCGGCCCGCTAGCCGGCCTGCCGCCACCGTCTGACGAACTGCGCGTCGTGCCCGCTCTGGACTGGATCGAGGCGGCGCTGCCGCAGCAAAACCGGTCCGCAGCCGATCAATGCACGGTAGAGATCCGTGTCACCGGCATCGGTGCGCGGGTGATCAAATTCGGGTCCGGTCCGGCGGCGGCAACTATCTGCTCCGACGCTCCGGCCGTTGTCCGCTGGATCACCCAGCGAGGCAGCTGGGCCCATCTCGGTGTTCAGGCATCGGGTGACGAGCAGGCACTGCGGGTGGCCAGGACGCTCAAGGTGTTCTGAGCCGCAGCGCGCACATTCCCGCGGCGGCTGTCAGGACTCATCCCGGCCGGGCGTCTGGCGTTGGGGCGGGCTGACCGCCGGGGTGCTCGGGGGTGCGGTTAGCCAGCTGCCGCGGTTCGTACGGGCTCCAGGCGTGGCGGCGCGGGCCTGACCAGCGGGCGGGGACCGCGTCGAGGCCGGACGCTAGCTTGTACGCGGCGGCCTCGTAGTTGATCCGCCAGCCCCGGAAATGCGGCCAGGCCTCCTCGGCTGTCCGCTCGACCGGGAACCCGACGGACGTGATCCGTTCCCAGCCTTGCAGGAATTCCTCCCAGCTCAGCTGGACCGGGCCGTCGGGGCGCGGGTCCTCGTCGACCGGGATCCGGAGCGTGCGGGTCAGCTTCCGCAGGCAGGTGAAGCCCATCTGCACGCACAGCCGGGCCGTGAACGGCGCGCTCGCCGGGCAGGCCGCCAGGTGGAGAGCGGCGGCGTCGAGCACGGCCAGCTGCGAGACTACCCATGAGCTGTGCGGCTCGGGTGACCGGAAACGCAGCAGCGACGGGTAGCTGGAATGGGACTCGGCCACGTCGGCTGACCAGCGCTCCCAGTCGTCGTAGATGACCGTCAGCTGCTCGACGCCGTGCACCATCTGTGCCCTGGCCAGCAGCTCCGGCCCCCACGCTGGGCTCCCGGCACGGGGACCGAGCAGCGTAACTACCGTTTCGCGGCGGTTGTAGGCCGCGTACAGGGTGGGCAGGTAGGCGATCTGCAGGGCAACGATGATCAGTCCGGAGGCAGCCGCGAGGAACTCGGCGGCGCTCGGCTCCGTGCCGCTCCTGGCGGCGAATCCGAGGGTGAACAGCGATGAGCCCGCCTCGCGAAGGGCGTCAGGGAAGCTGCCTCCGGGCAGCCACAGCAACAGCCCGTAGCCGACCAGGAAGCCGGCCAGCCAGATGAACAACAGCAGGCCGAGCGTGGCGACAGGCTGGCTGGCCAGCAGAGCGTCACGCCGGTCCCATCGCCTCACGAAGCGACCGCTCGCGGTGTACACCCGGTCGACGAACCGGTCGACGACCTTGATGAACCCGATGCGGCCGCGGGGGATGACGAGGGTAATGGCTACGTTCACCCACACGGCGCCGACAAGTAGTACCCCGAGAACTGCTCCTGCGATGCGCACGCCCTTGATGCTAGAGCCAGCATGGCCAGGCTCGGCGCGGCGTTTCGCGGGTCCTTTCTGGCCAGCGTCGCTGACGCTTTCAGATGCTGCTGACGGGTTCGGGGACTGGATCCGGAAATTACCTCCCGTGCCGGCAGATCACTGCACGCGCTGTCGCAGGGTGAACAGCGCGTTGCATGGGCTGCGATGCTGGGTGATGGCGGTCAGTATGCCGCGGTCGCTGCTGGCTGGCGCAGCGGTGCCAGCGCGGCGCTCCAGGCGATGACCTGGTCTAGGAGGGTGTCAAGCGCTGCTCGGTTATAGTCGCCGGGCTTGAACACGCTGAAGTTCTCGAACTCGGTGAGCAGCGACAGCGCGACCTGCTGGCGCACGTCCGCCATCTGCAGCTCGCCGGCGACCAGGCGCAGGTGCTCGGCGGCCCGGGCGCCGCCGACGCCGCCATAGGAGACGAAGCCGACTGCCTTGTTGTTCCACTCGGCGTACAGGTAGTCGATGGCGTTCTTCAGCACCCCAGAGGTGGAGTGGTTGTACTCGGGGGTGACGATGACGAACCCGTCGAACGAGGCGATCTTGTCGGCCCACTGCCGGGTGTGCTCGTTCTGGTACTGGCCCATCGAAGGCGGCAGGGGCTCGTCTAGGTGCGGCAGCGGGTAGTCACGCAGGTCGATGAGCTCGAACTCGGCGTCGCTGCGGCGCGAGGCGATGTCGTACACCCACCTGGCCACCTGCTCGCCGTTGCGGTTGGGGCGGGTGCTGCCGAGAATGATGCCAATCCGGGTCATGGGAGTTCCTCCTGCACTGCGTCGGGGCGTGTACCGGGCTTAACGGACTTTACCCCGGTTAGTATTCCGGCCGTAGCGTAAGTCCCGTGGATGAGCCGGTGTTGGCCTGAGGGGCACCGCACGCCGAGCGCGCCGACGCCGCGCGCAACCGGCGGCACCTGCTGCGGCGGATTCACCCGATGAGGCTGCCCTTGCCGAACCCGAAGACTTTTGCCAGCCGCACCGAGAACACTAAGACGCCCTCATTCTCATCGCCCTTGAAGCCGCCGTCGTCCGGCTCGTACTCCCAGCGGCCGTCCCACTTGCGCGCCCAGACCTCAGCTAGCCGCTCGAGCGTGCTGCGGTCGGTGACCCGGACCGCCTGACCTTCGACTACCACATCCAGCCCGCGATCCCACTGGTTGCAGCCTGTCATCAGGATTACGTTCTGGTTGCCGCGCAGGTTGACCGCCTTCTGCTCCGCACCGCCGGCGCAGAAGTGCCAGCGCGTCGTCGAGCCAGACCGCAACGAGCGGCGTCATGTGCGGTCGCCCGTCGGAGCGGACGGTTGCTATCCAGAACAGCTCCGCTGCTTCCAGCTCCTTACGGGTGTCGTCCCAGCTAGTGGCCGTGGCTCCCGGATCGCTGAAGATCGTGTCCACACGATTGCCTGACCCCGAATGGCCGTCCCGGAGCACAGTCGGGCGCGCACGTCGTAGAGTCGGGCGGTGCCCGAGTTGCGGCGCCTGCGGGCCGACCATGCCCCGGCGGTCCTAGCATTCGAACTGGCCAACCGCGCCTACTTTGCCGCCTCAATCTCCGACCGGGGCGATGAGTTCTTCGACCAGTTCACCGAGCGGCACAGCGCGTTGCTGGCTGAGCAGGAGGCCGGCATCGGCGCCTTCTACGTCCTCGTCGCCGAGGACGGCTCGGTCCTGGGCCGGTTCAACCTGGTCTTCGCCGGGGACGGCACAGCGGAACTCGGTTACCGCGTCGCGCAGCACGTCGCCGGCCGCGGCGTGGCGACCGCGACTGTCCGGGAGCTGTGCCAGGCTGGCCGCGGCGCGACACGGGCTTCGCACGCTCAGGGCGGCCACCTCCCGCGAGAATGCCGCGTCGCAGAAGGTACTGGCCAAGGCCGGGTTCGTCGCTGTTGGCCCAGCCGGCCCGGCCGACCTCGGAGGTAAGTCAGGCACCTGGTATCAGCGCAACCTTGCCGCCGGCTGACCCTGGTCAGTCGATGCTTCGGCCGCGGGTCAGGCGGAATGCCATAGCCAAGATCCACAACGTCAGCACGCCTCGTCGGACTACGCCAACGCTCGGTCGTGCCGAGGTGAGTCCGGTGCCATGGCCGGCGAGCAGGCGAGGGGTGCCTCCGATGTGGGCCATTACGACTGCGGATGCCTGTCCGTGTACCTGGCCCCGAATCCCGATGCCTCACCTGCCTCTGGCCCGCGCCGCGTACTCCATCGAGGCCGGCCGCCGCTTTGCACGGGTTTCGATCCGGATTCGCGGGCACTACCCCAGCTGGTCGCGGCGGCGTGTCAGGTAGGCGATCTCGGCGGTGTTGCCCGCCAGGTCGATGGCCTTGCCGTAGGCCGCGCGCGACTTGTGACTGCGGCCCAGCCGGCGCAGCAACTCGGCGCGGGCCGCATGGTAGGCGTGATAGCCGGCCAGCTTGCCCTCAAGACGGTCGACGGCCGCCAGTGCCACTTCCGGGCCGTCAAGCTCGGCGACCGCGATGGCCCGGTTGAGGGCGATGATCGGCGAGGGGTCGAGGCGGACGAGCTGGTCGTAGAGGGCGACGACCTGTGACCAGTCGGTGTCACGTACGTCGCGGGCGGAGGTGTGCACGGCGCTGATCGCCGCGAGGATCTGGTAGCGACCCGGAGCCACCCCGGCGGTCAGGCGCTCGCGCACCAGCCGATGACCCTCGGCGATCAGCGCCGCGTCCCAGGTCCCACGGTCCTGCTCGACGAGCGTGACCAGTTCGCCGCCCGCCGAAACCCGGGCGGTGCGGCGTGCCTCAGTGAGGAGCATCAGCGCCAGCAGCCCGGCGACCTCACCATCCTCCGGCAGGAGGGCACGGATCAGGCGAGTGAGCCGAATCGCCTCGGCGATCAGGTCGTGACGTACGGGATCGGTGTCGGGCCCGGTCGCCAGGTAGCCCTCGTTGAAGACGAGGAAGAGAACGGCGAGTACGCCGGAGACGCGTCCAGGGAGATCCTTCGCGGACGGCACCCGGTAAGGGATGCGAGCCTCCCTGATCTTGGCCTTCGCGCGGGTGATCCGCCGCCCCACGGTGGTCTCCTGCACCAGCAAGGCACGGGCAATCTCGGGCACGGTCAGACCGCCGACCATGCGCAGGGTCAGCGGCACGCGGGTCTCCATCGCGAGCGCCGGGTGACAGCAGGTGAAGATCAGCCGGAGCCGCTCGTCGTCGATGGCGCCGAGAGGCTCCCGCGGTCGTCGTCGTCGTACAACAGCTGAGCCTCCTTCTGCTTGTCGCCGCGCTTGTTCTCGCGCCGGATCCGGTCGATGGCCTTGCGGTTGGCGGTGGTGGTCAGCCAGGCGCCGGGGCTGGGGGGTACGCCGTCGGCCGGCCACCGCCCGACGGCGGTCGCGAACGCCTCGGCCGCCGCCTCCTCGGCGATGTCGAGGTCACCGAAACGCCTGGTCAGGGAGGCGACCACCCGAGCCCACTCCTCGTGGTGTGCCTGGGTGATCGCCTCCCGGACGCCGGCCAAGCTCACAGGAACGGCCGCACCTCGATCTTCCGGTTGCAGGCCTTCGACCCCTCGGCGGCGAGCTTGAGCGCCACGTCGAGGTCGGCGGCCTCCATGATCCAGAAGCCGGCGAGATACTCCTTCGACTCCAGGAAGGGCCCGTCGGTGAACAGCGCCTCCTCGCCTCGGTTGTCGATGACGGTGGCCGAGCTGGGCGCCGCGAGGCCACCGGCGAAAACCCAGTGACCCTCCGCCATGAGCCGGTCGTTGAACACGTCAATCGCAGCCATCTCGTCCGGGGTGGCGAGGCCGGCCGTGTCGTCGATCACGGAAACCAGGTACTGCATCTCGGATCATCTCCTGTGCTTCTGGGGCGCCCTCCTGGGCGGCCGCTCACCCCTGCTACGAACACCTCTGCCCCGATCCGACACCGCCTCCCGGATCTCTTTCAAGGACTCTCTGGTACGCCGGTTGTAAGCGATCCGACAGCGCGACGGTTTCGGGGCGACTGCGCTCCACTTCCTCATGAGCGCGCCTAGTGCGGACGAGCTCTGGGATCAGATCGATCGCGAAGCCCCTGACCCGTCGTCCGCACATCAGCGTGAGTCGTTCTGCGTCAAGCTTTTGGCCGGTGCCTCGTCCGTCGTCTGTCCCTGCATAGCGGTTATGGGGTTGTCCCGCAGCGCGTGATCGGGTTGATGAGACGACGGACGGGGCTGCCCATGATGTGCGTCGAGATCACCTGTGGTGTATCAACGCCGCGGAGGGCTCGCCCTGCCAGCTTTGCGCGTTCCGGCGGGATCGTCAGGCTGCCAGCTGCTGGGTCTTTCGCCGGCTTTTCTGTCTTCGCGAGCCGACCCGATACGCAGGCAGGTCTTCTGCCCGCCGCGGCGACAGACCTCAATGCGCACCGCCTGCTCGAACCGGGCCGCTCCGAGCCGCCGGGTCCGGGCGGCCACGCTGATTGTCGTGTGTATTTCTGATTCAGGACTCGCTGGTGAGGAAGTACTCGGCGACGGGGGTGCCAGCAAACTTCTCGCCCATCAAGCGCGAGAAGAGAAGCACCGAGCTGCGCGGCCGGTGGAGCACCGCAAGGGCCTGAGCCTTCCCGGCGGCGTTGCGGTGAACCGAGACGATAACGCGGGTAGGCCGGCCGTGTATCCGACAGCTGTACTCCTCGAGGAAGCCGTTGTCGCCGTAGTCGCTGGCGAAGCTGAACACTTGGTCGTCATAGAAAGTGCGGGCGGTGACCACGATCGAGCGGACAGTCTCCGCGCCCTGCGCGGTGCCTTCCATCGCCGCGCCCTCCAAGGTGACGTCGTCGGCCAGGTTGTCCAGCCACTTCGGGTAGTAAGGCTGTCCCATGTATGTCATGCCATGCCTCCCCCGGAATCAGGCAGCGGCCCTGTCCCTTTCCTGCTACCCCCTCAGCCTCCCTATACACGATCACGGTGCTGCGTTGGCCGCGGCTGCCGGCACCACGGACGGGTAAAGTCTTGCTGGTGGACGGGACACCCAAGGACAGCAGGCACTCATGAGGGCCCCGGACACGGCGACCGCTAGCCCGCCGGCGAGCGAGGGCTTCACCCACCGGCAGATCTTGGTGATCATGTCCGGGCTGATGATGGGGATGTTCCTGGCCGCGCTCGACCAGACGATCGTGTCGACCGCGCTGCCGACCATAGTTGGGGACTTCCGCCACAGCAACCTGCTGTCCTGGGTCATCACCGCGTACCTGCTGGCCAGCACAGCCTCGACGCCGATCTGGGGAAAGGCGGGTGACCTGTACGGGCGCAAGCGTCTCTTCCAGCTTGCCATCGTGCTGTTCCTGGTAGCCAGCGCGCTCTGCGGGCTCTCCAGGAATATCTTCGAGCTGATCGCATTCCGTGGTTTGCAGGGAATCGGCGGCGGTGGCCTGCTGTCGCTCGCATTCGCGATCATCGGCGATGTGATCCCGCCGCGAGAGCGCGGCCGTTACCAGGGATATTTCGGCGCCGTGTTCGGCGTCTCCAGCGTCGTCGGACCTCTGGCAGGCGGGTTCGCCGTCGACCACCTCACCTGGCGCTACATCTTCTACGTAAACTTGCCGCTGGGCATTGCCGCGCTGATCGTGACCAATCGCGTGCTACGGCTGCCCGTGCGCAGGCGGGAAGTGAATATCGACTGGTGGGGTGCGATCCTGCTGGTTGCCGGGGTGTCGTGCATCCTGCTCGCGACGCAGCTAGGCGGTAGTACCTACCCGTGGGCATCGTGGCAGATCATCGGGCTTTTCGTGCTCGGAGCGCTGGTCCTGGCTGGCTTCGCGCTCCGGGAGGCGGTGGCGCCCGAGCCGATCCTGCCGCTTGGGCTGTTCCGGCTGCGGATCTTCACGGTGTCCAACATCATCTCCTTCGTCAGCGGCGTCGCTATGTTCGGCGCGCTGGCGTTCCTGCCGCAGTACCTGCAGATCGTGCACGGGGTGTCGGCCACCGAGTCGGGCCTGCTGCTGCTGCCCTTGCTGGTTGGCCTGCTGGCCATGAGCATCAGCTCGGGCATCTATATCTCGCGCACGGGAAGGTACCGGTGGTTCCCTCTGGCCGGGACGATAATCGTCACTATCGGGCTGGCGCTGCTATCGCGTCTCGGCGCGCACACCTCGCTGGGGATAGTGAGCCTGGACATCCTGATTTTCGGCATCGGGCTGGGCTTGTTCATGCAGGTGCTGACGCTCGTCGTGCAGAACGCCGTGCCGATGAAGGAGCTAGGCGTCGCGACGTCGTCGGTTACCTTCTTCCGGTCCATGGGCGGTGCCATCGGGGCGTCCGCTCTGGGCGCGGTCCTGACCGCGGGGATCATCGCCGAGCTTCCGCGCTACCTGCCGCCGTCCGCGCTGGCCGTGGGCGGGAACAAGGTAGGAACGCTCATCGGGAGCCCGGCCCAGTTGGACGCGCTGAAGCGGACGCATCCGGCGATCCACGAGGGCATCATCCAGGCGTACTCGCATGCAATTGACCGGCTGTTCCTTGTCGCCGTGCCGGTGTCGATCCTCAGCGTCATCGCTGCGTTGTTCATCAATCAGGTGCGGCTGCGCACGAGCAACACCCAGACGCGGCCCACGGTTGAGCCTTCCGCCGCGGCCGGCGATGATGCGGTTACGGCCGCTGCCGAAGGGACGCATTAGATGCCCGGTGTGACCATCTCGGCGGGGTACGGCGCGGGCGGTAGCATCATCGCACCCGAGGTCGCTCGCCAGCTCGGCGTCCCGCTGATCGACCGGGCGATTAGCTCCCACGTCGCCGCGCAACTGCAGGTGTCTGTCCAAGAAGCCGAAGGCGCGATGATCCGCCGCCCGCTTGTCGACCGCTTCTTTAGCATGCTGTCCCCGCTGGCTGGCGGGGTCCTTGGCGCCGGCACTGATGGGACGCCACACGACGTCACCCCGCCACCGAATGAAGCGGCCTTCTTTCGCGAGCAGGCCGAGGCGATCATGCGCCAGGCTCTCGCGTCGGGCGCGGTCATCCTCGGCCGGGCGGGCGGGGCTGCTTTCAGCAACGAACCGGGTGTGCTGCGGGTGCGGCTGTTCGGCCCGCCCGAGGCGCGCATCGCGCAGGCGGCCCGGATCGAGAACGTGGACATGCTCACCGCCCGTCAGCGCCTGCCCCACGTCGACCGCGCCCGCGCGCAGTACGTCCGCCGCCTATACTGCGTCAGCATCGATGACCCGGAGCTGTACCAGCTGCAGATCGACAGCACCGCGATGCCACTTGACGCGTGCGCTGACCTCATCGCCGCCGCCTACCGCAGTTACGTCCAA
Source organism: uncultured Actinomycetota bacterium (assembly GCA_963808215.1). Classification (GTDB taxonomy): domain Bacteria; phylum Actinomycetota; class Actinomycetes; order Streptosporangiales; family Streptosporangiaceae; genus JAJYUU01. The sequence goes on from CAWEEY010000008.1 coordinate 41,491, forward strand.
GTTCGGTAGGTCGATGCCTAGCAGAAGGTAGCCGCCGCACGGCGAGGCCGCTGCGCAGCACTTGAACCAGTCACGCGAACAAGGGGAAAACTGCGTTGACACTCCTTCCCTGGGATGGTGGGGTGCATTGCTGGTCCCGACGGAGGAAGAAGAGCATGAGCGAAGTCGATCGTGTCGGCTGAGGAAGTCGGGGCGGACCGGCACAGCATCTACCCTGGTCTTGTCAGGCGGCTCCTTGCGTCACAGTTCCCGGAGTGGGCCGACCTGCCGCTGAGGCGGCTGCATCCCGCTGGGTCAGACAATGTGATCTACCGGCTCGGCGAGAACATGAGCGTCCGGCTTCCGCGCGGCGAGTGGGCCGCCGGTCAGGCAGCGAAGGAGCACTATTGGCTGCCTCGCCTGGCACGCCGCCTGCCGCTGCCAATCCCGGTCCCGCTCGGCGTAGGCAAACCTGCCTTCGGGTATCCGTGGGATTGGTCAGTGTCGAGATGGCTGCCCGGTGAAACGGCCACGGTGAACGGCCTCGCCGACCCGCGCCGGACCGCTAGCGAGTTGGCGGAGTTCTTGACAGCGCTTCAACATGCGCTACCGGTGGAATCTGACGCCCCGAATCCCCACGACGAGGTCACCGGCGTACCACTGGCTAAACGCGACCATGCGACGCGGGCTGCAATAGCGGCAGTGCAAGACACCTTTGACGCACCAGCGATGACCGCGGTATGGGACGCGGCGCTCCGGGCGCCAGCGTGGGGCCGCGCCCCAGTCTGGTTCCATGGCGATCTTCACCTCGGCAACCTGCTGGTCAGCGGCGGACATCTGAGCGCCGTCATCGACTTCGCCGGCCTTGGTGCCGGCGACCCCGCCTGCGACCTGGTGATCGCGTGGAATCTCCTTTCCCCGGAGACCCGGCCGGTCTTCCGGGCAGCCCTTCAAGTGGACGACGCCACCTGGACCAGGGCCCAGGGCTGGGCGCTGGCCACGGGGCTGAACGCCTATACGTCTTACGCAGCCACCAACCGGCTCGTCGCCGTGAACACCCACCGCCAGATCAGTCACGTGCTGATCGACCATGCCCGGACGACCTGAGGATCGAGCTTCAGGGGCCGACCCCGGCGACAGCCAGGTAGCAGCAAGCAGGTCGTAAGTTTATGCATCGCCAGCGCTGGGCCTGAATGCCCGCACATGCCACTGCGGGCGGCCGGTCAACGGCATTGGATCTGTGAGATGTAGCGGCGCATTTCGGTCCACTCGTCGTGCTGCTCGGCCAGGACCGCCCCGACGAGGCGGATGAGCGCGGTGCGGTCGGGGAAGATGCCGACGACGTCGGTGCGCCGGCGGATCTCGCGGTTAAGCCGTTCCTGGGGGTTGTTGGACCAGATCTGCCGCCAGATCGCCAGGGGGAAGCTGGTGAAGGCCAGTACGTCGGCGCGGGCTCCGTCGAGGTGCGCGGCGACGGCGGGCAGCTTCTCGGCCAGGGCGTCGAGGATCCGGCTGAACTGGGCGTGGACGGACGCGGCGTCGGGCTGGTCATAGACCGAGTGCAGCAGCGCCCGGACCGAGCCCCAGGGCACTCTTGGGCGTGACGGCCATCAGGTTCGCCGCGTAATGCGTGCGGCATCGCTGCCAGCTGGCGCCCGGCAGCGTGGCGCCGATCGCCTCGGTCAGGCCACGGTGCGCATCGGAGGTGACCAGCGCCACGCCGGACAGGCCGCGAGCGGTCAGGTCGCGGAAGAAGCCCAGCCAGCCCGGCGCCGTCCTCGGCCGAGGTGACCTGCAGGCCCAGGATCTCCCGGTAGCCCTCGGCGTTCACGCCGGTGGCCAGCAAGGCGTGCACGTTCACCGTGCGGCAGGCCTCGCGGACCTTCAGCACCAGCGCGTCCGCGGCGACGAACGTGTACGGGCCTGCGTCCAGCGGGCGGGTCCGGAACACCTCCACCTGCTGATCCAGGTCCTTAGCCATCTCGCTGACCTGAGACTTGGACAGCCGGTCGATACCCAGCGCGCCGACCAGCTTCTCCATCCGCCGGGTCGAGACTCCCAGCAGGTACGAGGTGGCGACCACCGTGACCAGAGCAGCTTCCGCGCGGCGGCGGCGTTCCAGCAGCCAGCCCGGGAAGTAGCTGCCCTGCCGCAGCTTCGGGATCGACAGATCGATGCTGCCGGCCCGGGTATCCCACTCCCGCCGCCGGTAACCATTGCGGGTATTCGCCCGCTCGCTGCTGCGCTCGCCATACCCGGCACCGCAGACCGCATCCGCCTCCGCGCTCATCAGCGCCTCAGCGAAGGTCTTCACCATCTCCCGGAGCAGATCCGGGCTCGCCTGGGCCAGCTGCTCGTGCAGCCACCCCGACACATCGATACTGGAACGTGCGGCCATCGCGTGGCTCCTCATCTCGAGATCCTTGGTCGGTTCTCTTGGGTGAATGCGCGCTGACGAGTTCGGCTGGACAATTGTTGTGGCCTCGTGCGGTGCCAGGAGTCCCAGCTTTGAGGAGGATCGGACGATGAGCGAGCAAGCATCTGCGCCAGACAGCTCCGAGGACGAAACGAGGGGGGAGTCTGACGTGCTGGACGACGCCCGCGCTGCTGAATTGATGCGGGAAGTGATTCGCATGCAAGAGCGACACAGGGAAGGTGGGATTGAGCCTGAGCTTGACAACGCAGACGGAAATCACGAACCCGACGCCTAAGGCGGCGGGGCGCTGGCGACCTCGTTGCCGCGGTTAACGCTCCGATCACCTCGTTATGCCTGGGAATATCGCGCTGGGTTGGGGCCCGTTCAGGTACGCAGCAGTGCCGCGGCGAGACTGTCGGATAGCCATCGGTTGAAGTCGGCGGTGCTCCAGCTGCGCTGAGCGACCAGCAGCCTGTAGAGGTGGCCGTCCGTGAGCGCCCAGCAGAGTTCCGCGGCACGTTGCTCGGTCATGCCGATGGCCAGTCCGTCCAGGGACGCGAGATACCGGATGAACACGGTAGCGCCCAGCATCCGGTTGCGGCTCGCCTCGGCGAGCAGCTGTGCGGCCGCCGGGTCGATATCGGCTGCGGCGATGAGAACTTCGCCGAGCGGCGTGGTGCGGGCGGCGACGTCGGTCACGGTCTGCACCCAGAGCATGAGTGCCTTCCGCGGATCGGACTCGGCCAGGATCGCCTTGATCGCCGGACGGTCGGCCAGGGCTATCGGCTCGTCGTCGCCGACGATGGCCCAATCCCAGGCCAGCTTGAGCAGGGCCACCTTGCCGCCCACCGAGTTGAACACGGTACGCCGGCTCACCTGCGCTGCCTCCGCGATCCCGTCGATCGTCGTGGCCGCATAACCCTGGGCCAAGAAGAGGTCATGAGCCGCGCTGACGATCGCCCGCCGGGTGCGGCGGGCCTGCTCGTCGCGCACCCGCGACGCGTACCGCTTCGGCGGCTGGCTCGTTGGGCCAGGCGGCTGGGTCGTCGCATCGGACGGGCTCGTTGAGTCGGGTGGGGAGTTCATCGTGACCCGCCCTGAGCCTTGACGTTCCCCCAAATCCGCTGCACTATGAGTGCAGTAATCACACCGCTAGCCTACCAAACTTCCGTGCGTATGCGGTAACGACAGAGAAAGAAGTGGTGAGTCCCATGTCTGACGTCACCTTCGTCAGCAGCGCCTGGGACCGGCGGCGGTGGCTCATCCTGGGCGTGATCGGCGTGGCACAGCTGATGGTGGTGCTGGATCTGACGGTGATGAACGTCGCGCTGCCGTCCGCGCAGCGGGCGCTGCACTTCACCACCGTGGACCGGCAGTGGGTGGTCACCGCCTACAGCCTGGCGTTCGGCAGCCTGCTGCTGCCCGGCGGCCGGCTGGCCGACCTGCTGGGCCGCAAGGTCACGTTCCTCATTGGCCTGATCGGCTTCGCCGGCGTCTCGGCGGTCGGCGGTGCCTCGGTCAACTTCGCGATGCTGGTGACCGCGCGGGCCTGCCAGGGCGCGTTCGCGGCGTTGCTGGTGCCGTCGGCGCTGTCGCTGCTGACCACCACGTTCAGCGCGCCGAAGGACCGCGGCAGGGCGTTCGCCGTCTACGGGGCGATCGCAGGGGCCGGCGGCGCGGTGGGCCTGCTGCTCGGCGGCGCGCTGACCGAGTACCTGACCTGGCGGTGGACGCTGTATGTGAACCTGGTCTTCGCCGGGGTGGCCTTTGCGGGGGGAGCGCTGCTGCTGAAGCGCCAGCGGTCCCCGGTTAAGCCCAGGCTGGACATCCCGGGCGTGCTGCTGGTCTCCGGCGCCGTGTTCTGCCTGGTCTACGGCTTCTCGAACGCGGCCACGCATGGCTGGCACGCGCCGTCCACCTGGGGGTTCCTCGCCGCCGGCCTGGCGCTGCTGGCGGCCTTCGCGTTGTGGATGAGCCGGGCGGCCCACCCGCTGCTGCCGCCCCGGGTGGTGCTGGACCGCAACCGGGGCGGAGCCTACCTGTCGATGCTCATCGCCTCGGCCGGGTTGTTCGGGATCTTCTTGTTCCTGACCTACTACCTGCAGCAGACGCTCGGGTATTCGCCGCTGGTGACCGGCGTGGCGTTCCTGCCGATCAGCGCCGGCCTCATCGTCGCGTCCAATCTGTCCACGATCGTGCTGATGCCCAGGGTGGGGCCCAGGCCGCTGGTCGCTCTCGGGATGCTGGCCGCCGCGGGCGGGGCGGCGTGGCTGGCCCAGCTGGGCCCGCACACCGCCTATGCCGCAGGTGTGCTCGGCCCGATCATCCTGGCCGGAATCGGCCTAGGCATGGTGATCGCGCCGGTGATCAATACCGGCACCTTCGGCGTGGCCCCCCAGGAGGCGGGCGTCGCCTCCGCCACCGTCACCGTCGGCCAGCAACTCGGCGCCTCGGTCGGTACGTCGCTACTGAACACCATTTTTGCCGCCGCCGTCACCGCCTACCTCACCGCGCACTTCGCCGCGGCCCGGCTCATCGGCCGCCCGGCCCTCACGGGGCTGGCGCTGGCGCACGGGTACGACACCGCCTTCTGGTGGACCGCCGGCATCTTCGCCGCCGGCGCAGCCACCGCCAGCGCCCTGCTCCGCCCGGGGCCACTGCGCCCGGGAGGCGCTCCCGTCACACCCCGAAGTGACAACTGCACAAGCCAATGCCGACCCCGTTCTTCCCGGGTGAGGTCGCTGGCGCAGAATCTTGGTGTCCGCGAAGGAGGTGGCTGACGGACGTATGAGGGTATTCACGTGAACTGCCAAGTCGGGGACCTTAGGGACCCTTACCGCACACTCAAGAAAGGAGGACGACAATGAGAAACTCCGCTCGGCCCGATGGCCCCGCCGTCGATCCACGCCACCTGCTGGTGATCGGAGCCGGCCCCGGCCTGGGCGGTGCTATCGCGCGCCGGTTCGCACAAGGCGGCTACGACCTCACGCTCCTCGCCCGGCGAACGGACGGGCTGGCCAAACTGGCCAGCGACCTAGCCCACACCGGCGCAGCCGTCGACACCGTGGCCGCGGATGCCAGCGATCCTGAGGGCCTGCGGGCCACTCTTACCTCGCTGTATGCGGGCACCGGCGCGCCGGGGGTCCTGGTCTACAACGCATCGATGCTGACGCCGGACTCGCTGCTGAGCAGCGACGTCGCCCACCTGCACCAGGCCTACAACGTCGATGTCGTCGGCGCCATCGTGGCCACGCAGGTCGCTGCCCCGGCCATGCGGGCCGCCGGAGGCGGGACCATCCTGTTCACCGGCGGCGGCTGGGCTGACCACCCGGGCCCGACCTGGGGCACCGTCTCGCTCGGCAAGGCCGCGTTGCGGTCGGCGGCGACCATGCTCGGTGCCGACCTGGCGGGCGATGGCATACGCGTCGCCAGCATCACCATCGCCGGGCAGATCCAACCGGGCACACCGTTCAGCCCGGACCAGATTGCAGAGAAGTACTGGTCGGTCGTGCAATCAGACGGCACCTGGCTAAGCGAATTCCGCTTCGACGGAACATGATCCGCCAGTCTTGCCACACCATCTGGCCACGCCCGCTACAGGCCCAAGTTCAGCTACCCCGCCCCTGCCATAAAAGCGGATAAAGCCCATCATCCCGAACGGTACCGGCGGTCGTAGTTCCGTCGGCGAGGTGCGCCGGTAAGGAACGGCCGACTTCGCTGATCGGTACCCACCTGCTCGCGGCCGCCGACATCTCCATTGCCTCGCAGACCGCTTGCACACTGGTCGCCTCAAGGAAGCCGGGCGTCCACGGCGCGTCAGGCCAGCCGTCCAGCAAGTCAGCTACCTGGTTGGCAAAGCTGGAACCGTATCCCACGCCCTGGCCGATGGGCCACCAGTCAGCGGCGTAGGGGTGACTGGGGTGCTCGGCCCTGATGCGGCGCAGCCCGTATAGCGACGGGTCGTCGTCAGCGCTGCCGTACCACAGCTCATTGAGGCGCGCGTAGTTGAAGGTCAGGGTGCCGGAACTGCCGTTGACTTCGACCGTGAAGTCGCACGGTCGCCGCACTGCCGACCGCGCCATCTCCACGGTGCCGCGTGCGCCCGACTCGAAACTGAGCAACGCCGCCGAGGCATCATCGACAGTGACGCGCTCGCTGCCCCCTTCGGGCAGCGGCCTGCGGCGAATGAAGGTCTGCGACTGAGCGCACACCTGGCTGACCGGCCCGACCATCCACAGCGCGAGGTCGATGAGGTGACAGCCGAGGTCGGCGATCGTCGTTCCGCCCATCGCGCGGTCGAAACGCCAGTCATACGGCGTCGCCGGATCGGTGAACTCGTCAGACAGCCAGACCGCGCGCCACAGCCGGACCTCTCCGACCGCGCCCTCCGCGATCATCCGGTGCATCAGCGCCACCGCGGGCAGCCGCCGGTAATTGAAGCCGACGGCGTTGTGCACGCCGGCTGCGTCCACTGCGGCAAGTGCGCGCCTGGCATCGGCATAGGAAGTCGCCAGTGGCTTCTCGCAGAAAACTGCCTTGCCAGCCGCCGCAGCAGCCTCCGCAATCTCCGCGTGCGTTCCCGGTGGCGTGCAGATGTCCACCACATCGACGTCGTCGCGCTCGATCAAACGTCGCCAGTCAGTGACGTAGGCTCCGACGCCAAGGGCAGCGGCTGCGGCGGCGACGGCAGCCTCGTTGCGCCCGGAGATCACCGTGACCTCCGGCGTGACCGGAAGGCGGCGCATCATCGGGGCAATCCGGTAGCCGTAGCAGTGTGCCCTGCCCATCGCGCCGTAGCCGACGACCCCGACGCGAAGTTCGGCACCGCCGCTCATGCGGGGATGCCTGGCCCGCTGACGGCAGGAATGGCCGCGGTTACCTGCTCTGCTGCCATCAGCGCAGCTACCGCGTCGTCCGCGGTCGCCCCGCTGCATTCGGCTCCGTGGGCATATCTGCCGAACTCCTCGGCTTGCAGGCGAAGCGCTTCCAGTTGCGCGCGCTCGCCATCGGCCGGATCAAGGAAATCGCAACGCTCGAATCCGCCGGTGCCGAAGACCTCCGCCCTGGCCATGTCACCTGGCGGATGGTAACGACCGAGCGAGACGAACCCGGCGGCGCCCCCGGACAGCGCTGCCAGGACCTGCGCGCTGTCGACGTCGCCAGTGACGTCAGCATCCGAGGTGAGCGGCGAGGCGACCGTACTGAGCGCGCCTATGTCCTGACCGGTGAGCCAGCGGAGCTGATCGAACTCGTGGACCCCCATGTCGATCGCGATGCCTCCGCTATGCGCGCGGAACTGTGATGACGGCGGCCGCTCATCCCACTGATAGCAGGCCACCAGATTCAGAACGCCGAGTTCGCCGGCCCGCATCCGGTCCCGTAGGGCCATCAGCGCCGGAACATACCTGCGCCAGTATGCGACCTGCAGCCGGACGCCCGCTGCGGCGGCGATCTCGGCTGCCTTCAGAGCCTGCCGGGAAGTCAGCCCGCATGGCTTCTCGCACAAGATAGGGAGTCCGGACACAGCGATTTCCTCGATGATCGAAAGATGCTGATCGCTCGGCGCGGCGATGAGCACCCCATCCAGCGACGTGCTCGCGAGCATCTCAGCCAGGCTCGGGTGCACAGACACGCCGTCGTCGGCCAGCGAGCTCCGTGACTTCGGTGAGGGCTCGGCGATCGCGGCGATCGCGACCGCACTAGAGTCCGCAAGCGCGCGGATGTGGGTGCGGCCCATGCGACCCGCGCCGACGAGTCCCAGGCGGAAAGTGGCTGCCACGTCACAGGCCCCGCTCTGACAGGTAAGCACGGTTGTAACGCTGATCTTCGGCGGCCCGCGCGAAACGCTCGGCAGTCCGGGGCAGGATGTCCTGCTCGACGACCAGCCAGCCCTGGAAGCCGACCGTCCGCAAGCCGTCCAGGATTCCCTCGACGTCCAGGTCGCCGTTGCCCAGTGCGCAGAACGCCTCCCTTGACCAGATCTCGGTCACCGCCGCTCCGTCATCGACGATCCCCTTCATGACCGTGAGCACTGCGTCCTTGAGGTGAACGTGGTTGATCCGCTCCACCCAGGCTCGCAGCATCGCGGCCGGGTCGCCGCCGCCCAGCATCATGTGCCCGGTCTCGAGGCATAGCCCGATATCGGACACGTCGAGAACCCGCTCGATCTCCCACGGCGCCTCGACGTATGTCCCGGTCTCCGGGTGGAAGGTCGGCTCATATCCCCGGTCACGGCAGTGCGCGACGACCCTGGCCAGGCCCTCGCCGAACTGCCGCCACTCGTCAGCGCTGAGTCCCGCGGACCGATCCGAGACGGCGCGTCCAGGCTGCTCGCGGCGTGCCTTACTGCCGTTGTCGGCGAGAGTCGGCCGGGGCGCCGGACCGGTCAGGTACGGCCTGACGGCATCGAAGGTGTCGAGCAAGGCGTCCAGGTCAGGCAGGACCTGCTCTAGTGCGTCCCGGTCGGCGTAAGGAAGCTCGAGATAGGCGCCCGCCAGGCCGAGTCCGCGCTCCGCAAGCAGCTCGCCGAGCTGCGCGCCGCTACCCAGGTAGCCCACTGGGCCCAGGTCGATGCCGGCATATCCAGCCGCAGCTACCTGGTCGAGCACGCTAAGCCCGTCGGGCACGTTCGGGTCGTGACCCACGGTTATCTCGAATGCGCCGTAGCTGACCGGGGCATTGGCGACCGCAATGCCGCCATGCTGCCCAGCTGATCCCATCGTGATTTCTCCCTCTTGTTTTGCAGCGCGGGCAGCTCAGCCGATGCTTGACGGCGCGGCTACGGGTCCGCCTCTGCGGTGGCTCTCGATGATCGACTGGCACAGCGCGATGTCACGCAGCCCGTCAATGCCGCTCGTCAGCGGCTTCTCGCCAGTGACCACGCAGTGGTGGAATGCGGCAAGCTCGGCCTTGAAGGCGCTTTCGTAGGAGACGATCTCCTCCGTGCGCCACGTGCGGGTGGTGCCGGGGTCGCCCCCCTCCGTTGTGATGGTCGCAGGCTCGCTGCGCAGGAACGGCGATGGGAACAACAAGGTCACCCTCCGGTCCGCCGCGTACGCGGCGAATTCCATCCCGTAGCGAGTGATGCCGGGAAGATCGAGCCAGTGAATGGCCACCGGCAGCTCGCCGAAGCGCAGCATGGCTGTCAGGCTGTGCTCCTGCAGGTCGACGTAGTCGAGCCGGTCGGGCTCGCCCAGCAGGCCCCGCACCGAGTTGAGCTCATGGACGAGCGTGTCGAGCAGAACCGTGCGGTAGACCTGCCACTCGAAGTCCGTCGCCTCGCCGATAGCCGAGCGGATGCTGGCCTCCGTCTCAGCCTTCAGTACCGCCAGGACGTCGCCGCGCACCGGAGCCGGCCTCGGCAGCGCGTAGTGCTCGATGTAGGGCAGGAAGGGCGACTCGAACGTCGTCACCCGCACTAGGCGTGGCGTGGTTAGCTCGCTGACCGCATCACGGAACCTGACGTACGCGGGGTCATAGCGCTTGGGGTAGGCGACCATAAGCGTCACGCCTGCCTCTTCCGCAGCCGCCACCATCGCCTGCCCTTCGGCCACCGAGAAGCACATCGGCTTCTCGACCAGCACGTGCAGGCCGGCCTTAGCAGCCTCCACCGCGATCGGGGCATGACTGCCGGAGGTAAGCACCAGGATCGCGTCCATTGGCTCCTGGATCAGCTCGCGCCAGTCTGTGTAGGTAGCGGCGATGCCGTAACGCTCCGCACATGCCTTGGCGTTCTCGGGCACGATGTCGCACACTGCGGCGACTTCGAAGGACTCGGCGAGCTCATCGAGATAGTGCAAATGCATGACCCGGGCGATGATCCCGGTTCCGATCACGCCGATCCGGAGCCGTTTGGTCATCTGTTCTCTCCCCCTGCCTTGACTGAATCCGGCCTGGCGGCCGTCATGCTGCCGCCACTTGCGCGGCCTCGATTGAAGTCTTCAGTAGCCGCGCAGCTTCCGGTATCCCGGCCTCCGGCGGAACGAACGGGTCCTCGTGCTCGATGGAGACGACCTGTACGCGGGACGAAGCAAGTGAGCGCATCAGGCCGGTCCACCAGCCCAGGTCGTGGCCGCGGCCGAGCACTGCGAAGTTCCACGGCATCTGCTCGGCTGGCTTCGGCCAGCGACGATCGAGAAGGCCGTTGAGGGCCAGGCTCTCAGTGTGGAAGACCGTGTCCTTGCCGTGTGAATGACCGACCAGCCCGCCGAGGTGCTCGGCCACCTTGTGACCATCCATGCCCATCCAGAAGAAGTGGCTGGGATCGAGGTTGGCCGCCAGAGATTGTCCGAGTCCGGCCACGCGCTCGAACGTCTCGACGTTGAAGGCGGACGTCCCCGGGTGCAGTTCGAGACAGACCAGCAGATCGGGGTTCTGCGACGCGGCGAAAGCGGCGAGATCGGCCCAGTATGGCCCGATCGCTTGCTCCCACTGACGCTCGTACACGTCCTCCAGGTAGGGCAGCCAGCCACCCGCCCCGAAATGCGGCACGTGGTCCCCCGGAGCCGCCGCCGGGCAGCCAGCCATCGCGACCACCCGGTCGACGCCGAGCAGCGTGGCCAGTCGGATGGCATTGCGCAGGTCAGTGTCGTGTTGCCGGGCTATCTGCTCGTCGGGATGCAGCGGATTACCCCAGGCGTTCAGCGCCCCGACACGGAGGCCGTGGCCGCGACCTGGTCCAGCCATCCGGTCCGGCTCCGCTGGCTTGCCAGCAGCTCGGCGACGTCGCAGTGCGGGTGCGGGGCATAGCCTCCGGCGCCCACTTCGATATCGGTGACATCAGGGACATCGCGTTGCAGCCAGGACAGGACGTCCGCCAGCGGCCTGTCCAGGAAAGCCTCGAGCACAACGCCAATGCGTGGCATGAAGGAATCTGACATTGACGTCGCTCTCTCCCGTTGCCGCGCGCTGAACCGCCTGCTGGCTTCACTTATGATGTCCTGCCAGATTGGCATCTGACCACAGTGATCGGGTTCGCCAACGCACCAGCAGATCGGCGACAGCCGATGACCTCGCCCAAGGAGCAGTCATGCGACTGACTGTCGGCCAGGCACTAGTCCGCTTCCTCACCGTTCAGTACAGCGAGCGCGACGACGTCAGGCAGCCTTTCTTTGCCGGGTGCTGGGGGATCTTCGGCCATGGCAACGTAGCGGGCCTGAGCCAGGCGCTGCTCGAATCCGGCGACAGCTTCCGCTACTACCAGGCGCGGAACGAGCAGGCCATGGTGCATGCAGCCGCCGGATATGCGCGGATGACCAACCGGCTGCAGACATTCGCTTGCACGTCGTCGATCGGCCCCGGTGCGACAAATATGGTGACCGGAGCTGCGCTGGCCACCATAAACAGGCTTCCGGTCCTGCTGCTTCCGGGCGACGTTTTCGCCACCAGGGTGGCAAACCCCGTGCTCCAGGAACTAGAGGATCCGCGGACGCTGGATGTCTCGGTCAACGACTGCCTGCGCCCGGTGTCACGATACTTCGACCGCATCTGGCGGCCGGAGCAGCTGCCAGCCGCCCTCCTGCAGGCGATGCGTGTACTGACCGACCCGGCGGAGACCGGCGCGGTGACGCTGGCGCTTCCGCAGGACACCGCTGCCGAGGCATACGACTGGCCGTCGGAGCTCTTCCAGGTCCGGGTATGGCGCATCCCCCGGACGTTTCCCGAGCCCCGGGCCATCGCGCAGGCCGCCGACGCTATCCGGAGCAGCAGGCAGCCGCTGATTGTGGCCGGTGGCGGCGTGCACTACAGCGACGCAGCTGACGCTCTGCGCAGCTTCGCTGAGCTGACCGGCGTCCCGGTCGCCGAGACCCAGGCCGGCAAGGGCGCGCTTCGGTACGACCACCCCTCAGCGCTCGGTGCGATCGGCGCGACCGGAACCGTTGCCGCCAACAGCATCGCAGCGGAGGCCGACCTGGTCATCGGCGTCGGCACCAGGTGGAGCGATTTCACCACGGCGTCCAACAGCTTGTTTGCCCGTCCTGGCGTGCGGTTCGTCAACCTGAACGTTGCGGCATTCGATGCGCACAAGCGATCCGCGCTTGCCGCTCGTGGCGGACGCACGGGTCGGCCTGGAGTTGCTCGCCGAGCAGTTGAGCGGCTGGCAGGTATCGGAGGAGTACCGCGAGTCCGCTCGGCAGCGGGCCGCCGACTGGGACGCGGTCGTCGAGCGGGCCTATCACCGGGGCCATCAGCCGTTGCCGGCGCAATCCGAGGTCATCGGAGCGCTGAACGATGCAGTTCGCCCGCAGGACGTCGTCGTCTGCGCCGCCGGCAGCATGCCCGGCGACCTGCACAAGCTCTGGCGGACCAGGGACTCCAAGGGCTACCACGTCGAGTACGGCTTTTCCTGCATGGGCTACGAGATCGCCGGCGGTCTCGGGGTGAAGATGGCGGCGCCTGACCGGGACGTCTACGTGCTCGTCGGCGACGGGTCCTATCTGATGCTCAACTCCGAACTGGTCACGAGCGTCCAGGAGGGCATCAAGATCGTCGTGATCCTGGTGCAGAACCACGGCTTCCAGTCCATCGGTGCACTCTCCCGGTCAGTGGGCGCCGAGGGCTTCGGGACTCGGTACCGGTACCGGGCCGCGGAATCTGGCCAGCTAGACGGTGACGTGCTACCGGTTGACCTCGCCGCGAACGCCGCCAGCCTGGGAGCGAGGGCGTTCAGGGTGAGCTCGATCGCCGAGCTCCGGGAGGCACTTGCTGCGGCCCAGTCGTCGGATCGGACCACGGTCATTCACATCGAGACGGACCCGACCGTGCCGGCGCCAGACTCCGCGGCCTGGTGGGACGTGCCAGTGGCGGAGGTATCCGAACTGGCCGCGACTCAGGCCGCCCGGGCAGACTACGAGCAGAACAAGAAGAAGCAGCTCAACACCCTTGGCTTGGTTGAGCGCAGAGTGAGCAATGCGAGCGAGGTCAGCTTCAGCCGCTCGGCATTCGATAGCTGCGCTCGGCGTGTTCCTGCTCATCGGAGTTATAGACGCGGCTTACGGGCCGTTGCTGCGAATCATCTCGATGCGGTTCGGTGTCAGCCTGCCCAGCGCCGGCACTGTGCTCAGCTTTTATTTCGCTGGCGCCGTTGCTGGCGTTCTTGGCGCCCTGACATGCCTGCGGCGGCTGAGCGGGCGGGCCGTCATGAGAGGCGCGCTGGCGACTCTCGCTGTCGGGTGCGCGGGAGTCGCCGTGTCCCCCACATGGCCCACGTTTCTTGGCGCCGTCCTGCTGACCGGTACGGGATTCGGGGCCTTGGACTTGACTCTCAACCGGCTGCTGGCTGCGACCGAGTCACGGCACCGGGTAGCCCGGCTGAACACCGTGAACGCAGCCTTCGGCGCGGGCGCAGTGGCAGGGCCCTTCGTCGTCAGCACGCTCAAGGCCGCGACCTTGACGCATGGGTTTGCCGCTGCGGCTGCACTCGCCTGCGTGCTGGCAGCCGGCCAGCGCGGTGTCCGTGCCGCCCCACCGCGCGAAGCCGGCAAGCCACTGCCGGGCAAGGCCAACCGCCGTTCCCGGAAGCTAACCTCGGAACACGGCACGCTGGCCCGGCTTGGTCTTGCCTACCTCTGTTATGTCGGTGCTGAGGCTGGCACCGCAGGCTGGATCGTTGCACACCTCACCGCGCTCGGTTACACCGCGCGCCTGGCCACCGCGGTGACGTCGGGATTCTGGCTCGCATTGACCATCGGCCGGCTCTGCGTGGCACCGCTTGGCAACGTGGTGACCCTCAGGAACATCGTCCTCGCATCAACCGCCCTGCTCACGGTGAGCCTCGCCGTCGCCGCGATACCGGTGCTGGCGCCAGTCGCGTACGTCGCGGCGGGCCTGGCTGCTGCCCCGATCTTCCCGATGGGGCTCGCCTGGGCGGCGCAAACCTGGCCAGGTGACCACCGAACAGCATCATGGGCGGTCACCGCTTCGATGCTGGGAGGGGTCGTCGGCCCAGCCATCATCGCTGGAGCGGTGTCGGCGACCAATGTCATGGTCGTGCCGGTCGCCCTGAGCGCGTTCGCCGGGCTGACGTTCGTGACCTTGCTGTCCATTCGCGGCCGCATCGGCCCCGACGCTGAGGTCGATGGCGGCAACGAGGGCAGCCAGGTCGCGGCGCCGTGAATCGGCATTCCATATAGCCCACGTTCTGCGAACAATGGGGTTGCCGATCAAGGGGTGCCAGCTGATCCCGTCAGGCAGTCGCTGGGTCCACTGCGGCGGCGCAAGCGCGAACGTCAGCCCGGTGGCGACTGCGGCCAGCTTGACCTCGGTGGTAACCGGCGGGTCGCCGCCCGGCTGATCACTGATCTCAATGCCGTGCGCGCGGATCGTCGCGGCGACCTGGTCGTACCAGGCAGGGCTATCGGCTCGCGCGAACCCCATCCAGGTTAGGCTCGCCAGCTTTTGCAGCTCGAGGCCACCGGACTCAGCTATCTCGCTAGCACTGGAGTCGGAAAGCACGACCCCCATCGCCTCTTCGACGGCGAGCACGGCGTCGAGAGCGGGATCATTCGGCCGGTCGCGGACAAGCCCGAGGTCGAGATCACCGGCCCGCAGGGCTGACAATTGCGCTGCGCTAGCGGCATGCCGGATCTCCACCCGTGTGCGCGGATCACGCGTCGCGAGCTCCGCGAAAGCAGCCGGCAGCACGTCTACAGGAAACTCCAGGGGCACGCCTATCCGCAGCACGGCCGCTGGCGTTTCCGGACCCGCAATAAGAGCCACCGCGCGGTCGTGATGATCGATAAGGGACTTCGCCTCGCGAAGCAAGACCTTTCCGGCTTCGGTCGGCCGTGCTCCAGTGCGATCGCGCTCCAGCAACTTCACGCCAAGCTGCCGCTCCAATGACTGCACGGTCTGCGACAAGGCGGACTGGCTGACATGCAGTCGACGGGCAGCCGCGGAAAGGCTGCCGTCCTCCGCGACGGCCACGAACGCTCGCAGCTCACGGATCTCCATGCCCTCATCCGATCACGCTGCCACGACGGGTACGTCGGCGGGTATAAGCGCCGCTTATGGCCACTCCCGTGAACGCCGTTAGCCGATCTGCAATACGTCCTGCCCTTCTCCCGTTGGTCGCGTGCGGACGCCACGCAGGGAGTCCTCGCCGAGCGGCCAGGGCCGCTCTGCGGCAAGGCATCGCAACTCGTGATCACTGATAGAAGGGCCATCAGATGACTGGAACACTCACCGGCGCGACGGCGCTGGTCACAGGCGGCAACAGCGGCATCGGCCGCTCGGCCGCCATCGCGCTGGCCGATCTCGGCGCTCATGTAGTGCTTACCGGGCGCAACCCCGGCCGCGGCCAGAAGGCTATCGACGCTATCCGCGCAACCGGTGGCACGGCAGACTTCATCGCCGCCTCGCTGACCGATGAGGGAAGCGCGCGCGGGCTGGCCCGGCAGGCCGTCGAGCTTGGCGGAGGGCACGTTGACATCCTGGTCAACAACGCCGGCATCTTCCCATTCGGTCCCACGCACGAGGCGACCGAAGCGGACTTCGACTCGGTGTTTGCCGTCAACGTGAAGGTGCCTTTCTTCCTGGTAGCCGAGCTAGCGCCGGCAATGGCCAAGCGCGGCAAGGGCGCCATCGTCAACATCACCACGATGGTGGCCGAGTTCGGCCAGGCCAACATGGCCCTGTACGGCTCGAGCAAGGCGGCCCTCGTCTTGCTGACCAAGTCCTGGGCTGCGGAGTACGGCCCATCCGGGGTACGGGTCAACGCGGTCAGCCCAGGACCGACCCGGACCGAGGGCACCGCGCTCATGGGTGATGCGCTCGACCAGCTCGCAGCGGCCGCACCTCACGGCCGGCCGGGCCAGCCAGAGGAGATCGCCAGCGCCGTCGCCTACCTGGCCAGTGACGATGCCAGCTTCATCTACGGCGCGGTCCTGCCCGTGGACGGCGGGCGGCTCGCCGTCTGAGTATCGGTGGTACCCGACCAACCCAGGCTGCGACAAGCGCCGCTGGCGTTGGCGCAGCCGGAGCGCGGGCTGTCGTTGGCGATGACCGTTCTGCAACCTCAGCCACGACAGCCGACAGCGGCCGGACCTGGACTGAGCGGACGTCGCCGTTGCGGGCGTCCACCACCGCATTCGCTGGTACCGGCGGCACGCAGGTGTGGCAGAACAACCTCGGCGACTATCTGAGCACCGATGCCGGAGCGAGCTGGACAGCCGCCGCTCCCCTGGAGGCGCCTCGGTTCGGTTACTACACCTGGCTCGCCGGACCACCCGGCCGGCTGCTAGGCGTGGGCGGCACCAGCGGCATGCGCACCACAGCAAGCCCTGACAGCGGGCGGACCTGAACCACGTCGGCTGTCCCGGACCCCAGGGCAGCCGCGATGATCCTTGCGGCCGCGCTTGGTACCGGCGGCTCGGCCATCGCCCTCACCGGTCAAGGCGCGCAATGCCGGACGGCCCCGCAAGTGCGCAAGGTAGAGCGGGTCAAGCCCGGCTGGAAGCCGCCGTCCGGTACGTCCCTGCTCTTCACCAGCGGGAACGGCGGAGCCCACTGGGACTCCGCTGCCATCGTGCTGCCGTTCGGCGTTGGAGTTCAGGCGGCGGCCACTGTGTCGACGGCAGGCACATCGCGATCATCGACGCCTGCAACCGGGTCCAGGTCAGCTCGGACGGCGGCGCGCAGTGGCGCGCGCACGCGCGACGATCTACCGGCTCCCACATGCAGCAGCCGCGAACGGGCTCAGCGCGATCGGCTCGTCCACAACCACAGCGCTCGCCCTGCTTGGGATCGCCGCCGCTAGACAGGGCAGCGCTGTCATCCCTGCGGGCGGCTCGATCTGGCGTAGCACGGACGCCGGCCGTTCCTGGGCTCAATTCTGGGCCGTGCTCCCGGGCTGAGCTTGCCAATCAGTCAATCCTCGTTCACCGGCTGGGCGACCGCGGGCTGGGCGACCGCCGGCTGGACGAGGCGTTGAGCCCGCAGGGCGCCTCGCCGGAGCTTTCCTGCGTCGTCGCGCAAGGGCAGGTCGGTGTACTCGAACGAGCGGGGAACCTTGTAGCGGGCGATCCGCTCGGCAGCGAAGGCCAGCAGTTCATCCTCGGACACCGTCTCCGGGTCGGCCTCGACGATGGCATGCACGACGTTGCCCACGTCGGCGTCAGGCAGACCGATCACAGCGACGGATCTGACCGCTGGGTGTTCCTGGAGTGCTGCCTCGACCTCGGCGGGATAGACGTTGGCGCCGCCCGTGAGGATCATGTCCTGCAGCCTGTCGCCGAGGTAAAGGTAGCCATCCCCATCCAGCCACCCCATGTCCCCGAGGGACTCCCATCCGCCCGCGCGGGTACGGGCGGTGGCTCCGAGGTACCGGTACGTCGGCTCGGCCCGAAGGGAGTGCAGCCAGACCTCGCCTTGCTCGCCGGCCGGACGCTCGTTGCCGTCGGCATCGCAGATCATGACAGTGCCCGCTGCCGGGCGGCCTACCGAACCGCGATGGGCGAGCCACTCCGTTCCGGTAATAATCGTCGCCGCCTGAGCCTCGGTGCCGGCGTACAACTCGAAGATGCGGTCCGGCCCCAGCCAGTCGATCCATACCTGCTTGAGCCACTCCGGGCAAGGCTCGGCCAGGTGCCACACGGCCCGCAGGGAAGACATGTCATACGAGTCTCGTAGCTCCGCTGGTAGCCGCCAGATCCGCTTCATCATCGTAGGGACGAGGTAGACGGTGTCCGCGTGATAACGGTCGATGGCAGCGAGCGCGCCCTGGGCGTCGAAACGGGGCAGGACCACGACGTGACTCCCTGCCAGCCAGGCCGAGCATGACCACACAATGGGGCCGTTGTGGTAGAGCGGTGCGGGCACGACCATACAACCGTCGGCCGCGGCGAACAGCGGTGGCGCGTCCTCTTCCATCGCGGCTGGATCGCCGGAGACGATGAGCTTGGGTCGGCCGGTGGACCCGCCCGATGTGGGTGCTTTCCAGGCAGGCGAAATGATGTCTGGCAACGGGTCGTCGGTCACGTCCGGATCGGGCTGGTAACCGGCCGGCAGCGCCCGGCGGCCGGGGGCCAGGTAACCAGGAACCCCGATGACGGCAGGCGGATCGGCGAGTTCGAGGATGGCGCTGAGCTCAGGCTCGGGCAACTTCGCCGATACGGGCTGCGGGATAGCACCGATCTTCCAGCAGGCGGCCACGGCCACGAACCAGTCCGTTGAGTTCGGCAGCGCAATAGTGACCATGTCGCCGAGACCGACGCCTCCTGCCCCGAGGTCGCGCGCCAGGCGGTTGGCTGCTGACTCGAGCTGGACTCTGGTGAGGCTCCGTTCGCCGCAGGTAATGGCCGGACGATCGGGGTCGGCCTCCGCGAGGGCAGTTAGACGTCGGCTAAAGGAGATCCTGCCCATGACGACCTGCACTCTCGCGTGTTGACTAGCGAGCGCCCCAGTTGCGCTGGCTGATTATTGCAATGATGCGCCCGTCTGCCAGCCTCCAGGTTGCGCCCGACATGGCCGCAAGATCACTTAGCGACCAGATCCTGGCGCGCTGAGGTGGACATGGGCGAGCTGGATTCGCGAGTTGATGCCGAGCTTGGTGAAGACCTTGCGGAGGTGATACTCGACCGTTTTCGGGCTGATGAAGAGCCGGGTGGCGATGTCGGTGTTCGACAGCCCCGCTCCAGCAAGCTGGGCGACCTGGGTCTCTTGCGCGGTCAGCTGATCGCTTGTCTGGACGGTGCGCTTGCGCGCGGTCTCCCCCGTGGCCAGCAGTTCGCGGCGGGCCCGTTCAGCGAACGCCTCGATGCCCATAGCCTCCAGCATGCCCAGAGCCGTGCGCAACTGCTCGCGCGCGTCGACACGGCGGCGCTCGCGGCGTAGCCATTCGCCGTAGAGCAGATGACTGCGCGCGACTTCTGCGCGAAGCCGGGTCCGGCTCAACCGCCCAATCGACTCGCGGTACATATTGTCGGCGGCTTCGCCGCGTCCAAGCAATGCCTGGACGCGGGCTTCGATCCCCAGCGCCCAGTCGGTTGGCGTCGCCCGGGTGAGCCTTGACATCCAGCTCTGTACGGCCTCGACGAGCTTGAGGTCACCTGTCCTGGCCGCAGCCTCGGCCAGCTCCGGGATGACAAAGGGCGCGTAACCAAAAGGGTCACGCTCGAACAGCCGCCACCCTGCGTCGCGCGCGGCATCGTGACGCCCGAGGCCATTGTTGACCACCAGGCTTGCGCACAGCCCCAAGTCGGCTACCCTGCCCAGCCCGCGTGCGGTGGCCTCTCGCAGGGTGGCGCTGATGAGCTCAGAGGCCGCGGGTTCTCGCCCTCGCCAGGCCGCCAGCATCACCTCGGCGTGCGCAACCGGCGGATTTCCTGTTGCCTCCGCGATTAGCCGGTCTTCGTCGAGCAGCAGCGCCGCGGCCGCCAGGTCGCCGCCCAGAATGTAGCTACGGGCCAGCACGTGTCGAGCCCACTGCAGCCCGATCAACGCGCCGTTGGCGCGGGCAAGCTGAAGCTGGCCGTCGGCGATGGCATGCCAGGATTCGTCGTCCCACAGCTCCAGAGCGACGAGTTGACCAGCCCTCCCGCTGGCGGGAGGCATCCAGCGACCGACGCGGACGTTGGCTGCATCGCGGTCGGTAGCCAGAAGGAGCTCGAGTGCCAATCTCAATGTCGGCGCGGCTGCCTCGTACCCTTCGGTCAGGCGCAGCGCCAGCGCGTCAAGGACGACATCGACAGAACGCGGCGGGTCCGGGCCGGGCGGCGCGGCCCGCGCGGCCTCGGCGGCCGCGAGCAAGCCGCGTTGCCCGCCGAGGTCGCCGGCCCAGATCGCCGCGATCAGGGCCTCCAGGTGTGTCTCGCGCGCCTGGCTGGCGTCGAGCGGCTCCAGTTGCCTGGCTGCGGTGAGCAGCAGCTGAGCTGCGTCACCAGCCCGCACCTGGTCAGAGGCGATCCGCCCGCGCAGGTGCTCCGCCTCGGCAGTCCGCAGCGCGTCGGGAGGCCCAGCGTCGACTGCGATCAGCAGTCCCAGCGCCGCCTCGGGCGCGCCTGCGTCCCGCTTGGCCCAGGCCGCCGTGAGCAGATGCTGCGCCCGGCGGTCGGGGTCAGGTGTCAGCAGCGCCGCCCGTTCGAGGAACGCCGCCGTGGCAGCTAGGCCGCCCCGCTCTTGTGCCCGCCCGGCCGACCTTTCCAGCTCTTCGGCTACGCTCTCGTCCTGTCCCGGCGCGGCCTGTGCAAGGTGCCAGGCCCGGCGGGCTGGATCGATTTGCGGGAGAGTGGCCTCCGCCAGCGCCGCGTGCAGCTTCTGCCGCTCCAGCAGCGACGCCGACCGGTAGGCCGCCGAGCGGACCAGCGGATGCCGGAACACCACCCGCAGCCCGAATTCGACCAGCCCGGCTTCGGCTGCAGCGGTCGCGGCTTCAGAACTGATCGCCAGCCTCCGGGCTGCTTGCCAGACCAGAGCCGCATCGCCGGTCGGATCAGCAGCGGCAAGCTGCAACAGCCGCCTGCTTTCGGCCGGAAGAGCGTCGATCCGCCGCCGGAAGCTCTCCTCGATGGTCGCGGAGAGCGGCATCGCGCCGAGACGCCCGAACCCGCCTGCCAGCTCCTCCGATGTCAGCCCACGCGCCAGCTCCAGCAGCGCCAGCGGATTGCCCCCCGTCTCGGTGACGATCTGGTCACGCACGCGTCCATCCATCGGTCCCGCGAGCGCCGAATCCATGAGCTTGCGCGCGTCCGCCTCGCGCAGTCCGCCCACCACCAGCTCTGGCAAGCCCGCGACCTCATCGTCCGAACTACGGCTCGCGTAGATCAGACCGACCGACTCCTCCTGCAGTCGGCGCGCTACGAACCCCAGCACCCGCGCCGAGGCCCGGTCAAGCCATTGCTCGTCATCCACCAGGCAGATCAAAGGCTGGTCGTCCGCCACCTCTGACAGCAGGCCCAAGACCGCCATGCCGACGAGAAGCCTGTCTGGCGCCTCACCACGACGGATCCCGAACGCGGTTTGCAGCGCTTCGCGCTGCGGATCCGGCACCCGCTCTAGGCAGTCCAGCATCGGCGCTAGCAACTGAGACAGTCCGGCGAACGCCAGCTCCATCTCCGATTGCACGCCGCCGGCCCGAGCCACCCGGCAGCCCGAGCAATGAGCGGCCGCATAGTCCAGCAGCGCTGTCTTTCCTACGCCAGGCTCGCCAGCCAGCACCAGCGCCTGGCTCTCACCCGCCCGCACGGCACCAACCAGCCGGTCGAGTACCTCGCACTCGCTGCGCCGACCTATCAGCCCTGTGCCGCCTCCGGTCCCAGCGGGCGCCGACCACTGCACCTCACCGAGGCTACTCGCCACCCGGCGGGCGGCCGCTGACCAGCGCCGCCGCTCCCGCGCATGGCCTGCAATGGCGGGCCTGACTGCTCGCCTAACGGCAGCCCGGCAATGTCCCTTTCGATATGATCTGTCGGCTGATCGCACCAACCGCTTGAGTTGAACTCGGGTCCGATCTCAAAGCCGAATCGGTACGGCTACCTGGCTGTGGCCGTGGCACCGCAGGCGGATAGCCTGAATTTCATTGGACGGGTCACCGGGATCGCCGCTGTTTGCCTCGCCGCCCGCTACGCAATCACCTCGACTGCGGGAAGCTGCCGGCTGGACATCTACCCAGGCCGCCCTCCGGCCGGGCTGGCCCGAAGGGAGATAGAGCGATGGGCCTCTCATGGCAGCAGGGACCGCTCGCGCCCGGAGCCGTCGGCCGGTTCCTGGTTCCCGATCCGCTACCCGAGCGGCTGCTGTACGCCGAGCCGCTACGGCGGCGCATGCGCGTGCAATTCGGCGGCACCTGGATCGCTGACAGCGAGGATGTCGTGCTCCTGCACGAGCCCGACCGCTACCCGGTCGCCTACTTCCCGCTCAGCGATATCACCGCACAAGCGCTGGAGCCCGGCGACCACACCACCCGCCACCGCGACCTCGGAACGACGTCCTGGTACACCGTCCGAGCCGGCGACCAGACCGCCCAGCGCGCCGCGTGGCAGCACATCGACTTGCCTGGGCACGCTAGCGACCTGAAGGGACGCGTGGCCTTCGTCTGGCGGGCAATGGACGCCTTCTATGAGGAAGACGAGCGGATCGTCGGGCACTCCGCCGACAGCTATCACCGCATTGACATCCGCCAGACCAGCCGCCACCTGGTCGTCCGAAACGGCGACCAGGTCATCGCGGACAGCACCCGACCGCTAGCGCTGTACGAGTCCGGGTTCGCGCCACGCTGGTACGTCCCCCACGACGACATTGACCAAAGCGCGCTCACCCCGGCCCAGGGCCAGACGTTCTGCCCGTATAAGGGGCTGTGCAGCTACTACGACATCGACGGGGCACCGCGCGCCGCCTGGTCATACGAAGACGCCTGGCATGGCGTCAGGCGCATCTCCGGCCTCGTATCGTTCGAGCCGGAGCACATCGACGTGTACTTGGACGGCGCCCGGCTGAAGCTCGAGCCGGGCCAGAGCGTGATCCCGCACGGCATCGATCGCGGTCTGACCACCGATGAGGTTAGCCCAGGGCTGGCAGCGGCGTCCGGGCGGGGAAGTGCAGCGCGCCTGAGTAGAACAGCTCAGGTCGTATTGTGGAGCAGCCGATCATAGTTATCTCGTGATGCCGGATGAACCGTCGCGACGAAGGCGGCTTGTGCTGCTGCGCAGGGTTCTGCTCGGGTTCGCAGTGCTCGTGTCGGCCGCAGCGACTGTGGTATTCGGGTTCGCCATCTACCTGTTCGTCGGGGGCTACTCGGGCGGCAGCAACCCGGAGAGCATCTCGGCGCTGGCGTTCCCGCTGTCCTTTCTCGTGGTGATCTTCGTCGGCGTGCCGGCTGCACTGATCTGCGCGCTGGCTTGGGCGGGCTACTTTGCGGTGGCTCGAAGAAGCCGCCGGTAAGCAAGATGATGGACGGAACGAGCTGACGCCTTGTCTCCGCAGACCAATCTGTGTTTGTCAGCTAGGACTGCCGGGGCCGACCAGGCCCGTTTGATACGCGACGACGACGGCCTGGACGCGGTCCCGCAGCTGCAGCTTGGTGAGAATGCGTCCGACGTGCGTCTTGACGGTCGCCTCGCTGAGGGTCAGCTGACTGGCCAGCTCGGCGTTGCTGAGTCCGTGAGCAAGCAGCCGCAGCACTTCGAGCTCGCGTGGTGTGAGAGCGGCTAGGTTGGCGTGGACGGGCAGGATGGGCGGGCTTGCCCGGCGCGAAACGTTCCACCAGCCGGCGGGTGATGGAAGGCGCGAGGAGCGCGTCGCCGGAGCGGACCAGCCGTACCGCGGTCACCAGGTACTCCGGCGTCACGTGCTTGAGCAAGAAGCCGCTGGCGCCGGCGGTCAGCGCCGCGTAGACGTAGTGATCGAGGTCAAAGGTCGTCAGGATGATGATGCGGCACCCGCTGCCGGGCCGCGCGGCGAGGATGCGCCGTGTTGCCTCGAGGCCGTCCATGTCTGGCATCCGGATGTCCATCAGCACGACGTCTGGCTGGTGCTTGAGTACGGCGCTGACGCCTCGTTGCCGTCGGCGGCCTCGGCGACGACGGTGATGCCCGCCTCCGCCAGGATCATCCGGAATCCGGTCCGCACCAGCGCCTGGTCATCAGCGATTACCACCCGCGGCTCTGCCATCACGCGGCCTCCGGCGATCGGTCCGGCAGCCGTGCGGTGAGCCGCCAGCCCGGGTCCCGGACCGCAACAGCCCTGCGCGCTGAGTGAGCGACCCTCCGCGCGGCCATCTCGGTGCTCCGGCGGAGGCGCCAGAGCACCGGGATGCTGAGGGCTGCAGCCCAGCCAGTGTTGACCTCACCCACTAAGCCGCCAGCCGACCTGATCGGCCTGTCCGACGTCCCCGTTCCTCAACAAATTGATCTCGTCGAGCGGCTCATGATCCCCCTGGGTTGCGTCCTGCCTGGGCAAAGCCGATAATGCGGTGCACTCGGGCCTGATGGCACTGGGGCGAGGGGCGCAGTCGGGTCGGTCGACACACGGTGGAGGAACGGTGGCCAGCACTATCCCTCCGCAGCCAGACACAGTGGGGTTCACTGCTGGTTACCGGATCTCCGGATACCGGCTGCGGCAGCAGATCGGCCGCGGCGGCATGGCGGTGGTGTTCGGCGCGTATGACGAGCGGCTGGAACGTCTGGTGGCGCTGAAGATCCTGGTCCCGGCAATGGCCCAGGACCAGCTCTTCAGGAAGCGTTTCATCGCGGAGTCACGCGCGGCGGCTGCGGTCGAAGATCCGCACATCATCCCGATCTATGAAGCCGGCGAGGCCGACGGCGTCCTGTTCATCGCGATGCGCCTGGTTCCCGGCGGTGACCTGCGGACTCTGGTCGCCCAGCATGGCCCGATCGCACCCGCCCGCGCAGAATGGATCTTGTCGGCGGTCGCGTCGGCACTCGACGCCGCGCACGCCAGCGGTCTGGTGCACCGGGACGTGAAGCCGGCGAACATGCTGCTCGACGTGCGGCCTGGCCGACCTGACCATGTGTACCTGTCCGACTTCGGGGTGAGCAAGGCCTCTGTGGGCTCCGGCGGACTCACCGGCAGCGGTCAGTTCCTCGGCACGGTTGATTACGCTGCCCCCGAGCAGATCCTCGGACAGCCAGTGGATGGCCGGACCGATCAGTACGCGCTCGGCTGCGCTGCCTTCGAGCTGCTGTGCGGGCATCCCCCGTATTCCGGCAAGGAGTGGCCCGCCGCCATGTACGCGCACCTGTCTGCGCCGCCTCCGGTCGCGACGTCCGAGCGGCCGGACCTGCCTGCAGCCGTGGACAGTGTGTTCGCCAGAGTGCTCGCGAAATCGCCTGCGGACCGGTATGGGAGCTGCCAGGAATTCACTGGGGCGCTGCGCGTCGCCCTTGGCGTTAAGTCGTACGTTTCCGAGGGCCATGCAGCTCCGGACCAGACGAACCAGGAGCTGGGCGGCGGGGATGCCACGCTCGATCCGGCCGTAGTGGACCGGTTCACGTTCAGGGTCAGAGGGCCTGCCGACACGGGCACCGACCCGCGGGCCACGTCCCAGCTGACTGTCGGAGGGAGCACCGCTCCACTGGCCCGGCGCTCCCGCAGGGTGCTGGTCAGCGCGGCCGTGGCGACGATCCTGGTCGCCGGCGCTGCGGCGGGAGTTTTGCTGAGCGGCGCGCACGCACCAGCCCCGCCTGGCCGCTTCCGGTTCGCTGCGCAGTCTTACCCTGGCCGGCTGGCGATCAGGCAGCTATGGACCCTGGCTGGATCAGGCGGGTCCTCACTAGACGTCAGCATGACAGTCAGCAACGCCTCCGGCAAAGCGGTAACCGCGCAGCTCGAGGAGCCCATCCCGGCGGAAGTCGCACGCGATCCCAGTTGGGTGACCTTCACCAGCGCGGTTACGCCGTTGGTAACGAGCCCTCTGGTGGTCTGGGACCTGAGCTTGCCGGCCCACGGCCACGACGTAGTGAGCTACCAGGTGCCCGAGCCGCCCAGCGGAGTGAGTAAACAGCGGCTCATGACGTATGTCCAGGCGTATGTCGCCGTGTCCGCGCAGCAGACGCTGGAGCTGATCGCGCGCCCCGGTCTGGTAACGAGGGTGTGGATCAGCCCGCCCACCTTCCAGCTGAAGGTTGGCCAGGCACGCCAGCTGACAGCTCATGGTCGGCTGTACAACGGCCACCTCGCGCCGCTAGCCGACCTGGCCGGAGCGCTGTGGACGACGACGAATTCTGCTGTGCTGGCCGTGAACCGCAGCGGACGAGTGGTCGGCGTATCGCCTGGCAAGGTCCTGGTGTGGCTGCAGATCGGCGCTATCCGTGCGCCGGCGAACGTGGTGGTCAACAGCCGTGGGCGCCCGGCTTCGTCGCCTGGTTATTCCAGCCATCCGCCAGTGCAGCCGAGCACGTCGCCGACGCCGACGGGTTCGGGGTCACCAACGCCGTCAAACACGCCCACTTCTGGGTCACCCTCGCCGAGCCCGTCGTCCGGCTCTGGGTCACCGACACCTGGGACGTCGCCACAAGCCGCCCGGGTTAAGGCAGGTCTCGCGCCTTGGAATGCCGGTCCGCGGTTGGCTTATTAGTCAACGTCCTCCGGCGGGTGATAGTAGGCACCGAGCCGGATCAGCCAGACGTGCAGGACAACGCGGCCAGCGCGCAGTACCTCGGAACGGATGAGGACCGGCCGGAAGTCGGCCAGGTTGCTCAGTGCCGCGGGGAAGGACGCGGCGGAGCTGTCGAAGAGCAGCAGCTCAGCTGGGCGCCTTCGCCGGAGCATCACACGGTCAAGCTTACTGAGGTCAGGCGGCTGGCTGCTCAGGCTATTGATTGCGCCCCGCTCCGCTACCCCGGCGTACTCGACGTAGGCGTCGTTCTGACTTCTAGGCCACCACATGAGGACCTGCTCTCCGGTGTAGGCAGGCTGACCCACGAAGGACGGCAGAGCGGCAGCTATCCGGTATCGATCAATGTAGACCGTCCCGCTGCCACCAAGCGCCGAAGCATAGGGCGGCGGCGGGTCGATCCCGGGAGGGAGCGTACCGGGCAGCTGCGGATGATGTGGGATCGGCGCGACGGTGAGCGCCAGGGTCGCGCCAGCGAGCGCAGCGAGCGCCAGTCCGGTCACCGCGGCGGCAGCCAGTTGGCCCCGGAGCTTTGCGGCGCCGCGCGCAGCCGCGGCGGCGACGATCATGGCTGCCGCCAAGGCGGCCCCGGACGGCACCCACCCGAAGGGCGGCACACGCGGGCCGGCTTCGTAGCCAAGCGGTACTGCGAGCAGCACCGCGGCAGGCAGCCAGCGCGCGAGGGGGCGGTCGGACAGCGGCCGGGCCAGTTCCGCGACGGTGATCGCCAACAACAGGCACACTCCCGCCCATAGGGACGAGGAAAAGAAGTAAATTTCGAGGGTCTGCACGCTGCCCGCGAACTGCAACCAGGCATAGATCGCCAGCTGGCCGGCAGCTACCAATCCCACCAGTAGCACCGGGGTCGGCACCGCGCGACCCCGGCGGGCGATCGCGACCGTCCAGGCGGCGAGCACGGCAGGCGGCACGAGCAAGTACGCCACGTACGGCGCCCACTGCCAGTTCGCCGAGTGCCAGCTCCGCGTCTGAGAGGGCTGTGACAAAAAGCGGAAGGATTGCCAGGTTATGGCGATGAAGTTAGCGTGGCCGATCACCACCGCAGAGGCCATGACCAGCAGGCCGGTGACCGTGATGGCGACCCCGGCCAGCAGAGCTAGGTCAGCGAGCAACTTGGCCCGGTCTCTCACCAGCCGCACGCCCGCATAGCAGACCAGCGTCGCCCCCACTAGCGGCACGGCAAAGCCAATTGACCACACCGCCAGCGTGAGCAGCACCCCGGCGGCGGCCAGCCACCCGCGGCGCCAGCGGGGTGCGCACGGCATCGCCAGGCACGCCAGCGCCCCTGCGGCGTAGGCGACGACCGCCGAATCCGGGTAGTCGGTACCCCACGCGGTCACGATTACCGGCGACGAGAGCACCACCAGGACGCCAACCACCCCAGCGGGGCGACCGTAGAGCCGGCGCAGCAGCAAGTAGACCGGGCCTACTGCCACCAGTGCGAGTACATAGCGGAAGACAAAAAATCCAGGCACCGCGCCGACGGCCAGGTAGGCCAGCCGGGCCGGGACTAGGAAACCGACCCGTGCGCACTCGCGCAGCCGACCAGTCGCGGCATTGGAAGCGGCATAGCGGGCGAACACCTGGCCCGGGTCAATAATGCAGCGGGTGTGAATGCCTGGGTCGACCAGGGTGCTCAGGGCCATCAGCCGAAGCCGCAGGACCAGCGCGGCGACGACCGGCGACAACGCAACCCCAAGCGCCTCCAGCCACAGAGCCCATCGCAATCGCGCTGAGGTCATGAGGGATGCTGCGTCACCTTGCGAACCGGCGACAAGGGGAGCTCTCCCCGGGTGGGGAGGCTTCCCTACGCTCGCGCTAGCCACATCATCGGCACCGGTCCTAGCCCCTATTCGCTCATCCTCCTGGAAGACGACATGCTCCTATTCGAACGAGGGCTCGATCCCAGCCGGGAGATGGCAGGTCGTTTACTGTACGCCATCGGCCTGGAAAGAGTGCTCCCCGCCGACGCCGACCGTCTGCGGCATGCGCGCGCGGGCTCCTCCGTCCGCCCGGGGCCGATGCAGGACTTGGGGCTCTGCGTGACCGCTCCGCTGCGGCCCGCGGGAGCAGATGAAGAAGTACTCGACTGCCAGGTAGTGGCTCAGCACCGGAAGCCTTATCGGGACCTGCAGGGACTGGATGAGCGGCCTGCCGGGCTCGGAGTGATGCCAGTTATGCGATGTCGGGAAGTACCTCTCAATGGTGAAGAAGCGGGCCAGGCTGGCCCGGAAGTCACCGAGTGGCTGGATATTGCTGTAGGGCCAGTAGATACTTCGAGCCCGGTGATTGAAGTTCACGTACGTCGCGACGAAACGGCCGTCCCTTTTGAGCAGGTTATTGATCTCTGCGAACTTCTGCTCCTGGAACTTGCCGAGATATTCGAAGACGCCCTGCGCGACGATGATGTCGAACTTCTTATCGTGGAAGCTGATCGGCGCTTCCAGGAAATCAGACTCAATCAGGTTCGGCGCGTGCTCTGGTATCGCGATGTCGATCCCGAAGTAGCTGATGTTCTCCCGGAGCAGGTCCTTAAGCGCCCCTGGTCCACAGCCAACATCCAGCAGGTCACACGGTCCATCACCGGCGATCTTGTTAACGACGCCCGCGCACTTCCGGAGCCGGTAGTGAGGAGCGGTGAACTTGAGGTTCTCCTTACTCCAGAAATCACGCTTATAATACATAATGCCCCGTCGGCTTTCTCGGAAGACGCACCAAGCTACCGATATTAAGATCATCAGTTAAGCTCCCTGTATTGACATCTTTAACTGTTCGGATCGATTTGGTAAAAACTTCTTTGGTCATGCTATAAGCGCGCCTCATACAGCGAAAATGGCCCCCAGCATTTTCGTGGGCAGCGCGGCGGTCACGTGAGGTGCTGGAGCAGCCGCGGCAGATCCGCGATGGAGTCCAGCACGTGATCGGGTGCCGACGCGGCGCCGGCGTGCGTGCGCGCCTGGTACTTGCCGGTCTTGACCAGCACCCCGGTAAGCCCGCAGCGCTGCGCGGCGAGCACGTCGTTGTCGATGTCGTCGCCGATCATCAGAGCATCGCGGGCGGTGACGCCCAGGTGTGCCAGGCCGGCGGTGAAGAATCCCTCGGCTGGCTTGCCGACCACCTCTGCTGGTATCCCGGCGGCCTGTTCCAGGCCGGCGATGAATGCGCCACTGTCGAGCTGGAGGCCGTCGCTGGTGCGCCAGTACATGCCCCGGCTCATGGCCACCAGCCGCGCCCCGGCCTGGAGGCAGCCGAAGGCACGGTTGAGTGCCTGATAGCTGAACTCGGGTCCGGCGCCGCCGATCAGCACGACATCCACGGCCGGATCGTCGTCGGCGGCCAGCGTGACTCCGACCAGGTCAGCGTCTATGTCGCCGCTGTTGAGCAGCAGGCAGCGGGCGCCGGGATAGTGCTCGCGCATGTAAGCGGCGGCCACCGCGGGGGCGGTGAGAACATCGCTCGCCGCCACTGGGAAGCCAGCCGATGCGAGCGCCGCCGCTATCGAGGCCCGGCTGCGGGAGGTGGTGTTGGTAACCAGGGCCAGGGGTATCCCCGCCGCGCGCAGGTGTTCCACTGCCGCCACTGCCCCGCTGATCGGCTCCCAGGACACCGTCAGCACGCCATCGATATCGATCAGTACCGCGCCCACGCGCTGCATGCGCTGACAATACGAGGAGCCGGGCAGCACGAGGAGCAGTAGGTCACGTACTGGCTCGCCAGGGCGCCACCCAATCCTCGTCGAGCAAGTCCGGGCGCTGAAGCTCTGTCAGCATGACATGAACCGCGTCGCGCACATCATTAGTGAGCTCGTAGCACTGCTCCGCGGACGTGCACCGCTCAGGCCCGAACTGCCGCGCCACGGAAACGACGACGTCGGAGAGCTGACTGAGTTCAGCAGCGTCTCTGGAGTCGACCGGCCAGGGTTCTCTCCCGAGTCCCCCACCCAGCCGAGAGAACTGGTCACCGAGCCACCGATACGGATCGGCACTCAGCTGCGGATCCCAGGCTCGTGGGCACGGTTCGTTGCCAATGAACTCCGGATGGAAGTGGGCGACGCCGAAGCTGCCCGGCCGGTCTGTATGGCGGTCGAAAAGATCAGCTCGCCACAACGGTCGGTCTAACGTGATGAGCTGGGCGGCTGACTCGCTGCCGCGCCGAGCTTGCTCGACAAGTTCGCGCAACTCGATCCGCACGCCGTGCTCGATTGAGGAATCTTGCAGGTCGATCTCAAACCAGTGCCGCACGATAACCGCGGTTCGCGACAGGGCGATTATGTGCTGCACGATGCCTCCGCTGATCGGCCTGCTTAACTCATGGCGCCAAGTAGCTGCTGGCAGGCTTTCACGCAGCGTCGGCATGCAAGTGCGCAGACCTGGCAGTGGGCGTGCATCATCGCGTGCCGCTCGCACTCCTCGCCGCAGCTCTTGCAGCTCGCGACGCACGCTGCGAGCAATGGCCTCGTGACGTTGGCGTCGTATTCGGTCTGACGGCTCGTGACCGCGGCGGTCGTGCTGCAGATGTCAGCGCAATCCAGGCACAGGCGGATGCACTTGACCATTTCGCTTACGTCGGGCTCGCTCAGGTCATCGTCCGCATCGGCCGTGCAGGCCTGCGCGCAGTCAGTCAGCGCGTCGATGGTGGCGGCGAGTATCCCAGCATCCACGTTGAAGGTGCGCGGGTAGCTGTCCAGCAGCTGGCTTGCGTAGCTCATGATCCCCCCTGAAGGTACACGCACCGCCTTGCTACCCCGGCGATCTCCGCGAGTAACCGCCGAACTGGCCCTCTCCTGTCGCGGGAGGTGGCTGACTGGCGATGCGTTCGAAGTGGCGGGCAGGCGGATATAGCGCCTGAGCTGGTGTTTGCCGCCCTCGAATACAGGTCAAGGACTTACAGCGGGCCGGGTTGCTTTTGAGGGTGCATCTGGGGGTGACATGGATGGTATTGCCGATATGGGGGGCGCCCAGGGATGGGGCCCGGCCCATCCGCCGAGAGGCGATGAACCGGTCTTCGAGGAGCCCTGGCAGGGCCGGGCGTTCGCGCTTACGCTGCTCTCCGTCCGCATATCCGGGCGGAACCTGGACGCTTTCCGGCACGCGCAAGAGCGCCTGGACCGGGCCGCCTACCTCGATGACGGCTACTTCGGCCGCTGGCTCAACGCGACGGAGCTGATGCTAACCGACAGCGCCATCCTGGCGCCGGACGCGATCAACGCCCGCGCCCGCAACCTGCGCGGCGAAGATCTTGCGGAGCCGCCGATCCCCGAACCTGTCCGGCCCGACTACGCGCCAAGCGCCGCGGGCTCGCTGCGCACTGTAGACACCCCGCCGGCCTTCGCCGTCGGCGAGCAAGTACGTGCCAAGAACATGTCGCCGGCTGGGCCCACCAGGCTGCCGGGCTATGTGCGCGGACATGCCGGAGTTGTCGAGGTCATCCAGCCGGCCGCCGTGCTGCCGGACACCAACGCGCACTTTCAGGGTGAGAACCCGCAGCACGTCTACTCGGTGCGGTTCGCTTCCCGCGAGTTGTGGGGCGCCGACGCCGAACCCTTCGCGGTCACCGTGGAGATGTTCGAGAGCTACCTGGAGACAACGGGATGACCACCACCAGCGGATCGGACGGGCCCATTCCCGCGGCCCTGCGCACCGAGGCGCTTGAGCAACTGCTCACCGAGCGAGGCCTGATCGACCCGAACGTGATGAACGAGATCATCACCAACTACGAGACCAACGTGGGTCCGCTCAACGGCGCCAAAGTTGTCGCCAAGGCGTGGACTGACCCGCAGTACCGGCGACGGTTGCTTGAGGACGGCACCGCTGCCATCAAGGAACTGGGCCTGTCGGGGCGCCAGGGTGAGCACATCGTCGTCGTGGAGAACACCGCGACCACCCACAACGTGGTGGTGTGCACGCTGTGCTCGTGCTACCCGTGGCCGGTTCTCGGCCTGCCGCCCAGCTGGTACAAGGATCCCGCCTACCGTTCGCGCATGGTCAGGGAGCCGCGCACGGTGCTGTCGGAGATGGGACTCGAGCTCGCCGACAACGTGCAGATCACCGTCCGCGACTCCACCAGTGAGGTGCGCTGGCTAGTGCTGCCCGAGCGTCCGGCAGGCACCGAGCACCTGACCGAGGAAGATCTCGTGCCGCTGGTCAGCCGGGACGCGATGGTCGGCGTGGCGAAGGTCGAGGCGCCATGACCGCGCCGCTGGATATCGATGGCCCGGCCGCACCGCCCCGCTCCAACGGCGAGCTGGTGTTCTCCGAGCCGTGGGAGAGCCGAGCCTTCGGCATGGCCGTCAGCTTGTCCGAGGCAGGCGCGTTTAGCTGGCCGGAATTCCAGGCCGCACTGATCGCCCGGATCGGAGCCTGGGAGACCGCCTCGGCGCGGGACGAGCCGTGGAACTACTACCGGCTCTGGCTGACTGCCCTAGAAGACGTGCTCGTCGGCCTGGGCGCAGTCTCCACCAGCGAGATCACCGCTCGCACCCAAGCCCTGGCGCAACGCCCCCAAGGCCACGACCACGGGGACGATCACCACCAGCCGCACTGACCCGCGGGTTTTCGACTGACTAAAGAACGCCCGGCCGCCGCTCGTAGTCTTCAACCAGGGACGCGTCACGAGTCGCGGGCACGACAGGGTCGGGAGGTCATGTGTCTGTTTCGCAAGTCCAGGACCGTGCAAGAGCGACCCGAGGCCACGCGCCGCTGGCCCCCCAGCGAGGCACGACCGCTGCGGACAATGAGAGCGGCGTCCGCCTCGCATGGTGGCGACGTCTATGCCTGCCGTCCTTTGGCGTGGCCGGGCTGACGGCCTTCATCGTCTGGCTCGCCAT
Source organism: uncultured Actinomycetota bacterium (assembly GCA_963808215.1). Taxonomy (GTDB): domain Bacteria; phylum Actinomycetota; class Actinomycetes; order Streptosporangiales; family Streptosporangiaceae; genus JAJYUU01. Next base: position 74,797 of record CAWEEY010000008.1, read on the forward strand.
CACGCAACTGCTGACGCAGGGCCGTCTCGAAACAGTGTTGTCCGCAGGCCGGGCAGAGCTTGCGGCTCCCCTTCTGGTGGCGCTTGTCGTCGCCACAGGGATCTGCGAGCGGATCTGGCCGGCTGAGCGTCGAGCGGTTCTGTCACGCGGCCACATCCAGGACGCGTGCTTCTTGGCCCTGCACGCCGTCGTCGTGATCCCATTAATGACCCTGCTCAGTGTCGGGGCGGCCGCTCTGATCGGTGGTCACTTGCGCTGGTTGGAACTGCGCTCGACGCAGCACTGGCCAGGCTGGGTGCTCGTTCCCCTTGCCATAGTGGCGATGGATGGCGCCAACTGGCTGGCGCACTACGCCGACCACCGGCTCGGCGTGCTCTGGCGCTTCCATGCCCTGCACCACAGCCAGGAGGAGCTGAGCGTCCTCACCTCCTTCCGTGCGCACCCGCTGATGCATACGACAGGGTTCCTCCTGGCGACAGTCCCGGTCGTGGTCCTGATGCCGACGCGTCCGATTGCCCCCGTGCTCATCACGATCTACGTCTGTATCGGTACCCTCCAGCACGCCAATCTCCGCTGGACGTTCGGCCCGGTCGGCCGGGTGATCGTGAGTCCCGCCTACCACCGGCTGCACCACGCGCCGGACGTTCAGCGCGCCAACCTGGGCGTCGTGCTGACGCTCTGGGACGTCCTTGCCGGCTTCGCGAGGTTCCCGGCCCGCGGCGGCTTCGCTGGCCGCACTGGTCTCGACGGCCGCCCGGTCCCGGTCGAACAGGACGCCTCGGCGGATCCCGTCCTGGCGCTCCTCGCTGAACAGCTGATCGAGCCGTTCCAGGCGCACCGCTCAGCAGCGAGGAGTAGCGCAAGATCGCTGGTGTGACCGATCGACTCAGCGCGCAGCAGTTTCAGCAGACCGGCCAGACCGGGCCGGTCGCTGGACGGACCCGTTAGGCGGGCGGTCGCCGGCTGCTGAGGTACCGGATGAGATACTCGCCGGCCAGGACGGCGGCGCCGACTCCGCCGATGAAGAGGATCAGAACTCCGACGGTGTACAGGTCGGCCTCAACCAGCCCGAGCACGCCGATGACCAGCCCGAGCACGATGACCAGGGCCACCGCTCCTATGTTCCTGCTGCTCATTTGGCTGTTGAACCTCTGGCAGAGCGTTGCGGGTGCTGGCACGTGTACCCGGCGCGAGGTGACGGTACACATAGCGCGACGGCTTTGCAGCCGCGATACGGGGATGCACCGAACGGAGGACGGGCGATGGGCATAGTGACGCACGTTCTGGCCGTGAATCCGGTGCCTGCCCGGTCGCAGATGGGGTCGTCGCTGGGGTTCCACATCATCCTTGCGTGCTTCGGCATCGCATTCGCGGCTGTGACCATGACCGCGGAATGGATCGGCATCAGGCGCGGTGATGCCGCGGCGCTGCTGCTGGCGCGCCGATGGTCGAAGGTAATGGCCGTGCTGGTGGCGGTCGGCGCGGTGTCGGGGACCGTGCTGTCGTATGAGATGGGCCTGCTGTGGCCGGGCCTGATGGGCCGGTTCGGGGCGGCGATCGGCTTCCCGTTCTCGCTGGAGGGGATCTTCTTCTTCCTGGAAGCGATCTTCGTCGGGGTCTACCTGTATGGGTGGGACCGGCTGCCGGCCTGGGCGCACTGGTGGAGCGGAATGCCGATCGTGGTGGCCGGAGTGCTGGGCGCCATGTCGGTGATCGCGGCGAACTCGTGGATGAACTCACCGGCCGGGTACACGCTCCGCAACGGCAAGATCACTAGCGTCGACCCGGTGTCGGTGTTTTTCAACGCCTCGACCCCGTACGAGACCGCCCACATGGTGCTCGCCGCGTACATGGTGACGGGATTCCTCATCGCCGGGGTGTACGCGGTCGGGCTGCTGCGCGGCCGCCGCGACCGCTACCACCGGCTGGGCTTCGCCATCCCGTTCACGCTCGCCGGGATCGCTGCCCCGCTGCAGGTGATGATGGGGGACATCATCGCCCGGTTCATCGCGCAGAACCAGCCGGTCAAGTTCGCCGCGATGGAATACGTCTCCAGAACTACGCGCGACGCCCCCGAATGGGTCGGCGGCATCCTGATCAACGGCCACGTCTACTTCGGCGCGGCCATCCCGGCGTTCGACTCGATCTTGGTCGGGTTCTCGCCGCACAGCCGGGTCGTCGGCTGGGACAGCGTGCCACCGGGGCAGCGGCCGCCGCTCGCGACGCTCATCCACCTGAGCTTTGACCTGATGGTCGGGCTCGGCTTCTTCCTGCTCGCGCTGGCGGCGTGGCAGGGCTGGTGGTGGTGGTTCCATCGCCGGCTGCTGGTGACCCCGTGGTTCCTGGTGCCTTGTGCCTTCAGCGGCGTGGCGGCCGTGGCCGCGATGGAGGCGGGGTGGGTCGTCACCGAGGTCGGCCGCCAGCCGTGGATCGTCTACCGCGTCCTGCTGGTCAGCAACGCGGTCACGCCGGCCAGCGGAGTGCCCGTCACCCTAGGGGTGATCCTCGTCCTGTACGCGATCTTGACTGTCGTCTCGATCGGCGTTCCGATATTCATGTCACGGCGGTGGCGGCAGGGAGCGCCCGCCGAAGAGGAGGCCGAGCAGGTGCCATACGGTCCCTCGCAGGCCCATGCCGGGGCATCACCCGCCAGGCCCCATGCGCCACCGACCGTGCCCCGGACATCCTCTGGCGGGCCTGAGGCTTCATGAGCCCCTCGCCGGAGACCACCGCGGTTGCCGCGATCCTGTTCGTGGTGATCGCCGCGTACGCGCTGTTCGGCGGGGCGGACTTCGGCGGCGGGATCTGGGACCTGCTGGCGGGCAGCGCCGAGCGCGGCGCGGGCCCCAGAGGGCTAATCGACGAGGCCATCACCCCGGTCTGGGAAGCCAACCACGTGTGGCTGGTCTTCATCTTGGTGCTGCTGTGGACCGCGTTTCCGCCCGCGTTCGCCGCCATCATGACCGCGCTGTTCGTCCCGCTCAGCCTGTCACTGCTGGGAATCGTTCTCCGCGGGGTCGGGTTTGCCTTCCGGCACACCGCGCAGCGGCTGCGGATGCAGCAGCTCACTGGTGCGATGTTCGCCGCCTCGTCGCTGATCACTCCGTTTTTCATGGGCACCGTCGTCGGGGCCGTCGCCACGGGGCAGGTGCCCGTGCACCCCGGCGGCAACGTCCTGGCCGCCTGGACCTCGCCCACCGCCATCCTCACCGGGTTCCTGTTCGTCGCCGCCTGCGCTTACGTCAGTGCGGTGTTCCTTGTCCCAGAGGCGCGCCAGCGCGGGCACCAGGACCTGATGCGGTACTTCTCTCTGCGCGCCACCGCAGCCGGGGTGCTCGCCGGCGCGCTCGCCGGCGGCACGTTCGCAGAACTGTCGGTGAGCGCGAGCTACGACTTCGATCGCCTGACCGGCATCGCCTTGCCGCTGGTGGCGATCTCGATCGCCGCGGGGATCGCCGTGCTGGGCATGCTCTGGCTGCGCTGGTACCACGGCCTTTTTCTGCGGGTGACGGCCGCGATCGCCGTGGCGACCGTGGTGTGGGGCTGGGGACTGGCCCAGTACCCCTACCTGTTCCCCACCTCGCTCTCGCTGGCCGCGGGCAGCGCGCCCGCTGGCTCCCTGGTGGCGGAAATCGTTGTAGCGGGCCTCGCGGTGCTGCTCGTGGCGCCCGGGTTCGCCCTGCTCTACTACCTGCAGCAGCGGCGCATGCTGACGGCAGCCGAGACTGATGCCGACCTGCGACTGGCCGCCCAGCTCGAACAAGCACTTCCAGGCCAGCCCGCGACCGCCCCGGCTTCGGCCGCGGCCCGGGTGACGACGGCCCTGGTGCTGGTCTTGCTGGCCATCAGGGCGATCAGGGACGTGTTCTCACCCTCACGCCGCCAGTGACGGCGGTCGCGCACCGGCCGCCGGGGAGGTGACCGTAATGCCGGAGGGCTGTACTGCTCTCGCAGCGCGTCGGCGACGCCGCGCCGTGGCGTTAGACCGCGCAATCACGGGTAGCTGCGCGAATCAGTGCACAATCCTTGCCGCGAGGCAGGACGCTGGCGCAACCACTAGCTCAGCAGACGTCAGGACAGGCACCGTGAGGCGATCATCGGGCGAGGCGATCCCGCCACAGAGCGACCAGGCCGGCGGCCCGAGCAGTCCGCCTGAGCCTGGCAGGGCCGGCTGGGGCCAGACCCTCAAGCGGACGGCGAAGAAGTTCGTGCGCGACCGCTGCAGCATGACCGCGGGCAGCCTGGCATATCACTGGTTCCTTGCACTCTTCCCCGCACTGGTGGCCCTGCTCGGCGTGTCCGGCCTCGTCCACGTCGGAGCGACCGGCGTGCACCGCCTGGCGGACGGCCTGACCAAGGCCCTGCCGCCTGGCGCCGCGGGAGTCTTTACCCAGGCTGTCAGCACCGCTAGCACCCGGTCCCACAACAGCTCACTGGTCGCGCTGGTCATCGGCGTCGTGATTGCGCTGTGGAGCGCCTCGGGTGGCATGGCCGCCCTGGAGATCGGACTGGACGTTGCCTATGAGGTACCGGTGGACCGCTCGTTCTTGTCCCGGCGGCTGCGTGCCTTCCCGCTCATGCTCGCCACCGTAGTGCTCGGCGGCGTTGCCTCGGCGCTGATCGTCTTCGGCCAGTCCATCGGCACCGGCATCGACAGCCACCTCGGCATCTCCGGCACCGCGTTCGTCATTGCCTGGACAGTCGTGCGCTGGATCGCCACCCTGATCGTGGTCAGCCTGCTCTTCGCCTTTTACTACTATTACGGGCCGAACCGGCAGACTCCGCGCTGGCAGTGGCTGAGCCCAGGCGGCCTGACAGGCACCGTCATCTTCCTCGCCGCGTCGGTCGGGTTCTCGTTCTACGTAGCCAAGTTCGGCTCCTACGGGAAGACCTACGGAGCGTTCGCCGGCGTCGCCATCCTCATCTTCTGGCTGTACCTGGCGGGACTCGCCATCCTGATCGGGGCCGAGATCAACGCCGAGACCGCGCGCGAAACAGCCGCCCAGCTTTGCCACCCGCAGGCGCCAGCCCAGCCAACGCCCGCGCATCAAGATCCGGCAGCGCAGCCAGGGACGGACCAGGCGCCCCCGCTGCCCCGCCGCAAGCCGTTGCGGCCCGATCACATCTAGCGCGGGAGCGACGCTGCTCGGCGGAAGCGTCTGCGTCTCACGGCGGCTCAGGAGACCCTGCAGGACCGGGTCGAGCCCGACGGCACGATCGGGGTGATGTCCTCAGGTCAGGGCAGCGTGGCCAACAACGAGCGCGGCGGCCACGAGGTGTACCGCGGCAGCAAGGCCGCGCTCAACACGTTCATGCGCAGCTACGCGGCACGGCATAGCGGCAGCCGCCGGACCCTGGTCCTCATGGCCCCCGGCTGGGTGCGGACCGAGTTGGGCGGTCCGGACGCCCGGCTCGGCATCGACGACAGCATCCCGAACGTGGTCAGGATCCTCGACGCGCTCCAGGGCAGAGCCGGTTTGCACTACGTCGACTACCTCGGCCGCACGGTGGCGTGGTGAGCGCTGAGGGACGCGGGAGCAGACGATCGATGGCAGCCACCTCGAGGCGATCAGCTGATCCTGTTCAGCAGGCCTGGGCACTCATGCAGCGGTTCGTCGATGCCCACAGCCGCCGAGGCGAGCTCGCCGAAGCGCTCGGATTCCGCCTCGGCGGCGGGCGAGGCAAGGTCCTCTTCCATCTGCGCGAGGGACCGATGACCCTCAGCCAGCTGGCTGAGGCGAACGGTGTCGACGCCCCGTACGCGACCCTCATCGTTGACAAGCTGGAGGCTCACGGCCTTGTCGAGCGCCTGCCGCACCCCGACGATCGGCGTCGCAAGCTGGTCACGCTCACGGCCGCCGGGCGCAACGCCATCGCGACCGCCGACGCCATTCTGCTGCGCCCGCCCCAGGCGATCAGCACCCTCCCGGCCGACGACCTCAGCCAGCTGACCCACCTCCTCACGCGCGTTATCGTCGCAGACGAACCAGAAGCCGAACACCCGCCGGCCTGAGCGCCGTGCCATCGTTCCGATTTGGCAGCTGGGCGGAGATGTGCTCGCGGACGTCCTCGATGACCCAGCTATTGCCGTCGGGATCGTGCAGGAACATGTACTTGCGGCCATCAGCCATGGGTACGACGCAGCGCGCACTGGTTGCTGTGCCGCTCTGAGGCGTTTTGCTGACACCATGACGCCATGGAGCTGACAGTCAGCCTGCCGGTGATCGGCGTGGTCCGCACCAGCCATCACGAGCTGGAGACCACGCCGATCCAGGCAGGCCTCAACCGCGCCGAGCACGGCACCATCGAGATCGCCGAGCCATATAGGGACGGCCTCGACGGCCTCGACGGCTTCGACTACGCCTGGCTGCTCACCTGGCTCCACCGCCCCCGCGACCCAGAAGGCGATCCGCCGCTACGGCAGATCCCGTTCCTGCTGCGCCGCCAGCAGCGAAAGATGGGCATCTTCGCCACCCGCGGGCCGCGCCGGGTAAACCCGATCGGGCTCAGCCTCATCCAGCTTGTCGAAGTGACCAGCCAGGCCGTCGTGTTCGCCGGCGTCGACCTCCTGGACGGGACACCCGTCATCGACCTCAAGCCCTACGTCACACGGTTCGACCAGCCGCCCGGCGAACCGCGATGCGGCTGGTTCGACCAGATCACCATCACTGACGGCACCACGCCCGAACAGCTAGCCCGACCCTGAGTCGCTGGCTCAATCCCTTACGATGACCATTAACACCTCCCGCGAGCAGACCGCCTCCTATTCACAAAGAGCGGGGATGTCCTGATGATCGAGGCGCTGCTCTCGTCAGGGACTGAGGAAGAAAGGAAGCGCTCGCTTCTTTCCGCGATCGTGACTCGCCTAAAGGCGGCAGGAACCGACCCGAACGACGTCATGGTCTTCTTCAGCGAGATCGACCGCCCTAGCAGCTCCTTTGGCGGTGGCCGCCCCGCCCCGCCTGTCGAGGCGCGGCCCACAATCTAAAGTCGAGCGATGTCGACCTTGATCCGTCGGCGTGCACGGCGGCGTTCACCTCCGCGCACCACGCCGCGGCCGCCGCATTAGCCGCGCGCAGGTCTGCGACATCTGGCTCGGCCGGGACGACGAGGTCGCGCAAGGCATAGCCAACGAGGTTCTCTACGATGCCATTCGATTCGGGTTGCTGGCCTCGCAGAAATCGGGCTTCGTGTTCACCTGATGGTCAGATTCACGCGGAACCATGAGGCGGTGCCTCTAGATCCGCCAGACGGCGGGACGGCTCCGGCAGTCAGTACTGGCTTCTCTCCGGCTGCAGGTGCCGGCTCTGCTCCGGCGCTGCCGCGCCAGCGCCGGCCAGCGCCAGCGCCGAGGCCATGGCTGGCAGGCTCGTTTGCCACGCTAGCGGGAACCGGCCTGGTCGCCGTTCTGCTCGCGGTTGTCAAGGGCGAGTCATCCCTGGCGATGCTCGTGCCAGGCGGAAAGCTGATCGTCCTCGGCAGGCTGGCCGGGATCACCGCCGCGTACCTGATCCTGATCATGCTTCTGCTGGTCGCTCGCCTGCCCTGGCTGGAACGCGCGGTCGGCCAGGGACGGCTGGTGTGGTGGCACCGGCGATATCGCGCCGTGGGCGCTGCGGTATCATCATCGGCGCACGTGCTACTCGATCACGCTCGGCTACGCCCAGGCATCCGATTACCGGCCCGCTGCGGCGAGCTGTGGGTCTTCGTGCACGTCCTACCCGGACCTGCTTGCGGCCATTGTCGGATTCAGCCTGCTGATGATGGCCGGGATCACGTCGACCCGATGGATCAGGCGCAGGCTCAGATACGAAACCTGGTGGGCCGTCCACCTCTATTTCTATCTGGGCCTGGCCCTGGCATTCGCGCACCAGATCGTGACCGGCGTCACCTTCGTCAACCACCCGGCTGATCCGCTGGACCTGGGAAGCGATGTGGGCGGGTGCGGTGGGACTCGTCCTGGTGTGCCGGATCGGACTGCCGGTCGTGCGCAGCTTCCGGCACCGGCTTAGGGTGCTTCGAGGTTCGCTCCGAGGCGCCCGGCGTCTTCTCCATCATCTGCTATGGCCGGCACCTCGACCGTCTTGCCGTATCCGGCGGTCAGTTCTTCCTCTGGCGCTTCCTCATCCGGGATCTGTGGTGGCACGCGCATCCGTACTCCCTCTCCGCGCTGCCGGAGCCGCCATACATCCGGGTAACCATCAAGGCTGTCGGCGACCAGAGCCGAGCTGTGGCCGGCCTCCGGCCGGGTACGCGGATCGCGATCGAAGGCCCCTACGGCGCGTTCACGCATGGCCCGCGCGCTTCGAAGCGCGTTGTGCTGATCGGCGCGGGAATCGGGGTAACTCCACTCCGGGCACTGCTCGAGGACCTGCCTGACCGGGTCGACGTCGTTGTCATCGACGCGTGCATCGACTGCGGACGACCTTGTCCTCCGGCGGGAGATCGCGGAAATGGTCAGCCAGCGCCGCGGAAGGCAGCACGAGATAACCGGGCCGCGACAAAAGGTGCGCCTTGATGCTCGCGCGCTGCGGGATATCGTTCCTGATATCGCCGTGCGTGACTGGTACGTCTGCGGGCCTGCCGGATTCGCCAATGAAATCGCCGCGGCGGCGGAGCAGCTCGGAGTTGCCGCGGACCAGATTCACCGGGAAGCATTCGAGTTTCTGAGCCCACAAAGAATCCAGGGTTCAGATGCCCGCACCGCCAGGCGACCCGCAGTGAAACGGACTCCGATCGTAGCGATCGCAACGGCTGCTGGCCTGGCCAGCGTGCTGGCATTCCACACCAGCCCGGCCGCCGTGAGTCTCGGCCTGATTCCCGGAGCACCGGCTCGGTCACTGCTGAGTCGCAGTTCGGGCGGGCATCCCCTGCCGGAAGCCGCATCGACGCAGCACTTCGGGTCAGGCTCGACGCGTACGGCAGTCGGACCAGCGGTCAATTACAACTACGGCGTCCTGTCTGTGCGCGTCACCGTTACCGGGCACCGGCTGGTCAAAGTCGGCGTCGCCGCGCTCAATGACGCTGGCTTGTCCCGATCGCAGCTCATCGACCACCAATCGATTCCGATCCTGGAATCCGAAGCTCTCCGCGCGCAGAGCGCCAGTATTCAGGGCGTGTCCGGTGCGAGCTACACCAGCGCGGGTTTCGCGCAGTCGCTGCAGGGAGCTCTGCACGCGCTTGGCCTTTCGTGACCTCCCTGGGTTGCTCGGCTGACCGGCCCCGAGCAGAGCCTGTTCATGCGATTCACCATCTCGAGGACGTCATGGGCACGATCGTCGTCATCGACGTCTACGCCGAGGTCGGCCTCCCCGGCGTGCACGGCACGCTCGCGACGGCGAATGCGGTCCTGCATCAGGCCGACCGCGTCTTCAGCACATGGCGGCCAGACAGTGCGATCAGCCGGCTGCGCCGCGGCGAAATCGCGGCCTACCAGGTCCCGCCCGAGGTGACCGAGGTGCTGCGGCTATGCGCGGTGGCCCGCGACCTGAGCGATGGCTGGTTCGACCCATGGGCGATGCCGGGCGGAGTTGACCCGACCGGCTATGTCAAGGGCTGGGCCGCGCAGCAGGCACTCGCCGAGCTCCAGGCCGATGGCGTATGCGGCGCAATCGTCAATGCGGCCGGGGATGTCGCGAGTTCCGGCGGCATGGCGCCGGGCGTCCCGTTCCGGATCGGGATCGCCGACCCGTTCGCACCTCGGCGGCTCGCGGCGATCATCGACCTGACCGGTGCGGTCGCGACGTCGGGCTGCTATGAGCGCGGTCAGCATCTGGTCGACCCGTTCTCCGGGCAGCCGGCTGCGCGCGCCGCGTCCGCGAGCGTTACTGGACCCGAACTGGGCCTGGCGGACGCGCTCGCGACGGCCCTGACTGTCGCCGGCGATTCCGGCCTCGCCTGGTTCGATGCGATCGATGGCTACGAGGCGCTGGTCATCGCCCTCGATGGTGCCAGGAAATGGACTGACGGCTTTCCGTTCGCCCCGGCCGCGTAGTCAGCGCTAGGTCACTTCCATAGGTAGCGTGCAACCGTGGCCACCCGCGTGATTTTCGTCTCGGACACCCATCTGTCGCCGGATGCGCCCGAAGCGCAGGCCAACTGGGCCGCTGTCGTCGGCTACATCGCGGCGGTCAACCCCGATCTGGTCGTCCACCTCGGTGATCTCAGCTTGGACGGCGCGCGCAACCCGGCGGACCTGGAACATGCCCGCCGCCAGCTCGACCTGCTTCCGGTGCCGTGGCACGCCCTTCCCGGTAACCACGGTGTCGGTGACAATCCGCTGCCTGGCATGCCGGACAGCCTCGCGGTGAATGACGCCCGCCGGGAGCGATGGCTCGATGTCGTGGGCCCGGACTGGTGGTCGGTGCAGGTCAGCGGCTGGCTGCTGTTGGCGTTAACGCGCAACTCGCCCGTTCCGGGCTCGCGGCGGAGGCTAGCCAGTGGTCCTGGCTCGGCGACCAGATCGCGCACGCAGGTGAGGGCCTTCGGATCGCGCTGCTGTCGCATAAGCCGCTTGCCGTGGCCGAGGCGGAACTCGCTGCCGCGCCGGCATACCGGTTCTGGCCGCCCGCAGCGCGGGACCGACTTGCTGGCCTGTTCGGGGCTGAGCCGCCTGCCCTGGTCGTCAGCGGCCACGTCCATCAGTCTCGCCAGCTCAGTCTCGCCGGCGTTGATCACGTGTGGGTACCCACGACCTGGGCCGTGCTGCCCGACTATGCGCAGCCGGTGCTCGGCAGCAAGCGAGCAGGGGTCATGTCGCTGACGTTTGAGCCCGGCCTGCCGCCCCGCCCGCAGTTTGCCGAGCCGGACGGCATCAGGCAGCTCACTTTGACCGCGGACATCCCGGATCCGTACCACAGCCACTGAGCAGCCGGGCAGTGACGCGAGCCAATGCACCTCGCGCCGAAACCCGGCTTCTCAGGCTCGGTTCCCGGCATGACGGCGTGACAGCACGCCGGGGATGGGCAGGTAGGTCTTAGCGATGAGGACACCGGCCAGCGGCGGTGCACGATCGGCGCAAGGATCCGTCGCGACGGAAGGGAGGGCATCCCCATGCTAGGCAAGATCGCTCTCGAGGAACACTTCAATCTCCCGGAGTTCAGCGTTCCGCAATACGTCAATCCCGAGATGATGAAGGAGATCTCCCGGCGGCTGCTGGATGTGAACGCCATGCGGCTGGGGGAGATGGACGCCGCCGGCATCGACTACTCGCTGCTGTCGTTGAATGCGCCCGGCGTCCAGGCGGAGCCCGACGCGGGCCGCGCCATCGCCAGCGCCAGGCAGGTCAACGACACGCTGGCCGAGATCGTCGCCGCCAACCCCACCCGCTACGGCGGGCTCGCCACCCTGCCCATGCAGGACCCGGCTGCGGCCGCGGCCGAACTGGAGCGCTGCGCGACCCAGCTCGGGTTTCCCGGCGTGATGCTCAACGGCTACCAGAACATCGGTGACGCCGCCACCGGCTGGTACTACGACCACGAGCGATTCTGGCCGGTCTGGGAACGCGCCGAGGCACTCGGCGTGCCTGTCTACCTGCATCCGCGCGACCCCCTGCCGGGCAACCAGGGAATCTACGAGGGCCACCCGGAGCTGTTCGGCGCGGTGTGGACCTTCACCGTCGAGACCGCCACCCACGCGCTGCGGCTGATGACCAGCGGCCTGTTCGACCGATTCCCCCGGCTCACCGTCATCATCGGCCATCTCGGCGAGACCCTGCCGTTCAACATCTGGCGCATCAACCACCGCGTGTCCTACATGGGCGACCTGATCAAGTTCCAGAAGCCGCTGACCCATTACCTGCTGCACAACTTCTACGTCACGACCAGCGGCAACTTCCACACCCAGACGCTCGATGCGACCCTGGCCGAGATCGGTGCCGACCGCGTGCTGTTCTCCACCGACTATCCGTACGAGTCCATGCGCGAGGCGGCCGACTGGTTCGACAACGCCGCCATCAACGAGAACGACCGGGTCAAGATCGGCAGGAGCAACTCCGAGAAGCTGTTCCGCCTGAAGCTGCCTGTAACAGCCTGACCCAGTACGGCGGTATGACGATCTGCACCGCCGTCGCAGCCGACTAGTCTTCGGCTCATGGCCTTGCGACCTGACGAGTTCTACGAGCACGCACTCGCCGCCGGGGACAATGAGCGCAGGCTCCCGCTGGCACGTATGACGGGGTGGGAGATCAGTCCGTTCGAGCAGGGTGGGCTCCGCGTCGCGCCGCTCCGTCCGCCGGTTCTGCCCGAGCCTGCGCGGCATGGTGAGGACCCGTCGGACTGCAACGCGTGCCGCCGCCGGGACGAAGGGATCTGGCTTAACGACCGCTGGCGGCTGACCCGGATCGCGGGAGTCGGCGTTCCGCTGGTCCTCATGCTCCATCCACGCGATCACTACGACATGGCGGACCTGCCCGACGAACTGGCGGCCGAACTGGGGCTGCTGTCCACTCACATCGTCCGCCACGTGGAGGCACTCCCGCATATCTCCCGGGCCCACGTGTACCGCATCGGGGATGGCGGCGCGCATTTGCACGTCTGGTTTTTCGCCCGACCCGAGGGACAGGCCCAGCTGTACGGGTCGTGGCTGGTCGTCTGGGACGACCTGCTGCCGGAGTACCCGGCGGACGTGGCCGATACAGACGCGGCGATCGTCGCGGACTCGCTGGTCGCCTCCTGCGGCGGTCGCCGCTCGGCCACTGGCGAGCCGCCGCACGAGTGATCTGCCTGCCGAGATGCCGGGGCTAGCTCCGCCGTCACGACGGCGGCGTAACTCCCTCGGCGCCGCCCAGTTCAAGCGCCTCGAGTCGCGGTGCGGCACGTTCTGACAACGCCAGCGCGACGCCGACGGGCACCGGCACCGTCGAGCCCTGGAACCCGCGGAATGGGCGGAACGATCCGAGCTTGGCGTCGGCAAGCAGCTCCGCTCGCAGCAGCGCCGGGTCGATGCGGTAGTCAAACCGGATGTCGGTCCGCCACCGCCCGAACGCCGTACCGGTGTCGCGCCACTCGGGGTCTTCGTAGGTCGGGGCCGTGATGGTCGCGACGTAGTAGATGCCGGGGTGATCAGGGCCGACGATCTGGAGCCAGACGCGATCGCCAGCTGCTGTCCGGCCCCGATACCGCGGGGTGCTCCACCGCTGCCGCCGCGATGCAGATATGGCTGCATCCAGGTCGTAGCGCTTGCGGTTGCCCTGGAAGATCCAGTCCGTCATTCGCCGCTTCCGATGCTTCGGGAGTTAATCGAGCCTCCTGTGCCGTCAGGGTACCGAGGCGAGAGCCCTCCTGATCTTGCGAAACCTATCCCGGGCCTGAACCCGACGTTCTCAGCTCTTGTCGTCCGATCCGCGATGGCGGCCGGTGATTGCGCTTCCATCACGGGCGGTATGACGTGTTGCGGGCCAGTTCCCGGCCTACTTGTGACCAGAGTCGAAAACTAAACGGTACATTCCAAAATCAACCAGGGCAGAGGAACCAATGGGTGCACGACTTGAGGGCAAGGCGGCGCTGGTGACTGGCGCGACCAGCAACATCGGCTGGGCCATCGCCGTGGCGTTCGGAGCCCAGGGAGCACACGTCGTCGTCAGCGGCCGCAGCATCGAGCGCGGCGCAACTGTCGTCGAGCGAATCCGCTCTGCTGGCGGCCGGGCCGATTTTGTCAGAGCCAGCCTGGACGGGTCGGCGGCGTCGTCGAGAGACCTGGCCACCGAGGCGCGGCATGTGCTCGGCAGCCGCATCGACATCCTGGTGAACAACGCCGGCATCTTTCCCCGCTCCACCACCGCGACGACCGACGAGGCGACGTTCGACGAGGTCTACGCAGTCAACGTCAAGGCACCGTACTTTCTGACCGCGGCAATCGCACCGGCCATGGCCGAAGCCGGCCAGGGCGCCATCATCAACTTGGGCTCGTGGATTGCCCGCCTCGGCATCCCGAGCGCGCTCTACAGTTCCACCAAGGGCGCGATGGAGACCATGACGAGGGCGTGGGCAGCGGAATTCGGACCGGCCGGCGTGCGGGTCAACGCGATTTCCCCCGGCGTTATCCGCACTCCCAATCCCGACGGTTCCGACAGCGGCACGCACCCTGCTGAACGGATGATGCGCGGGACTCCCGCCGGCCGGAGCGGGACTCCCGACGCGGTCGCCAACGCCGCGGTCTACCTGGCCAGCGACGAGGCTTCCTTCGTCCACGGCACCGTGATCGATGTCGACGGCGGCCGGACGGGCGTCGCTGTCATCGCCTCCTAGATCCAGCGCAACGGCGCGGCCCTGAACACGGCAACGACGGTCGGGTCAATGACGTTCACGCCGCAGTTCATCCCGGGCACGGGGCAGCGTCCTCCTCAGGGGCAGCTGGCTGCGTAGTATGCGGGGCCGCTGCCGCTCGCTGCTGCCCGCTGCTTGGTCACCGGCCGTCCGTGCGGCGCCGCCGAAGCGGCGCAGCCGGACGCTGCTGGCCACCACGAACGCCGATGACGCTGCCATCGCGGCCCCGGCGATCAGCGGGTTCAGCAGCCCGGCGGCGGCCAGCGGAATCGCCGCGACGTTGTAGCCGAACGCCCAGGCCAGGTTACGGCGGATCACCGTCAGGGTGGCCCTGGCCAGGCTGATGGCCTCCGGCACGACGCGCAGGTCATCGCGCAGCAAGATCAGGTCGGCGGCGCTGATGGCCACGTCGGTGCCTGAGCCGAGCGCCAGGCCCAGGTCTGCGCCGGCCAGCGCGGGCGCGTCGTTAATCCCGTCGCCGACCATCGCCACCCGCCGGCCCTGCGCTCGTAGGCCCGCGACGACTTGAGCCTTGTCCGCGGGCAGCGCCCCGGCGATCACCTCGTCCAGGCCGGCTTCGGCCGCGATCGCCTGCGCGACGACTTCACTGTCCCCGGTCAGCAGCACGGTGCGCAGGCCCAGCCGCCGCAGCTGCTCGACCGCCGCGGGCGCCGACGGCTTGAGGGCGTCGGCGACCGCGACAGCGCCGCGGGCCCGGCCGTCCCAGCCGGCCAGCACGACAGTGCGGCCTGCTGCGGCCCACTCCGCGCACCGGCTGGCCAGGTCCGCCGGGATAGTGAGCCCGCGGTCGCGGAGCAGCTGCTGCCGCCCCGCGATCACCTCGGTGCCGTCAGCCGCGCCGCGGACCCCCAGGCCCGGCAGCGCCTCGAAGTCAGCCGCGCGCGGGAGCCCGCCCAGCTCAGCGCGGGCGAACGCGCTGACGGCCACAGCCACCGGATGGCCGGACGCGTCCTCCACCGTGCCAAGATTCCGCAGCAGAATCTCCCGCTCAACTCCATGCGCGGCCTCCACGCCGGTCACGGACATGACGCCTGAGGTGATGGTGCCGGTCTTGTCCAATAGCACGGTGTCGACACTGCGGGAGGCTTCCAGGGCCTGATACCCCTTGATGAAGATGCCCAGCTGCGCGCCCCGACCGCACGCGACGACCAGCGCGGCCGGTGTCGCCAGCCCCAGCGCGCACGGGCACGCGATGATCAGCACCGCCAGGCCCGCGCTCAGCGCCCGTTCGGCCGGAGCGCCCGCCGCCAGCCAGCCAGCCAGGGTCAGCACCGCGGCCACGAGCACCGCCGGAACGAACACCCCGCAGATCCGGTCGGCGAGCCGCTGCACCGCTGACTTGTCCGTCTGCGCCCGCTCCACCAGCGCGATCAGGTGCGCCAGCTGGGTATCATTGCCGGTCCGGCCGGCCACGACGACCAGTCGGCCGCTCACCACCACGGTGCCCGCCGCTACCCTCGCGCCCGCGGCGGCATCGGCGGGCACCGACTCTCCGGTCATCATGCTGGTATCCACCGCCGACTCGCCGAACTCCACCACGCCGTCGGCGGCGATCACCTCCCCCGGCCGTACGACGAACCGGTCACCTGGGCGCAGCTGCCCGACCGGGACCCGGCGCTCGGTACCGTCGGCGTCCAGCAGCCGGGCGTCCCTCGCCCCGGCTGCGGCCAGCGCCCGCATCGCATCGCCGGCGTCGCGGCGGGCCCTTGCCTCATACAACCGGCCCGCCAGCAGGAATGTCGTCACCGACCCGGCGACCTCCAGGTAAATCCCGCCGCCAGAAGCGTGAATCAGTAGCTGCAGCGGGCTCACCCGCGCCTGCCCGGCGTCCAGGACGAACATCGCGTACGCCGACCAGCCGCAGGCCGCGACGATGCCCAGCGACACCAGGGTGTCCATCGAGGTGAAGCCGTGCCGGGCTGCCTTCAGCGCCGCAGCGTGGAACGGCCAGGCCGCCCACCCCGCCACCGGCACGGCCAGCGCCACCAGGACCCACTGCCAGCCAGGGAACCGGAACGAGGGGAACAGCGACAACTGCACCGACAGGTCGCTCAGCGGGACGAAGAACACCAGGGCCACGATCAGCCGCCGCCGCAGATACGCGACCCTGGCCGCATCGCCAGCCTCATCTGCAGGCTCCGGGCCCGCGGCCTCAGCGGGCCACGCCGGCTCGGCGCTATAGCCGGCCTGTTCCACCGCCCGGATAAGCCGCTCGATTTCCACCGACGGCGGGGCGGCCACCGTGGCCCTCTCGGTCGCCACATTAACGGAGGCTGTGACGTCCGGAATCTCGCCGAGTTTCTTCTCCACGCGGGCGGCGCATGCCGCACACGTCATGCCGCGGATCGAGAGCTCGACTTCTCTTAGTTCCGCCGCTGACGTCTTGCCCGTCACTGCAGCCGATGACATTCATCCCTGCTTTCCGCCTGGGCTGCTTAGCCCGTCGGCGCGGTCCCTGGGAGCCAGCGCTGCGGGCATCTGGCCCGCAGGACACGGGGTGCCGTTGCCCGCCAGAAGATCTACACGGTCAGAAATCACCCGGCAACATGTTCGGACATGTCGGCTCGATTCGGCATCACGCTGCCCGCCTCCTGCACCGCCAGCTGGCGTCTGCGTCGCCGGACCTGCCGCGTCACCTGGGGCCCATGCTTGCGCGGTGCGAGCTAATACTCCGGAACCGCCGGTTCGTCCGCCTGCGAGCGGCTCATTGTGGTATCGATAGTGTATGAGATAATGCGCCATGGGGCCAAACGGGCCGCTAACGCTAATCAATGCCTTGGCCGGCATTGGGGGAGGCCCGAGCGGAGACCCAGCCATGGTCCACGTCAACAACTTCTCCTACGGCGCGCTGAACCCCGTGCTCGCCTACGTGGCGTCCTGCATTGGCTGCTTCCTCGGCCTCCGGTGCACGACCCGAGCCCGGGCGTCCCAGGGCACAGCGCGAGCATCCTGGCTTGGCATCGCCGCCCTGGCCATCGGGATCATGGGGATCTGGGTGATGCACTTCATTGCCATGCTCGGATTCACCATCCCAGGCCAGTCAATCCGCTATAGCGTGCCCGTCACGATCCTGTCCATGCTGATCGCGGTCGCGGTGGTGGGAGTCGGATTGTTCATCGTCGGGTACAGCAGGGGGGAGCCGGGCCCCTGCTGCTCGGCGGCGTGGCCATCGGATGCGGCGTGGCTAGCATGCACTACATCGGCATGGCCGCTATCCGGGCGCAGGACACGCTGACTTACAGCCCGGTGCTTGTCGCCGTGTCCTTGGTGATCGCCGTGATCGCTGGGACCGCGGCCCTATGGGCGGCGCTGCGGCTGGACACCGCCTGGTCGGCCTTCATCGCGTCCATGATCATGGGTGTGGCGGTCAGCGGCATGCACTACACGGGCATGGCGGCTCTTCGCGTCCACGCCGCCACCGGCTCTGCCCGTGATCGCCCCGGCCAGCGCCAGCGCGGAGGCGTTCCTGCTGCCGCTTATCCTCGGCATCAGCTGTACCGGGTTCATCTTCTCGGCAGTGATCGCCCTGTCGCCGACCGCTGCGGAGATGCTCGCGGAAGCCGACCTGATGGCACGACTCGGCGCGCGCGCGCCGGACATGCACACTGTTCAGCGGGAACGCCAGCCTCAGCGTATGACTCCGGGCAGGCAGGCAGGCCGCAGCCTGGGAGCCTGTTCCTCGATCATCGGTCCGTCAGGCAGCAGGACGAACCATGACGGCAGGTCATTAGCCCAATCGCCGCGCATGATCTGCGGCCAGCAGCACGTTCCTCCCTGCCGGTGCACCAAGCGGACGTGGCTCCCGGTCTGCAGCAGATCGAGGCTCTGGGTCGCGAGGTCCTGCCGGGCCTGACCGGCCCACGCCCAAGACGGTCCGCAAGAACAAGGACTGCCTCACTCGGGCCCTGGCCGACCTGCTCGCAGCCGCGGCTCGGCCGGAAGGTATTCCTGTCCTTACTGACTCGAGTCCACCGCGGCAATGAGCTCCAGGATCCGAGCCGGAGGCAGGTGCTGCTCGTAGATCCGCACGCCGAAGGGCGACAGCGCGTCCTCTATTGCGTTCACCACCGTGGGCGGCGCGACGATCATTCCGCCCTCGCCCACGCCGCGGAAGTTGACATCGGCGTCGAGCGGCACGGTCTGCAGGTGCTCGATCTCGATCCGGGGAATGTCACAGGCGGTCGGCAGCAAGTAGTCCATGAACGTGGCTGACTGGCAGTTGCCGTCCTCGTCGTACGCCGATCGTTCGAGCAGCACCGCGCCGATACCCTGAGCGATACCGCCTCGGATCTGCCCCTCGACGACGGCAGGGTTGATGAGCGCGCCGCAATCCTCAGCCGCGACATACCGTTCCACCCTTACGAGGCCAGTCTCGACATCGACCTCGACGATGGCGCAGTGACTGCCGCCGGACCATCCGCCTTCGCCGCCGTCGAACGCGGCCTCGACCTCGAGATTGGCGTCCACGCCGGCGCCGAACTGGCCCGATGCCGCCCGCCGCGCTACCTCGCTCACCGGGATCGCACTCGCTGGGTCGCCGCGTACCCAGACGTTGCCGTCGGTGATCAGGAGGTCCTGGGCGCTGGCTTCTATGAGATTCGAGGCGAAATCGAGCACCTTGACCTTGAGCTGCCGAGCGCCGTGCAGGGCCACGCCGCCGGTCATGGTGGCCGACCGGCTGCCGCCGGTCAGCCCGAACGGGACGACGTCGGTGTCGCCGACGACGACGCGGACCTGCTCGAACGGCACGCCGAACTCGTCGGCGGCGATCTGAGCCAGGGTCGTCTGATGGCTCTGCCCGTGTGGCATCTGGCCGGTGAACAGCGCAACGATGCCGTCTTCCTCGAGCCGGAGGCGCATGGATTCCATGCCCATCGGGCCGCTGGGCCCCTCCTGCGATCGCGGGCCGGGGGCGGCCTCGATGAACGTCGCCACACCGATGCCCAGGTAACGACCGCTGGTTCGTGCCTCGGCCTGGCGGCGCCGGAACGCGGGAATGTCCACGAGCTCGGCGACCCGCTCCAGTGACTCCCTCGTGGTGACACCGGCCAGCGGGCGCCCGGTAATCATGCTGGCCGGCGGATCAGTACGCGGGGCGGCGTTACGCAGCCGGACCTCGAGCGGATCGAGGCCGAGGTCCTTGGCGATGAGGTCGAGGACGCGTTCCCGTACGAACGTCTCGGATGCCCACGGGCCGCGGTAGGCGACGTACGATGCCTTGTTCGTCGTGACCGCGGTCGACTCGAAGCCAAGCGCCGCGACCTTGTACGGACCCGGCAGCATCGCCTCCATGATGTCCGGGACCATGGCGCCCATGCCCGGGTACGAGCCAGTGTCGATGACCGCCTGCACATCCAGCCCGACCAGGTCGCCACTGTTACTGACCGCAGCCCGGACGTCGAAGCTCTCCTCGCGAGCTTGCCCCGACGCGATGAGGTTCTCGCCGCGATCCTCGACCCACTTGACCGGCCTGGCGAGATCACGCGAGGCAGCGGCAACCGCGAGTTCCTCCCGTGAAGCGCCGATCTTCAGGCCGAACGAGCCGCCGATATCACCGGCCAGGACGCGCACCTTGTCCTGCTCCATGCCCAGGCGCATAGCGACGGCGATCTTGCTGACGTGAACGCTCTGCGTTGCGGCGTGTATCGTCATGACGCCCAGGCCGGCGTCGTAGCTCGCAACGCAGCCGCGTCCCTCCATCGGTACGTTCTGGTGCCGGTGCACGTCGATATGGAAGTCCATCACGCGGTCAGCATTTGCGAACGTGGCGGAGACGTCGCCGAACTCGTTGCGCGAGTGCGGGCGGGCGATGTTGTCACCCAGATTGGCGAACAGCGGCGGGCTGCTCGGATCGAGAGCGAAGGCGGCATTCGCGACCGGAGGCAGGCCGTCGTACTCGACCTCCACAAGCTCACAGCCGTCCTCGGCGAGGTAACGGCTCTCGGCTATGACGATGGCCACTGGGTCGCCAACGAACCGTACCTTGTCCGTCGCAAGCAGGGTGAACTCCGGGGTGGGGCCCGCCCAGCCCAGGAGAGCCATCAGCGCATCCGGCCCGGGGACCGTCATCGCCTCTAGTTGCGCTCCGGTGAAGGCCGCGACGACGCCTGGCAGCGCCCGCGCAGCGGAGACATCGACCGAGAGCACCCGAGCATGAGCCAGCGGCGAGCGCACGAACGCGGCGTGCAGCATCCCCGGCAGCTTGATGTCGTCGACGTACCGACCTGCGCCCGTCAGGATGCGCGGGTCCTCCGAACGCTTGATGCTGGCGCCGGTGTAGCGCTCCGCCACAATTCCCGCCATGATCGCTCCCTCGCTCAGCCCTGGTGGTCGCGCTCGGCAGCCAGCAGGACGCCGTCGATGATGCTCTGGTAACCGGTGCACCGGCAGACGTTGCCGGATAGCGCCTCGCGGATCTGCTGCTCGTCGGCGTCAGGGTGGGCGCGTAGGAACGCGGTGGCCTGCATGACGAACCCCGGCGTGCAGAACCCGCACTGGAAGCTATGCGAATCCCACATCGCCTGCTGCAGCGTGCCGAGCTCGCCGTCAGGCGCCAGCCCCTCGACGGTAGTGATCTCGCTGCCCGTCGCCTGGACCGCCAGCATCAGGCACGAGCGCACCGCCCGGCCATCGACGATCACTGTGCACGCACCGCAGACCCCGTGCTCGCACCCGACATGGGTGCCCGTGAGGTCAAGGTCCTCGCGCAGGAAGTCCGCCAGCGTCCTGCGCGGCTCAGCCGAGCCCGTGCGCGTCGTTCCGTTGACCCTCAGGGTGATGTCCATGACCGGTCACTGCCTCTCGTCGGCGTCGTGCACCGCAGCCTGCAAACCGCGACGGACCAGCGTGGCCGCCACCTTCTTCCGGTAAGCCGACGTTCCATGCAGGTCGGCCGGCGGGTCGATGTTGTCGGTCGCCCGGCGGGCCGCCTCATCGAAGAGCTCAGCCGATGGCCTCTCGCCAACGAGAAGATTCTCCGCCGTCGGTTGCGCGCACCGGCACATCAGAGATTCCGGCAAACGCCAGCCGGGCATCGCTGATCTCGCCGTCGGAAAGAGTCAGCGACGCCGCCAGCCCGACAATCGCGAAGTCACCATGGCGGCGTGCTACCTCCTGGAAGCTGATCCCCGTGCCTGGCCCCGCCGTCGGGAAGCGCACCTCAACGAGGAGCTCGTCGGGACGGCGCGAGGTCGTGAGGTAACCCTCGAACCACTCAGCCGCCGGGATAGCCCGTTCGCCCGACTTGCTGCGCACGACGAACTCGGTATCAAGGGCTAGAGCGACGGCCGGCAGCTCGGCCGCCGGATCGGCATGCGCCAGGCTGCCCCCGATCGTGCCGCGGCTACGGATCGCCTCATGACCGATCAGCGGGAGAGCGGCCGCTAGGAGCGGCACGGTGTCGGCGACCGTCGCGGATTCCTCCGCGACGTACTCCCGCGTCATGGCACCTATCGCCACCATGCCGTCTGCCGCCGATACCCCAGACAGCTCATCGATGCCGTTGATGTCGATGAGTAGTGTCGGGCGGGCAAGCCGCAGCGCCAGCAGCGGGATCAGACTCTGGCCGCCGGCGAGCACGCTCGCCTCGTCAAGGTACTCGGCCAGCAATTCCAGAGCCTCGGAGACGGTTGCGGGCGCCTCGTAGTCAACGGGAGGCAGTTTCATCGGCGCGGCCCTTCGATCCAGCGGCGGTGGCTCGATAGCGTTCCAGGCTCACTCAGCCTGCCCTGACAACCATGGCGACGCAAACGCGGCCACTGACAACCATCTGTCCACCCGCCTTAGGCCAAGCTAACAGGACGGCCTTGGGGCCACGCGTCGTGGCTTCGATCGTCTCCGGAACAAGATCTCTTGACGATCATCGAAGCTTACGGCGACCCACGGACTCCAGCGCAGGATAGAGGGTCCCGACATCGCGGGCGGTATCGCGCCGGACGGTGACGGTGACGGTGGCCTGCTGGACGTGGTGAGCTCGACCCGGCCGCGCGCGGCAGCAGCGTGCAGCATCGCCATACGCAGCGCTATCAGGGATAGCCGTGTCCGCGATTGCCGCGGCCGGTCGCATGCGACGGGCTCGAGCGAACTGTCCCCTGTCCTTGTTAGGTTCCGTACACAGGCCACTCGCAGAAGGCCTGCACTCCGGGAGGTCCGCGTGGATAGCGCAGTGTCTGACTCCGTTGAGAAGCATCTTCGGTCGCTCTTCCCCGCGGGGACGTTTACGCGGGTGGACGTTCTGGGGTACGGCGACGATCCGGACGTGGAGCCGTGGGAGACCGCGGTCCGGGCTTTCGTTGACCGGGCAGGTCAGCCCGCGGAGAGCTGGGAGGACGACGAGAAGGTCTTGCAGGCGTTCGAGAAGGCCCACGGCCAGCAGACTAAGAAGCTGCATCACGCTGGGCTGCTGCGGTCTGTCGCGTGGGTCCAGTTCATTCCGGACAGCCCGGCCCGGCGGGCCCAGCGCGGCGCCCTGTACGGCTTCCCGAGCATGCTCCACGGGCTGCGTTCTGAAGTGGCGGACGAGGTAGAGGGGTCAGGCACCGTGCGGACCACGCTGGGGCCCACCGATCTGGCGACGGTGGACACACTGATTTCTGCGGGCATCGCGTCCAGCCGCGCGGAGGTCATGAGGTGGGCCGTTGGCCGCATCCGCGAGAACCCCGCATACGCCCAGCTCCAGGACCGGGTGCGCGAGATCGGCGAACTCAAGACCCAGTTCTGACGGCCGTGACTGGGCGTCAATGCCACAAGATGCGGGTGACGGCTTAGCCACCGATGGCGGACATGGGCCGGGCGGGCTGCAGGAACCCTGGGTCGCTGATGCCGTGGCCCGGTAGCTTGGCGGCGACGGCGGCGCGCCAGAGTTCGGCGAGCTGGTCGTCGCTGGCTCCGGATCGCAGCGAAGCGCGCAGGTCTGTTTCGGCAGTAGCGAACAGGCAGTTGCGGACCTGGCCGTCAGCGGTCAGCCGGACGCGGTCGCATGTTCCGCAGAACGGCCGGGTGACCGATCCGATGATTCCCACACGGTGCGGGCCGCCGTTGATCTGGAAGGTTTCGGCGGGCGCTGATCCCCTGGCTGCTGGGCCGTCGGGGGTCAAGGTGAACTCAGCTGAAAGGGACGTGAGGATCTCTCCGGCGGTCACCATGTCTGCTCTGCGCCAGCCGTGCTGGGCGTCCAGCGGCATTTGCTCGATGAACCGGAGCTGGTAACCGCGGTCCAGGCAGAATGTCAGCAGGGTGGTGGCCTCGTGGTCGTTGATGCCGCGCATGAGCACGGTATTGACCTTGACGGGGGTCAGTCCTGCATCAGCTGCGGCGCTCAGTCCGGCCAGCACGTCGGTTAGCCGGTCGCGCCGGGCCAGCGTGACGAACGTCTGGCGGGACAAGGTGTCCAGGGATACGTTCAGCCGGTCCAGTCCGGCTGCGGCCAGCGACCCGGCCAGGCGGGCGAGCCCGATGCCGTTCGTTGTCAGCGAGATCTCCGGCCGTGGTTTCAGCGCTGCGGTCCGGGCGATGATTGCGGGCAGCCCGCGGCGGATGAGCGGCTCGCCGCCGGTGAACCGGACCTCGGTGATGCCCAGCTGACGGACGGCGACTGAGATCAGCCGGGTTACCTCGTCGTCGGTGAGCAGGGTCGGGCCGGGCAGCCAGTCCAGACCTTCGGCGGGCATGCAGTAGGTGCAGCGGAGGTTGCATCGGTCGGTCACCGATACCCGCAGGTCCGTGGCGATCCGCCCGAAGGAGTCCGCTAGCACGAGGTCACATTCCTAGTCCGGCATCCGATCGTCGTGTGCCTGTCAGCGTACGCGTGGAGGCCGTCTGGCTGACCAGCGCTCTTATCCGCCTGCCATGGCGCCGACGACGAGGTAGGGCTCGGTCCCGGCGGCGACAGCAGTCGGGCAGCGGGTCGTCGGGCGGGTCGTGGGACAGGTCCTGCTCGCAGGCGAAGAACCGGATGAAGGCACGCCGGGGGCCGCCGTCATGACCGCGGATGGTCCCGCGCAGCATCGGGTAGCGGGCCTCCAGGGCGTCCAGCACTGACCGCTGAGTTACCGGGCCGGTGATGTCGAGGTGCACCTCGCCATCGATGCGGGCGAGGGCCCGCAGGTGCGCGGGGAGCACGACCCGGATCATGGCAGCGTCTGGACCTCGACCGACAGCACGGCCGGGAGGTCGCGGACGATCGGCTCCCAGCTGTCACCGGAGTCCGCCGAGGCGTAGACCTGGCCGCCGGTGGTGCCGAAGTACACCCCGCAGGAGTCGAGCGTGTCCACGGCCATCGCGTCGCGCAGCACGTTGACGTAGCAGTTCTCCTGCGGCAGGCCCGCGGTCAGCGGCTCCCAGTCGTCGCCGCCGGTGCGGCTGCGGTAGACCCGCAGTTTCCCCTCGGGCGGGAAGTGCTCGGCGTCGCTGGTGATCGGGACCACGTAGATCGTGTCCGGCTCGTGGGCGTGCACGTCGATGGGGAAGCCGAAGTCAGACGGCAGGTTCCCGGAGATCTCCCGCCAGGACTCGCCGCCGTTGTCGCTGCGCATCACGTCCCAGTGCTTCTGCATGAACAGCACGTCCGGCCGCGACGGGTGCATGGCCAGGCGGTGCACGCAGTGCCCGACTTCGGCGTCGGGGTCGGGGATGCCCTCGGACTGCAGGCCCTGGTTGATCGGGCGCCAGGTCTGGCCCGCGTCATCGGAGCGGAACGCTCCCGCCGCTGAGATCGCGGCGAACATCCGGCCCTGCTGCACGGGGTCCAGCAGGATCGTGTGCAGGCACATCCCGCCCGCGCCCGGCTGCCAGGACGGGCCGGACTCATGGCCGCGCAGCTTGGGCAGCTCCTGCCAGCTCTGCCCGCCGTCACCGGAGCGGAACAGCCCGGCGTCCTCGACCCCGGCGTACACCACGTCCGGGTCGTCCAGCGACGGCTCCAGGTGCCAGACCCGCGCGAACTCCCACGGGTGCGGTGTCCCGTCATACCACTGGTGGGTGCCGGGAGTGCCCTGGTAGGTGAACTGGTTACCCACCGGCGCCCAGGTCGCGCCGCCGTCGTCGGATCGCTGGATCACCTGCCCTGACCAGCCGCTGGACTGCGACGCGTACAGCCGGTCGGGGTCGGCTGGCGAGCCTTTCACGTGGTAGATCTCCCAGCCTGCGAAGTGGGGGCCGCTGACCTCCCACTGCTCGCGCCTGCCGTCTGAGGTCAGGACGAACGCGCCCTTGCGCGTGCCTGCAAGTACCCGTACACCGCTCACGCCATGCTCCTTTCAGTCCCGCCCGGCGTGACGTCACGCCCGGCCGGGCCGGCATGATCACGCCTGACCTGGCGATCGCCTCCAGCCACAGTTATCACGACCCGCTGACATCCTGACGTAAAGCAGCCGCCAAACTCATCGCGACGGCGGGAATCGCGCACACGACCGACACCTGGAGTTGCCCGCCGCAATTAGCCTGGTCATCGCCACGTCGCCGGCCGAGGAAGATCGCTACCGTGACCGGGTGCTCGGTGCGGGCTGGACGCAGGTCGTGGCGCTGGCGGCGGCGTTCGCCATCGCGGTACTGGCCACGCCCGCGGGGATCTCGGGGGCGGTGCTGCTGCTGCCATTTCAGGTCAGCGTGCTGGGCACGCCGAGCCCGGCGGTCACGCCGACCAACCTGCTCTACAACGTGGTCGCTACTCCGGGTGCGTTGTACCGGTACTGGCGCCAGGGGCAGACCGGCGGCAGGCTCGCCCTGGTCCTCATCGCCGGGACGCTGCCCGGCGTGATCGCCGGATCGGTCATCCGGGTGGAACTGCTGCCCGGCGCCCACGTCTTCGACCTCGTTGTAGCGGCGGTGCTCCTGCCGCTCGGCGCCTGGCTGGCTCTGACCAGGCCGACCCGGCCCGGAGCGGAACCCCGGCCAGCGCGCGCCGTTCCCCTGCCCGTGCTGACCCTCCTCGCGGCAGTGGTGGGCTGCGTCGGCGGAATCTACGGCATCGGCGGCGGTTCGATCCTGGCTCCCGTCCTCATCGGCACCGGACGGCCACCCCGCGAAGTCGCCCCGGCCGCACTGGCATCCACCTTCGTGACCTCGGTAGCAGGAGTGATCACCTTCCTGATCCTCTCGGTCCATCACCACGGGCCGGTCGCCCCCGACTGGCCGACCGGAATCGCACTGGGCATCGGCGGCCTGGCGGGCGCGTACACCGGCGCCCGAATCCAGCAGCGGCTCCCCGACACGCTCATCCGCCGGGTGATGGGCGTTCTGGTGGTAGCTATCGGTGCCCGCTACCTGTGGTCGGGCCTTGGCTGAGGCTCAGGACTCCAACACGCTTACCTCATGCACGGCCCGAGCTGTGCGCGTAGTACTCCAGGTCTGACTGCAGCCATCGCCCCTCCTTTAAGGCGATGTCTCCACGGTACGAGGGGAAGCCCAG
>CAWEEY010000009.1:0-54146 GCA_963808215.1 uncultured Actinomycetota bacterium
GAGTCCGCCAGCCAGGCGCGGCCCCGGGTGAAGTACTTCAGCGCCGACGGGGCCGACCTCGCCGATGCCTATGGCACGGCGGTGGCAGCCGCGCGGTGGGTGCGCGACCGGCGCGCCCCTGCGTTCCTGCACCTGCGGACTGTCAGGCTCGGCGGACACGCGGGCACCGATGTCGAGTCGGCCTACCGCACGCCGGCCGAGATAGCCGCCGACACTGCCCGCGATCCGCTGCTGGGCACCGCGCGGCTGCTTGTCCACGCGGGTGCGCTCACGCCTGCTGAGGTGCTCGACAGGTACGAGGACTCCAGGGCCCGAGTGCTGTCGCTGGCCGCTGAGGTGGCGGGCTCGCCCCGCCTGAGCACCGCCGAGCAGGTGATGGCACCGATCGCGCCGCGCCGCCCCGCCACCCTGGCAGCGAACCTGGCCGACCGCGCACGCCAGGCCGGGAGCTGGCCACGTCAGCACGCGTTCGGCTCCCAGCTGCCCGAGGACGCCGGGCCGCTGACTCTGGCGCAGGCAATCAACCGAACGCTGGCCGACGAGATGGCCGGCCGGCCCGGCATGATCGTCTTCGGCGAGGACGTTGCGCGCAAGGGCGGCGTGTACGGCGTGACCAGGGGGCTGCTGCGAGCGTTCGGCTCCGGCCGCGTCTTCGATTCGCCATTGGACGAGCAATCGATACTTGGCGTCGCGCTCGGGGCCGGGCTCGCAGGCCTGCTGCCGGTACCCGAGATCCAGTACTTGGCGTATCTGCATAACGCCGCCGATCAGATCCGCGGCGAGGCGGCGACGCTGTCGTTCTTCTCGCGCGCGCAGTACCGCAACCCGCTGGTCGTGCGCGTCGCGGGCCTGTCCTACCAGCAGGGCTTCGGCGGCCATTTCCACAATGACAACGGGCTCGCAGCGCTGCGCGACATCCCTGGCCTGATCGTGGCCTGCCCGGCCCGGCCCGAGGACGCGGCCGCCATGCTGCGCAGCTGTCTCGCCGCTGCCGAGCTGGACGGCAGTGTCAGCATCTTCCTCGAGCCGATCGCGCTCTATCACGAGCGGGACCTCTTCGCAGTCGGCGACGGCGGCTGGCTGGCCAGGTACGAGCCGCCCGAGCGGTGGGCACTCACCCATGTCCCGGTGGGCCGCGGCCGCCTGTACGGCACCGGCACCGACCTGACGATCATTTCATTCGGGAACGGGCTGCGTCTCAGCCTGCGGGCGGCCCGAACGCTCGCGGCCGACGGGGTGAACTGCCGGGTCCTCGATCTCCGCTGGCTCGCGCCACTGCCGTTCGACGATCTGCTGCGCGCCGCTGCCGCGACCGGACGGGTGCTGATAGCCGATGAGACCAGGCGCACCGGCGGTGTGTCCGAGGGCGTCATCACCTCGCTCGTGGACGCCGGCTTCACTGGCCGCATCGCGCGGGTCGCCAGTCAGGACAGCTTCGTGCCGCTCGGTGATGCTGCAGGCGCCGTCCTGATGTCGGAAGCGGCGATCGAGGACGCGGCCCGCGACCTGCTCCGCTAGTCCGGCCCGCTAGGCCAGCACAAAGACCGGCACGGCCTCGTACTCGCCATCGGCACGGCGGAACTCGACCCGGAGCCGCTGCCCGGCCGCCAGCTTGCCGCCGCCGTCGCCGTCGCCGTCGAGCTGCGCCCACCACCACGGGCCCTCGTCGAGCTGGCCGATCACCAGCACGGTCCGCGGCGCCGGCTCATCGCCCGCCGGCCGGCCGTAGCTGACCGCCCAGCTCACCAGCGTGGCGCCGCCCGCCGCAGGGACGGAGGCCAGCTCGGCCCGTCCGCATGCCGTGCACGCTGCCGCGGCCGGCTCGCTGAAGTGGCCCTCAGCGCATTGCCGGAGCAGGAACTGACCGGCTGCGGTGCCGTCGAAGAACTCGGCCGTGGCCTCGTCGCGCTGCACCGGTCCGACGCTCATGCCCCTGGTCCCCTGCTCATGCTGCCGCCGCGCTGCCGAGCACCAGCGTCGAGTGATGATCGAGGACGCCGCCGTTCCCGGACACGAGCACGATGTCATGCGCATCGGCCTGCCGGTCACCGCCTTGTCCCCTGGCCTGGATGATGGCCTCGGACAGCGGTGTCATCCCCCACATGTAGTAGGCGGACAACTGGCCGCCACCGGTATTGACGGCCAGCCTGCCGCCGGGCCCGAGCACCCCGCTGGCAGCGAACGGGCCGCCCTCTCCCTTGGCGCAGAAGCCGTAGTCCTCCAGGCTGACCAGCACCGTGAAGGTATAGCAGTCATAGAGCTCGGCCACGTCCACCTCCGCCAGGCTGACGCCTGCCATCGCAAGCGCCGCCGGGCCTGCCGACGCCGCGCCAGTGACCAGCCCGAAATCGGGATCCCGCCGCAGGTAGCGACCGGGGTGGGACTGAGCCCAGCCGAGCACGTGCACGGGCGGCTGCGCCAGCGCGGCCGCCCGCTCGGCCGAGGTCACGATCACCGCGATGCCGCCGTTGGAGACCAGGCAGCAGTCGAGCAGGTGGAACGGCTCGACAATCCAGCGGGACGCCTCGTGGTCGGCGAGCGTGATGGGATCGCGCAGCTGCGCGGCAGGGTTGGACGCGGCCCAGGCCCGCTGGGCCACCGCGATGTGGCCAAGCTGCTCGCTCGTGGTGCCGTACCGCTCCATGTGTCGCCTGGCAGCGAGCGCATACATGGGGTTCGCGCCGACTATCCCGCTGGCGCCGAGCAGGCCCCACCATCCGGCCGGCGCGCGCCGGGTGCCATAGGCGGCGCCGGCCCCGCGCTCCGGCTGAAGCGGGCTGTCAGCGAAGACGCACGCGATCACGCTGGCCATGCCTGACTGCACTGCCATCGATGCGAACTGCACCATCGCGCCGGCCGTCGAGCCATACGCCTGCACGTGAGACAGCAGCCGCAGGTCAGTCAGCCCGAGATCGCGCTGAAGGTCGATGGATATCCCGCCGCTCATTCCGGAGGACGTCAGCAGCCCGTCGACGTCCGTCAGCCTCAGGCCCGCATCCGCCACCGCGAGCCGGACGGCGTCGGCCGCGAACCGGGCGGGCGTCACCCCGTAGACCCGGCCCAGATCCGTCATGCCGAGGCCCGCGATGGCCGGCCGCTCACTCATTCCAGCATCATCGCAGCGCGCCGCCCGGCCGCACCATGGCCCGGCCGGAGGATCAGCGCCGGGCGATGGGCAGCCCGCTTGGGGTTATTGTCACTGGTATGACGCATAATCCTGCCCTCACTGGCGGCCCGTCCCTGCCGCAGCGCCGTAACCTGGTGACCGAGATTCCCGGCCCGATGTCACGCGAGCTCTTCGAGCGTCGGCAGCGCAGCGTGGCTCGTGGCCTCAGCCATGTCCTGCCGGTCTTCGTGACCGCAGCGGGCGGCGGGGTTGTCGTGGACGTCGACGGCAACTCACTGATCGACTTCGGCTCCGGCATCGCCGTGACGTCGGTTGGCAATAGCGCGGACCTAGTGGTGAGCCGCGTCATCGAGCAGGTCGCCCAGTTCACCCACACCTGCTTCATGGTGGCGCCATATGAGGGCTACGTCGAGGTATGCGAGCAGCTCAACCGGCTGACGCCGGGCGACCACGAGAAGCGGTCGGCACTGTTCAACTCCGGCGCCGAGGCCGTCGAGAACGCCGTCAAGATCGCCAGGCACGCCACCGGACGGGACGCGGTCGTCGTCTTCGATCACGCCTATCACGGCCGGACTAACCTGACCATGGCGATGACGGCCAAGAACATGCCCTATAAGGAGGGCTTCGGGCCGTTCGCCGGCGAGGTCTATCGCGTTCCGATGGCCTATCCCTTCCGCTGGCCTGGCGGGCCGGCCAGGTGTGCCGAAGAGGCGCTCAGTGTCGTGACGAACCTCATCCACGCGCAGGTCGGTGAGGAGAACGTGGCCGCCGTGGTGATCGAGCCGGTGCAGGGCGAGGGCGGCTTCATCGTCCCGCCGGACGGCTTCCTGCCTGGCCTGGCCGAGTTCTGCCGGGCCAACGGCATCGTCTTCATTGCCGATGAGATCCAGTCCGGCTTTTGCCGCACCGGCAACTGGTTCGCCTGTGATTACGAGGATGTGGTGCCGGACCTGGTAACGACCGCCAAGGGCATCGCCGGCGGCCTGCCGCTCGCCGGGTGTGACCGGCCGGGCCGAGATGATGGACGCCGTGCATCCGGGTGGCCTCGGCGGCACTTACGGCGGCAACCCGGTTGCCTGCGCGGCGGCGCTCGGCGCGATCGACACGATGGAGAAGGAAGACCTGCCCGGTCACGCCCGCGTGATCGAAGGCATCATGCTGCCCCGGCTGCGCAAGCTCGCCGAGGCGAACCCGGTCATCGGCGACGTGCGCGGCCGGGGCGCGATGCTCGCGCTCGAGCTCGTCAAGCCGGGCACCATCGAGCCCGACGCCGCTGCGGCTGCCAAGGTCGCCAAGACCTGCCATGCGACCGGGATGATCGTGCTCACCTGCGGAACCTACGGCAACGTACTGCGGCTGCTGCCACCGCTGGTCATCAGCCAGGCGCTGCTGGATGAGGGCCTGAGCATCCTGGAAGATGCCTTCGCGGGGCTGTAGACCTCCCAGGCCGCCTGGCCGCCTGGCGGCCCGACGTGCAGCAGCTGGCCTGGTACGACGGCGGTGGCCTGCCACGCGCGTCCCGCGCTAGGAGTGAACGACCTCGGTGTTGTGACAGAAGTGCACCCGGTCGGGCGCTGCTGATCGGATCCGGGTGACTGAGGCGCGCCAGGCGTCCAGATCACTTGCCTGCCCCTCTGGCAGGTCGTCGCTGCCTGGGTTCAGGTACTGACGCGGCTGGTAGGCAGCGTCCCCGACCAGTACGTCGGACATGCCATCGGCCGAGTCGACGAAGACCGACTGATGCCCGACCGTGTGGCCGGGCGTGCTGATCACCCGCAAGCCAGGCAGCACCTCGGCGTCGCCGTCGAGCAACTCGAACTTGGCGTTCATGAAGTCGAACCAGTCGGCTAGCTTCGGCGACTCGCGACGGGCCCGGTCTAGCTCGGCCCGCTGGACGTAGAACGCGGCATGCTTGAATACCGCGTTCTGGCCGCAGTGATCGAAATGCAGATGTGTGTTGATAACTAGGCCGATGTCACCAGGAGTCATGTCGAGATCATCAAGTGCGTCGGCCACCGACCGGTTCACCACCCGCCAGTCATCGAGCCACCTCTGCGGACCGCCGACGCCGGTGTCGACCAGCACGGCGCCGCCGGCGAACGTCACGACGAAACCGTGGACTGGCCACTCCAGCCCGTCCACCCCTCGCAGGCTGGCTAGCCTCAGCCTCTTGACCTCAAGCGCCACCTGCTCACCGCCTCTTCCTGGCCTTGCTTGCCGACCCTGGGCGCCAATGCTACTCAGCGGCCAGGCGCTCAGCGGAGCGGGTCGGCGGGCTGCACGCCCCACCGGCCGGACACCGCGAGGGCCACGACAGCAAGCCGCGACGGCGAGCAGTACCGCGGGTCCCAGGCCATGCACCAGGAGCGGCGTCGAACGACTTCAGCGCGGTGCCGGGCACGCCGGACGGGTCACCGGGCATGTTGGCGATCGTGGCGCCGGTCAGCCGGGCCAGCACGAGCCAGTCAAGCCGGGAGGCCGGATAGAACACCAGAACGCAGATGATCATCGCGTCATACCACGGCAGCTGATAGGGCCAGACGACAAGCCACGCCAGGCTGAGAGCCAGCGCGGGCCGGATGGCGGGCCGCAGGCGTCTCCCGGCGGCATTCGCCAGAGCAGCAGTGCGGCCAGGCCGACGAACAGCAGCGCCGCCATCACGGCCAGGTAGTGCCAGTTCGTGAGCTCGGCGAGCCGGTAGAAACTGTCCTGCGTGGTCTTGTCGCGGCGCGCGAACAGGGCCATTGAAGGCCGGCTTGCCGAGCCAGGCATAGGTCGGGGCCAAGATCGCTATAGCGCCCTGCGGCAGCCGCGAGCAGCGCCGGCACCGACCGGCGCAGCGCCCACGCCAGCCCGATGCCGAAGAGCAGATAGTCGATCTTGATGTCAGCCGCCAGGCCGATCAGTGCGCCAGCGGCAACTGCCCGGCCGAGCCGTGGCTGCTGGCCAGCTGGCAGCCGGCCGACGGCGAGCAGCCCGACCATTCCCGCTCCGGCCGCGATCACGTCCAGGTGCCCGGCCGCGATCAGGTCCCAGAGCAGCAGCGGGTTGATGGTCCACAGCAGGTGCGCGCGCAGCCGTGCCGACGCCTCCGCCGCCTCAGCACCCGGTCGATGATGACGGCTACCGCGCCGAATGCCAGGGCGTTCCACAGCTTGAGCCAGAGCACGACCCGTGCCATCGAGGTGCCGCCAAGCTTGGCCGCGAGGAACTGCTCGATCGTCGCGGCCGGGCCGTAGAGGCTGACCTGCTTTTCCCAGTGGACCGGCACGGACGTGCCGAAGGCCGGCTCGGTCAGCCGCAGGTACAGCGGCGAAGCCACGTAGGGGTTATGGCCGAGCAGCGCGAGCCGGCCGTAGGCGGCGTAGTCGAGCGGGTCGGTCGAGCCCGGCCGGTGGCAGAACGGCAAGCACGGCAACTGCGATGGCGGCCGTGATCAAGATCAGCCGGATGGGGCCCCGGGCTCCGCGGCGGGCCGCTACCAGGCCAGCGACCACGCCGCCGACGGCTAGCAGCGCCGCCAGCCACAGCGCGACGGAGACGACGCTTCCCGGCACCCTCACGGGCAGTTCCCAGGGCGGCCCGATCGCCGGCGTCGGGACCGGCGGATACATCCAGTCCTGCCGGACGAGCGAGGCGCCGACCATGATCATGATCGCGCCGCCGATGCCCGTTCCCGCGAGCCAGCCGAGCAGTCGGACCGGCCGGGTTCGCACCGGAGCGACCATCGGTGCCTGGACCGGGCGGTTTACCCGGACTGAGTCGGTCATGGTTCCTTATCCGGGAGTAGGTCATCGCAGAGCGCGATCTGCTGCCCGTGCGCCGAACACACGCTGTCTGGACTCAGAGTCAGATCGAGAGGTACCCGGCCCGGAAGACCGGCGAACGCCGGTTGCTGCCCCGAGTAACTCCGCCCACGAAAACCCCAGCGCTAGGCGGCCGAGGCAGTCGGATTCCGAAGGTCACGTTTACTCACCGGCCGGTCTCCGCTACTCTCGCGGCAGCACGCCGAGGCGCGGCAGTCTGGGGTACCAGCAGCCGCCAGCACCCGTGGGGCAATCTGATGGGCTCGTCACTACTCAGGGCGCTCGCTCTGGCTGGGTCAGCCGTGTGCGTCGCCGCCGCTGGAGCCGCAGCCGCGCCGCCCGCGGCCAGGGCGGCGCCCGCAGTCCGGGCGAAATCCGCGACCCAGTCGACGGCCGTCGTCAGGACGGCGTCTCCGCCGCCACGCTGGAGCATTTTCAAGATCCTTAACGAGAAGCGCTTCGACACTCTGCTCACCCTCGCCGCCGTCGGCAGGCACGACGCGTGGGCCTTCGGGCAGACAGGGTCGGGCAGGGCCGTCGCCGTGCACTGGAACGGGTCGGCCTGGACCGGATCGCGCATTCCGGGCGCATTTACCCGGCCGGGTTTCATCTCCGCTACCGGACCGGCGAATATCTGGGCTGGCGGAAGCGAATGCACCGGAGGGCCACCAGGAACGAGCGTGACCGCCACCTATGTCGCCCGCTACAACGGCCGCACATGGACGCCGCGTAAGTGGACGACAGCGGCCTTCTGCGGGGCGGCGCTGGTCACCACGGGCCCGAAGAACGGCTGGCTGCTCGGCAACAATCGGGCGCTGCACTTCACCGGCAGGCGATGGCACAAGATCTCGCTGCCGGACCTCGGACAGGTCATCGCCGCTACCGCCGTCTCGGCCAGCGATATCTGGACGATCGGCGGGCGATTCAATGCGCTGCACCTGAGCCAGAGCAAGGCCTTCTTCACGCACTACAACGGTCATGTCTGGCGCACCGTGCCGCTGCCGCACATCAGGCTGCCGACGCACGGCTATATCTACCCGTACGACGTGGCGGCGGCTAGCGCGCGGAGCATCTGGGCGGCGGCCACCATCTACCCGGCAGCCGTGCACTCGTTCCTGCTGCACTTCACGGGCAGGAAATGGCAGGCCATCACGCTGCCTGCCAAGCCCGACCAGCTGCTGCAGGTCACGCCGGACGGGACGGGCGGCGTCTGGGCCGTCATGTTCCAGTCGGCCGACGGCGAGTACGCGTTCGCGCACTATGCTCGGGGCGCGTGGAAGTATGACGCGGTCCCCTCAGCTGGCCTACCCGGACTGGTGCCCGGCTCGGCCAGCTTCGATGTCTACGCGCTCGCCCACGTCCCAGGTACGCAGGCGATGCTCGCTTCAGGGGACGTGTTCTACTCGAACGCGAAGAACGCCAGCATCATGGACTCGCTGATCTTCCGGTACGGGCCCTGACCCGTCCAGTCGATTGCTCAGCCCTCGTAGTAGCCGTCCGCGACGGCCAGCGCCTCGTCCAGGATCGCCAGGCCCTCCTTGGCCTCGGCCTCTGAGATCGTGCATGGCGGCACCACGTGCAGCCGGTTGTAGTTGGCGAATGGCACCAGCCCGTGCGACTTGCAGTCCGCGAGCAGCGCATTCATGGCCGGCGAGCTCCCGCCGTAAGGGGCGAGCATCTCCCTGGTCTCCCTGTTGGACACCAGGTCCAGCGCCCAGAACACCGCGACACCGCGGACCTCGCCGATGACAGGATGGCGTTCGGCCAGCTCACGCAGTCCCGGGCCGAGCACCTGCGTCCCGATGCGTGCCGCGTTCCCGATGATGTCCTCGTCCTTCATTACATCGATCGTCGCGACAATGGACGCGCAAGCCAGCGGGTGCCCGGAGTAGGTAAGCCCGCCGGGGAACACTCGCTCGTCGAATGTCGCCGCGATCGGGTCTGAAATGATCACGCCGCCGACCGGGACGTAGCCGGAGTTGGCGCCCTTAGCGAACGTGATGAGGTCCGGCACAGCGCCATGGTCTTCGAAGGCGAACCAGCGCCCAGCCCGGCCGAAGCCGCACATGACCTCGTCGGCGATGTAGACGATGCCGTACCTGGTGCACAGCTCGCGCACGCCAGCCAGATAGCCCGGCGGCGGGATCAGCACGCCGGCCGTGCCGACGATCGACTCCAGCAGCACTGCCGCGATGGTGTCCGGGCCCTCCATCTGGATGACCTGCTCCAGGTGCGCCAGCGCCCGCTCGCTCTCCTGCTCAGGCGAGCTCGCCCAGAACACCGACCGGTACAGGTACGGGCCGAAGAAATGCACGTGCCCGATCGCGAACTCGTTCGGCCACCGGCGCGGGTCGCCGGTCGAGGTGATCGCCGCGCCGGTGTTGCCGTGGTAGGACCGGTAGAAGCTGAGCACCTTAGTGCGGCCGGTATGCAGCCGCGCCATCCTGATGGCGTTCTCGTTCGCGTCCGCGCCGCCATTGGTGAAGAACACCTTCTCGAAGCCGTCCGGCGCGAGCGCGGCCAGCCTTGCGGCCGCCTCGCCACGCGCCTCGTTCGCGTGCTGCGGCGCGATCGTAGTGAGCTTGGCCGCCTGGGCAGCGATCGCCGCCGTCACCTTCGGGTGCTGGTGGCCGATGTTGGCGTTCACCAGCTGGCTGGAGAAGTCCAGGTAGCGGTTGCCGTCATAGTCCCAGAAGTACGAGCCCTCGGCGGCCGCGATCGGCAGCGGCTGCAGCGCCCGCTGCGCGGACCAGGAGTGGAACACGTGCGCCCGGTCCATCGCGTAAACCTCGGCACCGCGCTGCGGGTCAGGCTGATGGTTGCTCATCGTCGTGCCGCTCCTACTGGTTGACCGGGAAGCCGAGGTTCACGCCGCCGTGGCTCGGGTCGAGCCAGCGCGACGTGACAGCCTTGCCGCGGGTATAGAAGTGAACGCCCTCGGTGCCGTGCACGTGCGTGTCGCCGAACAGCGACGCCTTCCAGCCGCCGAAGGAGTAGAACGCCATCGGCACCGGGATCGGCACGTTGACGCCGACCATGCCGACCTCGACCTCGTGCGTGAACCGCCGCGCCGCGCCCCCGTCATTGGTGAAGATCGCGGTGCCATTGCCGTACGGGTTGTCGTTGACAATGGTCAGCGCCTCGTCATAGCTGGCCGCACGGACTACCGACAGCACCGGTCCGAAGATCTCGTCGGTGTAGGCGCGCATCTGCGGCGTGACGTGGTCCAGCACGGTCGGGCCGAGCCAGAAACCGTCGGCCGCGTCCCCGGTGACCGGGTGCTCTCGCCCGTCGACGGCGAGCGTCGCGCCGTCTGCGACGCCGGAGTCCAGGTAACTGGCCACCTTGTCCCGGTGCTGCCTGGTGACCAGCGGGCCCATCTCGGAGCCCTCGTCGTCGCCCGGGCCGACCTTGAGGCGGGCGATCCGGTCCTCGATCTTGCCGACCAGCTCGTCGCCGATCGGGTCGACCGCGACCAGGACGGAGATCGCCATGCACCGCTCGCCCGCCGAGCCGAAGCCTGCGTTGACCGCGGCGTCCGCGGCCAGGTCCAGATCGGCGTCGGGCAGCACGACCATGTGGTTCTTCGCACCGCCGAGCGCCTGCACGCGCTTGCCATTGTTCGTCGCGGTCTCCGCGACGTATCGCGCGATCGGCGTCGAGCCGACGAAGCTGACCGCGCGGACGTCGGGGTGAGTGAGCAGCGCGTCGACAGCTGGCTTCGCGCCGTGCACGACGTTGAACGCGCCGTCCGGCAGCCCGGCCTCGGCCAGCAGCTCTGCGATCAGCAGCGAGGCCGACGGGTCCTTCTCAGACGGCTTGAGGACGAAGGTGTTGCCGCAGGCCAGGGCGATCGGGAACATCCACATCGGCACCATGGCGGGGAAGTTGAACGGGGTGATCCCGGCCACCACGCCGACCGGCTGCCGGATGGAGTAGGCGTCCACGCCGGTGGATACGTTCTCAGAGAACCCGCCCTTCAGCAGGTGCGGGATGCCGCAGGCGAAGTCCACCACCTCGAGGCCGCGGGCCACCTCGCCCGCCGCGTCTGAGGCAACCTTGCCGTGCTCGGCGGTGATCAGCGCAGCCAGATCTGACTGGCGTGAACGGGCCAGCTCGCGGAAGGCGAACATGACGCCGGCCCGCTCGACCAGCGAGGTCTCCCGCCAGCCGGGCAGCGCCGCTTTCGCCGCGGCGACCGCGGCGTCGACCTCGGCCGCGGTCGCGTAGTCGACGGTCCCGGAGACCCGGCCGGTCGCCGGGTTGTAGATGTCGCCGCGGGTGGCCGCCTCGCCCGTCCACGGCTTGCCGTTGATCCAGTGCGTGCGGTGCGTGCTTGCCTGCTCCATGGCGCTGCTCTGCCTTCCGATGCGCTGATCAGCCAGTGCCCTCATCATCCCTGTGCCCAGTGTGTCGCCATCGGGCGGTCGAGCCAAGTTACGATTTGTAAGGGAACGAGGCTGGTTGCCTGTACAGTGTGTGCGCCCCAACCCGGCCGACGCGCGTGGCCGGACGGCGGATGAGCTCAAGGAGGCGCCAGGCATGTTGCCCACGGTCGCCGAGGTCCTGGCTCTCGACCCCGTCCGCAGCGGTGCGCCGCGGGTTCTGGCCGGCGCCGAGCGGCTGAGCACGCCGGTCCGATGGGTGCATGTGATCGAGCTAGCCCAGGCCGCTCACCTGCTGCGCGGCGGCGAGCTCGTGCTGTCCACCGGGATCGCGCTGCCCGACGACGCGGCCGGGCTGAGCCGGTATGTGGCCGAGCTTGCCTCGGTCGGCGTCAGCGGCCTGGCGGTCGAGCTCGGCTCGCGCTACGCCCGGAGCCTGCCGCCCGCGCTGATCTCGGCCGCCAGTGACCACCGGCTGCCGCTGATCGTGCTGGAGCGGGAGACCCAGTTCATCGAGATCACTGAGGCCGTGCACGCCCGGATCATCGACGCCCAGCTCGCCGAGCTGCGGTCGGCCGAGCGGCTGCACCAGGTGTTCACCGAGCTGGCCGTGTCCGGCGCGGCCGCCGAGGAAGTGGTCGCCCAGACGGCCACGCTGGCGGGCTGCCCGGTCATCCTGGAGAACCTCGCGCACCAGGTCCTGGCCTGCGCGCCGCTCGGCCAGGACGCGGCGAGCCTGCTGGCCGGGTTCGCCGCCCGGTCCCGCGCCGTCCAGGGTGTCCGGTCGCACCGGTTACGACGCCGCGTCCGGCTGGCTGGTGACCGTCGTCGGCGCACGCGGCGAGGACTGGGGCCGGCTGATCATGCTGCGCGGCAGCGCGCCGGCGCCGGGCGACGAGGCGCTGATCGAGCGAGCCGCGACCACGCTGGCGCTCGGCCGGCTGCTCGACCACCAGCGGGAGAGCCTCGAGCGCCAGGCGCACCGGACGATCCTGTCCGCGTTCCTCGGCAACGGCTACAGCGATCAGGCCGAGGCCGAGGCGCGGGCGCGGGCGCTCGGCGTGCCGGTAGCCGGACGGCTGCTGGTCGCGGTCGTCGTGCGGCTGTCGGCCAGCCCGGCGGGCACGGCCTCGGCGCGCCGTGCCCGGGCGGTGGGCATCGCCGACAGCGCGTCGGCCTGAGGCGCGGGCTCGCCGAGCGATCGCCGGGCTGCCGGCACCTCGGCTCCGCTGGTCGCTCCTGGACGACGACCGGGTCGCCGCGCTGCTGGCGCTCCCGCCGAGGTCCGATCCCGGCGCCGCGCTCGGCAGGCTGGCCGAGCCAGCTTCGGCCCCGGCTAGCTGAGGCGGACGTGATCGGTGCGGGCTCCGCGGTCGACTCGGTCGGCGGGGTGCAGCGGTCATTGCTGGAGGCCGATCACGTGGCCGAGGCAGCCGCCGCGGCTGGCGGCCGGCCAGCCCTACTACCGGCTGCCGGACCTGCGGCTGCGCGGCCTGCTGCACCTGCTGCGGGATGATCCGCGGCTGCAGGCGTTCGCCGAGCGGGAGCTCGGCCCGCTGCTGGTGCACGACGACGCGACCGGCTCACAGCTTGTCCCGGCGCTGGCCGCCTACCTGGAGTCGGGCGGCAACAAGGCGGCGGCGGCCAAGCGCGCGCACCTGGCCCGGCCGACCATGTACGAGCGGCTGCGGCAGATCGAGGACGTGCTCGGCGTCGAACTGGAGCCGGCTGAGTCCCGGCTGTCCCTGCATGTCGCCTTGCTGGCCCTGCAGGCGTCGGCTTCCTGACTCAGTCCCGCGCAAGTACGGTTTGGGCTGCGGCGGGCGGCTTGCCGGGCACATACTAGGCCGGTGCTCGGCGCTGCATTCGGGGTAACTCTCGCTGACGCGCAGGCTGGTGACCAGGAGGCGTTCGCGGCCATCTTCCGTGACATCCAGCCATCGTTGCTGCGGTACCTGCAGGTGATCGCTGCCGATGCCGCCGACGACATCGCAGGCGATACCTGGCTGCAGGTCATCGCCGGCCTGGCCAGATTCCGCGGCGACGAGCAGGCATTCCGGGCGTGGCTGTTCACGATCGCCCGGCACCGGGCGATCGACCTGGGTCGCTTCGCGGCGCGCCGCCGGACGCTGCGCCAGCGGCTGGGCGAGACCGATGGCCGGCAGATGTGACGCCAGACACTGCCGATGTCGTGCTGGAGCGACTCTCCACGCGAGCTGTCCTGGCGGCGATCGCCTCGCTGCCGGCCGACCAGGCTGAGATCATCATGCTGCGCGTGGTGGCTGGCCTGGACGCGCCCGCCGTTGCCGAGATCGTCGGCAAGACGCCGGGCGCGGTGCGGGTAGCTGCGCATCGCGGGTTGCGGCGCCTGGCAGCGCAGATTGACCGGACGGGTGTAACGGTATGACCGGGCCAGACGCTTCGTCGAGCGAGATGCCCAAAGTTCCGATCCCCGGCCTGGCCGGCCGGGACCAAGACGAGCTGCTGCTCGACATGATCCTCGACAGGCGGCCCCTCCCCCCCGGCGCCCCGCCTGGGATGCATGCTCTGGCAGACAAGTCTCGTCGGGCTGGCGGCTCCGCCCGGTGGAGGCGAGCTGCCCGGAGAGGCAGCAGCGTTGGCTGCCTTCCTCCGCTCGGGCTCGCCGGCCAGCACTCTGACGCTGGTCGGCGGGCCGCCTGGGCGCCACGCGAGCGCCGCCGGCTCGCTAGCTGGTCGCGCCCGGCTGTCTGCTGCCATTGCCGTGATAGCGGTGGCCTTGTCCGGCACGGCCGCCGCTTACGCGGGCGTGCTGCCGGCTTCGGTCCAGGATTTCGCCCATCGCATCATCGACGCGCCGGCCGCGCACCATGCCGCCCATCATCCGCATGGCGCGTCCCAGCACCGGGCCGGCCACCCTGGCGCCGCGCCGTCATCGCTGCCGACGGCTGGCTCAGGGCATCCGGCCAAGCCCGGTAAGGAGAAGGCGCATGTAGGCCGCCACCACGGACGGCATCTGGGCAGCGGCGCGAAGAAGCCGAAGCCCAAGCCGACGCATCCCGCGAGCCCCGCCAGCCCGGGGGCGAAAGCTCACCCGAGCCACTCGCCGGGCACAGCCGAGTCGGTAGGCGTCAGCGAGCGCCGAGCGGCACCGGCGGCCCAGTACCTGTCAGGCCAGTCGGCGACGACAGGTCAGGGCCGCCGGTGCGCAACTCCGCACTCTGGTAGTGCTGGTTAGTGCTTAACGGCCTTCAGGGTGACGACGTTGCTGTGGCTCTTGCGGTAGCTGGAGTCGCCGGCGAAGACCAGCTTGAACTGGGCCTTGACGGTCGGCGCGACGGTGAAAGTGACCGAGCCGTCGGACCCGGTGGTGCCGGTGCCAACCGCCACCCACCTGGGCTTCTTGCCGGTCCTGCCGTCCAGGGTCACGGTCTCGCCCGCGACGCCCTTGCGGTGCGACCGGAGCACGCCGGTCAGCGCGTCGGCATGATGCTTCCCGTGCGCGATCGCCTTGTTCTTGATCGACAGCGTCGTCGGCTGCAGCTTGCTGGTGGTGGCGTGGCAGCGTCGGCGGCCGTCGAGGTGGCGATCACGCCGCCGCCGGCCAGGACGGCCACGGCGGCGGCCGAGCCGACTCGGGCCAGCAAGGACGCTCGTAGTTGCGCGCATGAGTCTCCTTCGAGGTCGAGCCTCGGGGTTGAGGCTGTCGTGGTCAGGAACGAAGCGATCCGGGGCAGTCAGGTGTTACAGGCTCGCGCTCCGAGGCATTGAGAAGCCCACTGCTTCCGGGACCGTGACCCGGCCCCGACGAAGCCTATTGACTGCGCTGGTTTGGAAAGTATACAAACTAATTCGAGCAGCCAGTTGCGCAGTGTCTTATGGTAAGACAGGAGTTGGTTATAGATGACCCGATTAGTCCGATCTTTCCTCTCCGTCATTGCCGTCGCCGCCCTTGCGGCAGGCACTGTATCGTTCGTCGGCCGCGTACCGCACAGGCCCGGAGCGACCGGACGTTACGCGGCCCGAGCGCAAGGTCAGCCATCGTGACGTGCTGAGCGCTGCCGCGCGGGCCATCCTGAACGCCCCGGCCGATCCGGGCGGCTCAGACATCACCAACCTCGGGGCGAGCGGCTGGGAAGTCCAGAGCAGCGCGGTCGCGACCCAGACCGGCGCGCAGATATCGACGCCGGGCTTCAACACCAGCACCTGGCTGCCTGTCACCAATGATGACGCGGGCGCGCCAGGCACCGAGATCGAGGCTCTGCTGCAGAACGGCCTGTGCCCTGGCGATACCGCCCTGCAGCCGGTGAACCAGAGCACCAGCAGCCCGAACAGCGTGTTCTTCTCGAACAACATGCAGCTGTGCTACGGCTTCGCGAGCAAGATCGGAGCCGGTCTCGGTCAGCGAGTTCAGCGTGCCGTGGTGGTGGCGCACCGATTTCACACCGAACCTGCAGCCGGGCAGGTTGCCAAGCGTGATCGTCAACGGCGTCATCGGCTCGGCCAACGTCTGGGTGAACGGCACCGAGGTCGCGACCTCGGCGACAGTCACCGGGGCCTACACCCAGTTCACCTTCAACATCTCGCAGCCTGGTCGTGTCCGGCACCAACTCGCTCGCGATCGAGGTCAATCCGAACGACCCCACCGAGCATGTTCACGCTCGATAACGTCGACTGGACGCAGATCCCGCCAGACAACAACACCGGCATCCAGTTCCCCGTGCAGCTTCAGGTGGACGGGGCGCTGTCGGTCGGCAACTCGCATGTGAATCAGAGTGACGCGGCTAACCTCAGCAGCGCAGCTCTGACCGTGAAGACCGATGTCACGAACAACACGACCACCAGCCAGACTGGGACGGTCACCGCATCCGATCACGCCGCCTGGCAATGGAACGCCGATCACGGTGAGCCAGAGCGTCACGGTTCCGGCGAGCACGACTCAGACGGTCTCGTTCACGCCGAGCGCATTCCCGAGCCTGACGATCACCAGCCCGCAGGTGTGGTGGCCATACCAGCTCGGCGCCCAGCCGCTTTACACGCTGGGCGTCTCGGTTGCGCAAGGCACGCACGCAGTACAACTCGACGACCGAAACATTCGGGATCAGGACTGTGACCTCGTACCTGACCGGATCCAACGCGATCGAGCCAAGCGGCGCCCGCGCATTCAAGATCAACGGCGTGCCGATCGTGATCAGGGGCGGTGGCTGGTCCCCGAACCTGTTCCTGCATTACTCCGCGGCCGACACGGCCAAGCAGATCGCGCTGATGAAGAACATGGGCGTCAACGCGATCCGACTCGAGGGCCACATTATGCCCGACGGACTGGTTCGAGCAGATGGACGCGGCCGGCATTCTCGTCAATGGCGGCTTCCAGTGCTGTGACGCCTGGCAGATAAGTGGCACGCCAACTCAGGCGCAGCTGAACGTGCTGCAGAACTCGGCCCAGACGATCGGGACGAACCTGCGCAACCACCCGAGCGTGTTCAGCTTCCAGTGGAGCGACAACCAGCCTGTCAGCCAGCAGGAGTCGGTGTCGATCACCGGCGTTCACCAACGCGGACTTCTACCCGCAGACGCCGCTGATCGCGTCGGCGGAGTACAAGTCCACGCCGACACTCGGCGTTTCCGGGGAGAAGGAAGGCCCCTACGACTGGGTGCCGCCGAACTACTGGTACGACACGACGCAACCTCGGCACCGACACGACCGTGACCAACGCGGGCGCGTCCTGGGGCTACGACAGCGAGGAGAGCGCGGGAGACACGATCCCCACGATGGACTCGCTGAACCGGTTCATGTCCGCAAGCGATCTGTCCAACCTGTGGCAGAACACCAAGTTCAACCAGTACCACGCCAACTACGAGCCGCGCGTGCAACACTGGCTACTCCTTCGGCACTCTGTGCCATTTCGACACGGCGCTGGCAGCCAGGTACGGGACCCGCGTCAAGCCTGGCGCAGTACGTCGAGAAGGCACAGGTACAGAACTACGAGAACACCAGGGCGCAGTTCGAGGCGTTCATCGACCACGCCAACAACACGCCGCTGCCGTCCACCGGCACCATCTACTGGCAGATGAACAAGGGCTGGCCGAGCCTGCTCTGGTATCCTCTACAACAACGACGGCGACCAGGCCGGCAGCTACTTCGGCGTGCAGGAAGCGAACAGGACGCTGCACGCGCTGTACGCGCTGGACAACGGCACCGTCACGCTGGACAACCT
This sequence comes from uncultured Actinomycetota bacterium, assembly GCA_963808215.1. Lineage (GTDB taxonomy): Bacteria > Actinomycetota > Actinomycetes > Streptosporangiales > Streptosporangiaceae > JAJYUU01. The sequence continues at coordinate 17,516 of CAWEEY010000009.1, forward strand.
CAGCAACACCACCCAGTCGGGCCTGACCGTCGAGGCGAAGGTCTACAACCTGGCCGGCACAGTCACCAACGACCAGACCTCGGCCACCGAGACTCTGGCCAGCCAGCAGGTGCTGAACAACGTGCTCACCCCAGTCGTGCCGACGACTCCCGCCGGGACGACGTACTTCGTGGAGCTGCTGCTCAAGCAGAACGGCACGCTGATCGACCGCAACGTCTACTGGCTATCTACGACGCCGGACGTAGTCAACTGGTCCAAGTCCTTGGGCCAGCCAGTGGGCACCATCCGCACGTACGCCAACCTGACCGGCCTGAACAGCCTGCCTGCGTCGGCGATCTCGGCGACCGCCGCGACTGCGCAGCAGTCCGGGCCCGGACGGTGCGGACGTCTGGCGACGACCGTCACCATCACCAACACCTCGTCCTCGACCGTGGCGTTCTTCCTGCGCGCGGACGTCCGGCGCGGGACCGCCAGCGGCACCCTGGAGTCGGGTGACAACGAGCTGCAGTCCTCGATCTGGCAGGGCAACGACATCACCCTGTTCCCCGGTGAATCGCAGACCCTGACCGTCACCTACGACTCGTCCGACCTGGACGGCGACACCCCGGTGATCACCGTCTCCGGCTGGAACGTGCCGCAGGTGAACATTCCCGCCCCTGTGCCGTAACCGGCGATCCGAGCAGCCGCTCCGCCTACAACGGGAGAGGAAAGCTAGTGAGAATTCACCATCGACTACGCGGTCGGCCTGACAATTGCCGCCGCCTTGATCTGTGCCGCTCGCCGCCGCGAACCCGGCGTCGGCGGCGACCTACACGCCGTTGCCCGCGCACGTGTACGCGCCCTATTACGAGACCTACCTGGCTCCGAACACGCCCAGCATCACCGCGACCGAGCAGGCCTCCGGCGCCAAGTACTACACGCTCGCGTTCCTGCAGTCGACCGGAAGGAGCTCGTGCAGCCTGGACTGGAACGGCGTGTCGTCGCAGCCGCTGAACTACTACGCCGCGGACATCGCGTCGCTGCGCGCGCGCAGGCGGTGACGTGATCCCCTCATTCGGCGGGTACAGCGCCGATCACGGCGGCACCGAGATCGCCGACTCGTGCACGAATGTGCAGTCGATCGCGGCCGACTACGAGCAGGTGATCACCACGCTCGGGGTCACCCGGCTGGACATGGACGTCGAGTCCAGTTCGCTGAACAACACCGCCGGGATCACGCGGCGCAATCAGGCCATCGCCCTGACCGAGCAGTGGGCCGCCGCGAACGGCATCCCGCTGCAGATCCAGTACACGATCCCGGTCGAGCAGTACGGGCTCGACCCGAACGGCGAGGCCGTGCTGCAGAACGCGGTGGCTGAGGGCGCGACCGTGACCTCGGTCAACATCATGGTTTTCGACTACTACATCGCCAAGGAAGGCGTCGTCGAGATGGGCACGGCGGCCGAGAACGCGGCCACCAACACCCACAGCCAGCTGGAGACCATCTTCCCGAGCCTGACCTCGGCGCAGATCTGGAACATGGAAGGCATGACGCTGCTGCCCGGCATCGATGACCTCCGCAAGAAGACCGAGGTCACCTACGAGCCCGACGCGACGACGATGCTGAACTTCGCCGAGGCCAACAACATGAACTTCCTGTCGATCTGGGCGATCCAGCGTGACAACGGCGGCTGCCCGGGCAGTGTCGACAGCAACACGTGCTCCGGGATCACCCAGAACACGTGGGACTTCAGCCACCTGCTCGAACCGTTCACGAGCTAGAGATCTGGCAGCGCTCCGGAGAGCCGACACCCTAGCGGTTCCCCGAGGGCAATCGCTACGCATACCGGACGCGCTACGGTCAGTGATAGCCGCTAGGGTGTCGACCTCGGAGCATGCCGGGGAAACGTGCCCAGCGGAGCGTGGCCTAGTCTGCGGCGGGTGGGAGCGCTTCTGGTCGCCGGCACCAGCTCGGACGCCGGCAAATCCGTCGTCACGGCCGGAATGTGCCGCTGGCTGGCCCGGCAGGGCGTAGCCGTCGCGCCGTTCAAGGCGCAGAACATGTCGCTGAACTCGTTCGTGACCCTGGCAGGCGAGGAGATCGGCCGGGCGCAGGCGGCGCAGGCACGGGCCTGCGGCATCGAGCCCGAGGCGGTGATGAACCCGGTGCTGCTCAAACCGGGCAGCGACAACGGCAGCCAGCTCATTGTGCTCGGCAAGGCCGTGGCGGAGACTGACGCCGCAAGTTACTGGACCAATGGGCGCCAGCGGGCCCTGCTCGACGTCGTGCTGGACTCCTACCGCGACCTGACGCGGCGCTTCGACGCGGTCGATCTGCGAAGGGGCCGGCAGCCCGGCTGAGATCAACCTGCGCGAGTCCGACATCGTCAACATGGGCTTCGCCCGCGCGGCCGGAGTGCCCGCCGTGCTCGTCGGCGACATCGACCGGGGCGGCGTGTTCGCCGCGCTCGTCGGCACCCTGGCGGTGCTGGAGCCCGCCGACCAGGCGCTCGTTGCCGGGTTCATCGTGAACAAGTTCCGTGGCGATGTGACATTGCTGAAGCCGGGCCTGGGCATGCTCGAGGAGCTCACCGGGCGGCCGGTCCTCGGCGTACTGCCCTACACCGACGGCATCGCCGTGGACGCCGAGGACGCGATCGACTGGGTACTGCTGCAGTCCGGCGGTCCGCCGCGCGGCGAGGACGTGCTGCGGATCAGCGTGGTGGCGTTCCCGCGGATGAGCAATCACACCGACGTGGACGCGCTGGCATGCGAGCCGGGCGTCGTCGTGCGATTCGCCCGCCAGGCGGCAGAGCTGGCCGGCGCCGACCTGGTGATCCTGCCCGGCAGCCGCGCGACCGTAGCCGACCTGGCGTGGCTGCGGGAGCGGCAGATAGACGAGGCCATCGTCAGCCATGCTGCCCGCGGGCTGCCGGTCCTTGGCATCTGCGGCGGCTACCAGATGCTCGGCACACTGATCGATGACAACGTCGAGAGCGGCGCCGGGCAGGTGCGGGGCCTGGCCATGCTGCCGGTGCGGACCGCGTTCGGCCGCGAGAAAGTGCTGGCCCGGCCGTCGCGGACGCTCGCCGACGGTGTCGTCGTGCATGGCTACGAGATCCACCATGGCGTGGTGAGCCGAGATGGCGGGGAGCCGTTCTTTGCCGACGAGGGCTGCCGCGTCGAGGCCGTAGCCGGGACTGCCTGGCACGGCCTGATGGAGAACGACAGCTTCCGGCGCGAGTACCTCAGCTATGTCGCACGGGTGGCAGGGCGCAGCTTTACCGGTGCCGAGGACGTCCGCTTCGACGCGATCCGCGAGGCAAAGCTGGACCTGCTGGCGGACCTGATCGCCGACAACCTGGACGGCGGTCGGATCCGGGAGCTCCTGGACTCTGGCGCTCCGCCGCTGCCAGCCGTCCGGCTTACGCTGCAGGCCGGACCCGCTTCCTGAGCCCAGACGGCGACCAGCCTCACCGGATCAGGTCGGCCGGCACCTGGAGCTCGGCGCGGGCACAGCAGGCCGCTATTGCCGATGGGTCGCCGGCCGCGCAGATGGCCGCGATCTCGTCGATGAGCGCGTCGTAGTCCGGGCCGGTCTCGCCCCGATACGACGCTCCCATCCGGCCCCACTCATCCCACGGCAGCATCTCGGCCTTGTTCAGCGCGGCAAGATCCCTGATCGCATTGCCGCGGATCTCCGCCGGACCCCAGTTTTCTGTCCCGAACACCCCGAACTGCCCGGCGTCGATCTGACCTCCGCGGTATGCCGCCCACGCTTCACCGCCGCTGAGGAACTCGCCGCTCGCCCGTCAGGCCCAGGCCCTCGGTGCCCAGCGGATGGATGATGAGGCCCGACACTACGCGGCAGATGTCGACCGGGTCGGCCGGGATGCCCGCGAGGACCGCCGGGCTGATCTCACTGAGGCCGGTCAGCGGGCCGGGAAGTGTGTAGTCGATGACGGCAGTCACAGCGCTCAGGCTAGACCCGGCCGCCGACAACGCACGGTTCCCTGGGAACACCCCGGATACCGGGCCGGGCGAGGGCCTCAGGAGTCGAAGCCGAGGCCCGCCCGGTCGAGCGCGCGCAGCCAGAGGTTGCGCCGGCCCTGATGCTCATCTGCCCTGGCCAGGGACCACCGAGTCAGCTGCACTCCGGCTGACCGCAGCGGCTCAGGCGGGAACGGGATCGGCTTGGTGCGCACCATCTCAAGCTCGGTCAGTTCCGTTGGCTCGCCGCCGAGCAGATCGAGCAGGACCTGAGCACCGAACCGGCTGGCACCAACGCCGAGCCCGGTGTAGCCCGCCGCGTAGGCCAGGCGGCCGGTCCGCGCGGTGCCGAAGAAGGCGCAGAACCGCGAGCAGGTATCGATGACCCCACCCCACTTGTGACTGAAGGACAGGCCCTCCAGCTGCGGGAACGTCGCGAAGAAGTGCCGGGCCAGCATCGGGCGAAGGTAGTCGGCCGCTGGTCCCGCGCCGCGGTGATCTTGCTTCCGTAGTAGTAGATCGCGTCGTACCCGCCCCACAGGATCCGGTTATCGGAGGTGAGCCGGTAATAGTGGAACTGGTTCGCGCTGTCGCCTACACCCTGCCGGTGCCGCCATCCGATGCTGGCCAGCTGAGCGGCCGTCAGCGGCTCGGTCATCAGCACGTAGTCATAGACCGGGATCAGGTAGTACCTGAGGCGGCGCAGCAGCGGCGCGAACGTCCCGGTCGCCAGGGCAACATGGCGCGCGCTGACCTGACCGTCCGGAGTGGTCAGCCGTAGCGCGCCGGCTGGGCTCCCGGCGTCGGTCACCGACCGGACCGGTGTGTGCTCGTACATCAGAACGCCGGCCTCGAGACACGCCTGCCGCAGCCCCCAGGCGAGCCGGGCCGGGTCGAGGGTGGCGCAGCCGTCGGCGTCCCATAGCCCAGCCACGTAGGTGGGCGAGTTGACCTCGGCGCGGACAGCATCGGCATCGAGCAGCCGCGGGGCGGCGCCGAGCCGGGCGGCAATCTGGGCAGTCTCGCGCAGGCCGTCGGCCTGCCACGGCTGCGTCGCGACGGCCAGCTCGCCGGTTCGGGCGAAGTCGCAGTCAATCCCGTAACGTGTGATCGCCTTCTCGATCTCGTCCAGATTGCGGCGGCCGAGGCGCTCCAGGGCGGCAAGCTCACCAGGGAACCTGTCCTGGCCGTTGCCGAGACCATGCGTGAGACTGGCCGAGCAGAAGCCGCCGTTCCGCCCGGTGCCGGCCCAGGCAACCCGGCGCGCCTCGAGCAGCACGACGTCGCGGTCCGGGTCAGCCTCCTTGGCCTGCAGGGCCGTCCATAGCCCGGTGAACCCGCCACCGATCACGGCGAGCTCAGCGGTGGCGCGGCCGGCCAGTGGACGCTGCGCCTCCGGCGGCGGCGCGGCCGGCTGGTCGAGCCAGTACGGAACGGGACGGGCCCGAGCCAGTGCGCTGGTGACCTGAGCATCGGTCATGCCGTGCGTCACCCAGGGGCGGAGATCGGCGCGAACAGCCGGTTCCAGGCTGCCAGCTCCTCAGCGTTCTGGAACTGGTAATAGTCCTTGGACCTGGCCCGGTACTGCGCGGAAGGGAACACCAGCGGCGAGCTGGCGGTGTAGGAGGGCGGCTCGCCGACCTCCCGCCGCATCGCCGCCAGCTCCCGGCCCGCCCACCCGGTCGGGTCGAGCAGCACGAGCCGGGCATCCGGCACCGGGCACACGTAGTCGTTGTAGTACTCGACAACGGCCTCTACCTGCGGCTGGTAGAAGTAGTCCATCAGCATCATCGCGTCTTTCGGGTTCTGCGCGTACATCGGGATGCACATGTTGTCGGTCCAGAACATCCCGCCCTCGGCCGGCATCAGCAGCCTCAGGTCCTTGTACTGCTGCTGCAGGTTTGCCTGGAAGATGTCACCGGAGAACGCCTGCGAGACCAGGATCTTGCCGCTTTTCAGGTTGTCGATGTAGTCCTGGTTGTAGTAGCCGCGGACGATCCCCTCGCGCTGCTGACTCTTGAGCAGCACGGCGGCCTTGTGCCACTCCGCTTCGGTCGACGTAGCAGGGTTCACGCCGATGGCCAGCAGGCCGACGCTGCCGAGCTCGTACGGGTCACTCATCATGCCGACCTTGCCGGCGTACTTCTTGTCGAACAGGATGCCCACGCTGTCGCCGGGGTCTTTGATAGCGGCTGAGTTGTAGCCGATCGCGGTCCAGCCCGACTGCCATGCCATCGTGTAGGTGTTGCCAGGATCCCAGGGCGGGCTGCGGACCAGCGAGCCGGCGTATGCCCGGAAGTTGTTCATCATCGACTGGTCCAGCGGAATCAGCCAGCCATTGTTGATCATTTCGCCGAGCGCGGGACTGTTATTCGTCGTGACGATGATGTCGTAGCCGGTGTATTCCTTGCGCTGCAGCGCCGGCTTGATCGACGCGTAGAACGGCAGGTTCTCGCTGACCGGCTCGGAATAGTTGACCCGGATCTTGGTGAGATCGGTGAAGTGGACCAGGCTCGGGCGCTTGTTGTTCAGACGGTCGATGTAATCAGGCCAGTTCGCGAAGTTGACCGCGTAATGGAGCTTCTGCTTGCGCCACCACGCGGGGCTGCCTATCGCCTGTGTCGCCGACGCCGGCGGCTGCCCGGCGCCGCAGGCCGCCAGCAATCCGGACAGCCCGGCCCCGCCGAGCAGGCTCGCCGCGGCGGTCGCTCCCCCGGCCAGGCCGCCGACCCGAAGCAGCCCGCGCCTGGAGACGCGCGCCTGGGTCAGCCCGCGCCACACCGAGGGACCGAATGCCGAAGCCGAGCCAGGAAACCGGGGCAGGTGCGGGCTCAGCGGGCGACCGTCCGGTCCTCCAGGTGACGGACGGGTCATGCTCCCGCTGCTCCATCGCGCTGCCCTCCTCATGCGACAAACCCTCGCTCCCCCGTGGCGAGTCACCCGATCGTCGCAGAAGCGGACCCTGACTTGTCCGACTTTGCTTCGAAACCTGGCCGATGACGGCCGAAAACGTCCAGCGGAGTTACCCACGGCGGGCGCGACCGCATCGTTCCTTCAGCTGACTGACGCCGCCGGTGCGTCAGGCGTCGATGTAGCTCATCACATGCTTGATGCGGGTGTAGTCATCGAAGCCATAGCCGGACAGGTCCTTGCCGTAACCGGAGTGCTTGAAGCCGCCATGCGGCATCTCCGAGACGAACGGGATGTGGGTGTTGATCCACACAGCACCGAAGTCGAGCTGCCGCGCCGCCCGCATCGCCCGGCCGTGATCCCGGGTCCATACGCTGGCGGCCAGGCCGTACTTGACGCCGTTGGCCCAGCGCAGTGCCTCGGATTCGTCGCGGAACCGCTGCACGGTGATGACCGGCCCGAACACCTCGTCCTGGATCATCTCGTCGTCCTGGCGCAGCCCGGTCACCACGGTCGGCGCGAAGCAGAAGCCACGCTGGCCGACGCGGCTCCCGCCGGTGGCGACGGTAGCGTGCTCGGGCGCCCGCTCCAGGAAGCCCTCCACCCGGCTCAGCTGCGCCGGGTTGTTGAGCGGCCCGTAATGGGCGTCAGGCACCTCGCGCCCGGCGGTCTTGACCGTCGCAGCCTTGGCCACCAGCGCGTCGGTCAGGTCGGCGCTGATGCCGGGGCCGGCCAGCACCCTGGTCGCGGCCGTGCAGTCCTGGCCGGCGTTGTAGAAGCCAGCGTCGCTGATTCCCTGCACCGCCAGCTCAACGTCGGCGTCGTCGAACACCACGACCGGGGCCTTGCCGCCGAGTTCCAGGTGCACCCGCTTGAGCCCGGCCGCTGCCGCCTGGGCAACCTCCATGCCCGCCCGGACCGAGCCAGTGATCGACACCATCTGCGGGATCTCATGCGACACCAGCGCGCGGCCAGTGTCCCGGTCCCCGCAGATCACGTTCAGCACGCCGGGCGGGAAGAACTCAGCGGCGATCTCGGCCAGTAGCAGAGTCGAGACCGGCGTGGTGTCGGATGGCTTGAGCACGACCGTGTTGCCGGCAGCTAGAGCGGGCGCAAACTTCCAGACCGCCATCATCATCGGGTAATTCCATGGCGCGACCTGGGCACAGACCCCGACCGGCTCGCGGCGGATCATCGACGTATGGCCGCGCAGGTACTCCCCCGCGGACTTGCCATCCAGGTTCCGGGCCGCCCCAGCGAAGAACCGGAGTTCGTCCGCCAGCGGCGGTACCTCGTCGGCCCTGGTCAGCGCGATCGGCTTGCCGGTGTTGCGCGACTCGGCCTCGACCAGGTCCTCGGCCCTGGCCTCGATCGCGTCCGCGAACTTCAGCAGCGCCAGGCTGCGCTCAGCTGGAGTGCTGTCCCGCCAGGTCTCAAAGGCCTCAGCCGCCACCCGCAGGGCCGCGTCCACGTCGGCCGGGCCGGACACCGGGGCCTGGAGGTAGGTCTCGCCGGTGCTCGGGTCGATGACGTCGCTGGTCCGGCCGTCCAGCGGTGCTTCGTACTGGCCTCCGACAAAATTGGCGAGTACCTCCGGGGTGCGTGGCTGCCCTGCTCCCGCCTCGGCTGCTTTCACCACGATCCTCCCGTTGGGCCCGGTCCTGATCCGGGTACGACCCTGACAGAGAAACCCGTATTCCACAAGCGAATCAGTAACGAATGTGGCAATCGTCTACGGAATCAGTTGACATAAGCCGATAGCATGGCACTATTGGGCTTGCGAAGGAGGCTTATGCATGGCGCATACACCGGTGACGCCGCTAGCCCCGGGCACCCGGAACCACCGGGGCGCTGCGGGCGGCCGCGAGCCCGACAGAGGGATCGTTCTCGACCACCTGTCTAAGCAGATCATTGAGCAGCTCCAGCAGGACGGCCGACGGTCCTACGCGGCGATCGGCAAGGCCGTGGGCCTGTCCGAGGCCGCTGTCAGGCAGCGGGTGCAGCGCCTCGTCGACGTCGGCGCGATGCAGATTGTCGCCGTCACCGATCCGATGACGCTGGGCTTCCCGCGCCAGACCATGATCGGCATCCGCTGCAACGGCGACCTGGAGCGGGTTGCCGGTCACCTCGTAGGCCTGGACGAGATCGACTACGTGGTCATCACGGCCGGCTCATTCGACCTGCTGATCGAGGTCGTCTGCGAGAACGACGACCAGCTGCTGGAGATCCTCGGCCGCGTGCGGTCGATTCCGAGCGTGACGTCGACAGAGACTTTTGTTTACCTGAAACTGTGCAAGCAGACCTATAGCTGGGGGACCAGATGAGTACGGCATACGGCAAGGACGACATCGCCGCGCTGCAGGAGAAGGCCAAGCGCCACCTATGGCTGCACTTCACCAGGATGTCGTCGTACGCCGACCACGACGTTCCGGTCATCGTGCGCGGTGAGGGCCAGTATGTCTTTGATCAGAACGGCAAGCGGTACCTGGATGGTCTGGCCGGACTGTTCGTCAGCCAGATCGGGCATGGCCGGACCGAGGTCGCCGAGGCCGGCGCGCGCCAGGCGAGCGAGCTTGCCTACTTCCCGCTCTGGTCGTATGCACACCCGCAGGCGATCGAGCTGGCCGAGCGCCTGTCGGCGATGGCTCCCGGCGACCTCAACCGGGTGTTCTTTACCAGCAGCGGGTCCGAAGCCGTCGAGTCAGCCTGGAAGCTCGCCAAGCAGTACTTCAAGGCCGTTGGCCAGCCGGCCAGGTACAAGGTCCTGAGCCGGTCCATTGCCTACCACGGCACATCGATGGGGGCACTCGCGATCACCGGCCTGCCCGGAATCAAGGAGCCGTTCGAGCCGCTGCCACCAGGTGGCGTCCGGGTGCCCAACACGAACTTCTACCGGGCGCCGGAGTTTGTCGCCGACGACCTCACCGCATTCGGTCTCTGGGCCGCCGACGAGATTGAGCGGGCTATCCAGCGTGAGGGCGAGGAGTCAGTGGCTGCGGTGTTCCTCGAGCCGCTGCAGAACTCCGGCGGCTGCTTCCCGCCGCCGCCCGGATACTTCCAGCGGGTGCGCGAGATCTGCGACAAGTACGGCGTCCTCCTGGTATCCGACGAGGTCATCTGCGCGTTCGGCCGCCTCGGCTACTACTTCGGGTCCGAGCGATACGGCTACCAGCCCGACATCATCACCTTCGCCAAGGGCGTGACGTCTGGCTATGCACCGCTTGGCGGCATGATGGTGAGCGACCGGCTGATGGAGCCGTTCAATGAGGGCCAGGCCACCTTCCTGCATGGCGTCACCTTCGCCGGACATCCGGTCTCCTGCGCGGTCGCGATGGCCAACCTCGATGTGTTCGAGAAGGAGGACCTGCTCGGCAACGTGCGCGCGCACGAGGGAGCCTTCAGGGCCACGCTGGAGAAGCTGAATGACCTGCCGATTGTCGGCGACGTCCGCGGCGATGGCTACTTCTACGGAATTGAGCTCGTCAAGGACAAGGCCAGCAGGGAGACCTTCAACGACGACGAGTCCGAGCGACTGCTGCGCGGCTTCCTGTCGCAGGCCCTGTTCGATGCTGGACTGATCTGCCGGGCCGACGACCGCGGCGACCCTGTCATCCAGCTGTCTCCGCCGCTCACTTGTACCCAGGAGCACTTCGACGAGATGGAACAGATCCTGCGTGCCGTCCTCACCGAGGCCTGGACCAAGATCTGACCCGGCTTTCCGCTAGCCCGGCGAGCGATGCCGGGCTCTCGGCCTGGCCCGGCTAGCCAGAACCCTGCGTCCCAGCCATCACTCGTGCTACCTCGGGCACCAGGCTTTCCGGCCTCTCACTGAGAAGTTATGCAGTTGTGACCGCCTTGTGGCTAACCAAACCACGTTCCAGGCGTGTCTAAGAAGTGAGGGCCAGGCGGTGCAGCAGGGGCGATCGCCAGGCACGGGCAGACGGGAGGAACCATGTCGGGCAAAGATGGCATGTGGACCGATCTCTCCGGCCGGAACGAGCGGGTCGTTCAGGCAGGCGAGCGGGCAGCTAGCTCGACCAGAACCACCGGTTCAGCTGCCCAGGCGCAATGGGCAGAGCTGGCCAGCCAGAGCGAACGGCTCATCGCCAATTCTGATCCGATGTTCCGGCTGGCAAGCTCAAGCCACGCCACTACAGCCATGCGGCTGGTGGCTAGCGCCGCGTGACCTGCTTACCCTGCGGCCTTGGCCAGCAGGGTATGAACGTGCCTGACGGCTTCGTCGATCGGCACGCGCTCCTTGTCGCCTGTGCTGCGGCTCACTACCTCGACGAGCCCGTCCGCGAGGTCCCTGCTGCCCACGGTGATCCGGAACGGAATCCCGACGAGCTCGGCGTCCTTGAACTTCACTCCCGGGCGCTCATCCCGGTCGTCGATCAGCACGTCGATGCCGCTGGCCAGCAAGTCGGCGTAGATCGACTCGGCCGCAGTCCGGACGGCCCCGTCCTGCGCCGACACCATGATCACCGTGACCTCGGCCGGTGCCACCTGCGCCGGCCACTGCAGGCCCGCGTCGTCGTGATGTACCTCCGCGATGGCAGCTATCGCCCGTTCCACCCCGATGCCGTAGCTGCCCATGATCGGGATGATCGCCGAGCCGTCGGGCCCGAGGACTGACACGCCGAGGGCGGTGGTGAACTTCCGGCCGAGCTTGAAGATATGGCCGACCTCGATGCCTCGCACGAGCTCCAGCGGCGCTCCGCATCGGGGGCATGGCTCGCCGGCCGCAACCTCACGCAGATCGGCCCAGGTGCCTACGGCGATGTCACGATCAACGTCGACGCCGGTGAGGTGGACGTCGTCAGTGTTCGCGCCGGTGGTCATATCGCGGCGGCCTGTTAGGGCGAGATCCGCGATGATCGGCAGGTCCTTGACGCCCACCGCGCCCAGGCTGCCAGGCAGGGCGCCGAGCGCGGCGCGGATCTCGTCCGGCTGCGCCGGGCGGATATCGGTCACGCCGGTTGCGTCGATCAGCTTCTGATCCTGCAGCTGATGATCGCCGCGGAGCAGCACCAGGGTCAGCTGACCACTGATGATCTGGACCAGGGTCTTGATCTGGCGGTTCGCGGCCAGGCCGTACCCGGTCGCAAGGTCCTCGATCGTCCGAACGCCTGGCGTGTCCAGCCGCACCGGCGTGCCCGCGCCCGGGCCGTCCTCGATCGGCGGCAAGGTCGAGGTCGCCTTCTCGAGGTTTGCCGCGTAGTCGCAGTTCGGGCACGTCGCTACGAGGTCCTCGCCCGCGTCTGACGGGCACATGAACTCGATGGAGTCGCTGCCGCCCATCGTCCCGTTCGACGCCTCCGCAGCGACGGCGGGAATGCCGAGGCGGGAGAAGATTCGCTGGTAGGCCCCACGGTGCGCGTCAAAGGACTTGTCGAGCCCGGCCTCGTCGAGGTCGAAGCTATAGGAGTCCTTCATGGTGAACTCGCGTACCCGGATCAGGCCGCTCTTCGGCCTCGGCTCGTCGCGGAACTTGAGCTGGAACTGGTACCAGAACTGCGGGAGCTGGCGGTAGGAGGACAGCTCGCTGGCGAGCGTCGTGAAAATCTCCTCGTGCGTCATGCCGAGCACTACTTGCGCGCCCTTGCGGTCCTTGAGGCGGAACATTTCCTCGCCCATGACCGACAGGCGCCCGCTCCGCTCCCAGATAGAGGCCGGATGCATGGCCGGGAGCAGGAACTCCTGTCCGCCGATGGCGTTCATCTCTTCCCTGATGATCGCCATGATCTTGGCGCGGACCCGTACCCCGAGTGGCAGCAGCGCGTAGTGACCTGCCATCAGCTGGCGGATGAACCCAGCGCGCAGCAGCAGCCGGTGGCTGGCCGCGTCGGCGTCCGCCGGGTCGTCTCGCAAGGTCGGGATGTGCAGCTGTGACCAGCGCATGGGTAAAGGCCTCTTCGTTGGGTTCTAAGTTCCCGTGTTCCGGGGATCACGCTACCCAGGATTACGCGGAGGACCGTAAGTCTAGATCCCCGGCCAGGCGCGGGCGATCTCGATTCCGTCGCCAGACTTCCCTAAAGCCCGTAGCGGAGCAGAACATAGCAAACCAGTTCTTTTGCCGCTGACAGGCGTTTGACCGGTAGCTGACCGGGCACAAAATGTGACATGCCGACGGACAGGTCAGCTCGCCGGGTTCTGTCGATTGCCATGGGCATCGCGGCGATATTCGACCTGACAGGAATGACCGTTTACCGGACGATGCGTCCAGTCCTTCCGCCCAGTCCGCCGCAGCCAGGAGGATCAGGATCCGTTCGGCTCGGCGATGAGCACGATCATGTCCGCGCACCGTGAGGCGGCAGGTCGTGCGCGTGATGAGAGCGGTGAGACGTTAGTCGCATGACCGAGACCGACCAGCGTGCCCATGCCCTGAGGCCGTCCGCAGGAGCCGACGGCCAGGCCCGGCAGGCACAATCCCCCAGCCCACCCTCCACTAAGCCCTCCGAACAGGCCCTCGGCCAGCCAGACTCGGCCGCCGCCGGAGAGATCGCCGATGCGGTCCTGGACCGGATCGGCGACAAGGTGGCCGACAGCCGCAGGGCGACCGACAACCGCAAGGCGAGCGACAGCCGCCCGCCGCAGGCCGACATCGGCTCAGTCGAGCAGGCGATCGCGCTGCGCGAGCAGGCCCCGGAGATGTACGACTTGTGGCTCAAGATCGCCAAGGACAAGGCCGCTACCGCTAACTACGTGGAACGGGCGCCCTATGAGGTGCCGGAACGGCTGGCGCAGTCCGGCCGGCCGCGGGCGCTCGGCGCGCTGGTCATCGTCCTGTCGTTCTGCGGGTACCTGGCCTGGCTCGGCGGTCCCGGCCTGTACATCGGCGGCCTGATCGCCATCCTCGACCTGGTCGTGATGTTCGGCATGTTCTTCGGTCTTCGGCCGGAGCGGCTGCCGGACCCGCAGGAAACCGAGCGGCGCCCGCCGCCACGCCGGCAGGTTAACGACCGCAGGCGCAGGTGCGCGGTCTGCCGCGGCAACCGGAGCGGCCAGGCCGTACGATCCTTGAGCGGGGCCGGCGCAGCGAGCCGGGCATGTGCGTGCTAAGCGCGGAGGTAACCGGGTGCTCGATGGCCGGCTGCTGGTGGATGCACACGTGCACGTCGCGAAGCTGCCAACGCTGTCGGCCGACTGGCGGAACTGGGTGGCTACCTTCGGCGGCGGCATCCGCATCTCGCCAGCTCTACGACGCCGACGGCGTGCCGGTGCCCGCCGCCCTGGACGAGCACTTCGGTGCCGAGGGCGCGGACCACGTGCTGCTGTTCACCGAGCACAGCCCGAAATCGACCGGCATCCAGCCGATCGAGGACGTGCTGCCGCTTGTCGAGCAGAATCCGGCCCGCTTCCACCCGGTCGCCAACATCAACCCGCACCTGCACTACCCGGTGAAGGCCGAACTGGCCCGCCAGGTCAGCCTCGGCGCGGTGGCCTGCAAGATCCATCCGGTTCACGGCGGATTCGAGCCCGCCGACCGGATGCTCTATCCGGCCTACGCCTTCTGCGAGGAACGGGGCCTTCCGGCGATAGTCCACTGCGGCACCTCGACGTTTGCGGGCTCGGTGAACGCCTTCGGCGAGCCTGCACTCCTCGACCCGGTCTTCCGCGACTTCCCTGACCTGACCGTCGTGCTGGCGCACGGCGGCCGCGGCTGGTGGTACGACCAGGCTGCCTTCCTGGCGCTGATGCGGCCGAATATCTGGCTCGAGGTCTCCGGCCTGCCGCCTGCGCGGCTGCCCGATTACTACGGCGGATCGCTCGCCCGGCTGGCGTCGAAGATGGTGTTCGGCACCGACTGGCCGGGCGTGCCCGGCGTGCAGCGCAACGCACGCGCACTTGAGAAGGTGCTGCTGGACGCCGGGGCGCGCCAGGATCAGGTCGCACTGGCTCTCGGCGGCAATGCCCAGCGCATCTTCCGGCTACCGGCGTAGGGGCACGCTCCCCGTTCCCTCCTACGAATAAGTAGCCCGTCCGACGCCCCAGGCAGCCTCGCCGGCAGGGCAAGTGATCCCAGCGGGCTCCTGCCAAGCAAGCGATTGCTTGGGTCTAGCCGTTTGGTTGCCGCACCCCTAGTGTTACGACAAAGATGGTTCAGGGACTCTTTCGGGAGAGTGTGCATGAAGACCAGGGCAGCAATCATGCGTGCGACGGGCCAGGACTGGGAGGTCACGGAGCTCGAGCTCGATCCCCCGAAAGTAGGCGAGGTCCTGATCCGGTTCGTCGCCTCCGGCCTGTGCCACTCCGATGAGCACATCCGCACCGGCGACCTCACTCCCCGGTTCCCGATCGTGGGCGGACACGAGGGCGCCGGCGTGGTTGAGGAAGTCGGTCCCGGCGTGACCAGGCTCAAGGCCGGCGACCATGTCATCTGCTCGTTCCTGCCGGTGTGCGGGCACTGCCGCTGGTGCTCGACCGGCCACTCGAACCTGTGCGACCTCGGCGCGACGATCCTGGACGGCTGCCTGCTGGACGGGACGTACCGGTTCCACACCGCTGACGGCGAGGACGTCGGCGGCATGTGCATGCTGGGCACGTTCTCCGAGTACGCGACCGTATCCGAGCTGTCCGTGGTGAAGATCGACGACGACTTGCCGCTGGACAAGGTCGCTCTGGTCGGCTGCGGCGTGCCTACCGGCTGGGGCTCGGCCGTACACGCGGCTGCCGTGGAGCCCGGCGACACCATCGCGATCTACGGCATCGGCGGCATCGGCATTAACTCGGTGCAAGGCGCAGCGCTAGCCGGCGCGCGCAACGTGGTCGCCATCGACCCGGTCGCGATGAAGCGCGAGGCCGCTGAGCAGCTCGGCGCGACGCACAGCTGCGCGACCGCCGGGGAGGCGGCGATGCTCATCCACGAGCTCACGCGCGGCGTGATGGCCGACAAGGCCATCGTGACGACGGGCGTGGTCACCACCGAGGTCGTCACCGACGCATTCAACACGATCCGCAAGGGCGGCACCGTGGTAGTCACCGGACTCGGTGACCTGGTGTCGAACAACATTCAGATCAACAGCTCGATGCTGACCCTGATGGAGAAGCGGATTCAGGGCAGCCTGTTCGGCTCAGGCGACCCGTTCCACGACATTCCGCTGATGGTCCAGCTCTACCGGTCCGGCGACCTCAAGCTCGACGAGCTGATCACGAGCACCTACACGCTCGACGACATTAACCAGGGCTACCAGGACATGCTGGACGGCAAGAACATCAGGGGCCTCATCCTGCATGGCAGCTGAGTCGGCGACGGCTTCAACCGGGCCCTTTCCCCCGCCCTGGCCAGGGAAAGGACCGGTCATGGGCCCTGGTACGGGGCCAGGGCCGGTCATCGGCCCAACGCCCGTTATCGGCCTGCGCCGGGAGCGCGAGGTCCTCACCGTGGCACTGCAGGCAGCCCGGCATGTCGTGCTGGAAGGGCCGCCGGGTACCGGTAAGTCAACCCTGCTGCGGTCGATCGCGCGTGACCTCGATCAGGCTGTGGTCTTCGTCGAGGGGAACGCCGAGCTGACTCCGGCCCGGCTCGTCGGCCAGTACGACCCGGCCCAGGTGCTCGCCGACGGGTACTTGCCGTCGAGTTTTGCCGACGGTCCGCTGCTGCAGGCCATGCGGTCCGGCGCGCTGCTGTACCTGGAGGAATTCAACCGGGTCCCGGAGGAAACCCTCAACGTGCTGATCACGGTCCTGACCGAGGGCGAGATCGCGGTACCGCGCCTCGGCCCCGTCCTGGCGGACGAGGGGTTCCGGCTGATTGCCGCGATGAACCCGTTCGACGCGATCGGCACCGCACGGGTTAGCCAGGCAATCGCCGACCGGATCTGCCGGGTCGTGCTCGATTATCAGGACGCTGCCGCCGAGCGCTCGATCGTCCGCGCTGTGACGGGACGGCAGGACGGGGACGCCGTGCCGTTCGCGGTCGCCTTCGCCCGCGCCACCCGCGTGCACCGGGACGTGCGGATGGGCGCATCGGTACGTGGCGCCATCGACCTGGTGCTACTGATTGACGGGCTGATCCGGCTGCGGGCCGAGGCGGCGATGACCCGGCTGACCGCCAGCGACGCGGCATACGCCGCGCTATCAGGCCGCATCCGGATGGCAGATGGCTGCGATCGCAGCCCAGAGTCGGTGCTCGACGAGATTCTCGGCGACCTCTGGCCGGCGGATGCTGCCCGGCCATCCCCTGCGGACGACGACACTCCCGGTACCTCTGGGGACGGCCAGGGAAAAGCTGACGGCCCGCCCTCGGGAGCGGGCCAGGGTCGGCCACCAGGTTCACGCTCCAGCCTCCGGCGCGAGCGCACTCAGGGCCCCGCGCGCCGGTCGGTCAGCCGCGCCGAGCTCGCCAGCAGGCACGCTGGCTTCACCGACGTCTCGCCCGAGTCAGGCTCGCTTGACGCAGATGCGCTGGCCGCGTTGCTGGCCGCCGATCCGGATGCCGCCGCTGCTCTGCTCGCCGACCTCAGCCAGGCGACCGATCCGGTGTTGCGGGCGACCGCCCGGCAGCTCGCGGCCCGGATCTTCATCCAGCTCGGCGTCGCTGGCCGGCGGTCAGCCCGCGGACCGCGCCGGATCCGATCCGTGTTGCGGGGCGAGGGTGACGTCGACCTGGACCGGACGCTGGACCGGCTCGGCGGCACCTGGCCACCACCGGCCGAGGACCTGGTCACTCGGTCGTGGCAAGCGCACCGCCGGTCGGTCTGCCTGCTGGTTGACTCGAGTGGGTCCATGTCAGGGCTCTCCTTGGCAATGGCCGCGGTCGCGACAGCCAGCGTGCTTCTGGCGGCCCACGGCCGACTCGACACCGGCGCACTGGCGTTCTCCGGAGCCGTCACCGTCCTGCAGCCACCCGGCACGCGGCAGCCGCCCGAGCAGATCGTCAGCCGGCTGCTCGGCCTGCGCGGACACGGCATGACCGATATCGCTGCGGCGCTGCGGTCTGCCGCTGAGCTGCTCTCGGCCGGGACGTCCGCCGCGGCCGAGCGGCGCGTGATCCTGATGTCGGACTGCCTCAGCACTGCCGGCGGTGATCCAGCGTCGGCACTGGCCGGGATTGAGCGGCTCGACGTGCTCTGCCCCGCGCCGGCCGGGACCGAACCGGACCCGGCGTCGATCGCGGCCGCCGAGCGGCTCGCCCGGCTAGGCGGCGGGATCAGCCAGCCGGTCCGCACCCTGGCAGAGATACCGGCCGCTCTGACCCGGCTGCTGTCGGACGGCTGAGCTGCGCCGCTGACACCCTCAGGCGGGCGAGCGCAGATCCATCGTGAAGATCACACGGCCCTCGGCCGAGATCATTGTGAAGCCGAGATGCCGGTAGAAGCCGACTGCCTGCCGGTTGGCGGGCCAGACGAAGAAGTGCAGCCCCGCCGATCCCTGCTCGCGCAGCGCGCCCATCAGCGTGTTCATCAGCTGCCGTCCGAGTCCCTGCGACTGCAGCCGTGGCACTAAGTTGACGTGCAGGTGAGAGGGGTAATCCTCGGCGAGCTCGTCGGGCACCGTCGGCGGAACATGGATGAAGCCGGCCGCGCGCTGATCCGGCGTCCACAGATCCGGCCGAAGCTCCGATGGCGGCGGGGGGTACCGGTCGCGCAGCGCCGGCCACCAGTCGGTCTCCAGCCGCTTCTCAAAAGCCTTGCTGTCCAGCGCACCGACGATGTAGCCGCCGACGCCGAGCTCATCCTCAGCGACGAAGGCCAGCGATGGCTCCAACAACCCGTAGGGAGCGGCGAAGACGTGGCCCAGGATCCGCGGGTCCTCGAACATCGACGTGGCGTCCTCGCCACAATCACCTGTCTGCAAGCAGATCCGGTACAGGTCGTCTAGATCACTGGCCCGGTACCGGCGAATAGAAGCTTGCGACACATGCCTAACCTACGCCCGTTCTGTCACATCTCCTGGGCGCCTAGGACGAGCTCGGCCGACGCCCCGGGTGTGCAGGCGCGACGGGCGCGACGCGGCTAGGCCACCGGCTTGGTCTTTGCCGGGTCGATGAACGGGATCGCCGCGGTCTTGGCGGGGGTTCTTTCTCCGGTCTGCCATTCGATCTCCAGGTCATTGCCCGGGTCCGCGAGCTCGGCCGGGACCCATACATATCCGATGTTGCGCTTGAGGCGCGGCGACCAGACAAGGTCAGTGACGCGGCCTATTCGCTGCCCGCCGGCCAGAGCCGGACGCGCGTCGGTGATCTCGAAGAACGACGGATCGCCGGGCGTCTCGATGCCGATGAGCCTGCGCGTGACCCCTTGCTCGCGGATGCGCTCGAGAGCAGCCTTCCCGACATAGTCCGCGTCCTGTTCCTCCACCAGCCGCTCAAGACCCATGACCTCAAACGGGTTGTTCTCCAAGGTGAAATCGGAGTTGTAGTTGAAGATGCCCGCCTCAATGCGCCGCGCCTCGCACGGAGCAATCGGCCTGATGCCGTAGGGCGCACCCGCTTCCATGATCGTCTCCCAGAGCTTGTCGCCCTGGGCGGGATCGGTGAGGAACACCTCGTACCCGATCTCGCCGGTCCAGCCAGTGCGACTGACCACCACCGGGATGCCAGCGATTGCCGCATCGAGGCTCCAGTAGTACTTCACGCTGAGGATGTCGTCACCGACAAGGTCGCGCATCAGGTCTTTCGCCTTCGGGCCCTGAACCTGCAGCGGGTAGGCCTCGGGCAGCGACACCGTGGCGTTCAGTCCCTTGCCCTGGGCGAGCCCCATCGCGTACAGGTGTGCGTCTCCGTCGGCCAGGCACAGCCAGAAAGTGTTCTCATCCCGCCGCAGCAGCACGGGGTCATTCACGATGCCGCCATCAGCGGAGATGATCGGCGCGTACTTGCCCTGCCCTGGCGCGCATCTGGCCAGGTCCCGGCAGGTGAGCATGTTCGCGAGCTCGAAACCGTCGGGTCCGCTGATCTCAACCACCCGTTCCACGCCGACATCCCACAGCGTGACGTCGTTCACCAGCGCCCAGTACTCCGCGGTGAGGTCGTCGTAGTACGCGGGCAGGTACATGTGGTTGTAGACGTCGTAGGCCTTGCAGCCCCACCTCAGCGTTGCCTCGAAGAACGGCGACTTCCGGTACCACGGGCCGAAGTACAACGTGCTGGACGTCGTAGCCGGCACTGTCCTTGCCTGAGAGTTCACAGCGCATCCGCCTTCCTGCAGCGTGCTCATGGCAGCCAAGCCTTCGGCGAGCTTCCCGGCCCGCCGCTCGAACTGAATGATTAGTCAAGCTGACCTCCCGCGCAAGAGCCAGGTCCGGGACGAACGTGCAGGCGCCGACATTCAGGACTGAGGCCGGCTTGACGGGGCCAGCGATGAGGTAGCCGGGTCGTTGCTGGCCAGCGGGGTGCACCTTGTGCTGGAGTGACCTGGTGGATGCGGTGGAACTCGCCCAGCGCTTCAGTCTTGGGCCGGCCGCGAAGCTGTCGGACGGGCCGGTGGCGCGAGGCAAGCAGGGACTGGTATGGCGGCTGGACACGGCAGAGGGCCGTTGGGCGGTGAAGGTACCGTTCCATCAGTCCGGTGAGGACGAGGTACGCGTGGCGACCGCGTTTCAGGAGGCGGCCCGCGCCGCGGGCGTGCCGGCTCCGCGGGTGCGGCGCACCACCGACGGATCGGTGTTCGCCACCATAGAAGGCAGGCAGGTCAGGGTGTATGAGTGGGTCGATCTTCTTGACCCGGACTGCATGCTCGACCCGGCCCGGGTAGGCGCGGTGGTGGCCGCCATCCACCGGGTATCAGTCGCTGATCTCAGCCGGCTGGATCCGTGGTATCACGAACCGGTTGGCGCTGACCGCTGGGACTCTCTGGTTGGGCAGCTTGGTGAGGCGGGGGCGCCGTTTGCTCGCCGGCTGGCCGATCTGCGTGATGAGCTGGTCGCGCTGGAGGCCTGGATCGAGCCTGCAGAGCTGCTCCGGACCTGTCACCGCGACCTGTGGGCCGACAACGTCCTGCCAATCGCAGACGGCGGAGTGTGCGTCATCGACTGGGAGAACAGCGGACCGGCAGATCCGAGCCAGGAGCTAGGGTGCGTCCTGTTCGAGTTCGCCCGCGGCGACCCAGGGCGGGCCCGAGCGCTGACCGCCGCCTACCGCGACGCCGGCGGACCTGGGACTGTGCATCGTCGCGGACACTTCTCGATGCTCATCGCGCAGCTCGGGCACATTACCGAGCTCGCGGCCACCGACTGGCTGAAGCCCAGCCCCCGCTCGCCGAAGCGGGCCGACTCCGCAGCCTGGATCGGCGAGGTTCTGGACGAACCCCACACGCGTGAACTGCTCGACACCATCTTGTCGGCGGCGCGCGCTAGCGCCGCGCCATCACAGCAGCTACGGGCGCACTAAACGCACTATTGCCGCCCCGCGCGAACCTGCCGCGACGCTCAGGCGATGGCGAGCTGCTGGAACACGATCACGGCGTTGAGGGCGATGATCACTGCAACGCAGCGCAGGCGCAGACCGTGGGGGCTGCTCGTCCGGTGATTCGGCTTCCGCAGGCAATGCGCCTGGATCAGGCCGCGGGATGCGCGGCTCACGATTCCCCGGCGTGCTCACCGCCGCGCAGCTCCTCGAACTCGATTACCACGTTGTCCCAGCGCGGCACCCAGGCCCCCGGCGCTGGACGCTGAGCGGTGACGATCCAGACTCCCGGCCACGTCAGGCCGCCAAGAGGCGGCCCATCCACATCAGCTGAGACCACCACAACGCCGGCTTGATGGCCCGCGGTCCGGGCGTCCCGCACAACCAGCCCGACAAGCTGAGGCACCTGCACCCGGTCAGCCTGACGCCCGCCGCCGCGCTCCATGAGTCCTCCCCGGACCACGATCTCACGCCGGCCTAGGCTGCTCAACCGGCTGCAGTCACGCCGCAGCCGCAGCCGCAGCCGTTGAGGACAGCGCGCACGCAGTCCTCCGCGGATTTGCAGTAGAACTCCGCGAAGTCCAGCCGTTGGTCTGGCCGTCGAATTGCGTCGGCGCGGCGTGGTCGCCGTCGACCGCCTGGGTGATCGGCCACGCCATGCTGATGCTCGACGGCATGTTCGGCTCCGGCCGCCACGCAGCCGAGGCCGCCGCAGAGCAAGCTGCCGCCGCAACACTGGCCCTGATCAGCGGCCGGGAATGCCTGACCCCCAGCAGCTGATCACCCGCCCCGCAAAACGAATAGCCGCGCCACTTAATACCGACATCACGACTGCCGCAAGCGGCCGAGGAGCTGCTATCTGACCGTCGGCAACGGGTCAACGTCACGTCCAGCGAGAGCACCAGCGTTGACCAGAACTCTGCGGTCACTCATTCGGCACGCTGGCTCGGAATCTCGAGCCCTGAGGGTGTGCTTAAGGTGCTGGCCCATCGTGCACCGTCAGGAGGAGAGATGACCGTCGTCCTCGAGGCGCGGGAAGACTTCACGCTGGAAGCGTTCCGCCGGGTAACCGTGGACGGCGAGGACGTTGTCGTCGGCCCCGCCGCCCTGCGGATCATGGGAGCGGCACGCGCCGGGTTCGAGCAGCTTCTGCATTCCGGCCCTCAGGGGTTCATCTACGGCGTGACCACCCGGCCGGGCGTGGAAGTCGGCACGGCAATCCCGCCAGGGGAATGGCGCAGCTACGCACGCCGGTTCCGCGGGGTTGGCCGGGGCTTCGGCCGGGATCGCCTGGATGAGCGAGTCGCAAGGGGCATCGTGTTCGCCCGACTGGCGGACTTCGTCGGTGGTCACGCCAAAGTGCGTCCAGAACTCGCCCAGCACGTCGCCGCTCTGCTGGCCGCGCCGCTTCCGCCACTGCCGTTTGACGGGCAGACGGGCGCCGGGGAGATCCTTCCGCTTATGCATTTGATGGCGGCCATCGATGGCGACTTCGTAGAGGGCGAGGGCATGGCCCTGATCAACGGCTCTCCGTGTGCTACCGCCCTTGTCGCTGACGTCGCCCTGCACGCTGAGCACCGGTTGGGCCTGGCCGAAGCAATCTTCGCGCTCTCGATCGAAGCGTACCGAGCGCCTCTGGACGCCTACGACAAGGCGCTCGACGATCTGCGGGGCGATAAGGCAGAACGCGTAATCCTGCATCACCTGCGCGGCTACCTCAGCGGCTCAAGCACCTCAGGTCGATTGACCCATCAGGCGCCGGTCAGCTTCCGCATCCTCCCCCAGGTGCTGGGCCAGGCTCAGCGCGCGGTGCGGGCAGTGGAGCACGCCGCCACATCTGCGCTGGGCTCGGTCACCGAGAACCCGGTGTACCTGCCAGCCGACGCCGATCATCCATCGGGCCGGGTGCTGTCGACCGGTGGCTTCCACAACGGGGCGGCTGCCCCGGCGATGAACTGGCTCACCGCTGCCTGGGCCGACCTGGCGCTAGTTGCGCAGCGCCAGATCACCGCCATGCACAGCCCCGCCTCCGGACTTCCGCACCTGCTGGCTCCGGCCGGCTTCATCGGCGGGGCTTCGGGCGGGGCCACTAACCTCTTCGGCTGGGTCGCCACCGGACTGGTAGAAGAAGCCCGGTCGCTAGCCTCGCCTACGCTCCTGCCGGCCAGCATCAACGACTCCCAGAATGACATCGCCTCGCCCACCTTCGGCGCCTACCGCAGCCAGAACCGGGCCGCCGAATGCCTCGACAGCGTGCTCGCGATCCTAGCCCTGGTCTCCAGCCAGGCACTGTTTGTCAGCGACCGTCGCCCAGCGCCACCCCTGGCCGGATTGCTGACCGGCATCCGGTCGGTCTTCCCGCCAGTCGAGACCGAACGGGCAGGTCAGGGAACGCAAGCTGGAGAACTCGCCGACATCCTTCACAAAGCTGCGCTGACGGGACGGCTCGACTTCCCAGGCCACTCGTGCCTGGCCCGCTCGCTGGCACCCGCCTGACCTCAAGGCACCGGTCGCAAAGAACCTAGTCGGTGCCTGCCGCCGGTCGACGGACTCAAGCCGGCATGTCGACACGGGGTACCGGGCGCATGCCGTACACAGGCCTCGGCCGCATCGCTGTCAGTCGGCCGGGAAAGGTCCACGGCAAGCGTGCTAGGAGCCAGGGAGGCGCCAGAAGTCTGCGGTGAGCCCGAGCCGATCCAGGATCGCCTGGTTGGCATCTCGGGTATGCGGTCGCCACTCAGGGGCCAGGCGATCGTCCCACCAGGCATGCGCCAGCTCGCTCAGCCTTTCCACCGTTATCGTGGCGCCAGCCTCTCGACCGGCAAGCCAGCGCGCGATGTGCTCTTCCGACCGGAAGAGGTTCATGGTTCTTCAAGTGAAGACAATGTCGTCCCACCAGCGCGCGGCGGGCACAAGACAGTGGAAAAGCAGGCCAGGGTCATCAGGACGCTGATCCCGCACCGCAATGTGCAGCGCCTCGCCGCAGTCTGGGCACGATGTCTCGACCAAGCCGTCCTCGTGCAGCGCGCCGCAGATGCCGAATGCGTCCCAAGCACAATTGCCGTACCACCGCCGCCTCCCGACTTGGACGCGGTAGGCGGTCGGGACGGCGGAGAACGGGTTTGCCATCCTGATCTCGCCAGTCACCTGGTTGAGAACCAGCGCATGCTCGGCATGGAGCCGTTCCCAGCCGGCGACGACCTCCGCTCGGTCAAGGCCGACGATAGCGGCAATCTCGGCAGCCGCGGGCGCGCGTCCCAGTTCGACAAAGCGCGCGTAGGTTAGGTTGCGCAGGCTACGGTCGTCTTCGTTCATCCCGGCGTCCTGGGTCCCAATTGAACTCGCTCGCACGCTGGGCCTTCAAACCCGAGCCGATACGACATACCTCAACTATCGCGCGGTCAGTGACACACGACACGGGGCTCTTCTTATTTATCCGCGGACGGATTCCGCGTCGCGAACGAGGGTGACGATCCGAACCGGGAGCGTGAAGCCCTGGCGAGGTCGTAGGGAGGGCGCCGGTCGCGGGTGGGAGATGACGTCGGACGGCGGCAGGCATACCTTGGTGTGGCTTATGAGCGCGAACCTCCTCGTGCGTTCGGACAGGCAGGCCAGTCATGACATCTCCAGGCGTCTTCGCTGATCTTCGATCGCTGCGCGCATGCTGGCATCCGGTCGGTTTCGCGGCTGGACTGACCGATAAGCCGGTGCATGCCGACCTGCTTGGGGAGCCCCTGGTGCTGTGGCGCGGCACGGATGGCAGCGCTCGTGCGATGTCGGATGTGTGCGTGCACCGGGGCACAGCGCTGTCGCTAGGTACAGTCAGCGACGACGAGATTGTGTGTGCCTATCACGGCTGGCGTTATAGCGGTGACGGAAGGTGCACCGCCATCCCGCAGCTAGCTGACCCAGCGCAGGTACCGGCAAAGGCACGCGTCGCGGCGTTCCGGGCGCAGGAACGCTACGGGCTGCTGTGGGTGGCCCTGGAGGAGCCTCGGTGGCCGTTGCCGGAGGTTCCTGAGCTTGAGGACGGCAGCTGGGCCGTGGTGAGTGCCGGGCCCTACAGCTGGCAGTGCGACGCTGCACGCCAGGTGGAGAACTTCACTGACCTCGGCCATTTCCCGTGGGTGCACCCGGGCCTGCTCGGCGACCCTGCGCGGCCGGTTGTGCCGCGTCATGAGGTACGAACCGAGGGTCACGTGCTGCACTACACGATCGTGCGGCCCGAGGCGCCCAACTCCGATGACTTCCCGGTCTTCGGAAACGAGAAGGCAGGGCCGCCCGAGCGGCGCAGCCGCTACGAGCTGCACCTGCCGTACACGATCGCGCTGCGGCTCGGCTGGGGCGGAGAGAGGGGCATGGTCTACTTCTTCGCCTCGCAGCCGGTCGCGACTGACCGCTGTATCGGGTACGTGGTGATCGGCCGTAACTACAACCTCAGCCAGAGCGGCCAGGTCATCCGGGACTTCGAAGACACGATCTTCGGCCAGGACCAGGTCGTCGTCGAATCCCAGCGGCCCGACCGGGTTCCATTCGATCTAGCCGCAGAGTTGCATTTGAAATTCGACGCCGTCGCCGTCGCCTACCGCAAGGCGATGCGAGCCTGCGGCCTGGCTGCGGAGGCCCCGATCGGCATCGAAATCGACGCCCGCGGGTGACCACCGGTCAGCGCCTGAAGCTCCGCAGTCGGAGCCTTTCAAGCCGCGTTCGGTGAGATAGCTGAGCCTTGCGGCATCATCGAGGAGTCGGCGCCACCCGCGGCGCCCTCCCGCCCGGCTACCATCACGTGCGCCGAAGCCGGGTGATCGGCTCGGGCTCGGATTCGTTTGCGGCCGCGGCGTCGGCGCTGATGGCTTGGCAAGTTCACCGACGGTCGGGATTGCGCGTCACCGCATCCGCGGCGGTCGCCGAGCCGGGCGCCGTCGTGCTGCTCGGCGCTGGGGTCGGCCCACTGCAGCTCCGCGCGCCGTGCCGGGTCGTGTACACGCTGGCCGAAGCGAGGCGACGGGGCTTTGCCTACGGCACTCTGACGGGACACCCGGAGCGCGGCGAGGAGGCTTTCGTGGTCGAGCAGCAGGAGGACGGCGGCGTCGTCTTCACGATCACGGCGATTTCACGGCCGGCCACTGCGGCAGCCCGTGCGGCCGGACCGCTCGGAGGCCTGATCCAGCGGTACATGACCTGGCGCTATCTAAACGCCCTGGCCGAGCGCCACGATGGCTGAGGTCGAACAGCCGCCCAGCCCGTCCAGACGTCAATGGCGGAGCATGGACTGCTGCCTGACGAAGCAGCGCCACAGGAGCCACTGGCCGGCGGCTACGTCAGCGCTGTCGTCCGGGTTGCCGACACTGTCCGGCGTGACCCTGGCCCGAACGCCGATTTCGTGCACCGACTGCTCGGCCTCTTCGAGCAGGCCGGCTTCGACGGTGCACCGAGGTACCTAGGCACTGACGCGCAGGGCCGGGAGATCCTCAGCTTCGTCGACGGCCATGTCCCCTGGCACGCCGCGCTCCAGCCGAACGCTCGGACCGATGCCAGCCTCGAGGCGGCTGCCAGGCTGCTTCGCCGCTGCCACGACCTGACTGCCGGAACTGACCTGGCCCGCGAGTCTGAAGTGGTTTGCCACAACGACCTGTCGCCGCGGAACACCGTCTACCGGGACCACGGCAGCGGACTGCGCCCGGTGGCGTTCATCGACTGGGACCTGGCAGCACCCGGCAGGCGGATTCACGACGTGGCGTACATGTGCTGGCAGTTCCCGGGCCTCGGTCCCGGCGTGACGAACATGGCGGAGGCTGCCGGGCAGATGCGGCTGATCTGCGATGCCTACGGGCTAGCCGATCGCCGCCGGCTTATCAGCACCGTCCTGTGGTGGCAGGACCGCTGCTGGCGCGGTATCGAAGCGGGCGCCGCAAGCGGCGATGCCGCGATGATCAGGCTCCTGGCAGCAGGAGCGCCCGAGGCAGTCCGCCGGGAACGCACCTGGGTGGCAGCGAACCGGGCGGCCCTCGCCGCCGCGCTCGCCTAGCCTTCCTGCGCGAGGCCCGGAGTGACACGACCGTACCGCGCAGCTTCCCTCCGCAGGCTACGCCCAAGATCCAGTGGACAGGACCAGCCGATAACCGTCCGGATCCGCGATGGTCACGCCCCACTTGTCCCAGTACGGGTTGCGAGCCGCCACCAGGGTCCCGCCCGCATCGGTGAGCCGGCTGATCACGTCCTCGTCGATCGCGCCGTCAAGGTACAGGACGATCAGATCTTCCTCGGTCGGAGACGGGGGCGTGTGCCCGGCCGGATCGCCTACCAGCTCCAGGTGCCACGCAGCGCCCGGCCAGCCGACCATCAGCAGGGCATTTCCGCCCTCCGCCGAGTCGTCTAGCCGCAACAACACATTGAGGCCCAGGCCGCCACCCAGAACCGCTCGGCTGCCGCCAGGTCGCGGCTTGGCCGGGCAATTCGCAGGTGACTCGCTGGCAGCGGTTTCATGACTCCTTCAAACGTCGAGGTGTGCGATGTCATTGAAGCCGCGCACTATCCAGCGGTCCGGCGTGACGACGATCCGGGAAATCGACGTGTTCTCCGCACCGAGAAATGCGAACGGACGCGGATCGCTGGCTAGCGCCAGAGCCTGGCCGATCACCCCGCCGTGCGTGAATGCAGCCACTCGCTGACCTGGATGAGCCGCTGCCAGCCGCTCAATCGCGCTCCGCACCCGGCTTGCCAACTCGGCGGCTGACTCAGCGCCGGGGATCACGTCCCAGCGCTCCTCGGCGGCCATCCGCAGGCTGATCGGGTGACCTTCGGCGACCATCTTCCGGAAGATCCCGCCCTCCCATTCGCCCAGGTAGACCTCGCGCAGGTCAGCCTCCACCTGCACGTCCAGGCCGAGTTGCTCGGCGAGCGGGGCCGCCGTCTGGGCGGTTCGCGTCAGGTTACTGACATAGATGGCGTCGACCCCGGCGGCCGCGAGCCGCGAGCAGACTCGCGCCGCTTGCTCCTTGCCCTCGGCCGACAGCGGCGGATCGCCATGTCCATCCACCAGCGGGAACAGATTGCCGTCCAGGTATGCCTCAGACGCGCCGTGCCGCACCAGATGCAGGTCCGTCGCCCCCGGCGGCACTTCGTACCGCCGCTGCCGAAATGCGGTTGGTTCCTGCTCACCCGCTGCGCCCGTCACAGGAGAAAGGTACCGGCCGGTCGTCGGCAGCCTGCGCGCCAGGTACGGCAAACAGGTCGTACCGGAACCCAGCGCAGATATCGGCCGGTCGTTATACGCGGCTGAACGCCCAGCTCAGCAGCCTTCGGGCAGCGACGATCGCCGAGCCAGGATTGCTTGTCGGGCTGGCGTGCAGGACCACGCCTATCAGGGCGACGCCGTGCCGTCTCGCTTCGAACAGCAGGCAGTTGCCGGCAGCCTTGGTATCGCCGGTCTTGATCCCGAGGGCACCCCGGTAAGATCCGATGAGCTTATTCGTCTGCCGCCACAAGTATCCGTGGTGACCGGCCGTGACGGGCACGCGATCCCGGCGCCTCGCGACGATTCCCCGGAACAGCCTGAATTTCATGGCCGCCATGCCGAGCGTGACCAGGTCCGCGGGCGTTGAGTAAGTCGAGTGCTCGGTGGGGTACGGCATGCCGTCAAAGCTTGTGAAGTGCGTCGACGTCATGCCGAGCTTTGCGGCTGTCGCGTTCATCTTCGCGATAAACGCCGGCGGCCCGGTCCGTAGGCGGTCGCAAGCAGGTACGCAGCGTCGCAGCCGGACGGGATCAGCATGGCCGCCAGCAGCTGGCGAACTGTCAGCACATCGCCAGGTATCAAGCCAGCGCTGCTGGCACCGTCCTTGCGGACATAACGGACGGCAGCTTTCGTCACCTTGATCTTGCGGTTCAGGCCGCCTGCTTGCAGCACGACGAGCGCGGTCATGACTTTGGTGATACTGCCCATGGGCCGGCGGAGATTAAGGTCTTGCCCCCAGAGCGGAACGCCAGTTGTCGCGTTGGCCAGTTCACCGGCAAGGACGCTGATCGGGGGCTCGCCCGCGGCGAACGCAGACACGCTGACCGTGACCGGCAAAGGCCGGGCAAGTGCAGGCGCAGATCCCGTCGCTAGCGCAACGGCCGCCGCCAGCGCAACGGCCGCCGCCAGCGCTGGCACAGTCATGCCGCGCGCCATTTGCGTGCGATCTAACACAGGGCGATCTAACCAGGCAGCGACGCGCGCATCGTGGCGAAGAGGCAAAAACCGCGCGAGCGGGTCGATCGGCAGCGCTGAACCGGCGTCGCTCCGCCGCCGTTGTCCCGTGCATGAGACGGGCGTCCTAGTGACTCGTCGCCGGCGCGCGGTGAGCGCCGCCGCGGCTGCGGCCTGCACAATGCTGGGCGTGGCGGCCTGCGGGGCAGCTCCCCCGGCAACATCCCCGCCTGCGGCCTCGGCAGCTACCAGCGCGGCAACGTCGGCCACCTCCAGCGTCGCTGCGGCCGCGACAGTGCCGCAGGCTGTGCTCGCCGCGCAGTATCTGGCCATCGCTCGTCCCGCGAACGAGCGCCTCGATCGCGACTTCGATGGGCTTGAGGATGCAAGCCACGATGATCTGCAAGCGGCCGCTGTCTACCTCCGCGACGCCGCAGCCACCGAGCGGAAGTTCGATCGGCAGTTGCTCCGGCTCTCGCTGCCTCCGGCCGATGAGAGGATCGCCCGCTTGATGGTGACCGCCAACGAGTCGCGCGCCCGGCTGTCCGACCGCGCCGCGGCATCGACGGCGCTGACCGCGCTGCATCGTTACCTCCCCCGCGTCACGGCCGCGAACGCGCCGGTCGAGGCCGCCGTCCGCGTCGTCCGCGACCAGCTCGCTCTGCCGCCCCCGGAAACCAGCTGAGCGTGCTGAACCGGCCCGCGCCGGACGCCGTTCGGACGGACATGCACATGAGCGCGCCAGAAGGTCAGCGCGACTGGGGCAGCTTGAACGAGCTCTTCCGGGTTCCGGCCGCTGACGGCGGCGGCACGACGGGCCCGATATCGCCGTCAGGCGCCTCATCCAGGTCGACGATTACTGGCGCGTGATCGCTCGGGCCGGTGCCCTTCCTGGCCTGCCGGTCGACCCACGAGGCCCTGACCCGGCTGGCCACGCTGTCCGTGGCCAGCACCAGGTCAATTCGCATTCCGAGATCCTGGTGGAACATGCCGGCCCGGTAGTCCCAGTACGTAAAGATCCGCTGATCGGGCCATCGGTCGCGGACCACGTCCCGCAGTCCGGCGGACTGAAGGCTGGCAAGGGCGGCGCGCTCTGGGCCGGTCACGTGGGTTTGGCCGGCATAGGCGGCCGGGTCGAAGACGTCGCTGTCGGTCGGCGCGATGTTCATGTCCCCGGTCACGATGGCAGCATCAGGATCAGCCCGGACCGCCTGCTCCAGCGCCGCCAGCCAGGCGAGCTTGTAACGGTAATGATCAGAGTCGGGCTCCCTGCCGTTGGGCACGTACACCGAGTGCACGCGGATCCCGCCGCAGGTAGCTGCGACCGCCCGTGCCTCAGGCTCAGGGAAGCCGGGAGCCCCGGCCAGCCCTCGCTCGACCTCGCCCAGTCCGACCTTGGACAGGATTGCGACGCCGTTCCAGCGCGGCTCCCCGTGGACCGCCACCTCATAACCGCGTTCTTCGAGGTCCGCGCCAAGCAATTCGGTGAACGCGTCGTCGGAGAGCTTGGTCTCCTGCAGGCAGACAACATCGGGCTGGCGCTGGTCCAGCCATGGCAGCAGCCTCGGCACCCGTTGCTTGACCGAGTTCACGTTCCAGGTAGCGACCCGCACCGCGCCTACACTAGCCGTCGTAGCGGCGCGCCTGGAGCGCGCCTGCATGCAGGGCAAAGCGATCGTGCCAGCGCGTCTCGGTGTGAACTGGCGTCGATCCCGAATGCACCGCCATATGCCAAAGACAACTGTCGCGCAGCGCGCACCTACGGCCGGCCCGGTAGCTCTGCTATTGGTGGCGGCGCCGTGGCCGGGCGCGTAGTCCGCGAGTTCCGCCCAGTCCACTGGTCCACGGCCCACTCCTGTCAAGCCAGGTTCCCCAAGGGCGGCCTTCACCAGCGTTCGGCTGACAGCGAGCAACCAGACCACCTAGCCACCCCGTCTCATGCCGGACTGGTCCAAATTGCCGGACTGCCGCGCGGGTGCTCTAGTTGATAAAGCGATGACCTGACGCCGTTGTATTGCGACCCTGCCCGAGGCCGTTAAGGCATCCGTGCCATGCGGGCGGCCCAGGTCTAGCTGATCTTCAGCGTGAAGGTCTGCCGCACCGTCGTGCCGATGCCGTTCGCTGCCAGGAACGTGATCCTGAATTTCCTGCCCTTGTCGGCGCGCGGCGGGCGACTTGACAGTATGGCGGTCCCGTTGGCAGCCGCTCTGAAACTGACGCCCTTGGGCAACTTGCCGTGCTCGGACAGCTTCGCGGCGGGAAAGCCTGCTGCCCGGATCGTGAACCTGTTCCGCGCATCAGCCTTAAATGTTGCCCGGCGGGCCGATGTGAAGACTGGCGCAGCGTCAACAGTCAGTGTGAAGGCTTGCCAGGCCGGCGGGCCGACGCCGCTGGCTATCAGCGTGAACCGGTAGATGCCGCCCGACGTAGCCGGCGGGTCTGCAGCTAGTTGCCAGCCACTCGATGCCGGGTTGAGCGAGAATCCAGGCGGGACCTTTCCGGTTTCGGTGAAGCTGGGCAGCGGATAACCGGTCGCTTGGACGGCGACGACGTTCGATTTCCCGGCAACGAACGTCGCGCGAGGTGGCGAGGTTATGGCCGGGGCCTGGTCGACAGTCAGGTGGAACGTTTGCGGGTAACTAGGCGCTACGCCGTTGCTGGCCGTGATCGTGATCGTGTACTGACCGCCGGAGCCCGGCGCGGGAGTTCCGGCCAGGCTGCCATCCGGGGTGAGCGTCACGCCGCTGGGCAGCAAGCCGGTTTCGCTGTAGGTCGCGACCGGGATCGCGCTTGCCTGGACCTGGAAGGAGCCCGCCTGTCCGGTGAAGAAGTCCGTGTTATCGGTGCTAGTGATGACGGGGGACATCGTCGTGCTGGTGCTCGGCGTGAGCACCCACACATCGCCCGGGTTGACGCCGCACGCGACGTACACCGAACCGGTCGCGGGGTCCGCCGCCAGGGTGGTCCCGCCGCGGGGAATCGTGTCGGTCACTGTGTTCGTGGATCCGTCGATGACCGACGTGGTACCCAGCCCGGTTTTGAGAGCTGCCGCGTAGACCAGCCCGGCGGAAGGGTCCACTGCGAGCCCGTAGACGGCCGGTAGCGAGCTGATCGTCGCGGTCACTGTTCCAGTCGCGCCGTCGATGACCGAGACAGTGCCCTGCTGCGGGTTGGCGACGTAGACGGTGCCGGTCGAGGCGTTGACCGCCAGCGCGTCCAGGTCACTGGCCAAGGTGGTCGTCTGGACAATCGAGTTGTTGGCGCCGTTGATCGCCCAGAGCTGGCCGCCGTTGCCAGCGACCCACGCTGTATCAGAGACCGGATCAACGCCGACAGCAACCGGGCGGGTTCCCTGGCCAGTGCTGATGCTCGTCGTAATGCTGTTTGTGGCACCGTCGATTACCGCGATGTTCGAGCCGACAGAGTTGGCCACGTAGATCGTGTCGGTTGCTTCGTCAACAGCCACGCCCGCCGCGTAGTCGCCGGCCTGCTCGGTGATCGTGCTCGTAACAGCATTCGTGGCGCCGTCGATAACGTCCACCCTGCCCTGGCGGGACACCTGCGGCTTCGCGGCGACGTAGATAGTGTCGGTGGCCGGATCAACGGCGATACCTTCCGCCACGGCTGCAAGATTCACCGTCGCCGTCACGGCACCGCTCGCACCGTCGATCACCAGCAGATTGCCTTCGCCACCCGCGTAGATCACGTCAGTCGCGGGATCGACTGCCACCTGAACCGGCTGCACGTTGAGCGGGATGCGAGACACCAGATACGCCGGACCGGCCGCGAAACTCGGCGCCGCCGCCAGCAGGCCGACCGGCAGCACCCCGGCGAGAACGGCAGCCACCAGCAACGCATAACGGCGGAGGCGGCCCGCATGACCTCGAACGTTCAACGCTGTCTCCTGTTTCGCAAGAGTCTGCTTGTGGACGGTATGTAGACAGGTAGTGCTGGTCGCCGTGAACGGCGACTGACCGCGCACGCTCGGACGGGCTAGATAAGCCGTTTAAGGGTTGTAGGTGATTTCGGCAAGCTCGCCATCGAAGTAGTAGCCGGGGTAGCCCCGGGTCAGCGCCGAGGTTACCTATACGTGGGTACTGTTCCACATTTAGTGTCCCGCAGCGAAAGCGCCAAGAGGTTAATCCCGCACCGGACACTGGAGAGAGCTACTTCGTTCATATGGACACTAGGACGCGAACATCGATGAGACAGGAACATCAGAATCAGAGGACTTTCGTTGTCTCGGCGCTTATCGGACGTCTCTTTGGCTCACCGTGGCCCTTCGGCCGTCTTGAGATCCGCGATGAGGCGATTACCGTTCGCTCGATCTTCAGAGAGAGGACTTGCCTGAAGTCGGAGATCACTGACATCTCTCTTGAACGGCTCGGCCCTCAGTATCAGCTCCTGTTCGAAGACGCTGAGGGCAAGATGTCGGACGTCGTCGTGGGGTTGATTATGAGGGTTCAGGGCGTGGTCGGTGAGCTGCTACGCCGCGGGTACCCGGTAGTGGACCGCCGGGGTCGATTATTTTCACTTCTTCAAGGCGTCGTTCCCTGGCGTGACCAGGACACAGCAGAGGGCGACGAGCCACCTCGAAAATAGGCGGATCGGCGAAGTGCACGAGCTCCTGGCCGGTTATCCGATGCCCGGCAGGGCCACGACCCAAGCGGAGCGCTGACCGGAACAACCCCGTTCCCGCCCGCATTGCGCCTCGGCATGCTTTCGGAGGTTGCGCGCTAGTTGGGAAAATGTCCCGAAGGCGCCGCCTAACGCCATAGGAGATTGACGCATGCGCGCATCAGGATGTCGCGGGGGTCAGGGTTCTTCTGGCGCAGTGTTATTGCCCTTGCTTCGGGCCAGAAGCACACCCTGCGGCCGATCCGTATTGCTTCGGCAAGCTAGAGCTTGGCCGTGCTGCCGGCGTTCAGAGCTCAGACAGCACGCGTCCGGGTGGCTTGCCAGCCCGAGGCGAACGAAGCTGCCGCTGCGGCTAGCAGGGTGCCCAGCAGGATTAGCTGGAGGGGCCAGTATTGGCTGGCGGGGTGGTAGGGCACAGGGACGCCGGTTCCTGATCCGATGAGCCAGCTGCCGGGCGGCGGGGCGAAGCGTGGTGCAGTTGTCGTTTGCGCTGGTGTCAGAACTTGCACTGTCCACCGGGCGCCGAGAAGCAGCAGGACGAAGCCGGCCAGGGCTGCGCCGATGGCGGGCAGCGTTCGCCGTAGCCAGGCGCCGAGAGCTACTGCGAGCGCGAAGGCGAGCGCGGCTTCGCCAGCGAGAGCCAGGTTGATGGAGACGAACCAGGACCAGCGCGAGCTGGTGGTGTCACCGGCGGCGAGCTGGTGCTGCAGCCAGGCATTGGCTGCGCCGGCCGTCAGGCCGGCCACGGTCAGGGCTGTCGCGAGTGCCGTGATTTTGGTGGTGTACCAGCGGCGCCGCGACACGGACTGAGTCCAGGCCGCTAGATGGGTGCGCTGCTCGACTTCGCTCGCGACCAGCGGAGCGCCGATCATGGCGCCGATGATCGCGAACACGGCGGGCAGCCCGTTCTGGGAGAGCAGGATCGCGAAGCTGTAGCGGGTTGCGAAGGCAGCTTGCAGGCTGCCCGGATACCGGTCCTTGAGCGCGCTGCATGTTGCGGCCGACCGGACGTGGAATGACTCCGCTATGCGCGTTCGGGGGCGGGCATCCGGCGGCTGCCAGCTGGCGGAGCCAGGCATGGTAGCCGGCCAGCCAGTGCTCGGCGCTGAGCCCGAAGCCGGCCATGACGACGCACAGGGCCGCGACGGCGATGACGGTCCACAGTGCCTGGCCTCGATGCTGCCGCCAGATGAGGCAGATCATGCCAGTGCCCCCTCGGGATGTGCGGCGGCATCGCCGTCGAGATAGCCGAGCACGAGCTCGTCGAACGTGGGCGGCGCGGCCTGCAGGCCAGGACCCACGAGCTGGGTGCCCGAGCGCACCAGCGCGGTAGTCCGGCCGGTCGTGGTGCGCTGGCTGACAACCTGCCATCCGCCGCTGCCGGGCCACCCTTCTGGCCCGGAGATCACCAGGTGACGCTGGCGAAGTTCGTCGATGTCGCCGGCGATCCGCACCTGCCCTGCCCGCAGCACGATCAGGTAGTCGCAGATGCGCTCCAGCTCCGCGACGGCGTGGGAGGAGTACAGCACGGTGGCGCCTGTCTCGCTGCAGGCCCCGAACATGGACGCGAGGAACTCCCGCCGGGCCAGCGGGTCGAGGTTGGCCATCGGCTCATCGAGCAGGAACAGTTCTGGCCTCTTGGCCAGCACGAGGGTGAGAGCTACCTGGGCGCGGTGGCCGCCGGACAGCGCGCTTATCCGCGCCCGCGGCCGGATGCCGAGCCGCCGGATGCGGGCGGCCGCCAAGGCGCTGTCGAAGCGAGGGTTCATGCACCGGCCTATCTCCAGGACATCGGCCACGCGAAGACGCGGCCACAGCGGTGCGTCCTGAGCGACGAACCCGATGCGGTCCAGCCGCTCCGCCGGGGCACCTCCCGCAGTCTCGACGCTGCCCTCGCTGGCTGGAAGCAGGCCCGCCGCCATGCTCATCAGCGTGGTCTTGCCAGAGCCATTCGGGCCAACCAGTGCCACCACGCGCCCGGCCGGCACGGCCAGGTTGCAGTCACGCACGCCCCACAAACCGCGGCCGTAGCGGTGCCCGAGGCCAGCGCATCGGAGTGCTGCGCTCATGCGACACCGCCCGCCGGCCCGGTCGTCACTGAGGCTGGCGTCCGGCCCGTCAATGGCAACCTCGAGTAGCATCCGGATCTGCTCAGCAGACAGCCCGTCCCGCTTCGCCCGGTCCACCCAGTGAGCCAGCGAGCCCAGCAGCCTGGACGTGACCGGTAGTGACGTCAACGACGGCGAGGCTGCCACGAACGTCCCTACACCCTGGCGGCGTACAACTAGTCCCTGGTGCTCCAGCTCGCCGAACGCCTTCACCACGGTGTTCGGGTTAACCGACAGAGCGTCAACAACCTCCTTCACGCTGGGCAGCTGGTCACCTGGCTGCAGGCGGCCCAGCATCACATCCCGCCGCACCTGCTCGACCAGCTGCCGGTAGATCGGGACACCGGACCCGGCATCGAGACGGAACACGCAAACCTCCAGGACTATTGGTGTGTCGTTACACTAGTAGAGCGACAGTCTGCTGGCAAGAGTGCCAAGTTGCAAGCCCGGGGTGCACAGAACTGGCCG
>CAWEEY010000010.1:0-62470 GCA_963808215.1 uncultured Actinomycetota bacterium
CGCTGCTCGGCCTGCCGCTTGAACCGGGCCAGGTCCCGCTCGACGCACACGCTCTCCAGCTCCGAGTGCGCGGTGATCAGGACCATGGCGCCGGGCGCCTCGTAGATCTCCCGGCTCTTGATCCCGACCAGCCGGTCCTCGACCATGTCGATCCGGCCGACGCCGTGCGCGCCCGGCCATCCGGTTCAGCTCGGTGATCATCTCCAGCGGCGTCTGCGGCTCCCCGTTCAGCGCGACCGGCAGGCCGCTGGTCGAAGCTGATGATGATCTCCTCGGCGGGCAGTGCCCGCGGCCGGGTCGCTGGTGTAGCCGTAGACATCGGGTTGCGGCGCGTTCCAGATGTCTTCCAGGTGGCCGGTCTCGCAGCTGCGGCCCCAGACGTTCTGGTCGATCGAGTACGGCGAACGCGAGGTCACGTTGATCGGCAGGCCCTTCTCGGCCGCGAACGCGATGGCCTTGTCCCTGGTCATGCCCGAGTCCCTGACCGGCGCGGTGACCCGACACGTCCGGAGCGAGAGCAGCGAGGCCGGCCTCGAACCTGACCTGGTCGTTGCCCTTGCCGGTGCAGCCGTGCGCGACCAGGCCCGCGCCGCGTCTCCAGCGCGACCCTGGCCAGGTGCTTGACGATCAGCGGCCGGGAGAGCGCGGACACCAGCGGGTAGCGGTCCATGTAGAGGGCGTTGGCCAGCAGGGCCGGCATGCAGTAGTCGGCCGCGAACTCATCGCGCGCGTCCACGACTTCGGCCGCGACCGCGCCGCAGGCAAGCGCCCGCTCCCTGATCGTCTCCAGGTCCTCGCCGCCCTGGCCGACGTCGACCGCGAGCGCGATGACCTCGGCGCCGGTCTGCTCCGCGATCCAGCCGATCGCCACCGACGTGTCCAGCCCGCCGGAGTACGCGAGCACGACTTTCTCTGTCACCGGGGTACCTCCTATCTGTTGTCACTGTCAGCTGATTGTCAGCTGGTCTGCTGTGTGTCATGACCGGCTGTCCGGCTTCGTGCCGCTGCGCTGGCCGGCCCGTGACTGGCTCCGCTCGGCCAGCCGCAGCAGCGCCTGGGCAAGCTCCTCTCCGCCGGCCGGGTCGCGGGCGATGACCAGCACGGTGTCGTCGCCGCCGACGGTGCCGAGCACGGACGGCCAGCCCGCGTGGTCGATGGCCGAGGCGAGCAGCTGCGCGGCCCCGGCAGGCGTTCGCAGCACGACCAGGTTGGCGCTGGCCTCGGCGCTGACGAGCAGCTCGGCCGCCACCCTGGCCAGCCGGGCGGCCGGATCGGCGGCCGAGGGCGCGAACGGGCCGCCGGACAGCGCCGCTGCCCGGCTCGCGGCGAGGCCGCCCGGGCCCTGGCTCGCCGGGCAGCGCGTAGACCAGCGCGCCGTCCGGGCCGCGCAGCCGAACCGCGCCCGAGCTCTTCCAGGTCGCGCGACAGCGTCGCCTGGGTGACCCGGACGCCGCGCTGGTTCAGCAGCTCGGCCAGCTCCTCCTGGGACCGGACCGGGACCGACTTCTGGCTGAGGATCGAGGCGATCTGCGCGTGCCTGGCCGCCTTCGTCAGCGGGCTGGTGTTCATCGCGGCCAGCCAGCGGCGCCGTCACCGGCCGGCTGCCGTCCGCAGCCGACGTGCCGAGCAGGAAGCACAGCAGCGCCTTCTGCGCGTGCAGCCGGTTCTCGGCCTGCTCGAAGACCAGGCTGGCCGGCCCGTCGATGACCTCGGCGGCGATCTCCTCGCCGCGGTGCGCGGGCAGGCAGTGCAGCACCCGGCAGGCGGGGCTGGCCAGCGCCAGCTTCGCCGCGTCCAGCGCGTAGCCGGCCATCGCGCTGATCCGGGCGCGCTCCTGCCCTTCCTGTCCCATCGAGGTCCAGACGTCGGTCGCGAGCACGTCCGCGCCCTTGCACAGCGTCCTGCGGGTCGGCGCTGACGCGACCGAGCCGCCGGTGCGCTCCGCGATCGCCGCCGCGGCGGCAAGCACGTCGGCGGCGGGCCAGAACGCCTCCGGCGCGCAGATCCGCACGTGCAGCCCCGCGGTGGCGCCGCCGAGCAGGTAGGAGTGCGCCATGTTGGACGAGCCATCGCCGAGGAACGTCAGCGTGAGCCCGGCCAGCCGGCCGAAGGCGGCCTCGATCGTCAGCAGGTCGGCCAGGATCTGGCACGGGTGGAACTTGTCGGTCAGCGCGTTGATCACCGGCACGCTGCTCGCCGCTGCCAGCTCGCTCGATGCTGTCCTGGCCGAACGTCCGCCAGGCGATCGCGGCGACCTGGCTGGCCAGCACCCTGGCGATGTCCTGCTATCGACTCGCCCCGGCCGGCGTGCGTCGTCCTGCGCGTCGATCACCAGCGGGTAGCCGCCAAGCTCGGCGATGCCGACCGCGAACGAGACCCTGGTGCGCAGCGACGGCTTGTCGAACAGCACCGCTACCGTGCGCGGCCCGGCCAGCGGCTGCCTGGCGAACCGGTCCGCCTTGAGCTCGGCCGCGAGCGCCAGCACCTCGGCCTGCTCGGCCGGCGACAGGTCGTCGTCGCGCAGGAAGTGCCGGACGGTGCCGCTAGCCGGCCGGGCGCCGGGCTGGTCATGACGCGTCCTGCCCGGCCAGTACGACGCTCGCCGCGTCCAGGATGCGCGGGCAGCGCCGCGATGAAGGAGTCGGCCTCCGCCGCCGACAGGATCAGCGGCGGCGCCAGCCGCACGGCGTCCGGCTGGACCGCGTTGACCAGGAAGCCATGCCGCTGCGCGGTCGCGGCGACGGCGGTCGCGGCCGAGCCCGGTCAGCGCGATCGCAAGCCAGAGCCCGCTGCCGCGGACGCCGGCCACCAGCGGGTGCTGGATGCCCTCGATCCCGGCGGCCAGGTGCGCGCCGACCGCGGTCACGTGCGCGAGCAGGCCGTCCCGCTCGATCGTGTCCAGCACCGCCAGCGCCGCCGCGCAGGCGACCGGGTTGCCGCCGAAGGTGCTGCCGTGATCGCCCTTCTCCAGCACCGAGCCGTACCGGCCGATGCCGATGCACGCGCCGATCGGCAGGCCGCCGCCGAGGCCCTTGGCCAGCGTGAGCACGTCCGGGACGATGCCCTCGCGCCTGGTGCGCGAACCACTCGCCGGTGCGGCCGATGCCGCTCTGGATCTCGTCGAGCACCAGCAGCGCGCCGGCCTGATCGCACGCCTCGCGCGCTGCCTTCAGGTAGCCGGCCGGGGCGGGCACGACACCGCCCTCGCCGAGCGCCGGCTCGAGGAACACCGCCGCGCAGTCCGAGCCCACCGCGCTGGCGAGCGCCGCCGCGTCGCCATACGGCACGAACCTGACGTCCACGCCGAACGGCTGGAACGGCGTCGCGGATCGAGCTCTTGCCCGTCAGGCTAAGCGCGCCCATGGTCCGGCCGTGGAAGCTGTGCTCGGCAGCCACCATCACCGGCCGGTCCGGGTCCCTGGGCCTTGCGCACCAGCTTGAGCGCGGCCTCGTTCGCCTCGGCGCCCGAGTTGGCGAGGAACACCCGGCCGTCGGTGCCCAGCAGTCCGATCAGTCGCTCGGCCAGCTCCACCTGCCGCTCGTGCAGGAACAGGTTCGAGGTGTGCGCGAGCGTCGCGACCTGCTTGCTGACCGCCTCGATGATCGCCGGATGCGCGTGCCCGAGCGCGCTGACCGCGATGCCGCCGATCAGGTCCAGGTAGCTGTTGCCGTCAACATCGACGACGTAGCAGCCGCTGCCGCGGGCCAGTGCCACCGGCGGCATGCCGTAGGTCAGCATCATCGCGGCGCCATACCGGTCTTGCAGTAGCTCAGTCGCTGACATGGTCCCCTTCCTGGGGTTGGTAGGTCCGGGAGGACCGGAACTGAGAGGTCTGGGGTGGCTGGAGGGGTTGGGGTGTCCCCGTGTGGGTGTCCCCCCGACTGTGGGTGTCCCCCCGACTGAACCATGGTTCCGATGCCGGAGTCGGTGAAGATCTCCAGCAAGATCGCGTGCGGCAGCCGGCCGTCGAGCACGTGCGCCTGCGGCACGCCGCCGCGCACTGCCGACAGGCACGCCGCCATCTTGGGGATCATGCCGTCGGACAGGCCCGGCATGAGCGCCGCGAGCTCATCGGCGGTCAGCTGGCTGAACGGCCTGGCGTCTGGCCGCGCTGGCGGCGTCCTTGCCAGTCCAGTTCGGGTACAGCCCCGCGACGTCTGTCAGCAGCACCAGCTTTGCCGCGCCTAGTTCGACGCGATCGCCGCAGCCGCGGTGTCGGCATTCACGTTCAGCACGCCGCCGCTCGCGCTGCGCGCGACGCTGGAGATGACCGGGATCCGGCCGTCGGCCAGCAGCGCGCTGACCGCGCCGGGGTTTACCGACTCGATCTCGCCGACCTCGCCGATGTCGACGAGCTCGCCGTCGACTTCCGCCTGCAGCCGACGAGCGGTCAGCAGGTGCGCGTCCTCGCCGGACAGCCCGACCGCGAACGGCCCGTGCTCGTTGATCAGCCCGACGATCTCCCGGTTGACCTGGCCGGTCAGTACCATCCGGACGACATCCATCGTCTCCGGCGTCGTGACCCGCAGGCCCGCGCGGAAGGTCGACTCGCATTCCCAGCCGGTCGAGCTGAGCGTTAATCTGCGGGCCGCCGCCGTGCACCACCACCGGCCGCAGCCCGGCGTAGCGCAGGAAGACGACGTCCTGCGCGAACGAGCGCCGCAGCCCTTCGTCCGTCATCGCGTTGCCGCCGTACTTCAGCACGACAGTCTCGCCATGGAAACGCTCGAGCCACGGCAGCGCCTCGATGAGGGTCGCTGCTTTCCGGGCCGCCCCGTTCCCGGCCTGAAGGCTTTTCATGTCGAGTACGCCGAATTCTCGTGCACGTACTCGGCAGTGAGGTCGGTCGTCTTGATCGTCGCCGCGTGCGGGCCTGCCGCCAGGTCCACGGTGATGGTCACCTCGCGCGGCCGCAGGTCGACCGCGGACCGGTCCTCGCCGGGCGCGCCGGACTTGCAGACCCAGACGCCGTTGATCGCGACGCTGAGCTCGTCAGGCTCGAACGCGGCGCTGGTGGTGCCGACGGCGGCGAGCACCCGGCCCCAGTTCGGGTCCTCGCCGTGGATCGCGCACTTGAGCAGGTTGCAGCGCGCGATCGCGCGGCCGACCTCGACCGCGTCCTGCTCGGTCGCGGCGCCGGTGACCTCGATCGTGATGGCCTTGCTCGCGCCCTCGGCGTCTGCCTGCATCTGCGTCGCCAGGTCAGCGCAGGCCGCGGTCAGCAGCGCGGTGAACTCGGCCGGGTCCGGCGTTGATGCCCGCTCGCGCCGCTGGCCAGCAGCAGCACCGTGTCGTTCGTGGACATGCAGCCGTCGGTGTCGAGCCGGTCGAAGGTGGTGCCGACCGCCTCGCGCAGCGCGCGTGTCGAGCTCGGCCGGCGGCAGGTCGGCGTCCGTGGTCAGCACGACGAGCATGGTGGCCAGGGCGGGCGCGAGCATCGCCGCGCCCTTTCCCATCCCGCCGATCTGGTATCCGGAACCGTGCCTGATGGGTGGTCTTCGGCACCGTGTCGGTCGTCCGGATGGCGTCGGCGGCCGCGAGACCGCCATCAGCTGAGGCCTGCCCGGTCGCGGCGGTCACGCCGGCCAGCAGCTTCGCCAGCGGCAGCCGGTCGCCGATCAGGCCGGTGGAGCAGACCGCTACCTCGCCGGCGCCGATCCCGAGCAGCGCGGCCAGGTGCTCGGCGGTCCGGTGGGTGTCCTGAAACCCGGCCGGCCCGGTGCAGGCGTTCGCGCCGCCGGAGTTCAGCACCACCGCGCGGACATTCCCGCCCGCCAGGACCTGCTGGCTCCAGAGCACCGGCGCGGCCTTCACCCGGTTGGCGGTGAAGACGCCCGCCGCCGCCGCGCTCGGTCCGTCGTTGATCACGACTGCCACATCTGGGCTGCCGGATTCCTTGATCCCGGCGGCGACGCCGGCGGCCCTGAAGCCAAGCGGGCTGGTGATCATCGGGCGTCTCCGTTCACGGGGCGATTCCGGCGGCGGTCAGCCCGGCGGTCTCTTCCAGGCCGAGCATGAGATTGGCGTTCTGGATGGCCTGCCCGGCCGCGCCCTTGCCGAGATTGTCGATGGCGACGACGACAACGGCGCGACCAGCCCTGGTATCGGCGGCGGCCTGCAGGTGCGCCCCGTTCGAGCCCGCCACCGACGCGGTCGCGGGCCAGCGTCCCGCCGGGAGCAGCGTGATGAACGGCTCGCCTCGTAAGCCTCCGCGATCGCCTCGCGAAGCTCGCCGGTTGTCGACGCGGGACGTGGCGAGCCGGGCCGTGCAGGTAGCGAGGATGCCGCGCGGCATCGGCGCGAGCACGGGGGTGAAGCTGACCCGCACGGCCGCGGCGGGTTCGGCGTCGATGTCGGCCGTGAGCCGATCGCCGCTGCACGCCTCGGCCAGCGCCTGCTCGATCTCCGGCGTGTGCCGGTGCGCACCGGCCACCGAGTAGGCCGAGACCGACCCCATCACCTCACTGGCCAGCAGGTCCGTGCGCAGCGAACGGCCAGCGCCAGACGTTCCTGAAGCGGCGACGACCACGACGTCAGCCGGGTCGGCCAGGTCTGCGGCGACAAGCGGTACGAGCGCGAGCATCGCTGCCGTCGCGTAGCAGCCTGGCGCCGCGACACGGCTGGCCGCACCGATCGCGGCGCGGCCGCCTGGAAGCTCGGCAATGCCGGTGATCCAGCGGCCCGCGTGCGGGCCGGGGTAGTGCCGTTCCCACGCGGCCGCCTCGGATAGCCGGAAGTCGGGCCCGAGGTCCACGATCTTGACGCCGTCCGGCACGACGTTCGCGACGGCCGCCGACTCGCCGGCCGGCAGTGCAAGGAAGACAAGGTCGCAGCCGGCGAACGCAGCTGGGACGTGCGGCTGCAGGGTTAGTCCCGCCACGCCTCGGCGCGCCCGCGAGGTTCGGGTGCAGATCGGCTACGCGGCGGCCAGCGCTGGACCCGGCGGTGACTGCTGCGATCTCGAAGTCGGGATGCACAGCCAGCAGCCGGAGCAGTTCCCCGCCTGCATAGCCACTTGCGCCGGCCACCGCTACCCGCGCGCCCATGCCGACCCTCCAGCGGATCCATTCGGACCGGCGATCGTCGCCGGGTGCGCCTAACAGTGGCGTCTGTCCCGAATCATTATGCAGATGCCTGATTGATTATGCAACTTTCGTTTCGCTCGGTAACCGGCCGCTGTCAGATATGCGATCTAGGTTGGGTGCCGGCTACGCGAGACGAGATGATGAGCCCGGAAGGGAGACGGTGCGCATGTACGTCGAGCGGACTCGCCATGCTCGGCAGCGGCTGGCCGGCTCGTGCTGCGCGGCGGGCGTGGTAGTCGTCTGCGCTCTGGCCCTCGCGGCTGTGGCGGCGGTTCGAAAGCGAACGCGGCCAGTAGCGTCCAGAACTGCGGTGCCGGCAAGACGGCCGCCAAGGTGCCAGTAGAGGTCGAGATCTACCGCGGCACAGTCTCGTGCGCGGTCGCGATGACCATCGAGAAGAGCTACGCGGAGGCGATCGTTAGCGGTCACGCACCCGGCAGTGGCGGCGGCGGCCCTGTTGCCGTGAGCGGCTGGACCTGCCAGGGCTTCCCGACTCCTCAGGTGCTCAAGAACGGCGACGTCTCCAAGTGCGCCAAGCAGGGCACCGAGATCATCGAGATCCTGAAGACGTCGGGCTGACGGCGCGTACGCAGAAGCACCGCCGGATCTAACGGGCCGACTTCCCTGAGGCGCGGGGTGCGCCGAGCCAAGATTCCGAGGCGAAACGGGCGTTGAACGGCTAGGATCTCGGCCATCGAGGTCAGGATCGCGGCAGCGGCCGACCCATATCACGGCTGAGGTACGGTTTCTCGCCC
This sequence comes from uncultured Actinomycetota bacterium, assembly GCA_963808215.1. Taxonomy (GTDB): domain Bacteria; phylum Actinomycetota; class Actinomycetes; order Streptosporangiales; family Streptosporangiaceae; genus JAJYUU01. The sequence goes on from CAWEEY010000010.1 coordinate 7,842, forward strand.
GATTGTGCGGGTTCTCGACAAGCGGCACCGCAAACCGGACCGCGGCGTGGGAACCACAACAGGCTAACCAGGTGAGAGCAGGGCAAGGCGCCGACTGCAGTTGCCGCTAGCGGCCATGAAAGCCGCGTCGGCTGACGACCTCGCTCGCCCGGATCGGCATCCTCGTCACCGCCCCAGCGAGCAACCACGTGCCGCTTCAGCCACGAGCGCCGCAGCTGACTCAGCCGCTGGCCGCGCTCGGGTGAGCGCGGCCTCGGCCGGGTCCTTGTAGCGGCGGCTGTCAGCGCGGTGTCGGCCCGACCAGGGCAATCAGGCCGTCGGTCGCTTTTACTGCGCTGCACACGCTCCGACGCCCCAGACCGAGCTGGTCCGTGGGACCGCGGCCAGCTGGAAGAGCGTCCGCTGGGAACTGCCAAAGGCCGGGCTTGACGGGCGTCCAGGCGCTACCTGTCAGGTGCCAGATCCTGACCTTCGGGACTGCAAGTCCGCCCGCGGCGGCCCAGATGCCGCCATGGCCATCGGGCGCCATGCTCGTCAGCGCAAAGTCGTTACCCGACGCTGTCGCTGGCAGGGTGGTGGCAGTCCAGGTTGAGCCGGTGAGTTCAGCCGCGAACTCGGTCGTACCGCGCTTGGAGTTGGTCGCCCCGCCGCCGATCCACACCTGTCCGCCCTTGCGGCCAGGATGCTGGTCGAGAGTGGCGCCCGCCGGAAGCTCGGTCGAGGTCGGCTGCACGGGCGCTGCGGCCCAGGCTTTGCCATTCCAGTGGGCCACTGCGGGTGCGTTGCCGTGCTGGCGCCCCGGTGCGGCAAAGAGCTCAGGCGTGCCGATCGCCGCCCAGATGTTGCCGGCCGAGATCTCACTTACGCCGACGACCGCACCAGCGCCGGGAATGGACTTGGACGTCCACTTGTGGCCGTTGTACTGGGCCGCATACGGGGCGAAGGACAGACTCTTGGCACTGGCCTTCAGCTTGCCGCCGAACACCCAGACGTCCTTGCTGCTGATCACGCGAGAGGCTGTGATGACGACGAGATGGCCGGAGGCCACGCTGGTGCCAGGAAGGGTGCCGACTGTCCACTTGCGGCCACTAAGCCGCAGGTAGCCATCAGAGCCCTTGCTGCTGGCGAAATCCTGGCTGAACGCCCAGACGTTGCTGGCGGACGAGGCGCCCACCACCGGGAAGGACAGCCCGGAGTCCGCGTTCCACGCTTTCGCGACGGAGGCCGGCAACGTCACGCGCCGCCAGGACTTGCCCGTCCAGTGCTCGATGATGCCGACGGGCTTGGTGTCCTTGGAGGTAACGGCGCCGCCGACGGCCCAGGCATCGCTCTTGGCCACCGCGTCGACTCCGGTCAGCAGCGCTATGTCACCTTTGACCGATACCCTGGCGACTGAGCGCCAGCCGGTCGTGGCGGCCTGCGCCGGCAGCATCCCGCCGACGAGCGCGACAGCGCTGCCGGCCAGTACGAGCGCAGCACGGCGCGAGGTCAGCTTGATCATGTATCCCCTCAGTGCACTAGAAGTGTCAGAGGCTGACCAGATCAGACTTTAAAGTCACATGTCAATAATCGGTGGCACATGTTCACTGGATCGTCATGACGCGCCGACAGGGACCTCCGCACCGAGACGTCTGCGCACCGTGGTCAGGGCGAGCCCTGTCATCAGCCGCCCGTGCCGCGCAGGACGGCGCCAGTCTGCCGAGCCGCCTCGGCCACAGCTGCGTCCCTGGCGGCATTAACTTCCTCAGCCGTCAAAGTCCGGTCTGGGGCGCGGAACCGCAGCGTGTAGGCCAGTGACTTGCGCCCTTCGCCGATCTGGTCGCCGGTGTAGACGTCGAACAAGTTCAGCGACTCCAGCTGTACGTCGCCTGCACCGGCCGCGCCCGCACTGAGCGCCCGCTCCACGTCCGCGGCCGGCAGCGACTCCGGCACTATCAGCGCGACGTCCTGAACGGCCATCGGATAGCTTGACAACGCAGGCGCCTGCACCGGCCCGAGCGTGTCTGCCGCGGTCTCGATCATCGACAAGTCGAGCTCCATCGCCGAGGTCCTGACGGGCAGACCGAAGGCCGCGATCACCCGCGGGTGCAGCTCGCCAGCATGCCCGGCGAGCCACTCGTGGCCCTCCTCGGTCCGGACGAAGATGGCCGCGCAACGGCCCGGATGCCATGGCTCATACTGGTCGGCCCGGACCTCGAATGGCACCCGCGCAGCGCGCAGTACGACACGCGCCGCCTCGATCGCGTCCTGCCAGCCGGCGGCCCGGCCGCTCCCCCAGTAACCGGCCGGGCTCGACGTTGCCAGCGAGCACGCTCCCGACGTGCAGCGGCTGATCTGGCAGCGCCGCTTCTATTGCGGCCAGTTCGTGCACCGCTGGCCCGCGGTCGACTCGCAGGATCGGCGCTGACGGCGGGGCGTCCGGCCGCGGGTGGAAGACCAGGCCGAACTCGTACAGCGACTACGTCAGTGAAACCGCGGCCGAGATTCCGGGCCAGGGTGCGGAACATGCCGGGCAGCAGCGTTGTCCGCATCAGCGGCTCGTCGTCATTCAGCGGATTTGCCAGGCGCACGGCCACCCGGCGCGCGTCGTCGGCCGGCAGCTGCAGCCTGTCAAAGTCAGCCGCCGAGGTGAACGGCTGGGTCATCACCTCGACAAAGCCGCGGTAGCCCAGTGTCCTGCTCACAGTCCGGCGCAGCCGCTGGCGGCTGGTCAGCCCCCGGCCGCCAACCGCTCGGACCGCCCGCGACCGGAATGTTCTGATAACCCTCGAGCCGGATGACCTCTTCAGCCAGGTCGGCCGGGTCGGTGAGATCGGGCCGCCAGGACGGCGGGGTAACTAGCAGCATCAGGCCGGCCCGGTCGTGCCGCCCGTGGTCGTGATACCCGTGGTCGTGTAGGGCCTCACTGCTCGCCAGGTGCGGACTGGCCAGGTGGCCGACAGACAGGCCGGCCTGCCCGCCCTCCAGCGGCGCCGGCCCCGTCGCGTGATCCGATGGCTCCTGACCCGGTGCCGCCTGCATGTCGGTACCCGTAGCCTGATCCACCGCCGAGCCCGGCAGGTGCGCGACGGAACAGCCGACCTCGCGCAGCCGCTTCTGCACGGTCTCCAGCCCGTAGACAAGGCCAGCGACCTGGTCCGGATAATCGGCCGCCATCGTGATCGTGACCGGCTCGATCTCCGCCGTCGCCATCGAGCAGCCGCGAACCACGGTGCCTCCGGCCAGCGCGGCCAGCATCATGGCCGCCCTTGCCGAGGCGCGCGGCGGAAGTTCGGGGTCGACGCCTCGCTCAAACCTGGCCGAGGCCTCTGAGCCAAGCCGGTGCCGCCTGGCCATCCTTGCGGTGCCGCGCGCGGAGAAGTGCGCTGCCTCGATCACCAGGTCACGCGAGGACTCCGACACCTCAGTGGCCACGCCACCCATCGTTCCCGCCATGGAGATCGGGCCCGAGGAGTCGGTGATCAGGATGTCCTCGGGATCGAGTTCCCTGACCACGTGGTCGAGCGTCTCGAGCTTCTCCCCCGGACGGGCCCGGCGCACGACGATCGGCCCGGTCAGCTTGGCCCGGTCGAAGGCATGCAGGGGCTGCCCGAGCTCCAGCATCAGGTAATTGGTGACATCGACAGCCAGCGCTACCGACCGCTGTCCCGCCCTGGCGAGCCTGATCTTCATGGGCAGCGGCGTCGGAGTGGCCGGATCGATCCCGCGGACCTCGCGCAGCACGAACCGGTCGCTGGCAGACGTGTCCTCGATCCGCGCGGGGTAGACCTCCGGCGATACGACGCCCACATCCGTCGGCAGGCCGACGTCGGCCGGGTCAATGAACGGCACCTGGTAGGAGATGGCCAGTTCTCGTGCGACTCCGCGAACCGACAGCGCGTAGCCCTTGTCCGGCGTCACGTTGATGTCGAAGACCACGTCGCGCAGCCCGGCGTAGCTGACGAAGTCGACGCCGAGCGGTGCGTCCGGCGACAGCACCATGATCCCCGCGTGATCATCGCCGACGGCGAGCTCCGCAGCGGAACAGATCATGCCCTCCGACACGCGGCCGTACGTCTTGCGTGCGCCGATTTCGAACCCGCCGGGCAGTACGGCTCCCGGCGGCGCGAGCGCGACCCGGTCGCCAGCGGAGAAGTTCCGCGCCCCGCAGATCACGTGCCGCTCCTGGCCGTCACCAGTGGACACCTGGCAGTACCTGATCGGCTTGTTGAAGCCGGTCAGCTCCTCGATGTCGAGCACCTCAGCGACGACGACACCCGAGATATCCTGCCCGACCCGGTCAACGGACTCGACCTCGAGGCCGGCCGCGGTCAGCCGCCTCGACATCTCCAGCACGCCGGCCTCATCGTCGGGCGAAAGATCAATGGCCGCATACTCCAGCAGCCAGGACAACGGCAGCCGCATCACGCCTCCATTCCGAATGCGCGGCTGAACCGCACGTCACCCTCGAGCGTGTCGCGGATGTCGGACACGCCGTCCCTGATCATGACGGACCTGTCGATGCCCAGGCCGAAAGCGAACCCGCTGTAGCGGTCCGGGTCGATGCCAGCCGCCACCAGCACTCGCGGGTTGACCATGCCGCAGCCTGCGATCTCGATCCAGCCCTGGGACCTGCAGACGCGGCACGGCTCGCCGCCCGGCTTTGCGGAGGCACCGCGGCAGACATGGCACTGCATCGACACATCGGCGGATGGCTCGGTGAACGGGAAGTAATCCGGCCGGAGCCTGGTCTGCAGGCCCTCGCCGAACATGGCGTCCACGAACGCGGTGATCGCGCCGCGCAAGTCGGCCATGGTCAGTCCCTCGTCGACGGCCAGGCACTCGATCTGATGGAAGACCGGGCTATGCGTGGCATCCAGCGCGTCGCTGCGGTAGCACTTGCCGGGGCTCACCACGTACAGCGGCAGTGGCCTGGTCAGCAGCGACCGGACCTGCACCGGCGAGGTATGCGTCCGCAGCACCATCCCGGATCGCTGTCCCGGTTCCTGGCCCGCTACGAAGATCGTGTCCTGCATCTCCCGCGCCGGGTGGTCAGGGGGGAAGTTCAGCGCGTCGAAGTTGTACCACTCAGCCTCAACCTCAGGCCCGTCGGCGACTTCGTAGCCCATGTTGACGAACACGTCGACGAGCCGCTCGCCCACGGTCGTGACCGGGTGGCGGGCGCCGGCGAGTGCGCGGTCCCACGGCAGGGTCACGTCGACGGCCTCGTCAACCAGAACCCGCCGGTCCCGGTCGGCCTCAAGTTCGGCCTGGCGCTCAGCCAGCGCATCCCTGATCACGGCGCGAACGGCGCCGACCCGCTTGCCCGCGTCCGCGCGGGCCGCCGGCGGCAGCGCCCCGATCTCCGCGTTGGCCAGGGTCAGCGGCGCCCGGTCGCCGAAATGCGCGAGCCGGGCGGTCTTGAGCTGATCGAGATCGGTGGCGCCGGCGATGGCCGCCAGCGCATCAGCCTGCATGCGCTGCAGTTCCTCGGGAGACAGCATGGCCACCTCCACGGGGTCATAGGCCTGATTCGGTGCGGACATCGGTTCAGATTCTCCTGCGGTCTGTGGCACTGCTTGTTTCTGGCATTGTGGTCGACGGCACTGCGGTGTGCGGCACTGCGGTCGGCGGCATTGCTGTTTGTGGCATTGCTGTTTGCGGCACTGCTGTGGGTGGCACTGGGGAGTAAGGCTCGGCGGCACCCGGCAAGGGGCTGCCAGGCTTCCCGCGTCGATCAGCGGCGAGTCGGCCCGCTCGTGCGCGCCCGGCGGCTGCGCGCTACGGGCTTGGCCAGCCCGGAACCGGCCAGAGCCAGCCGCGACCGATCTGAGCTCCGCAGGCGCGGGCTAGCGGTGGGGCAAGCTCCCCGATGGCCCGCCGGCTAGCCGAACTCAGGCGTCCCGGCGGGCACGGTAAATCGGAACTCAGCCCCGCCCCCGGGTGCCTGCTGCACGATGATCTCCCCGCCGTGCGCCTCGACCAGGCCCTTGACGATGAACAGGCCGAGGCCCGCACCGCCGCGGCGCTTCGCGCGCCAGAACCGGCCGAAGACGCGGGGCGCAACCTCGGGCGCAATGCCAGGACCCTGGTCGCGGACCGCTACGGCCACGCCAGGAGCCCCTGCCACGACCGCTGGCTCCACCACAGTCGTAACGGTACCAGCCCCGTGCCGGACGGCGTTCTCGATCAGGTTCGCCAGGATCTGGTCGACCTTATCGGCGTCCAGCCAGGTCTCGGGCAGGCCGGACGCCGCTTCCACCTGGTACCGGTCCGGCGTATCACCGGCGGCGACGCGGCCGCTGATGATCTTGCGGGCGCGGCTCGGCACGTCGACCAGCTCCCGGTGGATCTCGATCCGGCCGGACTCGATCCTGGACACGTCAAGCAGCTCGGTGATCAGCCTGGTGACCCGATCGGCATCGGCGTTGACCGTCTCCAGCATGACCCGCTTCTGGTCGTCGGTGAACCGCGGCCACTTCGCGAGCAGCGTCGCGGTGAAGCCCTTGACGCTGGTCAGCGGCGAACGCAGCTCATGCGCGACGGTCGAGACAAGGTCCGCGCGGCTTCGCTCCAGCCGCACCCGCTGCTCTGCGCCGCGGAGGGTGATCGCCAGCCGCTGCACTGCGCCGGGCTCACGCGACCAGCCTGCCCGCGGGCCCCGGCCGCGGGGCGACCGGACGTATCCCATGCTGACCAGCAGCTCGGTGCCGTCCGGAAGGTACAGCGGCCGTTCGGGATGGCGCGTCCGCGTGGACAGCCCGTCATAGGGCTGGGTCATCGTCCACCAGCAGCGGTCCTCGTTGTCCCGCAGCGGCAGGACCACGCGCACGTCCCGGCCGAGGGCCAGCGCCGGGCTCAGCCCCGTCAGCCTCGTGGCCGCGCGATTGAACACCGCTACCTTGCCCCGGCAGTCGGCGATCACAAGGCCGTCAGGCAGGTCGTCGGCGAGTACCAGGCCGCAAGTGAAGTCGGCGGGCTCGGCGTCTGGTCCGGCGGCTGCCTCCCGGCTGCTCGCCGGCCCGCTCAGCGGCGCCGGAACCGATGCCGGGCATGCCGCCAGTCCGGGCTGTCGCCTGGCCTGACACGATGCTTTCCACCTGTTCGCCGCCTCCGGGAGGCCAAAAGTTGCCCCTGGTCCCCGTCTAGCGATTACGGGCCGTAGCAGCGCACCACGGCCACGTCAGCGGATTCGGGGGCAATCCGCCTTCGCGACGCCATTGCGCCATAGTTCACCTGCTATGACCAGTTCGGTCAATTCATGACGCAACGTGATCAGACTCTAGCGGATACGCATTCACGACGGCAGTGCCGGCTGCACTCAGTTAGCGTGCGATAGCCGAGAACTTGCTGGTCGCATGCGAAAAGTTCGCTGATTGTTTACTTTGCGGCGAAGAACCACAATCCGGGCGGGAACGGGCTCGTCGGAGGCCAGTGCCCCCCGCCGGGCTGCGGCGGAACCATGATCACGAATTAGCTGCAGGCACACGCCGCAGCTGGCGGGCCGAGGCATAAAGGCAGATGGCCGCGGCGGCAGCGAGGTTCAGGCTCTCGGCGCGCCCGTAGATGGGCACAGCTACCGCAGCGTCGGCGAGGGCGAGCACGTCGTCGGGCAGTCCCCAGGCCTCGTTGCCGAACAGCCATGCCGTCGGCCGGGAGAGGTCGGGACCCTCCCTGGCATCAAGCAGCTGGCTCGCGCTCCCGTCGGCGGCCAGGACCTGGACGCCGCTCTCTCGCAGGCTCCCGATCGTCTCGGCCAGGGGCGCGCCCGCCACAACCGGCAGGTGGAACAGGCTGCCCGCCGACGACCGGACGCATTTGCTGTTGTACGGGTCGACCGAGGCGGCCGCGAAGATCACCCCGTCCGCACCCGCCGCGTCGGCCGTGCGCAGCACTGTGCCCGCGTTGCCCGGGTCCCGGACGTTCGCGAGCACCGTCACTAGCCGCGGCGCGCGGTTGCAGCAGCGCGGCCAGCGGCACGTCGATGAACCGGCAGACGCCGAGCAGGCCCTGCGGCGTAATGGTCTGCGCCAGCTCAGCCATGACCTCGCCGCTGATCTCATGAACCGGGATGCCATGGCGGGCCGCTTCGGCGGCGAGTTCGGGATGGCGGCCGGCGCCCTGACTCGTGACAAACAGCTCGGTCAGCACGCCCGGCTGGCGCAGAGCCTCCCGAACCGCCTGCGGCCCTTCGGCGAGAAACGAACGGCCACGCTCACGGAAGGACTTCTTGCCCAGCTGGCGGGCGGCCTTGACCCGCGGCGAGCGGATGCTGAGCGCATCGCCCGCCTGCGGGGCAGCAGGCCTAGCAGGCCGGGTCATCGCGGGCGCGGTAGCGCCGTCTCATTTCCGGTCAGGCTGCTGGCGCGTTGATGTCGGCCGGCAGTGCAGCCTTCGCAACCTCGACCAGCGCGACGAATGCCTGCGGGTCAGACACCGCTAGCTCGGCCAGAATCTTCCGGTCGACTTCGACCTCGGCCAGCCGCAGGCCCTGAATGAACCTGTTGTAGGTCATGCCCTCGGCCCGGACGGCCGCGTTGATCCGCTGGATCCATAGCCGCCGGAACGCGCCCTTACGGTCCTTGCGGTCCCGGTAGGCATAGGTCATCGAGTGGAGCTGCTGCTCCTTCGCCTTGCGGTACAGCCGGGAGCGCTGTCCCCGGTAGCCGCTGGCGCGCTCGAGTACAACCCGGCGCTTCTTGTGGGCATTGACCGCCCGCTTCACGCGTGCCATGTGTTACGACTCCCTAGCGGCGGGCCGGGTCACTTACCCAGCAATTTCTTGATCTTCTTGGCGTCTGCCGGAGCGAGCTCCACGTAGCCGGCCAGGCGCCGGGTCAGCGTGCTCGACTTGTGCTCGAGATAGTGAGCACGGTTGGCACGGCGGCGGACGACCTTGCCGGTCCCCGTGAGCCGGAACCGCTTGCCGGCGCCAGTGTGCGTCTTCATCTTCGGCATCTCGCCGCGTCTCCATTCCGTGTGCCTTCGGCACAATCCGCTAGGCCAAGGCAGGCTTCCCTAGTGCCCTGGCACATGTTGTCCTGGCCAGGCAGCACCACTGCCTGGCGTTCCGTTCGGGCCCGATGCTGGCGGCCCTGGCGATCGCCGGCCGGGCTGGTAATCCAGCCCGGCCAGCTGAGGTCTAGCTATCGGCCTCGCCCGACTCCTTCGCTGGGGCGCGCGCGGTCAGCCGAGACCGAGCGCGATGGCGGCACGGGACCGTCATCAGGCCGTCCGGCCGGGCCGGGCTTGGGGGCTGACGTGGATGCGGCAGGCCGTCGCGGCCGCGGTCGTGCCGCGCGGAGCCGTCGGCTTCGGCGCCGCTCCGCCAGACGGGCCCGGACGCGCCGGCGAACCTGGGTGGACCGGGGTGCGGACGGCTTGGGCGCGGCTGGTCTGGCGGAAGCTGGGGTCGGCCTAGGCGCAGTCGGCCTCGGGTGCGGCGGGCTTCTGGCGCGGCGGCCCGGCGGGGCATCAGTCGACGGGCTCGTTGCGGCCGGAGCTGCCTGCTCAGCCGCCTTGCGTGCCGCGGCCTGCTCGGCCGTTGGGGCCTGCTCGGCCGCGGTGCTCCGTCAGCGGACTGCGGGGCCTGCTCGGTCGCAGTGGCCGGCTGCACAGCTGCTCGGCCTGCGCGGCCTGCTCGGCCGCCTCGGCCTGCGTGGCCTGCTCGTCCGCCTCGGCCTGTTCGGCCGCCTCGGGGTGCGTGGCCTGCTCGGACGCCTCGGCAGCGCGCGTGCTGGACCGGGCTCGGCCGCTCTGCGCGTTCCGCCCGGTCTGCCTTGGCCGCTGCCATGGCCTCGGTCTTCCGCTTGTGCGGTCCGATCACCATGATCATGTTGCGGCCGTCCTGCTTGGGCGAGGACTCGACGAAGCCAAGCTCCTCGATGTCGCCAGCGAGGCGCTGAAGCAGCTTGAAGCCCAGTTCGGGCCTGGACTGCTCACGTCCCCTGAACATGATCGTGACCTTGACCTTGTCGCCCTGCTTCAGGAAGCGCTCGACGTGGCCCTTCTTGGTGCCGTAGTCGTGCGGGTCGATCTTCGGCCGCAGCTTGATCTCCTTGATGACCGTCTGGGCCTGATTCTTGCGCGACTCCCTGGCCTTCAAGGCTGACTCGTACTTGAACTTGCCGTAGTCCATCAGCTTGGCGACAGGGGGCCGGGCCATGGGCGCAACCTCGACCAAGTCGAGATCTGCCTCCTGGGCCAGCCGGAGCGCATCATTAATGGCAACAATCCCGACCTGCTCGCCGGCTGGGCCGACAAGCCGCACTTCGGGTACCCGGATGCGCTCGTTGATACGAGGTTCGGTGCTGATGTGACCTCCTTGTGTCACGGGTGCTTCCGTCCGGGGTCCATCCCCGGGCGCAGCGGCGGAGTCCTGGCTATGCACGGCCCAGGCGCTATGAGCGGACTGGCCGCAGAAGCCGAAAGGCCCCGCATATCGTGCCTGCGGGGCCACCAATGCGGGAAGTGCCCGCTCAGGCCAAGCCCAAGCAGCGGCAAACCCCGCAACGCCAGTCCCCTCCGGTGGGCCTTATCCCATTAGTTCCGGAAGTCTGGCGTCCGGCCTGATCAGCCAGCCCAGGGGCTGGCCGACCGCCAGGCCGCCTACTGAGCAGCCCGGCACTTACCCGCCAGTTGCTAGCCAGCTAGGTGGGAGGCGGCCGAGGTGGTCCTCCGCTTGCACGCTCTCCGGTCCGGCACGAGCCTGTAACCGTCGAGCCTTGTCGCCTGTAAGGGTAGCCCATTCTGGCGACGACTGGAATTCCTGCTCACGTAACCATCGCAGTGCCGTCCGATATTCCCCGCTTGCGGCCTAGCTCGGCCAGGCCCGCCGCATGCATGACGCTGACCGGCGCCTGCTGGCCGGTCAGCAGCTCGACCTGGCCAGCCGCCTGATGGACGAGCATCTCGTACCCGGAGATGACCGAGGATCCAGCTTTCGCCGCAGCCGCCGCCAGCGGCGTGGGCCAGGGGTCGTAGCCGACGTCGAAGACCGCAGCTGCCGTCAGGTCCCCAGCGCTGAGCTGGGCCGCGGCCAGGTCAGCGCCTGCCGCCGGGATCGTGGAGATCGAGCAGGTGCCAGGGCTGGCTGGCGAGCTCTGGCCCGAGCGCGATGAGCTTGACGTGCACGCCGAGCCGGCTGGCCACGCCGAGTAGCGGCTCGGCCCTTCCTGGCGCTCTGACGGCCGCTGCGATCTCGGTTGCGCCCATCTGCCGAAGGGCTGCAAGCGCGGAGCAGGCGGTGGCACCGTTGCCGAGGACTACCACGTTCCCTTCAGCGGTAACGCCTGCCTCGGACAGTGCGGTCACGATGCCGCCCACGTCGGTGTTGAAACCCCGCCGTTGCCCGCCCGCGAACACAACCGTGTTGGCAGCGCCCACCTCGGCCGTCAGCGGGTCGATGTAGTCAAGCAGCGGGAGCACGGCGCGCTTAAGCGGCATGGTCAGGGACAGGCCCGCCCACTCCGGCCCGAGCGAGTCAAGCAGGGCAGGCAGCCGCTGCTCGTCGCACTCGATCGCGTCATACCGCCAGCCGGCCAGGCCCAGCTCGCGGTAAGCGGCCCTGTGCAGGGCCGGCGACAGCGAATGGGCGATGGGCGAGCCCAGAACTGCCGCCCGCCTGGCCGCGCTTGGCCCTACGGCCACCGGGTCAGACCCCGTTGCCGGCCGGCCTCGGCGGCCCACTGATTGAACGTCGCCTGGCTGCTGGTAAACAGCGTCTTACCGGACTTGTTGATCGTGACGAAGTACATATACGTGAAGGTGTCCCCGCGCCGGGTGCAGCACAGCCTCGATTGCCGCCAGGTCCGGAGAGTCGATCGGACCAGGTGGCAGGCCATAGTGCTTCGTGGTGTTGTACAGCGAGGGCGTATCCAGTTCGCTTTGGCTCAGGTTGTAAATGTACTTATTCAGGGCGTAGGCGACGGTGCTGTCGAGCCCGAGGTACCAGTGCTGGTTCAGCCGGTTGTCGATGACTTGTGCGACCCGGGTGAAGTACTGCGGCCCGACCTCGCCTTCGAGCAGGCTGGCCTCGATGATTACGTGGTACTCGTTGTTGAAATGGCCAGCCTTCGCCTTGGCTGCCAGGTTCATGCCCGCTATCTCGCTGTTGAACTTGGCCACCATCGTCTTCAGGATGTCCAGCGCCGAAGTCCCTGGTTGCACCGGGTAGGTAGCCGGATAGAGGAAGCCCTCTGGGTTGCCCTTAGCCCAGGACGGCAGGCCTAGCTGGGAAACGTCGTTCTTGAGCGCGGACTGGAACTGGCTCAGCGGGATGCCCGTCTTGGCGGCCAGCAGCGCGATGATCTTGCTAGCCCGCAGGCCGTCCGGGATGGCGACGCTTGTCTGCACCCGTGACTTGGGGTTGATGATCAGCGCCCAGGCCGCTTTCGCGCTCATGTGCTTGTGCAGCCGGAAGTAGCCGGGCTCCAGTGCCGCGGAGTTGCCCGCAGTCTTGGCAGCGTCGCAGAACGCCGTTGCTGAGGCCACGACGCCAGCGCTGACCAGATTGTTTTCCATGGTCGAGCTGCATGCCACCTCGTTCGGCACGACCCGTACGAGGACCGAGCCATAGCCCGCGCCCGACCAGTCGGCGTGGCGCTTGGCGTACCAGTTGTAGCCGTACAGGCCGCCGGCCACGATGACCGCGAGGAACACGATAAGGACGCTCAGCGCCACCATCCCAGCACGGCTGCGGCGCTTTTTCTTGCGCGGGCGGTGCCCGTAGTCGTCGTCTCCCCGGCCGAAGCCACGGAAGAAACCGTTGTGCCGTGCGTCGTCGGCATCGATCTCGGACTCGCCGCGGCGGTCCCGGCGGCGCGTTACGCCGGTCTCGTCCACCGGAGCCTGCAAGTCGTAGCGGCTTCCGCGGCCGAAGCCGTCGGCGGGGTTCCCGCGTTCGCCGTCGTCCGGCTGGCCCCGCTCGTCGACGTAGCCCGGCTCGCCCGCGTAACCGTGCTCGGCTGGGTAGCCTCCCTGGCCGTAGTCATGATCGTCATATCCCCCGCCGTGCTCATAACCGGCCGCCTGGCTCGCCCGGTCCCCGCCCGGCCCCGCTGCGCCATGCCCCGCGTACGGGTCCCCTGAACCGTACGCAGCACCGCCGTACTGATCTTGCCCGCCGTAACTGTCCTGGTTCCCGTAGCTGTCCTGGTTCCCGTAACTGCCTGGCTCGTCGTAGGTGTCGCGGCCGCCGTATCCGCGTTCGCCTCGGCCAGCGCGGCCAGTGGGTCCCCGCCGTAGGAAGCACCGCCGTGGCTGCCATCGTCGTAGCCAGGACTGTCGTACCCAGCACCCGCGCCATAAGGCGGGGCAGCGCCATAACGCTCGACCGTCCCGCGCGGGTCAGTGTGACGACCAGGATCGGTGCGGCCGCGGGGATCGGTCACACCACGCGGATCGGCACGGCCAAGCGGATCGGTACGGCCAAATGGGTCAGTCAGGCCGCGCGGATCAGTGACTCCGGGCGAATCCGGCCGGCCATACGGGCCGCTGGCGCCGGAAGCAGGACCGGCGTACGGATCCGGCTGGCCATACGGGCCGCTCGCGCCGGAAGCAGGACCGGCGTACGGATCCGGCCATGCCGCTCGCCGTACCCCGCGCCCCGCCCGCCGGGGTCGCTATGCCTGCCTGGGCTGGGCGGTCTCGAATCGGTCTGGTAAGGGTCGCGGCCGCCATAGGTGTCGCCGACGCCCTGGTAGCCAGCCCGCTCACCGACGCCCGGATAACCGGGACCAGAGTTCTGGCCGCTGCCGTATCCGGGGTCGTGGTAGTCGTCGCTGCGGTAGCTGCCGTAGCCGCCTCCGTAGCCGTCGTCCGGCCGACCCTCTCCGCCGTATCCGTTCTCCTGGTAGGAGCCGTTCTGGTAGGAGCCGTTCTCATAAGAACCGTACGGAGCGCCTGGAGTGCTGCTCTCTATGGCCGGGTAGCCACCCTGCCCCGGGTAGCCACCCTGCCCCCGGTAGCCAGACTGCCCGGGGTAGCCAGACTGCCCTGGGTGTCCACCCGGCCCGGAATAGCCATCATCTGGTTCCGGATAGCCACCCGACGCGGGATATCCGTCCTGGGGGGCATAGCTGCCACCGCCGCCATAGCCGCCCAGCGCGTTCGGCCAGTCATCGGCATCAGGAAGCGCCCGCGAGCTGGGCAGCCACTCCTCTTCGGGCCCGCCTGACCGGCGCGACCGCCGGCTGTCTCTGGAGTCGTACCCGGGCGCGTTGACATCATCTGGCTGCTCGTCCCGGCGATTGCGCCTTCCGCGGCTCATGGTGTCCCACCTCCGGCTGATACCAGCTGGCCAGCGGGCTCACCTGTCGAGCGCTCAGCATCGAGCGCGCCCTGCAGCAGCAGCGCCGCCGCTGCCTTGTCCACCGCCTGCCGCCTGGCCCTGGAGTCTAGGCCGCTTTGCTGGAGGGCCGCATGCGCTAGCACCGTAGTGAAACGCTCGTCAACGAGACGCACCGGAACCGGAGCCAGCCGCCCGGCCAGAGCCGACGCGAACCCCCTGCCCTCCGCCGCAGCCTGGCCCTCGGCTCCGCCGAGGCCGACGGCGAGGCCGACGACGATCTCCATTGCCCCGTTCTCGGCCGCCAGCCGAGTGAGCTCTCCCAGATCGCCTGCGCCGCGCCTGACGGTGCTAAGCGGGGAGGCGAGCATGCCGCCCGGATCGCACCGGGCGACTCCGATCCGCACCGAGCCCACGTCGATGCCGAGACGGACGCCTGGCCTCACAGCAACGCTCTTCGTACGGTTACCAGCGCGGCCCGATCCGGCAGCTCTACGTCCGGAATTCGCGGCCTGAGCGCCCTCGGGGCGGCCGCAGGTCTCATCCTGGACACGAACTGGTGGAGGCACGGACTCACCCTACGGCACCCCCGCCCAGTATGTCGTTAATAAGGGCACGAACCGCGCCAAAGGCCCCAGAGATCGCTTCATCGGCCCGGTCACCTAGCGGAGCACCACCGCCCTGCGCCACGTCATCCTTGCCGCCACCGCGTCCGCCGAGGGCGCCGGCCGCCGCCAGCACCAGGGCTCCGGCCCGCAGGCCGCTGGCGCGGCCAGCGTCGTTGACTGCTACCACGACAGTTGGCCGGCCGTCGGTGACGCCAATCGCGGCGACCACGCTCGGCCGATCGACCGGCAGCCGGCCGCGGATGTCCAGCGCCACTTTCCGGATGCCGTCCGCAGGGACGCCATCCGGCACCCGGTACGCCACGAACGGCGCGCCGTCCAGATCCTCGGCGTTCCCGGCCAGCTCAGCCGCCCCGCCGAGCAGCTGAGCGGACCTCATCCGCTCCAGGTCGCGCTCGGCGTCTCGCAGCCGGGTGACGACGCCGGCAATCCGCTCAGGCAGTTCCTCCCGCCGCGCCTTCAGCTGCTCGCTCAGCTGGCTGACCAGCACGCTCTCGCGCGCCAGGAACTTGAACGCGTCGATGCCGACGAGCGCTTCCACCCGGCGGACGCCAGTCCCGATCGACGACTCGCCCAGGATCTTGACCAGGCCGAGATTGCCGGACCTCGCGACGTGGGTGCCGCCGCACAGCTCCCGCGAGTACTCGCCCACCTCAACCACGCGCACCTGGTCGCCGTACTTCTCCCCGAACAGTGCCAGCGCGCCCATCGCCCTAGCCTCGTCGATCGAGGTGTGGAAGGCGCGCACTTCCAGGTCATTGATGAGGACCTGGTTGACCTCCTCCTCGGCGGCCGCGAGCACCGACGGCGGTACCGCGCCGAGCGCGGTGAAGTCGAACCGGAACCGGCCGGGAGCGTTCTCCGAGCCGGCCTGCGCTGCCGACTCGCCAAGTGAGCCGCGGAACGCCCGGTGCACCAGGTGCGTGGCAGTGTGCGAGCGCGAGATCGCGCGCCTGCGCTCAACATCGATCTCGGCGAGCACTGGCGTGCCGACGACGATCTCCCCCGCCGTCACTGTGCCGCGGTGCACGATCAGGCCGGGAACGGGAGACTTGGACGTCAGTGACCTCGATCCTGGCGCCGTCACCGGCGCCGCTGCCGATCGCGCTGATGACGCCGTTGTCGGCTAGCTGGCCGCCGCCCTCGGCGTAGAACGGAGTGCTGGTCGAGCACTACCTCAACCGCTGTGCCCGCCCCGGCCGACGGAACCGATGCGCCGCCGACGATGAGCCCGACGACGGTCGCGTCACCGACCACTTCGTCATAGCCGGTGAAGGTGACGCGTCCGGCCTGCTCCAGCACCTGGGCGAACACCGAGATGTCGGCGTTCCCTGTCTTCTTGCCCGCCGCGTCGGCCTTCGCCCGCTGGCGCTGCTCGGCCATCAGGCGCCTGAACTCGCCCTCATCGACAGAGAGGCCTTGCTCTGCCGCCATTTCCAGGGTCAGGTCGATCGGGAAGCCGTAGGTGTCGTGCAGCTGGAACGCCTGGTCGCCGCGGATCGCGCTGCTACCGCGCCGCCTGGTCTCCTCGACCGCCGCGTCGAAGATGGCGCTGCCGGTTCGCAGCGTGCCGAGGAACGCCGCCTCCTCAGCGTCGATCACCGTATGAATATGCGGTGCATCCCGGTGCAGTTCCGGGTACTGATCGCCGAGCGCGCCGATCGCCGTCGAGCTCAGCTCGTGCAGGAATCGCTCGTCCTGGCCGCCCCGGCTGTAGCCGCCCGATCCGCCCATCCCGCCGCGCTGCGCGCCAGACAGCAGCCGCAGCTTCTGCACGCTGCGGCGGAGGATCCGGCGCAGCACGTAACCGCGGCCGTCGTTCGACGGGGATAACGCCGTCGGCCACCAGCATCACGGCCGTGCGGACGTGGTCGGTGACCACCCGCAGCGCGACGTCCGTCCGCTCGTCGACGCCGTAACGCTGCTCGGTGAGCTCGGCGGCGCGCTCAAGCACCTTCCACATGGTGTCGATCTCGTAGATGTTGTCCACGCCCTGCAGCAGCGCGGCCATCCGCTCCATGCCCATGCCGGTGTCGATGTTGCGGGACGGCAGGTCTCCGATGACGTCGAAATCCACCTTGGACCTGACCGCGCCGAGCATGGTACTGCATGAAGACCAGGTTCCAGACCTCGAGGTAGCGGTCCTCGTCGGCTTCCGGGCCGCCCTCGCGGCCGTACTCCGGGCCGCGGTCGTAGTAGATCTCCGAGCACGGGCCGCCGGGGCCGGGCACGCCCATGTGCCAGTAGTTATCGGCGAGGCCGCGGCGCTGGATCCGGCTTTCGGGAACGCCTACGACGTCGTGCCAGATCTTCGCGGCCTCGTCGTCCTCGTGCAGCACGGTGACCCACAGCCGGCTCTCGGCGAAGCCGAACCCGCCGGCCGACTCCGGCCTGGTCAGGAGCTCCCAGGCAAACGGAATGGCCTGCTCTTTGAAGTAATCGCCGAAGGAGAAGTTGCCTAGCATCTGGAAGAACGTGGCATGCCTTGTGGTCTTGCCGACTTCCTCGATGTCCGGCGTCCGGACGCATTTCTGGCAGCTGGTAGCGCGCCGGAACGGCGGTGTCCGCTGGCCGAGGAAGTATGGCTTGAACGGCTGCATTCCGGCGTTGACCAGCAGCAGCGTGGGATCGTCGGCGACCAGGCTGGCCGAGGGGACGACGGTATGTCCCCGCTGCTCGAAGTAGCTGAGGAAACGGCGGACAATCTCTGCCGACTCCATGAGGCCATCCTTCACGTAGATATGCCCGGCTCAGCGCGGCCGGGAGCTTTCGGACTGATCAGGGCTCGCGGTGGCCCTGCGGGCTGTCGCCGGACGATGACCGGCCGCTCCGACTTCCGAGAGTACGGTCCATTTCGCTGCGATGCAGATCCCAGTACTCTGCCATGCCGTCGCGCACGTCACGGACGAATCCGGCAGCCGACGCCGCACCCGCAACCGCTGAAGCTGCCCGGCCCCCCGATCTTGTCGCCGCACGGGACGGCAGAGCCAGCCGCGTCTGCTGCGCGACGATCGAGGCCCGCGCCGCCGTGGGCAGGCCGGCCATGGACCGCGCGGACTGGCCCTGTCCGGTCAGCGCCCGGGCCAGCCTCGTCGCCTTCCGGTACCCAGCCACGCCGAGTACGGCGCCCGCAGCCAGCCAGAATCCCCGCCGGATCATCGCCGACCCGCCGTCTTCGCCACCCGTCCGCGTGAACCCGCCGCGGTGCCAGCCGGATGTGCCGCCGGGCCGGTGATAGCCGCGCGAAGCGGCGGCTCGGGCAACGTCTCGGCCAGCGCGGCTACCTGCAGTGAGCGCCGGACCGCTGTAGCCCGGCGCAGTCCGAAGACCAGCGCGGAAGCCCCGGTCAGTGGCGCGGTTGCCGCCGCCGAGATGCCCCTCGCCAGCCCGGCCAGCGCGGAGACGTGGCCAGACAGCTCGGCCATGTTCGCCGTCACCTGGTCCATGCTGGCGGTGATCGAGTCCGTCCTGGCTAGCTGCTCGTTCGTGCGATCGACGGCAGCCTGAGCCTGCTCGATCAGGTGGTCGGTCTTGGCGCGGTAGTCAGTGATCATGCCCGCAGCAGCCGACATGAGCCGGGCCAGCCGCAGCAGCACGAACATGCCCACGCACGCGAGCGCAGCGAAAAAGATCGCGGCGATCAGCGCTGCTAGCTGTCCGGCGTCCATTCGCCCGACTCCAATCCCATCTGCGACTGTCACCTTCGCCCGACCCTATCGCGGATGTCCTGGGCTCATCCGGCAGGCGACCGAACCCCGCGAGGGCCCCTCGTTCTTCGACCGGGAACGGGCGGTTCGGAACCTAGGCCGACCGCAGGCTACCGCCGTCGCCCTCAGCCGGGCCGTGTTCAGCGGGCGTGCTCGGCGGGGTCGTGGCCTGCCTCCGGGGACGGCTCGGATACCGGCTCGGCCGTGCCCTGAAGGATCGCCCTGATCCGCTCAGACCGCTCGGTGTAACGGGCCTCCGCGCCGTGCGTCGTCGGAACGTAGTAGCGCTTGCCGACCAGGCCGTCCGGTGCGTACTGCTGCTGCACGACGCCGGCCGGATCGTCGTGCGCGTACACGTATCCCTTGCCGTGCCCGAGCCGCGCCGCTCCAGCGTAACTTGCGTCCCGCAGGTGCTTGGGCACCGGACCGGCCAGGCCCTGCTGCACATCCGCGCGCGGCATCCAAGATGGCCTTGGCGACCGCATTCGACTTCGGCGCGAGCGCGATGTGGATGACGGCCTGCGCCAGGTTCAGCCGCGCCTCGGGCAGCCCGACGAACTCGACTGCCTGCGCCGCGGCCACCGCTGTCTGCAGCGCGGTCGGGTCGGCCATCCCGACGTCCTCGCTGGCGTGCACGATCAGCCGCCGCGCGATGAACCGCGGGTCCTCGCCCGCCTCGATCATCCGGGCCAGGTAGTGCAGCGCCGCGTCAGCGTCGCTGCCCCGCATGCTCTTGATGAACGCGCTGATCACGTCGTAGTGCTGGTCGCCGGCCCGGTCGTAGCGCACCATCGCGCGGTCGACGGCCTGCTCCAGCATCTCGAGCGTGATCTCGCCGCCGTCGGGCACGCCGAGCGCGGCGGCTTCCAGGTAGGTCAGCACCCGGCGGGCGTCACCGCCGGCCAGCCGCACGAGCTGGGCGATGACCCCGTCGGCCAGCCGACGCGGCCGGCCAGCCCGCGCTCATCCGCTAGCGCCCGGTCGACGACCTGCCGGATGTCGTCGTCGCTCAGCGGCCGCAGGGTCAGCAGCAGCGACCGCGACAGCAGCGGCCCGACTACGGAGAAGGACGGATTCTCGGTGGTCGCGCCGATGAAGGACACCCAGCGGTTCTCCACGGCCGGCAGCAGCGCGTCCTGCTGCGCCTTGTTGAACCGGTGCACCTCATCGATGAACAGCACGGTCTGCTCGCCGGTCATGCCGAGCGTGCCGCGCGCCGTCTCGATGGCCGCCCGCACGTCCTTGACCCCTGCCGACACCGCGGACAGCTCGACGAACCGCCGTTTTGTCACGTTCGCGACCACGTACGCCAGGGTGGTCTTGCCGGTGCCGGGCGGGCCCCACAGGATCACCGACATCGGCGAGTCGGTGTCGGCCAGCTTGCGCAGCGGCGACCCGTCCCTGGTGAGATGGGCCTGGCCGATCACCTCATTCAGGGACCGCGGCCGCATCCGGACAGCCAGCGGCGCCGTGGCTTGCTCAGCAGCTTCGGCCGCGGAATCGAACAGGCTGCCGGTCGAAGCCGTCAGGTACGCGGGGCACGATGCGACATTACCTGCCCCGTGCCGATTGCGGCGCTGACTTGCCGCTGCGCGCAGCGCTCGGACCACCTCGCGTACGCGTCCAATGGCGCTGCCGGCGAGACCGAGGACGGACGTGACGTCATGCAGCATCCGGCGCGACGCCGCGCTAGCGGACGGGCCAAGGCTGCTGGCCGTGAGCGACCTGCATGTCGGGTTCGGCCCGAACCGGGCGATCGCCGAGCGCCTGCGACCGGAGACGGACTCGGACTGGCTGATCGTGGCCGGCGACGTCGGTGAACGGGCCGAGGATGTCGTACGGCGTGCTGGCGCTGCTCAGCGAGCGATTCGCCAAGGTCATCTGGGTGCCAGGCAATCACGAGCTGTGGACGCACGGCCGGGATCCGGTGCGACTGCGCGGCGAGGCGCGCTACCTGCATCTGGTCGACGGCGTGCCGGCGCCTGGGCGTGGTCACGCCGGAGGATCCTTACCCGGTCTGGCCCGGAGACGGCGGTCCGCTGCTGATCGTGCCGCTGTTCGTTCTCTACGACTACTCGTTCCGCCCGACGGAGGCTGCCTCGATCGATGACGGGCTGGCCCATGCCCGCGCCGCGGGCGTGGTGAGCAGCGACGAGCGGCTGCTGCATCCCGACCCGTACCCGAGCCGCGAAGCGTGGTGCGCGGACCGGATTGCGAAGACGGAGGAACGGCTCGCAGCGCTGCCGCCGGGGATGCCGACCGTGCTGGTCAATCACTTTCCGCTGGTCCGGGAACCGACGGCGGTCATGCGCTACCCGGAGTTCGCGCAGTGGTGCGGCACGGTGCGCACGGCCGACTGGCCGACCCGTTTCGGCGCGGTCGCGGTGGTCTACGGCCACCTGCACATACCGCGCACGACTTGGCACGACGGCGTCCGGCACGAGGAGGTGTCGCTCGGCTACCCCAGGGAGTGGAAGCGGCGGGCCAGCGCGCCCGTCATCCCGCGCCAGATCCTGCCAGATATCACCAGCGGTCCTCCGGCCATGCGGACCAGCCCGCCCGGCGACGGGTAATCCCAGGGCGCCCAGGCCGAGGCAGTCGAGCTTGCCGCCGGATCGCCGCCCAGCCAGGGCGGTACGGGCCTACTCGGCGATGTCGATCTTCAGCCGCTCGCCGAGCACCGCTCCGAGCACCTCGCGCACCCGCTCGGCTGACAGGTCGCCGAGGAACACCGACGCGGCTCCGCCTCGGCATTGTGCGCCTGGAATGGTGAGCTCGCTGACCTGCCTGGGCCGCGTCAGCACGATCTGCTCGATGATGGGCGAGCGGGATCAGCCGGGCTTTCGGCCAGGTCTCGGCGAATGTCACGCTCGAACCGGCGGCTTGCGCCTGGGCCTGGACTTGCTCGGCTCCCCGGCCTGGCACCGCCGTGCGCGCCTGCTCGCGATAGCCGGCGCGCCACAGGCGGCCGATAGGCTCCCGGCTGGCTTTGCCGCGTCCCCGTACACGGGCACTGCGCACACCACCAGGCCATCGTCGAAGACTGCGATCGTGCGCGTGTTCAGGACCGCCCGGCCACGTTCCGCTTCCCGCATCAGGTGATCGAACTGTCCCGGTAAGCCACCACTGGATCGTAGTCCGCGCGGCTCAGCCGCTCCGGCCTTGCGACGCCCCTGGCCGTAGTGAGGACGCTGCGGCTGCGGGGCGGCGTCCGGCGCCACCCGATCGCTACTACGTGAGCTGAGGTTGCCGCAATGAGTGCGGAAATTATCCCGTTTCGGATCGAGATTCCCGAGAGCGAGCTCGACGACCTCCGGCAGCGGCTGCGCCAGACCCGCTGGCCGGAGCGCGGAGACCGTGGACGACTGGTCGCAGGGCATCCCACTGGCCTACACCCGCGACCTGTGCGACTACTGGCTGGAGCAGTTACGACTGGCGGGCGTGCGAGGAGAGCCTCAACCGCTTCCCGCAGTTCCGCACCGAGATCGACGGCCTCAGCATCCACTTCCTCCATGTCCGCTCGCCGCATGCCGACGCGCTGCCGCTGGTGATGACGCACGGCTGGCCGGGCTCGATCGTAGAGTTCCGCAAGGTCATCGAGCCGCTCGCCGACCCGACCGCACACGGCGGCGACGCCGCCGATGCCTTCCACGTGGTCTGCCCGTCACTGCCCGGATTCGGCTTCAGCGGCAAGCCCGCGCAGACTGGCTGGGGCATCGAGCGGATCGCCGATGCCTGGGACGAGCTGATGACCCGCCTCGGCTACGCGCGTTACGGCGCCCAGGGCGGCGACTGGGGCTCTGGCGTCACGCTAGCGCTGGGCGCCAGGCACGCCCGCCACCTCGCGGGCATCCACATCAACATGGTCACCGCACCGCCCGATCCGGACACGATGGACGACCTGACCGAGCAGGAGCAGGCAGCGCTGGCGGCGATGAAGCACTACCAGCGACTGGGATTCCGGCTACTCCAAGGAGCAGTCCACCCGGCCGCAGACGGTCGGCTACGGCCTGGTCGACTCGCCCAGCGGGCCTGTGCGCCTGGATCGTGGAGAAATTCTGGGCCTGGACCGACTCCGACGGCGACCCGGCGAACGTCTGACCAGGGACGAGATGCTGGACAACGTGATGCTGTACTGGCTGCCCGGCACCGGCGCGTCGTCGGCGCGGCTGTACTGGGAGAGCTTCGGCAAACTGCGCACGGCACGGTGCAGGTACCGGTCGGCTGCTCGGTGTTCCCTAAGGAGATCGTCCGCGCGTCCACGGCGCTGGGCCGACAAGGCGTACCCGGACTTCGCTACTGGAACGAGCCCGCCAAGGGCGGCCACTTCGCCGCGTTCGAGCAGCCGGCCATCTTCGTCGACGAGGTCCGCGCCGCATTCCGGGCATTTCGCTCGCCCAGGCCGGACGATCTTGCGCCGCCAGGCAACTGATCTTGAGTGGAGCACAGACCGTGCGACGGCTGACGTTGTGTTGATGTCTGCCGGATATGCCGCCCGGGGTGACACTACCCGAGCCGGCCGCAGCATGACCGCCCGTGCCGCCCGGAGGCTGGCCGCCCGTGCCGCCCGGAGGCTCAGCGGGAACGGCGTCGATCCCGGCCTCCTTGCGCTGCTGCGGCGTGATCGGCGTCGGCGCACCGGTGAGCGGGTCGTGCCCGGATGCGGCCTTCGGGAACGCGATCACGTCCCTGATCGACTCCCGGCCAGTCAGCAGCATCAGCAGCCGGTCCCAGCCGAACGCGATGCCACCGTGCGGCGGCGGGCCGTACCGCAGCGCATCGAGCAGGAAGCCGAACTGTGAGTTCGCCTCTTCGCGCGACAGGCCGATCACGTCGAAGACCTGCTGCTGCACATCGGGGCGGTGGATCCGGATGGAGCCGCCGCCGATCTCGGTCCCGTTGCACACGATGTCGTAGGCGTCAGCCAGCGCGCCGCCGGGCTCGGCCGCGAACTTGGCCTCCCACTCCGGCAGGGGGGCGGTGAACGGGTGGTGCACCGCGGTCCAGCCGCCCTCGCCGTCGTCCTCGAACATCGGCGCGTCCACCACCCAGGTGAATGCCCAGGCGTCCGGGTCGATCAGCCCGCACCGGTGCCCGATCTCCAGCCGGGCCGCGCCGAGCAGCGTTCGCGCCTCGTTTGCCGGGCCGGCCGCGAACAGCACCGCGTCACCGGCCGCCGCCCCGGCAGCTGCGGGCAATCCGGATCGCTCTGCTGGCGACAGGTGCTTTGCCACCGGCCCCGAATCGGAGACCTCGCCATCGGGGCCGATCAGCACGTAGCCGAGCCCCCGCGCACCGCGCGAGCGGGCCCACTCCTGCCACCCGTCGAGCTCCTTGCGCGTCTGCGAAGCGCCACCCGGCATCACCACCGCGCCCACGTACGGCGCCTGGAAGACCCGGAACTCGGTCTGGGCGAAGAACTCGGTCAGCTCGACGAGCTCGTTCCCGAACCTAAGGTCTGGTTTGTCCGATCCGTACCGTGCCATGGCATCGGCGTACGTCATGTGCGGGATCGGCCGCTGGATCTGATAGCCCGCGATCTCGGCCCACAGTCGCTCGACCAGGTCCTCAGCCACCTCGATCACGTCTTCCCTGGTCACGAACGACATCTCGAGGTCCACCTGGGTGAACTCGGGCTGCCGGTCGGCCCGGAAGTCCTCGTCCCTGAAGCACCGGACGAGCTGGAAATAGCGCTCCATGCCGCCGATCATCAGCAGCTGCTTGAACAGCTGCGGTGACTGCGGCAGTGCGTACCAGCTCCCCGGCCGCAGCCGGACAGGCACCAGGAAGTCACGCGCGCCCTCGGGCGTCGACCTGGTCAGGAACGGGGTCTCGACCGTGACGAACCGGCGGGCGTCCATCACCTCGTTCAGCAGGTACGCGGCCTTGGACCTGGCCCGCAGCGCAGCTCCCATGTCGGCGCGCCGGATGTCCAGGTAGCGATACTTCAGCCGGACCTCTTCATTCAGCTCACCGCTGCCCTCGATCTGAAATGGCAGCGGGTCGGCCCGCGACAGCACCTCCAGCGAGCTCGCAGCGACCTCGACGTCGCCCGTGGCCAGCTCAGGGTTCTCGTTCCCGGCCGGCCGCCGCCGCACCGTGCCAGTCACCAGCACGCAGAACTCGGCCCGCAGGTCATGCGCAACGTCCTCCTGGCGCAGCACGACCTGCACGATCCCGCTGCCGTCGCGCAGATCGATGAACACGACGCCGCCGTGGTCACGCCGCCTGGCGACCCAGCCCGCCAGCCGTACCTGCTCGCCCGCCGAGGACGCCCGCAGGCTGCCAGCCTCGTGGCTGCGGATCATCGCTAGCTCAGCCTCTCTCTCGTCATCTCACAACAAAACCATCAGGCCGGGAACGGGCCGTCTCACAGCCCGGTGACCGGGCCTTTCGCCGGAACGAGGCCAGCCAGGAACGGGTTGTGGTCCCGCTCGGCCTCGATCGTCGTCTGACGGCCCGTGCCCGGCCAGGACCTGAGTCTCGCCTGGCAGCGGCAGGCATACCCGCGCCAGGCTCGCCAGGATTGTCTCGTAGTCTCCGCCTGGCAGGTCGGTCCGGCCGATCGACCCGGCGAACAGCAGGTCCCCGCTGAACAAGGTTCCGGCCTCGGTCGCGTTTGGCAGCCGGAACGTCACCGAGCCCGGCGTATGGCCAGGGGCATGGTCGACGACCAGCTCAATACCCAGCGATTCCCAGCCTCATCCCGTCCGTCAGCTCGAGCACGTCGTCCGGCTCGGTGAACGTCAGTCCGCCGAACAGCTGCTGGCCGGCCGCCAGGCTCAGCCCGCGGCCTGGGTCGGAGAGCAGCGCGCGATCGGCCGGGTGAATATATGCGGGGATCCCGTGGGCGCCGCAGACCGGGGCGACCGACCAGATGTGGTCGATGTGGCCGTGGGTCGCCAGCACTGCGACCGGCTGGAGGTGGTATTCGTCGATGACTTCCTCGATGCCCTCCTCAGCGTCCTGTCCCGGGTCGATGATCACGCATTCGGACCGCGGTCCGGCTGCCACCAGGTAGCAGTTAGCCGCGAACGAGCCCGCGGGAAAACCGACAATCAGCACAGCGCCTCCTAGCAGTCGCCGGGGCCTGACGGGCGGGCCTGGGAGCGAAGCCCTGGTTACGGGTAGTTCGGTGTAAGGGCGCTCGCATCGGCGCGCCTCCCAGGCTATCGAGAACCGCGGGCCAGCCTGCCGTTGGCCAGCCGTTCCGGCCCGTGTTCTGGCTGCCAGGACACGAGTTGGGCGCGGTTGGGACTCGAAAAGTAACGGTGGCGTTACTACTCCCGCCGCAACGGTACGATTCGCGAAGTTTCGCAGTGCGATGCCTGGGGGCACTGGCCTGCCGCCGGGGCGATTGCCAAGACGACGCAGACCGCAGGACACTGCGGGTGAGCAGGAGGATCAGCACGGGTGGCCACCAAAAGGGAACGCCAGCGCAAGCTTGCCAAGGATGCTCATGAGCGCCGTATGCAGCGGCAGGCTCAGCGAGCCAGGCGCACGCTGCAGCTATCCGTAATCGGGATCATCGCCGTGCTGGTGGTGGCCACGGGCGTCGGCGTCGCCGCAGCCGTCGGCGCGTTCAATTCGTCCAAGGCTCCGAGCGCCGCGGCTGGCTCGCACAGTCCCTCAGCGACCACGCCCCCGCCGACGCCCGTCGCCAGCACCACCGCGACGCCCGCCGCGAGCACCACCCCGTCTCCTACTCCGCCGCCAGGCGCAACGGCTGCCATGGTCAACGGCAAGTGCGTTTACACCCCGAGCGGCACGGCCGCACGCAAGGTGTCGCTGCCCCCGAGGAGGCCGGACCGTAAGGCAACGTACGTCGCGACGATCGCGACCAACCGCGGGAACATCGTGATCGACCTGCTGAACAAGCAGGCGCCCTGCACGGTGAACTCATTCGTCTCGCTGGCCGACCAGAAGTTCTACAAGAACACGCCCTGCCACCGGCTCACGACTGCCGCCTCCGGCATCTACGTGCTTCAGTGCGGCGACCCGACCGGAACGGGCAGTGGCGGTCCCGGCTACGAGTTCTACACCGAGAACCTGACCGGGGCGGCAGTATCCGGCTGGCACACGTGGCGATGGCCCGGGCCCAGTCGCCCGGACAGCAACGGCAGTCAGTTCTTCCTGGTGTACAAGAAGACTCCGCTGCCGCCCAGCTACACGCCGTTCGGCACCATCGCCAGCGGACTCAGCATCCTCCAGAATGTGGCAAAGGCGGGCAGTGACAACTCCAACGGCCCCGGTGACGGGCATCCCAAGGAGAAGGTCCAGATTGACAGCGTGACGATCACTAAGACCTGATTGGCTTAGCTGGTCAGGTACCAAGCAGGAGGTACGCGGTGAGCACCGCAAGCGATCCGTGGGGCCGGGTAGCCGAAGACGGAACTGTGTATGTTCGCACATCCGACGGCGAGCGCGAGATCGGCTCGTGGCAGGCGGGCAGTCCGGATGAGGCGCTGGCCTTCTTCAAGCGCAAGTTCGACGCGCTGGAGACCGAGATCAGCTTGCTCGAGCAGCGCATGTCAAGCACGGACCTGTCCCCTGGCCAGGCCAAGGCCAGCATCTCCAGGCTGACGCACCGCGGTCACCGGCGCGAACGCCATCGGGGACCTGGACGGCCTGTCGGCACGCCTGGAGGCACTGGGCAGCACCATCGAGCATCGCCGCGAAGAGCACAAGGCGGCCCGCGAGCAGGCCAGGAACGAGGCCCACGAGATCAAGGAGCGGATCGTCGCGGAGGCCGAACGCCTTGCCGCCGAGGCCACCCACTGGAAGGCCAGCGGCGAGCGCATGCGCCAGCTCCTCGAGGAGTGGAAGGTCGCCCCGCGCGGTGAGCGCGCTGCCGAGGCGATCCTGTGGAAGCGTCTGTCGGCAGCCAGGAACGGGTTCGCCAAGCGGCGCAAGGCCTACTTCGCCTCCCTGGAGGAGGAGCGCGAGACCATCCGCGCGCGCAAGGAGGAGCTGGTCAGCCAGGCCGAGGAGCTCTCTACCTCGAAGGACTGGGGCGGGACGGCAAGTGTTTACCGGGAGCTGATGCGGTCCTGGAAGCAGGCAGGCCGAGCCGACCGGTCCGCCGAAGACGAGCTGTGGAACAGGTTCAAGAGCGCGCAGGACGCTTTCTTCGCCGCCCGCGCCGAGGTACTCGATTCCAAGGA
This sequence comes from uncultured Actinomycetota bacterium, assembly GCA_963808215.1. GTDB lineage: Bacteria > Actinomycetota > Actinomycetes > Streptosporangiales > Streptosporangiaceae > JAJYUU01. Next base: position 35,605 of record CAWEEY010000010.1, read on the forward strand.
CCGGGAGCTGCGCGAGCACGTCGTGGTCAAGGAGCAACTGCTCGCCGAGGCGGAGAAGCTGCTGCCGGTCACGGACGCCCGAGCTGGCAGGGCCACACTGCGGGGCATCCTGGAGCGCTGGGAGCGGGTCGGCGCAGTGCCGCGCGACTCACAGGAGCGGCTGGAAGGCGGCCTCCGCAAGATCGAGGAGGCGCTGCGCAAGGCCGAGGACTCGCACTGGCGCCGGACTAACCCGGAAGCACTGTCGAGGGCCAGGGGGACCGTCGAGCAGATCCGCGCGGCGATCGCCCAGCTCGAAAGGCAGCTCGCCAAGGCGCAGACCAGCGGCGACCAGAAGGCCCAGCAGCAAGCTCAGGAGGCCATAGCGGCGCGGCGGTCCTGGCTGGCCGAGGCCGAGCGCACGCTCGCCGAGCTGGCGGGCTAGGTCTGCTCGCGCTGACTTCCGCAACGCTGCTCTGCGGGCTGGCACGCGCAGGCGCTGCGCTCGCCTCCTCCTGCCCGAGACGCGCTGGTCACGGGCTTTCGTAGGCCACGCCACGCCCGCTGCCGCAGCGCACGAAAGTCAGCGCTCCTCGGCCCGGCTGGCATCGGCGAGCGCACCCCCCGGCAGGCTCGTTTGCTTGCTTAGCTGGTGACTCGGAGGGCGGCTCGTGCGCCGTGCGCGGCGTAGGGAGCCGGCGGCTGGGGGTGCGCAGCGGGCGTAAGCGTTGCCACGTCAGGTGACCGCACTACGGGCCTCGGGCCGACGGGCTGCAGCCGTCGGCAGCCTGTGCCAAGCCCGCGCAGCACTCCGGAGGCGCAGGCGTCCACCCCCGGCCCGCGCCCCGCCTTAGCTGGCTAAGTTCGTGACGCGGTAGACGTCGTAGACGCCGTCGATGGACCGAACTGCCCGGAGCACTGCGCCGAGGTGCTTGGGATCGCCCATCTCGAACGTGAACCGGCTGAACGCGACCCGGTCCCGTGTCGTCGTGACCGTCGCCGACAGGATGTTGACGTGCTGATCGGAGATTGACCTGGTGACATCCGAGAGCAGGCCGGTCCGATCCAGCGCCTCTACCTGGATGGCGACCAGGAACTGAGAGCCCTCCCGCGGCGACCAGCGGACGTTCACCAGCCGCTCCGGCTGGGATTCCAGCAGGTGCTCGAGGTTCACGCAGTCGGCCCGGTGAACCGAGACGCCGTTGCCCCTGGTCACGAATCCGGTGATCTGGTCGCCGGGCACCGGCGTACAGCACTTGGAGAGCCTGGCCCAGACGTCATTGGCGCCCTCGACGACGACGCCCGAGTCCCCGGCGGGCGGGGCCGGCCGCGGCGGCCGGGTGACCACGGTGGCCTCGGCCAGGTCCTCCTGCGCACCAGCGATGCCGCCCGCGGACTTGATCAGCTTGGTGACCACCGACTGCGCGCTGACGTGCCCTTCGCCGACGGCCGCGTAGAGCGCGGACAGATCGGCGTAGCGCAGCTCGCTGGCGATCGCGTTGAGGGCGTCCGCCGTGGCCAGGCGCTGAAGCGGCAGGTTCTGCTTGCGCATCATCCTGGCGATCGCGGTCTTGCCGGTCTCGGCGGCCGCCTCCCGGCGCTCCTTGGAGAACCAGTGCCGGATCTTGTTGCGGGCCCGTGCGCTCTTCACGAAGCCGAGCCAGTCCTGGCTCGGGGCAGCATCCAGCGCCTTGGAGGTGAAGATCTCGACGGTGTCGCCGTTGCTCAGCGCGCTTTCCAGCGCCACCAGCCGCCCGTTCACCCGGGCGCCGATAGTGCGGTGGCCCACCTCGGTGTGGATCGCATAGGCGAAGTCGACTGGAGTCGCGCCCTGCGGCAGCGCGATGACCTCACCGCGCGGCGTGAAAACGTAGACCTCGGCGCCGCCCAGGTCGAAGCGCAGCGAGTCGAGGAACTCCGCCGGGTCCTCGGTTTCCCGCTGCCAGTCGACCAGCTGCCGCAGCCAGGCCATGTCGGCGGTGCCACCGCCGCCGACCATCTCCTCCTTGTACTTCCAGTGCGCGGCGACGCCGTACTCCGCCCGCTTGTGCATGCCCCAGGTCCGGATCTGCAGCTCCACCGGCTTGCCCTCGGGGCCGATCACCGTCGTGTGCAGCGACTGGTACATGTTGAACTTCGGCATCGCGATGTAGTCCTTGAACCGGCCAGGAACCGGATTCCAGCGCGCGTGCACGGTGCCAAGCACCGCGTAGCAGTCGCGCAGCGAGTCGACGAGGATGCGGATGCCGACCAGATCGTAAATGTCATCGAAGCTGACATTACGGGCAATCATCTTCTGGTAGACCGAGTAGTAGTGCTTCGGCCGCCCGGTGACCGTGCGCCTTGATCTTGGCGTCCTTCAGGTCCTCCTGGACGTCCTCGATCACTTCCTGCAGGAACATCTCGCGCCGCGGCGCGCGCTCGGACACCAGCCTGGCGATCTCGTCATACCGCTTGGGGAACAGGGTCGCGAAAGCGAGGTCCTCGAGCTCCCACTTGACGGTGTTCATGCCCAGCCGGTGCGCCAGCGGCGCGAAGATCTCCAGCACCTCGCGGGACTTCTGCTCCTGCTTGGCCCGGGCAGGTAGCGCAGCGTGCGCATGTTGTGCAGGCGGTCGGCGAGCTTGATGACCAGTACGCGGATGTCACGGGACATGGCGACGACCATCTTGCGGACGGTCTCGGCCTGCGGCGGCGTCGCCGTACTTCACCTTGTCCAGCTTGGTCACGCCATCGACCAGCGCGGCTATGTCCTCGCCGAACTCCTCGCGCAGCTGGCCGATCGTGTACTGAGTGTCCTCGACGGTGTCGTGCAGCAGCGCGGCGCAGATCGTGTCGTGAGGCATGCCCAGCTCGGCCAGGATCGTCGCGACAGCGAGCGGATGGGTGATGTACGGGTCGCCGCTTCGCCGCGACTGGCCTGCGTGCAGCCTGGCGGCCACCTCGTAAGCGCGCTCGATCAGCCGGATGTCGGCTTTCGGGTGCGTGTTGCGCACGGTCCTGATCAGGGGCTCGAGCACAGGGTTGACCCCTCCGCCGCGCGGGGAGCCGAGCCGCGCCAGCCGGCGCCGCATCGCGGCCGCGCCTGACCCGCCGTCGGCTGCGACTCAGCGGTGCCTGCCGGTATCTCGCGGGAGCAGCCAACCCGGCGGCTTACCCGGCTGGCGGCCGCGCGTGCCGCAGACTTCTTCCCGCCGCCATTGGAGTTCCGCGCTGCGGGCTTGCGCCGTGCCGGGCCTTGGCTGCGTGGCCCTGCTCTGCCGGGCCGGCCTCGACCGCCTCGGAGTCCTCGCCGTCTTCCACCGGTTCCTCGGCGAGAGTCGCTCGCGGAGTCGCGCGGGCTGGGCTTCCCGTCCTGGCAACGCATCGGGCCGGAACGGCCGTGGCGGCGGCTGCGGCCAGAGCAGCTGTCGCCGACCGGCGGCTGGCGTCTCTGGAACTGCCTCTTCCGGCCGTCGGGGGGCTGGCCGAGTCGGCGGTTCGCTCAGCCGGGCGCCTCGGGCATGCCTCCAGGCGATGTCACCCTGTCATCCGCCCTGGGCAGGTCCTGGGTGACATCGGGTTCGGCCGCCCTGGCCGTCACCACGTCACCGGCCACATGCGCTCCTCACGTCCGCCGTTCAACAAGTCTATCGGCGGACGATTCGGGAAGTGCCGGGCTCCGTACGTTGCGTCACACCGGGAGCAGCGAGCGAACGGCCATGCCGGGCAGTTTCGCCCGGCCTGCGAGGAATTCGAGCTCGAGCAAGACCACGACGCCGACCACGTTCGCCCCGGTCCTGCGGATCAGCTCGGCGGTCGCGGCGGCGGTCCCGCCGGTCGCCAGCACATCGTCCACGATGAGAACCCGATCGGATGCGTCAAATGCGTCGGTATGCACCTCGAGCGTGGCGGTGCCGTACTCGAGCTCGTAGGACTCCGCGTAGGTCTGCGCCGGGAAGCTTGCCTTGCTTGCGGACTGGCACGAAACCGGCCCGGAGCGCCAGGGCGACCGGGGCAGCCAGGATAAAGCCGCGAGCCTCGATGCCGGCCACCTTCGTCACGCCCTCGTGGCCGGCCGCAAGCGCCGCGACAACTGCGGCAAATGCGGCGCCATCGGCCAGCAGCGGAGTGATGTCCTTGAAGACGATGCCCGGCTGCGGGTAGTCGACGACGTCACGGATCCGCGACTTGAGCAGGTCGGTGATCTCGAGCAGCTCGGCGCCGTCGTCGGCCCCGCTCCCGGCCGCCTGGGTCACTAACGCCGCTTCTTCTTGCCGCTCGGACGCCGCTTCGCCGCTGGCCGCCGCGACTGGCTGCTGGCGGGCGCCAGGCTGCCGCGCGCTGCGCGCCTCGTGCCTGGCCAGCCGCAGACGTGGCAGGCACAGCCTCGCCGATCGCGTCGTCGGGTTCGAGGTCATCGTCGCCGGCGTCGGCCAGGTCGCCACTCGGCGGTCACGTCGGTGTCGCCAGTCACGCCACGGCAGGCAACCGAGTCGCGCCAGCCCTTGCCCGCCCATTGCCCGCAGCCGACGGCTGCCGCTCCGCCGTTACCGGCATCGCCTTGCCCGCCGTCGACGGCAGTCGCGCCCGACTTGGCGGCCTTGCGCAGCGCGGCCCGGCCGCCCGCCGCGCGCAGCGCTACCTGCTTCGCGAGCTGCTTGTACTGCGGCTCGCGCTCCTTCAGGTCCGCCAGCACCGGGGTGGCGATGCAGATCGAGGAGTAGGTGCCGGACAGCATTCCGACGAACAGCACCAGCGACAGGTCCTTCAGCTCGCCGTTGCCGAGCAGCAGGGTGCCGACGACCAGGATCGCCGCAACCGGCAGCAGGGCGGTAAGCGAGGTGTTGATGGACCGGACCAGGGTCTGGTTCAGCGCGAGGTTCGCGGCCTGACTGTAGGTGCTCTTGCGGGTACCAAGGATCGGCGCCGTATTCTCCCGGACCTTGTCGAAGACGACCACGGTGTCATAGAGGGAGTAACCGAGAATGGTCAGCAGGCCGATGATCGTCGCCGGGCTGACCTGGAATCCGGTCAGCGCGTAGACCCCGATGGTGATCACGATGTCGTGGGCAAGCGCGACGAAGGCGGCAGCGGCCATCCGCCACTCGAACGCGATCGACAGGTAGATGACGATCACGATCAGGAACGCGATCAGCGCCTCGATCGCCTTCTGGGTGACCTGTGAGCCCCAGCTGGACCCCACGGTCGTCACGGACACCGCATTCTTCCCGGTAGCAGGAAGGTGATACTTCGCCGCTATCTGCGTCACCGATCTTCAGCGCTTGCGACGTCGGCATGAGCCCGGCCTGCACCTGCCAGAAAGCGCCATGGCCGTCGAACGGCTTGACCTCGGTGGCGCTCGCGCTGACTCCGCCGCCGTTGGTAACGATCTGCTCCAGCTGCGGCTGCGTCACCGACGCCGAAGCGGGGACGGTCCATTGCGAGCCGCCCTTGAACTCCACGCTGTAATCCAGTCCACGGAAGATCAGCGCCAGCACGCTGACCAGCAGGATGATGCCGGAGATCGTGTACCAGAGCTTCTTGCGGCTGACGAAGTCAATCGAGACTTCGCCGCGGTACAGCCGGCCGGTAATGTTGCCCAGCCGCGACATCACGCCTCCCTGGTGGTGGTCGAGGTCCGTGCCGTGCGGCGGCGCCCGCACTTGGAGTAACCGCAGCCCGCCCGCCGCCGCGCCATGGCGCTCTGGCGCCGAGCCTGGCCGGATCAAGTCCGGACAGCGGGTGGCCCTGGCCGTAGAACTTCGTCCGGGCCAGCAGCGTGATCATGGGCTTGGTGAACAGGAAGACCACGATGACGTCGACTAGCGTGGTCAGCCCGAGCGTGAACGCGAAACCGCGCACATCGCCCTGGGACAGGATGTACAGCAGCAGCGCGGCAAGGAACGACACGGTGTCCGAGACCAGGATCGTCCGCCTGGCCCGGGCCCAGCCTCGTTCGACCGCCGCCCGCAGCGACCTGCCCTCACGCACTTCGTCACGAAGCCGCTCGAAGTACACGATGAACGAGTCGGCGGTAATGCCGATCGCGACAATCAGTCCGGCGATGCCCGCGAGCGACAGCGTGAAGCCCTCGTAACGGGAGAGCAGCACGACCGACAGGTACGACAGCGACGCCGCAATGGCCAGGCTCAGCACGGACACCACGCCGAGCCCGCGGTAGTAGATGAAGGAGTAGACCACCACGAGCAGCAGGCCGATCAGGGCCGCGAAGAGGCCCGCCGACAGCTGGTCCGAACCCAGCGAGGCCGACACCGAGGAGGTGTAGAGGTTCTTGAACGACAGCGGCAGGCTGCCGTACTTCAGCACGTTCGCCAGCGTGGTCGCCTGGCCCTGACTGAAACCGCCGTTGCCGCCGCCGGTGATCTCGAACGAACTAGTGAACGAGCCTTGCACCTGGGGCGGTGTTCCCTGCAGCTGGCCGTCGAGCACGATGGCGAGCAGGTCGAGCGGCGACGTCGCCGCTCCCTTGCTGCTGTCGTAGTACTTGCTGGCCATGCTCGTCGTCAGCAGGCCAAGCTTCGCCGACGCCGGGGATTTCACGTTGACGGAAACGATCCAGCCCTGGCCGGTGTTCGTGTCCTGCGCCTGGACGTTGCTGAGCTCGTTGCCCTGTACGACGGCCGTGTCGAGCGCGTACTTCTCCCAGATATTCCCCGGCAGCTTGAGGCACGTGACCGTCTGCGCGTTCGGGTTATCCCAGGCGCTGGGGGTGCTGTGGTAGATGCGCTGCTTTCCAGTTCGTCGTGCAGTTCAGCTCGTTGAACAGCTTCGTCGTGGCCGCATTCAGCGCGCCCGCGTCGCCTTGCCCGTCCTTGGTCGTCGATAGCACCGGCTTGCCTGACCCGGATGGAGTCGGGGTCGGGGATGGCGACGGCGTGCTCGAGGCCTTCGGGGTACTCGTGGCTGACGAGCTAGGGGACGGACTCGCCGTAGCGCCGAGCTTGCTGGCACCGACCGCCTGGCCGGAACCGGATGACGGCGTCGCGGTTGCCGATCCGGAGGCTGAGGGTGACGACGACGGGCTCACCGTCGAACTGGCCGCAGGATTGGCTGACGACGGCGCAGTTGTCGGCGTCGGCGTCGCGGTCGCTCCGGCGACGGTCTCGTTGGGCGCCTCAAGCAGCACCTGCCGGAAGCGCAGCAACGCGGTCTCCCCGACCAGCGTGGCGACCTTCTGCGCGCCAGCGCCCGGCACCGAGACGACGATTTCGTTGGCGCCCTGCTGGACCACCGAGACCCGGTCAGGCCAGTGGCCTCGACCCGGTTCGTCATGATCTGGATGGCCTTGGTCATCTCGCCCTGGCTGACGGCGTCTGGCGCTTTGGCGTTAGTGCCTGGAGGGTGATCGAGGTGCCGCTGGACAGGTCAAGCCCGCGGCCGACGACGAAGCTCTTGTGCCAGTCGGCCGGCTTGAAGATATTGCCGCCAAGCACGCTGACGAGCATCACGACAATCAGCACACCCAGAGCGGCCAGATACCGCCCCGGATGAGAGGTGGGGATGCTTCGGGGTGCCACGGGTGCCCTTGTCTTTCGCTAGGCCAGTACGGCGCGGCTGCTGCGGCGCGAGTGCCGCGCTGCGGCTAGATCGTCAGGTCGCTGCGGTCGTCGGGCTTGCCCGACTTGCCGTCGCCGTTCAGGTCCGGCCCCGTCTGGTCGGCGCTGATGTCGGGCTCGGTCTGGCCGAAGTCGGATCGTCTGAGCCACGCCGTCGGGCTCGTCATCCGGCACGACCACCGCGATGGCCTGCCGCAGCATCTTGATCCGGGTACCCGGCGCCACCTCCACGATGACGTTGCGGTCGTCGCCCTCGATCACAGTCCCGTAGACGCCGAACGTGGTGCGGATGCGCGCTCCGTCCACTACCTGGCTCTGCGTCTGCTGAGCGGCGCGCTTTCGCCTGCTCTGCGACCGGAACATGAAGATGATCATGATCGCGAAAATCACGATGATGATCAGAAGTGAGCTGGAACTGCCTGTGGACTTAGCAGCCGCCTCAGCAGCGGCCAGAGCATTTGTCCCCATCGAGGGGCATCCTTCCGATTAGTTCTGCCCCGGCAGCCAGACATGCTGGCCGGCACGCGGGTGCGACCCCGAGGCAGCGCCAAAGTGGCGTGTCTTGGACCAACTGCCGCAGTGTAGCGGCGCGCACGCGGCGCACCAACAGGCTACGGCGTCTGAGGAGTGATCGTGACCAGCCCGCGACCCGCTGTGACATTTCCGGGGCAGTTCTGCGACCGGTACTCAGTCGAAGAGCGTCGCCTCACCCTCGCCGACGGCACCGTCCTGACCTGGCCATTCAGGTCCCCCGCGCGGCTGACGGGCCCAGGCAGCCTGCTGCGGCACCGGCAGGCCGAGATATTGCCAGGCGGCTGGGGTCGCGACGCGGCCCCGCGGCGTGCGGGCCATCAGCCCGGCCCGGACCAGGAACGGCTCGGCCACCACCTCGACGGTTTCGGCCTCCTCCCCCACGGCTACCGACAGCGTCGACAGTCCGACCGGGCCGCCACCGAACCGGCGGACCAAGGCACTAAGCACCGCCAGGTCGAGCCGGTCCAGGCCATTGTCGTCGACCTCATACAACTCGAGGGCCGCCCTGGCACAGTCCCTCGTGACCACACCGTCGCCGCGTACCTCGGCAAAGTCCCTGACGCGGCGCAACAGCCGGTTGGCGATCCGGGGCGTGCCGCGGGACCGGCCTGCGATTTCATCCGCACCGTCGTCCTGAAGTGCTACCCCGAGCAGGCCTGCCGACCGGCGGACGATGACGCCGAGCTCGGCCGGCTCGTAGAAGTCCAGGTGAGCGGTAAAGCCAAACCGGTCTCGCAATGCGGCCGGCAGCAGTCCCGCCCTCGTAGTGGCGCCGACCAGGGTGAACGGCGCGATGTCCAGCGGAATAGCGGTCGCACCAGGGCCTTTGCCGATGACCACATCGACGCGAAAGTCCTCCATCGCCAGGTACAGCATCTCCTCGGCGGGCCTAGCCACCCGGTGGATCTCGTCGATGAAGAGAACTTCGCCCTCACTCAGCGTGGACAGGATGGCAGCGAGATCACCGGCCCGCTCGATCGCGGGACCGCTGGTGATCCGCAGCGGCGCACTTAGCTCGGCCCCGATGATCATGGCGAGCGTCGTCTTACCCAGCCCGGGCGGACCGGAGAGCAGCACGTGATCGGGTACCCGGCCGCGGCGCAGCGCGCCTTCTAGCATCAGCGATAGCTGCTCCCGCACGCGGTTCTGGCCGACGAGCTCGCTGAGCTGCCTGGGCCGCAGTGCTCCCTCGACGACCCGGTCGTCGGTATCTGCCAGCGCTGAGACGACCCGGTCAGCCGGGCCCGCGCGATCGCGAACGGCCCGGCCATCGACGCCAGCCGGGCCGGGAACGACGCCGGTGCCGGGATCGCCGTTCTGCCCCGTCACGGCCGGCCCAGGACGCGCAGCGCGGCCCGCAGTGCCACCGAGACGTCGACCTCGGCCAGCCCGGCGCCGTCGGGCCCGGCGCCATCGAACCCGGCCAGCTCAGGCTCGACCGCCGAGATGGCCTGCTCCGCCTCCCTGGCCTGCCAGCCCAGGCTGACCAGGCCTGCCCTGACCTGATCCCGCCACATCCCGGCCGACCCGGCCGAGGCCTCGCGGGTCACGGCGGCCGCGCCGTCGGCCGGGGCGCCCAGGCGCCCGGCGAGTTCGAGCACGATGCGCTGCGCGCCCTTGCGGCCGATGCCGGGTACCGACATCAGCATCGCCAGGTCCTCGGCAGCCACCGCTCGCCTGAGGGCGTCTGGCGTCAGGACCGCCAGCATGGCCTGCGCGAGCCGGGGGCCGACGCCGCTCGCAGTCTGAACCAGCTCGAAAGTGTTCCGCTCGTCGTCGCTGGCGAAGCCGTACAGGGTCAGCGAGTCCTCGCGGACGACCAGCGAGGTGGCCACCCGCGCTCGCTCACCCACTCGCAGGCCAGCCAGCGTGCCGGGGGTGCACTGGACGAGCAGGCCAACGCCGCCGACGTCAATAACGGCGCCGTCGGGTGCGACCGCATCGACCGAACCTGTCACGTGCGCAATCACCTGATGCCTCCGGCGGCGGGACGGGCGGAGCTGGGACCCTGCGCGGAGCTGGGGCCCTGGGTAGACTGGCCAGGCGCGCGGCCGCGGCCAGGCTCGCGGCCGCGGCCAGCCGCTGCTGCGCCGCACCGCGCCACAAGTGGCAGATGGCCAGGGCCAGGGCGTCCGCGCAGTCGGCAGGCCGGGGCCGGTCCGGCAGCCGCAGCAGGCGCGTCACCATCTCGGTGACCTGCTGCTTGTCCGCGCGACCGCTGCCAGTGACCGCCGCCTTGACCTCGCTCGGGGTATGCAGCGCGACCGGCACGCCGCTGCGCGCGGCACAGACGATGGCAACTGCGCCTGCCTGCGCCGTGCCCATGACCGTGCGGACGTTGTGCTGGCTGAAGACCCGCTCGACCGCGACCGCGTCCGGCTGATAGCGGGCGATCCACTGGTCGAACTCAGTCTGAAGGGCCAGCAGCCGGGATCCGATGTCATCGCCGGCCGGGGTCGTGACCACGTCGGTACCGACCAGCCGCAGGGCCCGGCCTGGCTCGCCCTCGACCACCCCGAGCCCGCAGCGGGTCAGGCCGGGGTCCACGCCGAGCACGCGCATCCCTCACCGTCCCGCCAGCCTGACTGCGAACACCTGTTCGGCTTGCACGTTACCGGGTCCCGGCCCGCCGACGCGGCCGGCACGCGGAGCCACCGCGGAACTGGCTGGCTCAGAACCCGTGGAGCATGAACGCCGGACGACCGCCGAACGCGCTGTCCAGGGCGTCGTCCACGGCCGCAGAACCGCCCGACGCCAGGCCCGCGCGCCGCAAGGTGCTGAGCGGGACGCCGCCATACAGCGCGGCGAAGCCGCGCGACCCCAGGCGCAGCGGCTGCGTCCGGCTGGTCACAGCGGGTGTCAGCTGCCCGTTCCCGTCGGTAATCTCCAGATCCCAGCTGCCGGAGTTAGCTGGCATGAGCGGGTCGCTGAGCTCGAGGCGGGCCGACGCCTGCACGGCGGCCGGGAAGCCCCGTGCTGCCACTGCCGCGGGCATGTCAAGGCAGCGCAGCATCCAGCCATCCAGCCGCCGAGTGGCCGCGACGGGCTCGCGTGTCAGCCAGCTCACTGGATCATCGGGTGCGAGGCAGGCCCGGACGGTGTCGGCGATGCTGCCGTGGGTGGCCAGAATCCGCCAGAACGCGCGGGCAGTCGCCTCAGAGGCCGCCACCAGCAGCTCGACGCGGACGCTGTCGTGGCCGTCGTCCCAGCGGTAGTTGAAGAAGCCGTCGTCGGCCAGGTAGGCGAACGAATCGGCGTCCTCCAGCCAGCCGGCGACCAGGCCCGGTTCGTGCGTGGCCGGCCCGCAGTCGCCCAGCGCGACGTAGACGCGTCCCAACGTCTCCACCACGGCTGCACTGTCGGCCGGCCCGGCCCGCCGCAGCCCTGCCACCGCGCCGGCCTCGCCGGAGTCAGCAGCTCCCTGCCAGGCACCTGATGCCGTCCCGGCCGCTGCCTCATCCGGCCCGACAAGCGTCGCCAGCGCGCTGATCGGCACGGTCGTCTCGTACCTGCCGCCGGCGAACTCCCAGCCGAGCGACCGGTACAGCGGCATAGTCGCCGGGTACAGCGTCGACACCGGGTAGCGCCGCCGGGCCATCTGGTCGATCAGGCTCATCATTAGCCCGCGGCCAACCCCCCGGCTGCGTTCCTCCGGAGCTACCTTCACCCCGGCAACGCCGGCCATTGGCACGGACCGGCCGCGCCACCACTGCCGCATCGGGTGGTAGCGGGCACTGCCGACCAGCCGGGCCCCGTCGAACGCCCCGATCAACTCGCCGGAGCTGATGCTGCGCTCCACGCTGGCGAGCCGGTGGAGCCGGGATGCAGCCGTGACCGGGCCGAACGCACGCCGGCTCAGGTCGATCTCGGCCTCGAGGTCGTCATCAGGACCGAGCGGGCGGATCTCGATGCCGCTCAGAAGCTCACCCGAGCTTCTCCATGATGTCGTCGGAGACCGAGTAGTTGGCGTACACATCCTGGACGTCGTCGGAGTCCTCGAGCGCCTCGACGAGCCGGAACACCTTCCTGGCGTTGTCCTCGTCAAGCTCGACCTCGACCGACGGCAGGAACGGGCGTTCGGCCGACTCATAGTCGAGTCCGGCGCTCTGGAGCGCAGTGCGCACAGTGACCAGATCGGCCGGGTCGCTGATGACCTCGAAGGTATCGCCGAGGTCATTAACCTCCTCGGCGCCCGCGTCCAGCACGGCGGCGAGCACGTCGTCTTCGGTCACGCCGTCGGCCTTCGGCACGATGACCACGCCGCGCCTGCTGAACAGGTACGACACCGAGCCCGGATCCGCCATCGAGCCGCCGTTGCGGGTGAACGCGACGCGGACGTCAGAGGCGGCCCGGTTGCGGTTGTCGGTCAGGCACTCGACTAGCACGGCCACGCCGCCAGGGGCGTAGCCCTCATAGGTGATCGACTCGTACGCCGCGCCGCCCGCCTCAAGCCCGCCGCCCCGCCTGAGCGCGCGGTCGATGTTGTCGTTCGGCACCGAGCTCTTCTTGGCCTTCTGCACGGCGTCATAGAGGGTCGGGTTGCCGGCCGGGTCGGGGCCGCCGCTGCGCGCCGCTACCTCCACGTTCTTGATCAGCTTGGCAAAGAGCTTGCCGCGGCGGGCGTCGACCACCGCCTTCTTGTGCTTGGTGGTAGCCCACTTAGAGTGGCCGCTCATGCCTGTTCCCTCACCATGTCAACGAACATCCTGTGGATGCGCCAGTCGGGGGTGAGCTCAGGATGAAACGAGGTGGCTAGCGCCCGACCCTGGCGAACGGCGACGATCCTACTCGTGCCCGGGTCGGCGGCGAGAATCTCCACGCCAGGCCCGACGTCTTCCACCCACGGAGCCCGGATGAACACCGCCCGGTAGGGGGGCCCCTCGATGCCTTTTACGGCAAGGTCCCGCTCGAACGAGTCCACCTGGCGGCCGAAGGCGTTGCGCCGGACCGTCATGTCGATGCCGCCCAGCGTCTGCTGGCCGGATGCGGGATCGGGGAGCCGGTCAGCCAGCATGATCATCCCCGCGCACGAGCCGAAGACCGGCATGCCGCCGGCGATCCGCTTCCGCAGCTGGTCGGCCAGGCCGAAGATGTCGATCAGCTTCCAGATCGTGGTCGACTCGCCGCCTGGAATGATCAGGCCGTCGAGCCGGTCCAGCTCCTCCGGCCGGCGCACCGCGACAGGATCGGCGCCGGACTCACGCAGCGCGCGGATGTGCTCGGCGACGTCACCCTGCAGCGCCAGCACGCCGACGGCGGGGCTGCTGAGCATGGGCGGGGGGCTAGCCGTCACCACCCGCGGCCGGCGTAGCGCTGCTCCGGCGCGAGCGTATCCAGGTTGATGCCGACCATCGGCTCGCCGAGACCGCGGGACACCTTGGCGATGACGTCCGGGTCGTCGTAGAACGTGGTCGCTTTCACGATCGCCGCCGCACGGGCCGCCGGATCGCCCGACTTGAAGATGCCCGAGCCTACGAACACGCCCTCAGCGCCGAGCTGCATCATCATCGCCGCGTCGGCCGGCGTCGCCAGGCCGCCCGCGGTGAACAGCACGACCGGCAGCTTGCCTGCCGCCGCCACCTCAGCGACCAGTTCGTACGGAGCCTGCAGCTCCTTGGCCGCGGTATAGAGCTCCTCGGCCGACAGCGTCGACAGCTTGCGGATCTCGGATCTGATGGCGCGCATGTGGGTGGTGGCCTCGATCACGTTGCCGGTACCGGCCTCGCCCTTAGACCTGATCATCGCGGCACCCTCGGTGATCCGGCGCAGCGCCTCGCCCAGGTTCGTGGCACCGCAGACGAACGGGACCGTGAAGTCCCACTTGTTCACGTGGTGCGACTCGTCGGCCGGCGTGAGGACCTCGGACTCGTCGATGTAATCAACGCCGAGTGCCTGCAGCACCTGAGCCTCGACGAAGTGGCCGATCCTGCACTTGGCCATGACCGGGATGGACACCGCGGAGATGATCCCGTCGATCATGTCCGGGTCGCTCATCCTGGCCACGCCGCCCTGAGCGCGGATGTCGGCAGGCACCCGCTCCAGCGCCATCACCGCGACGGCGCCCGCGTCCTCGGCGACCTTTGCCTGATCAGGCGTGACGACGTCCATGATGACGCCGCCCTTGAGCATGTCGGCCATGCCGCGCTTCACGCGGCTCGTGCCCGTGTGCGCCTGTCCGCCAGGCGCTCCCGCGGCCGCGCTGGTGCTACCGGATGCGCTGGTGCTACCGGAACGGTCGGAACTTGAGGATGCATTCTGGACGGACACGACAAACCTCGCTCGTTAGCTTGTGACGGTAAGTCCATGGTAGGCGGAGCACACCGGACAGCCCGCAGCCCGCTCAGGCGGCCGGGACACCCCGGAACCCGCTGATAGCACTTCCCGCAGGTCTGGAGAAGCGCTTCTGTCCTCGCCCACAATCAACGATAGCAATTTCTCGCATCGGGCGCTCGCCCCGTGGTCCGGGCGGGCCGACAGGCGATGTCAGGAAGCGGTCAGGTGCGGAAGGTCGGCGCCGGGGCCGCCAGATTCGCCGGCTGGTACCAGCGAGTCGTCGATCTCGAAGAACTCAGGGTTAGGCGCTCGTCCGGCCAGCCGCAGCACCACCACCAGCCACCGCTGCCTGGCTGCCTGAGTGGCGGCCACCGCATCGTTGTAGAACTTGCGCGCCAGGAACACCTGATGGGATGCGCCCTCAAGCTCGCCGAGCAGCTCCTCCGCGCCCTCTCGCCCGGCCAGCAGAGCGCGGAAGTCGGGCTGGCTGAAGACCGCCCGCAGCGCTCTGGTGAGATCGCTCTCCGGCAGCTCCCGTGCTTCCTCGGCCGACCGCGCGTCGTGCGCTGCGCCGGCCAGCAGCACGCTCGTGGCCGGGTCGAGGAGGCCGGAGGAGGCCAGCTCCATAGCGATCGAGCTTCGCCGCACCAGGGCCGCGTCCAGCGCGAACCTGGCCGCGTCAAGCCGCGCGTGCAGCCGGTCCAGGCGGCCAGCCCGCCAGGAGATATAGACCCCGATGATCGCCAGGACCGCGATGACGATGATGCTGATCATCACTGTCATAGCGCCAGCGGCCACCCGGCCTGCGGCGGGAGCGACCGCCTCGTAAACCCTGACCACATCGCGCGCGACCACAGACCAGTCGAACTCCCGGACCGCAGCCGAGGCCGCAGCCGCGAGCGTCGCCCTGTGGGCCGGATCATCGAGCAGCCGTCCGGCGGCCGCAGCCAGGGCTGCCGCGTTCCCCGTCTCGAACAGCTCGCCCGCCTGTCCCCCGCGCAGCACCTGGCGAAAAGCCTCCAGGTCGCTGGCCACGATCGGCGCACCGGAGGCCATCGCCTCGACCAGCACATAGCCGAAGCTCTCACCGCCGGTGTTCGGCGCGCAGAAAACGTCAACCGAGTGCAGCATCCGGATCCGGTCCGCGTCGCTGACCTGGCCGAGCAGCACGACCCGGTCCTGCAGCGGGCCGGGGACCTGATCGAGGACCTCGTCGGTGTCGCCGCGGCCGGCGATCAGCAGCCGCAGTCTCGGCCGCTCCTGCGCCATCTGGATGAAGGCGGCCAGCAGGATGTCCAGGCCCTTGCGCGGCTCGTCCATCCGGCCCAGGAAGCCCAGCGTCCCGCCGGCACCGGGAAAGCCCGGCAGCGGCTCGGCCTTCTCGTACCGGCCCACGTGCACGCCGTTAGGTATCAGCACGGCATCGCCGCCGAGGTGCTCGACCAGGGTGTTCCTGGCTGCTTCTGCCACCGCGATCCGGCCGCTGATCTTCTCCAGCGCCGAGGCGAGTATCGGCTGCGCGGCGTGCAGCGCGCGCGACCGCGGCATCGCCGCGTGCATCGTCGCCACGATCGGCCCGTCCGCGACCCAGCAGGCCAGCAGCGACAGGCTCGGTGCGGCGGGCTCGTGCACGTGCAGCACGTCGAAGTCGCCGTCTTTCAGCCAGCGGCGCACCCGGCTGGCCGACAGGAAGCCGAACGCGAGCCTGGCCACCGACCCGTTGTAAGGAACGGGCACTGCTCGTCCCGCGGGCACGACATATGGCGGGAGGTCGGCGTCGTCGTCGGCGGGCGCGATCACCGAGACCTCATGGCCGAGGTCCATCAGCGCCTCGGCGAGCCCGCTGACGTGCTCCCGCACGCCGCCGGGCACTTCCCACGTGTAGGGACAGACCAGGCCGATCCTCATGACACGTCCTGGCTTGTCAGCTGCCCGTTCCTGGCAGCGCGCGAGCGGGCGGCAGCGAGCCGCTCCGCGTCCAGGTCGGCGACGAAGACCGGCTGCAGCATGTGCCAGTCCTGCGGATGCTCAGCGATCCCGTCCTCGAAGAACCGGGCGACGTCCTGCATCATGGCAGCCACCTGGTCCTTGCGCGATGCAAGCTCAGGCACCGGTATCTCCGCGCCGATGCGGACGCCCCAGCCGTCGCCATCGAACCAGAGTACGGCTGGCATGAGCGCCGCTCCGGTCTGAACGGCAAGTGCGGCCGAACCTGGCTGCATCATGCACTTCTCGCCAAAGAAGTCGACCTCGATCCCGGTACCGGTGACATCCCGGTCCGCGACCAGGACTACGACCTTGCCCGCCCGCAGCCGCTGCGCCAGGATGCCGAACGGCCTGGCGTCGCCGCCGCTGGCCGGCAGCACCTCCATGCCGAGGCCCTCGCGAAACGCGAAGAATTTCTCGTACACCGACTCGGGCTTGAGCCGCTCCACTACGGTTGAAATGGTCCCTGCCCCTTGCGCCATGATCCATGCCCCGGCCTGGTCCCAGTTCCCCATGTGCGGGAGCGCGAAGACGACGCCCCGGCCGACGGCTAGGTTGGCGAACGCCTCGTTGAACGGGCCCTCGGCGTGCATGCCCTCGATCAGCCTGGTCACCGGCATCACAGGGAGCCGGAAGACCTCGAGCCAGTAACGCGCATAGGAACGCATGCCCAGCCGGGATACCGCGCGCAGTTGCTTGCCTTCGACGTCCGGCCCGAGCACTCGCACCAGGTTCGCCTCGAGCCTGCGGACCGACGGTCCCTCCCGCCGCCAGGCCAGGTCGGCGAAGAACTCAAAGCCGCGCTGCGCCCAGGATTCGGGCAACTTGCACACCAGCCCCCAGCCGAGGCTGTAGCCGGCCGCGATCAACCGGTCCTTCACTGCCGGCATCGTCGTCCTTATCCTCCAGGGCCGGAGCCGTGCCGCTCTCCGGTCGCCGCACCAACAGACTCGGCATCTGGCTGGCTCCCGGCAGCGGCGAGCTCGGCCGCCGACCGGCGCGCCGCCAGTACCCGTTGGCCAAATGTGAAGGCGCTCACCGCGGCCAGCAACCAGAGCCCTACAGAAAGGACATACGGTACGCCAAGCCCGGCCAGTCCCGTGGCAACTAGCCCGATTAGGAGCCGTTCGGTCCGCTCGGCGAAGCCGACGTCGCACTTCAGGCCGAGGCTCTCGGCCCGCGCTTTCGCGTAGGACACCAGCGCGCCGGCCACCAGGCAGAACACCGAAACTCCGGCCAGCAGCTTGTCATGGCCCCCTAGCACGAACCAGGCCGCGAGCCCGGCGAAGACGGCGGCGTCGGCGACCCGGTCCATCGTCGAGTCGAGGAAGGCACCGAACTTGCCGGTTGTCCCTTTAATCCGGGCCAGCGTGCCGTCCAGCATGTCCGTGAGCACGAAGCCGGTGCAGACCATGACGCCCGCGAACAGGTGGCCGGTCGGGAACAGCCACAGCGCGCCGGCGGACATGCCGATCGTGCCGATGATCGTGAGCGCGTTCGGAGTCACCGGCGTCCGGGCGAGGGCCTGGCCAACCGGCGTTAGCACGCGGGCGATAGCAGGCCGCAGGACTTTTAGCATGGCGGCTTGATCCTACTGGCGGCCGACGCCCGCCCGGCGTGGCGTCGGTTAGTGACCTCTCTGATGACCGCGTATCCCCGCGGCCGGTGGTCCGGAGGGTCATGACAGACCGGGCCGCTGGTAATCATTCCGGCCAGGGTCTTGTCTATGTCGACCAGCAGGTAAAGGCTGGGCGTGCGGCAGCGGACCAGACGGCAACAAGCCGTACGGCCGCGCGGCACTGCCAGCGCCGGTGTAGCAAGGCACCCGGACAACAGGCAGGGGCACACAGGCAAAGGGCGGGACACGGTAGGTACCTAACTCAGCGCTCAGGAGGCGATGCGGATGGCGGAGAAGTCTCACGCAACGGGAGCCGCCGGCCGGACATCAGTGGCCGGCCAGCCCGAAAGCGTGCGCAACGTGGTGCTGGTCGGCCACTCGGGAGCAGGAAAGACAACGCTGGCCGAGGCCCTCCTGGCCACGACCGGCACGATCCAGCGCGAAGGCCGGGTCGAGGATGGCAGCACCGCCAGCGACTTTGACGAGGTCGAGATCCGCCAGGGCCGCTCGGTCAACCTGACGCTAGTGCCGTTCGTGCACGAGGGCGTCAAGGTGAACTTGCTGGACACCCCCGGCTACGCAGACTTCACCGGCGACCTGCGGGCCGGACTGCGGGCCGCGGATGCCGCCTTGTTCACGGTCTCGGCCGCCGACGGCGTCGACGGGCTGACCCAGATGCTCTGGGACGAGTGCGCTTCCGTCGGGACGCCGCGCGCAGTCGTGATCACCAAGATCGACCACCAGCGGGGCGACTTCGAGGAGGCGCTCGCCGCCTGCCGGGCCGCGTTCGGCGATTCGGTGGCGCCGCTGTACCTGCCGGTCTCAGATGGCCAGGGCGGCGTGCAGGGCCTCGTCGGGCTGCTATCCCAGCGCTTCTACGACTACTCGGGCGGCAAGCGCGCCGACGCCGACATACCGGCCGACCAGGCCGACCGGGTCGAGGAGGCCCGCGGCTCGCTGATCGAGGCGATCATCCAGGAGAGCGAAGACGAGTCCCTGATGGACTCATACCTGTCCGGCGCGGAACTCGACGTCAAGGGCCTGATCGAGGACCTGGAGAAAGCAGTCGCGCGCGGCAGCTTCTATCCGGTGCTCGCATCCGCTGCCCCGCACCACATCGGCATGGAGGAACTGCTCGAGGTCATCACGCAGGCGTTCCCCTCCCCGGCAGAGCATCCGCTGCCGACCGTGACGACAGCGGACGGCAAGACGGTCAGCGGGCTGGCGTCGAACCCGGACGGGCCGCTGCTGGCTGAGGTAGTCAAGACGACGTCCGACCCTTACGTCGGCCGGGTGAGCCTGGTCCGGGTGTTCTCCGGAACACTGCGCCCCGACGCCGTCGTGCATGTATCCGGCCACGGCCGCGAGGCCAGCGGGCACGCCGATCACGACGAGGACGAGCGGGTTGGCGCGATCACCTCGCCACTGGGCAAGCAGCAGCGGCCGATGTCCAGCTGCGCGGCCGGCGACATCTGCGCGGTGGCCAAGCTCAGCACCGCGGAGACTGGTGACACCCTGTCCGAGAAGGAGAAGCCGCTGCTCATGGAGTCCTGGGCGATGCCCGAGCCGCTGCTTCCTGTCGCGATCCAGGCTAAGTCCAAGGCCGACGAGGACAAGATGTCGCAGGCCCTTGCCAGGCTGGTGGCGGAGGACCCGACCCTCAGGCTGGAGAACAACGCCGAGACCCACCAGCTGGTGCTGTGGTGCATGGGCGAGGCGCACACTGACCTCGCGCTTGACCGGCTGTCGAATCGGTACGGCGTCGCGGTGGAGACGGTGGAGTTGCGCGTGCCGCTTCGCGAGACGGTGGCCGCCAAGGCGCAGGGCCTTGGCCGGAACGTCAAGCAGTCCGGCGGGCACGGCGAGTTCGGGATCTGCAGCATCGAGATCGAGCCGCTGGGCTCGGGCAGCGGCTTCGAGTTCGTCGACAAAGTCGTCGGTGGCGTGGTACCGCGGCAGTTCATCCCCTCGGTCGAGAAGGGCGTCAGGGCCCAGCTGGAGCTGGGCGTACTGGCGGGTTACCCGATGGTCGACGTCAAGGTCACGCTCTACGACGGCAAGGCGCACTCGGTCGACTCCTCCGATATGGCGTTCCAGAAGGCCGGCCGGGCCGCGCTCAAAGACGCCGCTGCGAAGGCGCACGTCCAACTGCTCGAGCCAGTCGACGAGGTATCCGTGCTCGTCGCGGACGAGTACGTCGGCGCGGTCATGTCCGACCTGTCGTCCCGGCGCGGCCGCGTCCTCGGCACCGAGTCAGTGGCGGGCGGCCGCACGCTGGTCAAGGCCGAGATCCCGGAGCTCGAGGTGACCCGGTACGCGATCGACCTTCGCTCGATGTCACATGGCACTGGCTCGTTCACACGCAGTTACCTGCGCTACGAGCCGTTGCCCTCGCATCTCGCCGAGAAAGTGGCAGCAGCGGAAAAGGCCTGATCACAGCTGGCGGTCACCGACCAGGCACCCGGCCGCTAGGCGCCGTCGAACCGGGCATCCGGTCGACCACACGAAACGGTCGACCGGGTCCCGGTTCACCACCGCCAGCTCTACGCAAAGGCCGATGATTCGGTCGGCCATGAGTCGGCCGCCCCACGTATCACGGCTCCGGTACACCCGAATCGGGACGAAGCGGGCGCCAGAGCGTACCTCGGCCGTGATATGTGCGTGGCCTGCTGCCGCGAGGGTGCGGTTGGCGTGAGATCGAGTCAGCCGTTTCGTGTGGCTGACTCGAGGCTTGCGTCGGCCGCGCCCTGACTGCCCGTTCCCCACGAATTAAGGGTTTTGGGGTTTATCCGCCGGCCAGGCGTCGGCGAGGACGACACGGGTGTCGGCGAGGAGCTGCGGCAGGACCTTAGTCCGGCCGACGACCGGCATGAAGTTGGCATCGCCGCCCCAGCGGGGAACGACGTGCTGGTGCAAATGCGCCGCGATGCCCGCGCCGGCCACACCGCCCATGTTCATGCCGATGTTGAAGCCCTGGGCTTGCGACGCCTCGCGCAGCGCGGTCATCGCGCGCTTGGTGAAGTCGGCGAGCTCGGCGGTCTCGGGGGCGGTGAGATCGGTGTAGTCGGCGACGTGCCGGTACGGGACGACCATCAGGTGCCCGCTGTTGTAGGGGTACAGGTTCAGCACTGCGTAGACCTCAGTGCCGCGTGCCACGATCAGGCCGTCTGCATCGGAGAGCTTGGGTATCGCGCAGAACGGGCACTCGACCGGGCTGGCACCGGCCGGCTTGCCCTCGCCCTTGATGTAGGCGAGCCGGTGCGGCATCCACAGCCGCTGCAGGCCGTCGGGCGCGATCTGGTACACGTCGTCGAGAACGACGTCCCGGCTGGCCGGGATGTCCTCCCGGCCGGGGTCGAGATCCTCAGGTCCCGGCACGTGATCGGGCATAGGTGTCAGACCTGGACCCGGCTGGCCACGGCTCCGGTGATCTCGGCAATGGCGTCAACGACAGGCACGCCGTTCTTCTGCTCGCCGTTGCGGTACCTGAAGGACACTGCCCCGGCCGCCACGTCGTCGTCTCCGGCCAGCAGCATGTAGGGCACCTTGTGCCGCTGCGCAGTGCGGATCTTCTTCTGCATCCGGTCGTCGCTGGTATCGACTTCGACCCGGATGCCGTGCTCGCGCAGCCGGATCGCGACACCCTGAAGGTAGTCGACGTGCGCGTCGGAGATCGGGATGCCGACCACCTGGACCGGCGCTAGCCAGGGCGGGAACGCGCCGGCATAGTGCTCAAGCAGGATGCCGAAGAACCGCTCGATCGAGCCGAACAGCGCCCGGTGAATCATGTACGGCCGCTGGCGGCTGCCGTCGGCGGCCTGGTACTCAATGCCGAACCGGCCTGGCTCCTGGAAGTCGACCTGCAGTGTCGATAGCTGCCAGCGGCGGCCGATCGCATCCTTGACATGCACATCGATCTTCGGCGCGTAGAAGGCGCCCTCGCCTTCGGCGATCACGTACGGCAGTCCGGACTTGTCCAGCGCGTACTTGAGCGCGGCTTCGGCGTTGTCCCACTCGGCGATCTCGCCGACGAACTTGTCCGGCCGGGTGGATAGCTCCGCCTCGAACTCGGTCAGGCCGTAGTCGCGGAGCAAGCCGACCATGAAGTCGAGCAGGCTAGCCAGTTCGTCCTGCAACTGATCCGGCGTGCAGAAGATGTGCGAGTCGTCCTGGGTGAAGCCGCGGGCCCTGGTCAGTCCGTGCACGACGCCGGACTTCTCGTACCGGTACACGGTGCCGAACTCGAACAGCCGGAGCGGCAGCTCGCGGTAGGACCGGCCGCGCGATGCGTAGATCAGGATGTGCATCGGGCAGTTCATCGGCTTGGGGTAGTACTTCGCGCCCTCCATCTCCATGGGCGGGTACATCCCGTCGGCGTACCACTCCAGGTGACCGGAGGTCTCGAACAGGTTCGACTTGGTGATGTGCGGGGTGTAGACGAACTCGTAGCCGGCTTGCTCGTGCCGCTTGCGCGAGTAGTCCTCCAGGGCTTTGCGTACGACGCCGCCCTTGGGGTGGAAGACGGGCAGCCCGCTGCCGATCTCGGTGGGGAACGAGAAGAGGTCAAGCTCGGCGCCGAGCTTGCGGTGATCGCGCTTCTCGGCTTCCTCGAGGAGCCTGAGGTACTCGTCCTGGGCCTCGCGGGACGGCCACGCTGTCCCGTAGATCCGCTGCAGCTGCGGGTTCAGCTCGCTGCCCCGCCAGTACGCGCCGCCGGTGCGCATCAGCTTGAAGGCCGGGATGTTCCTTGTGGTCGGCAGGTGCGGGCCTCGGCACAGATCCTTCCAGCACAGCTCGCCGCTGCCCCGGTCCAGGTTGTCGTAAATCGTCAGCTCGGCTCCGCCGACCTCGACCGACTCGCCGGAGTCACCTAGCGCGGCGTCGTCCGCCGACCCGCCAGCGCCGCCCTTGATGCCGATCAGCTCAAGCTTGTAGGGCTCGCCAGCGAGCTCCGCCCGTGCCTGGTCGTCGCTGACGACGCGACGGCTGAAGAGCTGACCCTGCTTGACGATCTGGCGCATCTTCTGCTCGATCGACTTCATGTCGTCGGGAGTGAAGGCCGCCGGGACGTCGAAGTCGTAGTAGAAGCCATTTTCGATAGGCGGGCCGATGCCGAGCTTGGCTTGCGGAAATAGGTCCTGGACCGCCTGTGCCATCACGTGCGCGGTGGAGTGCCGCAGGATGTTCAGGCCGTCAGCGGAGTCGATGGTGACGGGCTCCACCCGGTCGCCGTCCGCTAGCGGCGCGGCCAGGTCGCGGAGCTCGCCATTGACCCTGGCGGCGATCGCGGCGGTGTCGGGATCGCGGTCGGCCAGCGCACGGCCGGCCGTCGTGCCCTCTTCCACCACGTGCTCGCTTCCGGCGAGTGTGATGTGAAGCTTGTCGGCAGGCACGGGCTGGCTCCTTCATGTGGTGGTCCGGCTCGCGACCTCGTCGCGGTCGCGTGTTCGAGGCACGGGCAGTGCGATCGCCCCGTGCCTCGATGCTACCGACGTCAGCTGGCCCGCGCCGGCCGGCGGCAGACAGGCGCCGGCTGATCATGGCGCCGGTCAGGCTAGGTTGCGGGCAGGCTAGTTTGAGGTGGGGCTGGTGGACGGGGTCTGGCTGCCGCGGGCGACCGTAACCAGGGTGCCGTAATTCATGTACTTCCAGATGAACTTGGCATTGCTCCACGGCAGCTCAACACAGCCAAGGCTCTGCGGGTAGCCGTATGACCCTCGGTTGAAGTAGTGCACGGCCTCGCCGGACCTGAAGTAGGAGACGTAATACACCGGGTCCGCGTACTTGCTGCCATCGGGGTTCTTCCCCTTCATGATCTGGTAGTAGTACCTCAGGTAGACGGGGGCCGTGCCTAGCGTTGTCGGCGCTACGGCGATCCCGGTGTTATCCAGGGATTTCATGATGACCTTGCCGTCATGCCAGACCGTGAGCGTCTCCGGGTTGCCCTCGCGCGCCAGCGCGTATGTGTAGCCGTGCGTGTTGACCTGGTTGGCCCCTACTGCCTTGAGTAGCGTGCTCCAGACCTCCGGTCCTGGAACGCCGTCGACCGCCAGGCCCTGGCTGGCTTCAAATGCCATCACCGCGCCCTTGAGCATCAGGCTGTCCGCCGATCCGTCCTGCCAGAACCCGTGCAGCTCGCTCGGGTAGCCGGGATCCCAGCTGAACGTGCCCTGCGGCGGGTTGTAGGCAGCAGCGAGCTGTCCGGCCCTGTCAGTCGCCGCGGGCACCGTGGCGCCGGGTGACGCGGACCAGGTCAGCGGCAGGTAGCCGAGCTGGGCGAGGAGCTCGCCCAGCCGGGCAGTCTGGTAGGTGCCGGTCTTGAACCTGACCTTCACCGTCTTGGCCAGCAGCGCGCCGTGCGCGGACCGGACGCCGAGCGGGCCGCCGGGGATCGTGACCTGCACGCGGGTCCGCTGGTTGAAGCCGCGGCTCGGAACGAACTCCAGGGTGCTCGTGGCGGCCCCCTGCCAGCTGCCTGCCACGTGCGGCTTGATCCGCGGCAGCGGCGAGTTGGCGGCAAGCGGGGCCGAGAACTGAACCTTGACGTCGGTGACGCCACTGACGCCGGTGGCGTTACTGGCCGGAGTCTCTGACAGCAGCTGCAGCGGGCCCGACGGCACCTGCGATGACGGCGCGGCGCTCGGACTGCTCGTGGTGCGACCGCCGCTGCCGGTGCTTCCGGAGGAGTCGGTGTCTCGCGAGGGCTGAGCCGACGCATGCGTCAGCGCGATCCAGACGCCTGCGACCAGGAGGAGGACGATGACGCCGCCGATCGCTGTGATCCGCCCGCGCAAGTGCGTCAGTGAGAACAACGGTGACTCCCTCGCTCGCCGTCAATTGCCCGGCCGGACCCAGCGGGCGGTGACAAAGGCCTGCCTGATGTATACCAGCACATCAGGAGATTTCGACTCTAGATGGCCTCAGTAGTGCCTAGAGCGGTGCGGAGGTTAAGAAATGGATACAGGTCGCGACCAGCGTCCTAGCCGGACGAAACCCGGACATGACACCGCCCGGCACCGCATCGTTGCGGTGCCGGGCGGTCGATCACCCAGGCCTAGCCGCCGGCTCAGCTCAGCCCGGCTCAGCCCATCGCGGCTTAGCCTGGTGACGGTGACCAGGCTGCCGTAGGTCAGGTACGGATATGCCCGCTCGGCTTCGTTGTAGGGCAGCTCGACGCAGCCCAGGCTCTGCTGGTAGCCGTATCCGCCGCGCGGGAAGTAGTGCACCGCGTCGCCGCCGTTGAAGTAGGACACGCACTCCACCGGGTCGGCGTAGTGACTGCCGCCCGGGTTGGTTCCGCTCATGATCTGGAACCGGTACCTCTGATAGACCGGGAACGTGCCGTCCACGGTCGGCGCAGACGGGATGCCGGTGTTGGCGAGGCTTCGCAAGGCGAAGTGGCCGTTGTGGTAGATGGTCAGCGTCTCTGGGCTTGCTTTGCTGGCGACCGCGTAGGTGTAGCCGTTCTGGTTCTGCTGGCCGCTCTCCTGGGCCTGGATGAGGGCCCGCCAGAACTGCGGCGTCAGGCTGGCGTTGACCGTCATGTTGTGCTCCGACTGGAACGCCATGACGGCTCCCCGCAGGAGCACGTTGGCCTGGTTCGGATTCCACATGCTCTGGAGCATGGACGGGTAGCCCGGAGTCGAACGTGAACGTCCCCTGGGGCGGGTCATACGCCGACGCCAGCGGCAGTGAGGCTGGCCGGGGCGAACTCGGCCATCGCAGCCGACATACGTGCGGCGCCGCTGTATACGGGCGCGAACGTCATCGGCAGGTAGCCCTGGTCGGTGAGCATCTCGGCGAGTGCGAGCTGGCCGTAGCCGCTGGTGGTGAAGTGCTCCGTCACCGGTGCGTTGAGGAGCGCGCCAGTGGCTGACCGGATGCCGGCGGGAACGTCCACCGTCACCCGGGTAGACGGGCCGAACGGCATCGCCGGCGTGAACACAAGTGAGTTGTCCTGCGGTGCTCCAGCTACCCGGCACTTGCGGCTTGATCAGCGGTTTCGGCGAGTCAGCAGCTACCGGCGCCGAGAAGTTAATGGTGATCGGGTACGCGCCGTCGATGTTCCATGCCCGGTCGCCTGGCGTGATAGACGTGAAGTGAATGTGACCGACAGGAACGGCGGCGCTGCCCCGGCTTCTTGAGCTGGCGGACTTGCCAGGTCCTGATTGCGTCACTGCGTAGGCCACCCCGGCTGCCGCGACGACCACTATCGCGGTCCCGACGCAGGAGGATCTTGTTACCGGGCCCGCTGTGCCTTGCCGGACCCACCAGTCGGGCCCGGCCGGTCACCAGGCGGCCGCCCAGCGCTTCCGCCTGGCCCGCCGTTAGTGCTCGGTCGGTCAGTGTCGGTTTGCACACCGCTCGTGCGTGCCGGGCCACCAGAGTTATCGTCGGCCTCAGGCTCAATGGCGCCTGGCTGATTACCGGGCCGATTCACTCCGAACACGCCGATCCCCCGTCCGTGGCACGATTAAAGGCACAGGCTCCGTGTGGAAACTGTGCGCGCCATTCTAGTTACTCAGCGTTACGTGGGTACCCGAGCCGTAAGCTAGAAAAGCCATCCGAATTTGTAAACGGTCGGTAAGGAAAGCCGCAGCCCAGCAGGGGTTTTCCGGTCGAGTGCACGGTCGGCGCTTGCGCCCAGCCAACGGTGGTGACGGCCGGCTACTGACGGTAACCAGGGCCGCGCCTGGTTCACCGCTCCAGACACAGCGACCGGTAGGTGAAGGCAAAAGGCACGATTCGGCACGGATTTTGACGTTTAGGGTCACTCATGGCCGGAGCGCAACGTTATCGGTCACCATCGGCCGCAGCCGCCGCGAACGATCAGCCCGGTGGTCTTCGGCGCGGTCCCGCCGGCTAACCCCGAGGACGAAGCGATCCAAGCAAGATCATCTAGAAGGTCTCCCCTGGT
>CAWEEY010000011.1:0-105525 GCA_963808215.1 uncultured Actinomycetota bacterium
GCTGGACCGACGAGCCCGCCGCCGGCATCGCCTGCATGGTCTTCGCGGCCGTGCTGGCCTGGCAGGGGCGGCCCGAGGAGGCACAGCCCTGGATCCAGCGCGCCGAGCGCACCGTCAGAGCCGAAGCCGAACCCGCGGCGGCGCTGGGGGTCCACTCCGCCCGCGGGCTAATCGAGCTGGCGCGCGGCCGTGACGCCGACGCGCTGGCCGCGTTCCGGGCCGCCGAGCGGCTGGCCGGGCGCCTCGCCGCACCGCACCTGCTCGTCATGCGGATACGGGCATTGCTCCTGCACGCCCTGGTACGCCTCGGCGAGAAGGACCGTGCCGAACAGGCCCTCGCCGGCCTCGGCGACCAGGACCGGGACCGCTGGGAGATCCGCATCGCCATTGCGGTGCTTCGGCTTGCCCAGGACGACCCGCAGGCGGCGGCCGCGCTCGCGCCAGCGCTGGAGGGTGCCGCTCCCGTAACCGTGCGGACCTGGCTGGCTCATGCCTTCATGCTGGAGGCGATCGCCCGGGAGGCACTCGGCGACCCGGCCGCCGCCGGACGCGCCGTGGAGCGGGCACTGGATGTGGCCGAGCCCGACGGCGCGCTGATGGCGTTCCTGCTCCAGCCTGCTCCGGGGCTGCTCGAGCGCCACGCCCGGGACTGCCCGGCACGCGGCCCTGATCTCCGAGATCCTCAGCCTGCTTCCAGCGGAGCCAGGGGGAGACGCGGATGGCGCCTCCTCGTCCGCGGGGAGCCCTTGAGGAGACGGCCCGGCTGATTGAGCCGCTCAGTCGGAGCGAGGTCCGGGTGCTGCGGTACCTGCCGACCAACTCCGGCCCCGGAGGTTGCCCGCGAGCTGTCCTTGTCAGTGCACACGGTCCGCACGCACATGCGCCACATCTTCGCCAAGCTCGGCGTGCATCGCCGCACCGAGGCTGTTGCCCGGGCCCGCGCCTCGGCCTGCTCGCCCCGTCCCCCCGCGCGCCCTGAGGCGGGTTATGCGGGGTTGATCCCGGCGCGTCGGCGATTTGGTGATGCAGGAAGAGCCTGCTTGACAACTCATATGGCGGCGGCAGCGGTGGGTGCCGGGGTTCGGTGAAGATGCCGGACCTAATGTTCAGCTGCCGGTGGCCGTGCCGGCTGGGCCGCCTGCTTTTCGGTGGCGTGCGCTTTGATGAAGGCGGCGATCCGGTCGTTCAGCTCGTCGATGCGGTTGAAGCCGCCGTGGCTGCCGGGGACGATGGCGACCTCCGCGTGCGGCATGAGGCTTCCCCGGGCGCGGGCCTCCGCCGGGGTGAGCAGGGCGCTGCGCGCGCCGGTGATCAGCAGGACCGGCACGGTGATCGCGCGGAGTTCGTCGTCGGTGAGGACGCCGGGGAACTTCGGTTCCGCCCGGTAGCCGCGGATGGCTGCCCACATGAGCGTCATCAGCTCCGGCTGCAGCATGGCCGGGCTGTCCAGCCACCGGGCGAGGCGGCGGCGCAGCGGCATCGGGGTCATGCTGGCCAGGCCGCTGATGGACAGCCACCACCAGAAGCGGGCGTCGAGCTTGGTGAGCCCGGCGGGGTCGAGCAGCGTGATGGAGGCGACCCGCCCGGGTGCGCGGATCGCCTGGTTCATGGCGACCCAGCCGCCGTAGGAGAAGCCCACCAGGTGCGCCGGGCGGTCGCTGAGCTTGCCCAGGAGCTCGTCCAGCCAGGCCGCGCAGGCGGCCGGGGGAGCCATCAGGGCGCGCGGGACGCTGGGGTTCGCGTCGCCGGGCATGTCGATCCCGTACACCGGGCCGTCCTCTGCCGAGCGCCGCCACGTGCGGGAACCAGGCCGCTGCGTTGCCCCCGGCACCGGTGAGCAGCACGACCGGCTCCCCGCCGGGATGCGGCCGGTAGGCGTGCACCCGCGTGGTCGCGGTCGCCGTCTCGACATCGAACTCCTCGCACGGCTGCGGCCACAGCGCGAAGACCCGCTCGTAGGCAGCCATGAACTTCTCCCGGGCCGCATCGCTCACCCACGATCCCGGCTCGCCCTCGGGTGCCGAGCCTGCTGCGCCGGTGATGCGCTTGATCCCGAGCATGTCCCGCCTCCTCGCGGCCGAGCCCGCCATCTTTATAATACGAGCGTATCATTAAAGATGGCGGGCGGATGCCGGAGGGTACGGTGGGCGGGTGCCGAAGCGGGTCGATCACGAGGAGCGGCGGCGGCAGATCGCGGACGCGCTGCTGCGGACGGCCGCCACGCGCGGGCTGCACGCCACCGGGATGCGCGAGGTCGCGGCCGAGGCCGGCGTGTCCCTGCGGCTGGTCCAGTACTACTTCGGCACCAAGGAAGAGCTCCTGCTGGCCGCCATGCAGCACCTGGCGGCCCGGTTCGGCGAGCGGGCCATGGCGCGGTTCAGGGAGGCCAGCGGGACAGGCAGCCCGGCTAGCCCGCGCGACGTCATCGCCGCCATCCTGGCCGAGGCGCTGCCCGCCGACGACGAGCGGCGCACCTTCACCGTCCTCTACACGGCCTACTTCGCGCTCTCGCTGACCGATCCGGCGCTGGCGATCGCGCCCCCTGGTCAAGAACTCCAGCGTCGGTGATCGACGTGGTCGCCGCCCAGCTGCGGGCCGCCCAGGCCGCCGGCGACACGCCCGCCCACCTGGACCCGGACCTGGAAGCCTTCAGCCTGCTCGCCATGTCCGCGGGCCTGGGCACGAGCGTCCTCGGCGGCCAGTCCTCGCCCGAGCAGGCCCAGGCCGTCATCGACTACCACCTGGACCGCCTGTTCCCCGCATCCCGGCCAGCGTTACGCCGAGCGCCCATGAAAGTACCGCCCGAACATGCCGCCGTCACGCCCGGCGGCCGGGGCGGGAAGGTCTTGCCGGCCTCTCCTCCACCGACAGCCATTTCACGCCATAGCTGGCGACCGGTGTTTCCCGGTATCACGAGCATGCGGGAAAAATGGGTTGCGAAGGGCGCCGGGCTGGGCGGTAATGGACTGTCCGCGGACGGCTTCTCCAGGAGGTACTCGTGATGCGTGCGGCAACTGCCCTGCCGACAGTCCCGACCCGACTCCTGGAGCAGTTGTCCCTTGCGCACACTCAATCTCGGAATCCTGGCGCATGTTGACGCGGGCAAGACCAGCCTGACCGAACGGCTGCTGTTCGAGGCTGGCGCCATCGCCGAACTTGGCAGCGTCGATGCCGGCACCACCCGTACCGACTCGATGGACATCGAGCGCCGCCGTGGCATCACCGTGCGCACGAACGTGGCGTCTTTCGCCGCGGGCGATGTTCAGGTCAATCTCATCGACACCCCGGGTCACTCCGACTTCATCGCCGAGGTCGAGCGCAGCCTGGCCGTCCTCGACGCGGCCGTCCTGGTGGTTTCCGCGGTCGAGGGAGTGCAGCCGCAGACCGTCGTCCTGTGGCGGGTGCTGCGGCGCCTGGCGTGCCAGCCGCGATCTTCATCAACAAGATCGACCGCCAGGGAGCGGACCCTGCCCGGGTGCGTGCCGGGATCGGCCGCCGCCTGGCGGCGGGTTCCGGCGCGCGCCTGCTTCCCCTGACGGACGTGCTGGCAGCCGGGTCGCCTGGCGCGGCCGCCCGGCCGGTCCCGCTGACGGACTCGTCGGTGATCGACGTCCTGGCGTCAGGGGACGACCGGCTGCTCGGCGCCGCCCTGGACGGGCCGGGCGTCACCGAGGCGATGGCGCTGCGCTCCGCGCGCACCCAGGTGGGGCGCGGCACCGTGGTGCCGGTGGCGGCGGGATCGGCGCTGACCGGGGCGGGCGTGCCCGGCCTGCTGACGACGCTGCCGCGCCTCATGCCATGGGCTCGCCCGTCGGCGCGCTCGCTGTCCGGAGTCATCTACAAGATCGAGCACGGTGATCACGGCACGCTGGCGTACTGCCGCATGTTCGGCGGCGAGCTGCGCGTCAGGGACCGGGTCGCCGCGGCGGGCGCCAGGCCCGGGGTGATCACGTCCCTGGAGCGGTCGACGCCGGGCGGCTGGGCCCGGGTGAGTGTCGCGCGGGCCGGCGAGGTCGTGCGGATACGCGGGATCGGCTCGGCGCGCACCGGCGGCTGGGTAGGCGAGGCCATCCCCGGCCGGGTTACCCGCCAGTTCCCGGCCCCCGCGCTTGAATCCGTGGTCGAGCCGGTCAACCCGGCCGATCGCGGCCGGCTGTTCTCGGCGCTGCAGGAGCTGGCCGAGGCCGACCCGCTGATCAGCCTGCGCGTCAACGCCGAGCGCGGCGAGATCGCGGTCAGCCTCTACGGCGAAGTGCAAAAGGAAGTGATCGCCGACCTGCTCGCCGGGCAGTCCGGCGTGGCCGTCACCTTCCGCCCTACGGTGACCGTGCACATCGAGCGGATCGCGGGAACGGGCGCGTCGTCCG
Organism: uncultured Actinomycetota bacterium; assembly: GCA_963808215.1. Taxonomy (GTDB): domain Bacteria; phylum Actinomycetota; class Actinomycetes; order Streptosporangiales; family Streptosporangiaceae; genus JAJYUU01. The sequence continues at coordinate 4,368 of CAWEEY010000011.1, forward strand.
CCCTCATATCGGCGAAGGCCACGCCCTACCTGGCGACGCTCGGGTTCCGGGTCGAGCCGGCGCCCGCCGGCTCCGGCCTGGCCTGCGACCTGGAAGTCGAGCGCGGCTCCATGCCGCCAGCCTTCTTCGCCGCGACGTGGGAAGGGGTGCGGGCCGGCCTGGCCCAGGGCCTGTCCGGCTGGGCGATCCCCGATGCCCGCGTGGTGCTCACGCACACCGGCTACTACCCCCGGCAGAGCGCCATGCACCAGAAGTTCAACAAGAACGTCTCCTCCGTCGGCGCGGACTTCCGCAACCTGGCGCCGGTGCTGATCCACCAGGCCCTCAGGCAGGCCGGAACCGTCGTCTGCGAGCCGGTCGAGACGTTCCACCTGGAGATCCCCGCCAGCGCGCTCCCCGCCGTGACGGTGACGATCGCCCACCTGTCCGGTCTCATCACCGGCACCAGCCCCGCCGGCGGGGCCCTGGCGCTCACCGGCACGCTCCCCACCAGAAGCGTCCAGCCCCTGCTGGCGCAGCTCCCCGAGCAGACCAGCGGCGAAGGAGTCTTCACCTCGGAGGTGACCCACTACACGCCGGCCGCGGGCCCGCCCCCTGCTCGTACGAGAACCGGTCCCGACCCCCTTGACCGACAGGGATGGTTCCGCGCCCACCCCCGTTAACCTCCGGTCGCGTCACCGGGCCCAGCGGGCAGTGCCAGCAGGATGAGCGGCGGGCGTGCCTGTCAGCCGCCGCGCGCTCGCCACACGTTACGGGGTCGACGGCCGGGTCTCGGTCCAGTCGAGGATGAGGTTGCGTTCGGCGAACAGCCACGCGTCGTCGATCTTGACGAATGTGTCGAGGTAGCGCAGCGATGCGATCATGATCTTGCGCTCGCCGTCGGCGGTGAAGAGGTGATGCGCGATCGTGTAGCTCTCGCCTGTGGCCCGCTCGCCGTCGAGCATCACGGTGCTCTGCCCGTTGAAATGAGTGGTCGCCTCGTACTGGTTCAGGGCCTCGAAGACGGGCGTAAGTGCCTCACGGCCTTCGAGGACGTAGGTCGGGTCGGTGTCCGGGCCGCTCATGTAGACGGCGAAGCGAGTGTCGGTCGTGAACAGGGCCTTCTGCCCCTTGGCATCGCGTCGGTCGGCGCAGTGAGCGTAGGCGTCGAACAACTCGCGGATGGCGAGACGGTCCGCGGCTTCGGCGGGACTGATCTCGGTGTGAACAGCCATGGGCGACTCTCCAGGGAACTCAGACGACGACTGTGCGGCCTCGCACGTAACATGGGAATCAGTTCCGGGGAGTTCCCCGGCGGTGCTCACAATAATCGGGGAACTCCCCGTTTAGCAAGCTGGAGTCCTGGCGTGGCCGGAGCAACCCGGAGACGACGGTCGGATGCTGCCCAGAACCGAGAAGCGATCCTTGCCGTCGCGCTCGCCGCGCTGACCGAGTCGGGCGAGGTATCACTCAACGCCATCGCCAAGCGCGCGGGCGTCGCCAACGCGACGCTGTACCGGCACTTCCCCACACGGGAGAGCCTGGTGCTGGAGGTGTACAGGCACGAGGTCCGGCAACTCGTCAGCACCGCCGACCAACTACTGGCCGAACGTGAACCAGGCGACGCGCTGCGCGAATGGGTGGCCCGCCTCGCTCAGTACGCCATGACCAAACACGGGCTTGGCCAGGCGATCCGGGCCGCCGCCAGCCCTGGCTCTGCGCTGTTTGAGGAAACGTATTCTCCGATCGTGGCGGCGCTGGGCACAGTCCTAGCGGCCGCCGAGCAGGCGGGCGTCGTACGTGCCGGACTTGATCCAGACGACGTTATCCTCGCCTTGGCGGGCTTGTGGGAGATCGACCCTGCAACCGATTGGAAAGCCCGGGCGCGCACCCTGTACGACCTTGTATTCAATGGACTCAAAGCCTGACCCGGATCCGGAAAGCGACAGCGGCAATCCAGCGCGATGAGCACCAAGGACCCGCCCACCCTGGGGCTGGCCCGTAAACTGCCCTGCTCGCATGCCGTGGCCGAGCGGAGGTGGAACTGTGCCAGCTACCTCATGATGAGGCCGCCGTCGGCGCACAGCACCTGGCCGGTCATCGCCGCCGCCGCATCCGAGGCCAGGTAGGCGACGGCGGCCGCGGTGTCGTCGGGCGTGAGCCGCCGCTTGAGCGCCTGGCGGTCGACTGTGGCGTCGAACTGCTCGTCGGTGTTCACGGTGCGGGAGGCCGGGGTGTCGGTGAGGCCTGGTGCCACCGCGGACACGGCGATGCCGTCGGCGCCGAGGGTGGCGGCCAGGGTGCGCATGATCCCGAGCAGCGCGCCCTTGCTGGCGATGTAGGCCAGTAGCGCCGGGGCGGGCGGGGCCCAGAACGTGTCGGAGGTGATGAACACGATGCGGCCGAAGCGCCGTTCCGCCATGCCGGGGGTGAACGCCTGGACGAGCCACAATGCCGATTCGACGTTGACGGCCTGGACATGGCGCCAGGTCGCGGCGTCTGCGTCGGCGAGGGTCACCTGGTCGAACGCCGCGGCGCAGTGGACGAACACGTCGCAGCGCCCGTAGCGCTCGAGCACCGTGGCTGCGGCGGCCCGGGTTGAGGCCTCGGACCCCAGGTCGCAGGCGATGTCCGCGTCACGGTCGAGCACGACGGTGCGGTGGCCGGTGCCGTGCAATGCTCTGGTAATGGCGGTCCCGATCGCGCCCGCGCCGCCGGTGACGACCGCGATTCGTCCATGCCGCGGATCCAGTGCGGTAGTCATGGCTTGCTCATGGGTGAACGTCCATGCGGTAGCCGAGGTCCAGGCGGATCGACTCCAGGATCGAAAAGGCGGTGGGGACCGTGAACACATCCACGGCGCCCAGCACGCCGGTGTACTTCTCGATGACGGGCGCGGCGGCAGTCTCCGCCACGGCATCCAGGAAGCCCTTGACCGCGGCCCAGAGGTTCTCCCCGTACTTGGCGAAGTACGGCGTGGGGTCGACCGTGGCCAGTGCCGTCCTGGCGCCGGCTTCGATGTCGGCGATGTACTGCTGGTGCACGGTGACGTCGTCGCGGGTGCCCAGCCTGCCCAGGTGGCCGGCGATGAGGTGCCTCCAGGGGTAGGACAGCGCCGTGGCCGGGGCGTCCATGTAGCCGGGCACGTCCTCGCTGAGGTTGATGCCGTAGAAGGGCGCCCAGCCGGGGAGGACGATGTCGACGAGCATGAAGGTGTCGTGGTCCGGGAAGTGGATGTAGATGTTGTCCGGCGAGTGGTTGGCGCCGTGCCATGCCAGCTGGATGCGCTCACCGCCGATCTCCAGGGTGCGGTGGTCGGCGAAGGTCTCTTCCGGCGCCGGCTTGGCCGGGTCGTTGTCCCGCAGCAGCAGCCGCCGGGTCTCCTCGTGCCCGATGCGGACCACGTTGCTGCCGAACAGCGAGGAGGCGCCGGCGTGGTCGGAGTGGTGGTGGGTGTAGACGAGGTGGGTCACCGTGTTGCTCACCCCCTCGGCCGCGGCGATGTCGTTCACGGCCCGCTGCAGGTTGTGGCCGATGGACGGGGGCGCGTCGAACAGCACGACGCCGTCCCGGGTGGTCAGGAACGCCGAGTGGTAGTCGCCGTCGGTGACCCAGTACAGGTTCCGCTCGACGCGTCCGACGTAGTAGCCCTGGTCGTTGACGGCGGGGCCGAGCGAGGCCCGCGGAACCGGCGCGTAATCCGGCAGGATTGGCGCGCCGGGCGCGCCCGAGGCCGGCGATGTCATGGTTGTCCTCCTTTGAACGGCGAGGTTTCGTTTACTCAGTTGCTAATGCCGTATCAGGCTGCGGTTGCCCGTTTGACGATGCGGCGCAGGCGGCGGTCGGCGGTGTGGCGGTTCCGCCAGGCGATGTAGCGGCGGATCATGCTGTTCTGTTCGCGGTGGGTGGCGTGGTCGGCGTTGCTGGCCGCGGCCCACTGCCCGACGCGCTTGTCTTTCCCGGCGGAAAGGTGCGGGCTGAAGTTGTCGCGATCCGTTTCTAGAAGAACGACACGTCCCCCAATGCCTGTGCCAGCGCGAGCGGGTTCCAGTATTCGCGGTAGTTGACGATGCTGCCATCTCGGACGGTCACGAAGGTGGCGTACGACATGTTGTAGGCGTTGCCGTTGGGGATGACGTGGCCCTTGACGCTCCACTCGCCGATGACGGTGTCCGGGCGGTCGGTCGGGTAGATCTCCAGCGAGTCGATCTCGTGCACGTCGATGATCTTGGGATAGTTGCGCAGGTATTCGAAGATCGCGACACGGCCGTCCAGCCTGGACGGCGTCCCCGCTGGGGCGAATGGGAACTCGACCAGGACGTCCTCGGCGCAGAGATCCGCCCAGGCTCTCATGTCCTTAGCAAGGAACGCGTCCAGGCTGCGCCTGAACAGTTCGGCGGGCTTTTGACTGTCACTCATCACATACTCCATGATTCGTTTCGGAAGGTGCAGGGCTGCGGAATGCGCCGGCCCGTGGGGCCTCCTGGAGCCGTTCAGAAGCCGTAGGCCGGCAGGACGGCTCCGCTGACGGGCGCCCCGCCGTCACCAGCCAGGAGCACAATCAGCTCCGCGATCGCCTCGGGTGAGGTGGCATGCGCCATCACCTCCTCCGGCAGGAATGACCGGTTCACCGGAGTGTCGATCAGCTGCGGCGCGACCGCGTTCACCCGGATCCCCTGCGGACGCAGCTCCAGATCCAGCACCCGGACCAGGTGGCTCAGGGCCGCCTTGCTCAGGCTGTACGCGGCCACGCCCGCGTACGGCTCGGCCGCCCAGCGGGAGGAGACGAACGTAATAGAGCCGGAACCGCGCTCCTTCATGTACGGCGCGACTGCCTGGGTCAGCCACAGCGCGGGGCCGACGTTGACGTCCATCATCTGCCGCAACTGGTCGGGCGTCGCCGACAGCGCGTCCCCGATGCCGTACATGCCGATGGTGTTCACCAGCACCTCCGGGGGGCCGGCCTCGGCGGCGACGCGGTCGACGACGGCCTTCGCGACCGCCGGATCGGTCGCGTCGCCCGGCACCTGGCGGACGCCGTCGGGCAGTTCACTTAGCCCGTCGGCGTTGCGGTCGACTCCTGCGACGGTGAACCCGGCGCCGACCAGCTTCACCGCCACCGACCGGCCGAGCGGGCCGCCCGCACCGACCACCAACGCCACTCGATCACTCATCGTCGGACTCCATTCATATCCGCGGTCCTGGTCATGGTCCGGCAGCATCGCGCTTCCGTTCCATAATCTGCTTGCACAAACAAATATGCTCCTATTGAGTTTGCTGTGTCAAGCAACTACATTGACGGTCATGGCGAACGAACCGGCCCGCAACCCGCCCGCGCCGCTGACCCCGGACGAAGAGCTGGCATGGCGGGCCCTCGCCCGCGCGGTGCTGGTCATCCCGAAGGTGCTGGACGGCGAGCTGCTCCAGGCCCAGGGCCTGGGCCTGACCGAATACTCGGTGCTGATGAACCTGTCCGAGCAGCCCGGCCGGTCCATGCGGATGAGCGAGCTGGCCAACGCCGTCTTGATCTCAGTCAGCGGCCTGACCCGCGTCGTCGAGCGGCTGACCCGCCAGGGACTGGCCGAGCGCGTCAAAGCCGGCACCGACGGCCGCGGCCAGCTGGCCGTCCTCACCCCCGCGGGACTCGCCCGGCTGGAGCAGGCCTACCCGACCCTCCTGGCCGCCGTGCGCGAGCACGTCATGGACCACCTGGCAGACCTCGACCTCGCCGCCTTCACCCACGCCATGTCGGGCATCGCCGCACCCGAGATGGGCCCGCCAGTACGGCGCACCCCCAACCTCGCCAGCCTGACAAACGGCCGCCAGCGCGAGACAACGACCGGGCCGCAGGGCGCCCGGTGAACCGGGGTACCGGTAACAATCGAGCCGTGAGACCATTAGGCGTCCAGTTTCCTGAACGCGGCTAGGGTGAAACTTTGGGGCCACGATTTCCCTCCGGCATGGAGGAGCCGTGTCTAGCTACCATGGGCCCTGAGAGAGAAGTGGTATGCCGGTGCCAGTACAGGGCGAGCCGGCCAGGCGGCTGACGCTGGCGGCGCTGCGACGTATGCGCGGCAAGACACCGGACGCCGCGTCCCGCGCGGGCTGAGCGACGTCCGGGTCTTCGGCTTCGACAGCCCGGTGCAGTTCGACGCGCGGTACGCCACGGCCGACCTCGACCTGGCCGACACCCGCGTCCGGATGGGCGACGGAATCATCTCGATACTCGGCGCGGCCAACCGGGATCCCGCCGTCTTCACCAACCCCGGCCAGCTCGACGTCACCAGGGACGCCCGCCGCCACGTCGCCTTCGGCGGCGGCATCCACCAGTGCCTGGGCGCGTCACTCGCCAGGCTCGAAGGCCAAGTGGCGCTAACAGCCATCCTCAGCAATCTCGGCAGGCCTCGAGCTGCGGCCAGACCAGCCGCCGCCCAACCCTCACCATCCGCGGCTTGGAATCCCTGCCAGTCACCCAAGCGAAGAAGAATGGCCGAATTGCCTGAACGCGCCCGCGCGCTGCGGCGCCGAGGCCCATGCCGGGTCACAAGCCACGGCCTGACCCGACACAGCCAAGACCGCCTCGACGGCATCGCGCGGCCACCGGTTCGCGATCAGCAACAGGTCGATGCCGACCTCGGCCGCGAAGCCCTATACCTCTTGCGAGTCGCCGAACGGGTTCGCCAGCGTCAGCACCGCCGGCCGGCCAGCTTCGTTCCGCCCGCCTTGTTGGTCTTTATCTGGCGGCGGCCGCACGGCATCGAGGCGCACGCATAGCGGGCGCGCCTATGCGCCTCCGGGATCGAACAGGCGCCGCATCGGCTGGCCGGTAACCTCGGCGATGATGTCGTAGTCGCCGTCTACGTGCAGCACCTCGGCGCCGTGCAGTTCGGCCGTCGCTGCGATGATCAGGTCCGGGATCGGCCGTCGGTGCCCGCTGCCGGTATGGGCTGCGAGCAGCCGCTGCACCTCCAGCGCCCTGTCCATCGCCGCCTCGCTGACCGGCAGCCACTCCAGCGCCCGCTGGCCGGCGAGCAGCGCCTCGAGATCTGCCAGGTTCCGCGCGGAGTAGCAGAGCTCCAGGGCCGTGATGTGACACGCGGCGATAACGTGCGCGTTGCGCAGGTCCAGGAACGCCGTCCGCGCGCTGTGGTCCCGGTGCGCCCACTCCAGCGCGGACTTGTCCGCGAGCAGCACGCTCAACCGCGTCCGCCGTCCCGCCACGCGCCGCGCAGCGCCTCATCGGACGGGTCCGTGCCAGTCTCGTCGAGAAGCTCGAGCATGCGGGCCGCGGCCCGCTGGTTCGCCACGCGCCGCAACGCGGCATTCACGGTCGCCACCTTGCTATTGGTGCCAAGTTCCTCGCTCGCCAGGGAAAGCGCTTCGTCGTCCAAGTCCACCATCGTCCGCGACATCAGATTCTCCTCAGATTGGACATCTGATACTGGCATAATTGTATATCACATACTGCGTCGAGATGACTATCAGCTGGTGACCCTAGCCAGTCGCCGCTAGGTACTAGCGCGGCCCATGGCCTGGCGTCAACTCATCGGTTCACCTGTGGTCGTCCGGGGTGTGCTAGTTCGCGGCGGGCCGCTGGGAGGTCCCCCAGATCGGCCCGCTGCTGCTCGCGGCGCACGCCGTGCTGGACGACTACCCCGCCGTCGGGCTGACCGACGCGATGAACGTGGTGCTGGCACGCGAGTTCCGCACCGACGTCATCGCAACACTGGACTACCGCCATTACCGCATGATCCGTCCGCTGACCGCGCACGACGCGTTCCGGCTACTGCCGGAAGACATCGAGACTTGAGAGGACGGCTGGCCTGCAACGCCAGCGCGCGCGGGAGAAGGCCACGTTGCGTAAGAGTCCTCCGGCGTCTCGACCTCATCTTGTTCACCGCCTGCGCGATTGTGGGCCTGGACAGCGTCGCGTTCGCGGCCCAGGCGATCACCCGGCTAGTGACCTCGCTCGTGCTGTTCTTGATCCCCTACGGGATGCTGGTTGCCGAGCTGGGATCGGCCTTTCCGGTGGAGGGCGGCCTTTCATGGTGCGTAAGCCGCTCGGCACGGCGGGTGAGATCGTCGTCGGCCTTGTCTTCACGTGGACGCGCGTAACGGCCAGGCTCTCTCCGCCAGGACAGGGCCGATCTCGGCAGCACCCTTGACAACCCCTACTGCTGCTGGCCGGCCTTCGCCAGGACTGCCGTCAGGCCGGGGCGGGCCGGGTTTTCTGCGGGCTATGGCCGCGCCGAGCTCGGCCTGCGAGGTCACCCCGAGCTTGCGGTAGACCCTGGCGAGGTTGGCCTCCACAGTGCGGGGGCTGACGAACAGGGCCTGGGCGACCTGCCGGTTGGTTTGGCCCGACGCGGCCAGGTCGGCGACGCGTTCCTCCTGGTCAGACTCGAAAGTGTCAGCGGCCAGCTCATCTAGCGACCGTACGTGGGCTGGGGGTTACGGCCGGATCGTTGACGGGGTCTTTCACGCACCCGAGGTCCGAGTTGACGAAGAGCGGAGGCAGCTAGACCGCGAGTATTCGCGGGGGCTCGCGCAGCACTTGGGCGGCTAGCGACCGTGCGTGCCGCAAGTTCTTGCCGCTGAGCGTCAGCTCCGCTAGCGGCTGGACTAGTCGGCCTGTGTAAGGCCCATGAGGCGTCGAAGGCGCACGCGAAGAGAGCATCTTCTTCGTCCGCGGTGGCGTGGTTGTCTAGGCACTCTGCGGGCATGCGGGCACCGAATATGCGCACGAGGTCGCGGTTAGGGGTCGTGACCCTGGCCGTGGCGCTAGCATCCGCCCTGGGCGCCTGCGTAGTCGGTGCGGCCCGGCTACTGACGGCCCGCTGAGCAGCGGCGCTGGTAAGGACGGCAAGATCCTCCCGCACGGCGGGGAATGCGCCACCCGTTTCTACGGCCGGCTTTGGGCATTCGGCATTACGCAGTTCACCAACTACGGTCACGCCACCGTGGTGCTGGACCGCGTCGTCCTGATGCACCCGCGCAACGAGCGCCTGATCGGCTCCGACGTCGTACCTGGGAAGCGGCTCGTTGCTGGCGCGATAACGTGGCCGCCGAACTGGCCCAGTGTCAGAGGCCTTTGGAAGACCCGCCAGGCCGTGCACGGGTACCGGGTAGCGCCGGGCAAGACGTTCGAACATGGTCCTCGGCGTGGCCCCCACCGACCCGCGCAACGCGACCTCGCAGGGCATGCTGGTCCACTACCACGATCCTGCCGGCAGCTATGTGGCCCCGAACTACTTCGGGATGCAGATAGCAGTCGGCAAGAACGGGTGTAACGCCCCGTAGCGCTCTCAGCCGTGGCCTCGCCCTGCCAGGATCGCAGGGTCAGTCGGCACGACTAGGGTCTCTTCCGAACAGGAGACAGGCGGTCCGGTTGCCGGTTCATCGTCGCTCGCATCGATGGGCGCGCTGCCTGGCATCAGGCGCGGTCATTGGCAACTCCCCCACGGCCAGGGGTGAGATAGAACCGGGCGCGCCATTCCCTGAGGTCAAACTTGGCCGGCTCGGTCTGCTCGAGGAATCGCTCGAGCACCGCGACGAAGCGCCCCGATGCCTCGAGCTGCGGCAGGTGGCCGACCCCGTCGAAGATCTCGAGTCGGCTTCCGGGGATGGCCTCGTGGGCATGTACGCCGTGGTGGACGGGGATCATCGGGTCGCGTGCGCCCCAGATGATGAGGACGGGCATACCCTCAGCCAGGTACAGCCGGTCGCCCGCATTGATGCGCTGACCGCCTATGCCGATTACCGAGCGCAGCGTGGCGAGGAAAGCGGCGCGGCGGTCGGGGTCGGCGAGCGACGCGTAGCCGCGAGCGGTCTCGGCGATGTCCGTGACTGGCCGCAGCCCGACTGTCTCCAGGCCGCGTGCGAGCGCGGCTCCCGCGGAGCGTCCCGCCGAGGCCGTGACGGCGATGAACAGATTCGCGCCCGGCAGCGCTGCCGCGCGCAGGAGCGGGCTGACCTCAGGACCGAGGCCGCCGCTGGAGACGAGCACGAGGCGCTCGGTGAGCTCGGGGAACTGGTAGGCGAACTGCATTGCGATCCCGCCGCCTAGCGAATGCCCAACGAGCGTCGCGCGTTGGTGGCCCAGCACGACGAGCAAGTCGCGCAGGCCAGAAGCCAACGCTCCGAGTGAGTAATCGCCAGCACCTGGTGCTGAAGAGCCATGGCCCGGAAGATCGGGCGCGACGACGGTGTGGTGTCGCGCGAGCGGCTCAACCACCTCCTGCCAGTCCCCGATGTTGCCCGCGATCCCATGGATCATCAGCAGTACGGGGCCACTACCCGCCTCGACGTAGGTAACGGGCCGACCGTGGAGCCACACACTCCTGGACTCCATCGCGTTCATGCCAACGCACCGGCCGTGACCCGCGCAAGTGCGAGCGACTGTCGCCTGCAGCCGAGCACCTGCGTGGAGACCCGTTTGGGCATGAAAACCGCCCGCAGCGCGCCGACCGAATCCGTGGCGCCTGGGAACTCGGCATCAAAGATCTCCTCCTTTGACTCGAAGGAGAGGTAGATGAGCGTCTGGTTCAGCCTGGCAGCGCATGCGCTGTCATCGACAACGGCGTCCTGGCGGCCGCGCTTGTCGATCAGCGAGCGTGTGTTGGCGACATTCGCCCGCTCGCGGGCAGAGGGCCTCCCACGCCGCATGGAACTCCGCCCATCTTGCGCCGAAGACACACACCCAGCGTAACAGTGGCAACTACTACGGTAACTATCAGTTACATTTCTGTCGGCTTGTGCATATCTGGCCACGCGTGTTGGCGGCAAGTTCGCCCAACCCAGACCGCTCCCCTCGATCTGCGCAAGATCCGGAACTGACGGCAGACAAGGCCAAACCGGCTGCCGGTGATGCCGTCGTCGTGCCCGCGGCGGTCGCGCAGCGCCCGCAAAGCCGCTTCTGCCCGACTTGCGCGGTAAGCATCCGGTACCTATCGTAGCGATGTATCAATTCGATATATCGGGCAGACGCTTCCCCACCAAGGGCTGCCGCCACGGACAAGCGCGTCAGGCGGCAACGTCAGACGCGTGCGGCCATTAGATGCGTGGTGACCGGCCAGAAAGGGCAGCGTCGATGTCCAGCGCACAGTTGTACGACACCATCGGAGCCACCTACACGGTAACTCGGCGCACCGAGCCGCGGATCGCCGAGCAGGTCTGGGCTGCGCTCGGCGATGCCCGGACCGTACTTAACGTCGGGGCGGGCACCGGGTCCTACGAGCCCCCCGACCGTGACGTCACCGCAGTGGAACCATCGGCGCTGATGCGGGCGCAGCGCCCCGCAGGCGCAGCGCCGTGCGTGGCTGCCAGCGCGGAGAGCCTTCCGTTCGAGGACCAGTCCTTCGACGCCGCGATGGCTTTGGCCACCATCGATCACTGGCAGGACCCGATCGCCGGGCTTCGCGAGATGCGCCGCGTTGCTCGCCGCGTGGTGGTGTTCACGATCGACGCCAGTGACCCTGACCGGTTCTGGCTGAATCGCGACTACCTGCCCGAGCACAACGACCTCTGGGTCGGTCGGCCTTCGCTGACCGAGGTGGCCGGCGCGATCAGAGCCAGGGTGGAACCGGTGCCCATCCCGTGGGACTGCGCTGACGGCTTCTACGAGGCCTACTGGCGCCGGCCCGAGGCCTACCTGGACGAAAGCGTCCGGAGCGGAATATCGGTCTGGGCCAGGGTCGGGCCGGACGTCGAGCAGCGGGCAGTGCGCAGTCTCCGTGATGACCTCGCATCCGGCCGGTGGGTCCAACGCAACCGCGACCTCCTCGATCTCGACGCAGCAGAGCTTGACAGTCGCCTGCTCATCGCCTGAACCCGCCACAGCTGAGTACGAGCGCCGCCAGCGACCGCCGAAGCTCCGGATACACAGCCCCATTTCGAGGCGGGACATCACAGGTCACTGCGATGCGAGGCAAGCTCGAACTGCCCGGCAATCACGAGCTGGCCAGCTATTACGCCCGATCCGCGGGCGAGATGGTCTGCGTTGAGCCCACTGGGGGCGCAGCTAGAGGCAATGTTTTCGAACACGGGTGATATGGGCTCCGAGGCCGTGCTCGCAGTTAGCGGCTAGCGGCGGTGATTTCCTTGACCTGCGGCCTCTCCCCCGATCGCCAGCCGAAACCCAGCGGGAGACGCCCCGAAACCCTCCGGTCGCGCGCCTTCTTGCGCGCGCACCGTCACTCATCTCCCTAGCAGAGGCCGACCGCCACCGGCCATCGGTGCAGCCAACTCGGTCGCGCAACTTCCGGATCCATGCCGAATAGCGCACGCTGCATGAAGGTGTGATCATGTCCTCGTTCGCATGACTAGTCAGACCTTCGGCCTCTGCGGGTGATCTGGAGGTGCTTCGCCGTTGGTCACGGCCGCCGGGTTGCAGGGCCAGCTCTACTGCCGGGCCTGGGCCTGGAACGTCTCCAGCTTTCTGACGGCTGGCTCGGCGTTTGCGAACATGCGGGCGAGCGCCGATTGCATCCGCCGATCAGTCAGGTGAGCGCCTACCCCGCGGGCTGCGTTGAGCCGGGCTTCGTCCATCCAGGCTGACAGATCAGCGTCGGCCAGCCACGTGGCTTGGGCGCGCTGAGCGATGCAGGTCGCCGCTATCCAGTCGGTTGCGGCGTCTGGATAGGAGTTCGGCGGGCAGAGCAGGTTCTTCTCGGCATCGTCGTTGCGTGTGGCTTCGACGTACCCGGCGAGCGCGGCGTTGAAGGTTGGCTGGCAGGTCCGGGTCTGCTGCAAGGTGATCAGGCCTGGGGCAAACATCGGGCGTCCGGGCGCGAGACGGAGGCCGGAGGCCGAGCAATCGACGTGAACCTGGCCGCCGTCGGTCGGGATCGATCCGTTCTCCAGCATGATTCGGTCTGATCCGATGTGGACAACTCGTCCGAGGCGAACGACCTTCTCGATTCGCCGCAGGCTGGCGAGTTCGGCATGGCTGACGGTCGCGCAACGGTACATGGAGGGCTCGACCGCAGGGTCGAGCCGGACGAGTTGCCCGCAGGCCTCAAGCCGGCCGAAGAGATCGGTGACGTCTTCGGCCTGTGCCGCGGCCTCGAGGTACAGCGATACTCCCTCGATGAGCGAGGTGACGAGTTCGAGGGGCTGCTGGAAGGCTCGGTCCAAGAGCCAGGCGTCTCGCGGTCTGACCCAGCGGATCACGTCCGGCGGCACACCGCTGTCGAGCAGCCAGAGGCAGGCGTCCATCGCCGTCTTGCCGCCGCCAATGACCGTGTAGCCACTCGCGGGTCCGGTCAGACGGACCAGATCATTGACCGGAATCAACCGCGCTCCCGGATCCGCGGCGAATGACGGAGTGTGGGTCGCCGGGATCGATGCTTCCTGGTACCTGGCATCGACCACGCGACGCCGCACCCGCACCGTGGTCGTCGCTCCGGTCAGCCGGGAGACGAACCGGCTCCCTTCCGGCCCCTCGTCCAGGTAGTCGGACATGCCGAAGAAGCGAACCTGGCCCGACGCCAGCAGCTGCTCTTCGAGCACCTTCTGGTAGTAATCGCAGATCTCGGCCGCCGTCGCCCGCTGATAGGAACCCGCGTTCGGGCCGGTGCTGTCGAGCAGCTCGCTGCCCAGGACACGCGAGTTGACCCCATAGAACGCGGATGGCTGATGAAGCCGAACGAACGGGTACGCGTCGTTCCAGTGGCCACCTGGGCAGTGCCGCCGGTCCACCATCACCACGTCGGCGTCCGAGGCCGCTATCAGCGCATCAGCGAAGGCGAGCCCGGCCGCGCCCGCCCCGACTATCAGATAGTCGGTATCAATCCGCATCACACCCGTCGATGCTACAGAAGGCGCCTATCGCACGACTAGCGTCAATAGTGCGGCCCATAACGGCACCTGTTGCGCTCGCCGCCGTCACATTGAAGCGATGAGCGAGAAATATCTGCCCGTGGTGGTGGGGGTCGCCGTGAACGAATCGACAGGCTGGCCGGCGCGGGCGCGCCAGTGGATGCCGGGCATGCGGGATGCCCTTGAGGCCGTGTGCGCGGAATGACGCAGACCCGCCGCTACCAGTGCGGTCGACGCGGCGAGGTTCATACTTATTGCCACGCAGGTCATCGGCGACCAAGATCCTGGTCGGCCAGTGACCGGCTCGACGAGCGTGCCAATGACGCAGCCTATGCCGAGGACGGCACAGACCGCGCCTGGGCTTGGGCCACACCCTTGACTCCGGGCCAGCAAACCCACAGGCACCGACAGCGGAACGCTGATGCCGAGAGGCTCGCCGGGAAGGTGATCGTGGATCGCCACCGCACTGCCCAGGGCAGTTGCGCCAGCAAACGCCAGCGCCGCGCTCACCAAGGCGCGATTCGAGACGTTCACGGCGTCTCCGTCTGTCAACTACACAGGGCTGCGCCTCCTTGGCGGACATCGCAGATATCTATACTGGATACCCATGATACCTTTGTATCGAGAGGAGGTCGGCCTGATGACCATGGTGAAGACGCCTATCGAGATTGACCAAGAGGCCCTGGCCGTCGCCGCCGAGGTGCTCGGGACCAAGACCAAGAAAGACACCGTTAACGCTGCGCTCCGCGAGGTAGGTCAGCGGCATGTACGGCTGCGCGCCCTTGCCAGTCTCGGGGAGATGGCCGACCGCGGCGACTTCGACGAGTTCCTGGGCGACAAGACCGCGTACCGCAAGTGAGCCCGGCTCTCTACCTGATCGACACATCCGGCCTGTTCAGGATCTTGCAGGCCGAGCTTCGAGAGGCGTGGTCGGAGCAGCTCGCGGCCGGAGTCATCGCCGTGTGCCCGATCGTCGAGCTGGAGTTCCTCTATTCCGCGCGTTCGCTGGCGGACCGCTTGGAGAAGCAGCGGCTGATGAGTGACCTTTTCGGCTGGGTGCCGATGTATGAGGGAGCATACGACCGCGCCCATGACGTCCAGCAGACGCTGACCGAATCCGGAGCTCATCGGTCAGCGGGCGCGATCGACCTTCTCGTCGCGGCCACCGCGGAGCGAAACCGCCTCACCGTCTTGTGTGACGACCATGACTACCTGACGGTAGCTAGGGCCACCGGTCAGCCCGTCAAGCTCCTCACCGACATCTGAAGCTGAGCTCCGCAGCCGACCAGCGAGGAACATCTGCGGAGCCTCCGCCATGGAGGCGGACTGGTTGTTCAGCGACATGGCCAGGGTCCGGCGGAAATGCATCGGGCCATTTCTGTAACAAAAATATTTGGGATCGCGATGACCGACTGAACATTGGCATCGGGCCTTTCAGTTGAACCAGACAATCCGCCGGCCTCTGCCACCGCGCACGCCAGGCCAGGAGGAGCCACCCGTGACCGACACCCAGTGGGCTGATGTCTCTGAGTGGCAGCGCCCCGTCGACGACGCTTATCCATGGCAGTTCTTCTGCTTCCGGTCCAACGACGGCGAGCACCGCGACGCGAACTTCGCCGCCAACCGGGCCTGGGCTGACAAGGCGGTCGCCGACGGGCGGATGTTCGGCTACATGGTGTACTACTTCTACCGCCCGGGGGTGAACGGCGCCGCGGTCCTGAAGTCGATGGTCGGCAGCCCGAACCACCGCATGGCGGTGATGATCGACGTCGAGTCCGACGCCGGGCAGATCACGGGCAACCAGTCAGCGTCGGTCAACGCCCAGTTCGACGAGCTTGCCCACTGGCTCGGCAGTCCAAAGAGGGTCACCGGGTACGGCAACACAGGCGATCTCGACTCCCTGTGGCCGTCCAAGCCCCAAGGCATCAGGCTGGTGATCGCGGCCTACGGATCCAACCCGGCCTACCCCGGCAAGTTCGCCCACCAGTACTCCGACGGATACGTGACCCCGCCGTTCGGCGCGTGCGACATCAACTCCGCCGACGGGATGGACGTCGCCGAGCTGGAGAAGATGTTCGGCTTCACCGTCAGCGCCCCCAAGCCGAAGCCGAAGGCACCGACGCAGCCGTGGCCCTACGGCCCGCACGACTACCTCGGGCTGCCCTCAGGCGATCCGCACTGCCACTCCGGGTACTACGGCGGCAAGGACACCCAGGTCGTGCTGACCTGGCAGCACCAGATGTCGCACCGCGGCTGGACGATCGCGCGTGACGGCAGGTACGGGCCGGAGTCGCGCTCGGTGTGCCTGAAGTTCCAGTCCGAGAAGGGACTCGCGGCGGACGGCCTGGTCGGCCCGCGCACGTGGGAGAAGTCGTGGACCGCGCCCGTCACCTAAGCCTGCCAGAGCCAACGACCTAATCCCGCCTACCACGTCGGGTGCACCGGCGGCAGCAAGCAGAAAGCTGGTGTCGCCTGAGGTGCGCTACGACGGAGCGGCTAAGGCGCTTGAGCTGCAGTTCGCACATTGGCTGGCGGGTCGCGCGGGTAGGGACAGCGTGCGTCAGTCCCATGCGAGGCTGACCCCATGGAACGTATAGCGCCTATCTTTGCCGTCCACGACCTCGATGTAGCGATGGAGCACTACCGGCGACTCGGCTTCACCGTCCGTGCATACACGGGAGGCGGCTACGGGTTCGCCTCGCGCGACGGCATCGAGATCCACCTTGGTGTCGTGCCCGGCGACGACCGCCGCAACAGCTCGGCGTACCTCTTCGTCGACGACGCCGACGAACTGGCAGCGGCGTGGCGCACCGCAGGCATTGAGATTCACGCACCGCAGGACACGGAATGGGGCCAGCACGAAGGCGCCGTTGTCGACCCTGACGGTAACGTCATCCGCTTTGGCTCGCCCATGCGGTAACGCGGCCGAGGGCTGAGCCCGCAGCAGCTACTAAGGCCGGCGGTGTGGCCGTATGGCCGATGAGTCAGCCATGCGCCGAAATCCGGCGCGATTTACCGGGTCGCGCCGGATTTCGGCTGCCTAGGGGGCCGCGGGTCGTCCCGGCCGGGGGTCAGCCCCGGTCCGGCACCTCCTGCGGCCGGTCCGCGGGCCTGCCAGCGAACCCATTCGCGGGTCGTCCCGGCTGCGTCTCGCCCGGCCCGCTGCCCGCCGGTCCGCTGTCCGGTGTCAGGCTGTCCGCCGTCCCGCCCCAGGGCAGCCACGCCAGCCAGCGGGGCAGGTACCAGGCGCGCTCGCCGAGCAAGGCGAGCGCCGACGGGACCAGGATTCCGCGGACCACGGTGGCATCGATCAGCACCGCCACGGCCAGTCCGACGCCCAGCATCTTCAGCTGGATGATCGACAACGTGGCCAGGATCGAGAACACGGCGACCATGATCACCGCCGCGCTGGTGACCACTCCGGCGCTATTGGAGATGCCGCCGATGACCGCTTCCCTCGTCTCGGCGCCGCGAGAGCGCAGCTCGCGGATCCGGCTCAGGATGAAGACGTGGTAGTCCATGCTGAGGCCGAACAGGAACACGAACGTAAAGAGCGGGATCCACGGCACTATTGCGCCGTAGCTGGTGAAGCCCAGTAGCGACTGGAAATGGCCATCCTGGAAGATGAACGTGACCACGCCGTACGCCGCGCTGACGGACAGCAGGTTCAGCCCGACTGAGACCAGCGGAATGGCGACCGACCTGAACGCCACCAGCAGCAGGATGAAGGCCAGCACCGCGACGACGGCGAGCACGAGCGCCGTGCTCGAATGCAGGGCCGCGATGTCGTCGTAGTTGTTCGCCGTCTCGCCGCTGACTGCATAGCTGACGCCGCTGACCTTGCCGAGCGTGCCTGGCAGCACCCGGTCGCGCAGTTCCAGAAGAGCCGCATCGGAGTTTGCATTCGTGCCGTTCCCCTGGAGGGGGACGTTGACGAGCAAGCCGCGGCCACCCGCGATGAAGGAGGCCGTCACGGGCTCCCTGATGGCGCCCGTTGCAGTCGCCGAGT
Source organism: uncultured Actinomycetota bacterium (assembly GCA_963808215.1). Taxonomy (GTDB): domain Bacteria; phylum Actinomycetota; class Actinomycetes; order Streptosporangiales; family Streptosporangiaceae; genus JAJYUU01. The sequence goes on from CAWEEY010000011.1 coordinate 22,174, forward strand.
GCCGGAGCGCGGAAATCGCGGCTCGCACCGCGGGGCCGTCCAGGTCATGACCCGTGACAACCACCTCGGCCGGTGACGGCGCCTCGGGGAAGGCCGCCTGGATCCGGTTAGCGGTCTGCACGATCGGCAGGCTGGCGGAGAACCCGCCGTCGGGCGGGTTGCCGAGCTGCATGCTGAGCGCGGGCACAGCCAGCGCGAGCATCGCGATGGCGGCGATTGCGCCCCAGGCGGCCGGCTTGCGCACCACGCGGCGAACCACGGTCGCCCATAGGCGCGATGGCCTGGACGCAGTCCGGCGCCGGCCGAGGAACGGGATGCGGCCGCGGTCGGCCCAAGGGCCCAGCCAGGAAAGCAGCGCCGGCAGGAAAGTCAGCGAGCCGGCCACGGTGACGCCGACCACCGCGATGGTGCCGATGGCTATGCCGGTGAAGACCGAGTACCCGGTCAGGAACAGCCCGGCGAGTGCGATCATCACGGTAAGGCCGGAGATCACGATGGCCCGGCCAGAGGTCCCGGCCGCAATCCGCAGCGCCTCGCTCGTGCTCTTGCCCTTGCTTCGCTCCTCCCGCTCCCTGCGCAGGTAGAACAGCGTGTAGTCGATGCCGACGGCCATCCCGATGATCAGCACCACCTCCGAAGTACTCGCGCCGGTCGGCAGCCACTGGCCGATGACCGAGGTCAGCGATATCGCAGAGACGACGGCGGTGCCGGCGAGCAGCAGCGGGATCCCGGCCGCGATAAGCGCGCCGAACACGCCTGCCAGCAGGATCAGCGTGATCGGGAGCGAGGTCGACTCAGCCTTGCGGAAGTTGCCGCTGATCAGCGCGTTGATAGCCCGGTCCTCGCTGGCACCACCGGCCTCAGCGATCCGCAGGCTGGGATGCATGGCCTGGATCGCCGCGACCGCCCGCAGCGCCGGCACTACCGCCTGGTCCTCGTTAGCCCCTGTGACGTTGAAAGTAACGAGGGCCGACCTGCCGTCCGCCGAGAGCACTGACCCGCCGCCCCTGCTCAGCGGCGAGCGGATGTCACTCGCCGTGGACTTCGGCAGCTTGCCGAGCGCGGTCACCACCTGGTGGGTGGCCTGCCGCAGCGCCCGATCGGTGCCGAAGGTGGCGCCAGGGCCTCGTGCCTGGATCAGCACGTTCTCCGCAGGCGGCGGCCCGTTGTCATGCAGCCGGCTAAGCGCCCGCTCCGCCACGCCCGACTGGCCAGGGTCGTACTGCGTCACAGTCTTGGTGCCTACCATCTGGCCGGCGACGAACACGACTGCGACGAGGGCTAGCCAGCCGAAGACCGCTGTCTTGCGGTGCCTGGCGCTCCATCCGGCGATCCGCTCGATGAGCGGTCGCTGGACCTTGTCCTGCCCGCGGCGGCGGGTGCCTTGGCGATATGAGTCCGGTTCGGGCAATACTGAACTCTGCGGTTGGCGCATGGTGACCTCTCCTGGGTGTCGTGCGGCTGGTCGTGTTGTGGCCCCCGCCCGTGAGCTGGCACTCGCGGGCGGGGGCACCGCGTTATAGGTCCGGTGGGCCGCCCGCCGGCATGGTGGGCCCAGACGGCTCCGCCCCGGCATATCCGGTGCTGAACAGTGGTCCCAGTGGGCCTGGCCCGGTCAGCACCGACAAAGCGGGTGCCAGCGGATCAGACGGGGAGCGCAAAACGGTTCTGATGACCTGCGCGTGCACCCGCGCGGCGGCGACCAGAACGTAGTTGAACAGCAGCAACAGCACTGCGGAGCCGGCAGCGGCCAGCAGCGCTGTGGGCAGCGTATGTACGTACAGGCCCGAGCCGCCTGGCCCGTGCGCCCCGTGCGGGAAGTCGCCGATCAGGATGCCGCGGGCGCCGTTTGCCCGGCAGTACCCCACGCATGAGCCGCGGATGGCCCAGTACCACACCGGCATCGTGATGCTGCCCAGCAGCGTCGCCCAGACCGCGACGACTGCGGTGGCCAGGGTGAACAGCGCTGGCCACAGCCCGAGCAGGCAGCCTAGGTCACGCCACGTGGTGCCCTCACCCCAGCGGGCCCTGGCCTGCCGCCACAGCCCGCTTCCCTGTGACGCGGGGTAATGGGCGCGGACTGGCTCGGTGAAGACCTGCCTCAGCATGAGCCGCAGCGACGGCAGCGCAGCCACGGATAACCGCGGCAGCAGCGACCAGCAGCGGAAGCGCAGCCACGGTGATGCCAAGGACCAGCGCGACCGCGCTCGTGCTCAGCGCGACCGCGAACAGCATGGCGCTCACCATCATGTAGCTGGCCAGGTAGCCGGCCGCCCGCCACGGGCTGGCGGAGAAAAGCAACCGCAGCGGGTTGCGGTGCGGCTCGAGGCGGCAGCCTTGCCGTGAAGCCGCAGGCAGCGCTGAGCTGTACGACGGGCGCATGGTGACCTCTCCTAGGTGTCGTGCGGCTGGGGCGCCGTGGCCCTCGCCCGTGAGCTGGCACTCGCGGACGGGAGGGTGGTGCTAACCGACGTCCCGCATCAGCTTCTCGACAGTGGCCACCTTCTCGGTCAGCTTCCCCAGCTCGGCACGCAGCTCCTGCTGGTTGGCTACCGCGTCCTCGGCCAGCTTCCGGTAGTGCGCCATCGCCACCGCATCGGCCCGGTGAGCCTGGAGTCGGAAGTAGGCCCAGATGATGACGGCGATGGACCCGCAGACCACGAGCGGAATCCCCACCGATATGGCGACCACCTGGATGGCATGCGCGGGGGTGGTAGTACCCGCAGCCGCCAGCGCGCCGATCATCTGTGACCCTCTTTCATATCGGTGTCCTTCTCTTCCGCGACCAAGATCGGATCCTGGCCAGACACTTCGCCCGCGCGGACCGCCTCGGTGATCTTCTCGGCGGTGAGCTGCAGCTCGAAGGGTGCCAGTTCGAAGTACTTCATGGCCTTCCCATCCTCAGACAGTTCTAGGTGCCCGGTCACCAGTCCGGCCTTCTCGAGCCGATCCAGGTGCATGTACAGCAGTGGTCGTGAGATGCCGAGCCTGCGGGCCAGCTCGCTGACGTGCACGCGGCCATCCGACAGCTCAGCCACGACCCGCATCCGTTGCGGGTTGGCCACCGCGGTCAGCACGGCTAGCAGCTCGGTCTCGCTGGTCAGCGTGGGCTCCAGTTACTCGGCTTTCACCTGTCAGCTAGAACTTACACATGATTGCCTGACGCGTCAACTGTAAGCTCGCCGTTGCGCAAAGACCGCCAGGACCGCGCCAGCTTCGCCGGGCTGTGACTTCGAAGCTGCCTTCAATCACAAGCTGACCCACTGCAGGACGCGCATTACCGGCGGGATGCTCTGCGTGGAGCCCCCTGGGGGCGCAGCCAGAAGCACTATTTCTGACAACCGGTGAAACGGCCCCCGCGCTGCGGCGGTGGCTCCCCCTTACCTGCGGCTTCTCCCCGGTCGCTGACGGACGCGCCAACGCCGTGCGACGTCATCCAGCGACCGCGGCGGTCCCCCGGAACAGCTGCGGACGGACCACCCGATGGGTAGGCGGTAAGGCGAGATCGGCTGCACCGGCCATCTCTAGGCGTCGCGCAGCCGCAGAGCGAGCCCTCCGGCCAGCAACGCAGCACCAGCCCAGATAGCGAGTACGCCCAGCCCATCCCAGGGACTGATGGCCAGACCGTGCAGTCCCGTCGTGTCCTGGATGGTCAGCCCGGCTGTGGTCGGCGTCCATCGCTCCAGCCGATGCTGCCACTGCGCGTTGCTGACGAAGGCAAGAACGATCGGGAACAAATAGAGGACGGCGAGCACGGCTCCGATGGAGACCGCGGAATCCCGCACGATGGCGGCGATGCCGAGGCTGAGCAGCGCTATCAGGGCGAGGTACAGGACCGAGCCGCTCGCTGCCCGCAACGTCGGTCCGTAACTCAGCGATATCGGATGGAAGCCGCGCGCCGCCGTGAACCCGTGGCCGGGCAGGATGAGCTGCCCGGCCAGCACTGACCCCAGGGCTGCGACGGCGCCGGCTCCGAGCACCAGGCCGGCGATGATCGTCGCTTTCGCGGCCAGGACCGTACACCGTCGCGGCATGGCGGCGAGCGTCACGCGGATCATGCCGGAGCTGTACTCGTTGCAGATCGCCAGCACTGCGAGGATGGCAACAACTGCCTGCCCGAACTGGATCCCGGTCAGGCTGAGCTTCGTCGTGTCCACCGGGCATTGCAGACTGGCAGGGCAGTGGGTCGCCCCGACGGCCGCGGTGCTGACGGCCACTGTCAGCACCACGACTGCCAGCAGCAGCCAGCTCGGGCCAGAAACGGTGCGCAGCTTGGTCCACTCCGCGTGCAGCGCGTCGGTCAGGGCAGTTCCACCCGCCCGTGGCTCAGACAGGGTGCCGATGCGCTGTGGCTCCAGCGCGGTGTGCGTCATGCGTCTCGCCGCCTGAGCACGACCAGGGCCAGGCCAAGGGCGGCTGCCGCATAACAGCACAGCACCAGGAAACCGGCCCACGGCGGCAGCGGATAGATCCCGCGCGCTACCGAGTACGCGGTGGTGACTTGCGGGTAGTGCGGGATGCTCTGCTCGACGGCCAGACCTGCCGCCGGGGTGAGCCGCAGTACCCATGCCCCCGCCCCGGACGGGAGGACGTTGAGCGCGTTGAGCAGGAACGGCAGCACGACGGCCACGATGACGATCGTGATGGCCGCGGCGCTGCGCCGCAGCATGGCGCCGATGGCCGTGGCGAAGACCGCGGCGACCGCCAGCATCGCGGCGGTGCCAACGATCACCCGCACCTCCGTCAGCGCTGAGACTGGCAGCACGACGTTGCCGTGGTTGCGCATGATCGGGACGCAGACCGCGACCGCGACCGCGCAGGTGACCAGGCCCACGACGAAAGTGACGCCGCCGATAACGAGGGCCTTGGCCGCAAGTACCGGCCCGCGCCGCGGGGCGGCGGCGAACGTCGTGCGGATCAGGCCGCGCCGGAACTCAGTGGTAAAGAACATTGCCGCCACGACGACTATCGCTATCAGCCCGATGAACGCGCCGGTCAGGCTCTGATCGATGGTCGCGGTGGGCAGCATGCTGCCGCCGCCCGGGGTGACCGGAGCGATGTCGCCTGACCCGGTCAGGGTGAAGGTTCCGCCAGCTGCCTTGAACCCGGCGTTTTGGTTGACGCCCACGCCGGCGATGGGGACGCTAGGACCGCCACCGCCGACCGCGGTTCCGACCCAGTTGCCGCCATGCGTATTGTCCGACAAGGTCACGTCGTCGAAGACGCCGGTTGCCTGGCTTGGGCCGCCTCGGTTGCTCTGGCCGCCGAAAGACGTGGAGGTCTGAACGTAGTTCGGCGACGTGGCAAACATGCCGATCTGCACGGTCGCAGGGAGCCCGGACAGCTGCGCGACGCCGACGTCGGTCCAGTGCCTGCCGTCGGTGGAGTCGTAACCGGTGATCGTGTCGCCTGACCGGACCAGCCGCAGCCAGCGCGGAGTAGCGGCGGTGACCTTGCCAGGCAGGCCCGCGGTGTCGTGGATGTAGTTGTCCTGCATCCGCACGCCGTAGTCGGCAGTCACCAGCATCGCCGCGTACGCAGACCCCTGGCGGGTGTTCTGCTTGATGATGATGCCGGCCTTCGACCATGGCATGAGGCCGGGCACCAGGTCCGGCCCATGTCCGGTCGCATGCACCGGCCCATTGCCGAGGTTCGCGTGCTCGCCGGTGAGCGAGGTCATCCGCGCGGTGATGGTGCCATTCCCGGTCAGCGGCTGGTGCACGAAGTAGAAGCTGTCGTCCACGACTTCGCCGCCCGGCCCATGCGGGACGTAGGGCAGGCAGGCCTTCCCGCTCAGTTGCGGGCCGTTGGGGCTGTTCTGGCAGCCAATGTTGGAACCGCTTACGGTGAGGAGCCCGATCAGCACCGTCAGCAACGCCGCCAGGACCATGCCGATCACCCAGCCGCGCACAGTCCTGAACTTCGTCCACTCGGCATGCAGCAGGTGACCGAAGCCTGCCCGGTCAGCGCCTGACTTGGTAGCGGCCGGCGCTGGGGAGATGGTTCCCGTGCTCATCGTGCAACCTCCGTTCCTGCATCGGCGGGCCGGAACTCGACGGCGTCCTTGGTCAGCTCCATGTAGGCCTGCTCCAGCGTCGCCCGGTGGGCAGATACCTCGAAGAACGGCACTGCCTTCGCGGCCAGCAGCGCTACCACCCGCTCAGCGGGCAGCCCTGAGATGGTGAGGACGTCCTGACCGGAGGAAGCGACGGTGGCCCCCGCGTATTCGAGCACCGCCGCTGCCTCCGGTCGCGCGGATGTCCGCAGCGTGACCCGATCGCCGGACGCGGCCGCGAGCAGGCTGGATACCGATGCGTCGGCGATCACCTTGCCGCGGCCGACGACCACTAGGTGGTCGGCCATGTCCTGCAGCTCGTTCATCAGGTGGCTGGATACCAGGACCGCCCGGCCCTGTGCGGCCAGCGACTTCAGGAAGCCGCGCATCCACACGATGCCTTCCGGGTCCATGCCGTTAAACGGCTCGTCCAGCATGATCGCCGACGGATCGGCCAGCATGGCGGCGGCGATCCCCAGCCGCTGCCGCATGCCAAGCGAATAGCCGCCGGCCCGCCTGCGCGCGACGCCCTCGAGTCCGGCCTCCTCGATGACCTGGTCAACCCGCTTGGAGGTCAGGCCCTGGGAATGGGCCAGCCAGAGCAGGTGGTTGCGCGCGCTGCGGCTTGGCTGCAGCGCGCCAGCATCCAGGAGCGAGCCAATCCGGCTCATCGGCCGTCTGATGCTGGCATACGGCTGGCCGCCGACGAGCGCCGTGCCCGAATCGGGCGCGTCCAGGCCGAGAATCACCCGCATGGTCGTGGTCTTGCCCGCTCCGTTCGGGCCGACGAACCCTGTCACCTGGCCCGGCTGGACGGTGAATGACATCCCGTCAAGCGCCAGTGTCGGGCCGAAGCGTTTCCTTAGCCCCGCTACCTCAATCGTCGTGCTCACGTGTCCAGGTCCTCTCCTCGCCTGAATCGGCTGTGACCTGGTTCTACGCAGGCGCCCCTAACATGGGCCGCACGAAGCCCGTTATCTCGCTGTTAGGTCCGGCCGGGCATCCTGTAATCAGGACTTCCCGAGACCGGCCCCGCTTATCTGGGCGGATACGACAGGTAGGTGCAGCGAGGAACTGGACGCGAGGAGAAGGCCGATGGCGGGTTCAGCACGAAAGGGGCACCAGGTCGAACCAAAACCGCTGGATCGCGCTGCCTGCCCCGAGGAGGACTGTCAGGCTCCGGCTGACCGCGCTGTATGGCGTCCTGTTCTTCGTGTCCGGTGCCGTCCTGCTGGCAATCGCCGGCGGCTTCGCCGTTAATCGCTCATCATCGGAAGTCGCCAGGTCCGCCACCACGAATCCTGGCCCGACGTCCGCGCTGGCCAATGCCCAGGCGCGCATCCAGCAGCTTCAGCAACAACTAGCGAACGCTCAGGGCGGGAGCAACCAGCTGCATGCCTTCTCGCGGAACCTCATCATCGCCTCGAGTCGCCGCACTCGGACTCATGACCGTGGTGTCCGTACTGATGGGCTGGTTCGTCGCGGGCCGCACACTGCGACCGCTGCGTGAGATGACAGCTGCCGCGCAGCGGATCTCCGCGCACAACCTGAACGAGCGGCTAGCCGTGACCGGCCCAGCTGACGAGCTGAAAGAACTCGGAGACACCATTGATGGCCTGCTCGAACGGCTCGAGAGCGCGTTCAAGGCCCAGCGCCGGTTCGTCGCGAACGCCTCGCATGAACTCCGCACGCCGCTGACCACGATGCGGGCGTGCCTGGACGTCGCGGTGGCGAAACCGGAGCCCGCACCGCCCCAGACGATCGCGCTCGCGGACCGGCTGCGCACCGAGCTTGACCGGATCGATGGCCTGCTCGACGCGTTCCTGGTCCTTGCCAGGGCGCAGCACCGTCACCTGCCCGGCCGGGCGGTGCTGCCGGTTGAGTACATGGTGGGCGCCGCGCTGCAGGACCAGAAGGCGGCCATCGCCGCCATGCATCTCACCGTGCAGGACGCCAGCGGCCTGGGCGGCGTGTGGGTGAGCGGCAGTCAGGCGCTGCTCAGCCGGATGCTGGAGAACGTGATCGACAACGCGGTCTGCCACAACACCGACGGAGGGTGGGTCGCCATCACGACGCGCGCCTGCGACGGTCGGGCGCAGCTCATCGTGGAGAACGGCGGCGAGATCCTTGATCAGCAGCAGGTCAGTGAGCTATCTCAGCCGTTCCGCCGGCTCGGCGCCGACAGGACCGGATCCGACAAGGGCTCCGGCCTCGGCCTGTCGATCGTCGCGGCGATCGCGGATGCGCACGGCGGCACGCTGGACCTGCGCGCCCGCCCAGGAGGCGGACTGCGGGTCAGCATCGACCTGCCCGCCAGCGGCGCCGCCGAGGCAGGCGCAGCCACGTGAGAGTCGTTGTCGGGCTACCACGTGGGGACCAGGCCGCCGTCGATGGCGAAGTCGGCGCCGGTGATGTTACTGGCCCTGCTGCTGGCCAGAAAGAGGACTAGGTCGGCGACTTCAGCGGGCTCGGTGAAGCGGCCGGTGACCGTCTGGCTGGCGGCCTGCCTGGCCACCTCGTCGGGCCTGGAGCCAGTGGCTTGGCTGACGGCCTGGGCCACTCCCCCGGCGCCCAGCCACGCAGATGGTAACGATTGTGCCAGTTCCGGCGGCGAGCATGGCGGGCAGCGCGGCGCGGCACGCTCGGACGGCGGCCATCAGGTCGAGGTTGAGGGTGGCGATCCAGTCCTCGTCGGTGATGGTCAGAAAGCCACCAGGCCGGGCCGGAGCGCTGCCCTCCCGAGCCCGGCCATCATGCGCACCTGACGGCCCTGAGCACCGGACCTACTCGATAGCCGGGGCTGGTCGCACCCACTACGATCCTGCCGTGTGAACCCCGCGCAGCTCGCTGAAGCCGTCCTGGCTGCCGCCGTTGCGGCCCTGGCTGACCGAGGCCTGGATCCCTCAGTTCTGCCGGCCATTGTGAGCGTGGAGCGGCCAAGGATCGCCGCCCACGGCGACTATGCCTCCTCAGTTGCACTTCAAGCGGCCAGGAAGGCGGGCGTTCCTTCGCGTGAGCTGGCTCAGGCCATCGCCGACAGGCTCACGGGCAACGAAGCGATCCAGTCCGTGGAGATCGCTGGGCCGGGTTTCCTGAACATCCGGCTTCACGCCGCAGCGGCCGGAAGCATTGCGGGCGTGGTCGTCCAGCAAGGCAAGGGCTACGGGTCCGGGACCAGGCTGGCCGGCCAGCGAGTGAACCTTGAGTTCGTTTCGGCCAACCCGACCGGCCCGGTCCACATCGGCGGCGTGCGGTGGGCTGCTGTTGGTGATGCGCTGGTCCGGTTGCTCCGTGCGCAGGGTGCCGGGGTAACCGCGGAGTATTACTTCAATGACGCCGGCGCGCAGATAGGCAGATTCGCCAGCTCGCTGCTGGCAGCCGCGCGCCATCAGCCAGTGCCGCACGATGGCTATATCGGCGACTACATCAATGAGATCGCCGAGACCATCGTCAAGAATCACCCCGACGTACTCGGCCTGCCCGACACCGAAGCGACGGACATCTTCCGGTCTGAGGGCGTGGCCTTGATGTTTGCTGAGATCAAGGAATCCCTGGCTAATTTCGGCGTACGTTTCGATGTCTACTTTGCCGAGAAGGACCTACGCGACCGAGGTGAACTCGGCGCCGCACTGGAAAAACTGAGGCAGTCGGGCCACGTCTACGAGGCGGACGACGCCACCTGGGTCCGCACCACGCGATTTGGCGACGATAAAGACCGGGTATTCGTCCGTGCCAACGGCGAGTTCACCTATTTCGCCGCTGACTGCGCCTACTACCTGGACAAACGGGGTCGCGGCTTCAACAAGATCATCATCGTGCTCGGCGCTGATCACCACGGCTACGTCGGCCGGATGCGCGCTATAGCTGAGTGCTTCGGCGACGACCCTGATCAGACGCTCGAGATCCTCATCGGACAGCTGGTAAGCCTCGTCCAGGGTGGCCAGCAAGTCCGTATGTCCAAGCGGGCCGGGACCATCGTCACGCTCAGCGACATCGTCGGCGCAATAGGCGTGGACGCCACCCGCTACGCCCTGGCGAGGTACTCGCTGGACTCACCGATCGTTCTCGACCTCGATATATGGACGCGGCGCAGTAACGACAACCCCGTCTACTACGTGCAATATGCGCACGCCAGGATTGCCTCCCTGGACAGAAAGGCCGCTGAAGCCGGTATCAGCCGTGGTACCCAGTACGACGCCAGTCTGCTCTCAAACACCTGGGAGAACGATCTGCTGAAGGCGTTGACTGCCTTTCCCGGCGTGGTCTCCACCGCTGCGGAGCTGCGCCAGCCACACCGCGTGGCGCGGTACCTGGAAGGCCTTTCTGCGACCTACCACCGCTTCCACGATTCCTGCCGCATCCTGCCCCGCGACAACGGGCCGATCGACGATCTCGGGCGGGCCAGGCTCTGGCTGGCCGACGCCTCACGGATCGTGCTTGCAAATGGCCTCGAGCTGCTCGGCGTCAGCGCTCCCGAGCGGCTCTAGGCTGCCGCTCGGGAGCGCCACAGCTGCGTTAGAGCGCGTATCAACCGCTGAAAGATCTCCCAGGCTGAGCGGCAGGCGTTAGGGCCGAGCTCGTGCTGGCGGCAGACGCCCTCCTTGCGCTGGTGAGCCAGCCACGATAGAAGATCGTCGTGAGCAGAATGCCAGTTCCTGACTTGACGGTGACTGGGGCAAGCCGGCAGGTGTTTGCCCGGTCGCGGCCGCCAGCGGGCGCGCCGAATGTCGTTGCTGTCGTGCTTGACGACGTTGGCTTCGCGCAACTCAGCAGCTTCGGGTCGGATATCTCGACGCCACACCTGGACCTGCTGGCGCGCGACGGGCTGCGCTACAACCGGTTCCACGTGACCGCGCTGTGCTCGCCCAGCAGAGCCTGTTTCCTCACCGGCCGGAATCATCATGCCGTTGGAATGGGATTCCTGGCCGACATCCCGTTGGCTTACCCTGGCTACACCGCGCGGCTGCCGCGGTCGGCTGCGGCTCTGCCGCGGCTCCTGCGGGACGCTGGGTACTCCACCCTGGCGGTGGGAAAGTGGCACCTCACTCCGCGCTTCGAGCGCTCGGCAGCGGGCCCGTTCAGCCAGTGGCCGCTCGGAGTGGGCTTTGAGCGGTACTACGGGTTCCTGCAAGGCGACACTAATCACTGGGCGCCGAATCTAGTAGCCGACAATCACTACGTGGAGCCTCCAGCCGGGCCCTGGGACGGATACCACTTGTCGGAGGATCTCGCCAGCACGGCCATCCGCTTTCTGGCCGACCAGCAGTACGCGGCGCCTGGAAAGCCCTTCTTCCTGTATTTCGCGCTGGGTGCCGCCCACGCTCCGCATCATGTGGCGGCTGAGTGGGCCGATGCATACCGCGGGCAGTTCGATCGGGGTTGGGACGACTGGCGCCTGGAGGTCTTCCGTCGTCAGCAGGCCGCCGGCATCGTCCCGGCCGGTACGACGCTGACGCCCCGACCACAGTGGGTGTCGGCCTGGAATCAGCTCGGTGCCGACGAGCGACGCATGTATGCCAGGCAGATGGAAGTCTTCGCGGGCTTCCTCACCCACGCCGATGCGCAGATCGGCCGGCTGATCGCGCACCTGGAGAGCAGCGGCCAGCTGGACAACACCCTGATCCTTGCCTTCTCCGACAACGGTGCCAGTGCTGAGGGCGGCGCTCTGGGCAGCGTCAACGAGCATCGCTTCGCCGCCGGCATTCGCGAACGCGCCGCCGACAACCTGACCAGCTACGACGACTGGGGCGGCCTGCGCGCCTACAACCACTATTCGTGGGGCTGGGCATGGGCGGGCAACACTCCATTCCGGCTCTGGAAGCGCTACACGTGGCTCGGCGGCACACGCACGCCCCTCATCGTGCACTGGCCAGCGGCTATCCGCACCAGCGGAGAGATCCGCTCGGCCTTCGTGCACGTCAACGATCTGTTCCCGACGGTTCTCGAGGCAGCCGGGATCGAGCTGCCTGACGAGATCGACGGGATCGTCCAGCAGGAAGTTGACGGTGCGAGCATCCGGGCGACATTCGCCGATCGGACGGCGCCTGGGCGCGACACTCAGTACTTCGAGATGCTTGGTTCCCGATCGATCATCCACGGGCAGTGGAAAGCGACGACCAACCACATCTCGACCGGCGTGCTTGACGAGGAACAACTAGCCATCGGCAGTCGGCGCTTCGCCGACGACCGATGGGAGCTGTTCGACCTGGACAGCGACTTCTCCGAGGCGACGGACGTGGCAAGTTCACATCCGCTGGTGGTGACTGACCTGGAGCAAAGGTGGCTCGCCGAAGCGCAGCGCAATCACGTGCTGCCTATCGATGACACGTTGACCGGGCGGCTCGGCGCCATCATCGGCCCCGACTATCCGGCAGGCAGTGACCGGACGTTCCGTCCGGGCGCGGGGCCGGTCTGCGACGAGTCGCTTCCGTTGCTCTTCGCCGGGTTCCGGTTCACCGTGCGCGTGACAGTTGCCGACGACCCGGCCGGCGTTCTGTTTGCCCTCGGAGACTGGAATGGCGGATTCGCGCTCTTCATGGCCGACGGCAGGCTGACCTTCGCGTTCTCGCGAGCCGGCGAAATGCTTGAAGTGATCGCCGACCGGTTGCTGCCGCCGGGGCCGCAGGATCTCGCCGTGGCTTACGACGCCAGCGGGGACGCCGGTACCTTCTGCCTGCTGCACGGTGACACCACGGTGGGCCGGCGTAACTTTCGCGGGCGGTCTCCCCGCCACGTTCCAGCACGGCGGCGCTGGTCTGCGGCTTGGTATGGATAGCGGCCTGCCCGTCTCCGTCCGCTACCGCCCGCCAGCAACGTGGAATGGACAGCTTGTCAGCGTGCGGCTGCAGACGCCAGGGCCCTCGCTGCCTGACCCGCTTGACCAACTGCCCGCGGCGCTCCACGCAGACTGACAGACGCGCCGCCGACGCCAGTCAGGAAGCACGCGCCGGCAGTCAGCGGTAAGGCCTGACCTTCGTCAGCCGAGCTTGCGCACCGGTCTCTCGGTCACGAGCTGGACCTGGTCGGCGCGGAAGATGTACCTGCTCAGGCGGACTGGCCTCCGCCGGTCGTATGCGGTCCGGCTCGCGACAAGGACCGGGATGACGCCGGGTGACCGGAAGAATCCGGCCTCGATCGGGTCGGGCATGCGCGCAGAGATGCTGTCGGCGTACCGGACAACCTCGTGTTCCAGGTCGGCGAGCACCTGGCTGCTGCTGGCGCCGAGCCGTCTGGCAGTCTCCAGCTCGGTGCCGCTCGCAATGTCCATCGGATAGTACGAAACGACCAGGCACCAGGGCTTGCTGTCGATGTGCTGGCGCGACCGGCGCAGCACTACCTGGTCTCCCTCGGCGATGCCTAGCTGGCTGGCCACGTCGGCGGGTGCGCGCACGGTCTCGGCCTGGAATCTTGCCGTCGTCTGGTTGCCTGCAGCGTTCCCCCGCAGGCTTCAGGGCAAACTCAGCGTGCTCACCGGCCCGCCACTCCTCCTCCTGGTCAAGCGGTACGGCACGCGGCGGCTGCCGCTCGAGAAGGTAGGTGCCTAGCCCATGCCGCGTCTCCAGCAGTCCCTGGTTGACCAGCTCCTGAAGGGCAAGCCGGATGGTGCTCCGCGACGCGTTGTACTCGTCGGCGAGGTCCTTCTCTCCGGGCAGTTTGGAGAGCCTGCCGGTCCCGTCCCGCTCAAGCGGCAGACTGCCGTTGGCCAGCCGGTCCCGCAGGTCATCGGCGATGAACTGGTACTTGGGGGTTGCCACGTCTCTTCCACTTGTACGTATCAGTTAATTACCTGTTGACTTACTCAGCAACTCATCTACTATTCAGTCTAGCAAGGGCAACGGAGCCAAAGCAGCTATCGGCGACGAGTCACAGCGCCAGGTCCTCATCGACTACCCGCCATTGACGCAATGCCAGATCAGCCACAGGCGGCGAGATCGTCAACGTCGACAGCACGTAGTCGTCAGCCTCCCCCCGGACGTGTCCGGCCCTAGCGGCCGCACCCCGCAATTCGTCGTGGCCACTATTAGTGGGAGGCCGCCATGATCGGCGAGTCGCCAGCTGACCAGCCCGCACCTACCTTCGCCTTACTGCTGAAACGACTTCGCGCCGAAGCGCGCATGACCCAGGAAGAGCTCGCGCACGCAGCAGGCCTGAGCCCGAGGTCGATCAGTGATCTTGAACGCGGCATCAGCCGCACGGCTCGCAAAGACACAGCTCTTCTGCTCGCCGATGCCCTGGCCATCGGAGGATCGGCGCGCACGACGTTCGTCGCAGCAGCCCGCGGGCGAGCGAAGATCTCCGAAGTGCTGGTGGCCAGGGACGCCATGGCTACTGAAGTCCCCGCCGACGCAGTGCGCTGGTATCCCCGCATCGACCACCAGCCACTCGCCTACGAAGTCGGGCTCCGAAAGCTGATCGACGCCATGACGGCCGCCGCCGCCACTGACGGGAGCGTCATCACCGGGATCTGGCTGATCGGCTTGACGGCCCAGGCCGCCAGCGAACCAGCGCCACAAAGGCCCTTAGCACAAACGATTGCCGTGCGCGATTCCGTGGGCGGAGCCGTGTGGTGCAGTGCATCGCTTACGGCCAGAGTGAGATCCGATCTGGACGCGGGCCGCTACGGGCCCGGCCGCCGCCGTCACGCGCAATCGAGGAGAGGAACGACATGACCGAGATGCAACAGCCGATTCGGATGTGTGGCACCGTCACGAACATTGAGGCGCGCCTGGCAGTGATGCCGGGAACCGGATCGTTGAGGCCTGAATGACAGCGGGCGATGCCCTCCTCCCGCTGCCGACGACTGCGCGGCCGCGGCTGGCTCTCGGCAAGACCGGCCGGGCCATCGATCTCGGCACGACGCCAGCCAAGCTGCGCATGCTGCTGCTCGGCTTGATCATGCTCTCGTTGCTCTGGGGTGCCGTGGCCGCGTTGACCGTCTCGAGTCACGCGTCGTCGGCAAGCAATGTAGTGACCGTCAGCGAGCCCCTCAGCCTGGACGCGCAGCGGATCTACCGCGCACTGTCGGATGCTGACGCGACCGAGGCGGCCGCGTTTCTGTCTGGTGGCCTTGAGCCGCTCAGCTTGCGCCAGCGGTACCAGTCGGACATCGGGCAGGCTGCGCGTGAACTGGAAGCGGCTACTGCGGCGGCCGGGCATACCGTCGCGGCATCGCGGCTCGCCACCCTGGCCGCAGGCCTGCCCGTTTACAGCGGGCTGGTAGAGACGGCCCGTGCCGACAACCGGCTCGGCCTGCCACTAGGCGCGGCGTACTTGCGGGAGGCATCAGCGCTTATGCGGGCCACCTTGCTGCCAGCCGCTCGTGACCTGTACGCGCAAGAGAACGCGCAGCTCGCTGCTGCTGATCAGCAAGCTACAGCCGTGCCGTACATGGCCGCGGTTGTTGCCGTGATCGCAGCGCTCGTTCTGTTGCTCAGCCAGCGCTGGCTCGCCCGGCGTACCCGCCGGATGGTGAATCCCGGCTTGCTGCTGGCCTCGGCCGCGGGCCTGGCGTCGCTCATCTGGCTCATCAGCGCGCTCGCCATCGCCGGCTCGCACCTGGCAACCGCCCGCGACAACGGTTCAGCCCCGGTGGAGGCGCTCGCACGGGCGGACATTGCAGCACTGCAGGCGCACGCGGACGAGAGCCTCACGCTGATCGACCGAAGTGGTGACGATTCTTTCCAGCAGGACTTCGTGTCACTGCAGCGACGGCTCGGTCCGGGGCCAAACACTCTGCTCACGACCGCGGCCACAGCTGCGGCGCACAGTCCAGGCGGCGGACTGGCAGTAGCTGCTGAGATCGACGGGCCCGCCTGGTTCGAGGCGCACCACGTCGTGCGGTCGCTGGACGACAGCGGCAGCTACACGGCCGCAGTGACACTCGCCCTGGGCAAGAGTCCTGTTGATGGCGGCGGCCGTTTCGTCAGGCTGGACAGAGATCTGATCCTCGGGATCCGCGCAGACCAGGCCTACTTCCAGACTGCCGCTAGGGCCGGGCAGAACGACCTTGCCGGGCTGGAAGCGGGAATGATCGCACTTGCCGTCGTGACAGCCGCCGGCTGCGCCTGGGGAATCTCTCGCCGCCTGGCGGAGTACCGGTGAACGCGGCAAGGCGGCCCGTCGCCGTGATCATCGCTGCTGCCGCGGCCCTTCTGGCGACGCTAGCCTGGCTTGCATCGACCGGCGGGCGTGCGGATGGAGCCCCAGTCACCAAAGACGGCCAGGCACGGCTAGCCACTCAGCAGAGGCCCGCGGCACGAGTTGCGCTTACCTGCGACCCGACGGCCAGCCTGCGACCTCTCGGCCCGCCAACGGTTACTCCGGGCTCATACATGGCGAAGATCCGGGCGCGCGGCTACCTGATCGCCGGCGTTGATCAAAGCACCTACCACTTCGGTTACCTCAACCCCTTCAGCGATCAGATCGAGGGGTTCGACATCGACATGCTGCACGCGATCGCCACCGCTATCTTCGGTAACCCAGACAAGATCAGGTTCGTCGCGATCTCCGATGCGCAGCGGATCCCGGCGATCCAGTCCGGCAAGGTCGACATCGTGGCACACACGATGACCATTACCTGCGCGCGGCTGCAACTGGTCGACTTCTCGACTGTCTACTTTGACGCTGCCCAGCGGATACTCGTACTCAGGAACTCCGGCATAAAGAGCTTGGTATACCTCGACGGTCGGAAGATCTGCGCAACGTCGGGATCTACTTCGCTCGCACTTATCAACAGTGGCCTCGGCCCCGACCTCAACAGCGACCTTTACCCAAGCGCGCAGGCTTACGGCGTCCCCGTGGCCGTGCCGTACTGGACGGACTGCCTGGTGCTGCTACAGCAAGGGAAAGTCGCCGCGATCTCGACCGACGACTCGATCCTTTCCGGGCTCGAGGCACAGGATCCCTACACCGAGACCATGGGCCCGGCCCTGAGTAGCGAGCCATACGGCCTGGCGATCTCTAAGCAGCACCCAGACTTTGTGCGTTTCGTCAATGCCGTGCTAGCTAAGATGCGCGCCGATGGTCAGTGGGCTGCCAGCTATCGACGCTGGATCGGCACACCGGCGCCCGCCCCGCCAGCCGCTCATTACCGGGACTGACCGTGGCTGCGCTACTCACCCAAGCGGAGGCAGCCGGACTAGTCGACGAGCGGATCGCGGAGCGAGATCGGATCCAGGCGAACCTGTTCGAGCTGGACGCCAGCTTCGGTAAGCGGCTGCTGTCCGGGGCCAGCCTGGCCGGCACGACGAAAGTGCGCTGGCACGCCGCATCCGCCGACCTGGCGTGGCTGTGGGAAGTCTTCACTGCGTATTCAGCAGTCGTCGGGCGGGCGGCCGAGCTTCTGGAGGGCAAGCGCCGTCCCGCCAGGGGGCTCGCGGCCGACCTGACAGCCCTGCTGACCGGACCGTCGGTGCCGCTGAAGGGTGAGCATGTGCCGCTGGCGCAGCGTCAGCTAACCGCCAGCGGCGAACCTGAGGAACTCGTAACACTTACCGCGGCCGTGCAGCGGATGACGGGGGCGTTCAGCCGGATTACCGACGTTACATCCGCCGCGGAGAGCGTCTGGAACGAAGTCTCGGACCGGCTGGAACAGGTCGCATCCCTGCTGGGCCAGGCAATCCGGCAGGCAGACGATATCGTCGACGATGCACTAAGCGGCGCCGGGCGAGGTGCGGATGCCGACCTGCGCGGCATGCGGGATCTGCTGACCACCGACCCGCTGTCGCTCTGGCATGACGACGGCGTGGATCTCACCGGGCCGGACAATCTGCTTCACAAAGCGCAGGCTGTGGCCGCGAGGATGAGCGAGATTTCCCGGCTCGTCAAAGACGCCGATCGGCGCATCACCGAGGTGAGCCGCGCAGTGGCCGACGCGCGTGCCCGCGAGCAGGACGCACGTACCGCCTATGAGGAGGCCGCGGACAAGGTTGTTGCCGTCCAGCTTCCCGCGCTTCCGGACGGGACCTCGGCACTAGCCGAACGGCTAGCGGGGCTGGACGCGGTCAGGTCTGCAGGCCGATGGCAGCAACTGGCGGCAGACCTGAGCGCGATCGAGCAGGCCGCGAAGGCCGCAGCCGAGCAGTGGGGAACGGCCGGTATGGCTGTCCAGGCGCCACTGCATCGGCGGGCCGAACTGCGCGGACTGCTGGACGCCTATCGGGCCAAAGCTAACCGGCTCGGGGCGGCCGAGGATGCGCTCCTGACAGACCTTTACCAGGCCGCTCGCGATTTGCTGTGGACCGCGCCGTGTGATCTGACCGCTGCGGACGACGCCGTAGGTACCTACCAGGACGCCGTGATAGCGCTACAGGGGAGGGCATCGTGACAGCTCTGGCGTGCGCGCAGCCGCAATGCGCAGGCACGATCGAGGACGGCTATTGCGACATCTGCGGGGTAGCTCCGGCGCCTGGCGCCTTGCGCGGCACCGCGCCGCCTCGTCGGTCCGCCGACTCGCGACGCGGTCAGCTCGGCGCCGGCCTCGTCGAGATCCCTCCCATCCGCGCGAGCGACCCGGCTGGGGCGATCATGGCGGATCCGCAGGTCCCTGAGGGCAGGCGGTTCTGCGGCAGTTGCGGGGAGGCAGTCGGACGGCGCAGCGCCGGAACCCCTGGACGGGCCGAGGGTTTCTGCAAGAACTGCGGCACCCGTTTCTCATTCGAGCCACGGCTCAGCCCGGGCGAACTGGTTGCCGGTCAGTATGAAGTGCTCGGCTGCCTGGCGCACGGCGGACTCGGCTGGGTCTATCTCGCCAGAGACCGCAACGTCAGCGATCGGTGGGTCGTGCTCAAGGGCCTGCTCAACTCAGGTGACTCCGACGCCCAGGCAGCCGCCGTCGCGGAGCGGCGCTTCCTGGCGGAGGTCGAGCATCCCAGCATCGTCCGGATCTATAACTTCGTGCAGCATCCCGATAGCCGTACCGGCGACCCGACCGGCTACATCGTCATGGAGTACGTCGGCGGTCAGTCGCTGCGCCAGATCGTCCTAGAGCGCCGCAAGGATCGGGAATCCGTGCCGGTAGCTCACGCCCTGGCATACGCGATCGAGGTGCTGCCCGCCCTCGGTTACCTGCACCGGCTAGGACTTCTGTACTGCGACTTCAAGCCGGACAACATGATCCAGGTCGAGGAGCAGCTGAAGCTCATCGACCTCGGCGGCGTGCGGCGCATGGATGACGACGACAGCCCTATCTACGGGACCGTTGGCTATCAGGCGCCGGAGATCGCCGCCGTCGGGCCATCACCCTCCTCAGACCTGTACACGGTCGGACGCGCGCTCGCCGTGCTGAGCTTCGAGTTCTCTGGCTACACCGGCGCATACCAGCACCGCTTGCCGGACCCGGAACAGGTGCCTGTGCTGGCCGAGCACGAATCGTTCTACCGGCTGCTGCGCCGCGCCACCGATGCCGACCCGCGGCGCAGGTTCACCTCAGCGGCCGACATGGCTGTGCAGATGACAGGCGTACTGCGGGAGGTCCTGTCCGCTGCCGACGGAACGCCTCGCCCGGCGTTCAGCACCAGGTTCACTCCCGAGTTGCGGGCCATCGGCGCAGTCGCGGCGGCCGACGGTGCCGCGTCATCCGCGTCTCCTGGTAGCGAGGAGATAGTGGCCGGCTTGCCGGTGCCGCTCGTCGATAGCAGCGACGCGGCGGCCGGTTACCTCGCAACGCTGGGCACCCTCGCACCTGACCAACTGGCTGATGCCCTGCAGCAAGCAATTGCGCCAGGGACCGCAGGCGGGCTGGCCGACGGAGCGGAGGCGTACCTCGCCCTGGCCCGAGCCCGGATCTCCATGGGAGATCTGGCAGGCGCGCGCTGGCCGCTCACCGAGCTGATCGGACGCGGCCTCGGTGACTGGCGCGTCACCTGGTATCAGGGGCTCGTCGAGCTGCTGGCCGGGCGCATCGAAGCCGCCCTGGATGCATTCGACGTCGTGTTCGACGTCCTGCCCGGTGAGCTTGCGCCACAGCTCGCACTGGGGCTCACGGCCGAGGCCACCGGGGAGACTGGTGTGGCCGCGAGATACTTCGGGACCGTCTGGACGACCGACAGGACGCATGTCAGTGCCGCCTTCGGGCTGGCCCGTGTCCGGCTAGCCGCGGGTGATGTCGCTGCCGCCGTCGACGTTCTGGGCACGGTTCCGCAGACCTCGACCTACTATCTCGCCGCGCAAATAGCCGCGATCCGAGCCCGGCTGTCCCGGTCCGGTCCAGCTAGTCTGTCGGCTGCTGAGCTGAGCGATGCCGGCAGCAGGCTCGAGCGGCTGCAGCTTGACGCTTCGACGCGACACACGCTGGCTGCCGAAGTCCTGAACGCAGGGCTGAGCCTGCTGCAGGAGGGAGTGCCTCGAAGTAATGGCCGACTGCTCGACTGCGAGCCGACTGATAAAGGACTCAGGCTGGGGCTGGAACGCACTTACCGGGCGCTGGCCCGCTTGTCCGCTACCCAGCCTGGCCGGTATGCACTCATCGATCTGGCCAACGACGTCCGGCCGCGGACGCTGACCTGATGACACAGCAACGCGGCAACAGATGTCCTGAATGCGGTGCGGAGGTCAGCCGCGCCGATAACTTCTGCGAGAAGTGCGGCGGGGAGCTTTCCGCTGCGGCGGTCAGCACCGGATCGGCGACAGCCAGCATGTGCTCCGACTGCGGGTCGGCGCAGATCACCGCCGACGGTTACTGCGAACAGTGCGGGCGGAAGACCGCCTCGGGCCGCGATCACGTCGAGATCAACCTCGGCGCGCTAGCTGGAGTCACTGATCGCGGGCGCCGCCATTTCCGCAATGAGGACGCGATGGGGCTCGCGCTAACCGAGACTCCGACTGGCACGGCCGCGCTGGCTGTTGTCTGCGACGGGGTCTCCACCTCAGCCCGGCCAGACGAAGCCTCGCTCGCCGGGACGGAGGCGGCGCTGCGTGTCCTCACAGTGGAGCTGCGGGCAGGCACAACAGCAGGCGAGGCGCTGACGACGGCAATGCTGGCGGCTGACACGGCCGTCAGCGACCTGGCCGGCCCGTACTTGAACGCGCCTGCTGCGACGATCGTGTCCGGCGTCGTCACGGCCGACGCAGTAGCAGTCGGCTGGATCGGTGATAGCCGGGCGTACTGGCTGCCGGCAGATCGCGGCCCCGGCGGTCGGTTGCTCACCCAGGATGACTCGCTCGCCACTGAGCTGATGGCGGCCGGAGCGCTGTCTGCAGCAGACGCGATCACCTCGCCGCACGCGCATGTCGTCACCAGGTGGCTCGGGGCGGACGCGGAAGCTCACGAGCCCCACGTCGCGACGTTCCAGCCGCACGCTCCGGGGGTCCTGCTGTTGTGCACCGACGGTCTCTGGAATTACCAGCCGGAAGCCGACGGCCTGGCCCGCCTTGCCCTACCAAAATCGTCTAGCGACCTGCCGGGCGCAACCACTGATCTGCTCGCATTCGCCGTTGAGGCCGGCGGGCAGGACAACGTCACCGTCGTCCTCATCGCCTTCCCGCCGCGCGAAAACGGCGCCGTAGCACGTTAGAAGGAGCATGCCACGATGAGCCCGCCCGAGTTCATTGCCGAGGTCTTCCAGAACGAGTACTTGCCTGAGGGCGCGCGCGAGGTCAACGCGATCGTGACCGTGACGTCGACAGGCTCGGCCCCCACCGAGCCGCGGGCTGCTTCCCATGCCGCTGCAGAGATCATCATCGTCGACTGTTCCGGGTCGATGGGCGCACCCGCGTCAAAGATGACCCAGGCCCGCCAGGCGACAGCCGCGGCCATTGATGCCATCAGGGACGGTGTCGCATTCGCGGTGATATCGGGTAATAGTGCTGCATCCCTTGTCTACCCACTGGATGGCCCCCTCGCTGTCGCAGGCAGCGGGACGAGGGAAGCTGCCAAGAACTCGCTGGCACGCCTCCGGCCAGGCGGCGGGACCGCCATAGGGGAATGGCTGAAACTGGCGCGCGAGGTGTTCGAAACCGGCGACCACTCCCTGCGGCACACCATCCTGCTCACCGATGGCCGGAACGGGCAACGTCGAGGACAGCTCGAGGCCGAGATCAAGCGATGTGAGGGAGTCTTCAGCTGCGACTGCCGGGGCGTCGGCACTGACTGGGCGGTCGACGAGCTGCGCAAGATCTCTACCGCGCTGCTTGGCGGCGTCGACATAGTGCCCGATGCCGCCGGGCTCGCCGCCGACTTCGAGGCAATGATGCAGGCCTCGATGGGCAAGGAGGTGGCTGACGTGGCATTGCGGGTCTGGACGCCGCAGCACGCCACGCTCCGTTTCGTCAAGCAAGTCGCGCCTACGGTCGAGGATCTCACCACCAGGCGGGTCCAGGTAACGCCGCAGGCCGGTGACTACCCAACCGGCGCATGGGGAGCCGAGAGCCGCGATTACCACATCTGTGTTGAGGTGCAGCCGGCTGTGGTCGGCACGGAGGTGCTGGCCGCCCGCGTCAGCCTGGTGGTCAGCACGGACGCCGCCACGCAGACCCTGGGCCAGGGTAAAGTCCGGGCGATCTGGACCGACGAGGAGGCACTCTCGACCCGGATCAACAGGCATGTTGCTCATTACGCTGGCCAGGCCGAGCTTGCTCAGGCGATCCAGGATGGCCTGGAAGCCCATAAGGTCGGCGACAGCGCGACTGCGGAGGCCAAGCTGGGCCGGGCCGTGGCGCTAGCCCACGAGTCTGGCAACCAGAACACCGCTGACCTCCTGGCCAAGGTTGTCGACGTTATCGACCCGGTGACTGGCACCGTCAGGCTAAAGCCCAGGGTTGTGGACGAGGACGAGATGGCGCTCGACACCAGATCGACGAAGACAGTCCGGGTCAAGAAGTAACACGGAGGCCATTGGTGGCACGATGCCCTGACGGTCATGAGTCAAGCGCTGCGGACTACTGCGACATGTGCGGCATCCGGATCGATGCACCGGCCTCGCGGCCGGGCAGTGCGGAGCCTGCGGCCGCGGCCGTCAAGGCGCCTCCCCCGGCACCTTCTGTGTGTCCGCAGTGCGGTGCGCCTGGACTGGAACGCTTCTGTGAGGCATGCGGGTACGCGACCGGGCCGGTCCGCATGCGGAACACCGCCTGGACGGCAACTGTCAGCGCCAGCCGTCCGTACTACGACTCGGTCATGGCCCGGGGTGCGGTTGAGTCGAAGGACGTCGCGTTTCCTGCCGACTGGCCAGAGCGGAGATTCCAGCTGGCTGGCTCGCGCCTGCGGGTTGGCCGAAGGAGCGTCTCACGAGAGGTCGCCCCGGAAATCGATCTGACGGGCCCGCCAACCGACCCGGGAGTCTCGCGCCTGCATGCGATTCTCATTTCCCAGCCGGACGGATCATGGGCGGTCGAGGACCCGGGATCGGAGAACGGCACGATTGTCAACGGCAGCGAGATTCCTGTCGGTCAGGCAGTGCCCCTGACCAGCGGCGACACCATCTGCATCGGTGCCTGGACTGCCATCACGATCGTCGCGTCGGCCTGAACGCTCGCTGCGGCGGTCGCCAGGCGGCTGGGTATGTAACTGGGGACGCCACAGGTGGATACCGCCGAGGCAGAACCATTCCGGTGCATGCACCCAGAACGAGGAGCACAAGCAACAAGCGGGACGATCCGGAGGGAACGGCTGTGCAAGCGATCACTGTGAGCGACAGGGACGCCGGTCTGGCCGGACTGACCCTGTCGGAGCTGCCCTACCCGCACATGGCGGAGAACGACGTGGTCGTGCGAGTGCATGCGGCCGGGTTCACCCCCGGCGAGCTGGACTGGCCGGGCACATGGACCGACCGAGCTGGGCGAGACCGCGCCCCTAGCGTGCCGGGCCACGAAGTGTCAGGGGTCGTGGCCGATCTCGGGTATGGGACCACTGGTCTGACCGTGGGGCAGCGGGTGTTCGGCCTGACCGACTGGGCCCGCAACGGCTCCCTGGCTGAGTATGTCGCGGTCGAGGCCCGCAACCTCGCGCCGCTGCCCGCCGAGGTCGACCATGCCGCCGCTCTAGCGACGGCGATCTCCGGACTGACCGCCTGGCAGGCGCTGTTCGTCCAGGCCCGCATCGAGGCCGGGCAGACGGTCCTGATCCACGGCGCGGTAGGCGCTGTCGGGACGATCGCAGTCCAGCTCGCCCGTCAGGCCGGTGCCCGCGTGATCGGCACTGGCCGTGCCGCCCACCGGGACGCCGCCCAGAGAATGGGCGTCGACACGTTCATCGATCTCTTCAGCCAGAACCTGGAGGATGCTGGACAGGTCGATGTCGTCCTCGATGTGATGGGGGGCGACGTCGGCGACCGCTCTACCGCATTGCTGCGCCCCGGTGGCACGCTGGTCACAATCGCGGGTCCCCCGCAAACCCAGCCAGCGGACGGACGGGCGATCTTCTTCGTGGTCGAACCCGACCGCGCCCAGCTCACCGAACTGGCCGACCGGCTGCGCGACGGACGCATCGTTCCCACCATCGCCGCCGAGCACGCACTATCCGAGTCGATCGCTGCGTTCGGCCCGGACGCCCCGCGCCTGCCCGGCAAGACCATCATCCGCGTCGCCGAAGAGTTGCCTCAGTAGGCGACACCGCTAATACAGCGGCGGGGCCTGGCCGGCGCTCAGCCGCCAGCTTCAGCCGGGCCGGTCCAGGGGAATTCGTCCGGTAGCCTCGCAGGTCAGCACCTTCTGACCAGGATGTCTGCCATGAAACGAATTTCGCATACATACGGTATTAGGGAAATTCGACGGATTGTGCCTACGCTGGCCTCCCTAGCCGCGCTGGCCTTGGCGGGGTGCGCCGGGCCGATTACTGCTCATGCCGGCCAGCAGGCCGGTGGCGCAGGGCCCGCCGCCAAGCACGCGGCAATGCAGCGGCCCGCCGTGAAGCAGCCCGCCTCGATCGTGTCGTTTCCAGAGCGATGCAAGGTGGCCTATCTCAGGGCGAGCCTGCGCCTGGCCCACGTGACCGTCGATTCTGCTGCCATGAACACCAGTGGCACCGTCACGCCAACGCTCCCGCAGCCGGTTACCGGGCCGCTTACCGGACTGCCCTCCTTCTGTGACGTCACTCTCACCGAGACCGACGCGGCCGGTAATCCCATCCACATCGACGTCTGGCTTCCCATGTCCTGGAACGGACGCTTCCAGGGCGTCGGAGGGGCGATCTATTCCTGCGGTCCCTACTACTACGAGATGGCGCCTGCCATTCAGGAGGGCTACGCGGCGGCCGCCACCGACTGCGGGGTCTCCCTGGCTGATCGGGAGACCGCCAGCTGGGCGCTCAGGGACGGACGACTCAACTCGCCGCTGATTCACGACTTCGCCTACGCGGGCATCCACGACATGACTGTGGTCGGCAAGGCGGTGACCAGGGACTACTATCCGTCACCGCTGCGCTTCTCGTATTTCAACGGGTGCTCAACGGGCGGGCGCGAAGGGCTGGTAGAGGCCCAGCAGTACCCGGCCGATTACAACGGCATCGTCGCCGGTGCGCCGGCGATCAACTGGACGCAGTTCATCCCCGCCGAGATCTGGCCCCAGCTGGTGATGAACGAGTCTGGCGACTTCCTGTCATCCTGCAAGGAAATAGCCTTCACGGACGCGGCCGTGCAGGCATGCGCTCCCGCCGGCGGAGTCATCACGAATCCGTCAGCGTGTCACTGGAACCCGTCCACGCTAGTGGGCGTAGTTACGCCATGCGGGGTCATCACGCAGCAGGACGCTGCCGTGATGACGAAGATCTGGCAAGGCCCTGTGGACGCGCAAGGCAAGCCGCTCTGGTACGGGCTGGAACGCGGCGCGAGCCTGGCCGGCCTGGCCGCGACTGTTACGAGCAACGGGGTGACGTACGGTCAGCCGTTCCCCATCACGGTCAGCTGGCTGGGGACGTGGCTGCAGCAGAATCCGTCATGGAACTGGCACACGCTGACCTACGCGCAGTTCGACCAGCTCTTCCAGCGGTCCGTTAGCGAGTTCTCGAACATCTTTGCCGCGAACAACCCGGACCTGTCCGCCTTCGAGAAGGACGGCGGGAAGATCATCATCTGGCACGGCCTGGCTGACCAGCTCATCTTCCCGCAGGGCACGGTCAACTACTACGAGCGAGTCGAGCGGAAGATGGGCGGCGCTCGTCCGACCGAGTCCTTTGCCAGGCTGTTCCTTGCGCCTGGCGCCCAGCACTGCGCGAGCGCGGCAGGCCCGGCGCCGACCCTGCCCGAGGGGCCGCTGCCTTCGCTCGTGAACTGGGTCGAGAAGGGCAAGGCGCCCAGCTCCATTCCCGGCACGGCTACCGATCCCGTCACCAACGCTGTGACCGAGACGCGGCCCCTGTGCCTGTATCCGCTGACCGCCCGCTACACCGGTCACGGAAGCACGACCGCTGCGAGCCGTTACACGTGCAAGGCGTAGTCGCCGCGGCCCCAGAGGGCGGCCGTCGACGCCCCTGACCCTGACCGCGAGAGACTAGCGGTAAGACAACCGCCGCAAGGGGGTGTCATGACTTTCATTGATCGTGATGACGCAGGGCCGGCAGCTTGCCAGGCAGCTGGCGCACCTGCGCGGCCAGCCTGTTGTTGTCCTGGGCCTGCCACGGGGAGGCGTTCCCGTCGCGGCCCAGGTCGCCCGAGCACTTGGCGCGCCGCTGGACGTCATCGTCGTCCGCAAGCTCGGCGCGCCGTTCCAGCCTGAACTCGGCATGGGCGCGGCGGGCGAGGACGGGGTACGGGTCATCAATCCCGAGGTCGTCAGCCAGGCCGGGGTCACGGAGAAGGAACTCGCCGCGATCGAGGCGCGGGAACAGGCCCAGGTAGACGCCCGTGCTGCCCGCTACCGGGCGTGTCGTCCCCGCGAGCCGCTTACCGGACGGATCGCACTGGTGGTCGACGACGGCATCGCTACGGGATCCACCGCCCGCGCAGCCTGCCAGATCGCCCGGGCGCACGGAGCGGCCCGCGTGGTGCTCGCCGTGCCTGTCGCGCCAGCCGGCTGGGAGCCGAGAATCGCCGCCGATGCCGACGAGTTCGTGTGCGTGGACACACCATTCGATTTCTTTGGCATCGGACAGTTTTACGCGGATTTCTCGCAGACAAGCGATGACGCGGTTATCGCCTGCCTAAGCGGCGCAGCCCCATAGCAATAGGGTCGCGCTCGCTCGTACTCCGAGCCATTCCGAGCTGCGTCGGGTGACCTTTCTCCTGGTCGGCCATTCCCCCATCATTACGGGTACTTGCTTAAGTCATTAATGGTCATGATGTTTTACCGGCGACAGATCCGGGAATGGCCGCTTAAGCCTCCCGGCTGCCGTCGCGACCTATGAGATAAGGGCTTCTGCCACGATGAATCAGCAAATAACCCCTCACCTTGAGGCGGATCTCTTTTTGCTCCACGCCCCCAGCGTCTATGACTTCCGGGAGCGCGACGACATGCTGTTCGCCTACCTGAGCGACAGCGACAGCGTCAACGTCACCTCGATCTACGAGATGTACCCCATCGGCTGGTTCTCGATCAAGCAGCGCCTGGCTGACCACGGATTCGACACGAAGATCGTGAACATCGCCTCGCTGATGCTGATGCATCCTGACTTGGATGTTCCGAAGCTGCTAGGCCGCCTGGAAGCGCCGATCTTCGGATTCGACCTGCACTGGATGACGCAATGTCAAGGCGCCGTTGAGCTCGCAGCCGTCCTGAAGCGGGAGCACCCGGACGCGCTGACCATCTTCGGCGGCATCTCGGCCACGTATTATGCCAGCCAGCTCATCGAGTACCCGAGCGTCGACGTTGTCGTTCAGGGCTACGACACCCTCGAGCCGGTCACGGAGCTAGTCAGGCAGGTCCGGCTGGGGAAGCCGTGACTTCCGCTCCATACCGAACCTGCTCTACAAGACCGGCGGCGAGGTCCAGACCACCGGGTTCACGCACAAGCCAGCCAGCCACTACAACGACGTGCGTAATGACTGGTCGTATTACCGCGACGAACCCGCCGGACCCTCGGTCTCCAAGCTCATCATGACCTTGCCTAACACCGGGTGCGCGCATGACTGCGGCTGGTGCGGCGGCTCACGTTTTGCGTACCGCAACATCATGGGCGTCCACAAGACCCTGATCCAGAAGGACCACGACCTCATCGTTGAAGAGCTCCGCACCATGCAGGAAGCGGCGAAACGCACCTCAATATATGCGCTTCAGTGTTATTCCGAGAACAAGGTGCGGATGCACCAGTATCTGGACGCGGTGAAGGAAGTCGGCTACAACAGCGTCTTCTTCGAGCAGTTCAATCTCACGCCCCCCGATACGCTCAAGAAGATGGGGGAGTCAACTTCCGCTTACATCATGCTCTCCCCCGAATCCCACGACCCGAAGATCAGCGCGGCGGCTGGCCGCGGGACCTACACCATGGAAGAAATGGAGAACTGGATTCCCCGCGCACTGGACGCTGGCGTCAAGGGCGTTATGATCTGGTTTTTCATCGGCATGCCGTACCAGGATCGGCAGTCAGTTCTGGATACTGTCGCCTACTCGGAGCGGCTGATACGCAAGTTCGGAGGGTGGGCCGCGCTTCCGCTCATCTGCCCGATGGTGCCGTTCCTTGACCCTGGGTGCCGGTTCTTCGAGGAGCCAGCGGAGCACGGCTACCGTATCTTCCACCGCACCCTGGAGGAACACCGGCGCGCCATGGTGGAGCCGCTGTGGTACCGGCGGCTGAACTATGAGACACGCTGGCTGGACAGGCGCCAGCTGCAGGACGTCTCCTACGAGGCCATTGCGCGCCTAGTCGAGATCAAGGGCGAGTACGGGGTCCTGCCACCCCAGTTCTGCAAAGCCATCCTGCAGACCATCGACGAGACGCGGCAGCTCCTTGGGGAGATGGAAAGAGCGCTGCTGCTCGACGGGACGCTGCCGCCGGCGCTGCGGAGCGAGATCCGTTCCTACAACCGCAAGATCCTCGCCTACTCGAGCGACCAGATCGTTCCGGTGCGCCGGCCTTTCGGCGGCCGGTGGTTCGACGACGTCACCGTTCCGCAGCAGATGATCGATGACATCCTGGCAATCCCGGCCGGCATGAGCGCACTCTGACGGACCTCGCTAAGCGGTCGGCGACTGCCCGCGGAGGATGCGGACCGGAAGCGCATGGGGACCGCGGACCTGGCCGACCGACCACCTGACCGCAGACGCATCGGCCAGGGAGAAGCTGGGGATCCGCTCCAGCCATACTTCGAGCGCGACCCTCAGTTCCATCCGTGCCAGATGCGAACCGACGCAGCGATGGATCCCGAGGCCGAACGCCGCGTGCCTGTTCACGTCGCGGTCGATAATCACTTCGTCCGCCCGGTCGAATTGAGCCGGGTCGCGGTTGGCCGCCGGGAACGGCAGCAGTACCCAGTCATCTGCCTTCATGTCCGCGCCGCGGAAAACAACGTCCTGCCTCACCAGCCGCGCCATGGTCACCGGGGCGTAGGCGCGCAGGAATTCCTCCATCGCCAGTGGTAGCAGCCCAGGCTCGTCGACCAGCCGGTCACGATCCTTCGGGTTCTTAGCGAGGTGCCACAGCGAGGCGCCGATGGCGCTCGCGGTCGTGTCGGTGCCCGGCGATCAGCAGCAGCGTCATCGTGCCGACGACGTGCGATACGTCGAGCTTGCGGCCGTCCAGCTCTGTGTTGATCAGGAACGTGGTCAGGTCCTCGCGCGGCTTCTCGAGATGATCGTGAACTTGGGCAAGCAGGTAGTAGAACAGCGCTGACATCCGGGTGAGCCGCTCCTGCGGCGGCAGGTTGATGCCCTCGAGCGTGTTCTTGGCGAACTCCCGGAACTGCGGCCCGTCCTCGGGAGGGAAGCCGAGCATGTCGGCGATGACGCGCATCGGGATTTGCTGTGCGTACTCGGCGGCGGCGTCTACGACGTCCCGCCCCTCGAAGGAGTCGATGAGCGAATGGCAGAACGCCCTGGTCGGCGGCTCAAGGGTACTCACCGCGGTCTTCGTGAAGGCCGGGAGCAGCAGCTTGCGGGCGTCGTGGTGGAACGGCGGGTCGGAGGTGATCGGCGGCGAGCCGCCAATTGGCGCCAGCTCGCGTGGCGGCCGGAAGTTGCCCATGATGATCGCCCGGGACGAGAAGTGCTCGGTGTCGTGGGCGATTGCGGCGATATCGTCATAGGACGTCGGCAGCCAGCCTCCACCGAACCGCGTTAGTGTGCGCGATCGGGCAGCGCAGACGCAGCTCGTCCTGGATCGAGTAGGGGTCGGCCGCCCACTCCGGCTCCATATGGGAGAAGTCGGACGCCCAGTCGGCGACAGGGCCGGTGACGATCTCGTTGCGTCTGCCGGGAGACTCCCTGTCGCGCTTCTCCCAGTGATCCTGGGCGAAGCGGTTATCGACAGCCATTGTCAGGTCGCCTCGATGAGCCTGATCGCGTGCTCAGGGCAGTTGAGCACCGCGCGGCGGGCATCGTCCTCCTTCTCTAGCGCCACGACGCCGTCGCCAAGCACCTTCCCGTAGCCCTCCTCGTCATCACCGAAAAGGTCCGGGGCAAGGTCATAGCAGCGTCCGTTACCTTGGCACAGGCCGACATCGATCTGCAGTTTCACCAGGACATTCCTCTCTGCTGCGAGAATTGGCGATGCGCGAGCGATCGCCGCGGCCCAGCCTTGCCAGCGCGCCGATGCCAGCGATGCGAGTGCCTTTATGCCCGGTGCTCGGAAAGGGACATCCGCGCCGTTCGCGGCCGCCACTGGATGCCGCGATGATCCCGGCTGTGCTCAGGGATGCCGATGCACGGCTGAGACAAAAACTCACCCCGGCAATATATGAAACCACATCGTGTATGCCAGGAAGGCTTGAGTTAGGCCGTTCATTACGCTTATTTTCTTAAGTCATTAATAGCCGACTCTGTTTGCCCTGGCTGGCGGCGGGGGATGACCCCCGGCGCCCAATATTGGGCCCGAGCCCTGTATTCCCAGACTGAGCGGAGTTCTATCCATGGGACTGGCAGATCCCTCCGGTCGACGCCTGCCCTGCTGACGGTTACAGCGCTGTTCCCTCGCCGTTCTCGATGGACGACACGACCTTCCGCGTCCTGGGCTATCAGCTTGTGGACACGCTCGCCGCCTACCTGGACAAGCTTCCGCAGGAGCCGGTTTACCGGCCCATGCCGGCAGAAGTACGGCGAGAGCTGGAGCAAATGAATATTCCCGCCGAGGGAGTAGCTCCCGAGGACGTCATCGAAGACTTTCTCCGGCTTGTGCTGCCATACGGCCGCGGCCAGAATCATCCGTGTTTCGCCGCGTTTGTTGATCCGGCCGCATCCAAGCTGAGCATGCTCGCGGCATTTGCCTCAGCGGTTACCAACACGAGCGGCGCCGGCGGTAATTACGCGGCTATCTACGTGGAGCGCGCGGTCATCCGCTGGCTTGATGGAGCTCATCGGCTTTCCCGCAGGACGGGAGCGACGGGGTCCTCCTCGGCGGCGGATCGGACGCGAACCGGCATTGCCTGGAGGTCGCACGGTACTGGGGCGCCCGGGTCAACGGCTGGGACATCCGGGAGGAGGGGCTCCACGGGCAGCCCCGGCTCACGATGTACATGTCGGCAGAGGGGCATTCCTGCCTGGAGAAGGCTGCCTTCACGCTCGGGCTCGGCGCTCCGCGCAAGGTAGCGGTCGGCGAGGACTTCCGGATGGACCTGGCCGACTTGCGGGCGGCGGTCGCGGCTGACCGCCGGGCCGGCCACCGGCCCTTCCTGGTCGCGGCGAACGCCGGGAGCGTGAAGACCGGTGCCATCGACCCGCTCGATGAGCTCGCCGACTTCTGCCATCAGGAGGGCCTCTGGCTGCACGTGGACGGCGCCTACGGCGGCTTCGGGGTGCTCGACTCCCGTCTCGCGGACTGGTACTCAGGGCTGGAGCGCGCCGACTCGGTCGCGCTCGACCCGCACAAGTGGCTCGCGGTGGCCATCGGCTGCAGCTGCGCTCTCGTGCGGCAGGGCTCGCTGCTGCAGGACACCTACAAGCTCATCCCCTCCTATCTGAGCCTCCCGCCGGGACAGGGGTTCGCCGGTGATGTCTGGTACTCCCATCGCAGCGCCGAGCAAACCAGGGATTCCGGGCGGGCGCTGAAGACCTTCTGGAACATCCAGCAGGCCGGGAAGGCCGGGCTGGCGGATCACGTCCGGCGGCACATCGACCTGGCGCGTTACCTGGAGGAGGTCATCGAGGCCAGCCCCGACCTGGAGCTGCTGGCGGCCGGGCCGCTCACCGCGGTGTGCTTCCGCTACGTGCCGGCAAGCCTGCGCGACGACCAGAGCCTGAATCAGCTGAACCAGGCGATCATGGCGGACCTCCAGGTCGGCGGGCGGGCGTTCCTGGCCGGCACGGACATCCGCGGCCGTTTCGCACTGCGGTCCTGCGCCCTGCACTACGCCCTCGACGAAGGGCACGTGCAGGCCATCGTGGACGCCGTCAGGGATGCCGGGCAGCGCCTGTGCCCGGCCGCGCGCCGCAGCCGGCCGAGGACCGACGATGCCGGCGCCGATGCCCGCGGCCGCGGCTGAGGAGTGACGCAGATGCGCGTCGTGAATAGCGCCCCTCCGACGTGCCCTGGCAGGACAGAGCCACCGTCCCGCCGGAGCAGGCACGCTTGGCGCTCGCGCTGGCGGCAGGCAAGGCGGCGGGGACCGCGTCCAGGGTGCTGCGGGTCGGCGGCGGGACGAGCTTCCCCGGCAGCGTTGCCCGCCGGATCGATCCCCACGTCCTGGAGAAGGTCGCAGCCGCGAGCGATGCCCGCAAGGTGGTCGTCACCGGGAGCAACGGCAAGACGACGACCTGCCGGATGCTCGCCGCGCTGGCACACGCCGGCGGCCTCCAGGTCACCCAGAACCGGTCTGGCTCCAACCTGCTGCAGGGAGTGATCTCGGCCGCCGTGCGGGGGACGGACCTGCGCGGCCGGATGGACGCGCAACTGCTCCTGCTGGAGGTCGACGAGGCGACGGTGCGGCTGGTGACGCCCGCAGGTGCGGCCGGACACGTTCCTGGTCACGAACATCTTCCGTGATCAGCTGGACCGCTTCGGGGAGCTGTACTCGATGGCCAAGGGGCTGGAGGCGGTGATCGAGGCGCTGCCCGCGTCCGCCACGGTGATGCTCAACGCGCGACGATCCGCTGGTGGCCAGCCTCGCGCCCGGACGCACGGCCCGCCGCCTGTACTTCGGCATCCAGGACCGACAGCGCCGGCGCGCAGGTGCCCGAGCATGCCGCGGACACCATCCGCTGCGTGCGCTGCCAGCACCCGCTGAGCTACCGGCGCCGTGTACCTGTCCCACCTGGGGGACTACCGGTGCCCGGAGTGCGGGAACGCCCGGCCGGACCTGGACATCGCGGTGACCGCGGTCCGGCCGTCGCCGGATGCGGGATCCGAGATCACCGTCGAGACGCCGGCGGGAACCTTTGCGCTGCAGGTGCCGCTGCCCGGGCGTGCACAACGTCTACAACGCGGCCGCCGCGCTCGCCTGCGCGACGGCGCTGGCACTTCCGCGGCCGCTGGAGCCTGCCCAGGCGCGGCGCGCCATGGCCGGCCTGCGCCCGGCGTTCGGCCGCCTGGAGGAGATCCGGGCGGGCGACCGGCAGGTGGTGCTCGCCTTCGTCAAGAACCCGACGTCCTACAACGCCACCCTGCGGGAGGTACTGCGGCGGCCCGGCCGGAAGCACGTCCTGGCCGCGCACAGCAACACCGTGGTCGACGGGGAAGACTTCGCCTGGCTCTGGGACGTCGACCTCGAGCAGCTCGTGCCGCAGCTGGCGAGCCTGGCCGTCAGCGGGACCAGGGCGGAGGAGGTCGCGCTGCGGTTCAAGTACGCCGGCGCTGACCCCGCGATCACGCAGGTCATGCCTGGTCGCGCGGCCGCACTAGACCGGCGCTGACCGGGACGCCGGCAGGCGAGTCGCTGTACATCTTCGCTGGCTACACCCCCATGCGCGAGCTCCGCAGCATCATGCAGCGACGCGCGTGGGTGCCGCCGTTCTGGGAGGAGTGACGATATGACAGCGGCCCCGATAACGGTCCGCATCTGCTATCTCTACCCGAGGCTGCTCAGCGTGGCCGGTGACAGGGGCAACCTGTTCGCCCTCATGCAGCGCTGCGCCTGGCGGGGGATCCGCTACAGCGTGACCGAGGCCGACGTGGGAGAAGTCCCTGACTTCGCCCAGTCCGACCTGATCCTGATGCACGGCGGCCAGGACCGCGAGATGACCGCGGCGGCACAGGACCTCGCGGCGAAGGCCGGCCCGCTGCGGGAGGCGATCGAGGCCGATGCCGTCGTCCTCGCCGTGTGCGCCGGCTATCAGCTCCTGGGCCGGTACTACGCCCCGCCGGACGGACCGCCGATTCAGGGACTCGGCGTGCTGGACGCGGTAACAGAGGGCGGCCCGACGCGCTTCATCGGGCACGTCGCGGTGCGAGTGCGATCTGGGCCCCGGCAGGCGGCTCCAGCTTGCCGGGTTCGAGAACCACAGCGGCCGCACCTACCTGGGCAGCGGCGCCAAGCCGCTCGGGCGGGTGCTCGCCGGAGCTGGCAACAACGGCGAGGACGGCACCGAGGGCGCCCGCTACCGGGAGGTGTACGCCACCTACCTGCACGGGCCGGTGCTGCCGAAGAACCCGTGGCTGGCCGACCACCTGCTCTCCCGGGCGCTCGCGCACCGCTACCAGGATTTCGGCCCGCTTGCCCCGCTGACTGACCAGGCGGAGGCGCAGGCGCACGCCGCCGCGCTGCGCCTCGCCCGGCGCCCGGCCGGGAGGTGGCGGGCGGCCGCGGCCGCCGTGTCCCGGATCGGGCGGCCCGTCGCGAGTGCCAGCCACGGCCGACGGAGAGCACGGCGCAGGAACCCGATGCGGACAAGGAGGCCGGAGTGGACTTCTCGCTGAGCGCCGAGCAGCGCGAGCTGATGGAGGCGGCGACCGACTTCGCCCGGCGGGAACTCAACCAGGATCTGGCGAAGCGCGACGATGCGGGCGAGTTCCCGCGCGAGGCGTGGCAGGCATGCGCCAAGTTCGGGATCCAGGGCCTGCCCGTCCCTGCCGAACTGGGTGGCGCCGGCAGCGACGTCCTCACGACGACCCTGGTCATGGAGGCCCTGGGATACGGCTGCCACGACAACGGGCTGCTCTTCTCGCTCAACGCGCAGATGTGGAGCGTCGAGCTGCCGCTGGTCATTTTCGGCACCCCGGCGCAGCAGCAGGCGTACCTGCCCGGGCTGGTGTCGGGGGACATCATCGGCGGGCACGCGATGACCGAGCCCGAGTCCGGCTCCGACGCGCTGCACATGCGCGCCCGCGCCGAGCGACGGGGCGACCACTACCTCCTGAACGGGACGCAAGCAGTACATCACCAACGCCCCGGTCGCCGACGTGCTGCTGGTCTACGCCTCGGTTCAGGGCCGACCCGGGCTGTCCGGCCTCTCCGCCTTCCTCGTCGACGCCGGAACGCCGGGACTCGAGATCAGCAGCGGCTTCGAGAAGATGGGCCTGCGGACCTCGCCGATGGGCGAGATCGCGCTGACCGACTGCCTCGTCCCGGCGGAGAACCGGCTCGGGCCGGAAGGCGCGGGAATGGCCATCTTCAACTCGTCCATGGAATGGGAACGCAGCTGCCTGTTCGCCAGCGCCGTCGGCGCGATGCGGCGGCAGCTCGACGCGTGCGTGGATTACGCGCGCTCGCGCGAGCAGTTCGGTCAGCCCATCGGGAAGTTCCAGAGCGTGGCCGCCAAGCTCGCCGACATGTACGTCCGGCTGGAGGCGGCGCGGCTGCTGATCTACCGGGTCGCCTGGCTGAAGCAGCAGGGCAGGTCCGCCCCGGCGGAGGCGGCCGCCGCGAAGCTGTTCACCAGCGAAGCATGGGTGCAGTCCAGCCGGGACGCGATCCAGACGCACGGCGCCTGGGGCTACCTGAAGGACGCGGGGATTGAGCGCGATCTGCGAGACGCGATCGCCGGCACCATCTACTCGGGAACTTCGGAGATCCAGCGCGTGATCATCGCTCGGATGCTGGGGCTATGAGCCGCCAGGCCAGGCGAGGCATCTGCATCGGGCAGCAGCGGCAGACGAGCGGAGGGCGCGATGGCGTATCTGCTTCAGCGTCTGCTGACCGAGGCTGCGGCACGGCAGCCGCAGCGGCCGGCGGTTGCCGTCGAGCGGCTGCGTGCTCACCTACCAGGAGCTGGACCGCTGAGCAACAAGGTGGCGCGGGCGCTGCTGCGCCTGGGCGTCGCGCCCGGCGACCGGGTCGGAATCCTCGCGCCCAAGTCGGCCGCCTCGGTCATCGGGATATACGGGGTGCTGAAGGCCGGGGCCTGCTATGTGCCGCTCGACCCGAAAGCTCCGCGCCAGCGGCTCAGCTACGTCGTGCGGGACAGCGGCGCTGCCGTGATCGTCGCCGACGAGGCGGGCGCCCAGGCGGCGGGCTGGCCGGCAGCGCTCCCGGCCCGCGGCGTGGTGGTGACAGCCCTCGCGGACTGACGGCGGCCAGCAGGCCGCATGGCCCTGGCCGGCGATCGCCATGGTGCCGTGGACCGCGGTCGCGGCGGAGTCGGGAGAGCCATTGCCGGAGCGAACGGTCGATCGAGACCGACCTCGCGTACATCCTGTACACCTCGGGATCGACCGGCACCCCGAAGGGAGTGATGATCTCCCACCGCAACTCGCTCGGCGTTCGTCGAGTGGGCAGCGGCCGCCGCGGGGCTCACCGAGGAGGACCGCGTCTGCAGCCCCGCGCCGCTGCACTTCGACCTGTCGGTCTTCGACATCTTCGCTAGCTGCCTGGCCGGCGCCTGCCTGGCTGTCATTCCCGACGGAGTTGCGACGTTCCCGGTGACCATCGCGCAGTGGCTGGAGAGGGAACGGATCTCGGTCTGGTACTCGGTGCCCTCGGTCCTGACGCTCCTCGGGTGCTATGGCAATTTGCCGACGTTTGACCTGTCCCGCCTGCGGGCGGTGATCTTCGCCGGCGAGGTGTTCCCGCCCAAGTACCTGGCCCGGCTGATGGCCGAGCTGCCGCACCCCCGCTACCTCAACTGGTACGGGCCGACCGAGACGAACGTGTGCACGGCGTTCGAGGTTCCCGCGCGGCGGCGCTGGCAGCCGAGCCGGTGCCGATCGGCAAGGCCTGCGCCAACACCGAGGTGTTCGCGGTCACTAGCGAAGGCGGCCTCGTTTCCGGGCCGGGCGAGGTGGGCGAACTGTACGTGCGCGGCCCGTCGCTGATGCGCGGGTACTGGGGACAGCCGGCCAAGAGCCAGGAGGTGCTAGTCCCGCACCCGTTCCGGGCCGAGTACGACGAGCTCGTGTACCGGACCGGTGACCTGGTGACTCTGGACCCGGCAGGGAACTACCGCTACGTCGGCCGCCGGGACGCCATGGTGAAGATTCGCGGCTACCGGGTAGAGCTTGGCGAGGTGGAAGCTGCGCTGTACCGGCATCCGGCCATCAGGGACGCGGTGGTCCTGCCGGTACCGGATGAACTGCTTGGCAGTCGGCTGCGCGCGGTGGTCACCGCCGTCGACGCGGTCAGGCTCGACCCGCGAGAGCGTGCTGGAGCACTGCCGGCAGTGGCTGCCGGGCTACATGGTGCCGGACGATAGTCGAGTTCCGCGAGGCGCTGCCGAGAACCTCGACCGGCAAGGTCGACC
The DNA here is from genome assembly GCA_963808215.1 of uncultured Actinomycetota bacterium. Lineage (GTDB taxonomy): Bacteria > Actinomycetota > Actinomycetes > Streptosporangiales > Streptosporangiaceae > JAJYUU01. Next base: position 59,855 of record CAWEEY010000011.1, read on the forward strand.
GCGCCGGTCTCGCCCGGGAGCGGTAGCAGCGGAGCGACCCGGAGACTTCCGGCCTAACAAGCGTTAGCGGATAAACACTGAAGAAAGGTGCCCAGGTGGAGACGGTCATCAAGGACTACATCAGCCAGGAACTCGTGCGGGACCCAGCCCTACTCCCGGTGGCAGACGAGACGTCACTGCTGGAAAGCGGCATCCTCGATTCGCTGAGTCTCCTGCAGCTCGTGGTCTTCCTCGAAGGGCGCTTCGGGATCACGGTAGGCGACGCGGACCTGCTCCCCGAGAATTTCGCGAGCGTGAATACCATCTGCGCCTACCTCCGCACCCGAGAGCCCGAGAAGCAGGCCGCCCATGGGTGACGGCTATGCGCGGAAGGCTGCTGCGCAACGCGGAAGGGCGTGGCGTACTGGGCGGTGGCCGCGCCGGTCCTGGCGCTGCATGCCGGCCGCGCTCGGCTACCGCATTGCGTGCTGGCGGGGCGACTGGCTTTCCGGGCGCGAGGCCGCCAAGCGCACCGAGATTGCCGCCAACCTGCGGCACGTTCTCGGTGCGCGACCTCAGCCCGGCGGCGGTGCAGCAGGTGACGCGGGAATGGTTCCGGTCTCGCCTCCTGCGAGGCTGTCGACGTGATGCGGCTCCGGCAACCGGGCGGGCCGCTTCGGCGGCTGGTCGAGATCCGCGGGCGTGAGCACCTCGAGGGGGCCCTGGCCGCTGGCAAGGGCGCCATCATCTGCTCCGGCCATTTCGGCTCGTTCGACAGCGCCTTCTCGATGCTCGGCGCCGGCGGATACCCGGTTACCACCATCGGGCGGTGGCAGCACAACTACACCGCTGGCCTCTCGAAAGCTGAGCGGCGGTTCTGGGACCGGGTCCATGCCAGGCCGCTGCGGCGTCACAGGAAACGGCCGAACATCGAGCCATGGCCTGGCCGGTTCGACGTCGCGACGCGGGCAGCCGCCGTGCTGACGCGCCAATGAAGTGCTGACGATCGTGATCGACGCGCCACCGCTGGACAGCGACAAGGCCCGCGCCGTAGAAGTACCCTTCCTCGGGCGCCAGGCCAAGCTCGTGCCTGGCGTGGTCACCCTCGCCCAGGTGACCGGCGCGCCGGTGCTGATTGGACTTTTGTACCGCTTGCCCGACTACCGGCATCAGGTGCTCGAGATCTCCGCGCCGCTGTCGATGGACGGCGACAAGGCAGCAGCATTCATGCGCTGCACCGCCGAGGTTAGTGCTGCCATCGCCAGGAGCCCTGCTCACTGGCGCTACTGGGCGTCCACCACCGATCTGGCGAGTCTCGGCCTGGTCTCGACAGAGCAGGACGCGCCTCGGCTACCTGAGCTGCTGCCGCTTTCAGACGAGAGCTTGCTGACGGACGGGCCGGCAGATTGGCCGGAAGATCGCCTCGCCGCTCCGGGCTGACCGCTGGCCGAGGCGAGCAGCCGCTCCGGGTGGTCAGGAATCCACTCGACCAGGACAATGGTGGCGTCGTCAGTCAGCCGCCCGTGCTGGTACTCGATGATCGCGTGATTTAGCCGCCGCAGGGTCTCTGGCGCGGTGATCCCGGTGTTGCTGTGGCGGACGATGAAGTCGCTCAGCCGATCGAGCCCGAAAGGAGTTCCGTCTGGGGCTCGCCCGTCGGTGACGCCGTCGGTGTAGAGCAGCACCCGGTCACGCGGCTCCAGCCGCTCGGTGTACACGAAGACCGCCTCAGGACCGGACGGCTCGCCGCTACCGCGGCTCCGGCGCCCGATGCGGTCGAGGTATGCCAGACCCAGCGGAAGCCGGGGTTTCCGGATTAGTTCCTTGATCACCTTGTCGCGTCGGATCAGCAGCGGCGGCGGATGACCGCACGGCACCCAGCTGAACTGGCCGCTCGCGATGTCGAGGTCGCACAGCAGCGCGGTAAGGAACCGGTTCTCTCCGAACTGCCTGGCGATCGCATCCTCGGCCCGCCCGACCGCCCCTTCGAGCGTGCCCCCCGATCGCCGCGTGCTGCGCCAGGCGGCCATGCCGACACTCGATATCAAGCCTGCCGCCAGGTCGTGACCGACTGCATCGAAGATAGCTACGTGCAGATGCCGGCCGACGAGTGAGTAGTCGAACGCGTCTCCGCCGACTTCATAGGCTGGCTCTAGCGTGCTGGCTACCAGGACGCGGTCGGTCGCGAACGTCCGTGGCACCAGGAAGGCCCACACCATCTCCGCTTGCAGCGCCATCTCGCCAGTTCGGCGCCCGGCCGCTAGAGCGTCGCTGTAGGGGCTCTTGCTGGCAACGAGCAGACCTGCCAGCGAGGCAAGCGTCCGGTACTTGGCCAGCGTGGCGTCGCTGACATCACCGCACGCCAGCTCAAGGACGCCGAGGCGCTCGGTGCCGCCAATCAGGGGCAGCCAGACCCGCCAGCCGGGCTGCCCGTTACCAGCTGGCGCGTACTGAGGGCAAACGGTGACGTAGGCGCGCCCAGCGAGCGTGGAGTCGATCGCCAGCACGTCGGGCGTGCCGGCGGGGCTACCTGACACGGCCCGCAGGTTCTCCTGCTCGAGATCTGCCAGATAGATGCAGGCATTGCTTACGCCGAGCGGGGCCGCCGCCTCGGCGACGCTTCCGGCTATCTCATCCGGCGGCACCAGGTGCGACCGCTCCAGCAGGTCGTCGACCACCCGGCTGGCCACCGCGTCCAGGTCGCGCCCTGTTTCGTCCACCCCGACACCTTTTCCGGTCCGCACCTGCTGAATCCTGCGTACCGAGAGTGCGGCCAGGCGAGAACACCGCCCCCGGACGCGGCGCCGGTGCGGTCATTGCTGCTGGCCACAGCTCATCCTGACCGCCCGCTCACCTGATCCAGAGCGCCACGACGATCAGCTCGTCGCCTCTGCCAGGCTGGCGTACTGCGCCGGGAGTTGCCCCACCAGATGGCGGTATTCCTCCTCGCCGAGCCCATCGCGGATCGCTGCGAGAACGGCCCCGGCACCGGAGCTGGCATCCCCATCGTTCAGCCCGGTTCGCTGGCTCACCTGCCTGATGAAGTCGTGGATCTTGACTGGGTGTGCCTCCTTCTTCCTGCGGCGTGATGCCTGGAGGGGCTCAGCCAGATCGGGGAAATCCAGCGCGAGCCGTCTCGCCTCGCCCTCGCTCAGCTGATCTGTAAGCCCCTCAAGTACGGCCCAGCTGATATCTGCCGATTCCTCACGGGACAGCCCGGATCGCTCCGCTACTGCACGGGCAAGTTCCCTCTGGTCCATGGACACGGCCCCCTTCCGTCGTCTTACCGGCAAGTGTCCTGTGCCACCGGTTCTGGCCAGCCTCGGGGGGTGAGCTCGGCGGTCCAGAGTGCAACCGGCCTGCTGCCGGGTAGCGATAACAGCGTGACGAACCGAAGGATTCTGGTGGGCACCTGCTCGTGGACGGACAGGACCCTTATTCACGACACCGACTGGTATCCCAGACGGTCGATGTCAGCTGCCGAGCGCCTGAAGTTCTACGCCTCGCGGTTCCCGATCACCGAAGCCGACAGCACGTACTACTTCCCGCCAGCATCCGAACTCACCCGGGGCTGGGCGGAGCGGACGCCGGACGGCTTCACGATGAACGTCAAGGCCTACTCGCTGCTCACCGGCCATCCCACCAAGCCCGACTCGCTGTGGCCTGACCTGCAAGGCGCGGTGCGACCCGAGTTCGCTGACAAGCGCAACGTCTATGCCTCGCACCTCGCAGCCGAGGCCGTCGAGGAGGCCTGGCGGCGCTTCGCCGACGCGCTACAGCCGCTGCGTGATGCCGGCAAGCTCGGCGCCGTCCTGATGCAGTACCCGCAGTGGTTCACCGCCAAGAAAGCCAACAGAGACGAGCTGGCCGCCATCAGGCAGCGGTGGCCCGACCTGCCAGTCTGCGTGGAGTTCCGCTCCCCCACCTGGCTCACCGATCCCAAAGATCGCGACCGCACGCTGCGCACCCTCGCCGACCTTCACCTGGCCCTCGTGGTCGTGGATGCCCCGCGGGTAGCAAGGCTCCCCGCCGTTCCTGAGGCCACGACCTCTGACCTCGCAGTGATCCGCTTCCACGGCCGCAACGACGACACCTGGAACAAGCCCGGCACCACGGCAGCTGAGCGATTCCAGTACCTGTACTCCACAGCGCAGCTCCGGGGGTGGGTACCCAAGATCGACGCACTCGCCGAGAAGGCCAGCACCGTTCACGCGCTAATGAACAACTGCTACCAGGACTATGGCGTGCGGAACGCCGCGCAGCTAAAAGACCTGCTGACCAGCGAAAACACGCCCTAGACCGGTTGGTCATGCAACCGGCTCGTCAGCGTCGGCGACCAGATAGCCAGGCTCGCCGATCCGCCAGCGTGGATCCACGTCCAGTGCGTCCCAGCAGTCCGCAACGCCAAGAACACCGCATCGAGGAGAACGTGATGACCCGGCGCAACCCGCGACCGCGAAGCCAGCGACGATGCATCCGCTGCCGCAACATGTTGCCCGCCGACCGTCACCAGCTGTACTGCCAGCGTTGCCAGCCAGCCGAAGCGCAACGGCAGCAGGCAGACACCCGTGACGACGCATAATCACCCCGGCCGCGCATATGCGGCTCGCTGCCCGACTAAGGGATGTCCGGTGCGCTACCGCGGCGGACCAGACCGGCTCTGCGCCACCCATCAGGACGGCAACGGCGACATAGCGACGGCCGCCAGCGAGCTCGGCATAGAACTGCCACCAGACATACGCGGACGCGGCGAACGCCAAGGCGAAGGCAAGCGAAAGCAGCACGGATCGTGGCAACGGTGAAACGGACAGGCCGCGACAAACTGGATCGCAGATGCGCAGAGAGTGACCGCGCATGACCCCGCAGTCACGCTTTTTTGTCCGGTTCGTGCGTGCCTGCGTTTGGCAAAGTATGACATTCCGGAATGTTTGTTCGATCAGTCGCCACCGTGTACGGCTTCGGCTCGGTGAAGATCTTGCACAAGCAGTCCCGGTCATCCTTCACGCTGCTGGACAAGGACGGGAATGTGTTCGTTCTGCCCACGCATGTCGGCAAAGACCCAGAGAGAGTCCGGTCTACGCGGCGTGGGACGGCATCCTTGGTGTGCTGACCGACTGGCCCCGTCTAGGCTTTATGCGAGCACTTGAAGGGCTGTAGCAGCCGGGGATCGCTTGCCGCAGGAACGGCCGTAATCTTCACCGGCAGGTAATACAGCTGCCAATAGCGGTGGGCGCCGGAACTGTAATCTATCCTGATCGTACCGACGGTGTAATGGCCGGGCTTGACTATCGTGAACGAAACCACCACTTCGCCGATCCCGGAAGAACGGGCAGGTATAGAGAAGCTACCCAACGGGCGTGGCTTGTAGTGCTCAGGGCAAGTCTTGGGAAGGTCGCTCTGGACTCCGATGGGAGCCATGAGCCCGCGACCGATGTAAGCGTGGTAGGTGACGTCGCGGATCCCGGGGCCGGATGGCGAGATCAGCTTCACCGCGCGGAACGTAACGCGGGCATTGCTCGTGTTATACAGGTTCGCGATGCCGAAATTCACGATCACGTCCGTCGGCACGGTGCCCTGCATGGTTACGCCGGCGAGCGTCGGGGACGTCGTCGGGAAGACCGTTCGCTCTGATGCGACTGGGCCGCGTCCGGAGGAGCATGACGTTATCGCCGTCCTGGCTATGCCGACGGCTGTCGCCATAGCCAGGACTAGCGCCCTATTAATAATTATTGATCCCGTAATTGTACATCACGCCAGGTTCTTTACTTCCATCCAACGAAACGGATATATGCCTGGTATTGCCCCAGAAATAGTGAAGGGTGCCATTTTGTTCCGAGTAGTTGTCGTAGCGTCACATCCGGTTTTCTTGCTAGCCATGCTGAGCAGGCAAAACCGGCCCTCCTTCTGGCTAGCTAAACCGTGCAGCCGTAGCGTGGTCGCATGAGCGCGAGACGGGCACCATCCGGTCTGGGGCAGGTGGGTAAGCAGCTGTGGCGCGAGACCGTGGCCGCCTCCGAGCTGTCCCCGGCGGAGCTGGCGACCCTGGGGCGGGCGTCCCGGACGGTGGATCTGCTGGCGCGGGTGGACGACGATCTGGCGGCGGACATCACGTCCGAGGGCAGCATGGGTCCGGTCCGGTCGCATCCGCTGCTGCGGTCGTATGTGGAGCTGTCGCAGGTGCTGGACGCTCAGCTACGGTCGCTGTGCCTGCCGATGCCGGATGAGACCGCGGGGCGGCGCCGGTCGCCTGCTGCGGTGGCGAGTGCTCAGGCGCGGTGGCGTGGTCATGGCACGGCGTAGGCGCCCCGCAGGCCCGCCGCCGTGGGAGTCGATGCCGGCCGAGCTGCAGGAGTTCGACCCGCGGGAGTGGGCGGCGCCGGGCGAGTTCCCGGATGAGGCGGCGTGGCTGTCGCAGACGCCGGGTGAGGCTGGCGCGGACTGGTACCGCTGCAGTCGGCGGCGCAAGAGGCGCTGGTCGCGTGGTTTGACGCTCATCCGGAGGTCAGCTTCCTGGAGTGGATCAACACCAAGCGGGCGCGGCGCCGCGCCATCGCGGACTTATCGTCACTTTGCCGCTAAACTGGTCTGCATGAGCGATGCAAACGACGTGTCCGAGGTCCGGCGTGAGGCTGCCCGTGCGTGGTGGGGCAATCAGGTGGTGACCCGCGCGGCCGAGGTCGTGGTTGAGCGTGCTGACGAGCTGGACGACGGGTCTGCGGAGGACGTGATGATGGCTGTCGCGCGCGGGCCGTTCGCGGAACTGCTGCCTGAGCGTTCCAAGCGCATGATCGCGCAGGAGGACCGCGCGGAACGGCGCCTGGCGCGTGCTGCCGAGCGCGAGCGGGGTAGCGCGCTGAGGCGGCAGCCGACCGGGCGCTGCAGGTCTTCCGGGCGCAGGCTGAGGACCGCGGCGAGCTGCTGACGGCGATGGAGCTGGCCAGCGGTCAGGTCGCCGGGCGGACCGTCGGCGACGTGCTGGCCGCTGCGCTGGAGGCTGCTGACAGCGACGATCTGCGGTCGGCGGCGCGGGATAAGCGGGCGGAGTACCTGCCGTGACCGGGTGGAGCTGGCCTGAGCGGGAGCCTCTGTCGGATTACGAGCTGGCGAAGCTAGCTGCGCGGGCGAGTGATCTGCACAGGTCGCTGGTGGCGTACCGGGCCCGGCATGACTACCCGGCCGCGGTGGACGCGGCTAGGTCGAGGCGGGTCGCGGTGCGGTCGCAGCCGTCCCGCGTGACGGGTCGTCCTCGTTGACCACGCCGGCGGGTGGTCCTGCGGACTGGTCGGCGTTGTGCGGCGACCTGCCGGATCACGCGGGCGAAGTGATGGCCAGCCACGGCGACCAGCCGTCGCCAACGGTGCAGGACGCGACGCACGGCGCCGGGGCCCCGGCTGTCGACAACGGGCCGTTGCCGGGGTCGGTGACCGGGTGATGGAGCTCCACCCGGCTGCCGCTGCCGGACCTGGCGGACTTTGCGGCTGCCGGGCTGGACGCGCGTCATGTCGCTGTCGGCCGTCGGTCGACGGTCGACGGTCGCGGAAGTGCTCGAGCGCGGCCTGGCGTCGATGCTCGCAATGCCGCCGAGCTGGCTGCCCTGCTATCCGGCTAAGGGAGCTTGAGCGCAGCCACGAGCGCAGCCTCAGCGCTGGCCTGGGTGTAGGAGTTGCGGTCGGCCAGGGGGCCCGCCCAGAACATGCCGAACTGGTGAGACCTGCTCGTGTCGTGCGCCTCGATCGACTGCGCCTGCCTCCTGAAGAACCCGTTGAATTGCCTGGTCCTGGCGGTGACAGCCAGCACCTTCAGGTCCCGGACAAAGATTCCCTTGAATGATTCAAGGTCGCCGCCAATGCTGTTGCCGCACTCGCTCCCCTCGCAGGGCTCGTTGAGCACCCCGCCGACGGTGAGATGGCTGATCGCCGACCTGGCGATGCGTCTGGCTTCGGTCAGCAGGCTCGCGTTCTTCGTCGCCGTATACAGCTGCGCCAGCCCGGCAAGGATGACGCCCTGGTTGTAGGTCCAGGTCGTCCTGTGATTATTTTCACAGCTCCCGGTCAGGCCATCGTTGACAAGGTTACTTCCGTTGATCATCCCGCTGCGCTTGAACCACGCCCACTCGGCGTTGGCCCAGCGAAGATATTTCCTGTCACCCCGGACGGCGTTATGCAGCCCGGCCGTCAGCTCCAGGAAGAGCTCGTTGGTGATCGCGTTCTTATAGCTGTGCTGGGTCGTCTGCCACCACACGCCGCCGCCGCAGGTGCTGTCCCACTGCTGGTGAACGTAGTTAGCGTCAGTTTCGGCCATCGACAGGTACTGCCCGGAGCCAGTGATCTCGTAGGCCTGCAGCCAGGCCAGTCCCCACCAGCTGGTGTCATCGTCGAACCTGTCTTCGAATTTACGAGATTCGTGGTCGGCGAAAGCCGCACCGATAGCGGAGCTGTAGCTCCGGTCACCGGTCGTCTGCTGGTAGGTCTCCAGGGTCGACAATGCGACCGCGGCTTGCCACCAGGACCTGCCGATCTCGCCGTCGCGGGGGTTATAGGCCTCGAACAGCTCGGCCATGCCGGCCCGCTGCGGGCTTACGGCCGCAGCAGACGCGGGAGACGCTAGGGTCGCCGGGGACGCCGAAGCGGCGTCACCACTGACTACGGCCGGGGCGATCGCCACGGCCGCGACGGTGACCGCGGATGCCAGAGTGAGTAAAGTCTGCGCGCGGGCAGAACGGACAACTCGTTTGCGAAGTAGCGCCACTCACACATCCCGTCCAGTCCGGAGCATCGTCCCTAGCTGACACAGAATCGGACTAACCATACCTTAACTTCGCGATACGGAGCACGACGGCAGAATTCAGGACGGGCGGGATGGCGACAGCACGCTGGCACGCTGGGGTGCCTCAACGCAACGGAGCGGCGCAGGCCGTCGGGTGCGCCGTTGGCGATCACCAGCGGCATCCGGGGCGCTGTATCACGGTCACCATGACGGCGCTCCTCTAACGGAATGACACTTAAATACCGGCGCGGCAATAAGGAGACGAAGGTACCAATGGCAGCCACGCTTCAGGAGATCTTGCTCGCGCCTGACACTCAGCCGAAGGTGATCGCCGACTGCTACGCGCTGATTCAGCAGGAGGTCTCGGACAAGTCCGGGATCGCCGGGACTGCGATCAAGCTGGCCTACAAGACGGTCACGACTTTCGCTCCGGGACACATCCGCTACATGGTCGAGTCGCTGCTCCCGGACATGGTGGACAAGCTTCAGCCGTTCTGGGCGGACTTCACTACCTCAGGCGGCTCCGGAGTTCGGCGACTACCTCGCTAAGCGTGGCGACGAGGTGGCTGAGGCGCTGCTGTCGGTCACCGACGCCCGCGCCGCGGCCTCCGACCGGCCTACGATCGTCAAGGCGTACCGCTCTGTCCGCGGCAGCGGCGCCAGGCAAATCGAGACTGCGCTCCCGCGCGTCGGCGACCTGGTGCTGAAGTACGCGTAATCTCAGCAGCAACTACCCCGACGCTGCCTGGGGGGACGCATGTTCGCACGACAGCACGCCATCGAGCACCCGGACCGGGCTGCGATCATCATGGCCACCTCGGGCGAGACGGTCACCTACAGCCAGTACGAAGCCCGGCTGCAACCAGGTGGCGCACTTGCTGCGGGCAGCGGGCCTACAGCGCGGCGACCACGTCTCCGTCTTCATGGAGAACAATCCCCGGATGCTGGAGATCGAGGGCGGCGCTGAGCGGACGGGCTTGTTCTTCACGCTGATCAATAGATACCTGGCGCCGGACGAGGTCGCGTACATCGTGACCAACTCGCGCTCCCGGCTGCTGTTCAGCTCGGCAGCGATGCGCCACGTTGCCGAGGCTGCCGCGGCGAAGTGCCCGCAACTGGAACGCATGCTCATCGCCGGCGCGGGCGCGCCGCCTGCTCGCTGGGACTCCTACGAGGCCGCGGTCGCGGGATGCCCGACCGAGCCTGTGCCCGACGAGACCCTTGGAGCAGCGATGCTCTACTCGTCAGGCACCACCGGCCAGCCCAAGGGCATCCTGCGCGACCTGCCGGCGACCGCACCGAGCGAGCCGCTCCCAGTGATGCAGTTCGTGAGCGCGCTGTTCGGCTTCAGGGAAGGCATGACGTATCTGAACCCGGCGCCGCTGTACCACTCGGCTCCGGCGGCGAGCGTCTCCGCGTCTCTCCGTCTTGGCGCCACCGTCGTAGTGATGGAGCACTTCGATGCCGAGCAGTGGCTAGCGCTGGTTGAGCGGTACCAGGTGACCCATTGCCAGATGGTGCCGGTGATGTTCAGCCGGCTGCTGCACCTGCCGGACGAGGTCCGTGCGCGCTACGACACCTCGTCGCTGGAGTGCATTGTCCATGCCGCTGCTCCCTGCCCGGTGCACGTCAAGCAGGCAATGATCGACTGGCTCGGCCCGATCATCACCGAGTACTACGGGGCGACCGAGGGCAACGGATTCACATTCTGCGACTCCGCGCAATGGCTGGCCCATCCCGGTACCGTCGGCCGGCCTATCCTTGGCGAGGTACTCATCCTCGACGAGGCCGGCCATGAGTGCCCGGTCGGCGTGGACGGGACCATCTGGTTCCGCGGGGCGACAGCGTTCGAGTATTTCGAGGACCCGGTCAAGACTGCCGAGAGCCGGACTCCCGATGGGACAACGAGCACCGTCGGCGACGTCGGCCATGTCGACGCTGACGGGTACCTGTACCTCACTGATCGCAAGACATTCATGATCATCTCCGGCGGAGTCAACATCTACCCGCAGGAGACCGAGAACGTGCTGTCCGCCCACCCAGCCGTGCTGGACGTTGCCGTCATTGGCGTTCCGAACGACGATCTGGGCGAGGAGGTCAAGGCGGTGGTGCAACTGGCTGATCCGGCCAGCGCCGGGCCGGACCTCGCCCAGGAGCTCATCACCTACTGCCGCGACAGGCTGGCACACTTCAAATGCCCGAAGACCGTTGACTTCGTGCCGGAACTCCCCCGATCCGAGACCGGCAAGCTGTACAAGCGCGTGCTCCGCGACGCTTACTGGGCTGGCCATCGGACCTCGATCGTCTAGCGGCCGACGTTAAATAGTGCCGCCGTCTAGCATCAGCACCATGCTCAAGGGAACGACGGTCAAGGGGGCCGATCGATGACGCAAACTCCGCCGACAGGCTTGCAGTTGCAATCGCTGGTCAAGGCCGATGAGACGCTGGAGGTGTTCCTGGCGGACGTCAGCGTCCCTGAGCCTGGTCCGGACGAGGTGATCGTGGCGGTCGAGGCGGCGCCGATCAATCCGTCCGATCTCGGCCTGCTCTTCGCCGGCGCTGACATGACGGCGGCCGTCGTGTCCGGCTCGGCGGAGCGGCCCGTCGTCACGGCGCCCATCCCGCACGCGGCCATGCGGGCGCTGAGCGGCCGTGTCGGGACGCCGATGCCGGTCGGCAACGAGGGCGCCGGCACTGTTGTCGCCGCCGGGTCCTCCGCCGCGGCGCAGGCGCTGGTCGGCAAGAGGGTCGCGGTGGCCGGCGGCAGCATGTACGCGCAGTTCCGTCGGGTGAGCGTGAGCGCCTGCCTGCAATTGCCTGACGGCATGGCCGCCGCCGACGGCGCGTCCTCGTTCGTCAATCCGATGACGGTCCTCGGCATGATCGAGACCATGCGGCTGGAGGATCACAGTGCCCTGGTGCACACGGCGGCCGCCTCGAACCTTGGTCAGATGCTCAACCGCCTGTGCATCGAGGAGCAGATCAAGCTCGTCAACATCGTGCGCAAACCGGAGCAGGAGGAACTGCTGCGCTCGGCCGGCGCCAGCTACGTCTGCAACTCGTCCTCGCCGGACTTCATGACCGACCTGACCGACGCGCTGACGCGAGACAGGGGCGACCCTTGCCTTCGATGCCGTCGGCGGCGGCAGGCTTACCAGCCAGATCCTCACCTGCATGGAGGCCGTGGCCAGCGCGACCGCACCGGGCTACAGCCGGTACGGGTCCGGCATCCACAAGCAGGTCTACATCTACGGATCGCTCGACCGAGGCCCGACAGAACTGGCGCGCAGCTTCGGCACTGCCTGGGGCGTCGGCGGCTGGCTGCTGACCCCGTTCCTGCAGAAGATCGGCTTCGAAGGTGTCGTCAGGCTCATGCGCCGGGTGGCGGAGGGGCTGACAACCACCTTCGCCAGCAGCTACACCGCTGAGGTCTCCCTCGCCGGTGCGCTGCAGCTGACCGCCATCGCCGAGTACGGCCGGCAGGCGACCGGCTCCAAGTACCTGATCACGCCGAACTCGTAGCTCCGTGCTGCGGGACACCACCCTGACCGCGCCATAATCACGGCATGCTCATCGATGCTGGCAGTGGTGTCTCAGCGAGTCTCCCGGAGGTGGAGGCCGCAGCGGTTGCGGCAGAGGCCGCCGGCTACGACGGCTTTAACGTGCCGGAGACCAGGCATGATGCATTCGTATCGCTGACGCTCGCAGCTCGCGCGACAGACCGGATCGGGCTGACGTCCTCCATCGCCGTAGCGTTCGCCCGGAACCCGATGAGCATGGCCGTGCTCGCCAACGACATCCAGCTGATCTCGGCCGGCCGCTTCAGGCTCGGTCTCGGGTCCCAGATTCGGCCGCATATCGAGCGCCGCTTCGCCATGCCGTGGAGTCACCCGGCCGCCCGCATGGAGGAGTTCATCGCCGCCATCCGGGCGATCTGGCACAGCTGGGCGACCGGCGAGCGACTGGCATTCCGCGGCACCTTTTACCAGCACACGCTGATGACTGACTTCTTCAACCCTGGCCCTAACCCGGCTGGCAATCCGCTAGTGCTCCTGGCGGCAGTCGGCGAGCACATGACCAAGGTCGCCGGCCGCGTCGCCGACGGCTTGCTCTGTCACAGCTTCACGACCGAGGCCTACCTGCGCGAGCGCACCATCCCGGCGCTGCGCGCGGCGCGCGGTAGCCTCGACGGCTTCGAGCTCAGCCTGCCGGTGTTTGTCGTGATCGGCGGCGACGACAACTCCAGGGCCGCAGCCGAGACGGGCGTGCGCGAGCAGATCGCCTTCTACGGCTCCACCCCCGCATACCGGCCCGTGCTCGACCTGCACGGCTGGGGCGAGTTGCACGAGAAGCTCAACCTGCTGTCCCGGCGGCAGGAATGGACGGCCATGGGCAGCCTGATCACCGACGACGTGCTGAACGAGTTCGCGGTGGCGGGCGATCCGCAGCAGGTAGCTGCCGCTCTGCAGCGCCGCTTTGGCGACATCATCACCCGGGTCTCGCTCTACACGCCCTACCAGGCGGACCCGGCAGCAGTGCGAGCGGTCACGGCTGCGCTTCGCGCCGGCGACCTGGGCAGCCAGCCCAGCCGGGCCGATAACCTGCTAAAGCTCGCAGCTAGGCTCGCGTGCATGGCCGCCTGGCATCCGCTCGACAACCCGGCGCGAGCAGCGCTCCTCGGGCCGCAGGCGCACCTGGCCGAGCGCAGCGGGGCCGTGCTGCGCTACCCGGCCGACATCGCTCCGTTCATCGCGCTGCCCGATGACCCCGGCGAGGGCGACTGGGACGACCTCGCCAAGCTGGTCGGCCCTGGCGGCATCGCGGCGACTGCAGGAGTACCGGCCGTCCCGCCGCCTGGATGGCAGGTCGTTATGAACGTGGCAGGAGTTCAGCTCACCGGCGAGCAGGTTGCCGCCGAGCCAGCAATGGGCGCCGTCCCGCTCGGCCCGGACGATGTCCCCGAGATGCTGGACCTGGTAGCTAGGACCAGACCGGGACCATTTCTGCCGCGCACCATCGAACTCGGCGGCTACCTCGGCATCCGCCGTAACGGAGCGCTGGTGGCAATGGCCGGCGAGCGGCTGCGTCCGCCTGGCTGGTCCGAGATCAGCGCGGTGTGCACTGACCCCGGCTTCCGCGGCCAGGGCCTGGCGACCCGGCTCACGCTGGCGGTAGCCAGTGCGATCACCGATCGCGGCGACGTGCCGTTCCTGCACGCGGCCGCCGACAACGTCAGTGCGATCCGGCTGTACGAATCGCTCGGCTTCGAGCTCCGGCGGCCAGCGACCTTCGTCGTGATGCGGGTTCCCCACGGCATTTAGGGTCGCGCTGAGTGACCTTAGTCCCGTATGGCCTTGCTGAATGGCACTGCCGTTGCGTGTCGCGCGCCCGGCACGCTGAAGAGGCACAGGGCTGGCAGCAGATCGCAGCCCGCGAAGAAAGAAGGGTCACATGTCAGGCATCGTTGTAGGCATTGACGGATCGCACAATGCCAGTCGCGCCCTCGAGTGGGCGATGGCTGAGGCAACGGTTCGCAAGGCGCGTCTGACCGTCCTTACGGTCCACCCGGTCCCGGCCAGTTACTGGACTGGCGCGCCGACGATGTTGGCCGGCGACGAGGGCAAGGTTGCCGAGTTCCGCCAGTCGGCTGAATCCGCCGTCGCAGCGACTACGGCCAAGCTCGGTGCCAGCCAGCCTGAGTCTGTCACCGTGACGGCAGTCAGCGGCTTCCCGGCGCAGGAGCTCATTAACGCATCTAAGGACAGCGACCTGCTCGTGGTCGGCGCTCGGGGCGGCGGCGGCTTCGCGGTCCTCATGCTGGGCTCCGTGAGCAATCAGGTCGTGCATCACGCAGCCTGCCCAGTCGTTGTGGTACCAGCCGGAGAGTGAACGCTCTCTGATACGCGGGTAGGACGATGGGCAAGCCGGGCCAGGACCATCGGCCCTGGACCGGCTGCGCGGTGCCCGGTTTGCTGGAGGCGCCAGTAATGAGCAACGACACGCAGGAATGCGAGGCAGATCCATGACCACTGAGGGCAGTTCAGAGCCACATGTCGTCGTCGGCGTGGATGGCTCGGCTGAGTCGGTCGGCGCCTTGAAATGGGCCGCGCAGTACGCCGCCGCGACCGGCGCCACCATCAGCGCGGTGCTGTGCTGGCACTATCACGCGGCGGTCGGCTCTTCTCCGCCCGGCGTGACCCCGAAGGCCGTCACCGACGAGGTACGCGCCGAGATGCAGGAGACGCTGGACAAGGCACTGACCGAGGTATTCGGCACGGCCACGCCACCCCACGTGCAGGCGCAGGTTGCCTACGGCCACCCCGCCGTCGTGCTGGTTGAGGAGTCACAGCAGGCCGATCTGCTGGTGGTGGGCAACCGCGGGCACGGCCAGTTCACCGGCATGCTGGTCGGCTCGGTCAGCATCCACTGCGTGACCCACGCGGCGTGCCCGGTCGTCGTGGTCCGCGGGGACGCATGAACCACGCGCCGTTGGCCGCGTTCGCTGACCGACGCGGATACTGCGATCCTGGACCGGTACTGGCGAGCCGCCAATTACCTGTCGGTCGGGCAGATTTACCTGATGGCCAACCCGCTGCTCGCCGAGCCGCTGCGGCCCGAGCACATCAAGCCGCGGCTGCTCGGGCACTGGGGCACAACGCCGGGCCTCAACTTCATCTGGGCGCACCTCAACCGCGCGATCCAGGCGCATGACGCCGAGATGATGATCGTGGTCGGTCCCGGCCACGGCGGCCCGGCCGCGCTCGCCAACAGCTGGCTGGAGGGCAGCTACAGCGAGATCTACCCGAGCGTGCAGCGCGACACCGACGGCATGCAGCAGCTGTTCCGCCAGTTCTCGTTTCCTGGCGGCGTGCCCAGTCACGTGTCGCCGGAGGCGCCAGGCTCCATCCACGAGGGCGGCGAGCTGGGCTACTCGCTCGTCCCACGCGCACGGCGCGGCCTTCGACAATCCGGACCTCATCGTGGCCTGCGTCGTCGGCGACGGCGAGGCCGAGACCGGGCCGCTGGCTACTAGCTGGCACAGCCACCGCTTCCTCAATCCGGCCACGCGACGGCGCGGTCCTGCCGATCCTGCACCTGAACGGCTGGAAGATCGCCAACCCGGCCGTGCTCGCCCGGCTGCCCGAGGCCGAACTCGACGCCCTGCTGCGCGGCTACGGCTACGAGCCGGCGTACGTGACCGGCAGCCACGGCTACGTTCCCCATCAGGAAATGGCAGCGACGCTCGACGCGGCGATCGGACGGATCCGCCGCATCCAGGACGAGGCCAGGACGGGCCGCGCGGCAGCCCGGCGTGCGCTGGCCGATGATCGTGCTGCGGTCGCCGAAGGGCTGGACCGGGCCGGCCGAGGTAGACGGGCTGCCGGTGGAAGGGACCTGGCGGGCGCACCAGGTGCCGCTGGCCGAGGTGCGGACCAATCCGGCGCACCTGCGGCAGCTGGAGGAATGGCTGCTGTCCTACCGGCCGCGAGGAACTGTTCGGCCCGGACGGCAGCCCGCACGCCCGAACTGCTCGGGCACGTGCCTGCCGGAGTCCGGCGGCTCGGGTCGACCCCGCACGCGAACGGCGGCGTGCTGCTGCGCGACCTGAACCTGCCGGACTTCCGCGACTACGCCGTGCCCGTCAAGGCGCCGGGCGCGACCGCCTCCGAGCCCACCCGGGTCCTCGGCGCGATGCTGCGCGACGTGATGCGGCTCAACGGCGAGGAGCGGAACTTCCGCGTCTTCGGCCCGGACGAGACCGAGTCCAACCGGCTCAACGCGGTACTCGAGGTGACCGGGAAGACCTGGGAAGAGGCGACGCTGCCGGTCGACATGAACCTCGCCCCCGATGGCCGGGTGATGGAGATCCTGTCCGAGCACACCTGCCAGGGCTGGCTCGAGGGATACCTGCTGACCGGCCGGCACGGCCTGTTCTCGTGCTACGAGGCGTTCATCCACATCGTCGACTCGATGTTCAACCAGCACGCCAAATGGCTGAAGGTAGCCCGGCACCTGCCCTGGCGGCGGCCGGTCGCCTCACTGAACATCCTGCTCACCTCGCACGTCTGGCGGCAGGATCACAACGGCTTCAGCCACCAGGATCCTGGCTTCATCGACCACGTCATGAACAAGAAGGCCGAGGTCATCCGCGTCTACCTGCCGCCGGACGCGAACACGCTGCTCTCGGTCGCCGACCACTGCCTGCGCAGCCGCGACTACGTCAACGTGATCGTGGCTGGCAAGCAGCCGAACCCGGACTGGCTCGACATGGACTCCGCCATCCTGCACTGCACCCGCGGCGCGGGCATCTGGGAGTGGGCGAGCAGCGACGGCGACGGCGCCGAGCCAGACGTCGTGCTGGGCTGCGCCGGCGACGTGCCGACGCTCGAGGTGCTGGCCGCTACCGACATCCTCCGCCGCGAGCTGCCGGACGTTGCGGGTGCGGGTGGTCAACGTGGTCGACCTGATGCGGCTGCAGCCGGATACCGAGCATCCGCACGGGATGAGCGACGCGGAGTTCAATGCGCTGTTCCCGCCGGACCGGCCGGTGATCTTCGCCTACCACGGCTACCCGTGGCTGATCCACCGGCTCACTTACCGGCGGGACGGGCACAACAACTTCCACGTCCGCGGGTACAAGGAAGAGGGCACCACCACGACCCCGTTCGACATGGTCATGATGAACGACATGGACCGGTTCCACCTGGTGATGGACGTGATCGACCGGGTGCCAGGGCTAGCTCCCCGGGCGGCGCGGCTGCGGCAGCAGATGACCGACTCGCGGGTCAGGGCCCGGGCCTGGACCAGGGAGTACGGCGAGGACCTGCCGGAAGTGCAGGAACTGGACCTGGTCGGCCCGATGACGCCGGCCAGCACCGGCGACGCCGGCCAGACATCGGGACGAGCGGGAGCGGGCGCGAGCGTCATCGTCGTGAACGCCGGCTCGAGCAGCCTGAAGGCCAGCCTGCTCGGTCCTGGCGACACTGTGGATAGCGCGCTCGAACTGCGATGCATGGGACGGCAGCCCGGACCACCCCGAGCTGACCAGATTCCTGACGGCGGCCGCACGCGGTGCCTCCGTCGTCGGCACACCGGGTCGTCCACGGCGGCAGCGCGTTCCGCGCATGCCGTGCTGATTGACGACAGCGTCATCGATGCCATCTCCGGCCTGACCGACCTGGCTCCGCTGCACCAGCCGCGGGCGCTGGCCGGAATCGCACGCGGCCCGGCGGCTGCTGCCGCGGCTGCCCGGTGTCGCCTGCTTCGACACCGCGTTCCACGCCGGGATGCCGGATGCGGCTGCCCGGTATGCGCTGCCCGGCGGCATGGGTGCAGCGGTTCGGGCTGCGCCGGTTCGGCTTCCACGGCCTCTCGCACGGTTACGCGGCGCGCCGGGCCGCTGAGCTGCTCGGCCGCGACCTGGCCGAGCTGCGCATCGTCAGCTGCCATCTCGGGCGCGGGCGCCTCGCTGGCTGCCGTCCAGGGCGGCCGCAGCGTGGACACGACGATGGGCTTCACGCCGCTGGAGGGCCTGGTCATGGCGACCAGGAGCGGCAGCGTCGATCCCGGGCTGATCATCTGGCTGCTGCAGCATGGCCAGCTTGGCCTCGATGAGGTGGCAGCTGGCCTGGAGCAGTCGTCCGGCCTGGCCGGACTGTCCGGCATGCCTCGCGGCGACATGCGCGATGTCCAGCGCGCCGCTGCCGACGGCGATCCGGCCGCCCGGCTGGCCATCGAGGTCTACCTGCACCGGCTGCGGCGCGAGATAGCCGCCATGGCAGCGGCCATGAACGGGCTCGACGCGCTGGTCTTCACCGGCGGCATCGGCGAGCACAACCCGGCCAATCCGCGCGGCAGCGGCAGCAGGCCTGGAGTTCCTCGGCGTCACGGCTTGACCCCGAGCGCAACGCAGGCGACCGCCGACGCGGACATCAGCCACCCGGCCGCGCCGTCCGCGGCCCTCGTGATCACTGCTCGGGAGGACATCGAGATGGCCCGCCAGGCCCGGCAGGTGCTGGCCCGCCCCAGCCGCGAAGGTGCACCCGCCGGCGGGTAACGCCAGGTCAGGCCGTGGACTCAGGTCATCTGCGGTGCTGACCTTCGGCCCTACATTCGTCCGGCTACCCCCCAGTTGAGTGGAGGGGATAGCAAGAGGGGAGGGTTGAGATGGCGGCAACCACGCAGCCGGGGGAGCAGGTGCGCTATAACCGGCATTTCGAATGAAACCTGACCGTCAACTTGCCCGAGAGCAGCAATCGAGGCGAAGGGCGAGCCGTAGCGCCGCCAGTCGAGGCAGCGCGGCGGCGATGCGGAGAGGAGGACGGCATGTATGGCAGCGGACACACGCCCGTCATCGTGGTCGGAGTCAGCGGTTCGCCCGCTTCCGCTTGCGCTTTGCGCTGGGCCGCCGACGAAGCCGACCGCGAGCACGGCACGCTTCGCGCTGTCCGCAGCTGGACGACCGAGCCGCGCGCTTTCTATGCCCATTCGGCTAGCGGCCCGCAGGACGCGGCGCGACAGCATCAGCTCGCCAGCGACGGCCTGGCCAGCGACGGTGCGGGCAGCTCTGGGTTCGAATCAGCCCCTGACAACGTCACCACCGAGGTGATCGAGGGCACCGCGGAGCGGGTCCTCGTCGAGATGTCAGCCGGAGCGGACCTGCTCGTGCTCGGCTCAGCGTCCGGACTGGCGGCCGGGCGCTCGCATCGGCCCGGTGATCCGCGGCTGCCTCAGCCGGGCACACTGCCCGGTCGTGGTCGTGGGCCCGGAAGGCCCACCTGGCGGCGAGCCGGATTACCTCGACCGCATGACGGCCAGGCTCCGCGACTACCGCGAGCTGCTCTCGGCCGGTGCCGTGCCAAGCCCGCGCCGGAGCGAAGAGCCGAACTGGAGGGCGTGATGAGGCGGAAGGACGTGCACCTGGACGCCATGCTGCGGCACCTTGGCGCCGCCTACTACGACTCGCTGCACGGCCGGGCTGCGTCTGCCGACGTCAGCAGAGCGGTGGACCAGGTGGCCCGATGAGATGGGCGACAAGCCGGCGTCCGGCACGTCCCGCCGCTCCGCACCGCGAGCCGGGGAAGCGCATCGCCAGGTCCCCAGCGCATCACGGCCGGTGCGCAGCCGCGTGCGGGACGTGATGACAACGGACGTCGTCACCGTTGACCAGATCACGCCGTTCAAGCAGATCGCATGGCTGCTGGTCGAGCACACATCAGCGCCGTGCCGGTGCTGCAGCCTGGGGCGGCACGTCGCGGGAGTCGTGAGCGAGGCAGACCTGATCGCGGCCAGGGACAAGCACGCGGGCCAGCGGAAGCGCTGGACCGGAACGCCGCGTTACGGCACTGACCACAGCCGGTACCCCGGCTCACCGGCGCGCAGCTGATGACGTCGCCGGCCATCACCACCCACCCAGACGCGACCATAGCGGGTGCGGCCGGCTGATGAGCACCACCACGTCAAGCGGCTGCCGGTCGTCGACCCGGACGGCAAGCTCGTCGGCCTGGTGAGCCGCCGCGACCTGCTGAGCGTCTTCCTGGTTCCAGACGCTGAGATAGCTCGCCAGGTGCGGGAGGTACTGGCCGAGATCGCTGCCAGGCGAGCCGAGCGCGATCAAGGTGGCGTGCACTGCGGGATCGTGACGCTGACCGGCCAGCCTGAGCGCCAGCTGCGCAGCCAGATAGCGGCGGCGATCGACCTCATCTGGACCCTCGACGGAGTCGTGGACATCCTCGACCACATGGCCAGCCCGCAGCCGGCCTGACACGTCAGTTGTGCAGGCACCGTAGCTGCCGCGCCGCTGAACCGGCCATGCGTAAGGTCGGAAAGCGCATGCGGGCGCTCGATCCATCGGATAGGCACCGTTGTCAGGCTTGATGCCGAACCGCGCGGCCAGCGCCAGGAACTCCTCGCCGTCCCGGCGGGTGTTGGCGGTGACGCTGCGCACCTGCCGCTCCTCGAATAGCTCGTCCGGCGTAGTTGAGCGACGGGATGTCGGACAGCCAGATCCCGGCGATGGCCAGCGTGCCGCCGCGATCGAGCGCGCGCAGGGCGACCGGCACGAGTTCGCCGGCGGGCGCGAACAGGATCGCTCCGTCCAGCGGCTCGGGCGGCGCGTCCGTCGCCCCGCCGACCGAGTCGGCGCCCAGCTCGGCCGCCAGCTTGCGATTCCCTCGCCGCGGGTGAGCACGTGCACGCGCAGCCCCTGGTGCAGCGCGATCTGAGCGGTGATGTGCGCGCTGCCGCCGAAGCCGTAGATGCCGAGCCGCCCGCCGACCGGAACGGCGGCTCGCAGCAGCGCCCGGTAGCCGATGATGCCAGCGCACAGCAGCGGCGCGGCATGCTCGTCGTCGAGTCCGGTCGGGCAGCCGGTAGGCGTAGGCCTCGTCGGCCAGGCACGCATCGGCGTAGCCGCCGTCGATGTCCCAGCCCGTGAACTGCGGGTGCAGGCACAGGTTCTCCGCGCCGCGGCGGCAGAACGCGCAGCTGCGGTCGGTGTCTGCCAGCCAGGGCACGCCGATGCGGTCGCCGATCGCGAACCGGCTCGCGCCCTCACCCACTGCGTCGACCGTTCCCACGATCTCGTGACCAACGGTTACCTCTGGCCTGCGCGGCGGCAGATCTCCCTCGGCCAGGTGCAGGTCCGTGCGGCACACGCCGCAACAGCTGATCCTGACTCGGACCTGGCCCGCGCCCGGTTGCGGCTCGTCACGCTCAACCCGGCGAAGCGGTGCCTCGTCGATCGGCGCGGTCCGCTCCACCACCCACGCTCGCATGCCGTCCTCCCGCTGATGACGCTTCTATCGAAGCGATGACCACCGCGGGCCGGTCGCCTCCCACTCTCGGGCCCAGCAGGCCATGCGGCGCCGGTAAGCCACTACCCGGGTCACGCCGATGGCAATCGTCAGTAGCACGGCAAGCCCCGCTGGGCACGCCACCGCCGCCATCACCGTCCGCTCGGCCACCTCAGCCTTTGTCAGCGGCTCGTGCGTGAGCAGTCCGGCCGGCGTCACCCAGACTGTTACCCGCTGGCCGGCTCGCGCGTTGAGTGCCACGGCCACCAGGCCCCTCTTCTGCAGCGCCGCCCGGCATCGTCCACTGGGCCTTCACCCAGGCGGTATCCCAGTTGCCGTCCAGCCCGATCGAGCCCTGGGCGGCACTTTGCTTGAGGACGGCCGGTACCGGCTTCCACTGCTGCTCCGCTCTCATCTCACGCGTCCCAGCGACACCGACCACGCCGGCAGCGAAGAAGGCGAGCAACGGGGCAGCGATGAAGAACGCGACGATTAGGCCCGTAATGACCGCGGACTCGAGCTTGTCGACGTCGCGTCGCAGCGGGTTGTCGTCACCGGCCAGCATCCGGCAGAGTCGCCGCAGTAGCCGCTGCTGCTTCATCGCAGGTACCTCCGGTCCAGGCTCTGGACTCACGATGCGCGGCGGCTGGCTGCCACTGGCAGGGTCCATAAGCCTGTAAGAGGCAGACTAAAGGCCTATGCCTGTCCTTCGTTAGCCCTAAGTTCAGAATGCGGCCGCCGTGGCGTCGCCAGAGCCGTATTTGCCCGGCCGAGATCGAGCAGCATCTGCGGCTGCCCCGCCAGTCCCAGCAGCTCCCTGACCTCGGCACGGCGCGCAGGCGACTCGAGTGGCTGCGACTGCAGGCTGGCGAAGACCCACCGGGTAGCGGCGCGCAGCAGCAGCCGCTGCAGCGCCTGACCCGCTCTGAGCCAGTCGGCCGCGGTGTCGCCTGGCGTGGTCAGGATGGCAGTCGCGGCCGGC
Organism: uncultured Actinomycetota bacterium; assembly: GCA_963808215.1. Lineage (GTDB taxonomy): Bacteria > Actinomycetota > Actinomycetes > Streptosporangiales > Streptosporangiaceae > JAJYUU01. The sequence goes on from CAWEEY010000011.1 coordinate 82,376, forward strand.
GGCGCACCATCGGCCGCTTCGGTGCCCGGCTGCCCGAAATCGCGCGGCGGCATGCGGTCACCAAACGTCCTTGCCGCGGCGAACGTCCTGGCCGCAGCGGGAACGCCATCCCTGGCCGTACTGCCTGCCGGCCGTACCCATCGGCTTAGCTCAGCGGCAATCTCGGCGTTCGCCCGCTGCTCAGCTGCGGCCAGCGCCACCAGCCTGCTCAGGGCGGCGACTTGCGCGGGTTCGTGGACTGCGATGAGCTCGCTTCGCTCGGCCGCAGCATCGAGCTGCAGCGCCGTCAGCAGGCGGGCGGGCACCTCGCCTGGCGCGAACGGCCCGCGGTGCGTATGGCGGTGCGGCAAGGCCGCGACCAGCTCGGCTTCCTCGGCCGTCATGGCTGCACGGCCGTCGGGGCGCACCCGGGCGAGCAGCTGCGGCTGAGACGCGTCAGGAAGCAGGTCGACCCCGGGGAGGTAACCGAGCCTGCGCAGGCCGAGCCGCAGCCCGAACAAGGCGGCGCCGCAGCTGATCGTCAGCTCCCTGCCCACTGGATCGAGGTGGCGCAGCTGGCGGCTGGAGTCAGCCAGGAGCTCGATGACATTCCCGCGCACGCGGAACTTCCAGGGCTGCGTGTTATGCAGCGAGGGCGCACGCGCCGCCATCGCGATCACCGCTGCGACATCGTCTGGCGCAAGCATGGCCGTATCCGGTCGGGCCGCCATTGCGCGTTGGTGCACGGTAGGGAGCATCGTCATCACCTGCCTGCAGGATCGGCGCAGGCAGCGAACGGTCAACAGGGCCTAACGACCCTTCCGCTCCGGACCGATGTCCGTAGAGTTGGCAGCGGACCGCCACCACCGGGTCCTGGCCAGCGATACGCGAACCGCGTTCTGGGCAGGCCGCATGGAGGAAAAGTGAGCAATGATGCTGACGCAGCAGGCACCGACCTGGGCAGACGCCTGGCTGAGCACCGCAGCCGCACCGGGCTGAGCATCACAGATGTGGCTGAGCGGGCGGGCATGTCACCGGGCTACCTGGCCTACCTGGAATCGAGCCCGTACCCTAACCCGTCCCAGGCAACTGTGACCCGGCTGGCGGCAGCGCTTAACACCATGCCTGACTCGCTCACCGGCGCCGGCCTCAACTTGCCGCCCGGCCAGCGGTCGGCCGGGAAGAACCCGGTACTGCAGAGCCTGACGCCTGACGAATGCAAGCAGCTCGTCGCGGCTGGCGGCGTAGGCCGGTTCCTGTTCGCCGAGCCTGGCCGCGCGCCGGTGGCCGTTCCCGTGAACTTCCGAATGGACGGCGACGACGTCGTCTTCCGCACCGCCAGCAGGGCAGCATCACCGAGGGCCTGCACGGACAGCCCATCTCGTTTGACGTGGACCACCTCGATGACGCGCTGGGCGAAGGCTGGAGCGTGCTTCTGAGCGGCACGGCAAGCGTCATCACCGACCCGGCCGGGCTCGACCAGGCCAAGGCGCTCGGCATCGAGCCGTGGGCAGGCGGGGACCGGCAGACCTACGTCCGGATCGCGGTCACGCAGGTGACCGGCCGCCGGATCCGGGTCACCAGCTAGCGGCGGCTGCCTGCTCGCTGCGGCCGGATGGCCTGGCATCGCTGCGTCGCCTCGCCGATGGTCAGCCGGTCGCGGACTGCCACGACTCCTTCGGCGTGCCTGACCCGCGCCACGAGTTCGAGGGCGGTGTCCTGGTTCTTGACCATCCCGGTGATCGTCACGATGCCCGCAGGTGACCGTCACCCCGAAATCGGCGGGATCCAGCGCGAACTCGCCGGCCATGATGGCGGTCCGGACTTCGTCGAGAATGTCAGCATCTGGACGCTCATAGACGCTCAGGACGTCTGCCCGGCTGACGATGCCGATCAGAGTCCCGTCGTCGGTGACGACGGGAAGTCGCTTGAGCCGGCGATCTTGCATGACTCGGGCGGCAACGGCCACCGGAGTGTCCGGGTGGATGGTGACGGCAGGCGACGTCATGAGGTGGCCGGCGGTCACCGCATTGACCTTGGACTCCTCGCTCAGCTTCCACCGCAGCCTGATCGAACCGCACGGCGTGCCCGGGTCAGCTTCCTTGAAGAGCAGGTCAGCCTCGGATACCACGCCGATTACCTGGCCAGCGTCGTTGACGACAGGGCAGGCACTGACGTGATGCTGACGCAGCACCGAGACGATCTCCTTGAAGTCAGCAGTTCGCTTCAGCGCAATGACCCGGGCGTTCATAACTTCCCTGACAGTCGCGTTCATCGGACTCTCCTCCCCCGTTGTAGCCCGTTCCCGCCTAGCTACCGGGCCGCCTCACGCGTCCTGGGCTCCCGGACGATAACCAGCGGACAGGGCGCATGGTGCGCGCAGTGCTGGCTGACCGAGCCCAGCAGCGCGCCAGCGAAGCCGCCGTGGCCACGGCTGCCGACGACCAGCAGTTCTGCGCCTACCGCAGCATCTAGCAGCACCTGCGCCGCGTTGCCTTCCATCACGGTCGAGCTGATCTTGACGGGGCTAGCCGCATCCACCGCCTGGCTGATCGCCTCGGTCAGCGATTTGGCCGCGATGTCCCCGAAATCGGGGCCGTCCAGGACGCCGAGTGGCGGGAAGGTGCCGCCGACTACGACCGGCGGGTGCCAGGCGATGACCGCCTCGACCGAGGCTCCGGTGAGCCCCGCCTGCCGCAGCGCCCACAGCAGGGCTGCCTTCGAGGATGGTGAGCCGTCCACGCCGACAACAATGCGGCGACCCGAGTTCTCCTGCTGCTGGCTCATCAGCGTGACCTCCTTTGGTCTCCTCATCTGAGCCTTGCGCATGCCAGCAGGTCGTATGCAGGGGCCTCGTTCCCTGGGAACGGGGACTTTGGGCCTCATCACGGCCGCCGCCAGCGGTCACCTGAGCTGGCGCAGGAACGGGTCCCTGGGCGCGGTCGGTGCGATCCGGATCCGGACATCGACGACATGTGCGCCGTCCGGCCGAGCGATAACCGGGTTGAGGTCAAGTTCGGCGACTTCCGGCAGATCATCGGCCAGCCGGGAAACGCGCAGCAGAAGGTCGGCAAGCGCTGCCGTGTCGACGGCGGGCGAACCGCGGTGGCCGAACAGCAGTGGTGCCGCCCGCACCCCGGAGATCATCTGCTCGGCATCGGAGTCCGTCAGCGGGGCCAGCCGTGCCGCCCTGTCGCCCAGGACGTCGGTGGCGACGCCGCCGAGGCCAAATACGACGAGGGGCCCGAAAACTGGCTCCTGGACGACGCCAATGATCGTCTCGACGCCGCCGGACAGCATCGGCTGTACCAGCACCCGGCGCAGGTCAGCGCCGAACGCCGCAGCTAGCTCCGCGTAAGCGCCGGCAACCTCTTCGCGCGTGCGCAGGTCGAGCTTCACCGCACCCGCATCAGTCTTGTGCACGAGGCCGGCCACGTCCGCCTTCAGCACGACGTGCCCGCCAAGCTCGGCGGCCGCGGCGACTGCGGCATCTTCGGTGGTCACTGCCCTGGTCTCCACCATGAGGATGCGATAGCTGGCCAGCAGCGCTGCGGCGTCCCGTGCCGCAAGCCATCCGCCGTCCGGGCGGTCGGTCAGGAAGGCAGCCACCAGCGCATGAGCTCCGGCCGCGTCGACATCGGCGAGCTCGGGTACCTGGCCGTGCTGGGAGTCGCGCCACTCCCGGTAGCTGGCCGCGTGGCCAAGTGCGCGCGCTGCGCTCTCCGGGTAGCTGTAGATCGGCAGCCGCGGCTCGAGATCGGCAATCGGCTGGCCGCTCGGCACCACGCGGTCAGCCAGCGTCACTGCCTCCGCGCGGTCAAGCAGCACCGCAGCGATCGGCTTGGACACCGGTGCAGTGAGCACAGCCTCGCTCAGATCGGCAATCGCTGTCGGCACCCCGATTGCCAGGATCGCGTCGACGCCATCGTCCGCGGCGACGACCTGGAGGCAGTCGCGGAAGCTGCTCACGCTGACGGTGGCACTGGTATCGACTGGTCCCGACACGGTGGCCCCTGCGGGCAGGAGCCGCGCCAGCCGGCGCTGGGTCGAGGCGTCCAGGACGGCCACAGTCAGCCCGCTGTCATAGCAGGCATCGGCGGCAAGCACGCCGGCACCGCCCGCGTTGGAGACGATGGCGACCCGGCGCCCGGCCGGCAGTGGCTGGCTATCCAGCAGCGCCGCCGCATCGACGAGTTCGCCCAGGCTGTGCGTGGCGATGATTCCGGCCTGGCCGAACAGCGCCTCCTGGGTCACCAGCGGAGTCGCCGACGCAGCGGTGTGCGAGGCCGCGGCCCGCTGGCCCGCGGCAGAGCGGCCGCCGATCACCGTTAGCACCGGCAGCTTCTGGCCCACCCGGCGCGCGGTCCGCGCGAAACCTCGCGGATTGCCGAACGACTCGACGTACAGCACGGCGAGCCTGGTCTGCCCGTCCTGCTCCCACCAGGTAAGCATGTCGTTGCTGGACACGTCGTATTTGTCGCCGACGGAGGCAAACGAGGACACCCCGGTGCCGAGCCTGCGCAGATGCTCAAGCAGCGCGATGCCCACCCCGCCGGACTGCATGACGAGGCCCGTGGATCCAGCGGCCGGCATGCCGGCCGCGAAGGTGGCGTTGAGATGCGCCTCTGACGAGGCCACCCCGAAGCAGTTCGGTCCGACCAGGCGCATCCCGTACCGGCGGCAGATTGCCAGCAGGTCCGCACCGCCGCCGCCGAGGCTCGCGGTAATCACGATCAGCGCGTGCACGCCCCGGCGCCCGCATTCCGCTGCCACGCCGGGCACCTCGCGTGGCGGCACGGCAATAACCGCGAGGTCGACGCCGAGTGGCAGGTCCGCTACCGAGGCGAGACAGCTCAGGCCCTCCATCGAGCGGCCGCGCGGGTTCACCGCGTACACCGGCCCGGCGAAGCCCCCGGCCACGATGTTGTGCAGGATCTCGCGGCCGACCGAGCCGCGACGGCGGCCAGCGCCGACGACCGCGACCGACTTCAGGACGGAGCAGGTGCCGCAGGCTAGCGACCTCAGCCTGGCTCGCCCGGTCCGCGACAGCGTCCAGGTAGTTGTCCAGGCTTCCGCCGTCGTGGCCGGGCAGGGGCATGGTGAGCTCGATCACGCCGTCCGCGAACTGTCGCTCTACCGGCAGCCCCGCGTCCGCGAACACCCGCTGCATGGCCATGTTCTCCGGCAGCGTCTCAGCCGCGAACGCGGTGAGCCGTCGCTGCCTGGCCAGTGAGACCAGGTGCTCGAGCAGCAGCGTGGCCACGCCGCGCCCGTGCATCTCGTCGGACACCGCGAACGCGATCTCGGCTACGCCCGGCCGCCCGGTCGGTTCGTAACTCGCCACGCCGACCAGCTGGCCGTCCAGCCGGGCCAGCAACGCGGCGTGGTTCGGAGTCTTCCGGCCGGCAGAGCCGCTGGGCCTCTCGCTCAGGCGCCTGCAGGCTGAAGCTGAAGAACCGGAAGTAGGCGTTATCGGGAGACATCTGCTGGTGCATCTCCCGGACATCGTCCGCGTCATCGGGCTGGGCCGGGCGAATCTCGATTGTGGTGCCATCAGAAAGCAGGGCGTAGCTCGCAGGCGCCGGAGTCGTCACCGCGGCACCGCCAGCCACGCCTCAGGAGTGACTGGACTCATGATGCAACCCTCCGCGTGAATGTGCTTCCCCGTCAGGATGCCTGGGCCGCGCGTTCTCCGCAGCAGCCAACAGGTCCCGGCGGACGGGACTTTCGGCCCGTTGCGTACGCAGTCGGCGGGACTACTGTTGACCGGCCGGCTGCTGACCGCCTGGGGGCTGCGACCGTGTCATGCTCTGGTACACCGCCAGCAGCGCCGCCTTCTGGGAGTCATCGAGGGTGGCATCCGTCTTGATGGCATGCTCGACACCCGACTGCTCGCCGCCGGAGCTGCTGCCGTTGGCGCGATCGGGATCGAGCAGGCCGGCCTCGGCAAGCAGCATCCCGGCCGACAGGTTCAGGGCGTCGGACAGTTGTTTCAGCACTCGCACCGATGGCTGGTGCATGCCCCGCTCAAGTTCGCTGAGATAGGGATTGGACAGGCTGGTCAGTTCGGCGAGCTGGCGAAGCGTAAGGTTGGCCAGCTTCCGCTGGCTGCGGATGAAGGAGCCGAACGCCTCCATCTGGGCATCCCACTGGCTGGCCATCTCGCTCCTCCTGGCCGGCCTCTCCGGGTACCGGCCTAGTTGCTCAGTATTACAGGCAGGCCCTGGAGCACAGGGGGTTCACTCCAGGCAATCACCGGAACGGGCGCTCACGCGGCTACCGGCAGCCGTATGCGCGCGGCCATCGGGGATCGCCGCGCGCACAAAGCGGTGCTCGTCAGGCGGTCTTGCTCGTCTTCTTGGCGGTCGTGGCCGATCCCGTGGACAGCAGCGGAGCCGTGGCCTTGAGCAGGTCCTCGGCGAACTTCCGCTGACTGGCCAGCAGCTGCTCGGCGAAGTCGTAGGCGCTGGTCACGACATCCTGCGGCGTGGGCAGCTTGTCGGCGAACGGCAGGTTCACGTCCGGCAGGTCGGGCTTGATCGACTGGACCGCGCTGGCCCAGGTCTCGATCGCCTCCACGACTGCGGCCTGGCTCTTGCTGATGGTGTTCAGGATCTCGCTGGTGAGCTCCTGAGCGACGTTGGACTCGGCCATCTCTTCCTCCTCAGGACTGGCTTCTCTCGTCTTGCTCACTATACCGAGCAAACGTTCGGCGAGTCAAGCGCACCGTGCTTCAGATGGCGTCGCGGTCACGCTCGCCAGTCCGCACCCGCAGCACGCTCTCCACCGGGCACACCCAGATCTTCCCGTCGCCGATCGCGCCGGTACTGACTGCAGTGGCGATCGCTTCGGTTACCGGGCCGGCCAGTTCGTCTGATGTCAGGACATCGATGCGGAGCTCGGGCTGAACCAGCTCTGGCTGGTCGGCTTGCCTGACCATGCTCATGTGCCGGTACTCCTGGCCGAACCCGCGAACCTCGGTCGCGGTCAGCCCTCGTGCTCCGGCTTGCTCGGCAGCACGCGCCACTGCATCAAGTTTGTCTGGCTTTACTACGGCTGTGATCTGCTTCATCGGGTTATCCCTCACCTTCGCGCCAAGCGGCATCTGCCCCGGCGGCTCGTCTAACCAGCCAGATCAGGCGCACACGCTGACGCGCCAGGGCCGAAGGTCCGGAATCCTTGCGGCGAGCCGAAGGGGTCGAATAAGGGCCAAGGTACTGCGCGGCAGTGACTACCGGACCTGCCAGGACTCTTCGGAGCTGGGTTGGCTTGGTGGCAGGACGCCGTGAGGGAGCTGGCTGTGAGGGGCAGTCGCGAACGGAGGCGTGATGACCGCAACCGGGATCGTCGTGGGCTACGACGGCTCATCCGATGCTGACCAGGCTGTGGCCTGGGCAGCCAGGGAGGCCCAGGCCCGCGTCCTGCAAGCTGACGGTTTGCCTCGCGCAGGAACGTCCCGTATCCGGCTTTCCCTGCCCGTGCCGCAGAGCTTAGCTATGCCACGCTCCGCAGCGGACAGGAAGCGCTTGCCCGCGGCCTTCGGCTCGCCCGTGACTTCCTCGACGCTGACCTAGTGCGCCCAATGGTGACTACCGGGTCGCCCGCCGCGATCCTGTGCACGTGTGCGGCCAGCGCCGAGATGACTGTCCTGGGCTGTCGCGGCCGGGACGGGCTGCCGGGGCTGCCCCTCGGTTCGGTCAGCCTCAAGGTCGCCGCACACGCTCCGGGGCGCGTTGTTGTGGTGCGTGGTCACTGGCGGCCCGTTCCGGGCCAGGCTCCAGGCCATCGTCGTCGGCTGCGACGGATCACCTGGGTCGCAGGCCGCGGTGAAGTTGGCGTTCGAGGAGGCAGCGCTTCGCGACCGTGCGTGGTGTCAGTCTGCGCGCTCGCAGACACCCCTGGCCTGCTGGGCGGGACAGACCAGATCAGGGCCGAATTTGAGCACGTCATGTCCGCGCAGCCGCGAGGGCATCCCGAAGTAGTGGTGAACCAGCGCGTGCGCGAGGGCGCCGCGCGGACAGCCCTGCTCGAGGCCGCGCGTGACGCGCAACTGCTCGTTCTTGGCGCCCGCGGACGGGGCGGCCTTCCCGGCATGCCGCTCGGCTCTGCCAGCGTGACGTTGCTCAGTCACGCGGCGTGCCCGGTTGCGATTGTGCACGCAGATGACTAGCTCGACGGAGCCCGGCGAGCCGTATGCCGCCGTTGCCGAGACGCACTCTGCCGCCGTGTACTTTGCCGGGGACCGGGCCTACAAGCTCAAGAAGCCGGTCAGGACTGACTTCCTCGACTTCACTTCGGCCAGTGGCCGAGCCGCGGCTTGCCGCCGGGAGACGGAGCTGAACCGCAGGTTCGCGCCCGATGTCTACCTGGGCGTTGGCGAGCTCCGTGCGCTGCCAGCAGATCCTGCCGAGCCGCTCGTGGTCATGCGCCGGATGCCGTCCGGGCGCAGGCTGGCACGCCTGGTCCGGACGGGCCAGCCAGTCTGCGAGCCACTTCGGCAGGTTGCCAGGCAGCTAGCGGTCCAGCATGCGGCCACGCAGCGGAGCTGCCAGGTCACCTTCCAAGGCAGCCGTGATGCGCTGCTCGGCCGCTGGCGCGACAACCTGGCAGAAATCCGCGAGCTGACGGAAACCGCGGACGGCGAGCTCGGCGTGACCGAGATCGGGCGACTGGCCGAGCGGTTCCTGGCCGGCCGCGAGCCGTTGCTAGCCGACCGGATGCAGGCCGGCCGGATTGTCGACGGCCACGGGGATCTGCTCGCCGACGACATCTTCTGCCTGGACGACGGCCCGCGGATCCTGGACTGCCTCGAATTCGACGACCGCCTCCGGTGGCTGGACGGCCTGGATGACGCCGCGTTCCTGGCCATGGACCTGGACCGGCTTGGCCGACCCGACCTGGCAGAGCAGTTCATCGACTGGTACGCGGAATTCATCGCAGACCCCGCGCCGGCTTCGCTTCGTCATCATTACGTCGCCTACCGGGCACTCGTGCGCGCAAAGGTCGGCTGTATCCGAGCCGCGCAGGATCAGCCGTATGCCACGACCAGCGCCGGGCAGCTGGCCGATCTCGCGCTGCGGCACCTGCGCGCTGCGGCAGTGACACTGATCCTGGTTGGCGGCCCGCCCGGCACGGGCAAGACCGTGCTGTCCGGCCAGGTCGCCGCGCGCCTCGGCTGCGTCGTGCTCGGCAGCGACTCCGTTCGCAAGGAACTTGCCGGGCTCCCGCCACGGCAGCATGCGGCTTCTGCGTATAACGCCGGGATCTACAGCCCGGCCTGGACCGAGCGCACCTATCAGGAACTGCTGAGCCGGACCGCCAGGCTGCTCGCCCGCGGCGAGTCAGTGATACTCGACGCGTCCTGGACCTCGGCGGCGCAACGTGCGTCAGCCGTGCAGCTGGCTCTCGCGGTTTCGGCTGATCTGGTTCAGCTACGCTGCGACCTCCCGGCAGACCTGGCCGCCCGGCGCCTTCATGGCCGGAGCGGCGACACCTCCGACGCCGGGCCGGACGTGGCCGAACGCCTGAGGGCGGCAGCTGATCCGTGGCCGGACGCGATGCTGATCGACACCAGCGGACCCGACGGCCTTCAGATGACGCCGCTGCAGCGTGCCCTGGACGCGATCCGGCCCTACGGTCCCGAGCACGCTTGGCACGCCGCCAGGCCGTACATGCTGCCCGGTTGATTGGGGGAAGTCATGGTGGATACGCGAGAACCAGAAGGCCAGTCCGGCTGGCGGCTGCCTGCTGCCGAGGACATCGTCCGGTACGTCGTCGCCTCTGCGGTCTGGGCGCCGTCGGTCCACAACACTCAGCCCTGGCGGTTCAGCGCCGAAGGGCAGGAGATCAGCCTGCACACAGACCCGGCCAGGCAGCTAACCGTGGCCGATCCAGACGGCCGGGAGATGCTGATCAGCTGCGGGGCGGCGCTATTCACCGCCCGGCTAGCACTGAGATCACTGGGCTACATCCCTGAAGCGGCCCTGCTGCCCGATCCAGCCCAGCCCGCGCTTGTCGCGCGGGTGAGCTGGCGGCAGCAGGCACCTGCCACCGACTACGAGCAGCGGCTCATGCGGCAGATCCGGCAGCGGCGCACGCACCGTGGCGGGTTTGACTCGCTGCCGCTGTCGCCTGACCTGCTGGCTGCTCTGCGCCGCGGCGCGGCACGGGACGGGGCGATGCTGCGCATCATGGCCGAGGACGGACGGCGTGTGCTCGCCGCGACGGTCCAGGCGGCAGAGCGGGCGGTCCGGCTCGACAGCGCACGAGTTCAGGAACTGGCCAGGTGGGCATCCCCACCTGGAAGCGGACGGCCTGACGGAGTGCCACCCACTTCCTATACCGCCAGGCCAGAGCACACCAGCCCGGACTATCCCGGCAGGGACTTCGCCCACGGCCATGGCTGGGGGCTGCCGCTTTTCAGCCCGGCGCCATGGCCCGCTCGGCCGGCACAGTCGGGCTGCTGACCACGGCCAACGACCAGCCGCGGACTGGATCAATGCCGGACATGCGCTCCAGCGGATCCTGCTGATAGCCAGCACATGCGGGGTCGCGGCGGCCCTGCACAGCCAGCCACTGGAGCTGCCGCAGCTTCGCGCGGACATCCGTGCTCAGCTGTGCGGCGGCGCACACCCACAGCTAGTGCTGCGGCTCGGGACGATCGTCCAGGTAGCCGCCAGCGTGCGGCGAGCGCCCGAGGACGTGATCTTCTGACGGGCGCTGCCGGGACTACCGGCACGGTCGTCGGGACCAACGGCCCTTACCGCGGGTTCATGCGAGGCCGGTTACTGAGGGAATGTTCGTGGGTGACGAGGTTCTGCTGGACCTCAGTTTCCCGCTCGCGCGAACCAGGCTCACGGCCCTCACGCGGAGCGGACTGCTGACGTCTGCGTCGGATGGCGCCTACGGCGCTGAGCTCACCGGACTGATGCGCGTGGGCCCAGCTGGCTTCTCCCGGCTTGTCAGGGTGCAGTTCCGCGATCTGCCGGAACGGGCAAATACCGCCGGGCTAGCACTGCGCTGGGAGGTGACCGGGCCAGGCGGCGCACTGTTCCCCGTGCTGGATGCGGACGTCGAGCTGGTCCAGGCAGGGCCGCAGACGACCTGGCTGACGATCGCCGGTGCATACCGGCCGCCGCTTGGCGCGCTGGGCGAAGCACTTGACCGGGCTATCTTGCACAGGGTCGCCAGCGCGACGATCCGCGACTTCCTCAGCCGCATCGCGGCCGGCCTGGATGCGGGGACCGTACCGGGCGGGCGCCGGTCACGCCTGAGCGTCACGCGGCGATTCCTGACTCCGCGAGCTGAAAGCGTGATCACGAATGTCATGGATCGTCTCGTCTAGCTGGCGAAGGACATCGGCGATGCGTTCCCGTGCTACCTCGCGAGGCAAGTCGGCCGCGCCCTGCAGACTCACGCCCACCAGGAACAGGCTGCGTACCACGCGGTCAAGCAGCTCCTGGCCTCGCTCTGTCCGCTCGGAGACCGAGGCCCTGGCAAGGTCCGCCAGATCGTCGCGGCGGTGGATGTCGGTGGCATCCCGGACCACCGCCAGCATCAGGTGGCCAGTGGCGGTCGGCAACGGGCTCAGGCTGACCTCCACAGGGAAGGTGACCCCATCACGGCGCAACCCGACCAGCCGCGACCGCTCGCCCATGACCCGTGCCTGCGGCGCGCGCGTAGGCCGCGCGGTAACGACGATGCGCGTCCCGCAGGTCAGCCGGAAGGAGCTCGTCCAGCGGGCCGCCCGTCAGGTCAGCCTGCTCGTAGCCGACAGCTGCGTCAGCCGCCTGTTGACGGCCACGATCGTGCCGTCGTCATCGGTGAGCGCCACCCCCTCCCCGAGGGCGTCGATGAGGCGCCACAGGGCCGCAGGCGCAATCGCGGCCTTATCATCCTCCGGGTGTGCGGGCTGGCGATGTCCGTTGGCCGTAGCCAAACCGGAAGGCTCGGGCGTCCCGGCCGCGATCGCTGCCTCCAGCGTGCCGTAGTTCGAGATCAGCCGGTCCAGGCCCTCAATGGCCATCGCCCGCCGTACCACCGGCGCGCGGACCACCAGCCGAAGCTGGGTGCCGCTGACCGCCGCGCGCTGGTACGCGCGGGTCATGGCATCGACACCGGCGTGATCGCATGACTGTGTCGCGGTCAAATCCACGACGAGCACCACTGCCCCGCGGTTGATCAGAGCCAGCAGTAGCTCGCGAACCTGCCCGGCACTGGCCACGTCGATGTGTTCCGGCAGGGTCACGACAGCCTGCTGCCCGCTCCATTCCACCGGGAAAGCCTCGTTCCCAGCCATAACCCGCACTCCAGATCAGCAGACACAGACAGCTCCGCCTGGCCAAACGTACGGCACGCCAGACGGCCGCCACCACGCAGGCCGTTGGGCCTGGCAGCGAGCCGATCGGCCCGGCGGGGTGCGGACGAAGGTCCCTGTGTTGGCGGCGCTAGCCCGCCTAGGCTCGTAATTGATCAACTATCGACGGCTTGGCGGAGCGTTCGATATCGGGGGGCACTATGTGCGCCACACTCACCAGGGACCAGGTGGCGTTGGTGGTAGCGGCGGCGTGCGCCGCGCCGTCGATTCACAACTCGCAGCCTTGGCAGTTCTCCGTAGCCGGTGACCGGCTAGTGCTGTTCGCAGACCCAGATCGCGCGCTCTGGGTGACGGACCCGACCGCGAGGGCGCTGTACATCAGCTGCGGTGCCGCGCTGTTCAACGCGCGGGTCGCGCTACGCATGCTGGGCTTGGACCCGCTGGTGCGGCCGCTACCTCATCCGGAATATTCCTTCGACGTCCTCGCCGTCATCGAGGCGGCCGGTGGTACGCCGCCAACACCCAGCGAGCGCGAGCTGTACGAGTCGGTATGGCGCCGCCACATCAACCGCGGACCGTTTTCTGACACGCCGGTCGCCCCGTCAGTCATGGCGAGACTGCAGCAGGCAGCTCATCGGGAGAATGCAAGCCTGCGCGTGCTGGATAAACCGGACGCAACGATCGTTCTAGCCCTGGCAGAGCAGGCCGGCCGGGAACTGGCAGCCGACGCAGCCCATCAGGCTGAGCTGCGCCGGTGGATCGCGACCGGACGGGCGGAAGGCGTTCCTACTGACGCCCTGCCGCTGCAGCCGGACCGCACTCCGTCGCCTGTCCGCGACACCGATTTCCTTGCCGCTGCGCCAAACCGGCGACCGACTGGGGTATACGAGAGATTCCCCCAGCTCACTGTGCTCACGACCGATGCTGACGAACCTGAAGACTGGCTGCGCGCCGGCCAGGCTCTGCAGCACATCCTGCTTGCTGCGAGCGTCAGCGGCTTGTCTGCGTCGTTCCTCTACCATCTGATCGAGCGAGACGACATGCACGAGGAAGAACCCCCGTCGTGGCCGTGGCCGGAGAACCGGCAGATGATCATCAGGCTCGGTTATGGCCCGCACACGGTCCCGGTGCCGCGCCGACCGCTAGCCCATGTCCTGCGCGCAGGCCGGAGGCTGCGGACTTTCTCACTCCGTAATTCACTCGACCGTTAGCCCCGGACGTACTCGCCGGGAGCATCGCGGAGCGGCGGGAAGTTCCCGCTGCCCATCGGCGGCGGCGCGACGAGCTGGCCAGCCCGGCGCCCGGCCCAGTCCGCCCAGTCCTGCCACCATGATCCATCCTGCCGGACCGCCCCAGACCGCCACTGATCCGCATCCGCCGGAAAGGCATCCGCGACCTCGTACCACGCCTTCGGGCCGGGCGGGTTAACGATGCCCGCGATGTGGCCGCCGCTGGACAGCACGTACCGGACGTCGCCGCCGAGCAGGCGGGTCGCCTGATAGGACGCGTGCCAGGGCACGATGTGGTCGTTTATCGCCCCGACGACGTAGGAATCGCTCTTCACCTCAGCCAGGTCCAGCCGCTGCCCGGCAAGCTCCATCTCGCCACGGGCCAGCTCGTTCCCGATGTAAAGGCGGCGCAGGTAGAAGGAGTGCATGGCAGCGGGCATCCGGGTGCTGTCGGCGTTCCAGGCGAGGATGTCGAAGGCCGGCGGATCCTGGCCCATCAGCCAGCCCGAGACCACGTAACTGAAGATCAGGTCGTTGGCCCGGATCAGGTCGAACGTAGCGGCCATCTGGCGGCCTTCGAGGTAGCCGGCCGAGGCCATCTGGCGTTCCAGCCGAGCGACCGTGCGCGCATCGGTGAACGCGCCGAGCACGCCCGGCTCGGCATAGTCGAGCATCGTATTGAGCAGAGTGACCGAGCCGAGCCGGTCGTCGCCGCTAGCTGTCAGGTACGCGGCGAGCATCCCGGTGAGCGCGCCGCCGAGGCACAGCCCGACGATGTCGATCTTCGGCGCGCCGGTGATGTCACCGATCACGTCCAGCGCCTGCCGTGGACCGTGGATGAGGTAGTCGTCGAGCGTGACATCGCGCATCGAGGCGTCCGGGTTGCGGTAGGAAATGGCGAAGACCGTACGTTCGTGCGCCACCGCCCACTCCAGGAAGCTCCGGCCGGGCGCCAGGTCCATCACGTAGTACTTGTTGATCCAGGGCGGGCTGGCCAGCATCGGCACCGCGTATACCTGGCCGGTCTGCGGCGCGTACTGGATTAGCTCCATCAGGTCGTTGGCGAACACCACCTTGCCCGGCGTGGCCGCCAGGTTCTTGCCCAGCTCGAAACCGGAGGCGTCGACCTGGCGCGGCAAGCCGCCGTTGCCGATCAGGTCCGTGATGAAGTTCCGCGCGCCCGCCAGCACGCTGGACCCGCCGGTGTCGAAGGCTCGCTTCAGCGCGGCCGGATTCGTCAGCAGGAAGTTCGTCGGCGCCAGCGCGTCGGTGAGAAACCCTGCGGCAAGCGTGGCCTTCGCATCCGACGACCGGTCGCCCTGGCCGGCTGCCAGCAGGTCGGCTGTTAGCTGGCTACCGGCGAGGTAGGAGTGGCGCAGCGCGAAGAAGAACGGATTGCCCGACCAGGCCGGGTCGGCGAAGCGCCGGTCGGCGGTGACCGGTACCGGCGGCTCGGCGGGCAGCCCCAGCCACAGCGCGGCAGCGGCCGGTCCGGTCCTGGCCAGCTTCAGCCCGAACTCGCCGAGCGCGGCCAGGACATCAGCCGGCCTGGTCGCTGCCCGGCCTGCGACAGCGGCGATCGCATCGCCGAAGCCGGCCAGGTCGAGACTGCCGAACTCGCCGGCCTCCGGTGCCACCGCGGCGGCGAGCACCTCAGCTTCCAGGTTTTCCTGCATGCTCAGAGTCTGACTCCGATCGCCGCAGGTGGACAGCCCCGCAGGACTAATGGCAGCCGCCATTAAGCCCTACGCCTCTGCCACCATTCCGGGCCACTCCAGGACAGTTAAAAAAGAACGGGACTGGCCTCATGGCAGCCCAGAAGGAGAGGGTCACATGTCAGGGATCGTGGTAGGCATCGATGGGTCGCACAATGCTAGTCACGCACTTGAGTGGGCGATGGCTGAGGCAAGAATGCGGAATGCTGAGCTGACCGTCATCACCGTGAACTCGGTGATCGCCGGCTACTGGTCCAGGCAGCCGATCACGATGCCCGGTGACGACGAAAAAGTGGCCGAGGCCCGCGAGCTCTCCGAGACAGCCGTCGCCAAGATCACAGCTGGTCTCGGCGATCGCCAGCCAGCATCCGTGCGCGTGGTCGCGAAGAACGGATTACCCCGCCGAGACGCTGATTGAGGCGTCGGAGGACTGCGACCTGCTGGTGGTCGGCAGCCGCGGCGGCGGCGGTTTCGGCGCGCTGGCAGTGGGCTCGATCATCAACCAAGTTGTGCATCACGCGAAGTGCCCCGTCGTGGTAGTGCCAGCTGGCCGCTAGACATCGACCGTCAGGATGAACGACCTGTCGGTCACAGGCCGTCGGCCCTGCTGACGTGCTGGCCACAACGCGAGGCTCGATGACAAAACCCATGAGATTCAGAAGTAGTGACAATGAGAGCAGCACTAGTACAGGAGTTCGCGAGCCACTAGTTATCGAAGACCGGCCGATACCCGAGCCGGGCCCAGGCCAGATCACCGTACGGATGCGGACGTCGGGCCTGTGCCACACCGACATTCATGCCGCTCACGGCGACAGGCCGGTTAAGCCAACCCCGCCGTTTGTGCCCGGTCACGAAGGCGTCGGGATCGTGCACGAACTCGGTTCTGGCGTAGCGACGCGGCGACATGGTTGCCGTGCCGTGGCTCGGCTACGCGCGCGGCAAGTGCGAGCACTGCCTCACCGGATGGGAGACGCTCTGCACGCGCCAGCAGAACACCGGATACTCGGTCGACGGCAGCTACGCAGAGTACTTCCTCGCCGAAGCAGCATTCGCAGCCCAGGTCCCCGCAGGTGTGAACGTATTCGACGCGGCGCCGCTGACCTGCGCCGGCGTCACCACCTGCAAGGCAGTCAAGGTTGGCAATGTCCGGCCGACCGACCTCGTCGCCATCTCCGGCATCGGCGGCCTCGGGCACCTCGCATTTCAGTACGCCAAGAGCTTCGGCGGAACCGTCGCCGCGATCGACATCACCGACGAGAAGCTGCAGCTGGCTAAGGAGCTCGGGGCTGACATTGTCATCGACGCCAGAACCGAGGATCCCGCCGCCATCCTCCAGGCCCATGGTGGCGCAGACGTCGTGATCGGCCTGGCGGTGGACGACAAGTCATTCGCAACCGCCTATGCGGGCCTCCGCCGCGGCGGCAGGCTCGTTCTGGTGGCACTCCCCGCGGCCGGAACGCTGCGCATCCCGGTCTTCGACACCGTGCTCAACGGAACGTCTGTGATCGGCTCTATCGTCGGAACCAGGACCGACCTGGCCGACGTCTTCGCCCTTTACGCGTTGGGACGCACCAAGGTCATCTACGAGACACGCGACCTCGCCACAGTCAACGAGTCCATAGCGGACGTCCTCGACGGCCAGGCCAAGGCACGAATCGTGCTGCAGCCGTAGTCTCCACTCCCGCCCGCGCGCAACGCGCACTGGTGCGCAGGTGACAACTTTCGTCTCCTGGCAGTGCCTTCTACCCGGTCCAGGCGGTGACCTTCGCCCCTGCCAGCCGGACAGGCAGAGACGGAGCATGGCGGGAGGTCTGATGGATCGAGGTTTGTATGGCAGTCGCCGCCGCGGCCCGTGTCAGGGATAGCGCCGCCGTTCCGCCGCCGGTGTCGGTGACGAAGGCTGCGGCGCTCGCCGCTTCAGAGGTCCTCGCCCGGCTGGAAGGCGGCACCCGGGGCCTGGCGGAAACTGAAGCGGCGCGGCGGCTACGGGTAGTTGGCCCTAACGCGGTGCGCTCGTACCGGGCGCGTGCCCTGCCCGTGCTGCTGAGCCAGCTACGGTCGCCGCTGCTGCTGCTGCTCGCGGTGACGGCAATCGCGTCGTCGTTTCTCGGCCAGGCCAGCGATGCGGTGATTATCGGCGTGATCTTGCTCGCTTCGGTCGGCCTGGGGTTCGTCAATGAGTACAAAGCGGCGAAGACGGCCGAAGCGTTGCACTCTGGCATCCACCACAGCTGCGTGGTGGTGCGCGAAGGGCACCCGCGCAAGGTGGACGTGACCGAACTGGTGCCCGGTGATGTGGTGGACCTGCAGCTAGGGCAGGTGGTCCCCGCGGATCTGCGATTGCTGGCCACCGCCGCGCTCGAGTGCGATGAGTCGGTCCTCACCGGTGAGTCGCTCCCAGCGGAGAAGGCTCCCGACCCGGTCCCAGCAGGAACGCCGCTGGCCGAGCTGGCCTGCTGGCCCTCATGGGCACCGTGGTCAGCGCCGGGTCAGGCATCGGGCGTGGTCGTGGCCACCGGCGGCCGTGCCGAGTTCGGCCGGATCGCGCGGGCCTGGGCGAGCGTCAGCCCGAGACCGAGTTTCAGGTCGGGCTGCGCAAGTTCTCCACTGCTGCTCGTCAGGTCGCCGGCGTCCTGACGGAGCGATCTTCATCATTAACCTGCTGCTGCACAAGCCGGTGCTCGACGCCTTGCTGTTCTCGCTGGCGATCGCGGTGGGGATCACGCCGCAGCTGCTCCCGGCGGTGGTCTCGACCAGCCTGGCCACCGGGTCACGGCAGCTGGCCCGATCTAAGGTGCTCGTCAAGCGGCTGGTGTGCATCGAGGACCTCGGCGACGTCGACGTGCTGTTCACCGACAAGACCGGCACGCTGACCGAGGGCGGATCGCTTCATGCGCTCGGTCGGCGCCGGACGGGACGCCGACGAGCAGCCGCTGCTGCTGGGGCTGCTGTGCAACGAGGCGTGGTGGCAGAACGGCGCGGCCGTCGAGCGGCAACCCGCTCGACGCTGCGCTCTGGGACTCCCCGGCTGCCGACGGCAGGCAACGCGCTCGCGGCGCTGGAACGGCTCGCCACGCTGCCGTTCGACCATGACGGCGCCTGGTGTCGCGTCCTGGTCGAAGACGAGCGAGGCAAACGGGTGATCATGTCAAGGGCGCGCCCGAAGAGGTGCTGGCCCGCTGCGGCGACGGTGCCGAAGCGGCCACGCACACACTGGACGCCGTGTTCGCCGCCGGGCGCCGCGTGGTGGCCGTGGCCGCCAAGCCCGCCCGCGAGCTGACCGCGATCACTGCCGATGACGAGTGCGATCTGAGCTGGCCGGGTTCCTGGTGTTCGCCGACGAACCCAAAGCCGCCGCACGCGAGTCACTGGCACGGCTGGCCGGCCTCGGCATCAGGTGAAGATCGCCACCGGGGACAATCCGGCCGTCGCCGAAAAGGTGTGCGCCGAGATCGGTCGTTTGGCGTCCAGGGGCACCGTCACCGATATCGACGGGCGCTCGATCGACGACGAGTCTGCTGCCGCCGCGCAAAACCACACGATTTTCGCGCGCATCACCCCCGAGCAGAAGGCGCAGCTGATCACATCGGCGCGGCGCGCCGGGCGATCGGTCGCGCTTCCTGGGCGACGGTGTGAACGACGCGTTGGCCCTGCATGCCGCCGACGTGGGAATCTCGGTGGACAGCGCCACCGACGTCGCCAAGGACGCGGCCGACGTGGTGCTGCTGGAGAAAGACCTGGGCGTGCTGGCCGCCGGTGTCGCCGAGGGCCGGCGGATCTTCGCCAACACCATCAAGTACGTGCTGATGGGCACGTCGAGCAATTTCGGCAACATGTTCAGCGCGGCCGCGGCCTCGGCGTTACTGCCGTTCCTGCCGATGTTGCCGCAGCCAGATCCTGCTGAACAACCTGCTCTACGACACCTCCCAGCTCGCCATCCCCACCGACCGGGTCGATGAGGAGCAGCTGCATGCGCCGGCGCATTGGGACGTGGCGTTCATCCGCCGGTTCATGCTGACTTCGGCCCGATCAGCTCGCTGTTCGACTTCCTCACGTTCGGGGTGATGCTCGGCGTGCTCCACGCCGGCGCGGTCGAGTTCCGCACCGGCTGGTTCGTGGAATCGCTTGCCACGCAGACGTTGATCATCTTCGCGATCCGCACCCGCAGGGTGCCGTTCTTCCGCAGTCGCCCAGCATGCCGCTGCTGCTCGCCGCACTGGCCGTGGTCATGGTCGGAGCGGTCCTGCCATTCACCCCGCTGGCTCACTTGCTGGGCTTCCGGCCCTGCCCGGCCTCTTCTTCCTAGCTCTCACCCTGATGGTCGTCAGCTACCTCGCGCTGATCGAACTGGGCAAGCGCTGGTTCTACCGCTCCTACGGCACCCGCGCCGCCACGCCGTTGCCCTGGCACCGGGCACCAGGCCACCGCCTGCGCCGACGGGCCGCCAGGTTCGCCTCGCACACCACCCGCCGTGGCGCCGGACAGGCGGCAGTAAGTCGACAGCTGTCAGTCGGGACAGCGCCCGATGTCCCGATCGCTCCAACGATGGGGACGGCGGCGACTGATCGCGAGTGATCCTTAAATCCTTAAGGTGAATGGTGGCCCCTCGCCGAGGGTTGAATTCGCGGGATTACCCAGGCAAACCGCGCAGCGGCCCACCGCAATGGCGTCGGAATCGCGTTAGCCCACACCCTGGGGCGCGGAAAGGGCAGCCAGCTGGCTGCGCTGCCGCACGCGCAGCTTAGGCAGCCAACGCGGACCGGAAACGGGAAGCCTTTGCCGTGGCCGCGCAAAAAGGGCAATTGAGTGGGCCTGAACGCCCTGATGGCAGGGAGTAACGGCCTTTGCTCCAGCGCCGCGAGCCACCCGAATCGGCCATCCAGGCAGCGCACGTGGTGAAGGCTGTCGAGGCGCTGGCGCCGTTGGCGCGCGACCAGCAGCTGGTCCTCACCCACGGCAACGGACCACAAGTCGGCCTGCTAGCACTCGAAAGCGCTCATGATCCGGCGCTATCCCGCCCCCTATCCCTTTGACGTCCTGGGCGCCCAGACCCAGGGCGTGATCGGTTATTGGCTTGTCCAGGCACTGGGTCCTGCGCACGAACAGGCTGGGGCACCCGACCCAGCGGGAGAACTGACCAACGTCCTCGGCCGGGAGGCCGCTGGGCCCTCATCCGATCGGGCCTGGCGGGGCAAGGTGGTCGAGCGAAGCACGAGCCCACAGCTGATTGCATTGCAGGGTAAGTACTGGGCGATGTGGCAGGCTAGCCAGACGGCGTGGGAAGGATCGCTACAGTGACCTGCACCCTTCATGTGGCCTGGGACGAGCGGCTGGCCAGCTATGACTTCGGTCCTCAGCACCCGCTGGCGCCGATCCGGGTAAAGCTCACCATGGAGCTTGCCCAGGCGCTCGGCGTGCTGTCCCGCGACGGCGTCACGGCGACGCCCGCCGGGCCCGCGACTGACGCCGAGCTTCAGCTGATCCACGATCCGCGATACATAGATGTGGTCAAGAAAGCGGGCACGATGGCCGCCGGGGGCAGCGGGAGGCAACTGGACGCAGCGACACTGCTGACCCATGGACTGGGACCGAGGACGATCCCTGTTCACCGGCATGCACGAGGCCGCAGCACGGGTGACGGGCGCGACGCTCAGTGCAGCGCGGGCGGTCCTGTCGGGATCGGCACAGCACGGTGCCAGCATCGCCGGCGGTCTGCACCACGCGATGCGCGGTAAGCCAGCGGCTTCTGCATCTACAACGACCCGGCGATCGCGATCGCTGGGTCCTCCAGCAGGGCGTCGAGCGAATTGCCTACGTCGACATCGACGTCCATCACGGCGACGGCGTTCAGGCGGCTTCTGGGACGAACCGCGGGTCCTGACGATCAGCCTGCACCAGCATCCCGCGACGCTGTTCCCTGGCACCGGATGACCAACAGAGACCGGCGGCGCGGCCGCTGAGGGCTCGGCGGCCAACGTGGCTCCGCCGGGTACCGGGGACGCCGGTGGCTCCGTGCCATGGACTGAGTGGTGCCGCCGCTGCTACGCCAGTTCCGGCCGCAGATCCTGGTCAGCCAGCACGGCTGCGACACGCACTGGAGCGACCCGCTGGCCAACCTGCAGATCACCGTCGACGCCCAGCGAGCCGCTCACGCGACCGTGCATGGGCTGGCCCACGGGTCACCGATGGCCGGTGGCTACTCCCGGGGGTGGCGGCTACGCCGTTCAGGTCGTCCGCGGACCTGGACCCACCTGCTCGCCGAGGCCTTCCGGCCAGCCCATCGAGCCCGACACGCCTACGCCGGGCCTCTGGCGTGAGTACGTGCAGTTGGGTGGCTGCCGAGTCGGCCCCCGAGATCATGACCGAAGGGGCCAGCGCGGAGATATCCAGAGGTACGAGACCGGCCACGACCCGCTGACCCGGTGGATCAGGCCATCCTCGGGACGAGGAACGCCGTCTTCCCGCTGCACGGCCTTTTCCCCTAGGCAGGGCCCGAGTCAGGGACAAGCAGCACGGGGCGGCGCGCGTGCCGGACGCAGTACTGGCTGACCGAGCCGTGGATGAGCCGTCGCAGGGGACACCCAGAGTCTCGCCCGACAACTATCACGTCTCCCGGCTGCCTGCCGAGGCTGACCAGCGCCAATGCGGGATCGCAGCCCGGTGTCTTGATCACGACCGGCACCTCCGCGGGCATCTGGCCGAATACGCTGCGGAACGCGCGCCGCACCAGGACTCTTGCCACGGCACGCTGCTCGATCCCGGAGAAGGTCGAGCACGAAATGCGGATGCGAAAGATGGCGCATCCGGCGCCCGCCGTGTCGTGGCAGGCCCAGTGCCCAGGCACGCACCGCGATCAGCCTTGAGCCATGAAGCATGGCCATCAGCGACTGAGCACTACCTTCAGCGCGCCGGTATCGGCAGGACTGCGAGAACACCTCGTAGGCCTCGTCGAAGTCGTCAAAGCCGAAGCGGTGGGTGACGAGCTTGCGCGCATCGAGCTGGCCGCTGGCCAGCAGCCGCAAGAGCGTCGGTACCGAGGACGTATCCACAAGCCCGGTTGTGACGGTGACGTCCCTGATCCATTGATCCTCCAGGTGCAGCGCGGCGGGCTTGCCGTGCACGCCGATATTGGCAATCCGCCCTCCGGGCCGACTCATCCGCGACGGCCAGCTCGAAGGTCTCGGCTGGCCGACGGCCTCGATGGTGACGTCGGCGCCCAGGCCCTCGGTCAGCGCCCGGACCACGTGAGCGGACCGGTCATCGCATTGTTGACCGTCACGTCCGCGCCGAACTGCTTGGCCGCTTCCAGCCGCAGGTCCGCGCCGTCGATGGCCACGATGTGACTCGGGCTGAAGAGTCTGGCACCCATGATCGCCGCCAGTCCGACCGGACCAGTGCCGACGACTGAACCACGTCACCCGGGCTGACGCGGGCCTTAAGCGCGCCGACCTCGTAGCCGGTCGGCAGGATATCGGCAAGCATGAGTGCGTGCTCGTCGCTGACGCCGGCCGGGATCGGATAGGTCGAGGCGTCGGCGAACGGGACCCGGACGTACTCGGCCTGAGTCCCGTCGAAGCTATGCCCGAGTACCCAGCCGCCGCCGCCGAGGCACTGCCCGTAATGCGATTCCCGGCAGTACCGGCACGCGCCGCACACAGAGATGCACGACACCAGGACGCCGTAGCCCTGCCCCATCGTGTGAACAGCGCTGCCCGCATCGTGAACCGTGCCGACTCCCTCATGCCCGAGTACCCGTCCCGGCCTGCACCTCAGGCAGGTCACCGCCAAGGATGTGCAGGTCAGTCCCGCAGATCGTGGTCGCGTCCACCCGCACGATGACGTCGCCATCATCGGTAATCTCCGGGTCCGGCACGTCCGCGAATACCTTCTCACCTGCTCCGTGGTACACAA
>CAWEEY010000012.1:0-113841 GCA_963808215.1 uncultured Actinomycetota bacterium
GCGGCGCGAGCCGGGCTAGCGCGGCACTGCCATAGCGGCCCCGTTCTTCCGAGAACGGGGCCGCTGTCGTATTTCCAACCGCTAACCGGGATCCGCCGTCATAACCGGTGTCAGTGTTGCTACTTAAGGAGCTCATGATGAAACTGACCAGCAAGGCAGGACGCCGAACCGTTGCGGCTGCCGCCATCGCCAGCGCGGCGATCCTCTTGCCCGCCGTCGCATTGGCGTCATCAGCCGGCAATGCGGCGCCGAAGACCGCCGCCGCCCCGAAGACGGCTGCGGCGCAGAAAGCCGCTGCGGTGTCGGGGTGCTCCCGCGCGCAGCTCACCTCCTGGCTTGGCGTGCCGGGCAACGGAGCAGCGGGCAGCACGTACTACGAGCTAGAGATCTCTAACATTTCCGGCCGCTCGTGCACGTTGTACGGCTACCCGGGCGTGTCGGCGATCCGCGGCGGCCGCCAGGTGGGCAGCGCCGCGGGACGTGTTCGTTCCCACCCGTCCACGCTGCTGACGCTTGTGCCTGGCGCGACCGTGCACGTCATCCTGAAGATCACCGATGTGTACAACTTCCCACGGAGTTCGTGCCGCCCCAGGCAGGCGTCCGCACTGCGCGTCTACGCGCCGGGTGATACTGCCTCGATGCAGTTCCCGTTCACTTTCGAGGCCTGCGGCAAGAAGGGACCCGTGTTCCTAGGCGTGAGCGCCTCGATCGGCGGCACCGGGATCCCCGGTTACAGCAGCTGATACCGGGAACGACAGCGACACAACGCGCGGCCGTTCGTCCGGCGACGGACGGCCGCGCCGCTGTGCCAGCACGGGTCAGGACAGCACAGTCAGGGCACCGTCGCAACAAAATTAGCACTAAAGTACACTGACTACATGGCGCGAACACGGCGCGTGCTGCCGCTGCGGGAGGCAGCTGACCTCCTCGGCGTGCACTACCAGACCGCCTATGGTTGGGTCCGCCGGGGTCTGCTGCCTGCTACGAAGGTCGGCCGAAGCTACCAGGTCAGCGTCGCTGACGTGGATGCGTTCGGCGCTCGGCGGACCACTGGGGTGCCCCCTCGCCCCGAGGTGCAGGTACGCGACTGGCATCTGCAGGCTGACCAGTTCTATGACGCGATCGTGGCCGGCTCGGAGCGGCTGGCCCGGACACGGCTGGAGCGGCTCGCCGCGGGCGTGCCGTTCATCGACCTCTGTGAGGGGGTCGTCGCGCCGGCGATGCGCCGGATCGGCGACGACTGGGCAGCCGGTGACGTTACGATCGCTGTCGAGCACCGGGCCGGTGCTATCTGCGAGAGCCTCCTGGCGCCGCTCGCGGCACGGCAGCCCAGAGGCCGCCCGCATGGACTAGCGGTGACAGCGACCCCGCCCGGAGAGCGGCACGGCCTGCCCGCGCTGATGGCCGCAGGCAGTCTCCGCGAGGACCATTGGCTCGTCCAGCACCTGGCTACCGACCTGCCCGCCAACGAGGTCGGACGGCTAGCCCGCGACGTCGCCGCTCGCCTGGTGGTTCTGTCGGCCGTAACAGACGACGGGGCACGGCGGGGCGCCGAGGAGGCAGGTCAGCTCGCTCAGGCCGACCCTGACCTTCTGGTGCTGGCCGGGCGGCGTGGCGAAAGCCTGTACGACCTGCGTGAACTCACCCGGATGCATGCTGTCGGCGCCCGGCGGCGCCAGCTGAGATTTGCAGCACCTGATACTAGGAACGACAGCCCGAACGGTCCGGCCAGCACGGTCACGCCAATGCGGTGCGGAACTCGGCAGCCAGCGCGGACACCTCGTCCCGCAGTCGGCTCACGTGCGGCCCGGCTGACAGCAGCGACCGGGACGCGCTCGGCATCACGCGGTCGGGGCAAGCGGCGAACACGGTCGCCACATCGCACGGCGTAGCGCCCTGCGCCCCGACTCCAGGCGCAAGGAACAGGCAGTTGGCTGCAGCAAGGTCGAGCTGCGGCGTCATGTGGGTCGGACCGATCACGGCGCCGACCGGGCCGATCCCGCCGGGTGCCAGCCGGGAGTTCAGCGCACCGACCCGACGCAGCAGTTCCTGCTCGACCGAGCGCTCGCCGGCGTCCGCGACGACTGCGGCCTGAACCTGGCGGCCTTCCGGATTTGAGGACCGCGTTACCACCAGCAGGCAGCTGCCAGATTCCGCCGCGCGGGACACGAAGGTGCCCATCGCGGCAAGGCCGAGGTAGGGATGCACCGTGATCGCATCGGCTGCAAGCGGCGCGCCCTTCCCGAGGTAAGCCTCGGCGTAGGCATCGTTCGTGGAGCCGACGTCGCCGCGCTTGATGTCGAGGATGACCAGCAGCCCGGCTTCGCGCGCGCTGGCGACAAGCCGCTGCAGCGTGCGGACGCCGCGCCAGCCATGCCGCTCATAGAAGGCGGACTGCGGCTTGACCATGCCAACCGGGCCGACCGCCGCCTCGAGCACGATGTCAGCGAACCGGTCCAGCCCGTCGGCGTTGTCGCCCAGGCCCCAGGCGTCGAGCAGATCGGCCGACGGGTCAAGCCCGAATACCAGCGGCCCCTGGGCTGCCCGGACGGCAGCGAACCGGCGCGCGAACGAAGTCTGTGTCACCGTCTCGGGCTCCGGCCGTATCGTTCCGTGAGCAGCTTCACGCCACGAGCGTATCTTTCAGCTGCCGGGATCACCGGCGCGCGCCCGCTGGGCCGACAGCTCCCGCTCGCGCTCGTTACTCGTCAGCGCGGCGGCGCGCTCGAACTCGGCTCGCGCCTCGGCTTCGCGGCCGAGCTTGCGTAGCAGGTCGCCGCGGACGCTTGGCAGCAGGTGGTAGCTCCGAAGAGCCGGCTCGGCCGCGAGCTGGTCGACCAGGTCGAGTCCGGCCTGCGGGCCATGCGCCATAGAGATTGCAACCGCGCGATTCAGCTCGACGACCGGCGACGGCATCACCTCAGCGAGCACCCCGTACAGCGCGACGATGCGTGCCCAGTCAGTGTCCTCCGCCCTGAATGCCCTGGCATGACAGGCCGCGATCGAAGCCTGCAATGCGTAAGGGCCGCGTTCCCCGCCCTGGTCGAGGGCTTTTTCCAGAGCAGCGAGCCCGCGGTTGATCAGCAGGCGGTCCCACCGGGTCCGGTCCTGGTCCAGCAGCAGCACCGGCCGGCCGGCCACGTCGGTGCGTGCCGGGATCCGCGACGCCTGGATCTCAAGCAGCGCGACCAGGCCGTGCACTTCCGGCTCAGCCGGGGCGAGCTGGGCCAGCACCCGGCCTAGACGGACCGCTTCGGCGCAGAGCGACGGGCGCATCCAGTCATCGCCGGCGGTGGCCGAGTATCCCTCATTGAAGATCAGGTAGATGACCTCGAGCACCGAGGACAGCCGGGCAGGCCGCTGCTCGGCATCTGGCACCTCGAACGGCACGTGCGCCTCGGCGAGCGCCTTCTTCGCACGGACGATGCGCTGGGCGATCGTCGCTTCAGGTGCCAGGTACGCGCGAGCGATCTCGGCGGTGGTCAGGCCGCCAAGCAGCCGGAGCGTCAGGGCGACCCTGGCCTGGACGCCGAGCACCGGATGGCAGGCAGTGAAGATCAGCCGGAGCAGGTCGTCGTCGATGTGATCAGAGAAGGCCTGGTCGAAATCGGGCGTGACCGTGTCTGCCAGGGCTCGCCCGATCTGTGCGTATTTCTTCTCCAGCTCGCTGTTGCGCCGGAAGAAGTCGACGGCCCGGCGCTTGGCGACGGTCATCAGCCAGGCGCCAGGATTGCGCGGGACCCCGTCGGCTGGCCACTGCTCGAGCGCGGCGACGATCGCGTCCTGGGCCAGGTCCTCGGCCAGTCCGATGTCACCGGTGTAGTGCGCAAGACCCGCGATGAGGCGAGCGGATTCCAGCCGGATGACTGTCTCGATCGCCGCCTGGGTCCTGTCGTCTGTCACGAGATCCGATCACACCACCCGCACTGCGGGCGAGCAAGCGGGCGGAGCAGGTGGGCGGGCCGGGCCGTCGGCGGGGGCCGGGCGGGCAGCATGGCGCCGTCCGGTCCCCGCCATGACCGGTCACGGGCCGTAGACCTCCCGGATCGTGCTCTCGCCAGAGCCAACGATGCCGAGGAACCGCTTCACCCACTCGACGGCCTCGTCCTTGTCGCGGCACTCCATCAGCGCCCAGCCGCCGACCAGTTCCTTGGCCTCGGAGAACGGACCGTCCAGGACCGTGTACTTCCCGTCGGCGTAGCTGACCTTGATAGCCTCGTCGACAGGTGCCAGGCCGCCAGTCGCCAGCAGGATGCCGGCCTTGCGTGGCTTCCTCCACGAACGCGTTCATGCGCTCGTACATGTCCTGGTCCGGAGGGCCGCTAGGGGTATTCGGGTCGCCCAGGGTGTAACCGAAGAACTTCATCTGCGCTGTCCTTTCGTCTCTCTCTCACCCGTGCGTCGAACGCGCCGGCGCCAGATCGACATGGCCCGGCAGAAATCTTCCCGGACTTTCGCCGTTCGCCGTCTGCCACGGCCGCGGCCCTGCGATTGTTATCGATCTCGCCGGGCAGTTCGTCGACCGGATCGTCATGACCGTGGACAATCCGGAAGAATGCTGCTGTGAGATATCGGCTCGGGCTGGCAGGTGCGGAATGATCTGGACGCGGGGGAAAACCATCGCGGCGGCATCCAGTGCGGCCGCCGCCGTCTTCGCCGCAGTCGGCCTCAGCCTCGCGCTGACCGGCGCGCCGGCGGCCCGCCGGCCGGTTGCTAGCCCGACCCCGAGTTCGAGTCCGAGTCCGACCCCTAGCCGTAGCGTCTCGACTGAACTGCTGTCCCCGTTCACCGGCGAGCCAGTGCGGTCACTGCGGCGAGTGCTGGCCGTCAAGATCGATAACATCGTGTTCGCGCGCCCGCAGACCGGCTTGACCAGCGCCGATATTGTCTACGTGCTACCAGTTGAGGGCGGGCTCAGCCGCTTCCTGGCGATCTTCTCCTCGCACATCCCGCGCGTGATCGGCCCGGTCCGCAGCTCCAGGCAGGACGACCTCCAGCTGCTACGCCAGTTCGGCCGTCCGGCGTTCGCATACTCCGGAGCTCAGACGCGCCTGCTCCGGGTCGTGGAGCATGCTCATACTGTCGACCTCTACGCCGGCCGGGTGCGTGGCTATTTCCGCGACTATAACCGCGCCGCTCCCGACAACCTGTACGCGGACACCCGTACGCTGCTGTCAGAGGCCAAAGGCGCCAGCCTCGCGCACAACATCGGCTTCAGGTTCGGACCAGCGCCCCCCGGCGGCCGCAGGACCGCACGTATGTCGGTCTCCTACCCGGCTGCCTCGTTCAGCCTTTACCTGGTCGGCCCGCAAGAAGCGCTGGCTGGTCGGGATGGATGGAGCCAGGGCCGGCAGCACAGAGGGCCCGCAGCTATCTGCCGCCACGGTCGTGATCCAGCACACGGTTGTGGGAAGGTCCTGGTTCCTTGAGGCGAGCCGGCGGCCGCCGGACGCGCATACCGCGGGCTCTGGTACCGCAGTCGTGCTCAGGAACGGGAAGGCCTACCGGGTTCGGTGGTCCAGGCCAAGCGCCAAAGGCGGGACGACATTCACCACGCTCTCAGGACGGCCGATGACGTTCGCGCCCGGACCGGTCTGGATCGTCCTCGTCGGCAATCGAGTCAACGAGTCGGGCTAACCATGGGTCTCGCCTAGCCGGGCCGCGCTCAGCCGGGCCAGGCTGTCGCATGCCTCGGCCATGATCCGGTCGATGAGCTCAGCGCACGAGGGCAGGTCATCGATGAGCCCGACGACCTGGCCTGCGGCCATCACGCCCAGGTCTGGCCGGCCGTCCACCATCGCGGCCTTCAGCAGTATGGGCGTATTGGCCGCCATCAGCACCTGGCTCCAGGACAAGTCGGTGCCGTGCCGCATGGCCAGGCCCTGCCGGATCAGCGCTGGCCAGCTCAGGCCGGACAGCTTCCGGAAGCGGCCCGCGTTCCTGACGGCGCGCGCCAGGCCGGGCAGCTGCCCGGAGCGCTCCAGCCCGTCGATCAGCGGTGTGCGCAGGACTCGGTGCGGCACCCCGTCCACCCGGGTCGTAACCACCGTGTCGGTGAGCGTCTTGCTCAGGTACAGCTTCTTGACCTCGTCGGCGACCGGGCTGTCGGTGGTGAGCAGGAACCGGGTGCCCATCGCGATGCCCTCGGCCCCGTAGGCCAGCGCGGCCACCAGGCCGCGCCCGTCGAAAAAGCCCCCGGCAGCCACGACCGGGATGTCCACGGCCGATACCACCTGCGGGAGCAGCAGGCTGGTCGGGATCGGCCCGGTGTGCCCGCCGCCCTCGCCGCCCTGCACGACGACCGCGTCGGCGCCCCACTGCGCGACCTTCTCGGCATGCCGGCGGGCACCTACGGACGGGATCACGATCACTCCCGCATCCTTGAGGCGCTTGATCATGTCCTGCCTGGGCGCCAGCGCGAACGAGGCGACCCGGACGCCTTCGGCGATCATCAGCTCGATCCGCTCGGCGGCGTCGGGAGCGTCGGCCCGCAGGTTCACTCCGAACGGCGCGTCCGTCCGCTCCCGCACCGCCGCGATGGCAGTGCGCAGCGCGTCCAGCGTCATCGTCGCCGAGCCGATGATGCCAAGGCCACCCGCACGTGACGTGGCCGCGGCGAGCCGGGCGCCGGCGACGAAGCCCATCCCGGTCTGCACGATCGGGTGCCGGATGCCGGTCAGCTCGGTAAGCCTGGTCCGGATCTGCGGCCCACTCGCGGCGCTCGTGCCCGCAGCTCCCTCTTCCGCGGTCACGCCAGCTCCTGATCGCGCCGCGACTGCGGATCAAGGTGGTCGCGGATGAGCGCCAGCTCCGCTGCAGTAGGCAGCCGCGTTTGCGGTACCTGATAGCGGCGCCGCGAGCAGGAAGCCGGTCGCCTCGGCCACGGCGGAGACCGAGACACCGGGATGGACTGACCGCAGCCGCATGGAGTGTTCAGTGCCGCCGAAGTCAAGCACCGCCAGGTTCGTCACGACGCGGCGCAGCTCGTGGAACCGCGCGGCCCGCCCGCCCAGGCCCGCTGCCCGGTCATAGCCGACACCGCTGACCATGTCGACCTGGTCGACCAGGACGCGCCGCGTGTGCCTCGGCAGCCAGTAGCTCACCGGATGGTTCACGGTGTTGCCGGGCGACCCGCGGACGCCCAGCAGCTGCGCCTTGGGCCTGGCCCAGTCGCCGATGCAGGAGATGTTCTGGTTGCCGAACTGGTCCAGTTGCGAGGCACCCATCATCACGTGCCGTTTGCCCGCCGCCAGCATCGTGAAGACCTCGCGGAACGGCAGCCAGCCCTCGGTCACCCAGCCGGTGTCAGGCTGCCCGTCGTCGCCGCCGGGATCGTCGTCGCCGGTACCGGCGGGCGCGAGCAGCGTCGCCTCCCCGTCGGTGAGCAGCAGGTCAGGCTCGAACGTCAGCTGCGCCAGCCGCGCACCGAGCGTCGGGATCACGCCCATCGGGCTGGCCACGATCGCGCCATCGCCGCGCCAGGCTTCCGCGCAGGCGACCACGCAGATCTCGGCCAGCGTGGGCTCGGATCCGCTCACGTCCGCGCCTCGGCAGCGCCCGCCGGATCGGCGGCACCAGGCCGGAACCGAGCCACCGCTGCCTGATAGCCATCCTCCCCGGCGGACAGGAACTCGGCCCGGAACTCCTCCCAGGCTTCCTGACTCGCGGCCGACCTCGCGTACACGGCCTGGAACGCCTCGTCCCGGCCGTAGTCCGGCACGCAGCTGGTGAAATGCGCGCCGTTGGGCGTCTCGACCACCCCGGCCACCATCGCCCGGTTGATCAGCAGGCTCTGCAATGGCCCGGCCGCCATCAGCTCCGCCGTCGGTACGATCCGCTCGCAGGACAGGTAAGCCCGCTCGGCCGCCAGGCAGTACAGGTTGTCGAAGTACGGGTCCGGGCCGAGGTACTGGCCATTGCCCCGCGCATCGGCCCGGTTCATGTGCACGAACGCGGCATCCAGCGGCAGCGCGGGCACCGCGACAAACTGCTCGCCATCGGCGTACGGCGACCGCACCGTGCGCAGGTGCGGGTTGACGCGCAGCACATCAGAGCCGAGCCCGGCCCGCATCGGCAGGAACGGCAGCCGGTGCGCAGCGGCCAGCAGCCCCCAGTGCAGCATGCCCTCGTCCAGCTCGGTCAGCTCGATCGCGCCGGACTGCCGCGCCTGCCTGAAGTGCGGCTCGAGCGGTATCGAGTCGAGCGACACGAACCCGGTGACGACGCGCCGGACCTTCCCCGCCGCTACCAGCAGCCCGACATCGGGACCGCCATAGCTGACGATCGTGAGACCGGACAGGCCGGACGCTGCGAGAGCCCGGACCAGCGCCATCGGCTTGCGCCGCGAGCCCCAGCCGCCGATTCCGATGGTCATGCCGGACCGCAGCTCCCCGATCACCTCAGCGAGCGTCATCACCTTCCCGGCCGCGCCGCCCAGTCAGCCGGCCCGGCGTTACTCGGCATCGGGACGGCCGGTTACGAAGGCCTGCCGGGCGCGGTCGGAGATCCCGGTCAGGTTGAGCTCGAATGTGAACCCCTGCTCATACCGGTAGGACCGCCGCATGTCCACAGGCTCGATGCCATTCAGCGACTGCTTGGCCAGCCGGATGATCTCGCCGTCTTTGGCGGCGATCTTCGCGGCGAACTCGCACGCCCTGGTGCGGAGCTCGGCCGCCGGCACCACATCCAGCACCGTGCCGTAACTCTTCAGTTCCAGGGCGGGAACGGGGTCGCATGTGTACACCATCGCCCGCAAAAGCTGCTGTGGCACGAGGCGAGCCAGATGCGTAGCCGCCCCAAGTGCGCCCCTGTCCACCTCTGGCAGCCCGAAATACGCGTCGTCGGCGGCAAGCACGATGTCCGCGCTGCCCGCGAGGCCGACACCGCCGCCGAGGCAGAAGCCCTGGACGGCAGCGATGACAGGAACGCCGCACTCGTAGACGGCTGCGAACGCGGCGAAGCAGCCGCGGTTAGCTCCGACCAGGGCGGCATAGCCCTCCGTCGCCTGCATCTCCTTGATGTCGACGCCCGCACAGAAGCCGCGGCCCTCAGCAGCGAGGATCACTGCGCGCACGGCTGGATCGCTGCCTGCCGCCAAGATCGCGTCCGCCAGGTCGAACCAGCCCTGTACCGGCAGTGCGTTGACGGGCGGGTAGTCGATCACGACCTCGGCGACGCCGCCGCTAGTCCGCAGATCGATAGACACGCGGGTACCTCGCTCGCACCGTAAACCTAGCGTTTGCTTGGTGAGCGTAACACCATCCGCGGCGCAAACCCGGCGCCGTTACCACGCCTACGCTGCACTCATGCGATTCGTTTTCAGCCCGCCCGCCGACGATGTCGCCGGGCTGCTGACCTTGCCGTGGACGGAAGACCTAGCAAACTGGCACGACGAACGGCTGGTGGAGATCCGACAGCGCGGCATCTCCCGGCACGTTGTCAGGTTCGTCGTGGATGGCGGCGAGCTCTTCGCGCTGAAATCCATCAGCGAGGCGCTAGCCCGGCGGGAATACCGGATGCTCCGTGCGCTGGCGGACCTGAGCATTCCCGCGGTCAAGGTGGTCGGAATCGTCGTCGGCCGGGGCCCTGACACTGATGCCATCCTGGTGACGCGTTTCCTGGATTTCGCCAGTACCTACCGGGCGGTGTTCTCCAGCCCGCGCAGCGGGCCAGCGACCGACAGGCTGCTCGACGCTCTGGTCGAGTTGCTCGTCCGGCTGCACCTGTCCGGCTTCTTCTGGGGCGACTGCTCGCTGTCTAACGCCCTGTTCCGCGCCGACGCCGGGACGTTCCGGGCCTATCTGGTGGACACCGAGACCAGCGAGAAGCACGACACGCTTACTGACGGGCAGCGCCGTTTCGACCTCGAGCTGGCCACCGAGCGGGTCTGCGGCGAGCTGATGGACCTGCAGGCCGGGGACTTGCTGCCAGCAGACGTCGACCCGATCGGGGTCAGCGAGGAACTGGAACGCAGGTACTCCGGATTGTGGGCAGAGCTCAATCACGAGGAGCTCTTCAGTCCGACCGACCAGCGGCACCGGATAGCCAAGCGGCTGCGCCGTCTCAACGAGCTGGGATTCGACGCCGACGAGGTGGAGCTGATACCCGAGCCGGCTGGCGTCAGGCTCCGGGTCCACACCAGGGTGGCGGACTCCGGCCAGAGCAGCCGCGAGCTCTTCCGCCGCACCGGGATCAGCGCCGGCGAGAACCAGGCCCGCAGGCTGCTGAACGATATCGCCAGCTTCCGCGGCTGGCTGGAGCAGAAGACCGGGCATCCGGTATCGCAGACCGTTGCCGCGCATCGCTGGCTTGAGGAGGTGTACGACCCGGTGGTCGCCGCCATCCCCGCCGCGCTCCGCTCGCGGCTGGCCCCGCCAGAGATCTTTCACGAGATCCTTGAGCACCGCTGGTACATGTCGGAGGCAGCCGGGCGGGACGTCGGCACGACGGCAGCAGCCCGGTCATACTTCGATACGGTGCTTCCAGCCGTTCCGCAGCCGCTGACCGGCGCGGACGAAGGCGAAGCGGACGCGGTGGCGGTTACCTAGCGCATCTTCGGTGACCTAGCATGTGCCGCATGCATCCGGAGGAGGGCGTTCGGCCCGGCCTTGCCGTGGTGATCACCGGCGGCACGCGCGGAATCGGCGCCGGCATCGCCCGCGCTTTCCTCCAGGCCGGCGGCCGCGTCATGGTCTGCGGCCGGACCCCGCCAGCCGATCCCGGCCAGCTGCCGGCCGCCGCGGGCCGGTCGGCCGTGTTCTGCGAGGCGGACGTCCGCGAACCGGAGCAGGCAGACCGGCTGATTGCCGCAGCAGCCGAGCAGTTCGGGCAGATCGACGTAGTCATCAGTAACGCCGGCGGCTCCCCCGAAGTCGCCGCGGCGACCGCGTCACCCCGCTTCCACCAGAAGGTCATCGAGCTCAACCTGCTGGCGCCGCTGCACGTGGCGCAGTGCGCGAACTCAGTCATGCAAGCCCAGGACGGCGGCGGCTGCATCATCATGATCGGCAGCGTGAGCGGCCTGCGGCCGTCGCCAGGCACCGCCGCCTACGGTGCGGCCAAGGCCGGGCTGCACCACCTGGTGACCAGCCTCGCGATCGAGTGGGCGCCGAAGGTCCGGCTGAACTGCGTGGCACCAGGTTTCGTCGAGACTCCGGGCGGCGCCGACCACTACGGTGACGCTGACGCCACGGAAGCCGTCCGGCGGACCGTCCCGCTGCAGCGGATGGCAACGCCAGAGGACGTCGCGGGCGCCTGCCTGTTCCTGGCCTCGCGGCAGGCCTCATACATCAGCGGCTCGACGCTGGTCCTGCACGGCGGCGGAGAACCGCCCGCCTTCCTGGCCGCGCGGGGAGCGAGCTAGCGGCGGCACGCCATTGCCTGGCTCCGGGTGATCTCGACCAGGTCGGCTTCACCCGCCCTAGACAGTCTGACCTCCCGATTGGGTCATCGGGCGCAGCTCGGCCGGGGGATCAGTGGCGGGGCTGTGCTCGACGAAAGCGGGGCGGGGCGAGGTGTCGACGTAGAGGCGGAAGACGTCGGGTCGGTTGTAGTGACCGGCCGGGTCCATGTGGCGTCGCGCGGCGAGGACGGCTCCCAGGTCCAGGTCAGCGATGAGGGTCTCTTCTCTCTGGCGCACCGGCCCCGCG
This sequence comes from uncultured Actinomycetota bacterium, assembly GCA_963808215.1. GTDB lineage: Bacteria > Actinomycetota > Actinomycetes > Streptosporangiales > Streptosporangiaceae > JAJYUU01. The sequence goes on from CAWEEY010000012.1 coordinate 11,649, forward strand.
AGAATGCTGCCGTTCGGTCCGATGATGGCGGTGTTGCCTTCCTCCAGCCAGACACCGTTTTCCTCGAGGTAGCCCTGCGGGACCAGCCGGTCGCGGTGAGGGAAGGTGGCTGGTATCTGGTCGGCGTGCAAGACCGGGTTGACGCCGACGACGAACATCCGGTTCTCGCGGGCCAGGTGCTGCAGCGTCGCGATCCAGCTGTCGCCGATCGCCAGCGTGGGGGCGATCCACAGGTCCACCCCCTGGGCATACATGTGGAATCGGGCTAGCGGCATGTAGTTCTCCCAGCAGATCAGCCCGCCAACCCGACCGAACGGCGTGTCCACGACGCGCAGCGTGGACCCGTCGCCCATGCCCCACACCGTCCGTTCCGACCCAGTCGGGACTAGCTTTCTGTGGCGGCCGGCGAGAGGCCGTCGGGGGAAATGTAGAGCACGGTGTTATAGATGGTCCCGCCGTGCTGCTCACGCTCCTCGACGCCGATGACCAGCCAGACCCCGTTGTCGAGGGCGATGGCCCCCAGCTGCTCGGTGGCCGGGCCGGGAACCACGACGGCGTTCTCGGCGAGCAGTCGGAACCAATCCTCGTCGCCATCCCAGATCGGCCGGGTGTCGATCCAGATCGGCGTGCCGGGCACGAAGACCTCGGGAAAGGCCACCAGTTTCGCGCCTTGCGCGGCAGCCTCGGCCGTGAGGGCGCGGACCCTGTCCAGGGTTGCTGCCTGGTCCATGAGCACGTAGCTCGCCTGCACGGCAGCCACCCGAAGCGACGTCATCTCGCTGGCCTCCTGGGCTGACAGCGCCTCACGCGTCTGCGTGAAGACTTAACTGTCGGATACGACGGCAAGTCTTCAGCATCACGGTCACCGCGCATAGCTATACCGTCCCGGGGCCGCGCCGGTATAGCCTCCGAGAAAGTAGAACATGTTCCAGTTAGAGGGGCTCGCGATGGTTGCATCGATCAAAACTCATCGAGACGAGGTCGGCCTTGCCGACGGCGAGCTGCTGATCGACGGGTCCTGGGGGCCTGGCTCAGCGGATCAGGCCTGGACGCATAGCCATCCGGCTACCGGCGAAGAGGTCGCGTCGTTCCCGGTGGCCAGTCCGGCGGACGTCGACCGCGCCGTCCGCGCCGCCCGCACGGCGTTCGACTCTGGATCCTGGCCGCGGGCCCGCGCCCAGGAGAAGATCCGGGTGTTGCGCAAGATCGCGGATCTGGTCCGCGAGCACGGCGACGAACTGCTCGCGCTGCAGGCGCTGGACAATAGCGTGCCGCTGAGTTTCGGCGCCGTGTACGGGATGTCGGCCGCATTCGTGGCGGACGTGTTCGACCATCATGCCGGCTGGGTGGACAAGCTCTCCGGCGAGACGCTGCCGCCGTATCAGGGCGGCGACCACCTGGTGATGACCCTGCGTGAGCCCATCGGCGTGGTCGCCGCGATCGTGCCGTGGAACGCGCCGCTGCTTCTCACGGCGCAGAAGCTGGCTCCGGCCCTCGCGGCGGGCTGCACCGTGGTGCTCAAGCCGTCGGAGTACGCGACGTTCTCGGTTCTGCGGCTGGTCAAGCTCATCGAGGAAGCCGGGCTGCCGGCCGGGGTGCTCAACGTCGTGACCGGTCCTGGCGACCCGACCGGCGACGCCCTCATCAACCACCCCATGGTCGACAAGATCTCCTTCACCGGCAGCCGGGCAGTCGGCCGGAAGATCATCGAAGCATCAGCGAGCACCTTCAAGCGGGTCAGCCTTGAACTCGGCGGCAAGAGCCCGGCGCTGGTGTTCGCCGACGGCGACGCCGGCACCGCAGCTGCCCTCACCATGGGCACCGTGACGCTCGGCTTGTCCGGCCAGGTCTGCCTGGCGCAAACCCGCGCGCTGGTACACCGCGACAAGGTCGACGAATTCAATGGGATGGCCGAGATGATCGCCGGGATGGTCAGCTACGGCAATCCGTTTGATCCGGCTGTCACCTCCTCACCGCTGATCAACGCCCGCCAGCTGGATCGCGTACTCAGCCTGATCGGCAAGGGCCAGGAAGAGGGCGCGCGGCTGGTCTGCGGCGGAACCCGCGGCGACGGCGACCTGGCAGCCGGGAACTTCGTCGCGCCGACCTTGTTCACCGACGTGAACAACGACATGACGATCGCCCGCGAGGAGATCTTCGGCCCGGTGCTGTCGGTGATCCCGTTCACTGACGAGGAAGAGGCCATCAAGATCGCTAACACAACCGAGTACGGACTCGCCGCAACCGTCTGGACGTCGGACATCAAGCGGGCGCTCCGCATGACGCAGGCGCTTCGGGCCGGCACGGTGGGCATCAACGGCTACGGGCTTGAGCCGCACGCTGCGTTCGGCGGTTACCAGCAGTCAGGCATTGGCCGCGAGGGCGGGCGGACCGCGATCGAGGCCTACACGGAGCTGAAGACGGTACTGATCCCGACGACTGACGAGATGATGTAGGGCCGGGTCGCTACCGGGCTGCCTCGACCGGCCTGACCTCCTGCACCAGCCAGCCGTTGCCGTCCGGGTCGGCAAACGACAGGAACGAGCCGTAGCGTGCCCGCTGCGGCTCGTGGCCTGGCGTCTGCCCGGCCGGGCCGAAATGGAAGATCTCGCTAGCCTCGAGCCCGCGCCCGGTGAGCTCGGCCCGCGCCACGTCGATGTCGTCGACGACCAGGTGCAGGCCCTGCAGTGAGCCCGCCGCGTCAGGGTTGCGCATCAAGGTCACCGAGCACGCAGATCCCGGTGGCGTGAACTGCACCACCCGGAAGTCCTCGCCGGCTCGGTGGTCGACGTCGAGCCGGAAGCCCGCCTTCTCGGCATAGAAGTCCTTGGCGCGGTCCACGTCAGTGACCGGAATGATCACGAGCTCGAGCTTGAAGTCCATGGCAGCCTACCGATCAGGGAGTTCATGAATACCTATCTATCGCACGACCACGGGCAAGCAGCATACGTACTTGGTCGATCGCGCACAGGAGAACGCCGTGTCAGTGGTCGTGTCAGGAGCGTGTCAGGGGCGTGTCAGGGGCGGTGCCGATAGTGGTCGCATGACAAATTCAGCGATTGCAGTCTCAGGGCTGCGGAAGGCGTATGGGGACAAGACCGTGCTCGATGGCATCGACCTAGATGTTCGTGCCGGCACGGTCTTTTCCCTGCTCGGCCCGAATGGGGCGGGTAAGACGACGACGGTGAACGTGCTGACCACGTTGATGAAGGCCGACGGTGGGACGGTACGGGTTGCCGGGCATGATGTTGCGACCGAGGCCAGGGCGGTGCGCGCGGTGATCGGGGTCACCGGTCAGTTCGCGGCGGTGGACGAGCTGCTGACGGGGCAGGAGAACCTGCAGTTGATGGCGGATCTGCACCATCTGCGGGCCGCCGAGGGCAAGCGGGTGGTCACCTCGCTGCTGGAACGGTTCGATCTGGCGGAGTCGGCGCAGAAGATGGCGGCGACCTATTCCGGCGGTATGCGCCGGAAGCTGGATCTGGCGATGACGCTGGTCACCAGGCCGCAGATCATTTTCCTTGACGAGCCGACGACGGGACTGGATCCGCGCAGCCGTCGCACGATGTGGAACATCGTCCGCGAGCTGGTGGCCGACGGTGTCACCGTTTTCCTCACCACCCAGAATCTCGAAGAAGCCGATCAGCTCGCCGGCCAGATCGCGGTGCTCGACCAGGGCCACCTGGTTGCCCAGGGCACTCCCGACGAACTCAAGCGCCTGGTCCCCGGCAGCCACGTCCGGCTCGAGTTCACCGACGTCCTCGAACTCGACGCGGCGGCGCAGGTCCTGACCGGCTCCACGCGGGACGACGACGATCTGACCCTTCGGGTTCCCGGCGATGGTGGGGCGAAATCGTTGCGGGCTCTGCTGGACCGGCTCGGTGAGCATTCGATCGACGTTGAGCAGTTCTCCGTGCACACACCGGACCTCGATGACGTTTTCCTTGCCCTCACCAGTCACGCAAGTACGGAGGCCATCGCACAATGAGCACCACTTCAGCACCGCTGACCGATTCGCGGATCATGCTACGTCGGAATTTCAAGCACATCCTTCGGAATCCGATCACGGTATTCAACGGGGCTCTGATGCCGGTCGTGCTCATGCTGCTACTCGTGTACGTGTTCGGTGCCGCATTCAGTGTCGGCGAGCACTACATCCAGTATGCGACGCCAGGCCTGATCCTGCTGGCCATCACCTACGGGCTGTCGGCCACCGCGGTTTCCGTGAACTCCGACATGACCAAGGGCATCATCGACCGGTTCAAGGTCATGAATGTCTCCCGCGGTGCCGTCCTGACCGGTCACGTACTGGCCACCATGCTGGGCAGCACGATCGCCATCGCGGTCATCATCGGCATGGCCTTCGCGCTGGGGTTCCGGTCGCCTGCAACGCCCCTGGACTGGCTCGCGGCGATCGGCATCATTGCGGCGACAGCCTTCGCGGCCGCCTGGCTCACGGTCGCGCTGGGCATGGCCGCGAAAACCCCGGAATCAGCAAGCCTCGCCGTCGTGCCGCTGCTCCTGCTGCCATTCCTGAGCAGCGCCATCGTGCCCGCCGCCAAGATGGGACAGGGCGTCAGGCAATTTGCGGAGTACCAGCCCTTCACGCCGATTATCGAATCGCTGCGCGGGTTGCTCGCCGGCACCCCGTCAGGCGGCTACGCAGCCGCCGCTCTGGCCTGGTGCGCCGGGATCGCCCTCGTGGGGTACCTGTGGTCGCGCACCACGTTCAGCAAGCGAGCGTAGCTCCGGCCAGCTCACGCCAGCTCGCCTGCGCCCCGTCCTGCGTCGCCTCGGCGAACAGCGCTTCGCCGAGGCGACGCCGCGCGGCCTCCTCGATCCTGGCCACATCCGGGCGGGAACGATCCGGCAGTCCGCGCACGCCGGCGCTCGCCGCGAGCAGTCGCGCGGCCTGCTCGTGGTCGTCGCGGCGCAGTGCCAGGTCCGCGACCCCGACGAGCACCTGCGCGATCAGGGGCGCGTGCCCTGCCTCGGCCGCCGCCTCGCAGGCCGCCGCGCGGTGCGCACGGGCCTCGCCGAGGTCGGCGGCAAGGTAGCCGAGCAGGTCGTGTGTCACCGCGCGGGTGCTCGCCTGCTCCGCTTCGTCGCCCAGCATGGATGTCGCGACGCCGAGCTGCCTGTGCGCCTCCTGGGCGTTGCCGCCCCACCGGGCGAGTTCCGCCTTCGACAGGGCCAGCTCAGCCAGCGCATCCGGCCAGGTGACCCGTTCCGCGCACCGTTGCGCCTCTGCTATAGCAGCCGCGCTGGAGTCCTCATCGCCCAGCAGCCAGTACAGCTGAGCCTGCCGCGACCGCATCCGGATGACATCCTCGATAGCACCGACCTCGGTGACGACCGCGATCGCCTGTTCGTAGTACTCGCACGCATCGGCGAACTCGCCGCGGGCGGCGATTCGATCTGCCAGCTCGCTCAGGGCGAACGAGATCCCCCACCGCTCGCCGATCGCGCGGAACTCGGCGAGCGCCATCTCGAGATACGCGTCCGCATCCCGCCCGCCCTGGCCGAGCATGATCCGCATCTTCCCGAGGTGCAGCCGGGCCAGTGCACGTACCCAGGGGTCCTCGTTGTCCAGCAACGGCTCGAATGCGGGCAGAAACGAGTCCGGCGCCTGCAGCATGCGCTCCAGCGGCGCGACCAGCGCCAGCAGCGGGTTGTGGCGCTGACTGCGCTGGCTGAACCGGTATGCCTTGTGGATCCACTCCTCCGCAAGGTACTGGTCGCCCAGACCGGAGGTCATGAACGTCACGACCAGCGCGTACACCATGGCCCGGATCTCATCGCTCACCTCGCCGGGAATGGTGGTGGCCGCGGTAGTCAGCTCGATGCCCTCGGCCCGGTGCCCTCCGAGCCACCAGTAGTATCCGGCGGCTGCCGCGAGCCGCATAGCCGCGTGCGCATCGCCGGCCGCGAGCGCGCCACGCATCGCAGAACCGATGTTGTCGTGCTCGGCCTCGAGCGCGGCAAGCCATTCCAGTTGTTCGGCGCGGCGCAGATGCGGCTCCGCGGTCTCGGTGAGTTCGGTGAAATAGGCGAGATGCGCACGGCGCGCCAGGTCAGATTCCCCCGCCTCCGCGAGCCGGTGCCCGGCGTACTCCTTGATCGTGCCGATCATCCGGTAGCGCGGTGCGCCGTTGCCCTCGGAGAGCAGCAGCGATTTCTCGGCCAGCGCGCTGAGCAACTCGAGCACCTGCTCCTGCTCGACCCCATCGCCGACGCAGACCCGCTCGGCAGCTTCCAGGCTTGCCCCGCCCGAGAACACCGAGAGCCTGTACAGGACCATCCGCTCGGCATCGGTGAGCAGCTCCCAGCTCCAGTCGACCACCGCACGCAGCGTCTTGTGGCGCGGCAGCGCGGTACGGCTACCCCCGGTCAGCAGGCGGAACCGGTCGTCGAGCCGGGTGGCGAGCTGATCGATGGACATGGTGCGCAACCTGGCTGCGGCGAGTTCGATTGCCAGCGGCATCCCGTCCAGCGCCCGGCAGACGCGCGCCATCGTCGACAACGTCTGGGCTTCGACCGCGAGATCCCTGCGCACCGCGCCCGCCCGGTCCCGCAGCAGCTGGACGGCTGGAGAGGACTCGAGCTCGCTAGGGCTGGCGTCCCGCTCCGGCAAGGCCAGCGGCTCGACCAGCCACAGCGCCTCACCGGTGATGCCGAGCGGTTCCCTGCTCGTCGCCAGGATCCGCAGCCGCTGGCACTCCCCGAGCACTCGATGGGCGAACGCCGCCGACGACTCGATCACGTGCTCACAGTTGTCCAGAATCAGCAGCGCCTCCCGCTCGCGGACCGCGGCGATGAGGCGGTCTGCCAGCTCGGCGTTCGGCGTATCGCCGAGCAGCGCATCCCGGAGCCCGAGCCCGGCGAGCGCCGCCTGCGCCACGTCACCGTTGGCGCCAATGACTGCGAGCTCCACCAGCCAGGCCCCGTCCGGCAGGTCGCCGAGCAGCGTGCGCGCGGTTTCCGTGGCGAGCCTGGTCTTCCCCGAGCCACCCGGCCCGATCAGGGTGGTGAGCCGATGTCCGGCGACGAGTTCGCGGACCGCGGCGACATCGGCGTCCCTGCCAACGAAGCTGGTTAGCTCGGCGCGCAAGTTGGTCTTCCGGTTTTCCTCCCGCCGTCCCAGCTCGCCCCGCAGCAGCGCGACGTGCAATGCGGACAGCTCCGGTGAGGGGTCGACGCCCAGCGCGCCGGCCAGGGCTTCTCGCGTGCGCTGGTACACGAGCAGCGCCTCGGTGTCGCGACCGGTCGCGACGAGGGCACGCATCAGCGCAGCGACGAGCCGTTCTCGCAGCGGATGTGCGGCTACCAAGTCGGTTAGTTCCGTGACCAGATCCGCACCGTGGCCGAGGCTGATCTCCGCATCGAGCCGGTCCTCCATTGCTGTCAGGCGTAGCCCCTCGAGCCGGGTGACCGCCGCGTCAAACGCGGCACTATCCTGCAAACCGACGTCCTGCATGGCCGCGCCGCGCCACAATGCGAGAGCGTCGCGCAGCAGCCGTACCCGGCGTGGATCCTCGTCATTGCGGGCTTGGCCGACGAGGCGTTCGAACCGCACCGCGTCGACAGCGTCGGGTTCAACCGTCAGCCGGTAGCCGTCCGTCTGCCCCTCGACCAACCCCTCCGGCAGCGCCTTCCGCAGCCGGGAAACCAAGCGTTGCAAGGCATTCGCCGCGTCGGAGGGCGGGCGCTCACCCCAAATCCAGTCGACGAGCGTCGCCTTCGTGACTGCGTGACCTGGTTCGAGCGCGAGGGCGATCAACAGCCCGCGCAGCCGGGCGCCCGGCACGTCGGCGAGGACGCCTTCGTCCGTCCGAACCTCGAGTGATCCAAGCATCCCGATCTGCACCTGGCTGATTTTGCCATGGGCGATCGGCAGGCAGCCCTTCCCTGGACCAAGCCCGCCGATGAGTGCGGGCACTAGACCCGACGTCCGCCAGCGATCTGGGCGGTGGTCACGGTGCGTCAGCCGGCTGGCGGCGGCTCCGGGTGATATCCCGAGTCGCCGAGCGGCAGAGTGATCTCCAGGGTGGTGCCCTCCGCGGGCGGGCTGTGCAGCTGGAGGTGGCCGCCGAGCGCTTCGGCCCTGTCCTTGAGCCCGAGCAGGCCGGACCCGTCGCTGAAGTCCGCGCCACCTCGCCCGTCGTCGTGGACGCGCACGTGCAGGACGCCGTCGCTGGCGGTGACCTCGATGTCGGCGGCGGTGGCGTGGGCATGCTTGGCGGTGTTGGTCAGGGCCTCGGCGACGGTGTAGTAGGCGGCGGTCTCGACCGGCTCGGGCAGCCGCCCGGCGACGTGGATGTCGACGTGGGCGGGGACGGCGGATCGGCGGGCCAGCGTCTTCAGGGCCGGGCGCAGGCCTCCGTCGGCGAGGCTGGCCGGGTGCAGGCCGCGGGCGATCTCGCGCAGTTCCTCCAGTACGCCGTCCAGCCCGGTGGCCACCCGGTTCAGACGCTTGGCCAGGTCACCGGTGCCAGGCGGCGCGGCCGCCTCTGCGGCGCGCAGGTCCAGGGCGACGGAGACCAGGCGCTGCTGGGCGCCGTCGTGCAGGTTGCGCTCGATGCGGCGGCGGGTGGCATCGGCGGTGGCCACGATCCGTGCCCGCGAGGCGGTCAGGGCGGCCTGGGCTTCGGCGTTGGCGATCGCGGTGGCAGCCAGTTCGGTGAACCCTGCCAGCCGGGCCTCGGTACCTGTCGGCAGCGGCTCCCTACGGGATCCCACGGCCATGACGCCCCACAGCCGCCCCCCGACGCTGACCGGCACGCCGACAGCCGCACGGACGCCAAACTCGCGGGCGGCCTCGGCGAGCGGGCCCGAGGAGTCGTCGTAGTTGTCGATCCGCTCAGGCCGCTGGGACTCGAACACCATTGTCTGCAGGTTCCGCCCGCCGAGGCTGGCCTCGGCGCCGACGGGGAAGGCAGCGCCGGCGCTGCTCCATGCCGCAGCTACCGTCCCCGAGCTGTCAGGGCCGTACCGGTGCATCGTCGCGTAATCGGCGCGCACCAGCCGCCCGGCTTCCTCGGTGACCGCCGTGAGCACCTGCGCGGGCGGCGCCGCCTCGGCTACCAGCGTCGCAACGCGCCGCAGCGCGGCCTGCTCCTCGGCGAACCCGCGCAGCTCCACCCGGGCCTGGGCGTTAGCGATCGCGGTCGCGGCCAGCTCGGTGAACCCGGCCAGCCGCGCTTCGGTGCCGGCGGCCAGCGGCTCCCGCGTGGACGCCACGAACATACAGCCCCACGGCCGCCCCTCGACACTGACCGGCGCGCCGGCACCCGCGCGGAGGCCGATCCCGAGGGCGTTCTCGGCGCCTGGGCCTGAGGCGCCGGCGTAGTCGTCGATCCGCGCCGCCCGGCCGGTCTGGACCACCAGCGTGTTCACGTTCCGCCCGCCGATGCTCCACCGGGTGCCGACGGGAATGGAAGCGCCGGTGCTGCTCCACGCGGCAACCACCGTGACCGTGCCGTCGGGGCCGTACTGGTTCATCGTCGCGTAATCGGTGTGCAGCAGGCGCCCGGCTTCCTCGGTGACCGTGGCGAGCACCTGCGCCGGCGGCGCAGCGCTGGCCACTAGCGTCGCCACCCGCCGCAGCGCCGCCTGCTCCTCGGCGAACCCGCGCAGTTCCACGCGGGCCTGGGCATTCGCGATCGCGGTCGCGGCCAGCTCGGTGAACCCGGCCAGCCGCGCCTCGATGCCGACGGGCAGCGGCTCATCGCGAGATGCCACAAGCATGACGCCCCACAGCCCGCCCTCGACGCTGATAGGCACGCCGGCCCCCGCGCTGAACCCGAACTCGCGTACGGCTTCGGCGGCCGGGCCCGAGGCATGGGCGTAGTCGTCGATCCGCGCCGCCCGCCCCGTCTGGAACACCAGCGTGTTGACGTTGCGGCCGCCGATACTCCACCGGGTGCCGACGGGGAAGGAAGCGCCGGCGCTGCTCCACGCGGCAACCACCGTAATCGCGCCGTCCGGGTCATACCGCGCCATCGTTATGTAGTCAGCGCCCAGCAGCCGCCCGGCTTCCTCGGCGACCGCGGCGAACACCTCCGCCGGCGGCGCAGCGCTGGCCACCAGCGTCGCCACTCTCCGCAGCGCCGCCTGTTCCCCGGTGATCCGGTCATCGCCGGCTCGCCCCGGCAAGGCCGCCATCTCATGGAGTGTATCCGGGGCCGGCATTCTGCCTGGTCAGGCGCCCAGTTTGGTGATGTGGCAGGTCCAGGGGCGCCCGAACGTCGACGTGAAGTCGTCGTTCGGCTACAGCCCCTGGCCCGCGGGAACATCCAGTTTCGAATGGTCCCACGAGATGATCTTCACCGGCTCGACAATGTAGCCGAATCGCTTGCGCGCCGCGCTGGCCACGTAGTCCTTCACGGCGTCGTCAGCGGCCGCGGAGCTTGCCGCCGCGCCAGCCGCGCCAGCCCGGCGAGCGCGTTTCCCATCACCTGGCCAACGCCAAGACCGATCTGGTACACAGCGTCCGGATCCGTGATCGTTTCCACGGTGCCCTGGATCTGCACGCCGCGCAGGTCGAAGTACGCATCCCCGGTCTCCACCAGGCAGCTGATGCGGGGGTCGCGCGCCAGGTTCAGCGCCTTCTGCGAAGTCCGGTATGTCCAGAACGCGATCTTGCCGTTGACCAGGGTGTAGTACATGGTGACCAGGTGCGGGTAGCCGTCCGGGCTGATCGTCGCTAGCTGTACCTTGCGGCCGGCAGCGAGCATCTCCGCCACCTCGGCGTCGCTCATCCGGACCCGGTCGCGCTGTTTAGGCACTACTGGCCCCCGCTGGTCTGGCTGGCGCCAAAGCCGATCGTGTCGCTCGCCAGCGCCAGGGTGTCCTCGCACAGGAACCCCGCGCCTGACGGCCCGGTCTCAAATCCCGCCAGGGCCGCCGCGATCGCATCCGGCGTCCACATCCCGTCGGCTGATCCATAGTCTTTGGCCAGGAACGTGGTCTTCACGGCCGGCGGTGCCATCACGGCGGCGACGCCGCCGTGGACGACGAAGACCTCGCCGTTGATGTTCGCCGCGGCCGGGCTGCACAGGTAGGTCACCAGCGGTGCAACGTAGTCCGCGCTCAGCGGGTCTGGCCCCGACTCCGGCGCCGGCCCCATCAGGTCGCCGGTCATCGCCGTGCGGGCCCGCGGGCAGATCGCGTTGGCGCGCACTCCGTACCGGCCGCAGCTGCGCGCGATCGTCAGCGTCAGCGCGGTGATCCCGCCCTTGGCCGCCGCGTAGTTCGGCTGTCCGGCCGAGCCGAGCAGGAACGCCTCGGATGAGGTGTTGACGATCCGGGCGTAAACCGGACCTCCGGCTTGCTTGCTCTGCTCCCGCCAGTACGCGGTTGCGACCTGGCTGGTGAGGAAGTGCCCGCGCAGGTGAGTGCGCAGCACGAGGTCCCACTCCTCCGGCGACATCGAGAAGATCATGCGGTCGCGCAGCACGCCCGCGTTGTTGACCAGGATGTCCAGCTGCCCGAACTCGGCCAGCGCGGTCGCGAGCAGATCGCGGGCCGTGGACGACTCCCCGATGTCGCCGGCGCTGACCACAGCGCTGCCCCCGGCCGCTGCTGATCTCGGCCGCGACACCCTCGATGGCGTCGCCTGGCAAATCGTTCAGCACCAGGCTCGCGCCGGCCGCGGCTAGCGCGCGTGCTTCAGCCCGGCCCAGCCCGTTCCCTGCTCCGGTCACGATCGCGACACGACCGTCCAGCCTTATCCCGTCCGTCATCTGGTGTCTCCTTCCCCGTCAGTAACCCGGCCCGGACAGCATGCCGCCGTCGACCACGAACTCGCTGCCCGTGCAGTACGAGGACTCATCCGAGGCCAGGTAGACGACCAGCGGAGACACCTCCGACGATTTTGCGAACCGGGAGATCGGCAGCGACCGCATGAAGCCTTCGCCGTCGCGGACATCGGTGAAGGACTCGAACGCCGTCGCCGTCATGGTCGTCATGATGCCGCCCGGGTGCACGGAATTGACCCGGATTCCGAGCTTGCCGAGTTCCTGCGCGGCCGACCTGGTGACGCCGCGGATGCCGAATTTGCTCGCGCTGTAGGCAGACATGCCCGCCGCGCCGGTGAACCCCTCGACGGACGAGATGTTGATGATCGAGCCGCCGCCGGCAGCGGTCATCGGCTCGATTACGTTCTTGACGCCGAGCCATTCGCCAATCAGGTTCACGTCGATGACCTCGCGGAACTCCGCGAGTGTCATGTCAGCGATCTTCTTGTTGCGCAGGATGCCAGCGTTATTGACCAGCACGTTCAGCTTGCCGAAGGCGCCCGTGGCAGCAGCCACCGCTGCTGCCCAGTCCGTTTCGCTGGTCACGTCGTGGTGAACGTAGCGGCAGCTGTCCTCGCCGAGCTCAGCGGCCAGTTCCTTGCCCTTGTCATCGAGCACGTCGCCGAGCACCACTTTCGCGCCCTCGGCGACGAAGTGACGCGCGTGCGACTTGCCCATTCCCCTGGCGCCGCCGGTGATCAGCGCCACCTTCCCGTCGAGACGCGCCATCGTCACCTCTCCGATCCCTGTCCGTGCGGGCGGTTGCGGCCTCGCCCGGTCGCCTGGGGAGGCGACGCGCCAGGATGCCAGCATGCCGTCGGTGTTGACCAAGCGCTTGCTTGGTGACCAAGGCTAACAGGGCGGCCAGATCCTGCGAAGGGGTCGGGATGCCGACGGCCGTGCTGGCACGACCGAGACACGCCGGTCCCGCCGCCCCGCACCGCGAGGGCCAGGCTTCTCAGGCCGTAGCGAGTATCCCGCCTTGCAGCGAGGGAGCCTGGGTGGCGTGCGGGATAGCGATGTCGATGGGTTGGTCGAACCGAGTTGATGGTCTCGGTGAGCGTGATCCTCGCATTGAACGTCCGCTCGGCCACGCGGTACTGCTTCAGCTGACCGCCCGGCCCGATCCAGAGCACGTAGTGGATGTCGCCCACGATGAGGCTGGCGAGCGGAGCTACGCAGAGCGCGCAGCTTGCTGGGCAGCAGGGAGAGCGCGACCGCCGGCGCGACGGACACGACGTACCTGGAGGTCAGACGCCGTCCACTGACTGCTGGCCGGCGAGGCGTGAGTGACCAGCGGCCAAGATCAGCCTGGCCTGCGCCGTCGGATCGGCGTTTCGCAACTCCGGCACCAGCGTCGTCCGGTAGACCCGCGGCAACGGCACCCTGATCCAGGTCCCAGGTTCGCTCCCCGACTCCACGTAGATGGCCTTGCCGGTCACGATCGCCGATAGCTGCACCGTCTGGCCACTGGCCGTAATAGTGAGCTGCTCGGCTATGCGCAACGGGGTCCGCTGCATCTGCACTTGACCAGTCAGTGTCACCCTCATCGGACCGTTGACGTGCTCGCGGAACGAAGCCGACATGGTGCGAGCATTTGCCGTTTGCCGTTCGGCCTGGGTGACATCGAGCTCCGGCGGTGGCGGGGTAGCAGTCCGACTCGCGGACGGCGTAGTGGCTGGCGCGGTCTGCGGCGGTCCCGCCAGCACCCGATTGGACGGCATCTCAACCAGCGAGCAGCCTGCAGTCAGTGTGGCAAGGACTACCACGCTCACGACGGGTGGCGCGCAACTGCGCAGCAGCCGAACTAAGGCGTTACCCATCCCCATCCCCCACCACCAGGCAAGATCCGCCGATAGCGGCAACGGTAGCCGATGGCGCCAGCCGCGGGCGGATGTTATGACAAGTGGCTCTATCGCGTCTTTACCCGGCTCGGAGCCGGGCTGGCGATACCGTCGAACAGCAACCGCAGCAACGCGTCCACAACCTGATCCGTGCTGAAGCCGGCCGCCTCTCGCCAGTTCATCGGCAGCCAGAGAATGTCTCGCAGCAGCCGGTACGTGAGCTTGACGTCCAGGTCTTGCCGGAAGACACCAGCCTGCTTGCCCCGCTCCAGCTGGCCAATCCAGATCCGCTCGATCTCGCGCAGGTCCTTGCGCAGGTAAGCGAACCGGGGCTGGGCGGCGAAGTACGACCAGTCGTTCTGCAGCATCGTCAGGGCAGCGTGATGACGCGCCAGCGTATGGCTGCTCGACCGCACAATGCGCGCAAGTACCTCGGCCGGGTCGCCTCCGGCGCTGGCCGCCGTGCGGTAATCGGCGAGCACATCGTTCAGGAAGCCGGACAAGATCTCGTCGCCGATCGACTCCTTCGAGTCGAAGTGGTGGTAGATACTCCCGGACAGGATTCCGGCCGCCTCGGCGATCTCACGGACGGTTGTCGCCCGGAAGCCCTTCTGCGCGAAGAGCTCCCCGGCGAGCCTGATCATGTCCGCTCGCCGCTGCGACCGCACTCCGCCATTGCCAGCCGGCCCGGTGGCCCGTTCTCCGGACTGGCTCTTGCGGGTCGTGCTCATCGCGTCATTATGGCTGGTGAACCGCCAGCCTCCCAAGCGCTTGCTTGTTTAAGCCCGCGAGCGCTAGCTGCTTGCCGGATAGCTCGCCGCCAGGGCCGCGCCCGCCTGATCGGCCAGGGCGACGGCGACCAGCAACTGCTCGCGGCTCGGCCGCGCGGCCGGGTCTGCCTGCATCAGGAACCGGCCTTGCAGCCTTCCGCCGCTCTCGACCAGCAATTCCGTCCCGGCGCCGGCCGGCAACCCGTCTGCCTGGACGTCATATGGCCGGCCATCGACGATCACCTGACCATCGTGCTCCAGCCGGCCTGGCCTGCCGAGACCCGCGACGCCGTACTGGAACTCGCACGAGCGCAGCAAGAGAAGCTGCGTCAGCGACGCGGCGATCCGGGCGATGAGCGCAGACGGTGAATCACCGGTCGCGACCGCCCTGGCGGCGTCGTTGATGCCGTCCAGGTAGCCGGCACGGCGGCTTGCCACCGCGTGCTGGCGCCGACCCCAGACCGCGATCTCAGTGACCGCGGCCCCGATGACCAGCAGCAGCACGGTGGTCTCGATGTCGGCTGCGCGGGTAATGGCGAACTGCTCGTATGGCCGCGTCAGGAAGAAGTCGAACCAGGCGGCCGCCGACACCGCAGCGACATATCCGGCCAGCCGGTTACCGGCCGCGGCCACTGCCACGACAATCAGGATCATCGCCAGTGCCGCACCGGTATCGGCAAAGCTGGCACGGAACGGCACGAGGATCGCCGCGAGCGCGAGGGGCGCCACCAGCCCTGCAGCCACGGCCAGGCGATCACGGCTCAGCATCGCAGCTCCTCCCGGGGCCCTGGGCACGTCTTCCGGGCCATGGGCATATCAGAAGCGGGGTCGGCCACGGAGGCCTCAGTGCCAGGGTATTCCGGGCTGCGCGCGATCGGGATCGCCTGGCCGCCAGCTCATGCAGAACCCATGCACAGTCCAGACCCTGACCCATGCACGGGCCAGACCCTGGCGGGCCAGCGCAGCGTCAGCCGGCTGCTGGCGGATGGTCCGGCCGGCCGCGTACCAGCGCGGTCAGCAGGTGACGCGCCGGACCGACGCCGATGAGGGTCGCCAGGCAGATGGCGGCGAGCAGCGCGTATGGCACGAAATCGGTTGTGGCCTGTGCAATCGCCCCACCCCCTGCCGCCGCTATGGCCTGGCCGCTAGCCCAGGCCAGGTTGCCCAGGCCGAATGCCAGGCCCTGATTGAGCTTGAGCTGGTCGGCACCACCGCTGAGCAGGGTCATTGCGGGCGTGAAGACCGTTCCGTAGGCCGGCATGCCGACGATCAGCAGAGCAATGAGCAGCGCCGCTGGCGTCAGCACCGGCGCCAGCAGGCTGACGATGACCGCCGCCGTCAGCGATATCCGAATTGGCATCAGCGGGCCCCGGCGGTCGGCAAGCCGGCCGCTGAGCGGTGCCAGGCCGGTCTCGATCGCGGCCGAGGCGAGGAACGTGAACCCGATCAGCGGCGCACTGACGCCGAGCCCCCCGAGGCGCAGCGGTGCCAGCACGTCGATGACGCCGAACGCCAGGCCCGCCAGCATGGTCAGCCACATGCCTGCGCTAACGTTCACGTTCCGCAAGGCGGGCCAGGCAGCCCGCAGGCCCTGCGGCTCGCGCTCACGCGGGCTTGCCACTGCGAACGAGGCAATCATGAGCAGGCCGCCGGCCACCGCAGCGGCGGAGAAAGCCGGACCGGTCCCGACGCGGCTAGCGACCGCGCCGACGACCGGGCCCAGCAGCGCGCCACCCACGGCTGCGCCCATGGCGGCGCCTATCAGCTCGCCGCGACGGGCGGGCGGAGCGGCGGTGGCCAGCCACGCCATCCCCGCCGCCCACGTGCAGGCACCGCCGAGCCCCTGGACGAAGCGGGCAGCATCCAGGATGGCCGGTGCCGACGCCCAGCCGAAAACGAAGGTGGAGGCGATCATCAGCAGCAGGCCGAGCAACACCACCGCGCGGTCGCCGATACGGGCCACCAGGACGCCGCCCGGAAGCGCACCGACAAGCGTGCCGAGCGGATAGGCGGCTACCAGGATGCCTGCCCCGGCTTTCGTCAGCCCGTCGACGCGCGCGTAGTGCGGCAGCAGGGGCGTCAGCGCGGTGAAGAAGATCGTGTCCACCAGGACCAGGGCGCAGACGAACAGCAACAGCGCCCGGAGCCGGGCCGGCAACTTCGGCATCCCGCCGAGGCTATCGCAAGGCTCGCAGCCAGCGGATCGCGCAAATCCCTGAGCAGGGCGGGAACCGCGCACTGGGTCCGGTCGTCCAACCCACGCAGGCTTAGGAAGTGAGGGCAGCATGCAGGGACAAGGGCTTGGCCCGCTGGCAACCGTAGTGGCGGGGCTCATGCTGACAGCAGCACTGGCGGCGTGCGGATCGGCCGCGGCGCCTCCGTCGGCAGCCGCCGGGTCGGTCAGCCAGGCTGCCGGGGCCGGCTCCGGGTACGGCTCCTTGCCCAGCCGCCAGGCGGCCACGACCGCTACCCAGGCACGGATACTCGCGGCGGCAAGGCGGGTAAAGTGCCCGGCCGACGGTAATGGCGTGATCAGCGCTCCGGGCCGTGGCCAGCCGGCCGAGCCGATCCCGGCCGGTTTCAGGCCAGTCGCCGTTGTCGAATGCGTCAGGGTCCCTGTGATGGTGCCTATCGCCGGAACCCCGATCGTGGAGCTGCGCCGCGTGGCTGTCGCTGGCCTCGGCCGGCTGCTAGCGGCGCTCCGCCTGCCGTCCACACCGCGATCGCGGGGTCTCGTCCCGGCCTGCCTGATGCCGGTCGCAGCTCTGCCGTCGATCGTGCTTATCAGCGCCGCTGATCAGCTCGTTCGGCCCCGGGTTCCGATCGGTCTTTGCGGGGAACCGATCGTGCCGGTGCTGGCCAGCCTCGCCTCGCTGCACTGGCGGACGCTCAGCGCCACGAAGGGAGTCTCGGTTGGCCCTCACCTGCGGGTGCAGGGCAGCCCTTTCCCGAACATGACGCCAGCGATCAGCGGTCCCCAGTCGTAGCTGGCACCGCCGTAGCAGGCACGTAGGTAAGCAGGACGACACCGGTGCTGAACGTCCGGGTGCCGGTGAGGGCCAGGCTGGTCTCCGGGACATCAGCGAACAGTTGCTGACCAGGGCCGTGCGTAACCGGCACTATCCAGATCCGGAACTCATCGACCAGCCCTTTCGAAACTAGAGTCCGGTCCAGCGGCCCCGTTCCGTACTTAAGAAGGTAGTTACCCGGCTGATCCTTGAGCTCGGCTACCTGCCGCGGCCACGTCGCCGGATAGCAGCGTCGCGTTCCAGCCGAGCTCGGTGAGGGTGGTCGAGGCGACGTACTTGGGAATGGCGTTCATCGCCGCGACGAAGCCGGCCATCGGGCCGGGCTCGCCCTCCGCCATCGCGATGTAGGCAGCCGACAGACCCTGGTATGTCTTGCGGCCGAGCAGCAGCGCATCAGCGCCGAAGAGCAGCTCACGAGAGTATTCGCCCGGCTCGGGACCGAACAGGTAGCGCGGCCCCCAGTCCTGCGGGGCCCCGATGTCCCCGCCGAGCGTGACGAACGTCGACTCGATCAGCTTGCGCACCGCTCTCCCTCACTAGTTGCGGACCCTGTACCGCAGGATCGTGACCGAGCCCGCGAGGCGACTGCTGATCGGCTCAAGTTCGACGCGAGCCAGCTCGCCCGGCGAGTACAGCGGCGTACCGTCACCGAGCAGGACCGGCAGGACCATCAGCAGGAGCTCATCGACCAGGCCATGCTGCAGGCACTGGCGGACTACGTCGGCTCCGATGATCACCAGGTCCTTAGCCCCGGCAGCCTCGCGAGCCGTTGCGACTGCTGCCTCGATGTCGCCGGACAGGAACGTGACGCGCGCGGGCGACGCGGCCGGGGGCGGCTCATGGGTGAGCACGAAGACCGGCCCGTCCCATGCGCCGCCGTAGGCCTCGCCGCTCGGCTTGCCGGCGTCCCGCTGACCAACGTCGTAGCTGCGGCGGCCAGACAACATCGCCCCGGTGGCCGCGACGATGTCCGGGAACTCATCCGGGGTCGTGTACTCGAATACCCAGTCCATGTCGTGATCGGGCCCGGCGATGAAGCCGTCGAGTGACATTGCCGCCTGAACCACAACGCGGCCAGCTGCCGTAGTCATCGTCTGCTGCCCCGCTTCTTACAGCGACTTGCGCAGCAGCGAGTCCAGCTTGGTGAACGAGCTCTCCCAGCCCGCCTTACTGTCCGCGCCGAGCGCCTCAGTGAACGGGCCCTGGCGCAGCTCGAGCCTGGTCTTGCCGCCGGGCTCGGCGTGGAACTCCAGCCGCAGCCTGAACCGCATGCTGCCGGTGGTGCCGGGGATGCCCTCGACGTCTTGGTGCCCCACGAGCAGTTCGTTCTCGACGACCTCCGTGAGGGTGGCGTCGATGGGGCTGCGGACGGTCGGGTCGTCATCGCTGACCATCACAAGGCGCTGGTAACCGCCAGGCCTCGCGTCGATCTGGACACTCTCATAGGGCACTGAGAAGCCCACCGGGCCGAACCACTGACCCAGCTGATCGGGGTCAACGAAGGCCCGGTAGACCAGCTCAGGCGGGGCATCGAAGATGCGGGTCAGGCGGATCTCGTGAGTGGCTTCCTTGGTCATCGGTCTGTCCTTTCGGTTCGTGCTGCTGGTTTCGTAGCTGACTTGGCCGGGGACCCGGCCCGGGTGTCAGATGCCCGATCTTGCTGGACGCGATGCAGGTGCGCGTCCAGCCGGTCGAAGCTGGCATCCCAGAACACCCGGTAACGCTCCATCCAGTCCGTCGCCTCCTTCAGCGGAGTCGCCTGGAGGGAGCTCGACCGCCACTGTCCGGACCGGCTTCGGGAGATCAGGCCGGCATGCTCGAGCACCTTCAGGTGCCGGGAGATGGCCGGCATGCTGATCGAGAACGGCTCAGCCAGTTCCGAGACGGTGGCATCCCCGTCCGCAAGCCGGGCAAGTATCGCCCGCCGGGTTGGGTCCGCCAGCGCCGCGAAGACCACGCTGAGCTGATCCTCGGATCTCATTTAACCACCTTGTTAATTAACCAGTGCGTTAAACGTAGTCTCCTGCCGCCAAGGTGTCAAGCGGAAGCGCTTGAAGCCGATCTGACCCGATCCGTCGCCCCAGAATCCGCCACGGCGTTGCAATCCGGACACCACCGGAGTAGGAAACCAGCGTGGGGGGCGACGCGTCTCACGGCGGCTGGTCAGCGTGCACGAGTCGAACTGCGTCTCGCCGGTCCGTTCGGAGTAATGAGCGACGGCGCCGAACTGGTTGCGCACCAGATCGGCAGCCGCAAATCTCGCCTGCTACTGAAGCTGCTCGCGGCGGCCCGGCCCGCGCTGCTGAGCTGCGACCAGATAGCCGAGGTGCTCTGGGATGGCGCGCCGCAGCCTGGCGCCGACCGAAACATTGCATCACTGATCAGCAGGCTCCGCGCAGTCCTCGGTGCCGACATCATCGAGGGCGGCAGGACCGGTTACCGGCTCGGTGACGAGCCAGCCGTTTCAGTCGATCTGGATATCGCGGCGCGCCTGTGCGATCAGGCGGAGCGCAAGCTCGCTTCCGCCCCCGCCGTTGCGCTGGCTGCCGCGGGCCGGGCGGCCGAGTTGCTCGGCGATGGGGTGGCGATCGCGGACGAGCCGTACGCGGACTGGGCGGACGTCGCGCGCCAGCGGCTCAGCACGCAGCTGCGGCGAGCGCGGCTGACAGCGGCGCAGGCGGCCCTGGCGACCGGCGACCCGGAACAGTCCGCGCGTTACGCCGAGGCGGCGATCGCAGCCGACGGCCTGGACGAGCCGGCGCACCGCCTGTACATGTCGGCGGTCGCGGCGAGCGGCGAGCACGCGCGGGCGCTGCTTATTTATGAGGCGCTCCGGGAGCGCCTCGCGGCCGAGCTCGGGACGGATCCGTCGCCACCGACCCGTGACCTGCATCTGGCCATCCTGCGCGAGGAACCCCGGGCGACGGCACACGGGCCGGGAACGGGGCGGCAGGCCGAACTGCCGCCAGCTTCGGCGCGGCCGCCTAGAGGAGCTGCCGGGGCCAGTGCTCGTCGGCCGCGCACGCGAGGTCGCGGAGCTGCGCGCAGCCTGGAGCCGGGCCGCGGCAGGCGAGCCGAGTGTCGTAATGATCGTCGGCGAGGCCGGGATCGGCAAGACGGCGCTGGCCGAGCTCATCGCGGCCGAGGCAGCTGGGGACGGCGCAACCGTACTCAGAACTCGCTGCTACGAGACCGAGCGCTCACTGTTCCTGCAGCCGATCGTCGAGGCACTGGATCCCGTTGTCAGCCGGATGTCCGCGGCTGAGCTGCGGGACATGCTCGGCCAGCACGTCGCTGCGGCGGCTGCGGTCCTGCCGACGGCGGCTGACCTGCTCGGCCCCCTGCCGCCTGACCACGGCACCGCTGAGATCGAGCGAAGGCGAGCCTTCGACGCTCTGACCACTCTGCTGCGCGCTCTGGCCCGCCGCCATCCCGTGCTGCTTGTCGTGGACGACCTCCAGTACGCCGGCCAGTCGACCGTCGAGCTCCTGCACTTCCTCGGCCGCCGGCTGTCGGGCTCCCGGCTGCTGGTCGTGTTCACGGTGCGAGCCGAGTACTCAGCCGACGTCGGGGCCGCGCTCGAAGCGGTCGCCGTGCCGCTCGAGGTCGGTCCGCTGGATCGCGACGCCGTGGCCAAGCTAGCCAGCGACGCCGGCCAGGGCTCACTCGCCGCCGACATCCTGCACCGCACGCGCGGCCACACGCTGTTCGTGGTGGAGGTTCTGCGAGCGTTGCGCGGCGGGGAGGAGGGCGTGCCCTCGTCCCTGCGCGCGACGGTCGTCGCACGCGTGCGCCGGGCCGGAGCGCCAGTCGAGGCGGCACTGCGAGCCGCCGCCGTGCTCGGCAGCGCAGTCGACCCGCTGATGCTGGGCGCGCTGCTGGGCCTGACCACGGCGGCTGCTGTCGAGCGGTGCGAGCAGGCCCTGTCGGCCCGCCTGCTCGTCGTAAGCGGGCGGCACTACGAGTTTGCCAACGACCTCATCCGCGAGGTCATGTACTCGACCACGCCCGAGCCAACCCGGCTGGCCTATCACCGCGGGGCCGCCGATCTGCTGACTGCCCAGCCCGAGGCGCTCGCCGAGCACGCGGCCGCGTGCGGCGACTGGCAGCGGGCGGCCCGCGCCTGGCTGGTCGCCACCGAAACGGCCATGCGGCGGTTCGCGGCATCCGACGCGGCGCTGCTGGCCACCAAGGCACTGGACGCGGCCGACCGCGCAGGCGCGGCCGAGGTCGCCGTCCGAGCCCAGATCGCACGCGGCCATGCGCATGAGATTATGGGCGACCACCGGGCCGCACTCGCAGACTTCACGGCAGGCGCGGACCAGGCCCGCGCGATTGGGGACCGGCGCCAGGAGATGTACGCGATGCGCGAACTCGGCGGTGATACGCCAGTCGCCCTCGGTCTCCCGATCACGTTCTGCGAGTCCCACCTGGCGGCCGGCCTGCGGATCGCCGAGTCGCTCGGTGACCGCGGCACCGAGGCGGACCTGCTCAGCCGTCTCGCGATCGTTGCCGGCAACCGGTTCCAGTTCGACGCCGCGCTGAATCTCGGGCGTCGCGCGGTCGCGGCCGCGAGGGCGACCGCCGACGAGCACGCTCTCATCACAGGTCTGGACGGGCTTAAGGGCGCCTACCTAAATGTCGGCGACGCAGCCAGCCTCGGCCCGCTGCTGGCGGAACTCTTGCCGGTGGCTGCAGCGGCACGGCGACCTGGTGCATGTTCAGTGGGCCGAGTTCGACTCGGCGTTCCTGGCGTTCGCGGCCGCGGACTGGGAAACGGCGGAGGCACGGATCCAGGCGGCATTCTGACGAACCGTCGCAGTGGCTATCCCTCCTGGGCTGGCTTGTACGCCGCGCACCTCGGCCTCATCGCCAGGCTGCGCGGCCGTGATGCGGACGCTATCCAGGTCGGCCGGAACGCGCTAGCTATCGCCGACCAGCACGGTCACAGCTGGTCGATCGCGGTCGCGTCGGCCGCGCTCGGCTCGACGCTGCTGGTGGCCGGGGCAGCGGACGAGTCAACCGCATTGTTCGAGCACGGCCTCAGTGCAGCTGAGACAGACGGAACCGAGTCCTATGTGCTGCGCTGCCTGGCCCCGCTCGCCTACGTAACGCGTTCGCCAGACCTGCTGGAGCGCGCAGGCGGGCTGCTCGCACAGGCTGCCAGCAAGACAGGCGCCTGGATTCCCGGCTATGAGACGCACCTCGCGGTGGCCAGCGCCTGGCGAGCGCACGGCGAGCCGGAGCGCGCCCGCGAGGTACTGGCACCGCTGCTGGCAGTCGCAGAGCGGACTCCGTGGACGCCAGTGCTGGCCGAGGCCCTGCTCGTCGACGCGAGCGCGCTGACCGCGCTCGGTCGCCAGGCCGACGCCAGTGCTGCGCTACGGCACGCCGCCCGGCTCGCGGGTGACCATGGGATGCCGAGGGTGGCGGCAGACGCGACGGCAGCCCTCCGCGTTGTCGCCAAGCGCACCGCCGGCGGTTAGATCAGCTCGGCCAGGCTGGCAGCCGCCCGGCTGGCGCCATCGGTCTCGACCGGCTGATACCTGACCGGACGCCCGATCTCCGCGGCGATGGCCGCAGCCAGCGCGCGAGTGCACGATCGGGTCGGTCGGAGCGAAGACGACGGCCGGCCTGCCCTGCCCGAACACCTCGTAGGAGACCTTCACGCCGTCCCGCTCAACGAACCCCTCAACGTCGGGATATCTCGCTCGCACGGCCCCGAGTTGGGCCAATTTAGTGCGCAAGTCAGGAGTGCCGGAGATCGCTTCGGTGCCTGGCGTACGTCATCGGGCGACAAACCTGAACCACACCAGCGCGTCGTCCGTCGCAGAAACATGAAGAAGCCCGCGCTGATCGTGCTGATATGCCTCGTTGTCCTGGTCGGCGTAGCCGGCTGCTCTTCCACCCTGCCGTCTGTCGCCGAGGTCACTGGCTTCACATCAGTCCCGGGCCCGGCGGCGTTCTCGGCGCGTTTGGGCCCCGTCACGGTCCGCGTAGCCGGAAAGGACGCCAGCCGGCGCGCAGAACTGGTGAGCCAGCTTCCCACCGTGTCGCAGGCGCAATGCCACGAGCCCCTAGGTCTGATGTACCGGATCGCCTTTGGCGCTGGCTCAGTCGCGCAGTCGAAGGAAATCGTCGAGGGTTACCAGTGCGCCGCAGCGGTGAGGGTTGCGGTCGCAGGGAAGGCCAGCTCGTGGCGACGAGACGCTCACTGCGCGCTGATCCGGGCCGTGCGGCACGTGCTGCCAGGTCGGGCGAAGGCAACGCAGAGCCTTGCCATCGGATGCGGCAGCTAGCTGGAAGTTGCCCGCGAACGCAGTCGTGCGGGGGACGGGGCCTCTCTGCGGGCCAGGATTTAGTGCGCAACTTCAGCCAGTCCGAACGGCGAACCCGCAGGTCAGCAGCTCGCAGAATCGATCCACGGCAAATCGTGGCCCAAGTCGGGAACGAACCCCTCAACGTCGGGATATCTCGCTCGCACGGCCGCCTCTCTCTGACGCTGGACCGGCCCCTCTGGCCACGTTCCCTCATTACGCACCCGGCCGTTGCAGCGCGATTGCAATGCCACTGAAACAGCCGGGCACAGCATGGGCGTCGATGGAACGAAGCAGCACCCTGGGAGGGATCGCATGGCCATCGACAACGACAAGCTTCAGGAGTTTCTCGGCAAGTTCGTCAGCGATCTCGGCGCGACGGTATCGGCCGCCAGCGTCGTGATCGGGCACAATCTCGGTCTGTACAAGGCGCTGGCGGGCAAGCCCGCTACGGCCGAGGAACTCGCGAACCGCACGGACACGAATCCGCGCTATGTGGCCGAGTGGCTGCGCGGTCAGGCGGCCGGCGGCTATATCTGCTACGACGCAGCCAGCGACAGCTACTCGATGACGGAAGAGCAGGCCTTCGTGCTGACCGACCCAGACGGCCCGCTCTACGCGCCCGGGGCATTCATCCTGGCGCTCGGCGCGCTGAAGGCGGAGCCGCGCATCACCGAGGCATTCAGGACCGGCGACGGCATGGGCTGGCACGAGCACGACACCAACGTGTTCGTCGGCTGCGAGCAGTTCTTCCGCAATGCCTACATCGGCAACCTGATCTCGTCGTGGATTCCGTCGCTGACGGGCGTCGAGGACAAGCTCCGCGCCGGCGCGACGGTCGCCGATGTCGGCTGCGGTCTCGGCGCCTCGACGATCCTGCTCGCGCAGGAGTACCCGAACTCGCAGTTCACGGGCTCGGACTACCACACCGGCTCGATCGAGCTGGCACGCAAGCGAGCCGGTGACGCCGGCGTCGCTGACCGGGTCGACTTCGAGGTCAGCTCCGCGTCGGCGTTCTCCGGTGCCGATTACGACCTCGTCGCGACGTTCGACTGCCTGCACGACATGGGCGACCCGCTCGGGACCGCCCGGCATATCCGCGAGGTGCTCAAGCCGGACGGGACGTGGCTGGTAGTGGAGCCGGCCGCGGCCGACGACGTGGCTGGCAACATGAACCCGGTCGGGCGCGCGTACTACAGCTTCTCGACGCTGCTGTGCGTGCCGAATGCGCTCTCCCAGCCCGGCGGCTACGCACTCGGCGCGCAGGCCGGTGAGCCCGCGATCAGGCAGGTTGCGACCGACGCTGGCTTCACCCGGTTCCGCCGTGCGGCCGAGTGGCCGTTCAACATCGTCTACGAAGCGCGCCCATGACGACGACCGAACCTGTAGCGGCGACCGCGGGCCAGTCTGGCCCGCCGGTCGCCGCCGGGCGCGAGCAGAGCCGGGCGCGCTACCCGGACAGCTCCGGCTACATCAAGCGCGACGGAGTGCGGCTCTACTACGAGGTCTACGGTTCTGGCGAGCCGACCGTGTTCCTGCTGCCGACGTGGTCGATCATCCACTCACGGCACTGGAAGATGCAGATCCCCTACCTTGCCCGGCACTGCCGTGTGCTCACCTTTGACGGTCGCGGCAACGGTCGCTCGGACCGCCGCCGGGCGCCGGATACGAGAGAGGACGGAGTTCGCCGCGGATGCGCTGGCGGTGATGGACGCAACCGCAACGGAGAGCGCGGTGCTCGTGTCACTCTCGGTCGGCGCGCAGCGCGCCCTGATCCTCGCGGCTGACCATCCGGATCGCGTGGCCGGGGCGGTGTTCATCTGCCCGGCGCTGCCACTGGCATCGCCGCTGCCTGACCGCACTCGGTATCCGTGGGATGAAGTGCTGCCCACCGACGAGGGCTGGGCGAAAGATAACCTCTACTACTGGCTGCGGGACTACCGCGGCTTCCTGGAGTTCTTCTTCTCCCAGCTGTTCACTGAGCCGCACTCGACCA
Organism: uncultured Actinomycetota bacterium; assembly: GCA_963808215.1. Taxonomy (GTDB): domain Bacteria; phylum Actinomycetota; class Actinomycetes; order Streptosporangiales; family Streptosporangiaceae; genus JAJYUU01. The sequence continues at coordinate 37,403 of CAWEEY010000012.1, forward strand.
AGGCGATCGAAGACTCCATCGGCTGGGGCCTGGAGACCACCGCCGAGACCCTAATCGCGACCGAGATCGGCAGCGGCCTGGACGAAGCGGCGGCCCTCGGGCTGTGCGCAAAAGTTCGCTGTCCGGTGCTGGTCATCCAGGGCACGGAGGACGCGATCACCGGGCCTGGCCGCGGGGTCGCGCTGGCCGAGGCGACCGGTGGCGATCTCGTGCTGCTTGAGGGGTCCGGGCATGGCCCGCACGTTCGTGACCCGGTCAAGGTCAACCTGCTGCTCCGGGACTTCGCCGTCCCAGCACGGACCTACCCGCGCTGGGTCCGCGGCAAGGCACGGCCCAGGCGCGCGCTCTATATCTCGTCGCCGATCGGGCTCGGCCACGCCCAGCGCGATGTGGCGATTGCTCATGAACTGCGCAAGCTGCATCCCGAGCTTCAGATCGACTGGCTCGCCCAGCATCCGGTCACCAAGGTGCTGGAAGCGTGCGGCGAGCGCGTGCACCCTGCCAGTGCATACCTGGCTAGCGAATCGGGCCACATCGAGTCCGAGTCGGCCGAGCACGACCTGCACGCATTCCAGGCCATCCGGCGGATGGATGAGATCCTGCTCGCCAACTTCATGGTCTTCCGCGATCTCGCCCAGGACGAGCACTACGACCTGTGGATCGGCGACGAGTCGTGGGAACTCGACTACTACCTGCACGAGAATCCCGAGCAGAAGAGCACCGCCTACGCCTGGCTCACCGACTTCGTCGGCTGGCTGCCAATGCCCGACGGTGGCGACCGAGAGGCGTTCCTCACCGCCGACTACAACGCCGAGATGATCGAGCACATCGACCGCTACCCGCGACTGCGTGACCGGGCCATCTTCGTGGGCGACCCCGACGACATAGTCCCGAACACGTTTGGCCCGGGCCTGCCGCCGATCCGTGACTGGACCGAGCAGCACTACGACTTCTCCGGTTACATCACCGGGTTCGACCCACGCCAGCTCGGCGACCGCGAAGCGCTCGGTTACGGCACGGACGAGCGAGTCTGCATCGTCACCGTCGGCGGCTCGGGAGTGGGCGGTCACCTGCTGCGGAAGGTGATCGCCGCGTTTCCCGAAGCCAAGCAGCGCGTCCCGGACCTGCGGATGATTGTGGTGGCCGGCCCGCGGATCGACCCAGCCAGCCTGCCAGCCCATGACGGGCTGGAGATCCGGCCGTACATCCACGAGCTTTACCGGCACCTCGCCGCCTGCGACCTGGCGGTCATCCAGGGCGGGCTGACCACTGCGATGGAGCTAACCGCCAGCCGACGGCCGTTCCTGTACTTCCCGCTCCGGCACCACTTCGAGCAGAACTTCCATGTGCGCCATCGGCTGCAGCGCTACGGCGCCGGGCGGTGCATGGACTTCGAGACCACGGAGCCCGCCGACATCGCCGCCGCAATCGCCAGCGAGATCGGACGGAGGGTCGACTACCTCCCCGTTGCCACCGATGGCGCTGCGCATGCGGCTGGCCTGATCGCCGGCCTCCTCTAGCGGCTGTGCCTGCCGCGGAGGGGGCGGCAGGCAGGGCTGGTCCGCCTATTCGTCGGCTAGCGGACCTTGTCCAGCCAGGCCTGCGACACCGACCCGAACGGCTCGACCCCGGCGGTAACGGCCGCCAGCAGCCAGGCCGCGGCCTTCTCGGCCTGGCTGACCACCTCCGGCGGATACCCGTAGCGCACCTGATGCTCGGCGAATTCGTCCTCGTCGTCGACGAACACCCGACTGGTCTGGTCGCCAGCGCACCACGTCGAGGTCCAGGTCGATCATGGTGACCTCGTCGGGACCGCGCCACTGCGCCGGTGTCGAGATGTCGCAGTAAACCTCGGCGCGCGACGGCGGATCGTTGAACACCGCCGTCCACCACTGGCCGCCGGCCGGGATGAGCTGAACTGACGGCGCCTCGAAGCGGACCGGCGGCTCATTGCCGCGCTGCGCGGTGGCGCCGGACCGTGCGCCTAGCCAGATGCCGTGCTCGTCCTCGCCCAGGTACAGCATCGTCTGATGCCAATGCAGGCTGCCGTCGTACTTGGTGAACACCAGCCGCACGTCTCGACCCGTCACAGCGGCACCTTACCGACGACTGCTAAGCCGCCTAGGCCATGTTGCGCGGATCGATACCGACACCACCGGCTGCGTTGCTGGCGTAGGCCGCGAGCGCAAACCGCAGCACGTCGACGGCCTGCTCACCGCTCCACATCAGCGGGCCGTCGCCCGTGCGCAAGTAACGCAGCCAGTGCCGGCCGGAGTCGCGGAAGCTGCTCGCCCAGTCGTCATCGAGAGCGTGGTATCCGCGCATCTCGCCGTCGGCGTAAACCTCGACGCTGGGCTGCTGGATGCCACGGGCCATGATGCGGTTGACCCGCGCGTAGCCTCTGGTGCCGGTGATCTCCCAGCGCTCGTCGTTGGTGTAGTAGTCCGAGCGCATATACAGGTCGGGCGCGAGGGTGATTTCCCAGACACCGCGGATGCCGTTCTCGTGCTCCCAGCCGATCATCGCGGGGGCGTCGATGTCGATCCCGGACCCGAACGACGTGGTGCCAATCCAGGCCCGCACCTCGCGCACGGGACCGAACAGCCACAGCGCAGTCGACAGCTTGTGCCAGCCGTCATCGAACACCATGATCCCGCGGCCGATCGCTATCTGCTTCAGCTGCCACTCGAAGCTGCTCCACGGCACGTCCCACCCGCCGCTGCCACTCCCGACCATCTTCAGGTGGTAACCAGCTACCTCGCCGATGTCGCCGGACTCGACCACGGACTTGAGCTTGCGGAGCGGCTCGTAGAAGAGGTAGTTCTCCATCACCCGCAGAACGCGGTCGTTTGCCTTCGCCGTGTCCAGGATTCGCTGCGCCGAGGCGAGGTCGTTGCACAGCGGCTTCTGGGCGTTCACGTGCCAGCCCTGATCGAGCAGCTCGAGGATCCCCTCCTCGTGCAGCGGGATCGGCAGGAGGCATTCCACCGCGTCGATGTCGATTCCGCTCGCCGCTAGCTTTGCCACGGACGGGAACGTGGCCGCGTCGGGCCAGTCCGCCTGGCGCTGGTCGCGGCGCTCCGGGTCCGGATCGACGAGCGCGACCACCTCCACGTCTGGATTCGCGAGGTAGCCGCGCATGTTGAGGTCGTAGATCCGGCCTAGGCCGACGAACGCGGCCCGGACCGGGCGGTTGTAGGGAACGAACGTCACCGTTGCCGTCTCCTCTCGGCGCCTTAGGTCGACCGAGCCGGGCACGGACCGGGACATAGAGGTGCGCAGTGCTCGGATGTTACCGACAGCGACGGCCCTCGCGCGAGAGGCACTTTCCGTGACAACTTGCGAACGCCACTCGCTCTAGTTGACAGCGTTAATCAACGCGTTGCATAATGAGTTTTGTAAACGGCGTAAACACAAGACCGGGCAAGGGGACACTTCAATGAGCATCAGCATCCAGACCCTGAACGACACCATCATCGCTCTGATCACCACCGTCGGCATTGCCGTGGCGCTGTCGCTCGCGTTCCTCGCAGCCGGCGCCTTCGCGCAGCGCAGCCGGGCGCACGCCCGCGCGGCAGTTCGCACGGTCGCGGCGCCCGCTCCGCACCCGACCCAGACCGACGATGTCCGCGAGCTGGTGCTGCGGTAAGTCGCGCACTCTCGCCAGGAGCAGCAGAGCCGGGCTAGCCAGGAGCAGCAGTACCGCCACGAGGGACGACGCCGCCGGCGTCGCCCCTCGATGCATTCATCGGGCCCCTGCGCATGGCAGCGTCCTAGTCGCCTGCCGCGGACTCAGGCGGCGGCGGCAGCCCTGGGTGCCGTCCGTGACCGGCGCCCCTCGGACGGCGAGCCGTCCGCTGGTCAAATGGCAGACCCGCCCGATCGCCTGCGATCCGGAATAGCACTCCAGCCCAGGTCCGGAATGGACGCCACGCCTCGGCCAGCCGCTCAATCGCCTCGTCGTCGGGTGTGTCCGCCAGCCCGTAATAATGCCGCAGGTATCCGGCCAGCCACGGCTCGCCAAGCGCCAGCCCGTCAGTCACCCCGGTCGATCGCCCGTACACGAGCATCGAGTACACCGGGCCAAGGCCACTGATCTGCTGCAGCCACGGCAGCGCGCGGTCGGCCGGCATCGCACGCAGCGCCGCTACGTCGAGGTGCCCGGCGATCGCGGCGCGGGCTACCCCGTGAAGTCTGGCCATCCGCTGCTCATCGATACCTGGGAAGCTGGCAACGTCGAGCAGCCGGTCAGGCAACGGGAAGGCGTGCTCGGTCTGGCCAGCCAGCTCGAACGCGATCCCGGCTGCCTCCGATAGGCGCCTGTGCAGCGCCATAGCCTGCGCGCGATGCCGACGCTGTGACAGCACGGCCCAGGCGGCTGCCTCGTAGGGCGAATGAAAAAGCACCGGGCGGTGGCCGGGGTAATCGGCCTGCATGCGCCCGAGCACGGGGTCGGCCCGACCCGCGGCGAGCCAGCCGGTGATGTCGGTGTCGATCGACAGGATTCGCCTGATCTGATTCACGGCGACCTGGATACTGGCGTCGCCATGGAGCTCCATGGTGAGGGCGCCTTCGGACTCCTGCCGGAGGACCGCTCCGGCGTAACTGTCCAGGTCGTCGGCCACGAACGCGAGCCGCATCACGTCGGCGTCCGGCTGCGGGCGTCCTGCGTTCGGGCCGAAGCCGAACGACGCGGCAGCGGAGAACGAGAACGGCCCGTCGACTGTGATCGTGATCTGCGTCGGCATGACGGCACCTGCCAAGGGAACGGGGTGAGCCGGGCTAAACCGCGGCCCGCGGAGCTGCAGTCGCCGAAGCGGCCTCGTTCCCTGGTATAGACCCTGCTACCGACAAAACAGCGCTACTCACAAAGAGCGGACGCTGGTCACGCGGAGCTGGCTGGCCCAGTTCGGCTGAAGGCCTCGTACTCGGCAGCCATCTCACGCAGCACAACCAGGCCTGCGCGCAGGGCCGCGACGCCGTCGGCCTTCAGGCGCCTGGTGAGTTCGTCATCGACCTGGGTCGCGGCCTGCCAGCCGGCAGTCGCGGCTGCCTCCCCGCGGGGAGTCAGGGCGTTCGGCCAGGACACCGTCACAGAAGGCGGCCCCGGCGCGGCTCAGGGCGACCAGGTGCGGGGCGTTCACGGCGCGCCAGCGGCTCTCGTGGTAGCCATTGCGGACCACCAGCCGCCGGGCACCCTCGCGGACAATCTCATCGGTCAGCGACGGCGGGCGATCCTTCTCGCCCTCGTGGCCAGGGCAGCCGTCAGGGACTACGGCGAGCATCGGGTTGTACCTTCCCGACCGGTGAGCCGACACCGGCCAATGCTTGAGGCCGCCACTCGATCACCGGGGGAGGTACACCCCTCTCCGGCCGTTCCACATGTTTCAAGCATTGCTCTCTGATCAACAAAGGCAACCTGTCACCTGTAGCTTCCGCCGGCAGGATCCGGTCCTGATCGCCTTGCACTACCAGGCTGCGGCAGCCGCCCGGCTCAGGCGGACCGCTAGAGCCTGCCGTTGATCGAGATCCTGGCGAGGGTCCGTCCGCCGTGGATGGAGCAGCCGCTCGCCGCCCAGGTGGCAGAGGTTCCGGGAATGCCAGCCATTCCGCCGAAGAAGCCGACCGGCTCGCAGCCGGAACCGAACACCCAGCCTGACTCAGGCGTGTACCACTGCCCGCCCGTCTCATGCAGCCATGGCCCGGCCCAGACCCCGCCACGGCCGTCGGCTGCGGCGGGAGAAGCGCCGCCGATCGCTGGGACCGTATACCGCGCCCAGCGCCGGCCGTTCCAGTGGGCGACGGTCGAATCGGCCACCTGTCCCCACTGCCGGGCCGAGTAGCCGGTCAACCAAACATCCGCGGGCGAGTGCACGGCGATCGATGCGTCATACAGGGCGGGTCCGGGCACGCGCCGCCAGAACCCGCCTGCATACCGGTAGATCCGCTCAGGGGAGTAGTAGATAGAGGTCCCGCCGACTGCCCACAGGTCGGTATCCGCTGTGCCGCTGACATCATTGACGGCAGCAGGGATCGAGGTTGCCGCCCAGGCATTGCCGCTGCCCTCCCACATGGTGGTGACTTGCTGCCCCTTGGCGTTCTGAACGGCCTCGCTGAGCCAGGCATCGTCGCGGCTGAACGCAACGCCCAGCAATGACCCGGCCGAGTTCCACGCGTTCGCGGGCGCGGCCGGCAACGGCACTATGTGCCAGCGGCCGCCGGCTCGATGCAGCGCGACGCCGGCGGTAACCTCCTGCCCGGCTGGAGGCAGGGCGTATCCGAAGATCCAGGGATCAGCCGGGTGGCCGGCGGCGATGGTCACTGGCGTGAAGTCGCGGATCGGCAACGCGGCCAGCTGCCACCGGCGGCCGTTCCAGTGAGCCGCGAATGCGCTGGCGTTCGTGTGCCCGCGCAGCCGCACGCCGGCCGCCCAGGCGTTATCCCGGCTGGTTGCCTCAATCGTGGTGAACGCGGCGGAGCCGGCAATGTCCGCCTGATAGCGCAGGTGCCAGTTCGGCCCGACGAGAAGGGGCTCAGGCGCGCCCGCGGTGGCCGCTAGCGAGGACGGCGCGGTACTTGCCAACGCTATGGCTGCCAGGCCCGCCAGCGGCAGGACGCGCCGCATTGTGCGTTTCATCGACCCCGCCGATCGCACTTGCCAGCAAGATTGGCGACATCATAAGCGCGCCCTTCTGGCGTGTCTAGGAACGTTATGTACATTCCGTTCCCGCAGGGTAGCGACGATCGCGGATGCCTTCAGCGCGATAGCTCACACGCGACCCGTTTCCGGGGAAGCGCCGAGCGGCGGGTGAGCCGGGCCAACTCCTACCCTGGCTGTGTGATTAGTGACGGGGATCCCTGGGCTGACCGCGAAGGGCCTTACTCACTCCCCAGGTATGTTACGGAGCAGCCCGCTAAGGACTTCTTCATCCCGTACGCGAACGACCCCGCCAAAGCCGAGGATCTGTGGTCAAGCTGCGCCGCACGTTACGCGGCCAGCAGGCGCGTGTACTCCCTGACCTACACACACAACGACCAGAAGATCGAAGTGCAGGTCGGCCAGGAGCGCAGGGTATACAGCCGCAGAGGCGGTCGCGGCGGCCACGTTCCCAGCACTGACTTCGATCGCCGCGGCAAGCGGGAGGGATCGACTGTGCTCGCCATCGTAGACGCCGGCGTCGTGATCGAGATCTGGTCCATGGCTATGACTGGCAGATGGGCGAATCCGACAATCGTCGACCCCTGGGCTCTGGAGCGCATCCAGTATTTCAAGCCATCCGCGCCCTAGCCGCGCCATTGTGCTCGGGCCAAGACGACGGCCTCGACACGGGCCGCGCCGCCCTGGTCGAGCAGGCAGCCAGCAACAGCGTCGAGCTGAGTGCCGGTCGTGCAGACGTCGTCTATCAACACGACAGTCTCAACGTGGATCCGGACGGATTCCCTGACGGCAACCACAAGGCGCCGGTCAAAGCACTGTCGAGGTAGCTCAGCCGCAGTCGAGGACGCCGTAGAGATACCAGCCGGGGTTCAGCGCGGGAGCGATCAGCATCTTGGACGCGCCGTGACCTGACTGGTGCAGGCTGGCTGGGTAGTCGTGCCTGAAGTAGCAGATGTAGTCGCCACGACCGCTATCGAGCGTGCAATACCGCAGCTGGAGGTTCACCGCCTCCGATCGCATCTGCATCAGCTCGCGGTAGGACCCCGGCGTCGTCACGGCGTGCAGCGCCGCGGCGTCATGCCCGTTGTAGGCGCCGGCCAGGTAGATCATCGCCGAAGCCGGGGACCTGAAGCGCGGCCCGGTGTAGGCCGAGGCGGCAGGCGTCGACGTGCTGCCCGACGGGGAGGCCGCTCCCGGCGAAGCGGACACACTACTGACCGGACGCGTTGCCTGTGACTGCCGGGCTACGACCTCCGTCGCGGATCGCGTGACCGCATGCGAACGGGCAGGTGCGGCTTGATCCCGCGAAGCCAGTCCGCATCCGGTTGCGGCGCTGACAAGTCCGGCGGCTAGACCCAAGAGTGCCAATCCTCGCAACGTGCTGTTCATCGTTAGTCCTTCGCATCCGTAGGTCGCCAGTTGGCGTTAGATGCGATCGTGCACGCCCGGTCAGTTGTCGGCCAAGGGGAAGTCTCCCCAGATTGGGATGGGGTCCCCATGGTCGTCTTGACTGTCCGGGTAGCGGAGACCCGCGGCTGAAGACGTCCACAAGATCCCGCCGAACCGCTTGCAGCCGACGCGCACCGGGTCATCATGACCGGCCACGTCGTCGGCAAGCTGGCGCTGATCCCGTAGCCCGCGGGCCTTGGCCGGGCCTCGCCGGTGCTGCCACACTGTGTCCCGACCGGGAGCGGACAAACCCGGACGCACGGGCTGAAGTGCGAGGAAGGGACGAGCATGCAGGATCTCGCGGGCAAGGTCGCGGTCGTCACCGGCGCGGCCAGCGGCATCGGGCTGGCGGTAAGCAGGCGCCTTGGCGGCGATGGCATGCGGGTCATGATGGCCGACGTGGAAGAGCCGGCCCTCGCGACCGCGGCGAAGATGCTTGCGGCAGAGGGAATCGAGGTGGCCGTGGAGCTGACCGACGTCAGCGACTCAGGGTCGGTTGACGCGCTCGCCCGAGCAACACTCGCCCGCTTCGGCGCGGTGCACGTCGTCTGCAACAACGCGGGCGTGGCGGGCGGCGGACCGAGCTGGGACATCCCGCTGTCGACCTGGAACTGGGTCATAGGCGTCAACATGTTCGGCGTCGTCCACGGGATAAGGGCATTCCTCCCTCATCTCATCGCTCAGGGCGAGGGCCACGTCGTCAACACCGCGTCGGTCGCAGGGCTGCTCGCCGCGCCGTGGCTCGGCCCTTACAACGCGAGCAAGCACGCCGTCGTCGCGATATCGGAGTCCTTGTACCACGAGCTGGCGGCCATCGGTTCGCCGGTCGGGGTATCGGTGCTCTGTCCCGGCTTCGTGCGGACCAGGATCGGCGAGGCCGACCGCAACCGGCCGACCAGGTTCGCTGTCGCTGCCGGTCAGGAAGAGCCAGTTCACGAGCAGCTCAGGGAGGCACTGGCCGCGGCGACCGAGGCCGGTAGCGACCCGGCGGTCGTCGCCACGGCCGTTCGGGACGCCATCGTCGACGGCAGATTCTGGATCCTCACCCACCCCGAGTTCGGTCCGCGAATCGTCGCCAGATTCGGCAGGGCAGCCGATGGGCGCAACCCCAAGCAGGCCGGGCTCGCCTGAGCCCGGCTGCCAATCCCGCCGTGGGCTGCGACGGGGCGGCCTGGTTTCAATAGAGCTGCGCGGCCGGGAACATGTGTACCAACTCGACTCCGAGCGCTTGCTCGCAGTGTCGCAGGCATGGCTCAGCTATTTCGGCTGAGCGCTCGAAGCTAAGCGCCACGGGGCGCGAGCCAGGACTACCGCTTCGACGCGCGCTGCGCCGCCCTGGTCGAGCAGGCAGCCGGCAACCGCGTCGAGCTGCGTACCGGTCGTGCAGACGTCGTCGTAAATCAGGATGAAGTTCCCGGCAGTCCGGCGCGGGTCCGGCACCATCAGAGCACTGCGCAGCTCATAACCGGTCGCCCGTTTCGACCAGGCCTGCGCGTCGGCTGACTTGAGCGTCGCCTGCGTCTTGATGATCGCGGGTGGCGACAAGGTATCGAACCGCCACCGCCCGGAAGCGTCGGCGCCCGCGGCGGCGGCCAGCACAGCCTCCGCATGTCCGAACTCCTGGCCGCCGGGACCGGTGAAGCCCGGGTTCGCGACGATGAGCCCGGGCGGGTCGGTGGCCATGGTCTCGTCCAGCCAGGCCAGTAGCAGCCGGCCGAGCACGACCGCCCAGCTGCGGGTGCCGCGGTACTTGTAGGAATTGATGACCTGGCGCAGCGACCCGGACTGATAGCCGATCGCGTGGATCTTGCTGATGCGACGGCGCGGACTGCGGCACAGCTCGTTCGGGCATCCGCCCGCCGGATGGGGACGCTGCGAGCAAATCGGGCAGCAATCCGGGCCCGGCCGGCTTAACTGGCGGCTAGCGCAGGCGAGGCACATCCAGGCGGGCCCGTCACTGAAGTTCCCGCAGTCATGACACTCCGGGAACTCGGCCAGACGCGGCAGCCAGTCGGTCATAGTGCGACGACCGTAGCCGCTGGTGCCGACACTCGCCGTCAGCCAGACCCGACGCCGGTTGCCTCGCCTGCCCGTCGGAAGGGCGTGGTCGTTACCGCGGGCTTGCCCGCACGGGCAGGCCGGGCATCGCAGTTGGCACGAGGGCACTATCGCGAACCACGAAGCTGCCGTTCACCAGGACGTGCCTGATTCCGCTTGACGGCCGGGTGGGCAGTGCGTAGGTCGCCTGGTCGCTAACTGTCGCCGCGTCAAAGACGACGATGTCGGCGTCGCAGCCCGGCTGCAGGCGGCCCTTGCGCCGCATCGCAGGAACGCGGTCCTGGAGCAGGCGCGCCGGAAGCAGGCTGCTGCGCCGCAGCGTCTCGGTCAGGCCAAGCGGGCCGCCGGCGCCCACAGGACCGCCGTGATCGGCGGCGAGCATCCGCAGTGCGCGGCTGAACGTGCCGAGGGTGCGCGGGTGCGTGATCGCACCCGCCGGGAGCGGCCACGTCATCTGGTCGGGAACGGGCCCTGGCCAGGTCAGCGGCATCGCGTCGCTGACCACTATCGAGTCAGGGAACACCAGCGACCGAAGCAGCACGTCGAGATCGGCAGGGTCGTCCTCATCCAGCTGCCGGATGATCGCCAGGCCGCCCGGATCGGCCGCGCGCAGTTCCCGGAGCCTGGCCTCGTCAGCCACCCGCTCGCCTGTAGGCGCGTAGGTAAGGGAAGTCGGCGTCAGGTTGCGCTCGTGCAGCCGCTCGGGTGCAAGGAACGCCGCTCCTATGCCCGTCATCCCGGACCCGTACGGATAAGCCTCGGTGGAGACGCGCGAACCAGCCGCCTGCGCGCGGCCGACGAGTTCCAGCACGCGGTCGATATGCCGATTCGAGGTGCTGTTGACGTGGCAGTAGTGCATCTGCGCGCCTGTCTCGGCGGCAGCGCGGACAATCTCCTCGGCGCCGTCGACAAGCGCATCCGGCGCCAGCTCGATCAGGTCGCGTGCGTGCGTGAAGGTCGGGACGTCTGCCTGCGCGGCCAGCGCGGCGACCCGCAAGTACTCATCGGGGTGCGTGCCAGGCGCGTAGCCCACCATCACGCCGATACCGAGCGCGCCGTCAGCCAGGTCGGCGGCGAGCCGGGTCAGGATGGCGCTGACCTGGCCGGGCGTGGCGGAACCCTGCCAGGCCGGTGTCGCGATGTTGGCCAGGAACGTGTCGATCCGGCCGTCGAGGGCGACGCCGCCGACGGCCTCCATCCGGGCGAGCGCCCAGGATGCTGCGAAGCCGTAATTGACGGGGCGGCCCTCGGCCTTCGCGCGCTCGTAGGCGGCGGCTACCGGGGCGGCCCCGGCCTCGAGCTCGAGCGCGGTCGTAACCCCGTCGAGCGCGCGGAGCCGGAGGCCGGCCACATCAGCGGTATGGCTGTGCAGGTCGATGAACCCTGCCGTCACCACGTGCCCTGCGACGTCGACGTCCACTCTGGCCGCGCGGAAGCGCGGTCCCCACCTCGGCGATCTGACTGCCGGTGACGGTTACATCCCGGATCTCGTCCAGGCCCGTCTCAGGGTCGATGACGCGTCCGCCGCGCAGGACGATCTCAGGACTGGTCACGTTGCTGCACTCCGCTAACTCGCCGGCCGGTCGCGGCCGAGCGCGCCGCTGTGGCGTTGATCGAGGCAGCCACAGCGTGAGCGAGCGTCCGGTATTGCTCCTGCGTGATCTCTCCCCGGTCGTATGCCCCGGTAACGTCATCGAACGAGCCGGCTATGTCGGGCTCCGGATCGCGCTGGGCGGCAGCAGCGAGCTCCAGGTACGTTCGGGGTTCCGGCACTGCTGGGTCTGCCCAGGGTCGCTCGCGGAAGCGCAGTGCCACCTGGTCAAGGTTCATTGAGCCTGACCGCAAGGCTGCGATCAGGTCACTTACCTCAGTGCTGCTCATCCATCGTCCTGTCTGCGCCATAGTCGACCGCCGACCGCGACGAGAACAGCGGCTCGGTCGTCCACCGAGTTGTCATACAGCGCCCAGGAGTCGAACCGGTCCTTGACGCTCTCGAAGTTCGCGCGATTCTTGTTACCCCAGATCTCATCGGCCTGCGAAAGTATCACTTCAGCAGGAACACACCGGCCGCCCATGCCGTTGCCTGCCCGATATGCGTCGTGATCGTTCCGGTGCCGAGCGTCCGTCCTCCTGACGCTGACCTCAACTGGCACGTCGACAAACAAGCCTTCGATCCGCGAGTACCCGGCGCCCCGCAAGAAGTCGATGCGTTCACCGGCAGATGCATCCGTTGACATCGTGATGTCCCAGATCACGTTCTTGCCGTCAGCGTGAGCCCGACGCGCAAACCGCTTAGCGATGTGGGAAGCCTCCTCGTGGACCAGATCAGACGCCTCCATGGGAGATAGTCCCTCGACTAACGGGACGAGGCCCCGGCTGGCCATCTGTTGCTTGATGCCATCCGGATTGATCATTAGATATCTGGACAGGTCGATGCCGGCGTGACTTGTCAGCACCGTCGTCTTGCCCGCGCCAGACAGGCCGCCCGCAACGATGGCCCGGCGTTCGCTTGGCACATCTGCTGCGGCCGCATACATGTCCGCGATGATCGAGTCATGCACAGCGTTGCGCTCGTCCGTCCACACTCGTCGCCTGGCGTCCGTCGTGTAGTGGCGGTTCGTCGCCAGACCCGCATCGACGGCGTGGCCTAAGCGGACCTTGACGTCGGCAACGTGCTGGGCGTGCTCGGCGTCGGTTAACGGGCGAACGCGGTCAGCCTCATGGCGCTCTCTGCTGTCGCGCGGCTTTGTGTCGCGCGGCGACTCGGCCCGATCGAGGTCAACGTACTGTGGCGAAGACGGATGGCCATGTGGTAGCTGATCCAATCGCCGCTCCAGATCCGGAGCAACTCTGTCGGGCCAGCGCTCAGCCAGGTCCATCTTGGAATCAGCAACGGCCATGCTGACTTCCCTCCGGCGCCTGCTGCGATTGGAGTGACAGCAGTAGACGATAGGTCCATCACGGCGCCAATTCATCCTGGTCTGCGCAATAGTTGCTGGCGTTGACAAAGCGGCAGATCAGGCCGCGCCGCCGGAAACGACCACCGAACTCCGGCCTCGCTGAGACGATGGACGTCGTGCCGAGTGCCCGGCGTCCGATGCCCCGAAGTCGCAGCCCGCATCTGTTCGTGGTGCCTGACGACGCTCAGCCAGCACTGTGGGACAGCCGGGAGCTCCGGCGCCTGGCCCGGCTTCGCCAGCTCGCACTCGACACGGGCGCGCCAGAAGAGGCAATCCGGCTGATCGAGAGTGCCGCGACCGCGGACGAGGCCATGGCGGAGCTCGTCACGGCCGGACTGGTTCCTGACGAGCCGGATTCCTTCGAGGGCATGTTGTCGTGGTTCACGCCGCTGCTCGAGCCCGGCTGTGATCAGGTTGATGCCGAGGTCTGCGGCGGAGAGTTCGTCGGCGAACTGCGCCGTGCAGGCCCGGCCGACGCGGACGTAAGCGAGGTCCTGAGCAACGTGCTCGAGCACCTGATCGAGTACGAGAGCCCAGAGGCGCTTGCCATGGCGCGGATCCTGGCGGCAGTCGGCCCGCCCGAAGTACGGGCGATCGCCGCGGACACAGCGAACCGCATGGTTGCGGGCGGACGGACGGACATGCCGTGGTCGGCCGGCCTGGGGCGGCCACGGCCGGGGCCGTGCTTCGGCTATGCCGACATCTACGGTGACCAGCGCTCGATCGTCGTCGTGTTCAGCTACGCGCGCAAGAAGCACGCCGTCGTCGTGCTGGTCGACTATCTGCTCGGCGGCGGGATCAAGGACTGTTACCTGGTCGAATACTCGAGCAGGCTCCGCGACGAGTACCGCAAGGCGGGCGCCGACCCGGACCTGAGATTCAGCGACCTGGATGCCGAGACGGCCCGCGGGATTCTCGAGGAGGCATTGTCCAGGGACCCCTGCCCGGTCGAGCCTGACCAGATACAGGGCGTCGAGAACTACATTGACCTGCTTCGTGCCCGTGTCGAGGTGCTCCCACGCCGCACGCGCTGCAACCGGGACACCGGCCACCCGGACAGCGGCCGCTGCGTCAACCACGGGCGCGCGAGGCAAGCGGCCGTCCGCGCGGAGGAATGTGCACCGGCTGAAGGTCACGCTGCGCGGCACCAAGCCATCCATCTGGCGACGGTTCGAGGTGCCGTCGGACATCCCGCTCGCCCGGCTCCACACGGTTATCCAGCTCGGCTTCGGATGGCAGAACTCGCACGTGTGGGTGTTCGAAACACCTGCCGGACGCTTCGGCAGACATGACCCTGAGCTCGAGATCCGCAGTGCCGCGAGCAAGAAGCTGTCCGCGGTGGCCGACTGGCCGGCCGACAAGATCCGGTACGACTACGACTTCGGTGCCGGCTGGGAGCACGACGTCGTCGTAGAAGCCGTCCAGCCAGCTGAACCCGGCGTTGCCTACCCCCGGTGCACGGCTGGCAGGCGAGGAGTACCGCCTGGGGACAGCGGCGGCAACCCGGGCGACGACCAGGACAACTTCGAGCCTCGATGCCACTAACGATGCCCTGGCCACGATCTCGAAGGTGCTCGTCAGGCGCTAAAGCAGCGAAAGCTCGCTGGTGACCGCGTCTATCTTGGTGTCCGGCGCCGGGCCGATAGCGCAACAGGTAGGGGTTCCCTCCGCTATCTGCGTCCGGCCGGCGTCATGGATCACCTGAACCGGCAACCCCGCGCCGCGTGCCTGCTCCGCGATGGCGTACAGATGCTCCTCGCTGCTTGCCCGCAGGACCACCTTGGGCTGCCCGTCGCGGAGCCAGGTCCTGAAGTCGACGGTGCCGAGAGTAGCTAGCACGGCGGCCACGGCTGCATGTGCGGCCTGTGCCGCTATCTTGCCGCGCCCCATGCCCAGATCTGCACGCACGACGAGCGTCAGCTTGGTCTGCACGACTGACACCGTATGCGGTACCCAGCGAAGCCGACTTATCGGCCAGCAATCCTGTTCGATGCGCGAGACTGACAACATGACAAATTCGTGGGACGCCGCCTACACCGCCGAGTTGCCGGCGCCATGGGACATCGGCCATCCTCAGTCCGCCTTCGCCCGGCTTGCCGAAGCTGGTCGGCTGACCGGCCGTGTTCTGGATGTGGGCTGCGGCACCGGCGAACATGCCCTCCTGGCCGCAAGCCACGGCGCGGACGCGCTCGGCATCGACCTCGCCCCGGCCGCCATCGAGCAGGCCCGAGCCAAGGCCGCTCAGCGCGGCCTGGCCGTTCAGTTCACAGTCGGCGACGCGCTAGACCTCGACCCGCTCGGGCTGGCCGGCACCATCGACACGGTGATCGACAGCGGCGTCTTCCACGTCTTCAGCGACGACGACCGGCCACGCTACGTGGCCGGCCTCGCCTCGGTGCTGCGACCGGGCGGCATTACCTATCTGATGTGCTTCAGTGACCGCCAGCCGGGCGAGTTCGGCCCCCGCCGGGTCAGCCAGGACGAATTGCGCGAGGCGTTCGCGGCCGGCTGGACCGTCGAATCGATCAGCGCGGACAGCTTCGAGATCAACCCGCTGCAGGGCGAGACGCATGCCCAGGCCTGGCTTGCCGTCCTGCGGCGCAATTAACCGCTTCCCCAGCCAGGCGATGGCGAAATCACGAGGAAAACTACTACCAGGTCCATCTTTTCCCACTCCCCCGATGACTCCCTTACCGAGCCAGGAATATGGGAGTCCCCCCGTCACGACCACGATGAGGCATCGCTACCCGGCTACTGAGAAGTTCAACCTGCTTCGGAGCAGCACGCCAGGGGAACGGCGGTGGCATGCCATCGGGCCGCCCGCCCGCGGGCCGTAAGGTCGGTGCTATGCAGACGTGGGACGCGATCACTGCCCGCCGCAACGTCAGGCAGTTCACCGAGCGCAGCATCCAGGCCGCTGACCTGGACCGGATCCTCGAGGCCGGCCGCCGGTCACCGTCGTCGCAGAACTGGCAGCCCTGGGATTTTGTCCTGGTCACCGACCGCGAGCAGCTCCGCGAACTGTCGGGTGTCTTCTACGGCGCCAGCCACGTGGCGGGATCGGCCGCCACCATCGCAGTCGTCGGCCCGGCATCGGACAACGAGTTTCACCGTGCCCAGTTCGATCTCGGCCAGGCGACCATGAGCATGACCCTGGCCGCCGCCGACCTGGGCATCGGCAGCTGTCATGCAGGCGTCGCCGACATGGAGCTGGCCAGACGCGTACTCGGACTGCCCGCGGACCGGAACTGGGTCCTGCTGATCTCGCTCGGCTACCCGGCGGAGCGGCCGCTGACCCCGATCCTTAAGCCCAAGCGACGGCCGTTCGATGACGTCGTGCACCGCGGCCGGTGGTAGGCAACGGCCGGGGCGGCTGGCTCCGTCAGTGGCTGACGAAGCCGCGGCGCTCGGTCAGCAGCATGCTGGTCAGGGTCACAGTGTGGCGGGCGGCAGCGAGGCCCAGCCTCGATGGGCTGATCACGTAGCTGATGATCCCGGCAGCGCTGGCGTGCCTGGTCGCGACATACCGGCCGTCCGCATAGATGCGCACTGGGTGTCCTGGCAGGAAGCCAGTCGCCACGAGCCTGGCGGTCGCGCCGCGCTTGATGCTGTCGGGGGTCACGGTCAGCGCCCTGCCGAGCCGGGCCAGGTCCGCTCGTGCGTGCGCCCGCGCAGCTGATTCCTCATGGCCGGCCTTTGTCGCAGCCACGAGCGACGGCACGAACGCCGGGGCGCTGACCGTTCCCCAGCCGCTCGCGACGTCGAACCCAGCCACGGCAGTGAAGCCAGGCACGACTGTTCCGCTCGGGAGGGTGAACGAGTCGCTGCCGCCGATGACATCCCGGATGCCGTCCTTGATCCCGGCCGGGCCAAGCGTGCCGTACAGGGCAGGATTGATCGGGCCGACGTCAGCCTTGTTCTGCTGGGTCGCCAGGGCGAGCACCCCGGCGAGCAGCGGCGCGGCCTCGGAGGTGCCGATGCTCCCGTCCATAGTGATGTCGGGCACCGACCGCATCCGGCTGGCCGTAATTCCCGCAACTCCCTTCTGGTAGGCGGGTCGCGCGAACACCCTGGAGAAGCCGGCTGCCGAGGAGCAGGTCACTGGCGCGGACGCGTACGGGTTGCAGGCAGTCCGCCACAACTTCGGCGGGCCGGCCAGCTTGTGGCGGCTGTTCACGACCGGAATGCTGCCGCCGACGGCTGTAGCCCAGGGCGAGTCGTCCCAGGTCGCGGAGTCCGGGAAAGCAGTGGTGTCACCGCACTGCGAACTTGCTGCCGGGAGGTTCTGCACCACTCCGCAGTCGCCGGTAGCAACGAGCAGCGGGATGCCAGCCGCGGCGGCTGAGAGTTCGCCTGGGTCCTGGGCAAGGATCTCGGGCCGCCCATCCCTATAGCTGGACTCGCCGGTCCCGTCGCTGATGGAGATCACGTTCGCCAGATGGTGGCGGGCGATATCCTCGACCGCCTTCATCATCTCAGGCGGTGCGACCTGACTGGCGGCGTCATCGGTGATCTCGGTGTCCGCGGGCGTCGCGGAGATCACGATCCTGGCGTAGGGCGCCATCAGGTGGACTGCGAGGACGTCAAGGGTCAGCTCGCCGGACCAGGCCTGGCATGAACCGTAGCTGCCGAGCTTCACCATGCCAGGCGGGCATTTCTTCGGTAGCTGCCCGGCCGGGTAGATCGTGGCGATGTGCGGGTTCGGCAGACCATAGGCCTTGTCGAAGGCGTCGACCTGCCGGGTGATACCCGGATAGTTCCAGCCCTCGATAACCGCGACCGTCGTCCCTGCTCCATCGATGCCCTTGCGCCACAGTTCGCCGACGCCATAGCCGAAGACATCCTCGGTGCCTAGGTATTGCAGAGGCAGTTTCCTCATCCGGGCGAGCGCCTTGGTCAGCACCTTGATCTGTTCCGCCCTGGAGGGCACGTGTGCGACGGTCACGGCCGCCGCCGGGTGCTGGCCCGCAGCCGAGGCTTGCGCAGCCGGCAGCATGAGCGCTGCCGTAATGGTCGTCAGCAGCGCGAGCACCCGCTTCACCCTGGTACTGGGCAATGCGATCTCCTCGCGTCAGCCGCCGGGGTTTGCCGAAGTGTGCGCATTTAGGCCATGACGCGCACATTACATACTGATCAGGACGATGCCCGTGGCGATCACCACTGCCGCGGCCACGCGCCGCTTGCCGAAGTCTTCGCCGAGCGCGACTAGGCCGATGAGCGCGCCGAATACCACGCTAGTCTCCCTGATCGCGGCGACCTCCGCGAGCGGTGCCATCGTCTGCGCCCACAGCACGACGCCGTAGGCCACGACGCACAGGATGCCGGCGAGCAACCCGCGCCGGGCGGTGAACCGTTCTCGCCACGCGCTCACTGGCCGGCGGATCGCCGCAGCTACCGTCAGCGGGGGCCCCTGCAACGCGAACAGCAGTGCCGCGTATGCCCACGGATCGCCCGCATGACGGACACCGATGCCATCCACGAGGGTGTAAGCGGCGATCGTGAGACCGGTCAGGATGGCGGCGCCGACGGCCGGGCCGTCCTGGCGGGTTAGACGGCCAGCCGAGAGAGCCAGGCCCGTCAGGCCCGCAGCCAGCGTCGCGATCCCGGTCAGGGCAACCGCGCCGAGATGCTCGCCGACCAGGAAGTACGCACCTGCCGCGACGACGAGCGGCGACGTTCCCCGCGCGATCGGATACGTCTGGTTGAACGCGCCGAGCCGGTAGGAGTTCATCAGCGCCAGGTCATAGCCGACGTGGATGACCGCCGACGCAACAGCGAATGGGACCGCCGTCCGGTCCGGCAGCCCGGTGAGGCAGAGCACCACACCGCCGGTTACGGCCGATGCGACGCCGATCCAGGCAAAAGCCATCAGCCGGTCCTGGACCTGCTTCGCGATCGCGTTCCAGCCCGCATGCAGCGCGCCAGCGCCAATGACGGCCGCGATGATCGCAGGGGTCAGGTGCGGGTGCGGGCTCACAGAACTGAAGTCACGGCGATTCCCCGGCGCGATGACGCGATAACGGCCATGATTCTATTGCGCACTAGCACATTAAGCGCGGGGCGGGAGTACTAGTGACGGACGAAGTACTTGCCGCACAGGGGGCAGATGACGCGAAGCTGCTCAACCTGGTGCGGGCGGGGGACAGCGGTGCGTTCGTGCTTCTGCGGCAGCGGCACGAGCAAGCCGCGCGCAGGCTCGCCCGCGAGCTAGTCGGGTCGGCCGCCGAGGTCGATGATCTGATTGCGCAGACATTCGCCCAAGTGCTCGACGTGACGAGCCACGGCGGCGGTCCGACCGATGCTTTCCGGCCGTATCTGCTCACAGCGCTGCGGCTGGCATGCGACGACGACGGCCTCCGGTCTGGGGGCTCCGACCCAGGGAAGGAAACGTCGCTGATGGCGGCGGCCTTCTTCGCGCTGCCCGAGCGCTGGATCGCAGTTTTGTGGCACACCGAGATCGAGTCAGCAAGCCCAGCCGACGTTGCGCCGTTGCTCGGGCTCGGCCCGGACGCTGTTGGGGCGCTCAGGCGGCGCGCCAGGGACGGCCTCCTCCAGACCTGCCTCCAGCTGCATGCCTCACGTGTCGGCCGCCCCGAGTGCAAGCCGGTGGCAGAACAGCTCGGTGCCTTCCTCAGAGACCCGGCGCCGGGGCCGGAGAGCGCGCTGGTGACCGAGCACCTCAGCCAGTGCGACGACTGCCGGGCGCTGTACGCCGAGCTGGCCGACGTGAACCTGGCGCTCCGCACATTGGTAGCGCCGGTCATCCTGGGTGGGGCGGCGGCAGCATACCTGTCAGGCGCGCAGCACGACACGGCAGCAGCCTCGGCCGCAGCGGCCACCGGGATAAGCATCATGGCACCCTTCGCGGCCGGTAAAGCCGGCCCAGGCGCCGGCCATACGCCGTGGCACAGTGCACCGGTGACGCGGCGCTCGCTGCAGCCGTTGCGTCTGCTCGCGGCGGCGGCGGTGGTCGCCGTTTGCGGCGCGGGCTTCGCAGTCTCCCTGGCGGGCCACGACACGCCGCTGGGGTCGGCGCACCATCCTCCGGCCGGAGCTTCCGGACCGGCACATCCGACCGGGATTCTGTCTCCGACACCGTCACAGCGCGCAGCCGCCGTCGTCCCGGTTGTCTCGACCCGTGCGCCAAGCAGCACGCCCGCCGGGCCGCCGGCCGGCGCAACGCCGACGGGCAGCACGCCGCCGGGCGCGTCCGTCACCGCCAGCTCGCCGCCCGCGGCGGAGCTGACGGCGAGCGTCAGCATCGCCGGGCAGCAGGCGCACTGGCACGGCGCCCAGGTCGTCTTCCAGGTCAACGACACCGGCTCTGCGGCAACTGGGGAGCTGACCGTGTCGATTAGCCTTCCGGCCGGCACGTGGCTGTTCGGCGACCAGCACAGACACGGCGGGCGGCATGGGCACGGCGGAGACGGACACGGCGGCGGGCACTGGCACGGTCGGGACAGCGGCACATCGGACGGCGACGGATGGTCATGCCAGCCGACCTCGACGGGGGCGAGCTGCGAGCACGCCGCGATCTCGCCCGGCGGCCAGGCCCAGGGAACGATCTACATCTGGATCTTCGGTTCGTCAGCCTGTGGCAAGTCCGTAGGCCTGACCGCGAGCAGCGGATCCTCCTCGGCCAGCGTGCAGTCTCCGCAAGATCTTCAGTGCTGATGCCCTGCTCCCGGCTATGAGCGCTCGGGTTCGGCGGCGCTGGGTGGTATGACCACGAACTGGACATAGCAGAAATCCTGCCGGACGAGCCAGTTCGTGGCAGGCTGGCCCCATCGGTGCCGTGCTGAGGCGGAGTGAGCACCAGGTACAGTGACGCGCGGCTGGATCATCTAGGCTGGCGGCCACCAAAAATCCGGAAGAAAACAGGTGAGTCAAGTGGTGAGTACAGTGAGTGCGCCGGGCAGGTCATCCAACCGCGCGCTGACGATTGTCCTAGGAGTTCTCGGAATCCTGGCGCTCATTGTCGGAGTGCTCTATATCGCCGGGGCCCTGAACTCTGTGCACTTCCTGGTAGGCAAGCACCATGGGGGAAGCCACACGGTGCGGGCCGCTGTCTCGTTCGTCGTCGGTATTGTGCTGCTGATACTCGCCTGGGCCGCCAACCGGTCCCGGTCCCGCTGAGGTCACGCCCGCTCCGGCTGGGGCCTTCGCCGCTGGGTGGTGCCCGCAGGCCGGAGGCCACCTGACCAGCTGTCCGGTTAGCGTCTGGTAGTCCGGGCGTGGCGGCCTGGCGGCCGCCGTGCCTTTCTCCTAGGGCTGCGCTGGAACGCGGCCGCCGCGTTCCAGCGCAGGGCCCCGGCCAGATCGCGCGCGTGCTCGGCGGCCGTGTAGTCCTGCCGGGTTCTGGTCGCTTCCAGGGCAAGGTCCAGGTCGTGGCCGTACCGCCCGAGCACTACCGAGAAGTCCCGGTGCACTGGCTCAAGCAGGTCGTAGCCGAACGAGCGGTGCATCCCGCCGAACAGCGGCCGGTACAGCCGGGTCCGCTCATGCAGGCCGGAGGAGTGCGACATCGGATTCTTGCGCCGCTCGAGGACGTATTCGGGCAGCACGCCATCGAAGGCCCGCCGCAAGATCCACTTCTCCTGTCCGTCGCGGACCTTTAGCCCGACCGGCATCCGCATCGCCAGCTCCACGACCGCTGGATCGAGGTAGGGCACGCGCGCCTCGACGCCGTGGCCCATGCTGACCCGGTCCACCCGCTGCAGCTCGGTTCGGTGCAGGTTGCCGACCATGTGCACGAGCAACTGCTGCGATGCCGCCGCTGGGGTCCGTTCGTACATCGAATAGCCGCCGAACAGCTCGTCCGATCCGTCCCCGGTGAGCACCACCTTGATGCCGAGCTTCCGGGCGCGGGCGAACAGCGGCACCGATACGACCGCATTGATGATGTCGCCGTACTCGGTCAGCTCGGACATCCTGATCGCCTCGCGGACATCGCCAGCATGGATGTCTGCGGGGCGGACGCCGATCACCTCGTGCTGGACACCGAGGTCGCCGCACAGGCGGCGGGCATACAGCAAGTCGTCGCTGCCGGGCGCACCGATGGTCAGCGCCACGCAGTCCGGGTGCATCTGCAGGACGTGCGCCAGCACGATCGCGCTATCGAGGCCGCCGGAGAGGATCACGCCGACAGTCAGGTCTGTGTCGACGCGGACCCGGATGCTGTCCTCTACCGCCAGCCGCAGGAGCTTCGCCGCCTCGGCCGGGTCGTCGACCGGCGGGAGGTCCGCGCCCAGGCGCATCACGTCCAGGTACGGCGCCAGGACAGGCGCTCCGCCCGCCGGCTCGGCCCAGCCGTGCTGCCCTGGCGGCACCTCCGACACTGCAGCGCCCACTGGCACCAGCGCCTTCACCTCCGAGGCCAGGTACAGCTGGTCATCGCGGCACGACCAGTACAGCGGCTTGACACCGACCGGGTCGCGCGCCAGGTAGGTGCGCCCCGTCGCCCGCTCTGCGATCGCGAGCGCGAACTCGCCGCGGAACCTGCCGACCGCCTGCTCGCCCCATTCCGCGAACGCCTCAGCCGCCACCTCGGTATCGCTCTCGGTGCGGAACTGCCGGCCCAGGCCGGACAGCTCGGCGCGCAGCTGCCGGTAGTTGAAAATCTCGCCGTTGAAGCACAGAAGCCAGCGGCCGTCGGCAGACGGCCACGGCTGCACAGCCCGTTCCCGGTCAATGATCCGAAGCCGGCGCACGCCTGCTAGCAGGCTGCTCGTCGCGGACGATCTGCTCGACCTCCCCGCGTGGCTCAAGGGCGGACAGCATCTGGCGGAGCAGGCCTTCCTCTGCTCCGGCCCCGCTGATCAGCGCGATCCCGCACACTCGGCTCAGCCGCCTTTCTGCTGGTCGGGGATCAGGCGCAGGGCGCGGCCGGCGCCCGGCCGGATGCAGATGTGCCAGGCCTGGCCCTCGTCGACGACATTGATCTCGCCCGCGTGCTGCCGCTCGAGCAGCACCTGCTGCAGTGCCTCCGTCGGCCTCGAACTGGCGGAACCAGTTCATCTCGATGTCGGCCGCGTACCCGACGCAGTGCGCACTGGGCAGGAGCGCCGCGTACCCGAGGTCACGGAGATGGAGCTGATGGGTGACACTTCGCGTCAGACTGGTGACCCATAGCCGCGGCGTGCCGGGTGGCGCAAGGCCAGCGAAGTCGGCGGCGATCTGGTTGAGCAGCACGATCAGCTGGCGCGCGCGCACACGCGAACCGCAGGCCCGCCGTCTGGGGCGCGCGGCCTGGCGCGGCCTTCCGCTCAGCCGACCGGGCGGCCCTGGCCGAGGAGCGTCGAGGCCTGCCGCCGGTAGCGGAAGAGCAGCTTGCCGTCGCGCCGGAGCGCGTCAAGGTCCAGCAGGTCAGTGGCGGCCCGCACATCGGCGTCCGCCTGGTAGGCCGGCAGGTGACCCCACCAGAGCACGTCGATCTGGGAGAGCAGCGCGATCCGGATCATCGCGGGGAGGTTTCCCGCGGAGCTGCGTGGCGCTGTGCTGGTAAGACCTGACCTCGCGCAGCACTCGCCGCTGCGCCGCGTCCGGGCCCGCTGGCGTCGCCGAGAAGATCATCGTGAACTCCGGCTCGGACAGGCGCCGGGTCGAGGACTCGCTCGGCCGCCGCTGCTCTCGGGCACTCGCCGCGAGGACCAGCTAATTCCGCCAGCAGGTCGGCTACCGCCTCGCGGTAGGCGGCGACATCAGATATCCGCCGCGCCGCCCCGGCCGACAGGTCATCTGCCGCCGGCTCCCCCTTGAGCAACCACCCCGCCACAAGCACCCCCAGGCCGCGTAAGGCCGTTGCGCCCCCAACGCTGAGAACTGAGAGTAACAGGCACACGACGTAGCGTGAGCGATGTCGCAAAAGGCGTTCCCGGCGGGCCCCCCTGATCCGCCGGAACGTTTCCGGGCCGGCTCCGGGATCTTCCCGATGGACCAGCCGCCCGTGCGCCGGCAGGCTGGCAGGATGAACTCAGCGGTTGCCTCCCCGCTTGCTCAAATCATCGACTCGGCAGATGCGCTTCGGCGCATGCTGCGCGGACGTCGGGCGCGGTCCGTCGCCTACGCCTTCCTACTTACCGAACTTGCGCTAGTCATCGGGTTCGCGATCGCATACCGGCCGTTCGACCTGAACATCTACCTGTGGGGCGGCCGCGCCGTCACCCAGGGCACGCGCTTGTACCTGGTGCAGGCCCACGCGAACTGGTTCACCTATCCGCCGTTCGCGGCAGCAGTGTTTACGCCGCTGGCCGCACTGCCGACTGTCGTCGTCGTGCTGGCCTGGGAACTAGCGTCGGTAGCGGCGTTCGCCTGGTCATGCGTGCTCTCACTGAAGCTGGCCGGCTGGCACCCGTCAAAGGCAGTGGTGGCTGCTGTTGTCGGCGCCGGGCTTCCTGCTGGAGCCCGTGTATCACACGCTGTTCCTGGGTCAGGTCAACGTGATCCTGCTGGCCCTGGTGATGACCGATGTCTGGCGGTGCGCCCGCGGACGGGCCGCCGGTCTCGGGCGTCGGCCTGGCCGCCGCGATCAAGCTGACGCCTGCGATCTTCATCGTCTTGTTCCTGCTGACCAGGCGGACCAAGAACGCAGCTGATCGCGGCCGGCACTTTTGTGACCTGCGCGCTGGTTGGCTACCTGGTCGATCCGAGCGCGTCGCGGCTGTACTGGACGCGGCTGTTCTACGACACGACGCGGGTCAACGCCACCTACATCAGCAACCAGTCGCCGTACGCCGCAGCCGCCAGGATCCTGGGCGGAGTCAGCCATGTTGGCCCGTGGTACCTGGCCATCTCGCTCATTCTCGGCGCGCTCGGGCTAGCGGTGGCCACCACGCTCGCCCGGCGTGATGACTGGCTTGGCGCGGCGGCTGTCACCGGAACGACCAGCCTGCTGGTGTGCCCCATCTCGTGGACACATCACTGGGTCTGGATCGTGCCCGCTCTGATCGTGCTGCTGCGTGGCGGTATAGCGAGCCGGATAGCTGCGGCTTGCGGTTACCTGCTCTTCGTTCTGGCCCCGATGTGGTGGACGCCGTGGTCGTGGAACACGAGCGAGTCCGGCTTCCACGGGCTGATGACCCTGACAGCGAACTGCTTCCTGATCGCGGGCCTCGCGTTCCTGGCATACATGGCCGTCTACGCCTGGCGGCCGGAGACACGGCGGTGCGACGGCAGTGCACCGGCCTCGCCGGGCGCACCGGATCTGGCGTGCCTGGTGACGTCCGCGACCGCTCGAACGTTAGTCGAGATATGACTTGTCGTGATGCGCTGGACGACGTAAGCTATCGATATATCGTGATCGTATCGCGAGAGATTGGCGGGAGCAGATGACCGCAGGAGCAGCTTTCGGGGCGTGCGACCTCGACGCGGGCCTAGCCGAGGCCCTCAAGTACGCGGGTGACGTCGCGACCAGGATCCGCGGCGGTATCCGGGCAATGGCAAGCGGCCACTCCCAGGGTGGCCCGTGGGCCAGGGACTTCGGCGGAGGGCACGGCCCCGGCCACTGGGGCGGCGGCTTCGGCGGACACCGCCGGACCGCGTGGTGGCCGGGCCCGCCGAGCGCGCCTCCGCCAAAGGCGGGCCGCGGTGACGTGCGCGCAGCGATCCTCGCGCTGCTGCAAGAAGGCCCGCGGAACGGGTATCAGATAATCTCAGAGATCGCGCAGCGCAGTGCGGGTGCCTGGCGGCCGAGCCCGGGCGCCGTCTATCCCGCCCTCGCTCAGCTGGCCGACGAGGGGCTGATCACTGATGAGAAGTCCGACGGCCGGCGCACGTACAGCCTGACTGACGCCGGCCGTGAGTACATTGCCGCGAATCCGGAGAAGGCGCGCGGGGCCTGGGAGTCGGCCCACCAGCAGGAGGCCTGGCAGCTACCGGGCCTGTTCGCCGAGGCGGCGCGGCTGGGCAGCGGGATCGTACAGCTCGCCCATGCGGGGACGCCTGCCCAGGTGCGGGCAGGCCGAGCAGCTTGCTGGAGCGAGACCCGGCGTGAGCTTTACCGGATCCTCGCCGGCGACGCGGGCAGGACGACGAAGACACATGACGAGCAGGACAACTAGGGAAGACGGGGCAGGGCAGTGAACGAGTACATGAGGGTCTCAGACGCCGACCGCGAACGAGTCGCGGAGCGGCTGCGCGAGCATTTCGCCGCGGGCCGGCTCACCTCCGAAGAGCTGGATGAGCGAGTCGCGGCCGCACTGGGCGCCAAGACCACCGGGGAACTGCGCGCTGTGATGGCCGACCTGCCCGAGCCGACGCCCGGCTGGCCCGCAGGCCGGGCAGGGACCGTCACCGCTGGGCGGCCGCCCCGCCTATGGCTACCGGCGCGGACCGCGGCTCCTGCCGCTGGCGCTGATCTCCTGCTTTTCGCCCTCCTGCTCTTTCACGGGGGGCGGATTCTTCTTCTTCGCGCTCTTCAAGATCGTCCTGGTGCTTTTCCTGGTAGCCGGCGTAGCTGGCATCCTCACGGTGGCGCGGTTCCGCCGCCGGGCGCGCCGCTACTGGCGATCCGGCGGGCCATCAGGTCCCGGCAACCACGGGCACCATGACGAGTGGCATGGCCAGTAACCCCACCCACGGGGGCTCCGCCCCCGTGAACCCCGCGGCCCCGCGGAACCAGCTGCTCGAAGTCCTGAATGAGAGCAACCACGTCAGGTTCGCGAGCTAGATCGACCAGTCGGCACGCGAGTTGCTCCACGCTGCCGGACCCGATACTGAGACTGGCGATAGAGCGGCGGACTTTGGCGCCAACTTGCTCGAGGACATGGGATCAGCGGGGTCGCCAATCGCAACCGCCCTGCAGGTGCAATCGGCTCTCGCGGCACTCGCGCCGTCCTTGTCCACCCGGTCCTCGCGGCCATCCGCGCGGCCCAGCCCAATCCGGCTAGAACCAGGGACGTCGCGGCCGTGTCTCAGGGCGCACCGAAGGCTGCCAGTTCACGGCTCGGCGGGGAACTGGTCGCCGAACATGGGCAGCTCGCTCAGGGACTCGGTGCGGGTGGCCTCGTCCTCCCACAGGTCCCAATGCTCGGCGAGCTTGCCGTCCTGTATCCGTACCACGTCGGCGGTGATCATCGCGACCGGGATGCCGGTGCCGCTGAACCGGCCGTAGAGCATTACGTGCTCGCCGTCAGCGAGGATGACCTGGTTCTCATAGCGCAGTGTCTCCGGCAGGGACTGGATGAGGTCGAACAAGCCGTCGCGGCCGGGGCCGATGTGCGCACTGTGCTGGATGTACTCCTGCGACCAGTATCGCGCGGCCGCGCCGTAGTCGCGCTTATTGAACAGGACATCAAAGGCTTCCATGACAAAAGCCTTGTTCCGATCTTCCTCTGTTGTCATGCTGTCTCCCTGCCGCCGGAAACTCATCGCCGGGACCGGCGGAGCCGAACCGCCGACTTTCCCATGTCAAGGTGGCCTACCTAGCCGCAATCAGCGTGCTGGGCTGGTGCCAGCTTGCCGCTGCCGTCAACTTCCGCCATGGTCTTCTGCAGCGACCTGAGCGACGCTTCGCGCATCGCCAGAGCGTCGATCTCCCTGACCAGCCGACTGTTGGGCGAGGGCTCGCCGTCCCGGCTCCTGTCTGCCTCGTCCAGGACCTCTATGCCGAAGCGAGATACCCGCTCAGCTTCGTCCAGAGCGCCCCTGAGCAGCGCGAGTTCGGTTCCGGTCACTGTGACCTGGTACCCGCCGCTGGTTAGCTCCTCCACTGTTGCCACCTGGTTAACCTCCATGTCGCAGTGACTCGTTCCGGTCCCGATGCCCTCCGAGGCGCGGGCACCCTTCGCGCCCGTGACATTCATGATTCCGTTGACGCCTTCTGGAGGCATCGTGGCGAACACCCCTTCTCCAGTCGGGCCACCCGGAGTCCTGGCCCACCTGCTAACCGGAAGAGGAACGCCTGCGAATCCAGGCAAGGTGTAATGAAATTCGGCACCTAGTCGGGCGCGCGGGCGTCGCGATGAGGAGCGGATGGGCTGGGTTCGGCACGCTGCGTGGCTTCGGGCTGCCCTATGCGCTGCGCCGGATCGGCGGCGAGGTCGCGGCTGGCATTCTCCGACGGCCCGGCTGCTCCGGGTGGCAGCCCCGCCGTGTTGGGGTCGTGGAGCGGCAGTGTGATCTCCACGGTGGTGCCTTCCCCGGGCGGGCTGTCTAGGCGGAGGTGGCCGCCGAGCGCTTCGGCCCGGTCTTTGAGCCCGACCAGTCCGGAGCCGTCGCGGAAGCCGGCGCCGCCGCGCCCGTTGTCGCGGACTCGGACGTGCAGGACGCCGTCGCTTTCGGCCGCCTCAATCTCCGCGGCGGTGGCGCGGGCGTGCTTGGCGGCGTTGGTCAGTGCCTCGGAGACGGTGTAATAGGCGGCGGTCTCGACTGGCTCGGGCAGCCGTCCCGCCACCTGGATGCCGAGGCGGACCGGGATGGCGGATCGGCGGGCCAGCATCTTCAGTGCCGGGCGCAGGCCGCCGTCGGCCAGGATGGCCGGGTGCAGGCCGCGGGCGATCTCACGGAGGTCCTCCAGCACGTCGTCGAGCCCGGCGGCTACTTCGTCCAGTTGTTGCACGTGATCACCTGCCCCAGGAGGTGCGGTTGCCTGGGCGGCGCGCAGGTCCAGGGCAAGGGTGACCAGGCGCTGCTGGGCGCCGTCGTGCAGGTTGCGCTCGATGCGGCGGCGGGTGGCATCCGCGGTCGCGACGATCCGCGCGCGAGAGGCGGTCAGCGCGGCCTGGGCCTCGGCGTTGGCGATCGCGGCCACGGCCAGCTCGGTGAATCCGGCCAGCCGGGCTTCGGTGCCTGCTGGCAGCGGTCCTGCGCGGGAACCCACGAGCATGATGCCCCATAGCCGCCCCTCGGCGCTGACCGGCACGCCGACAGCCGCGCGGATGCCAAAGTCGCGGGCGGCCTCGGCGACCTGGCCCGAGACGACGGTGTAGTCGTCGATCCGCGCCGGCCGACGGGTCTCGAACACCATTGCCTGCATGTTCCGCCCGCCGAGCCGTGCAGTGGCGCCGACGGGAAAGGCTGCGCCGGTGCTGCTCCAGGTGGCAACTACCGTTATCGTGCCGTCGGGGTCGTACCGGTTCATCGTCGCGTAATCGGCGTGCAGTAGCCGGCCGGCTTCCCCGGTGACCGCGGTGAGCACTTCGGCCGGCGGCGCCGCCTGGGCGACCAGCGTTGCCACCCGGCGCAGCGCGGCCTCGGTCCAGGGGCCGTCTTTGTCCGGGACTTCGATCCGGGCGTAGTGGTCTGGGTTAACGGTGGCGCGGATGTGCTCGGTGCCGCCGCGATGGGTGACCTCGGTAGTGCGTGGTCCAATGGTTCTGGGTGCTGGCGTGGTGAAGCCCAGCGGGATCCGCCCGTCCAGGTGCAGGCAGGAGGCAACCCCGACCGTGGCTGCCGCGGCGAGCAGGCCGAGGGCGACGCCGCGATCCACCCCCGCGCGGCGCGGCCCTGGCTCGGTGGCCGTGATGCCCCGGCCGGTTCGAGTAACACTGCGCATCTGCTGTCCCCCTTGTTCAGCTAGTGCCGGGCGGGCCGGTGTCTGGCCATCCCGACCAGGTCGCGCGCGTTGGCCGCAGTGCCGACCACGTCGAACCCGGCGTCATGGAGGACGTGCACGATCCCTTCCCGGACGAAGGGCCGTCGCGCGCGCCCGCCGTGGTATTTGCGGGAGTCGGCATGAAGATCTCCTATTGTTTTGTCTTTTGCGGTCACCGCGGTTGTGCCGGCTCGGCGGCCACGGCGGGTGCCGGTTGCTGGGCGCCGGCGAGGTCGGCGCGCCGGACCCGGATCGCGGCGAAGTTGATGATCAGGGTGAGCAGCGCGATCCCGGCGGCGACCAGGAACCCGCGGCCGAACCCGGTGGCGAGGGCATGGTTGTAGATCGCTGCGGCCAGCGGCCCGCCCGGGTGCACCGGGTGCCCGGCCCGCGCGGCAGCGGCGGCGGCGTGGGCGGCCTGGGCGTGGCTGCTGTGGGCGACGACGGTCCAGGCGACGGTGCCGAGCACCGCAAGGCCGATGGAGCCGCCGGCTTGCTGGCCGGTGTTGAGCAGGCTGGAGGCCACGCCGGAGTCGGCTTCGGCGACGCGGTTCAGCGCGACCAGGGACAGCGTGACGAACAGCAGGGCGGCGCCGGCTCCGATGACCATGGTCGGGCCGAGCACCCCGCTGGCGTAGGTGTCGTGCTCGCTGATCCGGGACAGCCAGTACAGGCCGCCGGCGGCGGCCGCGGAGCCGGAGAGCAGTAGCGGGCGGGCGCCGATCCGGGGCACGAGCTGGGTGACGGCCCCGGCTCCGATGAGGAGGGCTGCGGTAAACGGGAGGTAGGCGACGCCGGTCTTCAGGGCGGAGTATCCCCAGACGGCCTGCATGAACACGGTGAGGAAGAAGAACATGCCGAAGATGAAGATGCCCACCCCGGCGTAGCTCAGGTAGGCGCCGGTGCGGTTGCGGTCGCGCAGCAGCCGTACCGGCAGCAGGGCCTGCGCGCTGCGGGTCTCGATCACCGCGAACGCGGCGAGCAGCACAGCGGCGGCGGCGAGCGAGGCGAGGACCTTGGCGTCACCCCAGTGGGAGACGCCGTTGGGGCTGGCGGCGGCGCTGACCAGGCCGTAGACCAGGGCGGCGATGCCGCCGGTGCCGGTGATGGCGCCGGGCAGGTCGAACCGGCCGCGGCGGCGCGGCGACTCGGCCAGCACCCGCGGTGCGGCCAGCGCGACCGCGGCGCCGATGGGCACGTTGACGAACAGCACCCACCGCCACGAGGCGTAGGTGGTCAGCAGGCCGCCGCCGAGCAGGCCGATCGCGCCGCCGGCGATGCTCATCGCGGCGTACACGCCGAAAGCCCGGGTACGCGGCGGGCCCTCGGGAAAGGTGGTGGTGATCAGCGACAGCGCGGCCGGGGCGACCAGCGCCCCGCCGACGCCCTGCACCGCGCGGGCCGCGAGCAAAAAGGCCTGGCTGTCGGCGAACCCGCCGGCGAGGGAGGCGGCGGAGAACAGCAGCAGCCCGGCGATGAACATCTTCCGGCGGCCGAGCAGGTCCCCGGCCCGGCCGCCGAGCAGCAGCAGCCCGCCGAAGGTCAGCGCGTAGGCGTTGACCACCCATTCCAGGCCGGACCCGGAAAAGCCGAGCGCCCGCTGGATGTGCGGGAGGGCGACGTTGACGATGGTGGCGTCCAGCACCACCATCAGCTGCGCGGTGGCGAGGACCAGCAGGGCCAGGCCCAGGCGCGGGCCGCCGGCGGCCACACCGCCCGGCGCGGTCGCCCGGGTGGCCCTGGATCGTGTTTCGGACATGACGGTTTCTCCCTAGGGTTGATTCGCTGTTCGGGGCGGCGCGGGCTGAGTCCCGCCCGGCGCCTCAGATGGCGGGTGCGGGCCTGGCGAGTGCTGCGGCGAAGAGCGGCTCCAGGGCGCGGCGGGCGATCTCGGTGTCGCCGTCGACCCTGCTGTCCCCGACGGCGTCGGTCACGGTCGTCTGGCCAGTCATGAGGCTGTAGAAGGTGTCGGCGGACATGGTGACCACCGCGTCGCCATCCGGCGCCGGCCAGCGGCGGACGGTGAGCTTGCCGGCGTCGGAGCTGAGGTAGAAGCTCTCCGGTCCTACCCGGAGCTCGCACGTCTGCCCGGCGGGCAGTGCGCTCGGCCGGCGCGCCGGCCAGCAGTGCCCAGCCGGGCTGGCCCGCGTCGTCCTGGGACGGTTCCGGTCCGTAGCGCAGGCCCCAGTCCAGCAGCTCTTTGAGTGCGGGCTGCAGCGCCCGGCCGGCCTCGGTCAGCTCGTACACGGTCACGTCGGTCGGTGCCGGGAGGGTGCGCCGGGTGATGACGCCGGCGGCCTGCAGGTCCTTCAGGCGCGCTGCCAGGACGTTGCTGGGGATGCCCGGCAGGCCTGTGGCGAGGTCGCGGTAACGGCGCGGGCCCAGAATCAGCTCCCGCACGAGCAGGAGGCTCCACCGTTCGCCGACGACGTCCAGGGCTCTGGCGATGGTGCATGCCTGCCCGTAACTCTTCATGAAAGCAACGGTATACTTTATTTTTACAAGTGTCTACTCCATAATCCGCAGTCCCTGAGATGGGCGGTCTGGACGATGAGGAGTGCTCTGTGACTGGCCCGGCGCACGACGGCTTGCTCGACGCGAGCGCCGTGGTTGCCGCCCCGGCCAAGAACCGGCCGGACGTTCGTCTTCGACAAGGAGACGAGCACCGTAACGGTCACCCGAGTCGTCCCGGAGTGTCTGGAGACGCTGCGGCCTTGTGTTGTCCGAGCCGGTCGAGATGCTCGCCGACGATCCGGCGGACCTCCTCGTTGCTCGCGCCCCGTGCCAGGGGTTCGGTGGCGTTCGGTTGGACGCGCCCGGCATGCTCGCCAGCAGCGACACGCCAAATGCCTGGTCCAGGTTCGCGAGCAGCCGGGCCCACGTTCTCAGGTCGGCGAAGGGCTGGTCGAGCAGCGCATGGAGAGCGGTAAGCCTGCCTGACGTCCAGGATCGTGTCAATGACCTCGCTGAGCACATGGTTGAGGGCAGCGGCCGGATCGTCGCGCTGGGGCGGGCTCACGCGGGTAGTGATGCGGGCCGGCGGCCCCCGCACGCGCAAGGCCAGGCTGCTGGGTTAAGCCCGGCCCGGCGGTCGGGGTGGCTGCCGCAGGCCTCGTAGCGGTTGCCCGCGCTTCCGGCGCCTCGGGCCGCGGTGCCCACCGGACCAGGGCCGGCATTCCCGGGCGCCAGTGCCTACCAGCGCCCGGCGGCCCGATCCCACCGCGCCCAGTGCCTTCGCCAAGTCCTTGTCGCCGAACGGGACATCAAGCTGCGCGGCAGTCGGCGCTTATCACCCGCGGAGCGGCCGCGCCGTTCAGTGGCGCCTGTTCGCGGCCGAGTCGCAGTGAGCCAGGCCGCCACGTTCGTCGCGGCCGTCTGCGTCGTTCTCGGACCCTGCATTGGTCGTGCTCAGCGACGAGGTCGACGCGAAGCTGTACCTGTTTTGATGGTGTCCGTTTGCGGTGATGGCAGCGATGATGGCCTCGAGGAACTGCCGCCATTCGGCGTACCGGTGCTGCTGTTCTGCAAGGAGGGCCGCGTCGGTTGACGCTCGTCCCCAAAAGCATGGCAATCGCGACCTCACCGTGCAGGCCGGATACTAAAAGTGGCGGGCTCCGATCATGAAAGCCGCCATGGTGGCCGGCAGGTCCCCAACCACGCGCCAACGGTGGCGTGTTCCGTTCTGCACCACGACATCGCCGGGAGACAGCAACAACTCCGCGCCATCGTCGACCTCGACTACGAGGTTGCCGGAGATAAGGACCCCGAAATCCGTCGTGTCGGTCCTGTGCATGCCGGGTTGGTCGCCGTCCTCGATGTGCATCTCGGGAGTGGCTTCTGGTGCAACCACGTCGAACTCCGGCAAGTACTTCGCCATGGTGAAGCGGATGCCACCTACGGACGGGAATATACCGGGCGCCGCCGGATTGTCCCCCGCGTTCGGGTAAGTTGCGGGCTCATCGGCACTCCAGAGGAAGGCGAGCTCTCCTAGGCCAGGGATGGCCATCGCGTCGACTTGCTCGTCTCGCACAAAAACAGCGCGACCCTCGGCGTCATGGCCGGTGACAACCTGGCGTACCTGCATTCCCTGTCTCCTTCGCGTACGGCTTGTTCATGCTCACCTTCCCCCCGGTAGGAGCATTGATGTCTTCGAGCAGGTAAAGCGGCGGGCCTAGGCACAGACCGCAGCTATCGGCGTCGCTGGCGGTCGGGCGCGGTCCCGCCAGCCGCATTTGCCCGGCGAAGCTCGAATACGAAGGCCGTACCCCAGCGGTAACACCTCGCCCGACAGCGCTCTCGCCCAGATATATGCGGGTCATCTGCGAACCTGTCTGCCAGGTACGCGGCGACGGGGTCAGCAGATCCGGCGCCACGCTGGCGCAGGCCCCGGTCCGCCGCTGCCCCAGCACATACACCCGGATCGTCTTGCGGTCACGGTTCACGTGGCGGGCGATCGCTGAGACCTACCGCCCCCGGTTTGCCACAGCCTGAACTTCCTCGTCTTCTCCCTGTGTGAGCATTGAGCCGGGCTCCCACGGCACCAGCGCCCACAAGCAGGGCAGGATCGTCGAGAGAACGCCCTCGGCGGCGAGCGCGAAATCGTCGGCAGCCTCGGGACCCAGGTCGTCAAGTTCTCGACCAGGCCGCCGCCCGCACCGGGCTCTGCGACCACGAAGCAGCCCTTCTCCTCAACAGCTTCGAAGAACTAACCGCCACCGCCACCGTCCGGAACTGGCTAGTCCTCGGCGCAAGAAGGTTCGATGTGCGAGCTCGGTACCTCCGAGCCCGCGAGAGATGCCATACCCCCGAACCCCAGGGGACCCGCTCGCGTGTTCATTACATAGCTCAACCAGGTGAAGTAACCCGGCTTGGCGGGCATGCCAGCAGCACTGACGTCCTGACGCGGAAGGACGGGCCGATACGTCAGCGGCCAGGCGCCGCTCGAACCGCGGCGACCTCTCAACTGCGGGCTCATGACCACGCCGGGCACAGGTCCTGATCACCGAATCCCCTGAAGGAGGATGGGGTATGAATGGCGACGCCAGCACCGGCGCCTGCTGCGTCACCGCATCGCGACGGCGGGCTGCCCGCAGGAACCGCGCCGACGGGAACCCGTTTAGTTGATCTTGACAACGGCGGGCTCTGCTGGCCTGAGCCCGCCGATGTGGCGGCCGGCGCAATGAGTGATGCGGACCAGCGGCACGCGGGTCTCGACAAGGAAGTACAAGGACAATGAGCGAACAGCGAGAGCTGGAGGGCGTCACGGCCCTGGTCACAGGCGCTACTTCGGGAATCGGCAGAGCAGCGGCCGAGCAGCTCGGCCGGCACGGCGCCGACGTCATCGTGCACGGGCGCGACCCCACCCGCGGCGGGGCGGTGGCCGGCGCCATCACCGCCGAGGGCGGCACGGCCCGTTTCGCCGCCGCCGACCTCGACGCCCCCGCTCAGCTCGACGACCTTGTCCGGCAGGCCGGATCGGTCGACGTCCTGGTCAACAACGCCGGGTTCTCCTGGATCGGGCCGACCGCAGAACTCGAGGTGGCGACCTTCGACCGGCTCATCGCCGCCAACGTCCGGGCGCCCTACTTCCTCGTCGCTGCGCTGGCCCCGAAGATGGCCGCCCGCGGGAGCGGCAGCATCATCAACGTCGGCAGCCAGTCCGGGCAGATCGGCATGGCGGGCCTCGCCGCCGACAGCGCCACCAAGGGCGCGCTGGCGGCGCTGACCCGTTCCTGGGCGGCCGAGTTCAGCCCCGCCGGCGTCCGGGTCAACACCGTCGTCTCCGGACCTGTCTACACCGGCATCCGGCCCGACAGCGTGACCGAAGCCGTTGGCGCGACTACCCTCATGGCGCGCGCCGCGCAGCCCGATGAGATCGCCAGCGTGATCGTCTTCCTCGCCTCACCCCAGGCCAGCTACATCACTGGCGCGGTCCTCGCTGCCGACGGCGGCCGCACCGCCATCTGATCCGTCGCTGCGCAATGGCTGCGCCACCCGTGGCCCGGCAGCCACTCACAAGGGACCAGCGCCTACGGCGACAATTCGGGCCTGAAACCCATGAAGAGACCGAGCAGCGTTACGAGGTCAAGAGCAGCGATGATGCCGGCTATGTAGACGGCGGGGAAAGCACGGGGAGCGTCTCATGAACCTACAAGACCAGCGGGTGCTGGTGACCGGCGCGACCGCCGGAATAGGCCGGGAAACCGCCACGCTGTTCGCCCGCCGCGGCGCGACCGTGGTCATCACCGGGCGCGACCCCGAACGAGGAGCGCAGGCCGTCGCGGCGATCGAGGCCGAGGGTGGAAGCGCCGAGTTCATCGTCGCCGACCTGAACGACATCGCAGCGGTACGACGCCTGGCCGAACAGGTCGGTGAGGTCGACGTGCTGGTGAACAACGCGGCCGCGCACCATTACGCTCCGACGCTGGAGCAGGACGTCGACTCGTTCGACATGACGTTCGACGTCACCGTTAGGGCGCCGTTCTTCCTCACCGCAGCGCTGCTGCCAAAAATGATCGCCCGCGGATCGGGTGTCATCATCAACATCTCCGGCGCGTTGGCTTCGTCAGGCGACGTAGGCGGCGCGGTGGTCTCCGCCGCCGCCAAGGCGGCACTCGAATCATTCACCAGGTCCTGGGCCGTGGCCTTCGGCGCCCACGGGATTCGTGTCAACGCCATCGCGCCCGGGTCCACCCGCACCGACTCGGTCGTCGCTACACTCGGCGGCAGGTTGGAGCAGCTGGGCTCCGCGACGCCGTTGCGCCGGACCGCTGACCCGAGCGAGATCGCCGAGGCCATCGTTTTCCTCGCGTCGCCACAAGCGAGCTACATCACCGGCGCTACCGTGATGGTGGACGGCGGCTACAGCGCGATCTGACAAATGCTTGCGCCAGAGTTGCGCGCTCAGCCTACCGGCGGCGCGAGATTCACCGGGACGAAGAGTACCGCGGAGGCGTGCTCGCCGCGGTGCCAGAAGCGCCTACAACGCTCACAGACTTAAGGCACTCCTAATACGCCGCGCGGCCCCACGCTCGAAGGAGGCTACCTCCTCCGAAGATAGGCCAGCGCCCAGAAAGCGGTGCGACATGACGCACGGCACAGCAGCAGGCTTCGCCCGGCGACACGTGGAGGAAATCATCTACGACCGCCGCTTGGATCTCGTAGACGAGCTCTACGCCCCAGACGCTATGTACAACGACCCCGTTGCCCCAGGCGGCACGGCCTGGGGCCGCCATGAGATCAAGGCCTTCTTCTCGGCGATTCTCCAAGCGATGCCTGATGTCCGCTTCACCATCGAGGACAACTTCGGGATCGCGGACCGCGGACCGTGGCCTGTGCCGTGGCACCATCAGTGCAACCCTGCGCGGCGACTTCGGCCCCCTCCCCGCCACCGGAAAGTCCGCCACCGCTCCCATTGCCGAGATCTTTCGGATCGCGGACGGGCAGATCGTGGAGGCGACCCCGATACGACGGCCGCCCACGGGGGCTCCGCTCCCCTGGGTCTAGCTCTTGAGTATGTTCACGGCTCGGGCAATCACCAGCGCCCCGACCGCGAGCGACACTGCGGACTGGACGAGCATGGTGAGCTTCGCCCATCGGGCCAGCGGCATCACGTCGGTGGGGCTGAAGGCGGTCGCATTGGTGAACGACAGGTACAGGTAGTCAACGAAATGCGGCTCCCAGTCGGCGGGCGCCAGTTGCGGCGATGACATCTGGGGGAACAGAAAGTCCAGACTCCGTGAGGTAGCCGCAACGCGGCGGATCGGCCCGCCACGGTCGAATTCCCAGTACCACAGCCCGAACGCGATGACGTTAGTCGCCCAGATCGATGCGCCGGAGGCGAATAGTGGCCCTGCGGCGCCAGCCTTACCGTCCAGGATCGCCCGGATCAGTAGCACGGCCGACGCGGCGTTAGCAGCCGACAGCAGCAAGATCAGCACGATGCTGGCCGCGCGCATCGCGGTGCCCCCGCGCTCGACCCGGACCGGATCGGCGATGGTCAGGCCGATCAGCAGCGCTCCCTCCAGACTGGGCATCAGCCACTGCGGCAGCGGCTCGGTCAGATGCGGCGGGAGCAGGACCTGCAGGACAATCGCGGCGATAATGCTCGCGGTTATCGGCCAGCGCCGCTCGCCGCGCGTCGGGCGCAGCCACGCCGGGACAACGAAGCCCGGCACGCGGCCGGTGCCCAGCTGCTCTGCCTTGCGCACCCAGCCCTGCCACCCAGCTGGCAGTGGCAGCTCGGCGGGCTGCTGCGGCGGCGTGGCGGGCTGCTGCGGCGGCGTGGCGGGTTCCTGCGGCGGCTCGGCGGGTTCCTGCGGCGGCTCGGCGGGTTCCTGCGGCGGCTCTGAGTCTGTCATTTGCTTCCCACCTTGCCCGGATGGACGGCGAACCTCACCTTCGCCAGGCGGCCGCAACGCTACCCCAGCGGCGGGACGGCAGCCTCGATGAGGTGCGGGCCGGGCTCGGCAAGCGCGGTCTGCAGCTGCCTGGCGAACTCGGCCGCTGTCGTCGCCCGGCTGGCAGGGACGCCCATGCCGGTGGCGAGCGCGGTGAAGTCGATGTCGGGGCGCGACAGGTCCAGCAGGCTCCTCGCAGTTGTCCCGGTGGTCAGAGCTCCGGTCCGCTGCAGCTCCATTGCGAGGATCGCGTACGAGCGGTTGCTGAAGATCACCGTGGTGATGTCGAGCTGCTCGCGCGCGTGGGTCCAGAGCGCGGACGCGGTGTACATGGCGCTGCCATCGGCTTCGAGCGCGAGAACCGGCCGGTCCGGGCAAGCGATCGCCGCGCCGGCCGCGAGCGGCAGGCCCTGGCCGATCGCGCCGCCGGTCAGGCTCAGCCAGTCGTGCGGCGGCGCACCGGCGGTCGCGCCGGGCAGGAAAATCCCGGAGGTGTTCGCCTCATCGCAGACGATGGCGCCCTCCGGCAACAGCGCGCCGATCACCTCGGCCGCCGTCTGAGCGGTCAGCTCGCCGTCCGGCAGGCCGGGCCGCACTGGCTGCTGCGGCGACGGCGCGGTACCTGGCGCGACAAGGTCGGCCAGCGCGGCGAGCGCGGCGGATACGTCGTCGCCAGGCTCGGCGAGCACATGCACCTGACAGCCGTCCGGCAGCGGCGTGCTGGGCTTACCGGGATAGGCGAAGAACGACACCGGCGAAGTCGCTCCCGCCAGGATCAGGTGCCGCGCTCCGGCAAGCTGGCCGGCTGCGGCCTCCACCAGGTAGGCGAGCCGCTCGACGGCGGGAACGCCCGCCCCGCGCTCATGGCGCGCCGGGAACGTCTCGGCGATCAGCCTGGCTCCCGTCGCCGCCGAGATGCGGCTAGCGGAATCGAGCGCGGCGCGCCGAAGTCCGGTTCCGCCGAGCAGGATCACGGCCGTTTCCCCGCCGCGAAGCACAGTGGCGATGGCGCGCGTCACCTCATCAGGAACCGGCGCGGGTGCCCTGACCGCGGCAGGAGCTGCCGGTTCGGCGCCGGCAGTCCAGGTCACGTCGGCAGGGAGGATGAGCGTCGCGACCTGGCCGGGCGGCCGCAGCGCAGCGGCGACCGCCTCGGCGGCGTCCGCGGGCGCCTCGATGCTGCGCGAGCTGCGCCGGACCCAGCCGGACACCGATCCGGCCAGCGCGTCGATGTCGGCCTCAAGCGGCGCGTCGTACCGCTTGTGATAGCTGGCATGATCCCCCACGATCGCCAGCAGCGGCGTATGCGCGCGGCGCGCGTTGTGCAGGTTGGCGAGCCCGTTGGCCAGGCCGGGGCCTAGGTGCAGCAGCACGCTCGCGGGGCGGCGGGTCATCCGGCCGTACCCGTCAGCGGCACCGGTCGCCGCTCCCTCGAACAGGCACAGCACGCCGCGCATCGCGGGTACGGCATCCAGAGCCGCGACGAAGTGCATCTCCGAGGTACCGGGATTGGCGAAGCACGTGCTGACGCCGGAATCGACCAGCGTCCTGACGACTGCCTCTGCTCCCTTCAAGTTGTCCTCCTTATCACCAGAGCGTCCCGCTGTGTCATATCACGACCGGAGGCCCGGCCTCTTGGCGCGGCTGGCCCACCGCCAGGAGCCCCGGTCTGTGGCCCTGATCTAGTGTGGAACTGCAGGCGTTCGGACTCCCGGACGGAGGCAGCATGGTCTTTGACCCGCATTGGGGCATATCACCCGCCAGACGCGGTCAGATGCGCGCGTCCACGGCGGATCGAGAGAGCGCGATCGAGATCCTCAAGTCTGGCTTCACCGAGGGCAGGCTGACTCAGGAGGAGTACGGGGAACGGGTCGGGCTGGCCTACGCTTCGCGAACCTACGACGACCTGACGGCAATCACATGGGATCTTCCGGTTCCAGAGCAGGTGACCAGCCTGATCCGCCGGTCACCCGACGTCGGGCCTGAGCAGCGCCAGCTGAACGGGCTGGCTGTCTCGTCAGTCGTCCTGGCGTTCTTTCCCGGATTGCTCAGCGTGCTCGCGGTCGTACTCGGGCTAGCTGCCCGCACCCAGATCCGCGAGCACGGCGGTGAGGGTGCTGGCCTGGCCGGCTTTGGAATCGTCCTCGGGGCACTGTCCTCGCTATTGTTCGCGCTCTGGCTGGTCAACTTAGGTCAGCAGGTGACAATGCGGTCGATTCAGCCCTGACGGCTCCAGAGCGGGCCCACGGTCAGCCACTCGATCTCCCAGCCCTCGAGCCGTCGCCGGTACAGAGCCCGCCGGGCCAGCCAGCACGATCCGGTGAGCACTGCAGCCAGCGCCGCTAGTGCCATCAGCGTGTCGGCGGCTGCACGATCGCTGACCTGCCCCGCCGTCAGCGGTGGCATCTGCGGCTGTCCGACCCGATTCAGCCACACGGTCTGCCTGCTGCCCGCGCTCGACTTGGCAGCCGCAGGGACATCGCCAGTGTGCTGCTGACCGTCCACGGTCCACCGCGGCCGGCGTCCACGTCATCCAGGTGTTGGCACCGTGGTCGGACTCCGCTGGCCCCGGCACAGCGCGCAGGAGCACCGCCGTGACCGAGTGCCAGCTCAGCTTTGCATGCGCCACCGCCGCGTTATCCGCCTGAACCCACATTCCGGTCAGGCCAGCCACGACCGGGCACAGTGCCACGAACAGGCCGATTGCGGCGGGCAGCAGCCACCGCTGCATCAGGTCCGAGCGCGGGCGAAGCGGATTGCCGTCCAGGCCAAGCCTGCGCGTTAGATTCGTCCACCTCGTCCGGGGCATCGCCGCCATTGCCGCTCCACCGGCACCCTGGCCGCACCGTTGCGACCTGGTCCTTCTGCGATTGTCCCTCTCCCGGACCTGCTCTGCCACACTTACCGCGGCCTGGCGGGCGGCAGCGTGCCAGGCCACCCCCGTTCCCTCCCACGACGATCAGGTAAGGGAACGGGGTTGCCCGCGCTCATGCCTGCCGTCAGGTCGCGGTCGTTGTCGCGACCCGCGTGTCGTGATCGTGCCCCGGCCCGTGCCGGCCCGAGATCCCGCGGCCGAAGACGAACGTCTCGAACGGCGTCGTCGGCAGCGTCGTCGTGCCGGTGTGCAGCGGGGCCGGTCTCGTCGCTGACGGCCGGGATCGCGAAGTACTTGAAGGTGATCGTGGTCTCGCCGCGCCGGTGGCCGGGGTCGACGTCGAAGATCGCGTACCCGTAGGCGTCGCCGGCGTTGGTCGCCGCCGACCAGGGCGCGTCCTCGATCGAGTCGGCCGCGTTCCGGGTGAAGCCGGCCGCCTGCGAGCCGCTGATCGCGTTGCGCTCGGTGATGACCTTGGCCTGCGGCAGGCCGGTCGCGGTGTCGACGCCGTAGACGTTGGCCGGGCCGTCGGTGCCGCCGCCGCCGAGCACCAGGAACACGGTGCCCTGCTCGGTGTCCCAGGCCTGCTGCGCCGTTGTAGCTGACCGGCGTCGGTCGTCGACGACGTGCGGGCGCCGGGTGTTCACCGACTCGCCCTTGGTCTGGTCCGGGTTCGGGGAGGCGACCGTGCCGAGGTAGTCGGCGTCGTAGCCGCGGACCGGGTAGCTCCGCTCGTAGTCGTGCTCGTGCCCGGACAGGACCAGGTCGACCTCGTACTTGTCGAACAGCGGCAGCCAGGCCTGGCGGATGCCGAGGTCGGAGCCGTTGCCGGGGAGCGAGGTCGACATCGCGCACTGGTGCATGAAGACCACGATCATGTCGATCGACGGGTCCTCGCGGGCCTCGCGCAGCGTCGCGCTCGAGCCAGGTGCACTGGAGGTTCGGCGTTCCGCTGCTGAAGTCCGGCACCAGCGGAGTTGTTCGCGGCGTCCAGCTTGAGGTCGCCGGTGTAGCCGTGGTTGTAGGTGACGGTGCCGTTGGGGATCGCGGCGCCCGAGCTGGTCGGTCTCGGGCGCGGCGTTCGGCGCCGGAGTTGAGGTAGGCCGAGGCGCCGTCCTGGTAGATGACGTCGTCGGCGTCCAGCGAGATGAACTTCACGGTGCCGACCTGGAAGGCGTAGAAGTTGCCGCGCAGGCGGTTGCCGTCCCAGTTGGTCACGTCGTTGTCCGGCAGCAGGAAGCGGCTCAGGTAGTGGCCGTAGCCGTAGGGGCCGTTCCAGTAGTTGCCCGCGGCGCCCTGGGCGGCGATGCCGCCGGGCGCGTTGCCGGGCTGGCCGGCGTGGTTGCAGGTGCCGAACTCGGTCTCGTGGTTGCCGAGCGCGGGCATCCACGGGCGGTTCGCGGCGGAGCGGGAGAGTTGACGCCGAAGTCGCGCCAGACGCCGGGCGCGTTGAAGATGTCCAGGTTGGCGTAGCAGAGGTCGCCGTTGAGCAGGTGGAACAGCGGCGGCGCCGTTGCCGTCGCCGGGGTTCTCGATCGCGTTGACCGCGTAGAAGGCGTTGTCGCAGGACTCGTGCCACTGGTTGCCGCGACGCGTTCAGGTCGTAGGACGGTGTGGCGAGGTCGCCGTAGCTGGAGAAGCGGAACTTGGCGCGGCCTGCTGGCGCGGTCGTGAAGCTCGCGCCGGCAGTCGACGGGGTCGGGGCGGCGCCGTCGCTGACCTGGTAGTAGTACGTGGTGTCGGGCTCCAGGTCGCGGAGTTCGACGTGGTAGTAGTACGTGGTCTGCGCGTTCAGCCCGTCGGTGAAGGCGACGCTCGATGCCTGCGGGTAGCGCTGCGTCACGTCGAGCGGCTGCGGCTCGGGAAGCTGGATGGTGCGTCCAGGATGCGCCGCGGTGATCGGCCGGGCCGGACCAGCTCAGGGTGGGCGCTGGCATCGGCACCGTGCCCGGCGAGAGCCAGGAGACGGTGACGTCGGTGGCCGGGTTACGACCCC
Organism: uncultured Actinomycetota bacterium; assembly: GCA_963808215.1. Lineage (GTDB taxonomy): Bacteria > Actinomycetota > Actinomycetes > Streptosporangiales > Streptosporangiaceae > JAJYUU01. The sequence continues at coordinate 80,329 of CAWEEY010000012.1, forward strand.
AGGTCAGCCACAGCTGCTCGGGCGCCGTCGTGGTCGGCAGCGGGATCGTCGTGGTCGGCGGCCCGGTTGGCGGTGCGGCGGGGCCGCGAGCGCTGGGTCCGCTGCGAAGGCACCCTCGGCCACGCCCGACAGCCCGACTGCGGCGCCAACTACCACCACGCCGCTCAGGAACGTACGCCTGCTGAGGCCGCCCTCGGAGCCATCGGCGGAGTGGCTGCCTCCAAACATGCCGGAATCATCCATGGCTAGGACGCTAGGGAAGGCAGGTAAACCCGCCGTGACCGCCGGGCGGCAGGTATGCCGCAGGGCGGATAATTCGCGTTAACGGCGCGCCGGGCCGCGCTGCTCGCGCTAGCCCTTGCAGAACGCGGCGAGATCGCGGGCGGTGTCCCGGCTGATCTCGGGGCAGGCAATCGTGAAGATCTCCGTGCCGTGCATCGTGCCCATGACCTGGCGGCACCGGGCGAGTACGCCGGCTTGCAGCAGCAAGCGGTAGAAGTTCACGCCCTCGTCGCGCAGCGGGTCGCACTCGTTGACGCTGATCACAGTCGGCGGGAATCCCTCGACGTCGTCGACTGTCGCGAAGGACGGCCAGGCAAGCGGATTGCGCTCGTTGAATGCCTCGATCCCGTAGCCGACCGCGCCGCGGTTGTTGTGCAGGTCAAGCAGGATGCCGTTGTTCTCGGTCGAGGATGGACATTCCGGGGTTGGCCACTGGCCCGAGATGTACGGGCACAACGCGTAGAGGCCCTTGATCAGGTCAAGTTCGCCGTCCTGCCTGAGCTTGAGGCCGGTCGCGAGCGCCAGGTTACCGCCGCCGCTCTCGCCCGCGACGATGATGCGCTCCGGGTCAATGCCCAGGTGGCCGGCGTTGGCCACGGCCCATTTCAGTCCGGATACGCAGTCGTTGAGCCCGGCCGGGAACGGCGCGATGTCAGGCGTCGACGACGGCACAACCGAGTTGCGGAAGTCGACCATCACGACCGCGACGCCATTCGCCGCGATGATCTTGCCCCAGCCTCGGTACATGCCGTCGTAGCACGACAGCGACGCCATGCCGCCGCCATGGATGTAGTAGACGCAGGCGACCGTCTCGTCGGTGTCGGGGCGGATGACCTGGAGGTTGATCGTGTTGCCGTCCGGAGCGGAGACGACCTTCTCCGAGTGCACCCGCAGCCCCGCGGACGGCGCGATGTCCTCGCTGTCGCACATGTCCATGAACGAGCGGAACATCTCGGACTGCTGGCGCGCCGCCTCAGAGTTCGCCTCGGCCACCAGCGTCTCCCGGCTGTCGACGTCCCCGCTGCTTTCGGAGGATATTCCGGCCAGCAGCACCTTGATACGAGGGTCCAGCCGGATATCAGCCGCGAAGTCGTAGGTCATAGTGCGATTCTCCTCGCTCGCGCGGACCGGCCCGGCCCGCCGCGCGCCGTACAAGGTCGGTCAGGCGCGGCGCGGGACCAGATTGCCTTGCCTGGAGATTAGTCGCGGCCCGGCGGCACGTCACCATGCCGCCGGGACAGGTTAGCTAGCTTAGCCGCGTCAGCTGGCTCGCTTGTAGGCGCGGACGGCGAGCGGGACGAACACGATGAGGATCCCGGCCAGCCACGCGATGCTCTTCCACAGGTTGGCCTCGATCGGGCCGCCGAGTGCCAGCGCCCGCATGGTGTTGATGACGTAGGTGACCGGCTGGTTGTTGGCGAACGCCTGCAGCCAGCCCGGCATCGACGAGATCGGCACGAATGCGGAGCTGAGGAACGTGATCGGGAACAGCCAGATCAGCCCGAACGCCTGGACCGACTCCTCGTCCCCGATGGCGAGGCCAGTGAACGCGGCGATCAGGCAGATCGACAGCCCGAACACCGTCGCCAGCACGACCATCAGGATCGCCGGTATCACGCCATTCTGGAACCGGAAGCCGACGGCGTAGCCCACCCCGACGACGATCAGGATGGTCACCAGCATCCGCCCGGTGTCGGCTACCAGCCGGCCCGTCAGCACGGCAGAGCGCGCCATCGGCATCGACCGCAGCCGGTCAATGACGCCCTTCTTCAGTTCCTGCGCCAGCGCGATCGCCGTCGCGAAGGTGGCGAACGCCGCGGTCTGCCCGATGATGCCCGGCATCAGGAAGTCCACGTAGGGGACCGCCCGGAATGTTGATCGCGCCGCCGAATACGTACCGGAACATCAGCACGAACATCACCGGCTGGATCACGGTGAAGACCAGGTAGGCGGGCACCCGCGCCCAGACCAGCAGGTTGCGCCGGGCAATGACGAGGGTGTCGCTCACCGCCCAGCGGAATCGGGTGAGCAGACCCGGCTCGTCTGGCAGCGAGATCGTGGGTGCGGTTGCGGTAGTCATGACTTCGCCTTCGTCTCGTCGCGCTTCGAGCGCCGGCTCCGGCGGCGCTTGCCGTTCAGCTCTTCCTCTTCGGCCGCGTGCCCGGTTAGTGCCAGGAACACGTCGTCGAGCGACGGCCGCCGCAGCGCAAGGCCGTGGGTCTGCACGCCCGCGGCGTCCAGGGCGCGCACTCGCGTCAATGAGCGCGTCGGAGCCGCGGCCGCCAACCCCGACGCTCACCACGCCGGTCTCCTTGTCGGCGTGCGGCTCGCCCTCGCCGACCGATCGCGATTGCGGTGACCGCGTCGCTGAGCCGGTTGCGGTCCGGAACGGTGAATTCGAGCACGTCCCCGCCAACGCGGCTCTTGAGCTCCTCGGCCGTCCCGGCCGCGATGACCAGGCCGTGGTCGATGACGACGATCTCGTCCGCCAGCTCGTCGGCCTCATCGAGGTACTGGGTCGTGAGCAGCAGCGTCGTCCCGCCCTCGACCAGCGACCTGATGATGTCCCACATGCCCAGCCGCGACCGCGGATCCAGCCCGGTCGTCGGCTCATCCAGGAACAGCACCTGCGGCCGGCCGACCAGGCTCGCGGCTAGATCGAGACGACGCTGCATGCCGCCTGAGTAGGTCTTGGCCGGACGGTCGGCGGCATCGACCAGGTCGAATTGCTCGAGCAGCTGAGCGGCCCGGCTGCGGGACTCAGGCTGGCTCAGGTGGTACAGCCGCCCGATGAGCTCGAGGTTCTCCCGGCCGGTCAGCTCCTCCTGGATCGCGGCCGACTGCCCGGACAGCCCGATCGAACGGCGGACCGCTGCCGCCTGGCGCACCACGTCCCGGCCGTCGACCAGCGCGCGGCCCTTGTCCGGCAGCAGCAGGGTGGTCAGGATGCGGACGGCGGTCGTCTTGCCGGCGCCGTTCGGGCCGAGGACGCCGAGCACGGTGCCGCGCGGCACCGCAAGGTCGATCCCGCGCAGCGCGTGCACGTCGCCGAACGACTTCGTCAGGCCCTCGACCAGAATCGCCGGCCCTGAACTGTCCTGTGTCAACGCAGTTCCCTCCCGAACGAAAGTCAGAGGATTGCAAACTACCCGGTGGGCGGTCCTGGCAGCCAAATCAATTACGCGTCGGCGGCCAGCTGAATGGCGGACTTCGCTGCGGGCAGAACGCGAGCTGCCCGCTGTGCGCCGCGGGGATTACTGCTGGGCGCGTTAGTGCTCGGCGGCCAGCGCCCTGACGCCGGCGACGAAGAGGTCGACGCCGAAGCTGTAGTGAAACTCCGGGTCGCCGCAGGACATCGGCAGGGCAGCTTCGACCAGGCACGGATAACGGTCGGGCGGCAGCAGCGCGAGCTGGACGTGCGTGCTTGCGCTGCTCCTCCGCCTTCTCGCGCCGGGCTCATCGCCGGATGGAAGCCCGGCTCGCTCATGACCAGCATCAGCCCGGTCCACAGCGCGCTGCGGGCAATCTCGGCCGCGTGCTCGGGATCGAATCCGCCGCGGCGCAGCACCGCAAGTGCCGTCTCTGACGCGACGAGCGCGGCGTCGCTCTGCTTCTCGCCTTCGAGGATGAGCTGCGAGGCGCACGGGTGAGCGCGCAGCACATGCAGCAGGGACTCAAGAAGGCCGCGCAGTCTGCTGGTCCCAGGGCGCCGACGGGATCGACGTCGGTATCCAGCTCGCTCCAGATCTGGTCGCCGAGCGCCGCGAGCAGCTCCTCCTTGTTCCGGAAGTGCCAGTACAGCGCCATCGGCGTGACACCGAGCTCGGTCGCGATCCGCCGGATCGTCAGCGCTTCGATGCCCTCGGCATCGCCCAGGGCAAGCGCGCGGTCGACCACGGCCTGCTTGGTCAGCCGGGTCTTGTCCGCTTCTCGTGCCTGTGCTGGTGCCATCACTTGACAACTATACGCCGTACAAGGCAAGGTGGCCATATACAACGTATAAGAACGTCGTACGCGTATCAGCGTACAGGTACGCGGTACAAGAGATCGGGAGGAGCCCGGCAATGTCCAGACGCTGGTGGTCCCTGGTGGCGGTGTCACTCGCCACCTTCATGACCTACCTCGACAACAACGTGACGAATGTCGCGATACCCACCATCCAGCGCAGCCTGCACCTGTCGCTCGCCGGCCTGGAATGGGTCGTGAGCAGCTACATCCTGGTCTTCGCCGGGCTCCTGCTGGCCGGCGGCCGGCTGGCCGACCTCTTCGGGCGGCGGCGGCTGTTCCTGGTCGGGCTGTCGGTCTTCACGCTGGCTCGCTGTCGGCGCCGGCCTGTCTAGCAGCGGCGCTGTCCTGATCGCGGCGCGGCTGGTGCAGGGCCTGGGCGCCGCGCTCGTCGTCCCGACCACGCTCGCGATCATCATGGCGACCTTCAAGGACGCCAGGGAGCGCACCTCCGCGATCGGGATCTGGACGGCGATCGGCGCGATGGCACTGGCCTTCGGCCCGCTGATCGGCGGCTTCATCAGCCAGCACTTCCACTGGGGCTGGATCTTCTTCATCAACGTGCCGGTCGGAATCATCGACGTTCGCGATCGCGCTCGCGGCCATCGCGGTGAGTCCCGGGACCCGTCGGTGCGTGCGGCGTCTGGACGTCCCCGGCCTGATCACCTCGGCCGTGGCGCTGTTCTCGCTGACCTACGCGCTGATCGAAGGGCACGACAAGGGCTGGACCTCGGCCGCTGATCCTGGGCGCGTTCGCGCTCGCGGCAGTAGCCGCGAGCGGCGTTCGCGCTGATCGAGTCCCGCACGGCGCACCCGATGGTCGACATGCGGCTGTTCCGGTCGCGCGTGTTCGCCGGCGGCACGGTCACGATGATGCTGTGGGCCTTCGGGATCTTCGGCATCTACTTCTTCACCTCGATCTACCTGCAGACGATTCTCGGCTTCTCGCCGACCAAGGCCGGGCTGGCCTTCGTGCCGATGGCGCTGTGCATGGCGCTGTTTGCCGGACTGGCTGGCCCGGTGTCCCGGCGTGCTGCGGCCGAACCAGACCGTCGCGCTCGGCATGGCGGTGATGGCTGGCGGGCTGTACCTGTTCGGGAGGCTAGGCGGCGGCGCGACCTTCGCGAGCCTGATGCCGGGCTTCCTGATCTTCGGCGCGGGGGCAGGGCTGATGAACGTGCCGCTGACCAACGCGGTACTGCACTCGATGCCACCGGAGCGGTCCGGAGTCGCCTCGGCAGCTACTGAACGCCTCGCGCGAAGTGGCAGGCCTGCTCGGCATCACGATCATCGGGGCCGTGCTGCGGTCGCGTCAGGGCTCCGCACTCCGCGCGGGAGAGGACGCGGCGGCTGCCTACCTGGACGGCTACCACTCCGGCCTGATCGTGACCGTAGCGCTGGTCGCGGTCGGCGCGGTGGTCAGCTTCTTCGCCCTGCGCCAGATACCGCGGCCGGTCGCGGCCGACGAGGCGCTCGTCCCGGCCATGGCGGCGGAACTATCCGCCTCCGCTGAGCCAGAGTTCGTGCGTAGCTGAGAAATCAGCGATGACCCGGCCCGGCCGCCTTGAGGCGGCCGGGCCGACCTCGTTCCCAGACGATTGTCAGGCCGAGCGAAGCAGAGCTGGCCGTAGCCGGACGATCAGGACAAGCCTGGCTCGCGGGTCTGGCGGTAGACCAAGCCATTTACGGGGCATGGTCTCCGGGTGACGCTCGCCCCGATCTCCTGCACCGATGGCCGGCCGCTAGCGACGGAGGGATCGGGCGGGAGGGAGGGATCGTGAACACAGTAAGGAATCTGCTCGTCGCGCCCGCGCATACGACTTCCTACCTTGTGGCCGGGCCGGAGAACGGTCCGCTGCTGGTGTTCGTCCACGGCTGGCCGGGGCTCGCATCGACGTGGCACTACCAGCTCGAGCACTTCGCGGCACGGGGCTACCGGGTGGTCGCGCCCGACATGCCAGGCTACGGCGACTCCACCGTTCATCACGATCCGGCCGCCTACCGGCAAGAACTCGTCGTCGCCGACATGCTCACGCTGCTGGACCACCTCGGGCGGCGGCGCGCGGTCTGGATCGGGCACGACTGGGGCAGCCCCACGGTCTGGAACATCGCCGCCCACTTCCCCGAGCGGAGCGTCGCCGTGGCCACCCTCGCCATCGCGTTCGGCACGCTGGAACGGGGGTGGGACGGGCTGCTCCCCACGGTCGACCGCGCCAGGTATCCCGAGGACACGAGCCCGTACGGCCAGTTCGACTACATGGCCTTCTACGAGAAGGACGCCAAGCGCGCGACGTCGGTCTTCGAGGCGGCACCGGGCAACACGGTCAAGGCGCTCTTCCGCCGCGGCGACCCGGCAGTGCACACCCGGCCCGCAGCGAGATCGACGGTCACCCGAGACGGCGGGTGGTTCGGCGGCGCTCCCAGCGCCCCGGACGCGCCGCTGAGCAGCACCGTTCTGACCGAGCGCGACTTCGAGGAACTCACCGGCGCGTTGACGGGCAACGGGTTCGGCGGGGCCACCAGCTACTACCTCAACCACGACGCGAACGCCCGTTACGCATACGCCGCACCGGGCGGCCGGGTGCTCCGGCTACCGGTGCTGTTCGTCGGCGCTGCCTACGACCAGGTCGCGGACCTTAGCAGCCCCACAGCGCTTGACGCGATGCGCTCCACCTGCCCACATCTCGCCGAGGCCGTTGTCCCCGCCGGGCACTGGCTCCAGCTTGAGGCAGCGCCCGCGGTGAACCAGCACGTCGAGGCCTGGCTTACCAGCCAGGTCGCCGACCCGGGGCTGTGGTGATGTCGCTTGGCGGCGGAACTATCCGCCTCCGCTGAGCCAGAGTTCGTGCGTAGCTGAGAAATCAGCGATGACCCGGCCCGGCCGCCTTGAGGCGGCCGGGCCGGCCTCGTTCCCAGACGATTGTCAGGCGGCGCTTGGCGACCGGGCGGCCCGCGGGCCGAGGACGGGCTGGCCACCGCGGACGCCGCGATAGCCCACGTCCCACGGCCAGTGGCCGCGGTCGTCGGCGTGCACGAGCTGAACGGCGCTTATCTGCTTGCCGTAAAGCTCGGTTGCTACGTACAGGTGCGCAGACGGCTCCGGCAGCCCGACGATCTCGATGAGCGGACCGCCGACAAGCGGGATCTGGTCACCGGGCGTCAGAGTCGTATCCGAGTGCATCAGGTGCGAGGCGACATCGTTGAGCAGTTCCATCGCGCGCGACGCGGACAATCCAGTCGCCACGAGCTCAGGACAACCGGCCTCGGTCAGCCCGACGGTGTAGGCCCATGGCGGATGCAAGCCAGAGCGCTCGACAGCTTGCACCGCCCAGCCGAAGTCCCTGACGAGACCGCGCATGTGGTCGAGGTAGTCGGACCACGTCGCGTTCGGGTGATCGCATTGCCAGCACATCTCCTGCCTCCTTTGCAGCGGAGTGCTTTACTGCAACTGTGCCAGGCGGTACCGACAATACGTTCGATAGATGTGGTGCCTGCAGGGCGTTCCCTGGACAGGCTGACCCTCACTGAGTGGCGACAGCGCCCTGGATGGCAATTGACTAATGTCTAAAATCCTAGACACATGTCTAATCTCCTAGACATGGTGCACGTGGCAGAGTGCTCCGCACCTAGTGTCGCGTGAACGAAGTTCTCTTGCGTTGCGGCCAGAGCGTGCTGTAGCTGAGACCATCTGACCTCTGCAAAGAGCTGCCATGATTGCTGACTGCCACGCTGAGATGTGATCGAGCGAGCCAGGAGAGCCGATGCTGGAGCACAGCGCATTGATCGGCTTTGTCGGGGTGTCCGGCCTTGACAGGGCTAGGCAGTTCTACGGGGAGACACTCGGGCTGCCCATCACTGAGGAGAGTCCGTTCGCGCTCGTCGCGAACGCTAACGGGACGATGCTGCGGCTGACCCCCGTGGAGCAGCCGGTGGCTGCTCCCTACACGATCCTGGGCTGGAGCGTTGCGGACATCGTGTCAATGATTGACCAGCTCACCGCGCGCGGAGTGCGCTTCACGAGGTACGAGGGGATGGGCCAGGACGAGCGCGGTGTGTGGACAGCGCCAGGAGGCGCGAAGATCGCATGGTTCCTCGACCCCGACGGCAACAACCTGTCCTTGACCCAGTTCGAGGCGTCTGAGTAAGAAAACCTCGCTCACGGGACACTAGCTAGTTCTGCTTGTCGCCAGGCTTCTCGTCGTCAGTGGTGGGGATCGTCTTGAAGCTCTCGGTAGGCGCGAACGGGAGAGCCTCGACGAAGTTTCGTAGCGCGTTGCCGCGTGCCAGGCCGCTGTTGTGGCGTTCGGCGAGCCCGTGGGCCACGAGGACTTTGGCCTGCTCAGGAGACGCCTCGGTGAACGGCACGTTCCACGGCCCGTGCTCCTCCAGGCGCCGCAGCATGGCGAGCGGCAGCCAGACGCCGTCCACCTCGATGCCGTACTCGACGACCATCCGCTTCTGGAGGTCGACAGCAATCACCTTGCCTCAGTTAGCTGGCGGCCGGGCCGGGCGCCGGAGCGCGACGCGCTGGCCGTCATGCGCCCACGGTATGGCACACCGCCAAGACCCGCCGTTCACTCCGGGCGATAACCGCCGTAAAGAGCCCGCACCCATGAAGGCGTGTCCGCAGTCTTGCGGTTTTTCAGTTGCCACTTCCCGGGCTCAGCGCAGAGCTTCCTTACGCGGCCGAACCGACGGACGGACTAGCCGCAGTCGGCTGCAACCTAACCGGCATGTGCTTGATCCCGTTGACGAAATTGGAGCGGAGCCTGCTGACGTCGCCGGCGGGCGCGATGGCAGGCATCCGCTCGGCCAGGGCCTTGAGCAGCACCCGCAATTCAAGCGTTGCCAGGTGCCTGCCGAGGCAGTAGTGCGGGCCGCCGCCACTGAAGGCGACATGAGGGTTCGGGTCGCGCCCGATGTCGAATTCCTGCGGCGCGGCGAAGACGTCCTCGTCCCTGTTGGCTGAGGTGAGGAACGGCACCACTTTGTCTCCCTCGGCGATTCGCTGGCCGCTCAGCTCGGTATCGCGGATAGCGGTGCGCCTGACGAGGTTGGCCGGACTGACCCAGCGGAGAATCTCCTCGGCCGCGGAGGCTGCGAGTGCGGGGTCGGCGACGAGCCGCTGCCATTGCCCGGGGTGGTCGAAGAAGGCGAGCATGCCACCGGACGCGGCGTTGCGCGTGGTCTCGTTGCCCGCGACGATCAGTAACAGGAAGAAGAAATTGAACTCCACTGTGGTGAGTTCCTGGCCAGCGTCGTCGGGCCTCAGCAGCTGGGTCACGATGTCGTCGCGCGGATGCTCCCTGCGGCTTTCGGCCAGTTCGCCTGCGTAGGTGTACATCTCCGCCACTGCTTGCATCTGGTCGGCGGACGAGGCTGTCATTTCCGGGTCATCGAAGCCGACCACGCGATTGGACAGCTTGAAGATCCGGTCCCAGTCCTCGGCCGGCGCCCCGACCAGCTCGCAGATCACCTGCGTCGGCAGCGGCGCTGCGATCTCAGTGACGAAGTCCGCTTCGCTGTATCCCGCGATGTCGTCGAGCAGGTTGTGGCAGATCTGGGTGATGTGCTCCTCTAGTCGGCCGATCATCCGCGGCGTGAAGCCTCGGTTGACGAAGGCACGCTGCCGGGTGTGCTGTGGCGGATCCATGTTGATCATCATCAGCCGCATCCGCTCGACCCCCAGATCAGACCACTCCTGGAACGTTGCGCTGCGGCGTGCCGACGAGAAGATCTCGGGGTGCCGGGTGACCTGCGCGACATCCTCGTGCCTGGTGACTGCCCAGAATCCGGGCCAGCCGGCACCACCGCCGTCGGCGTGCCAGAACACCGGCGCGTGCTCGCGCAGCCAGGCGAACTGCTCGTGGGGGGCGCCGCCGCGCTGATAGATATCTGGGTCGACGAGGTTGATCTCGGGTGCCACCGCCATCGCCCGCCACCACCCTTCCCGCGGGAGACGATGACAATGACGATACGGCCATCCCGGTCATAGCGGCAGAGCGTGGATCTATCAATAGCCAGCTGCCGTCTGAGACGTTCGCGGTTCTCGACGTGACGAAAGCCCCGGCGGCCTGCGGGCCACCGGGGCTTTGTCAGCTTGCCGAGCAGTTCCTGTTACAGGTGAGCGGCCATCCGGACGGCCGGCTGAGCTGGCTGCTGGGTGGTGACGCGCCGTGCCCTGGCCGCGAGGGCACCGGTGCGGGCCAGCAGCATCGCCACGGACAGGAAGATGAGGCCGTCGGTGAGGGCGTCCACGGTGATCTGGTTGGTCAGCATCCAGTGGCCGAGCTGCGCGGTGAACACGTGGTTCGCGCCGTAGGCGAAGTAGATGCGGCCGCCCACGACCGCGATCCAGATGAGCGCGTACGGCAGGCCGGCCCACGAGGTGGCCTTGCCAGACTGCTCGTCGCGAGAGACGCGCATCAGGGCGGCGGCCAGCACGCCCAGGGCCAGGCCCGCAGCTGCCGCGGCGAGCTCGAGAACCAGGCCGTTACCCGACGTGGCGGCGCCCTTGAAGAAGAACGGGATGATCACGGCCGCGGCGATGAACGGGCGGATCAGCCGGTGCACGCTGACCTTGCGGTGGCCGAGGTCGGAGACCAGCACCATGGTGAGGATGACGAGGTTGGGGATCAAGACGCTGGCGTCCACTGGGAACTCCTTGGTGAAGCTTGGTCGGGGTGGTGCGCTGACATCGGTAACGCTAGGTAGCAGCGCCTTGCCGGCGCGTCGGCCTGCGGCTTGATACCGGGTCCAGGCCGGGCGGACGCCGCACTAGCGCGGGGTGGAGACGATCGCCTCCACCCAAGGCCAACCCAGGTCAACCCGGTGGCCGGCGTCGGCCTGCGAGCTGGCCGGATACCTTAAAAGCGTGTTTCGCTCCCTTACTGTGCGCTGGGACCCGCGCGCGACGGGCACCGACACGTTTGTGCTCGTGAACGCCGTCCGGACTCTGGTTCTGATCGGGGTGCTCATCACCGTTCCCCTGGCCAAGCCGCACCTGGGATCGGGACCGCGCGGTATCGCCGTCGCCGTTGCGCTTGGCGTTTCGACCGTCAGCTGGATCGCCTGGCTGCTGTCGGAGCGCACGGATCGCCGGATGGCCGCCGCACTGGCCGTGATGGGAGTGGCCGGCGGAGTCCTGGCCGGGCTGTCTCCGCTCAGCCCGGCTCTCGCAGTCGGCTGCGTGGCCACCCCGGCGGCTGGCGTCCGCCTCAACACCGAGACGTCGCTGGCCATCACTGCGGGGACGGTGGCAGCGTTCCTGGCTGCGGGCCTGGCGACCGGAGCGCCGATCGAGACGCTTGTCGGCTACCCGCTCGCCTTCATCGGCTTCTGGGCGTTCGGCCTGACACGGCACGCCTACCTGCTCCGGGCCGAGCAGGCCGAACGGACGCTGGCGGAGGCCCGCCGGGCGCACGAGGCCGAGAACCATGCGGCCGCGCTCGCCGAACGGGCCAGGATCGCCAGGGAGATCCACGACGTTCTCGCCCACTCGCTCGCCGCGGTGTCGGTGAACCTGCAGGCCGCTGAGGGCCTGCTCGATACCCTGCCCGAGGGGAATCCTGAGCTCGCCAGGGCCATTGAGTGCATCAGCCGCGCCGGCGTCCTCACCAGGGAGGGCCTGGCGGAGGCCCGCCGCGCGATCCAGGCGCTGCGGGATGACGCGATACCACTGGCCGATCAGCTGTCGGTGCTCGCCAAGGAGTGGGAGGCGGACGGCGGCGTGCCGGCTGACTTCAGTGTCATCGGCTCGCCGCGGCCGGTGAGCGCTGAGGCCGGGCTGACCGCGTTCCGGACCGCGCAGGAAGCGCTGACCAACGCGCGCAAGCACGCACCCGGTCAGCCGGTACGGATCAGTCTTGAGTTCTCGGCGACGGACGTCGCCGTCCAGGCCGTCAACCCGATGCCGGCGATCAGTGACGACGGCTCGCAGGCCAGCGTGGGCACCGGGTACGGGCTCACAGGCCTGAGGGAACGGGCGGTCCTTTCTGGCGGCACGCTTGCAGCGGGCCCAGCCGACGGCGAATGGCGCGTGCACCTGCGGATTCCGGCATGACCGCCGAGAATCATGGCATGACCGCCGAGACTCCGGGATGAGCGCCGAGAATCCCGGCGAGCCGGTCACCGTCATCGTCGCGGACGACCAGTCCGCGGTGCGGGAAGGCCTCGTGCTGCTGCTCGGCACTTTGCCGGGCATCGTGGTGGCAGGTCAGGCTGGTGACGGCGATGCCGCGGTGGACCTCGTCGCTGCGGTCCGGCCGCAGGTCGCGCTGATGGACCTGAACATGCCCGGGTGCGACGGCGTGGCCGCGACTCGCCGCATCACCGCTGATCATCCGGACACGCGCGTGGTTGTGCTTACGACGTACGCCGATGACGAATCGATCATCAACGCGCTGCAGGCCGGGGCGCTCGGCTACCTGACCAAGGACGCGACGCGCGCGGAGATCGGCCGGGCCGTGGTGGCCGCCGCAGCGGGCCAGGCCGTGCTCGCTCCTGAGGTCCAGCAGAAACTACTGGCGGCCGCGGCCCGAGCGCCGGCTTCGTCGGAATCGCCTGGTGCGTCGCCAGGCGACGGTGACCTCACGCCACGCGAGGCCGACGTGCTCCGGCTGATCGCGGCCGGCCAGTCGAACCGCGAGATCGCCCGGACCCTGTTCGTCAGCGAGGCGACAGTCAAGACGCACGTCAACCGGATCTTCGCTAAGACCGGCTCACGCGACCGCTCGCAGGCGCTGCGCTACGCCTACACCCACGGGTACGCCGAGCCGGAATAACGCGCACAGAATCGGCGCAGCAGCTCTGCGGCTCCTGGCGGGCTTACCCGGCGCGAGCTGCGGGAACGCCCTGACGATGCCACCTATCCAGTACCTCCTTGGCCAGCTCACGGTACGAGTGAGCGCCGTTGCACGCAGGATCGAACCTGGTTATCGGCTCTCCAGCCACCGTAGAGTCAGGGAAGCGCACCGTCCGGCTGATGACGGTTTGGAAGACGAGGTCGCCGAACCCCTGGACGACCCCGGCCAGCACTTCCCTCGTGTGCAAGGTACGGGAGTCGTACATGGTCGCGAGCAGCCCGTCGATGGCAAGCTTCGGGCTAAGCCGGGCGGACACCTTGTCGATGGTCTCCATCAGCAGCGCTACTCCGCGCAGCGCGAAGTACTCGCATTCCAGCGGAACCAGCACGCCGTCGGCGCAGGCGAGGGCATTGACGGTCAGCAGGCCAAGCGACGGCTGGCAGTCGATCAGGATGACGTCGTAGTCAGGGATTACCGGCTGCAGCACCCGGCCGAGCGCGAACTCGCGGGCGACCTCGTGCACGAGCTGGATCTCGGCACCGGACAGGTCGATATTGCTCGGCATCAGGTCCATGCCGTCGACGCGGGTCTTGATGATCACGTCATGCGCCGTCAGCCCGCGCCCCATCAGCAGGTTGTAGACGGTCGCGTCCAGCTCGTGCGGTTGTATCCCGAGGCCCACCGACAGCGCGCCCTGCGGGTCGAAGTCGACCAGCAGGACACGGCGGCCGTGCTCGGCCAGCGCGGCGCCGAGGTTGATGGTCGTCGTGGTCTTGCCAACGCCGCCCTTCTGATTGCAGACGGCGGCGATGCGCGCTGGCCCGTGCACGACGATCGGCTCCGGTTCGGGGAAGACCGGCACTGGCCGCCTGGTCGGTCCCAGCAGACGGCGCCTAACCTCGAGGATTTGGGATGCTGACACAGCTACCGCACCTCCCGGCGGCTAGCGCGAATGCGCTCGCTGGAACACGGACTCTAGGCGCCGCACCCTGGCCCGGCAAGGCGGCGCACCGTAGAGCGGCAAATGAACCGCATGCGCACAATGACCGGAGGTCACCGGCTGGTGGTGCCGGTAACGGGAACGGGAACCGGCCGGGTCGGCTAGACCCGGTCAGCCTCACTGATTCGCTGGCCCGGTGAGATCCGGAACGGCTTGCAGCAGACATCACACGTGATGTTCGGGCCCCTCGACTACGGGCTCCCACGCGGCCATGGCCTTGCTCATCGCCTTGATCTCGGGCGCGAACAGCCTGAGCGTCTTCTCCGTGATGACCGGCGGTGATGGTGGCTCTTCGCACGGGCCGCTGACTACCTGGCCGAAGTGAGCAACGGTGCCCTGGAGGCGCCGGCGCGCTAGCGTGGTTGGCCGTATCGGAGGTGATTCCGCGTGCCGCATGCTGAGCAAACTGAACGGCCAGGTGGCATGGTGGTCGTCCAGCCGGTAAGAGATTGGAGCTGCGCCGAATGCCGCGGCACTGGCGACCTGCTGCAGATGCACGACGCGGGCCCGCTCTGCCTCACCTGCTCCGACCTCGACCACCTCGTGTTCCTTCCGTCAGGTGACGCCGCTCTCACCCGGCGGGCGGCTAAGGCGAGCAGCCTGTCCGCGGTTGTCGTGCGGTGGAGCCGGAGCCGGAAGCGCTACGAACGGCAGGGGGTTCTGGTCGAGGAACCGGCGCTCGCGCTTGCCGAGGAACAGTGCATGTCGGACGCCGAAGCGAGGATGCGCAGGCGTGAGCGAGAGGAAGTCCGTCGGGCCGACCTGGATGCGCAATTCCAGGCTCGCCTGGCGGAAGAGATAAGGCGGATCTTCCCCGGCTGCCCGGCTGTGCGCGCCATCGCGATCGCCGAGCATACAGGCTTGCGCGGCAGCGGACGGGTCGGCCGGTCAGCCGCCGGGCGCGCGCTGGACGACAGTGCCATCGTGCTTGCCGTAGCGGCATCCGTGCGCCACCAGGACACTGACTACGACTCGCTGCTCATGGCGGCCTGCCCCGCGACATGGCCCGCGAGCGGGTGCGGCCCGCCATCGACCGGGTCCTCGCAGCCTGGCGCACCCCGGCGGGCTAATGCTCTTCCCTCGCTGATCCGTGGCAGTCGGCCGGGGCCGCGGGTCGCGCCACGAGGCGTTAACGCGCCGCACGTTGCGCCGGCTTGCGCCGGGTCGCCGTGGGCGCGATGTCCGGTCGAGCGCCGTGATCTGATGGCCGCATGAGCGCCATCGCGGCCGAGCCGATCTCGACCAGCCGGCTGGACCTGGTGCCGCTCCGTGCCGGGCACGCCGACGAGATGGTCACGGTGCTGGCGGACGCGGACCTGTACACCTTCATCGGCGGTTCCCCGCCCACACCCGAGGCGCTGCGCGCAACCTATGAGCGCATGATCGCCGGGTCCGCCGACCCCGACGTCTCGTGGTGCAACTGGGTCATCCAGCTCCGCGAGTCGGGCCGCCTGGCGGGCACGGTCCAGGCGACCATCAGCACCGGCGGCGAATACGTGGCCGAGATCGCGTGGGTGGTAGGGGCCCCGTGGCAAGGGCGGGGCGTCGCCACCGAATCCGCGCGGGCGCTGATCGCCTGGCTCGGGCGGCAGTCCGTCCAGACGGTCATCGCCCATGTTCACCCTGGCCACCAGGCATCCGCGGCTGTCGCTGCCGCGGCCGGGCTCACGCCGACCGACGAGTCCCAGGACGGCGAGATCAGGTGGCGCCTGACGATGACGCCATAGCGGAGTCATCCTCGTCTGCCGGCTCGGCGCCGCCGACGCCCGCACGTTCACGGCGACTCCGGGCGCGTTCACCTTCGGCGTCTGCTCGGCCGCAGTTGCCAGCGAGCCGTCGCCGCCAGCGATCTGCTCCTACAACCCGGCCAACGTCCCGTTCGTCATGGACACGATCCCGCCGTCCAGCGTGAACGTGCAGACGGAGCTCGACCCCACCCAGAATCCGTCCGACGTGCAACTGCAGGGTGTGACAGTGCCGTAGCGCTAGCCCCGTCACTGGTGGTCAGGCCGCCCGATTTCGATGTCTTCGAGACCGGCAGCGCCAAGGTGAACCGGAATTCCTGTTGCGCGTGCCAGCCGGGCAAGCATCTCGATCGTTGGCACTGTACCGCCGCCCTCGATGCGGGCGATCGACGACTGGGTGGTGCCCATCCGGCGTGCGAGCTCCACCTGCGTGAGGCCGGCACGGGTACGCATCGCGTAGACCAGTTCCGCGAGAGCGCCGGCGAGCAAAGCTGCTGCGCGCGCTTCGTCATAGGCCTCATGGTCCGCAACAGGGTACTTGGCCCGGAGTTCCTCCAGCGTCATCTTTGCCATCCGCTTCCTCTTGCCTTCGGCTCGCGCTCGTCGCCCGGCGGGCAAAGGCTACGTTGCGCTGCTCCCGCTGCCGACCGCCTCGCACGCCTTTCATGCAACCGTCGGCCACAAACCCATACAAGGCGGACGCACAATCGACACGGTTGCATGAAACGTCGAATTGGATCACGGGCCGGGCATTGGCCAGCGGCCAACTCACTCCGTTATGTGCTCGGCCTCGGACGTCGTTAGGCGGTGGTGGCGCTGAGTTCGCGGGCGCCGCAGGGGCGGCGGGAGATGCCGCGGCCGAAGACGACGGTCTCGTAGGGCTTGTCCGGCAGCGTGGTCGTGCCGTCGTGCAGCGGGCCGGCCCGGTTGCTGACCGCCGGGACGGCGAAGAACTGCATCGTGATCGTGGTCTCGCCGGGGCGCTCGCCGGGATCGACGTCGAAGATCGCGTAGCCGTAGGGGTCGTCGGGGTTGGTCGCCGCGGACCAGAGGGCGTCCTCGGCCGAGTCGGCCCCGTAGCGGCGGAATCCGGCCGCCTGCGACCCGCTCGTGGCGTTCCGGCGGGTGATCACTTTCGCGCGCGGGAACGCCGGTCGACGGGTTGGTCCCGTAGTTGTTGGACGGGCCGTTCGTGCCGCCGCAGCCGAGTACGACGAACACGGTGCCATGCTGGGTGTCCCAGCCCGGCAGGTCGCCGACAGTCACCGGCTCGGTTGTCACCACGTGCGGACGGCGGGTGTCGATGCGCTCCCCTGCGGTCTGGTCCGGGTGCGGCGACACGACCGTGCCGTGCGCGCCGCGGTCGTAGCCGCGCACCGGGTAGCTGCGCTCGTAGTTGTGCTCGTGCCCGGAGAGGACCAGGTCCACCTCGTAGCGGTCGAACAGCGGCAGCCACGCGCGGCGGATGCCCAGGTCGGAGCCGTTCGCGCGGGCCGAGGACAGCGCGCACTGGTGCATGAACACGACGATCATGTCGACGTCCGGGTCGCGGCGCGCCTGCGCGAGCGTGCGCTCGAGCCAGAGCGTCTGCACGTTCGGCCGGCCACGGCTGTGATCGGGCACGGCCGCGTTGTCGGCCGGGCTGAGCTTCAGGTCACCGGTGTAGCCGTGGTTGTAAAGGCTGGTGCCGTTCGGGATCGCGGCGCCGGACGTGGTGACCATGGGCGGGGAATCGGGCTCGTACCTGAAGTAGCTGGCCGCACTGTCCTGGTAGATGACGTCGTCGGCGTCGAGGCTGATGAACTGGACGGTGCCGACCCGGAAGGCGTAGAAGTTGCCGCGCAGGTGGTTGCCGTCGTAGTTGGTCAGCCCGTTGTCCGGCAGCAGGAACCGGCTCAGGTAGTGGCCGTAGCCGTAGGGGCCGTTCCAGTAGTTGCCCGCGGCGCCCTGGGCGGCGATGCCGCCCGGCGCCTGGCCGGGCCGGCCGGCGCTGGTCGCAGGTGCCGAACTCGGTCTCGTGGTTGCCGAGCGCGGGCATCCACGGGCGGTTCCTGGCCGAGCGGGACACGTTGACGCCGAAGTCGCGCCACACGCCCGGGGCGTTCGCGTAGTCGAGGTTGGCGTAGCAGAGGTCGCCGTTCATGCAGGTGGAACAGCGGCG
This sequence comes from uncultured Actinomycetota bacterium, assembly GCA_963808215.1. Taxonomy (GTDB): domain Bacteria; phylum Actinomycetota; class Actinomycetes; order Streptosporangiales; family Streptosporangiaceae; genus JAJYUU01. The sequence continues at coordinate 98,326 of CAWEEY010000012.1, forward strand.
GCCCGGCGCCGTCGCCCGGTTCCTCGATCGCGCTGACCGCGTACCAGGCGTTGTCGCAGGACTGGAACCACTGGTTACCGGAGGCGCTGCGGTCCCAGGACGGCGTCGCCAGGTCGCCGAAGCTGGAGAAGCGAAACCGGGCGCGTCCGGCGGGCGCGGTCTCGAACGATCCGTAGGCGGTCGAGGGCTCCGGCGCGGCGCCGTCGCTGATGCGGTAGTAGTACCTCGTTCCCGGCTCTAGACCGGTCAGCTGGACGTGGTAGTGGTACGTCGCCTGGCCGTTGAGGCCATCGGTGAAGCTGACCGCCTCGGCCTGCCGGTGCGGTCGCGTGACGTCGAGGGGCTGCGGCTCGGGCAGCCGGATGATGCGGCCCGGCCTGCCGGGCGTGATCGGCGCGGTCGAGTAGGCCAGTTCCGGGGCCGGCTGCGGGACGCTGCCAGGCGCCGACCAGGACACCGTGACCTCGGTCGCGGGATCGGCGCCCCAGGTCAGGCGGAGTTGCTCGGGTGCGGTTCCGGTCGGCAGCGCTACGGTCGTGAGCGTCCGCCCCGACGGCGGCGTCGCCGCGTCAGTGGCGTCCCCAGGGGACTGGTCCTGGCGCGAGACGACTCCTTCCGTTTCGGCAGCCCGGCTGGCAGGCGGCGCTGGTGATCTATCTCCAGGATAGTCGGGCCAGGTGAACCCCCGGCCGCGCGGGCGTTGACGCCGGGTGGCCGAGCCTTGGCGAAGCGCCTAACTCAGCGGGTGCGCGCGGACGCGGCCAAGGCGGAGAAGGATCCCCGCCCCACCGCGGATAAACCGGAGTTATAGCCGTGCGCGGCCACTCCAAAGGAATTCTGCAAGCCGAACCGCTCGCCGAGGCTCTGCCCTAGGCGAAGCTGACTTGACCAGTATGGGATCAGCTCTACTTCCGCGAATGCTCCGCGAGCGAATGCGAGGACCTCTTCTTCATCGATTCCGTTCCGGACGACGTGATATTCCACTGCGTCGCTCGGGTTCGTCTCGTCGAGCGTCCCGGATATTCTCCGCAGCCTGGTCCGCAGTCCTGTCGCCGGACTGCCGTCGCCGAGGCGCCAGGTAAAGTACGCCGCCTGCCCGAGACGATGGGCAAGCCGGTGCCGGGGGTACCACATGGGGTCCTGCAAGGTAAGCAGCGCTCCGCCTCTCGAGATCCGTTCGGATGCTTCCTTGAGAAGCCCCACATAATCCGGAATATGGTGAAGCACTGAGATGCACATCAGCAGGCTGTAACCGTCACTAACGGTGCTCAATGTGCCATCAGCGTCGTAGATCGCTTGCAGCCTTGGGTTGGTACCGAAGCGGCGCTGCAACTCCTCAACAGCCGGTCCTGACATGTCAACTGCGGTTACGTCACAGCCCATGGCAAGTGCGGACTCCGTGAATCCGCCATGTCCCGCGCCAATCTCAAGCACTCGCAGGGGAAGTCCTTGATCAGCAATCCTCCGTATGGTGCGCCTCAGCACTTCAACCAGGCGATCATGCAGCGCCGGGTGCGACAGATGAGGGCTTCCGCTCCGGTAATCCTTGCCAGGACGATAATAAGCTTCCTGCAAGTTCACTACTGGGCTCCGAATCTCGCTGGCGGGAAAATTGAGGCCGCGGTGGATCATTCCGGAGCCTTCTGTATTAAGCCGGCCTGGCAGAACGACCGTTCACACAACTGTGGACATTACGGCCGATTAAATGCCATGTCGGTGGCCCCGTTACCATTGCCGACGCAGCGAGGACTGACCACCGCGGCTGCCATTCCGCCATTGGCTGGCTCCGCGCTCGCCGCGTCGCAAGGATCACTGTACCCACGATCGAACAGCGTCGACACGGCTTGAGGATTCTTCAGGGGAGCTTTAGGCACTTGTCGATGCGACTTGTCCTTGTAGTTAATGAGCCGTTCATCTCGTTCGTGGGCCCCGCGCCGCCGGGCTGAATTCGAGATACGCGAATGTCGTGCCGGGTCCGGCGGCTCCGCTAACTCAGCGAGTGCGCGCGGAAGAAGGCCCACATCAGCGCGTTGGCGCTGACCGCGTCGCTCTGCGGGCCGAGCGCGCTGGTGATGGCCGAGGGCATCGCCGGGCCGCCGGGCCATTCGTGGCCTTCGCCGGTGATCGCGTACAGCTCGACCTCTGCGCCGCCGGAGCAGCCGGCGTAGCGGGTCAGCCGATAGCCGTGCCCGGAGGTGGTCTGCGGGCTCGCGGCGCAGTGGTCGTGACTGGCCCACAGGTGCGCGGCCGTCGGGACCGAATAGGTCCAGTAGCCGAGGCCGATGCCCGTTGAACGGGTCGATGTGGTCCGCGGTGCCGTGGAAGGCGATGACCGGAACCGGCCGGGAAGCCGGGCACGGGCTCGGATAGCGCAGGCCCGCCACCGGGGCGATCGCGGCGAAGACGCTGCTGGCGTCGCAGGCGAGCTGGCTGGCCATCCGGCCGCCGCCGGAGACGCCGGTCGCGTAGACCCGGCTGAGGTCGACGCAGTACCGGCCCGCGAGGTCGCGGACCAGGGTGGTCAGGAACGTCACGTCACTCGGCGCGCTGGCCGGCGGGTACTTCCCGTTGACCATGGGCTCGCCGGGGATGTTCCAGTCGTAGCCGATCCCGTCCGCGATCAGCGCCTGCGGGTAGGCGACGATGAAGTGGTCCGCGTCGGCAGTCGCGTCCATGCCGCTGAACTTCTCCTGCGCGCTCGCTGTGCTCTCGCTGCCGTGCAGGTTGAGAACCAGCGCGAGCTTGCGCTTGCCGGTGTAGCCGGCCGGGATGTGGACGATCACCGTGCGCCGGTGGCCGCTCACCGTGAGGGTGTATTGCAGCGACCCGCTGGCCTCGTGGTGCCCGCAGCCCGACGTTCCCGACGCGGGTGCCAGCGTGCCCGCATTGGCTGCTGACGCTCCTGCTCCGTGGCCGCCGCAGCCTGCGATCGCGGCGGCCAGGAGCAGTGCTGCACCGGCAGAGGCGATGACTCTGCCGCCCCCTCGGGCAGATACGCAACCTGGTTGCATATTTGGTAGAGTACGGGTCAGTGACCACGGACGCAAACCCCTATCGCTTCGGCGACTTGCTGGCGCTCGCGCGCCAGAGCTGGATCCACCGGATGGCGGCTGAGCTGGAGGACCGCGGGTTCGCCGACTACCGGCGCAGCGATGCCGCGACGCTGCGCCGGCTGCGGCGCGGTCCTGCCTCGGTGGGCGAGCTGGGCGTGCACCTGGGCGTGACCCGGCAGGCCGCGCGCAAGGTCATGCGCGGGCTGGAGGAACGCGGTTACGCCAGCACGCAGGCCGATGCCGACGACGCGCGCAAGCTGAACGTAGTCCTGACGTCCGCGGGCCGTGCCTACGCCGACGCGATCATCGAGGTCATCGCCCTGCTCAACAGGGCTGTGGCCGCTCGCGTCACTCCTGACCAGCTCGCGGCAGCGGACGCGGTCCTGCGAGCGTCTATCGAGGACGAGGGCGTCGCCCGCCGCGCCGCGTACCTCAGTCCGCCGCCGTCAGGGCCGGTCTGAGGACGATCACTCACGCCGGCCGGTAGCCGCCGTAGATGACGTTCTGCAGCTTTCTTCCAGAACACGTCGACGCTCGCGAAGCCAGCCGAGCGCAGGTACGCAAGCTGCTGGTCGAGCGGGATGATGTAGCGAACGTGGTTCTCCCAGCGGGCCTGCTCTTCGGGCGTGCGGTGGTGCCGCCGGTGCGCGGTCTCCGGGTTCTCGCGGTCGTTCACGCGCTGCCAGACCTGCTCGACGGCAGGATCCGGCGGACTGACCGGGTCAAAGTTGAAGTACCAGCCGCCGGGGACGAGATGCTCGAAGATCTCGGCGAACAGCCCCTGCTTCCGCTCGTCGGTCAGGTGGTGCACGCACATCGACGTCACGATCGCGTCGAGCGATGCCGGGATATCGGCGGGCCACTGGCCGGTCGTCATGTCGAACTCGACGGTCCGATAGCGCCGTGCGAACGGCGCCATATCCCGCTCTCCCGCGGCCATCATCTGCGCCGAGTAGTCAGCCATGATTGCCGTCGCGTGCGGGTACACCTCCAGGATCGACCGCGTGGCCGCCCCCGTCCCAGCGCCCAGGTCGAGGAAGGTGAACTCCTGGTCATCGCCGAACGGCAGCAGGGCGGCCATCAGCCGCCGCTCCTCAACTCGGTGGCGCTCCTGCTCGGTCGCTTCCCTCACCCAGTGCTGGACCATCTCCTCGGAGTGCCAGATCTCAGCGTTGGTGTCCGCCGAATTGTCCATAGCTCACAGGCTACTGAGGCGGAACGCCGGGACGCCGGTCGGTGAGCTAAGAGCTGAACCTGCCAGAATGGGGCGCTGTGGCTAGCACCGGCGTGATCGACGCAGCGCGACTTTCACTTGGCCGCGTGGGCGCGTACCTCCCAGCCTCGTTGACCACGCCGATGTCGGTCGCCGAGCAGCGCGACGCGGCCCAGCGACTCGAGCGCGCTGGCTACCGCGCCGCCTGGGCCAACGAGCCGATCGGCGGCAAGGACGTGTTCGCGCAGGTGGCCGTGCTGATGGCGGCCACGGAGCGGATCACCTTCGGTACCGGCATCGCCAACATCTGGGCCCGCGCGCCTGAGATTGCACATGGCGCGTCGGCCTGGCTGGCGCAGGCCTACCCGGACCGGTTCGTGCTCGGTCTAGGGGTCGGCTATCCGCAGCAGGCCGAGGTCGTGAGTCGCGAGTTCGGCCGACCACTCGCAACGATGCGCGAGTACCTGGAGCGCATGAACTCCCCGATGCAGCCGCCAGCGGCCGCTACGCCGTATCCCCGGCTCATAGGCGCCAACGGTCCGAGGATGGTGGCCCTTGCGGCCGAACTCGCCGACGGGGTGATTCCCGCCATGATGCCGCCGACGTTCACCAAGCAGGCCCGGCTGCAGCTCGCTTCGGACAAGCTGATCGTCATGAGCCTCGGCGTCGTGGCGGAAGCGGACACCGACCGGGCTAGGGCGGCCGCCCACGACAGGGTGGTCGCCTTCCTCGCCCGGAGCCCGGCGAGAGCAGCTATCCTCACTGAGCTGGGCTTCACGGCCGAAGAGGTCGCAAACCTAAGCGATCGGCTCGTAGACGCGCTCATCGGGAACGGCCCCCCGGACAGGATCGCGGCCCTGGTGCGGGAGCACCTGGAAGCCGGCGCCAATCACGTCGCGCTCATCCCGCCCGGCATCAGCGTCGAGGACGATCTGGATCAGCTGGAGAGAATCGCGCCGGCCCTCGCCGACCTCGGCGAGGCTGGCTCGGATGAGACTTCTGCTTTGGCGGTTAATGCAGGCCAAGATCGTCTGCGAATCGAGGACGACTCGTAGTCCAGCGAAGCAGCCTGCCAGCCAGAGGCTCGCACCTTATTCAAGGTTAGCTGATAACCTTTAATAAGGAGGATCCATGGCCAAGGTTATCCGCAGACATTGGGTGAGCGATGTCGGCGCTGGCCTCGCCCGGCGCGACCGGCTGTCGTGCGACTACGAGGCCTACGTGCCCGACATGCTGGCGGACCGGCCGATCGTGCTGAGCAGCCAGACGGCCGCGGACGTCGCCGATGCCGAGCGCGCCATCGCAGTCCTCGACGCCGAGGCGGCGACGCTCGCCGACACCGAAGCGCTCGCCCGCATCCTGCTCCGCGCGGAGAGTGTCGCATCGTCGCGCATCGAAGGCTTGGAGGTCGGGGCCCGCCGCCTGCTGCGGGCTGAGGCGGCGATCGAACTGGGCGCGGAGACCTCCGACGTCACCGCGACGGAAGTGCTCAGCAACATCAACGCGATGGCCGCTGCCATCCGGCGAGATCAGCCCAGGCGAGCCGATAACGCTGGATCTGCTGCTCGACTTCCACCGGCAGCTGCTTGCGGGCACGCGGCTCGATGCGCACGCGGGAGCAATCCGCGAAGAGCAGAACTGGATCGGCGGCAGCAGCTACAACCCGTGCTCCGCGGCGTTCGTCCCTCCGCCGCCGGAGTACGTGCCCGGTCTCCTCGACGACCTGTGCCGGTTCTGCAATACCGACGACATCCCGGCCGTTGCTCAGGCCGCCATCGCGCACGCGCAGTTCGAGACCATCCACCCGTTCGTCGACGGCAACGGGCGGACGGGCCGGGCGCTGATCCACCTCGTTCTGCGCCGGCGCGGGCTGGCCACGCGCGTGCTGCCGCCGGTGTCGCTCGTGCTGGCGACCTGGGCCGACGACTACGTGCTCGGGCTGGACGCGACCCGGTATCGGGGTCCGGCCGACTCAGCGGCTGCACGCGACGGGACCGACCTGTGGGTGGGGCGATTCGCGGCAGCCTGCAGCCGGGCTGTCCGCGACGCGGCGAGCTTTGAGGAGCGGACGCGGCAGCTCCAGCAGTCGTGGCGAGCACAGCTTGGCTCCGTGCGGGCTAAGTCCGCGACCGACGTCCTGCTGCGCCGACTGCCGGGCGCGCCCGATCGTGACGGTCTCCTCCGCAGCCGAGCTCATCAGCCGCTCCTTCCCGGCCGCCAACGACGCCATCACCAGACTCGCCGAGGCCGGCATTCTGCGCCAGATCACCGTCGGCCGCCGCAACCGGGCCTTCGAGGCACCGGAGGTCATCGAGGCGTTCACGGCGCTGGAGCGCCAACTGGCCAGTCCAGGCGGCGACACCCGGATCAGCGAGCCAGCCCGCCGGGTGCCGCGGCGGCGTTAACCGCGCGGTCCTACGACTGTGTACTCGCGGCTGTGCGCGCGGTTTCGGCACTAACTCGTATGCCGCGCTCAGCAGCGCGCTAACCGCGTCGGCGGCGCCGTTCGCCGCCACCTACGCGGCCTACCAGGCGGGCTGGCGAGCTTACGACTCCGGGTCGCGGGCGCCGCAATCTTTCGGGCACGTGGACGCGGCCCAGCCGCGGGCCTACTACCTGAGGCGAACGTGCTGAAGGCAAGCGAGGACAAGACGTTCACCGCCGTGTCGCTGCAGATCCGTGGGGCCAGGCGGTGACCGCCGCCCAGACCGCGAGCGACGGGTTCGCGCCGTACTTCGGCTCCTACCGCGAGGTGTTCCCGCGGGACGCCTACGAGACGTTCACCGGGTTCCTCGTGGACGGCGGCCTGGCGACCGCGCGGCAGATGGTGCGGTACTGGTTCGACGACATGCAATTGCCGAACGGCTCGTTCCCGCGGAACGGTCTGCTGAACGGGAGGGCAGAACCGGACACCGGCGGGCTGCAGCTGGACGAGACCGCCGACCCGATCCTGGCCGCGTGGCAGGCGGGCATGGCCGGCGATGCCTCGCTGTAGTCGCCGCCGCTGCCATCGCGCGGGTGCAGGGCGACGCCGCCTCGGCGCGGCTCTTCGACGCGACGGCGGACAACTTCCGGCGGCTGATCCTGGCGACGACGGTGACCGACAACGGGCCGCTCTCGTCGCAGCTGTACTTCATCCGGATCGGCAAGACCGGTAACCCGGATCAGGCGTTCTCCTACACGCTCGGCAACGGCGATCCGAACAGCTACGACCAGCGGGCCCTCATCGACCAGGGCTTCCTCGAGTTGGTGCGGCTCGGCGAGCTGCCCGCCAGCGACCCGGCTTGGCGCGTCTGCCTGTGACCAACGCTTCCTGGCTGCGGTGGTTAGGCCGCGCCGATTTCGACCTCTGCGACTCCGTCAGCGCCAAGGCATACGGGGATACCTGTCGCGCGCGCTAGCCGGGCGAGCATCTCAATCGTGGGCAGTCGGGGATGGAACGGGATGGCACGCAATGGACCGCTACCTGGGTGTGAGCCTCGTGAACTCGGCGATCGCGCGGGCGGCGGCCAGGCGACGCCGGCCGGAAGCGGACAGGAGTTGGGCATGACGCGCATCAGGAACAAGACGGACGAAAAACCGAGCTGGGAGAACGTCATAAGCAAGAGATCTGCGTCGTACTTCCTCAAAGTGCTGAGCGTGCTGGTGGCGCCTCTCATCCTGGTGGGCCTGACTGCCTCGTCGGGGAGTGCGGCTACCGCGACGGCTCCGACATTCTTCGGGGCCAAGCTGACCACCCAGACTCAGCCCTCCAACGCTGAGAACGGCCAGTCGTGCGATGAAAACGCCGGAATCCGCCACGGTTCCACCTGCACCTGGGTGGCCATCAGCGCATTCGAGAACGGCAGCCATTTCACGGCCCCGAGGACGGGAACCGTCAAGCACGTGAAGCTGGTGTCGTGTGTGAAGGGGAAATTCCGGCTCCAGCTGGCCAAGGCCCACCCGGGGGCCCGCAAGGCCAGGATCGTGGTAAACGGACCCGAGATCACCTACCACGGCCAGAATCCGTGCGGGGGTGCGAGCGGCGACCACTACATTGTCCAGAAGTTCAGGGTCAACTTGCATGTCACCAAGGGTGACTACATCGCCATCAAGACACGATCCACCGGAACATTGTCGTGCTCGGGTGGCGACGGCTTCCTCCTGTACGCCCCGCCGTTGCGTGTCGGTGGTCCGTTCAAGAAGTCACACTCGGGGGCTAGCTGCGACCTGTTGGTCCAGCTCAGCTATAAGTAGGCGACGGCAGCCGCGTCCCTCATCGCGTCCAGGGGACGTTCGCAAACGACGGGACTAGCGCGACGCATCGGGGCCATCAGTCAGGCGGGCAGCTTCGGCGGGCCCGCTGGCTGGTGGCTCTGAGGACATAACCCGCGATGATCAGGCGGTGGGCGTTCCTTGAAACGCCGCCGCGCCCAGATCACGAAGTCAGGCCGCGTGGCTGGCGCAGGCCTACCCGGACCGGTTCGTGCTCGGTCTCGGGGTCGGCTATCCGCAGCAGGCCGATGTAGCCGGCGGATTCCTAGTTCTTGAAAGCTGAAGTTGCGCACTACTGACTCGGGCAGAGCGAGCCGGCTCCGCCGTTTGGGTTCGGTAGTTGCGACATGATCGCCCCGTCATAGGGATCGTCGGGAGGAGTCCAGCTGACCGCGAACGTGTGAGTCCACCACAGGAAGTTGGTGGTCACCCAGAAGGTGCTGACAATCGACCGGCCGGAGAGCCAGCAGCTGGGAGTTTGGAAGGGGATGCGGATGAGGACGTTCTCGCCGGGTCGCAGGGTTGCGTCCGCGATCTTCGGCGAGGAGCCGGTCACCTGCGGACCGAGCCCCGTCACCGCCAGCGGGATGTAGGTGGCCGGGCCGGTCTGGTTGTTGAGGGCAGTCGGGTACGAAGAATCGCCGTTGGCGTTGATGCTGACCGACTCGATCGCGACCGCGTACGGGCCAGTGTTCGTCAGGCTGACTATCAGCGCGCCGTATTTGGCGGGCTGGGGCGGGATGTAGATCTGCCCGCGCATTTCCTCGAAGTCGTTGACGGCTCGGATCTTGACCGGGCCCTGGACGGCCGCCGCAGCCATCCCGTAGGTGACCGGCTGATAGGTCGCGCCGAGCATCATGGCGACGACTAGCGCGGCGGCCAGGAACAGCCCGCCGGCGCCGAGCAGCCAGCGGCGGCGGCGCCGCGAACGGGCTCTCGTGGACTCGCTCTCTCCCGGGCTTGGCGTCACGACGGCGGCGGTCGCTTCGGCGCTCATATGGTGGCTCTATCCCGTCGTGCGAATCCTGCCTGCCCCACGGTCCCGGCGGTCTATTGAGAGAGTTTACGTAGTTCGTGCCTGTCGTGTCGACGGGGCGCATGTTCGATGCGTTCGCGGGTGCGCACTAAGTAGGCCCAACTCAGGTACCACCGCGTACTCGTGGTTTCTCGCGCTCGCGGCGACCTCAGCGACGCGGCCGCCGTTCCGGATCCGGCTGGCGGGCTCGCGGCCGCCGCGCCTTCAGGCAGGCTTAAAGATCTCGCTGAGGTGCCACTCCAGAAAGTCTGCGCTCGGCCGGTCGGCGCGCCGAGGGGGAACCAGTATTGGCTCGCCTGCATGCGCGTAGAACTGCTCTCCATTGCCAAACTCTTCACGAAGCCGCGGACTGACGTGTAGCCGGAACTTCGGATCGACTGCAAGGTAGCCGCGGTCGAACAAGGTGTGGACGTCGGACTTCAGGAGCATGCCATTGTCCAGACGATGCTCACCACCCCTCGTGACCGGCCGGATGTGGGCTGCCTGGAGAACAGGCTGGATCTTGGAGCCAGTAATTGCGCATCTGCGTTCGTAAGCCGTCAGGACCCGCGCCTGGAAGGCGTTCTGACCCAGTCGCTGAGGCACGAGTCGCGGATCGCCAAAGACCGGACCCTGGCGATGCCACGGCTCGGAGAAGTCGATCTGGACAGTGACACCGAGCATCCGGATCAACTCGCGAAAATAACCGGAGACCGACGGGCTCGACAAGTCATACGTCTTGCCCTGGACGACGTTGCGGGCAAACTCCGGTGGCGGCGCAGCGACTTCGTCAGGCGGGAAGAATCGCACGTCCCTGATAAAGACGCAGCCGATGACCGGATCTTCGCCAGGAGCGAGCGGCGTTCGGCGGTAATGCGCGATCCGAGCCAGCATCTGCTCCAGGGTCGCTGTGCCGTTGCCTTCGCCAAAGTACTCCCAGGCTTCGCTGGCAGTCATCGCCGCGAAATCGCTGTAAAAGCCACCGCCAACAACACGGTTGTGCGGGAAGTGCGTCTTGAAGAAGAATGGCTCGCCGATTGTCAGCGCACGGAACGTGCGGCCACCCGACGGCTGCCAGAAGTTCACCTCATTCAAGTACGGACGTGCCGCCAGGAACCTGTACCAGTCATCGTCGGTCACTCCGACATAGCTCCGCACAGCGGCATTGTCCACCCAGGCGATGTCAAATGCCACGGCTATGCACGGCCAAGCGGCCGGAGGTGTTAGAACTCGGCCATGAGGATCATCGATGACCGGGTCCGCCTGTCGGCCAGCGACGTTGCCAACTTCCTGGCCTGCCGGCACCTGACCCGGCTGGACCTGCTGCGCGCGCGGGGCGTGATCTCGCCGCCGCGCGCCTACGACGCCGGGTTCGAGGACCTCGTCGCGCGCGGCGAAGCCCATGAGAAAGAGGTCCTGCAAGGCTTCCGTGATCGTGGCCTGCACGGTCGTCGAGATCTCTCCAACAGGGGAACGTGGCCGCTGGGGCTGCCGCCACCGCAGCCGCGCTGTCGTGCGGTGCGGATGTGATCTACCAGGGCGTGCTGACTCGGGCGCCGTCTGACGGGCAGCCTGCGCTGCTGGGCTTCCCGGACTTCCTGGTGCGCGCGGAGCTGATCGACGCGCCGGACGGCGAGCCGCGGCCTGGACGGCGACGCGGTACGAGGTCGTTGACGCCAAGCTGGCGCGGTCGGCGAAGGGCCGGGCGGTGGCGCAGACGGCGTTTTACTCTCAGCTGCTCGCGGACCTCCAGGGCGGTATCGCGCCGCGGTGGCTGCACCTGGCGCTCGGCACCGGGGAACTGGCCTCGTTCAAGGTCGCCGACTTCGCCGCCTACGAGCGGCAGACGCGGAGGCTGCTGACCGAGTTCATCGACGCCGACACCGGGGCGAACCCGCCGGCCGACACCTACCCCGAGCCGGTCGAGCACTGCGCGATCTGCCGGTGGAGCGATGCGTGTACCGCGCGGCGGCGGGCCGACGATGACCTGTCCCTGGTCGCGGGGATCACGAAGGGTCAGCGCCGGCGGCTGAAGGAGGCAGGGGTCCCGACCCGCCGGGGCTTCGCTGCCCTTGACCCGCTCCCGACGCTGCGCGGGACGAGCCGGGAGTCGCTGGAACGTGCCCGTTCCCAGGCGATTTTGCAGGTTGCCAGCGAAGACGCCGGAGTTATCGCCTACGAGCTGCTGGAACCCGATCGTGACCCTGACGGTGAGCTGGTGCCGAATCGCGGGCTGCTGGCGCTGCCGGAGCCGGCGGAGGGTGACCTGTTCTTCGACATCGAGGGGGCGCGGTACTACTCGGAGGACGGGCGCGAGTTCGGGCTGCAGTACCTGTTCGGGATCGTGGATACGGCGGAACGGCCGCCGCGGTACACGCAGTTCTGGGCGTTCGACCGCGCGGGTGAGAAGCGGGCGTTCGAGGAGCTGATCGATTTCATCACCGGAGCGGCGGGCGCGGCGGCCGGGGCTGCACGTGTACCACTACAACCACTACGAGCCGACGGCGGTTGATCACCTCAGCGAGCTGCACGAGACGCGGCAGGAGGCCGTCGGGCGGCTGATGGGGCGGTTCGCGACGCGCGAGGACGAGGTGGACGAGCTGTTCCGGCTCGGGGTGTTCGTGGACCTGTACCGGGTGGTGCGGCAGGGGCTGCAGGCCGGGGTGGAGTCGTACTCGATCAAGCGGCTCGAGCCGTTGTGCGGGTACTCGCGGGTTGTCGGGTTGCGGGAGGCGACGGCGGCGCTGGTGGAGTTCGAGGCGGCGCTGACGAGGACGGCTCGGCCTCCGCGCCTGCGAAGCGGCAGCTACAGAGGTGATCGCGGGCTACAACGAGGACGACTGCCGGGCCACGCTGGCGCTGCGGGACTGGCTCGAGTCGCTTCGTCCTCAGCTCGCGGCTCGGCTCGGTCTTAGCTTGGCGGAACTGCCGCGGCCGGTGGTGGCGGAGCCTGAGCGCGATGGCGAGGATTCGGAGGTAACGCGGCTGCGCTCGGCGTTGCTGTCGTCCGTTCCTGCGCAGCCGTCTGAGCGGACTCCGAGCAGGCAGCCGTCGCCCTGCTGGCCGACCTGCTGGAGTGGCACCGGCGGGAGAACAAGCCCGCCTGGTGGCGCTACTTCTACGTCCGGACGCTGTCGTCGTCGGATCTGGTGAACGAGCCAGACGCGCTTGGCTTGCTGTCCGGCGGGGCTGTCGTCGGGTCGGTGAAGCGGTCGGTACTGCGGCAGTTCTCGTTCCCGCCGCAGGAGCATAAGTTCGGGCCGCTGTCGCAGGCCGAGGATCCGATCACAGGCCGGGGCTTTGTCGTGGACTCGGTCGACGACGCGCGCGGCGAGATCGTGCTGAAGGTCGGCCGCGACTACGACGGGCCGCTGCCGTCGGCGCTTGTCCAGGGCGGGCCGCCCGGAACCAGCTGCAAGCCGAGCGGCTGCGCGATCTTGGCTCTCGTGTGCTGGCCGATGGTCTGGTTGGACTCGACGCCGCGACTGCGCTGCTGCTGCGCCGCCCGCCGGCCGACGTTTCCGCGGAACCGCTGCCGCTCCGCAGCGCCGGCGAGTCGGCGCAGGACGCGGCTGTCCGGCTCGCTCTGTCGCTCGGGAACTCCTACCTGCCGATCCAGGGGCCGCCGGGACCGGCAAGACCTACACCGGCGCGGAGCAGATCCTCGCCTTGATCAAGGAAGGCCGGGCTGTCGGCATCACCGGCCCGTCCCACGCGGTGATCTGCAACCTGATCGATGCGGTGTTCAAACACGCGGCAGCTCGTCAGGCTCGCAGCCCCGAGAGTCGGCCAGCGCGCCGACAAGGACAACCCGTTCCTGCATCCCGACGCTCAGTCCTGGACTACCCGAAGCTAGTCAGCGGCATCGCCGACGGCGACTTGGACGTAGCCGCAGGCACGACCTGGATGTGGGCCCGGCCCGAGCTCCAGAGCAGCGTGGACACGCTGTTCGTGGACGAAGCCGGGCCAGATGTCGCTGGCCAACGTGCTCGCCGTGGCAGGCGCGGCGCGGAATGTCGTGCTACTCGGCGACCCGCAGCAGCTCGCCCAGCCGAGCCAGGCAGCGCACCCGCCCGGCTCAGGCGTCGTCGGCGCTGGAGCACATCCTGGGCGACCGCGCCACGATGCCGCCGGACGCGGGCCTGCTGATCGACAAGACCTGGCGGATGCACCCGGACCTATGCCGGTTCACGTCGGAGACCTTCTACGACGGCAAGCTGACCGCGATGCCCTGATCTCGACCGCCAGGAGATCCTCGGCGATCCTCCGCTCTCCGGCGCTGGCCTGCGCGTCATCGAGGTGCCGCACGAGGGCAACACGAACGCCTCGCCCGAAGAAGCCGCTGTCGTCGCCGAACTCGTCCGCAGCCTGCTCGGCCGCCAGTGGCGCAACCGGTCCGGCGAGCTCGCGCCGATCGGCGTCGAACAGATCATGGTCGTGACCCCGTACAACGCGCAGATCCGGGCTATTCAGTCCGCGGCCGTCGGGGCCGGTCTCACCGGCCTGCAGGTCGGCACGGTCGACAAGTTCCAGGGCCGCGAAGCGCCTGTCGTGATCTACTCGATGGCCACCTCATCCGCCGACGACGCGCCCCGCGGCATGGAGTTCCTCTACGACCTCCACCGCCTCAACGTCGCCACGTCCCGCGCCCGCGCCCTGGCCATCATCGTCGCCAGCCCCGACCTCGTCCGCGTCTCCTGCCAGACCCCCCGCCAGATGCACCTAGCCAACGCCCTCTGCAGTGCTTGGCAGACTGGACTCCTCGACCGACCAGGGCTTGACGAACCTCCCCCGTAAATACGCGCCAGTCGGGCAGCCGAGCTTCTTCCAGCGGGTCCACGAGCCCAAGACTGTGAACAACAGCTGTAGGCCTGCGCGCGAGGTCGTTCGCACCGAGAAGGCCCCTGCTGACAGCCATCAGCATGATCGTGGTCGCCGGATTCGACACCTCCGTCGTGTTGCCTGATCGCAAAGGCGAGCAATACTGCCAGTCCCGGCGCACATGCCGGCAGCGTCACGACAACCCCGCGTCAGTATCGGCCGCAAGGAGATCCGTCGAATTCAACTAGGGCGTGCAAAGGCTCTGCGACTAGCCGGCCACCCGGCGGAGCAATGCAAGGGCGTTGCCGCCGAGGATCTTGCCGGTCTCGGTGTCGCTCATGCCTCGTCTGGCGAGCAACTGCGGCAGCGCGGCGAAGTCTGCGTAGCTTCTGAGAACCGGTCGGTAATTGGCGTCCATGTCCGTCCCGATGCCGACATGATCGACGCCGACGAGATCGGCCAGCCGCGCTACCTCATCTGCGAAGTCGTCCAGACTGGTGCTCGTGACGCCGGATGGCCATGCACCGATAAGCCCGCCAGCTTCGGCGACCGCCTGGGCATGGCCAGCACTGAGCAGACGCGGGTGGTGCCGCTCGGCGTGGTCCAGGTGGCTATGCGAGATCATGACCGGCTGGCTGGATACCTCGAGCACGCCGAGTGTCGTCTCGAAGGTCGCGTGCGCACAGTCGACGATCACGCCGAGGCGGTTGCATTCGGCGACGACCTCGCGGCCGAATGCTGTCAGCCCGCCGTGCACCGGCTCCTCAGTCTGCACGTCACCGATCTCGTTGACCCGGTAGTGCACCAGGGTCAGCGATGACGCGCCTGCGGCTCTGGCCTCGGTCAGCCGGGCTATCTCGCCTTCGAGGAAGTCGCCGCCTTCGCAGCTGATCAGGACCGCGGTCCGTCCGTCGGCCTGGGCGCTCGCGATGTCCGCCGCTGTGACGGCCACCTGCGCGCCACTGGCTGCCACCACTCGGCTGATCTGGTCAAGCTGACGCCGGTGATCGGCGTACGCCTCGCCTGGCTTGAACTGGCGCGCGGCCCGCAGACCGCGCACTGGGTCGGGCGCCAGCACGCGAAGATCGGCGACTGTCGACAAGGTGACCGCGGTCAGCCCGGCGGCCTGGGCCGCGGACAGCGCGGCCGCGACCTCAGGT
>CAWEEY010000013.1:0-245103 GCA_963808215.1 uncultured Actinomycetota bacterium
GTCGAGCTCGCGGACGATCCGGAACGTCGTCGCGCCGGTGACATCGTCGCCGTGCAGGATCGCGTGCTGCACCGGCGCCGCGCCGCGCCAGGCCGGCAGCACGAGAAGTGCAGGTTGACCCAGCCGTGCCGCGGGATGTCGAGCGCGGACTGCGGCAGCAGCGCGCCGTAGGCGGTCACCGGGCAGCAGTCCGGCCCGATCTCGCGCAGCCTGGCCTGGAACTCGGGATCGGACGGCCGGGCCGGCCTCAGCATCTCGATCCCGGCCTCGGCGGCCCGCTCGGCGACCGGGCTGTCGGCCGAGCTTCAGGCCGCGGCCCGCCCTGGCATCCGGCCTGGTGACCACCGCTGCGACCTCATGCCCGGACTTCAGCAGCGCGTCCAGCGACGGCACGGCTGCGGCGGGCGTGCCGGCGAAGACCAGGCGCATGCGCTAGAAGGCCTTGCCGTGCGTCGGGTGCGGCGACACCTTGACCAGCGGGACCGGCTCGCCCCACCATTCGGAGGCCCGGATCTCCTTCATCGCCAGCTTGCGCTGCGCCGCGTCGAGCCGGTCGATGAACAGCACGCCGTCCAGATGGTCGGTCTCGTGCTGCACGCACCGGGCGAGCTGGCCGGTGCCCTCCACGGTGACCGGCTCGCCGTGCATGTCGAAGCCCTTGGCCACCACGCCGAAGCGACCTGCTCGTCGGGTAGGCCAGGCCGGGGAAGGACAGGCAGCCCTCGTCGTCGACCTCCAGCTGATCGGACAGGTCCAGGGTCGGGTTGATCACGTGCCCGAGCACGTCATCGACGTAGTAGGTGAACACCCGGAGGCCGACGCCGATCTGCGGGGCGGCCAGGCCGACGCCCGGCGCGTCCATCATGGTGTCGGTGAGGTCCTTGACCAGCTTGCGCAGCTCGGCGTCGAAGCGTGGTGACCGGGTCGGCCGCCGTCCGCAGCACCGGGTCGCCGAACAGGCGGATCGGCCTGATACTCACCACGTTCCTCCACGCATGGCGCAGCGTCAGCTGACCGCCGGTCGGCGCGGCGCAGCTGTGGTCAAGTCTACGAAGCCGGCGAGCACCGCCCGCACCCGGCGAGCGGGCCTTGAACGCGGCCTTGCGCGCCGCCCTGGCCACGCCGGGATCGGGGTGATGCTCGCTCAGCGTCGTCAGCAGGTCGATCACGCCGGGATGCCGCACTTGCCACAGCCCGGCGACGATCTCGGCCTGCGCCTCCGGCGCCACCTCGGGCAGCAGCTCGGCGACCACATCCCGCGGGTCGGCCTCCTCCAGCAGGCCGGCGCCGAGGTCGACCAGCAGCCAGGTGCGGTCGGCCGGGCCCAGCTCGGCATCTTCGCCATGCTCGTGCAGCCAGACCGCGGCGTGCGCGCGCAGCAGCGGCTCGTCCAGCGCGGCCCGGACCTCCTCGGTGGCCGCTTTGCCGATCCGGTCCAGCACCGCGAAGGCGGCGCCGCGCAGGCCGGGCGTGCCGTGCGCGGCAGCCGCGATCAGCTCGGCGGCGGCCTGCTCCTCCGGCCGGCCGACCAGCCATTCGTTGATCTTCGACTCGCCGTCCTCGGCATCGCAGCTGGCCAGCGTCATCAGCAGCCCGACCGCGCCGTCGCGGTCCGCCGCGCCGAGCACCGGCACGTGCCAGCCCTGCGCGAGCAGCCGGCGGTGCACTCCCCAGACGCCGAGCGGCGACAGCACCACGGTCAGGCCGCCCGCGTTCTCCTCGGTGCCGAGTTCGACCACGCCGAGGTCGGCCAGCGTCTCCAGCGCGTGCGACAGGGCGGCCGCTTCGTCGGCGCCGGCGCCCTGCCGTCCAGCGCTGGCCTGAGTCACCGCCGCGGCGGCTGGCCTGTCAGCCGACTGCTGCCTGCCGCCGCCGAGTAGGCATCGAACAGCGCGTCGATCCGGACCGGCGCGCCCACCGTGTACAGCGCGGTCGCCAGGCCGTCGAGTTCCTCGGCCGCCAGCAGCGCCGCGAGCGGCGCGTCCCACTCCCTCAGCACATCCTCGGCGCTGGCGGTGGCCAGCGGCACGATGCCGGCCTGGCTGCGCCGCGCGTCGCGGCCCGCTCGCGGCGGCGACGACCTGCCAGGCGGCGTCCAGCTCGTCCAGGGTCAGTTCCAGCGCCTCGGCGGCGCGCTCCGCGTCGCTGCCGTCCAGCACCTGGCTTGCGAGACCTCAGGATGCTCGGCGCCCAGGCGCCCAGGTCGCGGGCGGCCCGCAGCAACGGCGCGACCCTGGCCGCCGCGGCCAGCTCGTCGCGCGGCGCGAGCCGGACCGGGGGCATCCGCGGGCGGTCCCGCGCGGGCGGCGGCCGCGAGTCCGGCGCCCGCGATTCTGGCCGCGTCCGCTGGCCGCCCGGTGAGTTGGTCACCCAAGTACCCTACGGCCTGGACGGTACGTAGTCAGATCAGCGCGGCTGGGTCCAGCTGGACGCGGACCGCGCCCGGCTCCTTGGCCGCGCTCCTCGCGGCCTGGCCGGCGCGCAGCGCAGGGCCAGCGCCGCGCCCTCTGACCTGGGCACCCGCACCAGATACCGGATGATTCAGGCCCGGCCGAGCCGGATGGCCCCGGATCGCATCCGGCTCGCCTGGCCGCCGGACTGTCCGCTGACCGGCAGCGGCCCGAGGATTTCGGCGTTCGGCGGCAGCGCGGCCGCGGCCAGCAGGGCGGCGACCGCGCCTGGCGGGCCCGCTCACCGATGCCATCCGGGCGGCCGGCGGGAACCGCAGCTCGGCGCGCTCAGCAGCTCACGGTCGGCGAAGGTTGCCGGGTCCCAGCGGATCAGCGCCTGCACGGCCGGCTGAGCGCCGTCGGCGACGACGACCACGCTGCCGCCCTCGCCGGCCGGCCGGACCAGCGCGGCTGCGTTCATCCACCGGCGCAGTGCCTCCTCGGCCGCCCGCAGGCTGGCCAGCCCGAGCAGCGCCCAGCCGTCGAGCAGGACGGCCGCCGGTAACCGGCGTCGGCCACCGGCTCGGCGCCCGGAGTGGCGACGACCACGGCCGGCTCGCTGCCGACCCGGTCCAGGACCTGGCTGCCGCCGGAGGTGAGCACCGGCACCCGGGCGAACGCGCGGCCGAGCTCCTCAGCGGTCCGGCGGGCACCGGTGACCAGCGCGCGCAGGCCCTGGTGGCCGCAGCGGCGGCAGCTGCGGCCGATCGCCGAGCCGCACCAGCCGCAGCGCAGCGGCGCCTGCGGGCCCGGGCAGCTCGGCCGGGCCGCCGCAGCTGCACCGGGCCCGGGCGTGGCAGCGCTCGCAGGCCACCGCGGCCAGGTAGCCGCGCCGCGGCACCTGGAACAGCACCGGCCCGTCTCCAGCGCTGCCCGGGCCGTGCGCAGCGCGATGCTCGGCAGCCGCGCCGACCTGGCTGCCTCGTCCCTGGCCAGCTCCGCCTCCGTCGCCGGCCGGGTGCACGGCCGGGGCGAACTGCCGGACCACGGCGCGGCCGGCGTCCAGCGGCCGCGCCCAGCCGGCCGCGATCAGCTGGGCGGCCTCGGCCGTCCTGGCGAAACCGCCGATCAGCGCCGCGCTGCGGGCCCGGTGCGCGCGCAGCGCCAGCACCTCGCGCGCGTGCGGATACGGCGCGCGCGGCTCCGCGTGCAGGTCGTCGCCTTCGTCCCAGAGCACGACCAGGCCGAGGCCCGGCCACCGGCGCGAACATGGCCGACCGCGTCCCGGCAACGACCGGACCTCGCCGCCTGGCCGCCGCGAGCCAGCGCCGGTACCGCTCGGCCGGGCCGAGGCTGGCCGACAGCACCACGTGCCGGCCCGGCCCGAGCGTGCGGCTCAGGGCGGCGTCGACGAGCCCAGGTCGCGCGCGTCAGGGACGACGATGAGCGCGCCGCGGCCGGAGGCGGCGGCGGCGGCGACCGCCAGCGCGATCTCGTCCGGCCAGCCCGGCCCGGCAGCGCCGACCAGACGGCGCGCGGGCTGCGGCCGGCCGCCAGCGCCGCCAGGAAGGACGGCCCGTCGGGTACCGGCCCCAGCAGCCCGGCAGCCGAGCCTGCGGGCCTGGCCTGGCAGCGGGCCCTGCAGGCCGAGCGGCCGGCGCCGCATGCCAGGCCGGCAGGCCGCTGCAGGTTGACGCGGCCTTGCTGCGCTGCGGCGTGCCGCGGCGGGATGCGAGCCGCAGCACGTCGGCCATCGTGCCGCCGTACCGGTCGGCCACGGCCCTGGCCAGCCCGGCGATCTCCGGCGTCAGCACCGGCTCGGGCGACACCACGCGCTCCAGGTAGCCGAGCTTGCCCTCATGATCGCTTCCGCCAGCCGCTCGAGCACGAATCCGCCGGTCAGCTGCCCGGCGAACCGGACCCGGACCTGGCGTGCCGGGCACCGCCATCTCGGCCAGCGTGTCCGGCACCAGGTAGTCGAACGGCCGGTCCAGGTGCGGCAGCGAGATGTCGACGGCGACCCTGGCGACGGGCAGCTCGGCGGCAGGCTGGCGGGCGGCACGGCTGCGGGCCGTCTTCCGGCTCGCCTGCGGCGCCTGACCCGACACGGTTCTGTCCTATCAGAGCGGTCACGACTAGCCGAGCGCGCGTCGCCGGCGGTCGGAGGCACGTCAGCTCGCGCAGGATCCAGTGAGCGGGCGCCGTCGGCGCTGAGTGCGTCGCGCAGCGAGGCTGGAACTGGCCGGTTCGCGATCACGTCGGCCCTGGCCTGCTGCAAGTCCGTTGCCATCGCGAATAGGGCGGTGCGCACCCGGATGTCCCGGCCGCCGCCGCGGCCGCGGCGGCGTTGGCCCGGCTCGCCGCCCGGCCGAGATCGGCTGCCTGCGTCGCGCCTGGGCATTGCCGCTAAGGTCGGCCATCGCCCTCGCGTACGCCTGATGCACGGCTGCCGGGTAGCTGCACACGCCAGACGAGCCGCCGGGTGCTGGCCGACCACCACGACGATGACCACGGCCCATGCCAGCGATGCCGCGATGGCCAGCACGAGGCCCGCCTGCCGGGCTCTCCGGGCTGCTCCGGCGCAGGCCGAGGAGGCCGACCACAAGGCCGGGAACGACCAGCGGAACAAGCCGGCGACCAGCACGGCGCGCGCCGACCGGGCACGCTGATGCGGCCGGCTGGCTCGCAGCGCTGCCGGCCGCCTCCGGCGGGACCGCCGTTCCAGAAGCGCCGGGTGCAAGGCTGCCGGCGTGCAGGTCCGTCGGCCGTCCGGCGACGCCCTGCTGCGCCGGGACCTGGCCACGGTCCGGTCTCCCAGGGCGGCGGCTCCCCGCGCCTGATCCGGTGGTCTCGCCGGCCCAGGGCGGCGCGCCGGCCGCCGCAGCCGGGCGTCATGCTCCGCTCCGGCGCCTGGACTCGTCCTCGTCCGAGGCCACTGTCATCGAGTCCGGCAGCAGCGCGGCCCGGCCGGTCCGCAGGAACCACTCGGCCAGGGTGGCACGCCGCCGTCGGCAGCTCGGCAGAGCCGGGCCGCTCCGGCCGACGCCGACCGGCGTCCGCCCGGTCGGCGGCGCTCGGCGCGGGTCCGCAGCGTCAGGCAGCTTCGGTCCCGGGCCGAACCAGGGGTCAGGCTCCGCGCCACTCCGCCAGCGTCGTTGGCTGCCTGCCATCACGACGCTGCCTGATCCGGGCTCCGCGGCAACTCGGCCTTGCCGGCCGCGCCGCGCCCATCAGACGACGACATCCTCACCAGTCCACATCGGGATTGGCTCGATATAGGCAAAGATGTACGGCAATACCACAACGAATGCCGCGATATCTACAAATTACCCAATACCGATACTACTGTTCGTGATCAGGACAACGGCGCGCATGCCCGACCGGAGGCCGCAACCGACTCTAGGCGCCGGCCGCCGACCGCAGTGCGTCCGCCCGATCGGTCCGCTCCCAGGAGAAGTCGGGCTCCTCGCGGCCGAAGTGGCCGTACGCGGCAGTCTGCGAGTAGATCGGCCGCAGCAGGTCCAGGTCGCGGATGATCGCGGCCGGCCGGAGGTCGAAGACCTGCAGCACGGCGTCCTGGATCCGCTCGACCGGCGCCTGCTCGGTGCCGAAGCACTCGACGAACAGGCCGACCGGCTTGGCCTTGCCGATCGCGTAGGCGACCTGCGCCTCGCAGCGGTCCGCCAGGCCGGAGGCCACGACGTTCTTCGCTACCCAGCGCATCGCGTAAGCGGCGCTGCGGTCCACCTTGGACGGGTCCTTGCCGGAGAACGCGCCGCCGCCGTGCCGGGCCATGCCGCCGTAGGTGTCGATGATGATCTTGCGGCCGGTCAGCCCGGCGTCGCCCATCGGGCCGCCGATCTCGAACCGGCCGGTCGGGTTGACCAGCAGCCGGTAACCGGTCGTGTCGAGATCCAGGCTGGCCAGCACCGGCTCGACCACGTGCTCGCGGATGTCCGGCGTGAGCAGCCCGGCCAGGTCGATGGCGGGGGCGTGCTGGGTGGAGACGACCACGGTGTCGAGCCGGACCGGCCTGGTCGCCGGCGTACTCGATGGTGACCTGAGTCTTGCCGTCCGGCCGGATGTAGGGCACCTCGCCGCTGCGGCGCACCTCCGACAGCCTCCGGGCCAGCCGGTGCGCCAGCATGATCGGCAGCGGCATCAGCTCCGGGGTGTCGCGGCAGGCATAGCCGAACATCAGGCCCTGGTCCCCGGCGCCCTGCCGGTCCAGCTCGTCCGAGCCCTCGCCCTCGCGGTGCTCGACTGCCTCGCCTACGCCCAGCGCGATGTCAGGCGACTGCGAGCCGATCGAGACCTGCACGCCGCAGGTGGAGCCGTCGAAGCCCTTGGCCGAGGAGTCGTAGCCGATCTCCAGGATCTTCTCCCGGATGATGCCCGGAATGTCGACATAGGTGTCGGTCGTCACCTCGCCGGCCACATGCACCTGGCCGGTGGTGATCAGCGTCTCGACAGCCACCCTGCTGCGGTGATCGCCCTTGAGCATGGCGTCCAGAATGGCGTCACTGATCTGGTCCGCCATCTTGTCGGGATGACCCTCAGTGACGGACTCGGAAGTAAAGAGACGACGTGCCACTAGACACCTTTTCTTCTGCTTGAGCTTTGCATGACAGCGGTTCGGCCGCGGTGCGTCCGCTGGTGACCTCTCCGAGATCCTCGCCGAATTGTACCGGTGTAGCGCTGCTGGCGCCGGGTGGGCTGCCGATTAGCCGCCAGCTAGCTGAGCCGCCGGCGACTAGGTCCCAGATCGCGTCCGCGATCTCGTCCTTGGCCGCGCGGGGCAGCTTGACCTCGGTGCCATCGGCGCCCAGCACCGTGGCCTCGTTGTCGGCAGTCCCGAAGGCCAGCCCGTTCCCTACCTGGTTGACGACGAGCAGGTCGCAGCCCTTCCGCGCCAGCTTGGCGCGGCCGTTGGCCAGCACGTCGCCGGTCTCGGCGGCGAACGCGACAATCAGCTGGCCCGGCCGCTGCCGGGCTGCCACGAGATCCGGACGATGTCGGGGTTCTCGGCAGCACGATCGGCTCGGGCGCCGCGCCCGTCTTCTTGATCTTGCCGTCGCTGCGGGCCGCGGGCCGGAAGTCGGCTACCGCGGCGGCCATCACGATCGCGTCGGCGCTCCCGGCCTCAGCGAGCATCGCGTCGCGCAGCTGGCTGGCCGAGGTGCACCCGGATGACGCGCACGCCGGCCGGGTCGGGCAGCTCGGTGTTGGCGGCTACCAGCGTGACCGCGGCGCCGCGGCTCGCCGCCGTGCGTGCCAGCGCGTAGCCCTGCTTGCCCGAGGACCAGTTGCCCAGGTAGCGGACCGGGTCGAGTTCCTCCCTGGTGCCGCCGGCGGAGACCAGCACCGTGCGCCCGGCCAGGTCTGCCGAGCATCGGCGGCCCGTGCCCCTGGCGAGTACCCGCTGCGCTACCGAGAACAGCTCGGCGGGCTCGGGCAGCCGGCCCGGCCCGGAATCCTGTCCCGTCAGCCGGCCCGAAGCGGGATCCAGCACGATGCAGCCGCGGTTGCGCAAGGTGGCGACGTTGGCCCTGGTGGCCGGGTGCTCCCACATCTCGGTGTGCATGGCGGGCGCGAAGATTACCGGGCAGCGCGCGGTCAGCAGGACCGCGGTCAGCAGGTCATCGGACCTGCCCGCGGCGGCGCGCGCCATCAGGTCAGCGGTGGCCGGGGCGACGATGACCAGGTCGGCTTCCTGGCCGAGCCGGACGTGCGGGACCTCGTGCACCGATTCCCACGGACTGATCGGGACCGGCTCGCCAGACAGCGCCGCCCAGGTGGCGGCGCCGACGAAGTTGAGTGCTGCGGGCGTCGGGACGACGCTGACGCGGTGACCGGACTCGGTCAGCAGCCGCAGCAGCTCACAAGCCTTATAGGCGGCAATCCCGGCAGATACCCCGAGGACGATACGCACGGACAGCCCCTAGCGTGGCGGCAGCCGCGTGAGGTCAGACCTGGTCGGGCTTCTCCGCGCTGAGCAGCCGCTCGCTGATCTCGCGCAGCGCGATGGACAGCGGCTTCTCCTGGACCCTGGTCTCGACCAGCGGGCCGACGTACTCCAGCAGGCCCTCGCCGAGCTGGGCGTAATAGGCATTGATTTGCCGCGCCCGCTTCGACGCCATGATCACCAGGCCGTACTTGCTGTCGACGACCTCCAGCAGGTCGTCGATCGGCGGGTTAATGATGCCTTCTGCTGCCGGAGTCGCTGCCAACGTGTGCCTTCCAGATCTGGATTCAGTGAATGCCTTGCTCCGCAAGGTCTCGCCCCGGCATTGCCATACTGGGCCAGCAACAAGGCTACCAGCTGGTCGCAGACATCCTCGACAGATGTATTGACCAGCGTGATGTCGAACTCGTCGCTGGCGGCCAGCTCGGTCCTGGCGGCCTCCAGCCGGCGGCTGATCGCCTCCGCCGACTCGGTGTTCCGGCCGATCAGCCGGCGCTCCAGCTCCTCCCATGACGGCGGGGCCAGGAAGATGAGCAGGGCGTCCGGCACGGCCGCGCGCACCTGCCGTGCGCCTGCCACGTCGATCTCCAGCAGCGCCGGCGCGTCCGCGTCGATCCGCTGCTGAACCGGGGCGCGCGGCGTGCCGTACCGGTTGCCGGCAAACTGCGCCGATTCGAGCAGTTCGCCAGCCGCTGCCATTCTCTCGAATTCGGCCTCGGTGACGAAGAAATATTCGCGGCCGTCCATTTCGCCAGGCCGCGGCGGCCGGGTCGTAACCGAGACGGACTGCCAGATCCACGGGCACTCGCGCCGCAGGCGCGCTGCCACGGTGCTCTTGCCGACTGCCGACGGGCCGGACAGCACCGTCAGCCGGGCGGGGACGGGGGCACCGCGGCGCAGCCCGCGCGGCTCGGCTGCGAGCATGCTTCCCGCGGCCCCCTCCCTGGCTCGTCCTTCTTGGTCAGATGTCTCCGCCGAACTCACTCTCCAGCGCGCTGCGCTGGTTGGCGCCCAGGCCGCGGACGCGCCGCGACTCCGCAATGCCCAGCCGCTCCATTATCTGCTTCGCCCGCACCTTGCCGACGCCCGGCATGGACTCCAGCAGCGCTGAGACCTTCATCTTGCCCACGACATCGTCGGTCTGCCCCTCCTTGAGCACCTCAGGAAGGGACGTCGAGCCATGCTTGAGCCTGTTTTTTACTTCCGCACGGTCCTTACGGGCCTGGGCAGCCTTCTCAAGGGCCGCTGCCCGCTGCTCGGGAGTAAGTGGAGGAAGAGCCACGCGAGGTCACCTCGGGTTTCGTATCGAAAAAGTCGCTCCGCGAGGGGAAACTAGCGAGTTACGCCCGGCTCGGCAACGTGAACCCCCGTTTGCACCGGCACAAATTATCCAATATGACGCGCAGTAGAAGGTCGCGTACACAGCGTAGTTGAATTTTCGCCTGTAGCGCAATTTTCTGGCTTCCTGCGATACATCGCAGGCCGCTGACCAGCGCCTTGGATACGGACCGATCAGTCCGCTAATCGGCGCCGATCCCGCGCGCGGGGTCCGCCCGACGGACGTGCCCTCGCTCGGCTCCGTCGTGCTTCACTGCCAGCGGAACACCCTGACCGCGACCGCGGCCGACATGACCGCGTACGCGCCAAGCAGCGCTAGCGGGGCCAGTGCCGGGCCGCCGCCGAAGATGCTGTCCTGCATGGCACGCACGCCAGCACCGAGCGGCGTGTAGTTGCTCGCCTGCCGCAGAGCCTCAGACATCAGCGCGCGCGGGATCCACAGGCCAGCGAAGAACATCAGCACGAAGAACAGCAGTGCGCCGATCACGCTGGCGGTCCGACCCGTCGGGGCAAGCGCCGTGACGAGCAGCCCGATCGCCAGCATCGCGCAGGTGAGCAGAGCCAGCACGGCTAGGAATGCCGGCAGGTGCCGGGCAGGGCCACGCCAAAGGCCAGCCGGCCGACGATCAGAATCCCGGCCGTCGTTGCCATCGCGACGGCGAAGTTGACGCCGAGCTGGGCGCCGAGGACGCGTAGCGGGCCCGCCGGGGTCAGGGCGAGCCGTCGAAGCACCCCGCGCTCGCGGTAGGACGCCAGCGCCGCAGGCATGCCCTGGAGCGCGAGCACGGCGATGACGAACGTGATGACCACCGGCTCGTAGACATCGACAAGCCGGAGCCCGCCGAGGTCGGCCTGCGGCCTCGGCGCCGACACTCCCATGATGATGAGCAGGACGATCGGAAACGCGAAGCCCCAGAACAAGGCGACCGGCTCGCGCAGCAGCAGCTTGGCCTCAGTAATAGCGAGCCGGCCTAGTGCTGACCGGGTGGCAATCATCGTCGGGTTCCTTCCTCGGTGAACGAGCGAGAATCAGGCGCGCTAGTCAGCGCGACGAAGGCGTCCTCAAGGCTGGCGCGCTGCACGTCAAGCCGCTCGGCGACGATCCCCGCCCGTGCCAGCGCGAACACGACTGCGCCGACCACATCGCCGGTGCCTATGACGGTCACCTCGCCACCTGTCTGGGCCACGGTCGTGACGCCAGGGACAGCGGCCAGCAGCCCGTCAGCCAGCGGGCCCGAGGGGCGAAAGTGGATCCGCTGCTCCAGGCCGACGCTGGCGATGAGCGCTGGCCGGGCTGTCCGCCGCCGCGACGCGGCCCGCGGTGACCAGATGAGCCGTAACAGAGCCGCTCGGCTTCTTCCATGAAGTGTGTGACGAGCAGGATGTCACGCCGTTCACGACCCGATGAGTGACCAGTTACCGCGCTGGCCTGCGGGTCCAGGCCGGTCGTGAGCTCGTCGAGCATCGCGATGCGGGGCTGGCCGATGAGCGCCAGCGCGATTGACAGGCGCTGCTTCTGGCCGCCCGATAGCTTGCGGTACGGGCGATTGCGCACGGCAGCAAGGCCGAGGCCGTCAAGCAAAGCGGCGCCGTTAGCGGGTGCGGTGTAGAACGAGCTGTACAGGCTGATGGCCTCGGCAACTGTCAGCTTGTCAGGCAGCGCGCTTTCCTGCAGCTGACCGCCGAGCAGCCGCGCAGTTCACGGCGGTCGCGCTGCGGATTCAGCCCGAGCACCCGGATGGTGCCACGGTCCGGGATGCGCAAGCCCTCAATGCACTTGGTGATCGTCGTCTTGCTTGCCGTTGGGGCCGATGATCCCGAAGATCTCGCCCTCCTGAACGTCGAACGTCACCTCCTCTACTGCGACCTTTGCCCGGTATTCCTTATGCAGGCGGTCTACCTCGATGACGCTCATGGCGTGCCCCCCGGCCAGGGCCCGCCGGGCACCGTCGCCGGCCGGGCCACGTCATACCGCAGGTCGAGGCGTCGCCCGGCAAGCCCTCGTGCCCCGGTGATCCCAAGGTGTACCGGTCAACAGTCGCCGTCGCTGCTACCCGTAGCGACCCGTCCCAGCGGCTGGCCCGCAGGCTGACATCGGCTGGGCGGTCGTGGCCGCGCACGGACAGCCGACCGCGTAGCAGCCAGGCCTCGTCGTCCTCCTCGAGCGCGGCCGAGACGAAAGTGATCTCTGGGTAGCGGTCGGCCGCCAGCAGCCGGGCGGACCGGACTGCGGAGTCCCGAACAGCGTTGTGGGTGGCAAAGCTCGCTGCCTGGACCGTCAGCCTGACCCGCGGGCTGGGCAGTGAGCCGTCAACGTGGATCTGCCCGGACGCAAGCCCGAAGCTGGCCGGCGTGACCTCGGACACTGGTGCTACCTCGGACACTGGCGCCACCTCGGACATTGGGACTGCGCCTGATCTGGCCCTGGCGCTGGGCCCGGTTCGGTTCTCCATGGCGGCTAGCCTCGCGGGCCTGCCGCGGTCCGCGCTTCGGCTGACGGTCTACGGCCGGCCAGACGAGGCCGGCCCGGCATCGACTTTGGTCGGTACCGCCATCGGCGTGCGGGACCTAGCCTTCCGTTGATGTCCAGTACGACACCCGGCCGTTCGGGCAGTGCGCTGCAGCCAGGCCTGCTCCGCCGGCACCAGGGCCTGGCGGTCACGTCAGCCGGTGTCGTCGTCGGCGTCGGGGCCCTGATCGGGCTGACAGTGTGGAGCCAGTACGACGGACAGGGCGCCACCGGCCTGTTCACCGTCGACGTCGTGGTTGGCGCAGCGAGCTGCTGCCTGCTGCCCGTCCTGCTGCGCTGGCCCGTGCCAGGCGCATTCGCACTCGCGGTCCTGTCCGCCGTCTCGCCTGCTGTCACCCCGGCCGCCACCTTCGGCGCACTGCACGTTTCGCTCCGCCGCCCGTTCGGTGTGGCCGCCGGTGTTGCCGCGATTGGGATCGCGGCGCAGCTAAGTCGCAACCTCTGGCGACCGCTCACCGGCTTGTCGTTTGGCTGGTGGGCGCTTTTGGTCGTCGCCGCATATGCGGCGCTCGTCGGCTGGGGCGCATGGAATAAGGCGCACATTCGCTGGTGGCATCATTGTGGGAGCGTGCCTCGGGCCGCGGAGGCTGAGCAGGGCCGCGGCTAGCCGCCGCCCGGTCAGGCCGAGCGGACTCAGATCGCGCGCGAGATAGCACGAAGTGCTCGCCCATCGGCTGTCGCTGGTGACGAGCTATGCGGGGGCGCTGGAGTACCGGCATGACGCACCTCCTGACCAGCTTGCCGGCGCGGCAGGCGTGATCCGGGCGAGTGTGCACCAGGCGCTCGGCGAGCTGCGCGACGTGATCGCCGTCCTGCGGGACCCCGAATCGGCGGCGGACTGGAGTGAGCATCCGAAGCCGGTGCTGGCCGACCTGCCCGGACTCATGGAGGAAGCCAGCAGCGCCGGGACGCACATCCAGCTGGACAACAGGCTGGACGGCTCGGCGGCGCTGCCCGCTGCAGTCGGACGGACCGCCTACCGGGTCGTCCAGGAGGCGCTCACCAACGCCAGGGAAGCATGCAGCAGGCCAGCCAGTTCGGGTGATCCTCTCCGGAGCGGCCGGGACCAGGCTCACGATTGAGATCAGCAACCCGGTGCCTTCCGGCCCGGCTGCCGCTCCGGTCGCGCCCGGCTCAGGCACCGGCCTGGTCGGGCTGTCCGAGCGCGTGCAGCTGGCAGGCGGACAGCTCGACAATCGGCTGGCCGGCGGCGAGTTCCGGCTGCGTGCTTGGCTACCGTGGCCAGCGTGACCAGCGTGAAAAAAAAAAAAAAAAAAAAAAAAAAGGATGCTAAGTCCGCGCGACAGCCAACTCATTGCTGGCGACGCAAACTGTCGCCGCGGATCACCCGCCGCCTGATGATCCGGGCGGCTGCCGATTCAGGCGTCTAGCGAGCAGGCCAGGGCCGCACTGGCCGTACTGACTGCCCGTGAATACGAAGTTGTGATCGGGGTCGCGAAAGGGTAAGCGAATGCCGAGATTGCCGCTGAGCTCTACATGAGCATCGCAACCGTGAATTTTATATAAATACTGGTATGTCCGACTTGCGAGGGCTGGATCGGATGCTAAGTCCGCGCGAGAGCCAAACTGCCGGCCGCGCAGACTGCGTATTCCGGCTAATTTCGGGCCGGCCAAAGTGCGACTGCTAGCCTCGCACCTCGGCGCGGCGCAGCGAGGCCGCGATAGCCGCCGCAGCGGCGCCGGGATCGGCCGCGCCGGTGATCGGGCGGCCGATCACGAGCAGGTCGGCGCCCGACCGCAGCGCCTCCTCCGGGGTGGCCACCCGCGCCTGGTCGTTCACTGCCGCACCAGCCGGGCGGACGCCGGGCGTGATCAGCAGAATGTCGTCACCGACTTCAGCCCGGACCGCGGCGACCTCCTGCGGCGAGCAGACCAGGCCGCGGGCCCCGGACTCGACCGCGAGTACGGCAAGGCGCCGGGCCGCCTGAGCTGACCGGGCCGGCCAGCCCGATCCGGCCGAGATCGGCTCCTGCAGCGAGGTCAGCACGGTCACCGCGACGATCCTGGCGTCAGGAGCCGCATCGGCGGCGGCCCTGATCGCTGCCGGCCCGGCTGCCGCGTGGACGGTCAGCAGCGCCGGGCGCAGCCGGGCCACAGCCCGCGCCGCGCCGCCACCGTCGCCGGGATGTCGTGGAGCTTCAGGTCGAGGAAGATCTCCACGCCGCTCGCGCCCCGCACCGACGCCACTGCATCCGGGCCGTACCGCAGGTACAACTCGAGGCCGACCTTCAGGGTGCTCACGTGCGGGCCACCAGCGCGGCCCAGCGGGCGGCCGTTTCCAGGTCCGGCGCGTCCAGGGCCACGGCGATGGGTGCGTGGCGGGCCATTAGGTTCTCCTCACTCGGGCGTTCTGGGCTCAGCGCCGCGGCCGGTCACAGCGGGCGGCTGGTGGGCGAGGCCGACCACGTCGGCCAGCCGCTCCACCCCGCGCGCGGTCAGTTCCTCCTCAAGCTCGCGCAGGATCCGCGCGCAGGCCGACGGGTCGTGGAAGATCGTGGTTCCCACGCTGACCATCGAAGCCCCGGCCAGGATCAGCTCCAGTGCGTCCCGCCCGGTGCGGACACCGCCCATGCCGATGATCGGGACTCCCGGCAGCGCCTCACGGACCTGCCAGATGCAGCGAACCGCAATCGGCCTGATCGCGGGCCCGGACAGGCCGCCGGTCAGCCCGGCCAGACGGGGCCGCATCGTGTCGGTGTCGATCACCATGCCGAGCAGCGTGTTGATCATCGACAGGCCGTCGGCGCCGGCCGACACGCACGCCTTGGCGATCGTCGACGATGTCGGTCACGTCCGGCGACAGCTTGGCGAAGACCGGGATGTCATAGCGGGCCCGGGCCCGGACGGCTTCGATGACCGCCGCAGAGGAGTCCGGATTGCAGGCGAACACCTGGCCCCGGTGCTCCACGTTCGGGCAGGAGATGTTGACCTCGATCGCGGTGACGCCCGCCGCGTCCGACAGCCGCCCGGCGAGGTCGGCATACTCGGCTACCGTCCCGCCCGCGATGGATACCACGGCCCGCGCGCCCCTGGACAGCAGCCAGGGCAGGTCCCGCTGCAGGAACGCGTCGATGCCGGGGCCCTGCAGGCCGATCGAGTTGAGCATGCCGCTCGGCGTCTCGGCCATCCGCGGCGTCGGCCGGCCGGACCGGGGACTGAGCATGACCGACTTGGTGACGATCGCGCCGATCTTGGACACGTCCATGAACTGCGCCAGCTCGCGGCCCGCGCCTGCGCAGCCCGACGCGGTCATGATCGGGTTCGGCAGCTCGACGTGGCCGAGCTTGGCCCGCAGGTCAACGGCCATGGCCCTGCCTCCGCGCGCAGGGCCGCCCGCCCGCCCCGTCGCCGCGCTCTGAGCTGGCTCGCGGCTCAGCGTGCCCCTTCCAGGTCACGTGCCTCGGTCGCTACGTCAGCACTGCCGCTGCCCTCGCTGCCGCTGCGCCTCGCTGCCGCGCCCCCGGCCGTTCTGGAGTTCCGCCGCGCGCCGGGACCGAGGCTCCCAGCCCGGCGCGCCGAACGCGTCGAACGGGATCGTGCCGACGTCATCCCAGCGGACCGACTCGCCGCGGAACACCGGCCCGTCCACGCAGGAGCGCGACATCCGGGTGATCCCGTCCGACCCGATGACGGGCAGCACGCAGGTCATGCAGACGCCGACGCCGCAGGCCATCGCCTCCTCGACCGCCGCCTGCACCGGGATGTCGTACCGGCGGGCCAGCACGGTGATCTGCCGCAGCATCGGCATCGGCCCGCACGCGTAGATGACGTCGGTCCGGCCGTCGTGGATCACCTGGTCCAGCATGTCGGTGACCATGCCGCGGCGCCCAGCGAGCCGTCCTCGGTGGTGATCGTCGCTGACCGCCCGGTCCGCCGGGCGGTCAGCGCGCCGAACACCCGGTCGCCGGTGCCGGCGCCGAGCAGGAAGTCGACCTCGCAGCGCCGTTCTTTCAGCTTGCCGGCCAGCGAGAACAGCGGCGCGCTGCCGTAACCGCCGCCGATCAGCAGGCAGTTGGCCGGGTCACGCGGCAGCGGGAAGGCCTTGCCAAGCGGGCCGGTGACGTCCAGCACGTCCCGGCCCGCCGCTCGGCCAGCCACTGGGTGCCGCGGCCGTGCACGGCAAACACGAACTCCACCGTGCCGCCGTGATCGGGCCGGACATCGTGGATGGAGAACGCCCTGCTCAGCAGCATCGAGCTGTCCGGGCCGCCGACAGCCAGCGTGATGAACTGGCCTGGCTTGAAGCGCGCCGCGATGGCCGGCGCGACCAGCGTCATGGCGTAATAGGCATCGACCCGGCGCACCGTGAGCACGGTGCCGCGCACCTGCACCGGCCCGGCCTGCGCGTCGATTTCACTATGTAGTCATTTCGTCTCGCGTCCCGGCCTCGTCCTGCGTGGCCAGCCGCCGAGCGCAAGCGTGCCGCGTGCTCCTGCAGCGACCGCACGCCTACCTCGTCCCTGTCGATGGCCTCAATGCCCTGCACCGCCGCCCACAGGCCCTGCACGGTCGTGATGCACGGGATCGCCCGCCGGACGGCTGCCGTCCGGATCTCATAGCCGTCGCGGCGGAAACCCGACTGGCCAGGACCGCCGAACGGCGTGTTCACGATCAGGTCGACCTGACCGTCCAGGATCCGCTCGACGATCGTCGGCTCGCCGTCAGGGCCGCGGCCATCACCGTGCTTACGGACGATCGTGGCACGAACGCCGTTTCGGCGCAGAACCTCGCCGGTTCCGCTTGTCGCCCAGATCTCGAAGCCAAGCTCAGCCAGCCGCTTGACCGGGAAGATCATCGAGCGCTTGTCCTTGCCCGCCACCGAGACGAACGCCCGGCCCTTGACCGGCAGCGAGCCGTAGGCCGCGGCCTGCGACTTGGCGTAGGCGGTGCCGAACACTTCGTCGATGCCCATCACCTCGCCGGTCGAGCGCATCTCCGGCCCGAGCACGGTGTCCACGCCTTCGCCCGCCGCGTCGGCAAACCGGGAGAACGGCAGCACCGCCTCCTTGACCGCGATCGGCGCGTCCAGCGGGAGCGTCCCGCCGTCGCCGGACGGCGGGCAGCATGCCCTCAGCCCGCAACTCCGCGATCGTCGCGCCGAGCATGATCCGCGCGGCCGCCTTGGCCAGCGGCACCGCCGTCGCCTTCGACACGAACGGCACCGTCCGCGACGCCCGCGGGTTGGCCTCCAGCACGTACAGCACCCCGGCCGCGAGCGCGTACTGCACGTTCAGCAGCCCGCGCACGCCGACGCCGCGGGCGATGCCCTCGGTCGAGGACCGGATCAGCGTCGATGTACTCCTGGCTGAGCGTGATCGGCGGCAGCGCGCAGGCCGAGTCGCCGGAGTGGATCCCGGCCTCCTCGATGTGCTCCATCACGCCGCCGAGGTACAGCTCGGAGCCGTCATACAGCGCGTCCACGTCGATCTCGATCGCGTCGTCGAGGAACCTGTCGATCAGCACCGGGTGCTCGGGCGAGGCCTCGGTGGCCCGGCGCACGTAATCGGCCAGCGCGGCGTCGTCGTAGACGATCTCCATGCCCCGGCCGCCCAGCACGTAGGACGGCCGCACCAGCACCGGGTACCCGATCTCGTGCGCGACGACCTCGGCCTGCGCGACTGACGTGGCGGTGCCATGCCGCGGTGCGAGCAGGCCCGCTGCCGCCAGCACCTGCCCGAACTCGCCGCGGTCCTCGGCGAGGTGGATCGCCGCCGGTGAGGTGCCGACCACCGGCACGCCTTCGGCCTCGAGCGCCCGCGCCAGCCCGAGCGGGGTCTGCCCGCCGAGCTGCACGATCACCCCGGCGACCGGGCCGGTCGCCTGCTCGGCGTGCACCACCTCGAGCACGTCCTCCAGCGTCAGCGGCTCGAAGTACAGCCGCCCGGACGTGTCATAGTCGGTCGACACGGTCTCCGGGTTGCAGTTGACCATCACGGTCTCGTAGCCGGCCTCGGTCAGCGCGAACGACGCGTGCACGCACGCGTAGTCGAACTCGATGCCCTGCCCGATCCGGTTCGGCCCGCTGCCGAGGATGATCACCTTCGGCTTGTCCCCGGCCGGCACCTCGGTCTCCAGGTCGTAAGTCGAGTACAGGTACGGCGTCCGCGCCGCGAACTCCGCGGCGCAGGTGTCGACTGTGTGGTACACCGGCCGGACGCCAGCCGACCACCGCAGCGCCCGGATCTCCGCCTCGGTCTTGCCGGTGAGCTGGCCGAGCTGCTCGTCGGAGAACCCGAGCGACTTCGCCGCGGCCAGCGCCCTCGCCGTGGCCGGACCGCCCACGCCGATCCCGTCGTCCTGGATCTGCCGCGCGTGCTCCTCGATAGCGGCGATCTGGTCGACGAACCAGGGGTCGATCGAACTGGCCGCGGACACCTCGGCGACCGACGCGCCTGCCCGCAGCGCCTGGTGCACGGTGGCCAGCCGCCCGTCGTGCGGCACCGCGCACGCGGCCAGCAGCGCGTCCTTGTCCCCCGGCAGCGACGCCCAGCTGAACGGCGCGCTGCGCTGCTCCAGCGATCGCTGCGCCTTCTGCAGCGCCTCGGCGAACGTGCCGCCGATCGCCATCGCCTCGCCAACCGACTTCATGTGCGTGGTCAGCACCGGGTCGGCGCCAGGGAACTTCTCGAACGCGAACCGCGGCATCTTGACCACGACGTAGTCCAGCGACGGCTCGAAGCTGGCCGGCGTCTCGCCGGTGATGTCGTTGCGGATCTCGTCGAGCGTGTAGCCGATGGCCAGCCGCGCCGCGATCTTCGCGATCGGGAACCCGGTCGCCTTCGACGCCAGCGCGCTGGACCGCGACACCCGCGGGTTCATCTCGATGACGACCATCCGGCCGGTCTGCGGGTGCACCGCGAACTGGATGTTGCAGCCGCCGGTATCCACCCCGACCGCGCGAGCGGTGGCGATCGCCACGTCGCGCATGTGCTGATACTCGCGGTCGGTCAGCGTCATGGCCGGCGCGACGGTGACCGAGTCGCCGGTGTGCACGCCCATCGGGTCGATGTTCTCGATCGAGCAGACGATCACGACGTTGTCGTTCTTGTCGCGCATCAGCTCGAGCTCGAACTCCTTCCAGCCGAGCACCGACTCCTCGAGCAGCACCTCGGTCACCGGGCTGGCGTCCAGCCCGGCGCCGGCGATCCGGTCCAGCTCGGCCGGCGTCCGCGCGATGCCCGAGCCAGTGCCGCCGAGGGTGAAGGACGGCCGCACGACGACCGGGAAGCCCAGCTCGGCCGCGGCCGCGCGGCACTCGTCGAGGGTGTGGCAGATCCGGCTGCGCCGGAACCTCGGCGCCGACGCCGATCACGATCTCCTTGAACCGGCTGCGGTCCTCCCCCGCGCGGATCGCGTCGATGCCGGCGCCGATCAGCTCGACGTCGTATTTGGCCAGCGTCCCGCTGTCGTGCAGCGCGACCGCCGCGTTCAGCGCCGTCTGGCCGCCGAGCGTCGGCAGGATGGCATCCGGCCGCTCCCGCGCGATGACCTTCTCCAGCACCTCCGTGCGTGATCGGCTCGACGTAGGTCGCGTCGGCGAACTCCGGGTCGGTCATGATCGTCGCCGGGTTGGAGTTGACCAGGCTGACCCGGATGCCCTCGGCCCGCAGCACCCGGCAGGCCTGCGTGCCCGAGTAGTCGAACTCGCACGCCTGCCCGATGATGATCGGCCCGGAGCCGATCACCAGCACGGACTTCAGGTCTGCCGCCTAGGCATGGTGCGCCCCCGGCAAGGTCAAGACCGTCATACCCACGGGAACGGGCAGTCCCGCCAGCCGCCGCGGCCCGGCCGGCGTGCAGTTGCCGGGCCAGCCCCGTTCCCGCCCTTATCATCGGTTAGCCTCCATCAGCTCGCAGAATTCGGTGAACAGCCCGGACGCGTCATGCGGGCCAGGCGCCGCCTCCGGGTGGTACTGCACGCTGAAGGCCGGCGCATCCAGCAGCCGCAGGCCTTCGACGACGCCGTCGTTGAGGTTGAGGTGGGTGATCTCGGCCGGGCCGAACGCGGTCTCGAACCTGCCGCCCGCCTGTGCGCTCGCGGGCGTGCCAGGCAGCCAGTCGCCGGCCCGTCCGTGCCAGGCAGCGCTACCGCGAAGCCGTGGTTGTGGCTGGTGATCTGCACCTGCCCGGTGCGGACGTCGGCGACCGGCTGGTTCACGCCGCGGTGGCCGAAGCGCAGCTTGTAGGTGGCCAGGCCGAGCGCGCGGCCGAGCACCTGGCTGCCCAGGCAGATGCCGAACACCGGCTTGCCCGCCGCCAGCACGCCCTGCATCGCGTCTACCGCGTAGCCGATCGCGGCCGGGTCGCCGGGACCGTTGGAGAAGAACACGCCGTCCGGGCTGGCGGCCAGGATCTCCGCCGCGGTCGCGGTGGCCGGCAGCACGTGCACCTCGCAGCCGAGCGCCGCCATGGAGCGCGGCGTCGCGGCCTTGATGCCGAGGTCCACCGCGGCCACCCGGTACCGCACCGGTGTGCCGTCCGGCGGGCGGACGACGTACGGCTCCGGCGTGGTGACCTCGCTGCCAGGTCGGCGCCGGTCATCTGCGGGCTGGCCAGCACCCGCTCGAGCAGCTCGGCCGGGTCGTGCGTCTGCGCGCTGATCCCGGCCCGCATCGCGCCGCGAGTCGCGCAGGTGCCGGGTGAGCGCCCGGGTGCCGGGCATCGCGATGCCGGTGACGCCCTGGGCGGCGAGCTCGGCCTGCAGGCTTCGCTGCGACCGCCAGTTCGACGCGATCCGGGCGGGCTCGCGCACCACGTAGCCGCTGACCCAGATCCGGCGGGACTCGGGGTCGTTGTCGTTGACGCCGGTGTTGCCGATATGCGGCGCGGTCATCGCCACGATCTGGCGGGCGTAGGACGGGTCGGTCAGCGTCTCCTGGTAGCCGGTCATGCCGGTGTTGAAGACCATCTCGCCGAAGGTCTCGCCGCCGGCGCCGAAATTGATGCCGCGGAAGGTGGTGCCGTCCTCGAGTACCAGGATCGCCGGGCCGGTCATCGGGCCAGCTTCCCGTCGAGCACGGTGGGCTCGCCGCGCAGGAACGTCGCGAGCACCTGGCCGGGCAGCTCCATCCCGGCGAACGGGGTGTTGCGGCTACGGGAGGCATGCTGCGCCGGGTCGACGACGCTGCGGGCGGCCGGGTCGTAGAGGACCAGGTTCGCCGGGGAGCCCGGCTCGAGCGGCGGCCGTGCAGCGGCGTCGCACTGCCGGTGTGCCGCACTGCTGTTTGCACGCTGCCGTCAAGCTGGCCGATCGCGGCCGGCCGGGCGGACATCCGGTCAGCCACCCCGGCCCAGTCCAGCAGGCCGGTGTCGACCATGGCGGCGTGCACGACCCGCAGCGCGGTCTCCAGCCCGGTCATCCCGAACGCGGCCACCTGCCACTCGGTTTCCTTGTCCTCCACCGGGTGCGGCGCATGGTCGGTGGCGACGCAGTCGATGGTCCCGTCGGCGAGCCCGGCGCGCAGCGCCTCGACGTCGGCTGCAGTGCGCAGCGGCGGGTTCACCTTGTAGACCGGGTCATAGCTGGCCGCAAGCTCGTCGGTCAGCAGCAGGTGATGCGGGGTGACCTCGGCCGTCACCCGCCAGCCCTTGGACTTGGCCCAGCGGATGATCTCTACCGAGCCCGCGGTCGACACGTGGCAGACATGCAGGGCCGAGCCGACATGCGCGGCCAGCAGGCAGTCCCTGGCGATGATCGCTTCCTCGGCGACCGCCGGCCAGCCGGTCAGCCCGAGCAGGCCGGACATCTCGCCCTCGTTGAGCTGGGCGCCGTCGGTCAGCCGGGTCTCCTGCGCGTGCTGGGCGATCACGCCGCCGAACGCCTTGACGTACTCCAGCGCCCGCCGCATCAGCACCGCGTCGGACACGCAGCGGCCATCGTCGGAGAAGACCCGCACCCGCGCGGCCGAGTCCGCCATCGCGCCGAGCTCGGCGAGCTGGCGGCCGTCCAGGCCGGCCGTTACGGCGCCGACCGGCTGCACGTCGCAGTAGCCCGCTTGCCTGCCGAGGCGCCAGATCTGCTCGACGACGCCGGCGGTGTCGGCGACCGGGTCGGTGTTGGCCATCGCGTGCACGGCGGTGAAGCCGCCGAGCGCGGCGGCCTGCGTGCCGGTGCGCACCGTCTCGGCGTCCTCGCGGCCGGGCTCGCGCAGATGAGTGTGCAGGTCGACGAGGCCGGGCAGCGCGATCAGGCCGGCGCGCGTCCAGCACCTGGGCGCCCGCGGCGGCTCAGGCCCGGGCCGGCCTCCGGTGATCAGGCCGTCCGCCAGGATCAGGTCAGCCACTCCGCCGCCGGCCAGCTGCGCGCCCTTGATCAGCCAGGACTGGCTGCCGCTCACCTGGCCACCTCCAGTGCGCTCGGCGCCCGCCGTGCCGCGCAGTGCCTGCAGCGCCCGCAGCGACCTGGACCGTCGGCCCGCCGCCGGGATCAGCCCCGCCGAGCAGCAGGTACAGGACCGCCATCCGGACGCTGACCCCGTTGGCCACCTGCTCCACGATCGTCGAGCGGCGGCTGTCGGCGACCTCGGCGGCGATCTCCACGCCGCGGTTCATCGGGCCCGGGTGCATCACGATCGCGTGCTCAGGCAGCAGGGCCATCCGCGCGGCGTCCAGGCCGTACCTGCGGCTGTACTCGCGCACGGTCGGGAAGTAGGCGGCGTTCATCCGCTCGGCCTGCACCCGGAGCATCATCACCACGTCCGCCTTCGGCAGCACCGCGGACAGGTCGTAGGAAACCTCGCACGGCCATGCCGACACCGCGACCGGAAGCAAGGTCGGCGGCGCCACCAGCGTGACGTCGGCGCCGAGCGTGCGCAGCAGCAGCACGTTCGACCTGGCCACCCGGCTGTGCAGCACGTCGCCGACGATCGTGACCCGCAGCCCGTCCAGACGCCCGAGCCTGCGCCGCATGGTGAACGCGTCCAGCAGGGCCTGGGTCGGGTGCTCGTGCGTGCCGTCGCCGGCGTTGACGACGCTGCCCCGCACCCAGCCGGCCAGCCGGTGCGGCGCGCCGGAGGCCGGGTGCCTGATGACCACG
Organism: uncultured Actinomycetota bacterium; assembly: GCA_963808215.1. Classification (GTDB taxonomy): domain Bacteria; phylum Actinomycetota; class Actinomycetes; order Streptosporangiales; family Streptosporangiaceae; genus JAJYUU01. The sequence continues at coordinate 23,280 of CAWEEY010000013.1, forward strand.
GCGTCGGCGCCCATCGCCTCCAGGGTCAGCGCGGTGTCCTTGAGGCTCTCGCCCTTGGCGACGCTGGACCCCTTGGCGGAGAAGTTGATGACATCAGCCGACAGCCGCTTGGCCGCCGCCTCGAACGAGATCCTGGTCCGGGTGGAGTCCTCGTAGAAAAGGTTGACCACCGTCCGGCCGCGCAGCGTCGGCAGCTTGCGGATCGGCCGGTCGGCCATCTGGGCAAGCTCCTCGGCCGTGTCAAGTATGAGCAGCGCGTCGTCGCGGCTCAGGTCCGCTGCGGAGATCAGATGGCGCTTCATCGCCCCGCCTCCAGGCCGATCCCGCCGCCAGCGCTGGCTGTGTCCTCCGCACCCTCAGCCCGGTCTGGGCCGAGCACGACCGCGTCCTGCCCGTCGGTCTCGGTCAGCAGGACCTGCACTACCTCGCGCTGGGAGGTTGGCAGGTTCTTGCCCACGTAATCGGCGCGGATGGGCAGCTCGCGGTGCCCGCGGTCGACCAGAACGGCCAGCTGCACGGCGCGCGGCCTGCCGAGGTCGCTGAGCGCGTCCAGCGCGGCCCGGACGGTCCGGCCGGAGTAGAGCACGTCATCGACCAGGACCACGGTCTTGCCGTCGATGCCGGAGGCCGGAACCGCGGTATGGCCGAGCGCCCGTGCCGGGCGGAGCCGCAGATCGTCGCGGTACATGGTGATGTCAAGTGACCCAGCGGGCACGCGGCGGCCCTCTACCTGGGTCAGCCTGGCAGCCAGCCGCTGCGCGAGCGGGACTCCCCTGGTCGGGATGCCCAGCAGCACGACATCGGCGCCGCCGTTGGTCCGCTCGAGGATCTCGTGCGCGACCCTGGTCAGCGCACGGCTGATCTCATCCGGCCCGAGCACCGTCTTGCCGTCGGCCGGTGGCCCGGCCGCGCGCGTCCTGGCGCAGTAGCGACAGTGGCCGCCCCGGCACTGGCCGGCGCCGCAGCCAGATCTGCCGCTAGCGGATCGCCTGCATGCATCAAAAGGACCCCCTTTCCCGCCTCACAGGACGGGGCTTAAAGGACGTCTGCCTGCACAACCGTACCAGGTGTGACGCGCCAGCTGCGGCCGACGGGGCCGTGGCGAGCGTCGTGCCGCAGGCCGGGATTGTCGGTCATCACCAGCCTCATAAACTGATCTGCACCCCACTGGTAACAGAATGTAATCTAGTCGCGACATCGCGGAGCCAGTGATATGGGTCACAGCATAAGGTGCTTACCGGGCGATCACGGACCGCATCGGCGAGCTCGGCTAGTGTCGCTGCGAGCCGCAAACCCCGGCAGGGCCGGCGTTTTCGCGCTCACGTCGAGGCCTGACCGCGGGCGGCGCCGGAGCCAGCCGCAGATGCGGTGAGGCGCGCTAGTTCATCCCGTTTCTGGTATTCGGCTTGACCTTGCGGTCTGAGGGGCCTACCGTCACTGTCCGTAACCGTTACTTTCAGCTACCGACAGGCCAGGGGGCCGTAACTATGGCATCTGAGTACGCCAAGACCCTCGGCGCGCGACTGCGTGCCATTCGCACCCAGCAGGGGCTCTCGCTACACGGCGTTGAGGAAAAGTCGCGCGGCCGGTGGAAGGCCGTGGTGGTCGGCTCCTACGAGCGCGGCGACAGGTCCGTGACTGTCCAGAAGCTGGCCGAGCTGGCGGAGTTCTACGGGGTTCCCGTGTCGGAGCTGCTGCCTGGCGACGTGCTGCCGACCTTGATTGCGCCCGCTCCGAAGCTCGTCATTGACCTTGAGCGGATGGCGACACTGCCCAAGGACAAGGCAGGCCCGCTGTCCCGCTACGTTGCCACGATTCAGAGCCAGCGCGGGGACTACAACGGCCGGGTGCTGTCGATCCGCCAGGAGGACCTGCGCTCGCTTGCCGTCATCTACGACAAGACCCCGTCGGACCTGACCGAGGAGCTCATCAGCTGGGGAATCCTCGATTCGGACGCCCGCGGGGCGATTGACGCCTTTTAGCGCTCCAGCCGCCCAGACCAAGGAGGCGCGCTGGTGGCCGCGTGGATCTGCGTCACGTGCGGCGTTCAGCATCGCGATACTCCGGAGCCTCCAGAGGTCTGCGCGATCTGCGCCGACGAGCGCCAGTACGTCGGATGGGGCGGCCAGCGGTGGACCACGATGTCCGAAGTCGCGGGCGACCACACGGTAGTCGTGCGCGAAGAGGAGCCGGGCCTCTTCGGGATCGGGATGGAGCCGGCGTTCGCCATCGGGCAGCGGGCGCTGCTCGTCTGCACTCCGCATGGCAACGTGCTCTGGGACTGTACATCGCTGCTTGACGACGCGGCCGAGGCCCGGATCACTGAGCTCGGCGGCATCGCCGCCGTCTGCATGTCGCATCCGCATTTCTACGGGGCCAATGTCGAGTTCGCCGACGCGTTCGACGCTCGCATCCTCATCCCGCGCGCGGACCGGGACTGGGTCCAGCGACCGACGGCACGCATCGCGTTTTTCGATGACGAGGCCGAGCCGGTGCGGGGGCTGACGCTCGCCCGCATCGGCGGGCACTTCGACGGGGCCGCGGTGCTGCACTGGCCGGAGGGGTCTGACGGCCGCGGTGCGCTGCTCACCGGCGACACCATCACGGTTGTCCAAGACCGCGACTGGGTGAGCTTCATGTGGAGCTACCCGAATCTCATCCCGCTCGATGAGACGACCGTGCTCGACATCGCCAGACGCACGGAACGGTTCACGTTCGACCGGGTGTACGGCGGCTGGTGGGGGCGAGTGGTCGTGCGGGACGGGGCGGCCGCCGTGCGCCGCTCGGCCGACCGGTACGTCGCCCGCCTGCGCGGCCAGCGCCCCTGAGCTGAGCCAGGCGCCTGCGCCCGGTCTTCTGGCTGGCCCGGGAGAGGTCAGCCGGGGCCGAGCCCTTGCAGGAAGTCGATCAGGCCGGCGAAGTAGGTCTGCTGATCGTCATACATCGCCATGTGGCTGCCGTCCGGACAGTGCAGGTAGCGTCCGGCTGGCATGCGGCTGGCCATCATCTCCATGTGGGCAGGATCCATCGTGTCGTGCCGCGCGCCGATCACCAGCGCGGGCACCGTGATCGAGGCGAGCTCGTCGGTCCGCTGCCAGTCTGCGAGCTTGGCATCGCTGCTGATCCCGAGCTCGCTCGGGCCCTGCATTGAGACGTAGATCGCCGGATTGATGTGCGCGAATCCTCGCTGAGCAGGCTCGGGCCAGTCCTCAGCAGGCATCCGCAGGACGTGGTGTACGTAGTGCTGGTCCATCAGGAGCTGCATGTACCTGCCGTCATCGATCTGTCCGCTGGCCTCAATCGACTTGATCTCAGCCAGCGCGTCAGGGTCCATCTGCGGCATCAGCACCTGCTCCGCGTAAGCGTTGTAAGCCGGCACGCTGGACATCATGTTCGAGATGACAAGACCGCGCAGCTCGCGCTGGTAGCGCAGCGCATACTCGATGGCCAGGATCCCGCCCCACGAGTGGCCGAACAACACGAAGTTCTGCGGGCCCAGCCGGAGCGCCTGCCTGACCTGCTCTACTTCGTCGACGAAGCGGTCCAGGTCCCACAGTGACGGCTCCGCCGGCTGGTCGCTGAATCCCGAGCCGAGCTGGTCGTAGTAGTAATACTCCACTCCGGCCGCAGGAAGATAGCTGTCGCAGGCTTCCAGGTACTCGTGCGTGGAACCGGGACCACCATGGAGCAGCAGGACCTTAAGGTCCGGGTTGTTGCCTATGCGCTTGACCCAGACCCGGTACTCCCCGGCGGGCGTGTCTACCGGAATCTTCCGTGCCCCGCCGCTCACGACGTCCGCCCGGCCGGAGTAGTCCAGGTAGTCCTTCGTTGCTGGCACCTGCGCTCCGTTCCTGCTGGCCTGAGGCGTTTACGGCCAATCATGGCCGGAGCTGCCGCAACCATCAACGGGCAGCGGCAGCGCAGCTGCAGCGGCTGCCCGCGGGTTGTCAGCCAGCAGTCGCCAACGGCAGCAAGGGCTGCTCGGCCACAATCCCCAGGGCACCCTCCGCCAGCGACACGAACGTGCGGGCGTCTCGCAGCAGTTCATCTGCCTCGCGGGCCGAGACGGCCCTGGGCAGGCCCGCCTCCGCCGCAGCTCGCTTCGCAGCACCGGCGGCGAAGAAGGCTGACCACTCCCGCAAGGCTGGCTCGACCTTAGGCAGCAGCTCCCAGACGCTCTGCGGCCTCCTGCGCCGCCCGCCCGCCGGCTCGGCCTTCGCGGCCACCACGGCCGCCGCCGCCCGCAGGGCAGCGAGGTGTGCGCCGACATACCGAGCGCCTGGCGTCCCCTCGTCCTCGGCAGCTGCGAGACCATGCCGGGCTGACTCCATCAGCGCCAGTGCCGACGGCGCCACCCGGCAGTGCTGCCAGTGGCGTCCTGGCCTGGCCTGAACGATCTGGCTCATTGACAGCTCCTTCTCCGCGATATCCGGCCAGGCGGGGCGCTTCCCCACACCACGCCTGGCCGGACAAGCAGCCGAGGGGGCCCGGCTGCGCACTCGCACAGCATCTATTCGAACATACATTCGTGCTCGTGTCTAGCTTCTGCACCTGCGTTCGAAGTTACATGGAGGGTCTGACAAAACCCGGTGCCGCATCCACCAGGCGGGTGCGCGACACATCTGTAGGGGTCCCGCATCTGGGCTGGTTATGATGGGAGTCTGGTTGTGATTAACAACCAGATGAGGAGCGCCTGTGACTGAGCTGTCGCTTTCGGAGCTGGAAGCCGAGCGGGACCGGCTGTATGCGCGGCTGGCGGCGGTGGGCGACTTCCGCCGCGGGTCGGTGAGCGAGAACTACCGCAGGTGCGGGAAGCCGAACTGCGCGTGCGCGCAGCCGGGTCATCGCGGGCACGGGCCGCGGTTCTTGTGGACCCGGTCGGCGGGGGCGCGGCAAGACGGTGGGCCGGCAGCTGGCCGCCGCGGAGGTGGAGAAGGTGCGCCGGGAGGTGGCCCGGCATGGCGAGTTCGCGGCGATCAGCGAGCAGATCGCGGAGGTGAACGAGAAGATCTGCGAGGCCAGGCCGGTTGCCGGCACGGCTGCGCCCGCGGTGCCGGGGGCGAAAAAGGGGGCTCTGGGAGGCGCTCGCTCGGGACAAGGCCGCCGAGATAGGACGGCTGGCGGCGGAGGCGGCCCGGTCGCTGGGCTGCGAGGCTGGGCTGGGGGCTGCCGAGTCGGTGATCCGCGCCGGGATGCTGCAGGCGGGGGCGGCATGCTGGAGAAGCTGCTGGCCGCAGACCCCGGCTACCGGGGCCCGCGGGTGCCTTGCGGCCAGGGGCATGACGCTGCGTTCGCCGGTTACCGGGGCAAGGTGATCGACACGGTGCTGGGGCCGGTGGCCCTCAGCCGGGCCTGGTATCACTGCGCGGCCTGCCGGCACGGCTTCGCGCCGCGCGATGGCGAGCTGGGCGTGTCCGGCGCGTCTTTGTCGCCGGGACTGCGGGCGATGACTGACCGGGTGGCCGCTGCCGGGCCGTTCGCGGAGGCAGCCCGGCTGCTGGAAGACCTGGCCGGGGTGCGGCCGACCGCCAAGCGCGGCGAGCGGGCCGCCGAGGCCAGCGGCGCAGCGGCAGCCGCGGCCCTGCGGGAGCGTGCCGGGCTCATCGCCGGCAGGAAGGTGGCGCCGCTGCCGCCGCAGCCGCTGCCGGACAAGCTGTATGCCGTCATCGACGGCACCGGCGTGCCCATGACATCGAGGGAGACCGCCGGGCGGGACGGCAAGGGCGAGGACGGCCGCGCCCGCACCCGCGAGGTCAAGCTCGGCGTGTTCTTCACCCAGGACAAGCTCGACCAGGACGGGTACCCGGTCCGCGACAAGGACTCCTGCAGCTATATCGCCACCTTCGAGCCCGCGAGCGCATTCGCCGGCCTGGTGAAGGCCGAGGGCATCCGCCGCGGCGCAGACCACGTCCGCCAGTTCACTATCATCGGCGACGGTGCCGCCTGGATCTGGAACATCGCCAGCAGCAAGTTCCCCGAGGCCACCCAGATCGTGGATCTCTACCACGCCCGCGAGCACCTGCACGACCTCGCCCGGCTGCTGGAATTCATGCTCGGCGACCAGAAGCAAGCCTGGCTCGCCGCCCGGATGGAAGACCTCGACTACGGCTACATCGACGGCATCTGCGCCGCAGCCCGCGCCTACCCCCTCGTCGGGGTCAAGAAGGACGAGCTGGACACCGCCCTGGGCTACTTCGAGAACAACGCGCCCCGGATGCGCTACAAGTGGTTCCGCCAGTGCGGCCTGTTCGTCGGCTCCGGAGTCGTCGAGGCCGGCTGTAAATCCGTCATCGGCCAGCGCCTCAAACTGTCAGGCATGCACTGGAGCGTCGACGGCGCCAGTGCCATCACCACGCTCCGCTGCCAGCAGGCCAGCCGCCCCGAAGACCAGATCTGGACACCGCCTGCGCAACCAGAAGCCAGCCGCCTGACCAGCTGAGCGCGTAAGCGATCCTGATCACCTACAAAATTGGCGCGCACCCGTCGCCGAGCACCCAGGCCAGCGAATGAAACCGCCGTGAAACCGCGATGAATCCCGCTGCGTGCACCTTCGACGTGATCGCGGCCGTCCAGGCCGCGGTGATGGCGAAAGGAGAGCATGACCAGCGCGATCACGGCCACCGGGCTGCGCAAGTCATTCGGCGGCAAGGCCGTCCTCGACGGCATCGACCTGGAGGTCGGCGCGGGAACGACGTTCTCGCTGCTGGGTCCCAACGGCGCCGGCAAGACCACCACCGTGCAGATCATGTCCACGCTGGTCCACGCCGACGGCGGCGAGGTGCGCGTCGCAGGCCATGACGTGGCCAGGGACCCGGCGGCGGTACGGGCCGCGATCGGGGTCACCGGCCAGTTCTCGGCGGTCGACAACCTGCTCACCGGCGAGGAGAACCTGCTGCTGATGGCGGACCTGCACCACCTGGGCCGGGCGGAAGGGCGGCGGCGCGCCGCCGGGCTGCTCGACCAGTTCGACCTGGCCGACGCGGCCAGGAAGACCGCGGCGACCTACTCCGGCGGCATGCGGCGGCGGCTCGATCTGGCGATGACCCTGGTCGGCGACCCGCGCATCATCTTCCTCGACGAGCCGACCACCGGGCTCGACCCGCGCAGCCGCCGCATGATGTGGCAGACCATCCGCGAGCTCGTGGCCGGCGGCGTCACGATCTTCCTGACCACGCAGCAGCTGGACGAGGCGGACGAGCTGGCCGACCGGATCGCCGTTCTCGACCACGGCAAGGTGGTCGCCGCCGGGAGCCCCGAAGAGCTCAAGCGCAGCATTCCCGGGGCCCACGTCCGGCTGCACTTCGCCGACATCACGGGGCTCGACGCGGCCGACACGAGCCCTCGGCGGCGCGTTCCGCCACGATGACACGCTGACGCTGGAGGTTCCCAGCGACGGCGGCGCGATCGCGGTGCGGGCGCTGCTGAACCGGCTCGGCGACACGGCGGCCGAGGTCGACGAGCGTTTCCGTGCACACCCCCGATCTCGATGACGTCTTCTTCGCCCTCACCGGCCACCCGACAGCAGAAGCGACGCCAGAAATGGAGAACGCCCGATGACAACCCTGACCTTTGCCGTGCGGGACTCGGCGACGATGACGCGGCGCAGCTTCCGGCACGTGCTGCGCTACCCGGTGACGCTGGTCACTTCGGTGGTCGTGCCCGTGCTGTTGCTGCTGCTGTTCGTCGGCGTCTTCGGCGCGCTGAAGGCGGGCCTCGGGGCCGGCTCGCACATCTCGTACATCGACTATGTCGTGCCCGGGATCATCGTGATGACCGCCGCGTACGGGAGCTCGGTCACCGCCGTCCGTCAACCGGGACTCCACCGAGGGCATCATCGGCAGGTTCCGCACCATGGCGATCTCTCCCGCCTCGGTGCTGAACGGGCACGTCGTCAGCGCCCTGGTCCGGACACTGGTCGGCGTGGCCCTGGTCATCGGCGTTGCGATCGGGCTGGGGTTCCGGCCGACCGCCGACGCAGGCCAGTGGCTGGCGGCGGCGGGCGTCACCGCCCTGCTCGTGCTCGCGCTCACCTGGCTGGCCGTCGCGGTCGGCCTGGCGGCCAAGGTCGCGGAGGGCACGACCGGCTTTCTCCTGATCGTTCAGCTGCTGCCGTTCATCAGCAGCGCGTTCGTGCCGCCGGGCCAGATGTCGGGATCGGTGCAGTGGTTCGCGGCGCACCAACCGTTCACGCCGATCATCGACACCCTCCGCGGGCTGCTGACGGGCACGCCGGACGGCGGCACCACCCTCACCGCCGTCGCCTGGTGCGTCGGCCTCGCGCTGGCCGGGTACCTGTGGGCGCGGGTCCTGTTCCGGCGGGACCTCAACCGCTGACCTGGGCTCGCGCCTGAAGCGCGGCGCGGGCGGCGGCGCGCAGGGCGTCCGGGTCGAGGCCCGCGTACGACGACACGGCGTCGGCGTACGCCGGCCCGTCGGCGTCCTGCGCGGCCCGCCGGGCGCGCGCGGCGGACATGGTCGGCTGGAGCCCGTTCTTGAGGCCGAAGCGCTCGGCCAGCGCGATCATCCTCGCTCCCGACCTCGCAGCGCCGGCGTCCGCCGGCGCGCTGGCCCCGGTCGATGTCGGTCATGGCCAGGGCCAGCAGCAGCGAGCCGCAGACGGCGAGGCCATAGGAGGCGGCGGGCGTCCCGGGCGGCGGCCCTGGGTCCGCGGTCAGCGCCGACAGCGAGGCGGGCAGCGCGCCGGTGATCTCCGCAACCAGGCCGAGCCGGCCGTGCTGCGCGTGGGCCACCACGGCGATGGCCTGAACCTGCAGCGCCCAGGGATCCAGGCCGGACAGGTCGCCGCCGGGTCCGGGGCGCTGCGTGTCCCGCAGCGTCGCCGCGGCCGTACGCCACAGGCGCAGGCCGGTATCGACGTCGCCGCGGCCGAGCGCGATCTCCGCGCGCACCGCGGTGTCGAACATCGACATATCCCAGGGCTCGTCCGCGCCGCGCGGCGTTGTCAGCTTCAGCTCGCGTTCCGCCTCGTCGTAGGCGCCGCGCTGCAGGTTGGCCAGCACGATTGCCTCGCGCAGCCGGTTCGCGCTGGACCACGCCCCGAACGCCTCGGCCACCGACAGCGCCGCGCTCAGGTGACGCAACGCCTCGTCGCCCGAACCGGCCTCGTCAACTTGGAGGCACAGTTCGCCGATCCGGGCATGCGCGGCGGCCCGGAGCCAGGCGCTGCCACGGCGCTCGAACGCGGCGAGCGACCGCCGCGCCGCCGCCAGCGCGCCGTCCAGGTCGGCCGCCGCCTCCCAGGCGTAGCTGGCCACGTGTTGGCCATGCCCGCGAGCAGCGGCTGGTCGCTCGTCGCCCAGCGCCTGCAGGGCCGCGAGGTCCGCCTCGGGCGGCCCGTTCAGCGCGTTCAGCACGGCCTGCGCGGCCCGGGCGAAGGTGTCCGGCGGAGCGGGCGGCAGCCGCCGCAGGCCCACCAGGAACCGCGCCGGGCTCGGCCCCCGCAGCAGGAACCCGCTCACCGCGCCGAGAACCAGGCTGGTCCTGGTGGCCTCGACGAGGGCGGCTTCCGGCCGGAACGGCGGCAGGATCCGGACCGTGTCCCCGGCCAGGGCGGTCAGGCGGGCGAAACTCGACTCGACCATCCACAGCCCGCCCAGCACGGCCGACACCGCGGCGACCGTTCCGGCATCCTTGCGGTCGAGCCCGTGCCGCAGGGCCTGAACCAGGTTGTCCTGCTCGGCCCGGACCAGCTCGAAGGCCGGGAGGTCGTCGCCGGTGAGCACCGAGTCGTGGTGCGGCGCGCCGAAGTCGCGGGCCCAGGCGAGGAACCGGCCGGTCACGCGCTCGGTCTCGCCGGCGTCCTCCCGGCGCGCCGCGGCGAACTCCCGGACGGTCTCCAGCATCCGGTAGCGGGTGCCCGACGCGGTGTCGGCGACCTTGAGCAGCGACTGATCGGCGAGCTGCTCCAGGACCGGCAGGATGTCGGCGCCGAGCAGGTGCCGGGCGGCGTCGGCGGTGAACCCGCCGGGGAACACCGACAGTGCGCGCATGGCCGCCTGCCCGGCCGGGTCGAGGAGATTCCAGCTCCAGTCGATGACGGCGTGCAGCGTGCGGTGCCGTTGCGGCGCGTCCCTTGCGCCGCCCCGCAGCACGGCGAACCTGTCGTCGAGGCGGCGGGCGATCTCGGCCACCGACATGACCCGGACCCGCGCGGCGGCCAGTTCCGCGGCGAGCGGCAGCCCGTCCAGGCGGCCGCACAGCTCCCGCACGGCCTGCGCGGGCAGGTCGGCGTCGGGCCGGGCCGCCCTCGCCCGCTGCTCGAAAAGCTCGGCCGTTGTGGGCAGGTCCAGCTCGGGCAGCAGGTACACCGATTCCGACGACAGGCCGAGCGGGGCCCGGCTGGTGGTGAGAACGCGCAGGTCCTTGCTCAGCGACACCAGGGCGTGTACCAGGTCTGCGGCGCCGCGCACGACGTGCTCGCAGTTGTCCAGCACCAGCAGCGCCGGGCCCGGACCCAGGGCGGCCACGATCCCGGCGAGCACGCCCGACGGGCCGCTGCGGCGGCCGACCGGGTTACCGCCTTCCTCGCCGACGCCGAGGGCGGACGCAACCTCGGCCGTGACGTCGCCGTCGGCGGCGACGCCCGCGAGCTCGACGACGTGCACGACGCGCTGCTCCGCCTGGCTGCTGACCGCGTGCGCGAGACGGGTCTTGCCCAGGCCGCCGGTGCCCACGATCGACGTGACCCGGGACGTGCGCAGCAGGCCGGCCACGGCGGCGATGTCGTCGTCCCGGCCGAGCAGCGGGTTGGGCTCGTGCCGGACGCCGCGGCGGATCACGGGCGCGTCGGCCTGCAGCAGCTCCTGGTGCACGCCCTGCAGCGCGGGGCCCGGGTCGCTGCCGAGCTCGTCGCGCAGCCGCTGCCGGTAATCGGCGTACCGGGCGAGGGCCGCCGCGGGCCCCGCGGTCGCCGCCTCGCACCGCAGCAGTTCGGCCAGGACCTCCTCGTCCCGCGGGTACTCGCAGGATCAGCTCGCCCAGCGGCGCAGCCGCCTCGGCCCGCCGCCCCAGACGTGACAGCGCCAGCGCGCGGGCCCGCAGCAGCGACCGGTAGGCCGGAACCCGTGCCGCCCGCAGCGCGGACAGCGGGTCGCCGTCCCCGGCGTCCCAGTCCGCGGCGCCGTCGCACAGCGCGAGCCCGGCCTCGGCATGCCCGAGCGCCGCGAGGTGGTCGCCGGCCCGGGACCGCTTCTCACTCTCGGACAGCGCTGAGCAGGACCGCGGAGGCATCGATCTGGTCGTCGCGCAGCGAGAGGCGGTATCCGCCGGCGTGCTGACGATGACCCCAGGGCCGAGGCGGGCCCGGGCCCGTGACACAAGGACCTGGAGGGCCTTGAACGGGTGCTCGGGTTGCTCGTCTGGCCACAGCGCGTCCACCAGCCGGGAGGTGCTGCACCCCGCGTGCGGGTCCTCGGCCAGGAGCGCAAGCAGGTCCTGCAGCCGGGAGCCGGTGATCTCCAGGCTGCCGTAACTAACCTGCGACAGCAGGGCCAGCTCAACGGTCACCGCCATCAGATTAGCCGGTCACTGCCAGACGACGCGGGTGATCTCGGCCACGATCAAAGACTACCACATTTCTGTCTCACACCCCCACCAGGCGGCCCTCGCGCTGGGGAGACCGGCGGGCTCAGGCACGTCCATGCAGGCCGCCCGGACTGCGGCTACGCTTGGCGCGTGCAGCAAGCCGCAGGCGTCACGGAACTGGGCGAGTCCGACTTCCTAGCCGCGATCAACGACCTACTGGCCATCTACGCCGCGGCGATGGGCGCAGCGCCGGATGAGCTGCCGACCCGGCGGGCGATCATGGAACGGCACGCTGCGAACCCGGGATTCCGGGCCCTGGCCGTCACCGGCGGCGATCCGGCTCGCGTCGTCGGGTTCACCTACGGATTCCGCGGCGTGTCGGGCCAGTGGTGGCACGACGTGGTGCGCGCTGGCATCGTCGCACGCTCAGGCCAGCAGACGGCGGCAGAATGGCTCGACTCACGTGATGGAGATCGCGGAGGTTCACGTTCATCCCGACTTCCAGGCCCGCGGCATCGGCCGTCTGATGATGCTCGCGCTGACCGCCGGGCGCCCGAGCGTACGGCGCTGTTGTCGACGAGGGACGCGCGGACGCCAGCCCGGAAGCTGTACCACAGCCTGGGATTCGTGGACTTGCTGACCGAATTCCTGTTCCCCGGCGGCGGACCGGCCTACGCGGTCATGGGAGCCAGCGCTGCCGCTCGCCGAGGACATTGCCGTCACTGGCTAGGCCGGAACAGCCGGCCCCAGGCCGAGGACCTGGTAGATCTCGCGGGTCGCCCGTGATCCGTTGAGCGTGTAGAAATGCAGGCCCGGTACGCCCTCGGCCAGCAGCCGCTCGCACATGGCCGCTGCGAACTCGACGCCGATCTTGCGGACGGCCGGCTTGTCGTCGGCGTGCGCGCGCAGATCCTCGGCCAGCCCGGCGGGAACCTGCACCCGGACAGCAGCACCGCGCGCTCAATGCCCGAGACACTGATGATCGGCATGATGCCCGGGATGATCGGCGCCTCGCAGCCGCGGGCCGCGACCGCATCGCGGAGCCGCAGGTAGTCGTCCGGGTAGAAGAACATCTGGGTGATCGCGAAATCAGCGCCCGCCCGGATCTTGCGCACGAAGAAGTCAACGTCAGATTCCCAGTCCGGCGACCTCGGATGGCCTTCGGGGAACGCCGCGACTCCCACGCAGAAATCACCCGACGCACGGATCAGCCGGACGAGCTCGTCGGCGTGATTCAGGCCCTCCGGGTGGGCCCGCCACTCGCCGCCAGGGTCGCCCGGCGGGTCGCCGCGCAGCGCCAGCATGTTGCGGACGCCGACATCGGCGTACGAGCCGATGACGTGCCTCAGCTCGGCGACCGAATGGTTCACCGCGGTCAGGTGGCCGATCGGCGTCAGCGTCGTCTCGGCTGCGATCCGGCCAGTCACGCGGACCGTCCTGTCCCTGGTCGAGCCGCCGGCGCCGTAGGTGACCGAGACGAATGTGGGCCGAAGCGGCTCGAGCTGGCGGATCGCCAGCCAGAGCCGCTGCTCCTCCGCCTCCGTCTTGGGCGGCATGAACTCGAACGAGAACGACTGCTGGCCAGCGGCGAGCAGGTCCCTGATCGCGGCGGCAGGACCGACGGGCATGGTCAGAAGGGTATCGCGCAAACCCTGACCCTGCGCCGCGAGCACTGCCAGCAGCTGGTCTAGTGTCCAGATACATGGCAACCGACGCGGACGGTCCAGGCCCGGCGGGCCTCGACCGGATCAGGCGCGAGGTGGCGGCTGCCCTGGATAGCTTCCTCGGCCGCCAGCGCGGCGTGCTGGCCGCCATCGGCGACGACATGCTGCCCTGCCTGGAAGCGATGCGGGGGCTGCTGGCAGGCGGGAAGCGGCTGCGGCCGGCGTTCTGCTACTGGGGCTGGCGAGCGGCCGGCGGCGAGGACCGCCCCGAGATCTATACCGCGGCGGCGTCCCTGGAGCTGCTGCAGGCCAGCGCGCTCATTCATGACGACGTCATGGACGCCAGCGATACCCGGCGCGGCGCGCCGGCGGTACACCGGCAGTTCGCCGCCCGTCAGGCCGCGAGCGGCGCTCCGCAGTCCGCCGAGCAATTCGGCATCGGAGCCGCGATCCTGATCGGCGACATGCTGCTGTCCTGGACAGACGAGATGTACCAGTCCAGCGGCTTCGCACCAGATGTCCTGCGCCGCGGCCAGCGGGCGCTGGCCGCCATGCAGACCGAGGTCGCGGCCGGCCAGTACCTGGACATCCTCAGCCAGGCCAGCCGGAGCACCACGGTCGCCGAGGCGCTGCGGGTGATCACCTACAAGACGGCGAAGTACACGATCGAGCGGCCGCTCCAGCTGGGCGCCCTGCTGGCGGCGACATCCCCGGCGACAGCAGACGCCATTACCGCGACCTGCACGGAATACGGGGTTCCGCTCGGCATCGCCTTCCAGCTCCGTGATGACGTGCTTGGCGTGTTCGGCGACCCGGCCAGGACGGGCAAGCCGGTGACCGGCGACATCTCCGAGGGCAAGCGGACCGTACTGATCGCGCTGGCCAGGGAGCGGGCCAGGGCCGGCCAGGCCGAGGTGCTCGACCGGTACCTGGGTGACCGGGAGCTGACAGAGGCGGGCGCGGCCGAGGTGAAGGCGGTCCTGACCGACACCGGAGCCGTAGCAGAGTGCGAGGCGCTCATCGCTGCCAACGTCAAGGAGGCGGTGTCAGCACTTGACGGCGCGCCCATAACCAGCGAGGCGAGGGCCGCGCTCGCCGCGCTCGCGGTCACGGCCACTGATCGCGACGAATGACGCCGGACTTACCTAGGGACGACGTATTCCAAGGAGTTCGAAGAACTGCCTGCCAGGCCGGCGGCCCTCACTCGATCGGCTGCCTCGCGATGACCTCGGCTCCCGGCCGGCCAGCAGCCAGCCGCCGGCCGCGGCGACCAGCGGCAGCCCGACCAGCAAGATCAGCACGTCGGTCAGCGGCACGTCGCCGAACAGGGCGGACAGGCTGGCGTGCGCCCAGACCAGGCTGGTGATCACGGCGAAGGCCATGCCGAGGACCGCGCCGAGCAGGCCCAGCGCGGCGGCGGTCGCTGCGGTGATCGTCCGCCGCGTGGCGGCGCTGGCCCCGGTCGCGGTGAGCGTGCGCAGGTCCGGCGCGGTCTCGCTGCGGATCAGGCCGACGGAGGCGGCCAGCACGCCGAGCGCGATCAGGATGCCGAGCGCGGTGCCGACGTCGGCGATCTCGCCGAAATCCGTCCCGCCGGAGGCGATCTCGAGCGGCGCCTGGTAGGCGAGAGTGACGTGCCGCGCGGCTCTGATCTGCGCGGCGGTGAGCGGGGCAGGTGCCTGGATCAGCCACCCGGACAGCTGAGTCTGCAGGTGGTACTTGCGCACCGCGTACTCGGTGATCAGCGGTGTTCGGCGCGTCGGTGCCGCTGGGCAGGCTGCTGACCGTCTGGATCGCGGGGCTGGCCAGGCAGTCGTTGCTCGGCGTGCAGGACGGACCGCCGTCTATCGCTGCCTGGGCTCGCTTCCGTCGGGCTCGCTCCCGTTGCCGGAACTCTGCCAGATCATCTGCATGTGCGGCAGGCCTGCCAGTCCTGGCCGCGAGGTGAGGACGTCGGTGCCGGGAGCGATCTGGCTGGCCTTGATCCCGTACGTGGCGAGCAGCTGCGGGGTGGCCACGTACACGGAACCGGTGAAATTGTTGTCGCTGTGGGGTGGCGCACCCGCCTCGGACCAGCCTGGCGGCGGATTCCAGCGGCACCGCGGACCCCGCGTGCAGGCTGGCGGCGAGGCTATTCAGCCGCCTGCCCAGGCTGGCCTCCTGGGCGCTGGTGAGCGGCATCATCATGCCGGGGGACGGGCTGCGGCCCGCGGTGACGACGAGCTGGCTGCTGGACAGGTTGGGGCCGGACGGGCTGAGCGGGTTGGCGGTCCGCTCGCTGCCGACGAGGCAGATCACCATGGCCAGGAACATGGCGAACGTGACCGCAGCCAGCGCGGCACCGGACCGGGCCCGGTAGCGGACCAGGTCACGCAGCGCGATCCGGATCGCGACCGGCAGCCGCGGTCCGGCGCCGGCTGTCAGCACGCTGATGCCCAGCGGGGCGAGCAGGAAGATGCCGACGATCACGCCAACCAGGCCGACGAGCAGGGGCAGCGCACTGCCGGGACCACCGCCTCCGCCAGGCGGCCCGGCCAGGCCGCCGGCGAACGCCAGGAAGGCCAGGCCGACCGCGAACGCGATGACGCCGGGCAGGGCGGAGCGGTGTACCGCCTTCGGCGGCGCGGGGCGGCCGGACAGCGCGGCCACCACCGGGACCGCGGCCATCGTCTTAGCCGGGTTGCGGGACGCCAGCACCGACGTCACGATCGCGAACACGGCCCCGATGGCGATCGCCCACCAGGGCAGGCTGGCCGGGTCGACCACGTGGCCGGTGGCCTGCTGCAGCGTGGGCGCGTAGGCGAACCAGGCGGCGAGGCCAAGCGCCGCCCCGGCCAGCGCGCCGGCCACGCCGACCACCAGGCCGTTGACGATCATGACCAGGCGGAGGTTGCGTTCGGTCGCGCCGATCGCGCTGAGCATGCCGAGGGCGCGGAGCCTGCGCTGGGCCATCACGGAGAAGCTGGCGACCGACAGCAGGCCGATGAACGCCAGGCCGAGTACCTCCACCACCAGGATGA
Source organism: uncultured Actinomycetota bacterium (assembly GCA_963808215.1). GTDB lineage: Bacteria > Actinomycetota > Actinomycetes > Streptosporangiales > Streptosporangiaceae > JAJYUU01. Next base: position 39,508 of record CAWEEY010000013.1, read on the forward strand.
GCACGGCCTGCGGGAGCCGCCGACCATCTCATTGGGCACGGACAGCGCCGCCGCCGGCACGCCGGGTAGCGTCACGTCGCCGTCGCTGGTCGCCAGCCGCGCCGCGGCCGGGCCGAGCAGCATGATCACCTGGCTCGGGTGCCTGACCTGGCCCGGGGCGACCAGCGCGAACTCGTCCGACAGGTTGCTCGGGTCCTGCACGATGCCGGTCACCCGCCAGGTCGTGCCGGCGGCCCGCCAGGTGCCGCCCACGTGCGCGCCGTACAGGGTCGCCACCTGGCTGGTCAGCGCGACCTGACCGGGCCCGGCCGGGTATGCGCCGCTGACCAGGCTGAGCAGCGGAGCGTTAAAGTGCCCGTGCGGCTTCTCGGCGCGGAGCTGCACAGACTGGGTGGTGCCGGTGGCGATTTTCTGTTCTCGATGACATCTGCCGGGCCCCAGCGGCGCTGGATGGTGGCGATGTCGGCGGCCAGGTGCGGGTCGCTGCCGGGCAGCGTGGCCGTCGCGGCAGCGGTGCCGTACGTGGCCCAGTTGGGGTTGCCGAGCTGCGCGTTCGTGACCACGCCGGCGCCCCAGATCGTCGCCGCGACCGCCACGGTGAGCAGGCCGAGCACGAGCAGCTGCTGGCGCCATTCGCGGCGGAACAGCCGCCAGCCCCAGCGAAACACCGCGCGGCGGGCGACGATGCCGCTGCCCGCGCCCGCGTCCAGGTCGGGTGGGTCGCGCAGGACGGTGCTCACCGGATCTCCCCTGGCATGAGGAGGGATTCGGGGCCGGGCGGCCGGGTGGTCTGGCCGGTCACCCGCCCGTCGCGCAGGAGCACTACGCGGTCGGCCCAGGCGGCCAGCTGCGCGTCGTGGGTCACCACCACCGCTGCGACGCCCCGCTGGCATGCCTCGTGCAGCAGCCGCATCACCTCGTCGGCGTTCACCGAGTCCAGGGCGCCGGACGGCTCGTCGGCCAGCAGCAGGCGGCGGTCCCCCACCACCGCGCGGGCGATCGCGACTCGCTGCCGCTCGCCGCCGGACAGCTGATCGGGGAACCGGCTCGCCCGCCCGGCCACGCCCAGCGCCTCCAGCGCGGCCAGCCCGGCCGCGCGCGCCTTCGGCACCGCGACGCCGTCCAGTTCCAGCGGCAAGGCGGCGTTCTCGGCGGCGGTCAGCCCGGGCAGCAGGTTGAAATCCTGGAACACGTACCCGATCACCCGCCGCCGCAGCCGGGCTTTGCGGCCCGGCGGCATCCCAGCCAGCGCCATGCCGCAGACCAGCACCTCCCCGCTGGTGGGTTCTTCCAGGCTGCCGGCGATGGTCAGCAGCGTGGACTTGCCGGACCCGCTCGGCCCCATCACCGCCACCATCTCCCCGGCCCGCACCGACAGGTCCACCCCGGCAAGCGCGTGCACCCTGGCCGGCTCCTGCCCGTAGGTCTTGGACACGCCGCGCAGCTGCAGCACGCTCACCGCGCGTGCCTTCCCCGCCCAGTCCCGGCCGGCTCATCGCCGTGGCCCCCAGCCGGCGAAGCTGCGGAACCGGAGCGCGGGACGGGGGCGGGCCGGGGCGGCTCGGCGGCGGCCCGGCTGAGCCGCGCATCGGCGGCATCCAGCCACCGGATCACGGCGTCCAGCCGGAACAACTCGGCGTCGACCATCAGCGCCAGGCCCAGGTCATCGCGGGCCTCGCCCTCCTTGAGACGGGTCCACTGCTGCATCAGCTCGAGCAGGTACAGGCGGTGCACCTGGATCACCTCGTGCGCATCGGTACCGGGCACCCGCGCGGCCACCAGCACCTTCATCACCAGCTCATCTCGGGGCGGGGAGGTCAGGTCCGGCGGCGTGCGCAGCCACGCGGCCAGCGCCTCCTCACCGCGAGGCGTGATCCGGAAGCGCTTCTGCGGTCCGTCTTGCGCGGTGCCGTCGGATTCGGCTAGTCCGTCGCGTTCCAGCCGGCCGAGGGTCTTGTACACCTGCCCGACGTTCAGCGGCCACACCTCACCGGTCCCGGCCTCGAATTCCTCCCGCAGCTGGAGCCCGTACTTGGGTCCTTCGGCCAGCAGCGCCAGCAGCGCGTGCGGGACACTCATGACAGCCACCATGCCAAGTATCATGCCGAGCACAATACTCGGCATACCAACCTCAGACAAGGCAGATTTGGCTCACCCGGATGCGGCACCGAGCCGCCGACTGCCAGGGGCCGCGAACGCTGGATCGGGACTCTTCGAATGGGTGGCCTAGGCCGAGGCGGTCTGCCGGTACATCACCGCAGGCGTGCGGCCAGGCGAGCGGCGGCGGCGCCCGGATCGGCCGCGTCGGTGATCACCCGGACCACGACGATGCGGGTCGCGCCGGCCTCGAGGACCTGATCGAGATTGCCCTCGTCAATGCCCCCGATGGCGAACCAGGGCCGCGCCGTCCGCAGGCCGGCCGCGTAACGGACCAGGTCCAGGCCCGGTGCGGGCCTGCCGGGCTTCGTCGGCGTCGGCCAGACCGGCCCGGTGCAGAAGTAATCCGCTGCGGGCTCCGCGCTGGCCGCGGCCGTCTCGGCCTGCGCGTGCGAGGACAGGCCGATCAGCGGGCCGGGCCCGATAATCTCCCTGGCCAGTCCGGCCGGCAGGTCATCCTGGCCTAGGTGCAGCACGTCGGCACCGCACGCGTAGGCAACGTCAGCCCGGTCATTGACGGCAAGCAGCGCCCCGTGCGCGTCGCACGCCTGCCGGAAAATCTCGAGATACCGCAGCTCCTGGCCAGCCTCCAGGCCCTTCTGCCGGAGCTGGACGATGTCCACGCCGCCCGCCAGCACGTCGTCAAGGAAGCGCGGCAGATCGCCCTGGCGCTCCCTGGCGTCCATGCACAGGTAGAGCCGCGCTGCGGCAAGCCGGGATGTCAGGCGATCAGAGCGCTCAGGCACGCTCAGAAGGCTAGTGCCTGCGCCCGCCTGTTCACCTCAGTGCGCCGGTGCTCGGTCAGCGCCTGAACTGGCGTCCCTGGCAGCGTCTCGTCGGCTGTGAACAGCCAGCTCAGCGCCTCGGTCTCGGAGAAGCCGCAGTCAAACAGCAGGGTCAGCGTGCCACCGAGGCCATGGATGATCTGGTTGCCGTCGAGGAATGCCGCCGGGACGGCGAACTCGCCGCTCGGCCGCTGGACCGCAAGGAGCTTGCGGTCACGTAGCAGTTGCTTTACCCGGCTCACCGGCAGGTCGAGCCTGTCAGCCACCTCGGGAACGGTCAGCCAGTCACCGACGATGGCGTCGGTCGGGGGGTCGATCTGTGCCACGTGAACGAGCTTCCCACATTCACCGGCCGCCAAAACCTACCTCATCCCATCCAAGTCCGGCGCGGGCTGGTCAGTCGTCGGTCTGCCGGTCGCAATGGCCCGGTAACATGGCGGGCTGCGTATCAGCCGGGGACCGCGGAATCGCGGACCGCGACGCCCGGATCGGCCAGCTTGGCTGGATCGACCCGACTGCCCGCCTCGATCAGCCGCCGCGCCTGGATGAGATCGCGCGGCAGCCCGACGGTCAGCGCCGCGACCAGCCTGTCCCCTGCCAGCCACGCCGCCGCCCATTTGGCCGCGGCCGGGTCGCCGCGCCAGATCAGCCGGTCCGCCGCGCCGTGCCAGCCCACGTACTGCACCATCCGGCCGAACTGCTCTGACCAGAAGTAGGGAACGGGGTCGTACTCCGTGCTTCCGCCCAGGACGTTCGCGGCCGCAACCTCTGGCGCGTGCAGCGCAATGTCCCAGTGCTCAAACCGCAGCTGGCGCTGATACCGGCCGGACCAGAACGACGCGCAGTCGCCAACCGCGTAGACGCCGGGAACCCAGGTCCTGAGCTGCAGCATCGACCGCCACCCCGTTGTCCAGGCGGACTCCGGTCCCGGTCAGCCAGGAGACGGCCGGACGCACTCCGACCGCGGTCACCACCACGTCCGCGGCCAGCCCGTGGCCGTCGCCAAGCGCGACCCCGCCTGGCTCGATGGCCGCCACGCTCTCGCCCAGCCGCAACTCGACTCCTGCCTCGGCGTACCAGGGCGCTGTCAAGCCGCCGACCTCGGTCCCGACAGCCGCGGCAAGCGGCGTGTCGGCGGCCTCCAGCACCGTCACCTGGCAGCCGCGGCTGGCTGCGGCCGTGGCAAGCTCCGCGCCAATCCAGCCCGCTCCGACGATCACTAGCGAGGCGCGTGGCTTGAGCAGGCTCGCGGAGTGGCCAGGGCGTCATCGGCCGTCCTGAGCACATGCTGGGGCCCGCCGCCCGGTAGCCGGACCGGGACTGGCGCCGGTGGCAATGATCAGGGCGTCCCACTCGTACTCGGCCGCGTCGGTGCGCAGCACATGGTCCCGCACTCCGGTCGCGCTCTCGCCCAGCCGAAGATCAACGGCAAGCGAGCCGAGGTCGGCGCGCAGCCCGGTGTCGTCCAGCTCGCCCGTCATGACCTTCTTCGACAGCGGCGGCCGGTCGTAGGGCGGGCGCTCTTCGGCGCCAATCAGGGTCAGCGCGCCGCCGTAACCGCGCGCTCTGAGTTCCTCGACCACGCGCAGCCCGGCAAGGCCCGCGCCCGCCACGACCACCCTCGCTGGAATCGTCAATCCGAGCACCCTCCCGCACGCTCACCGCAACCGGCCGAGCCTATCCGCAGTCTCCGTTGTCAGGCATCAATACACCGCAGAGATCGCGTGCAGTGGAGCGAGCATGCTCGAGCTCAAGAACTTCGGTCGACGCCGCATCGCTGGCAGCACTCATAGCCACGCTCGCAATCACGGCGAGCGGATGCGGTGGGGCTGGCGCCAAGCCCCACAGTGAAGCAGCCACACGAGAAACGGCTGCTTCACCGTCGGACTCGGCACCAGCTCAGGTACGAGCAGGATCTTCCGTGTGGATGGACACATTGCAGATGGTGTCGGCGAGCAACGGGGTGGGCGCTGCTATGGACGTCGAACCCTGATCACGACAGCACGCTCGCGGTTGCCCGGACGACGGACGGCGGACGGACGTGGACAGATGTAACTCCTCCGGCCGCTGTGCGGGCACTGGGGACCGGCCAGGGACTGCTCCAAGCCGCGACAGCCGAGCGTGCCTGGTTCGCAGCTCCTACGAACACCAGCGGTCCGCCCGGAAGGACCCTCGTCTTCGGCACCATTGATGGCGGCCGGTCGTGGCGGCAATCAGCTGGCATCCCTGACGGCTACGATCCAGTCGCCCTTGATTTCGTCAGCCCGAGCCGGGGCTGGCTGCTGGAGAGCCTCGGCGCAGCCATGGGACAGAACCCCGTCCGGCTATACCGGTCAGTCGACGGCGGGGTCCGCTGGTCGCTGGTGGCTAGATCACCACGAATGGCAGGCGATCCTGCCGCGAGCAGCGGGCTGCCGGTGTATTGCGACAAGGGCGGCCTGGCCTTCGGGACCGCGCTGACCGGCTGGATCGTTGGTGATTGCAACTCGCTCGCTGACGCCGTACTGGTCTCCAGCGACGGCGGGGCGCGCTGGACGACGGAGTCGGTGCCAGTGCCCGCGGGCTTGTGCGAGTCGGCAGGCTGCGAGGTTCCGGCACCACAGTTCGCCGGACGCAGCACGTTCCTGCAAATAAACAGCTATCCGGCGGCCGCGTACTTGCTGGTGAGCACCGACGCAGGGCAGACCTGGCAGGTCGAGCAGGCTGCCGGCCGGCGCAGGCCCGTATCCGCGCATCCGCTTCTTCTCGGCTGAGGACGGAATCGCTGTCTCGGCCGGGTCGCAGGGCACGATCGGCCGGGTGTTCTACGTCACGCACCGATGGCGGGCTCAGCTGGACCGCCGTCCGCCAGGGCCGGCACTTCGGCGGGAGCTGGGCCGACTTCGACTTCGTCAGCTTGCGCGCGGGCTTCGCCTGGATGTATCCGGGCACCGAACCTGCGGCACCACTGCCGCGGCTGTACCGAACGTCCGATTCCGGGCGCACCTGGATAGCGTTGACGCCGCGGCTCCGCTGACCGGGGCCGCGACCTGGGTCGGTGCTGAACGCGACGGGTTTGACGACGTGCGGCTAGGCTAGGTGTTTATCGCGCGGGAGTCCGGTGCTGACCGGACTGAGAGGGCGGCTGGCGAGCCGCCGACCGCAGGAACCTGATCCGGGTCATGCCGGCGAAGGGAGCCGAACGTGAGCGCTCCGGTACCTGCCCAATCCGACGTCCTGGTCGTCGGCGCCGGCGTCATCGGCCTGAGTATCGCCTGGCGTGCCGCTCAGCAGGGCCTGTCGCGTGATCGTCGCAGATCCGCGAGCCCGGCCAGGGCGCCACCCACGCCGCCGCGGGCATGCTCACGCCGATCGCCGAGGCCGCCTATGCCGAGCGGGAGATCTTCGCGCTCGGCCAGGACTCGCTGCGCCGATATCCCGGCTTCATCTCCGAACTGCACGAACGTCACCGGGCTGCCGACCGGCTTCCGCCAGACCGGCACGCTCCAGGTCGCCTACGACAGCGACGACCTGGCCATGCTGGCCGAGACGCGGGTGCTGCAGGAGTCCTTCGGCGTGCACCTGGAGCAGCTGACGGCGCGCGACTGCCGCGAGGCCGAGCCCATGCTCGACCCGTCGGTGCGCGGCGGGCTGCTGGCACCAGGCGACGGTTCGGTCGACCCGCGGCTGCTGGCAGTCGCCCTGCTGCAGGCGGCGCAGCGGGCTGGCGCGCGGCTGATCCGGCAGTCTGTCACGGAGGTGACCTGCGCGGCGGGCAGGGCGAGCGGCGCAAGGCTGGCCGACGACAGCGTGATCGCCGTCGCGCTGGGTCGTGCTGGCGGCTGGCTGGGAGTCGGCCGCGTTTCGCGCGGGCTGCCGGCCGGGACCGCACCGCCGGTTCGCCCAGTCAAGGGCCAGATCATCCGGCTGCGGACGAGCGCCGCGGCAGAGCGGTCCGGGCTGCCGCCAGGCCTGCTGCGCCGAACCGTCCGCGGCGTAGTCCGCGGGTCGAGCGTGTACCTGGTGCCGCGCGACAGCGGCGAGCTCGTGGTCGGCGCCACGCAGGAGGAGCTCGGGCCCGACACGACCGTCACCGCGGGCGGCATCTGGGAGCTGCTGCGGGACGCCCGCACGCTGGTACCCGGCGTCACCGAACTGGTGCTGACCGATGTGGTGGCGGGCCTGCGGCCCGGCACGCCGGACAACGCGCCGGTCCTCGGCCCGAGCGCGCTGCCGGGGCTGGTGCTGGCGACCGGGTCATTTCCGGGCCGGCGTGCTGCTCGCCCCGGTGACCGCCGACACTGTGAGCGCGTACCTGCGCACCGGAACGCCCGATCCGATCTGGCACGCGTTCCGGGCTGACCGGTTCACCGGCGCGCGGCACGGGCGAAGGCGTCGGGGCCACCGCGAACCACAGGAGGCAGCGACGTGCAGGTGATAATCAACGGCGAGCCGCACCGGGCGACCGGCCAAGATGACGCTCGCGCAGGCCGTGGCACTGCTGACCAGCGCCCCGAGCGGGCGTGGCGGCCGCGCTGAACGGAGACGTCGTGCGGCGCGCGGCCTGGGACGCAACGTCGCTGGCCGACGGCGACGAGGTCGAGGTGCTGACTGCGGTCCAGGGAGGCTGACGTGGACGATCCGCTGCTGATCGCGGGAGAGACGTTCAGCTCCCGGCTGATCATGGGCACTGGCGGCGCGCCGAGCCTGGACGTGCTTGACCGCGCGCTCGTCGCGTCCGGCACCGAGCTGACCACCGTGGCCATGCGCCGGGTAGATCCAGCTTCGGCCGGCTCGGTGCTCAGCCTGCTGGCCGATCGCGGCATCCGGGTGCTGCCCAACACGGCCGGCTGCTTCACCGCGACCGAGGCGGTGCGGGTAGCCCGGCTGGCCACGGGAAGCGCTCGGCACCAGCTGGGTCAAGCTGGAGGTCATCGCCGATGAGCGGACGCTGCTGCCGGATCCGGTCGAGCTGCTCGCCGCAGCCGACCAGCTGGTCGCCGACGGCTTCACCGTTCTGCCGTACACCAGCGATGACCCCGTCCTGGCCCGGCGACTCGAGCAGGCCGGCTGCGCCGCGGTCATGCCGCTCGGCTCCCCCATCGGCTCCGGGCTCGGCATCCGCAACCAGCACAACATCGAGCTGATCGTCGAGTCGGCAGGCGTTCCCGTCATCCTGGACGCTGGCATCGGCACGGCCAGCGACGCGGCGATCGCGATGGAGCTCGGGTGCGCCGCCGTGCTGCTGGCCACCTCGGTCACCAGGGCACGCAGCCCTGAGCTGATGGCCGAGTCAATGCGGCTGGCGGTCACCGCCGGGCGGCTCGCCTTCCTGGCGGGCCGGGTGCCGCGCCGCAGGTACGCGCTGGCGTCGTCGCCGCCACCGGGCTGACACCCGGGCCGCGGTAACCGGCCCGCAGCGGGATACCGCAGGCCTGTCCCGCGCGACCGCTCAGGGTGCAGCGCGTTCGTTACCGGGCGCGCAGTGGCGCGGGCACCCTACAATTCTCCCGATGGATACGACGTTGTCAGCGCCGATAGGGCAGCTGCTTGACGGCCGTTACCTGGTCGAGTCGCAGATTGCCCGTGGCGGCATGGCCACGGTCTATCACGCCCGCGACGTCCGGCTGGAGCGGACCGTCGCGCTCAAGATCGCGCATCCGGAGCTGGCCCGCGATCAGGACTTCGTCGCCAGGTTCATCAGCGAGGCGCGGTCGGTAGCCCGCCTTTCCAGCCCGAATGTCGTTGCGGTCTTCGACCAGGGCTCGACCGGCGACCTGCATTACATCGCGATGGAATACGTGCCCGGCCCGACCCTGCGCGATCTCCTGGTCGCCCGCGGGCGGCTGAATCCGCGTGAGGCACTCGACATCATCGAGCGCGTACTCGCGGGCCTCGCCGCCGCCCACGACGCTGGCATCATCCACCGCGACGTCAAGCCGGAGAACGTACTGCTCGGCAACGGCACGTCCGTCAAGGTGGCCGACTTCGGCCTGGCCAGGGCGGCTGCGCGGCGTCAGCACTACCAGGACCGGGCTGCTGATCGGCACCGCCGCCTACCTCGCGCCCGAGCAGGTGACGAGCAACTCATCAGACCAGCGGACCGACGTGTACGCGGCCGGCGTGATGCTGTTCGAGATGCTGACCGGAGTGCAGCCGCACACCGGCGAGTCGCCGCTGGCGGTCGCTTACAAGCACGTGAACTCGGTTGTCCCGGCTCCGTCGAGCGTCGTGCCGGACCTGCCGGCCGCACTCGACGCGCTCGTCGCGCTCGGCACATCGCGCGACCCGGAGCTGCGTCCTCCCGACGCCCGGCACTACCTGAAGGCGATCATCGAGGTCCGGCGCGGCTTGCCGCTGCCCGGGCTGGCGAAGGCCGATCGGGCAGCCGGACCGGACACGAGGGTCAGCGGCAGCCACCGGGCGCCGAGCGCTGACCCGGGCGCCCTGCCGGACGCGGGCGGGTGCCGCAGCGGCCCGGCGAGCGCGGTCGGCCGACGGACTAGCAGGCAACGGCATGGCGCCGCCGGCGGGGCCCGGCGCGACCGGCCCGCTGCACCGCACGAGCCAGTTCCTGGCCGCCGACTATCCGGGGCAGAGCGCCAGCCGGGATGCTGCGGTCAACCACACACTGATCGTGCCGGCCGAGGAGGCTGACCAGTTCGCCCGGGGCAGCTACCGGGGCCGACGGGCAGCCCGGCCTCAGCGGCGCTATCACGAGCCGTGGCTGCAGCGCTGGCTGTTCAGCCGGCGGATCCTGGTGGTCCTGGCGGTCATCGTGGTCGGGGTCGGGGCCTGGTGGGTAGTCGCGGGTCAGTACTTCAAAGTGCCGCCGGTGGCGGGCCTGAGCGTCAGCACTGCCCGCGATGAGCTCACCAGCGCCGGCCTCGTCGTCGTGTCCGGGCGGCCCGCCACAGCGACACCGTGCCCAAGGGCGAGGTCATCTCGACCGACCCGGCCGCCGGGGCGCAGCATCCGCCACGGCGGCAAGGTCACGGTCGTCCCGTCACTCGGGCCGATCCTGATCAGCGTGCCGCCGGTCACCGGGCAGCAGGTTGCAGCGGCCGACCAGGCTCTCAAGGCAGCCGGGCTGATCCCGGCCGCCGCCACCAAGCAGGCCTCCGCGAGCGATCCCGTCCGGCGTGGTGATCGCCACGAACCCAGTCGCCGGCACGCCCTGGCCGAAGAACAAGCCAGTGCAGGTGGTGGTCAGCGCTGGTCCGCCGCTGCCTAACTTCGTCGGCGACCATGCTCAGCCAGGCTCAGCAGGCAGCAGCCTCGGGCGGTTACAGCATCGACGCGGTCACGGCAGCCTAACAGCCTCGCAGCCGGCCGGCACCATCGTCCGGCAGTCGCCCGCTGGCCGGCACGCCCACCTATCCGAGTGAAGTCGTGACCGTCTATGTGTCGCCGGGACCGCCGGAGGTGAACGTCCCGGACGTGCAGGGCCTCAACGTCAATCAGGCCGAGCAGGAGCTGACGGCAGCGGGATTCAGCGTGACGGAGAACCAGCTCACTCCGGGCCACAAGGTGATCAGCTACTCGCCAACGGGGCAGGCGCCCAAGGGCTCAAACATCACTATCACTGTCGGCTTCTTCTAGCCGAGGGCCTACAGCGGCGGCCCTTCGCCGTCCCGCTCCTGATAGGAGTAACGCTGCTCCTGCCACGGGTCGGCGACGTTGTGGTATCCCCGTTCCTCCCAGAACCCGCGCCGGTCGGCGGTGAGGTACTCCAGCGCACGCACCCACTTCACGCTCTTCCACGCGTACAGGCGGGGGACCACCAGCCGCAGCGGGTAACCGTGCTCAGGACTGAGGCGGGCCCCGTCCCGGTGCGTGGCCAGCAGCGTGTCGTCGCCGGCGAAGTCGGCGATCCGGATGTTGGCGCTGTAGCCGAAGTCAGCCCAGATCATCACGTGGGTTACGGCCGCAGCCGGCGGGAAGCGGCGCAGGATCTCGGCGGCCGGCACCCCGGCCCACTGGACGCCAAGCACTGTGAACTTCGTCACGCAGTGGAAGTCCGCCGTGACCTCCTGGCAGGCATCGCGGCCACGTCATCCCAGCTCAGCCGCACCTGGTTGCCTGATTCGGTTGCCCCCATGATCCGCAGGTCCCAGGTCTGCGAGTTGAAGGCAGGGACCGGGCCATAGTGCAGGACCGGCAGGGTCCGCGGTATGTACTGCCCGGGGGGCAGGCCCGGTTGCTGACCAGCCGCCCCGGCCCCGGCGGGGACGCTCTCCCAGGCAGGCCCGGCCTGGTCGTCAGTCACCGCGCCCTCCGGCCCGGCTGCCAGCAAGCCCTGCCTGCGCTCGCGACGTTCGCGCGCACCAGTATCGGGCTGCACCATATCCCGCTGACCTGCCCCTTCCGCGCTCACGGCACTACCGGCTGCGACGTCGACCCTAGTCCCGTGCAGGTGCAGCTATCTTGCCACCCCGCCCGCAGTGGGCTAGCCGCGACCACCGGACCGCACCTCCGCGGCTCATGCGCTAAGCTACCGTCCGTGCGTAGCGCGTATTGGTTTGGATTTGGCTACCGGCCCGGCCCAGGGACGGTCGCTCGCCAGACTCTGCGCTGACGCTAGGCGACACTCACTTCGAGCCCCGGGCCGCAATCGGCCCGGGGCTTTCGTCATGATGGGGACGAGGAGGACGCGATGGTGGTGGTGATGGCCCCCGAGGCCACCGAGAGTGACATTGACGGAATCGTTGAGCTAGTGACCACGGCGGGCGGCGAGGCGTTCGTCAGCCGTGGCGTATCACGGACGATCATCGGGCTGGTTGGCGACGTCGAGCAGTTCAGCGCGCTGAACCTGCGCAGCTACCCAGGCGTCAGCGACGTCGTCCGCATCTCCGTGCCGTACAAGCTGGTCAGCCGGGAGCACCACCCGAACCGGTCGGTGATCACGGTAGGCGGCGTGCCAATCGGGCCCGGCCACCTGACCGTGATCGCGGGGCCGTGCACCGTCGAGACCGCCGACCAGACCCTGACCTCCGCGCGCATGGCACAGGCCGCCGGCGCGTCGCTGCTGCGCGGCGGCGCCTTCAAGCCAAGAACCTCGCCGTACGCCTTCCAGGGACTCGGCGAGGCCGGACTGCGCATCCTGGCTGATGTCAGGGCCGAGACGGGCCTGCCAGTCGTGACGGAGGTCATCGACCCAGCGTCGGTGGACCTGGTCAGCTCTTACGCGGACATGCTCCAGGTCGGCACGCGCAGCATGCAGAACTTCACGTTGCTCCAGGCCGTCGGCTCGGCAGACAAACCGGTGCTGCTCAAGCGCGGCATGAACGCCACCATCGAAGAGTGGCTGATGGCAGCTGAGTACATCGCCCAGCGCGGGAACCTGGACATCGTGCTCTGCGAGCGCGGGATAAGGACCTTCGAGACCGCCACCAGGAACACCCTCGACATCAGCGCCGTGCCCGTGGCCCAGCGGCTGTCGCATCTGCCGGTCATCGTCGATCCGTCACACTCGGGCGGCCGGCGCGACCTCGTGCTGCCGCTCAGCCGCGCGGCGATCGCGGTGGGTGCCGACGGCATCATCGTCGACGTTCACCCACACCCCTCGGCCGCGATGTGCGATGGCGATCAGGCACTGACCGGCGAGGACATCCGTGAACTCGCGGCGATGGTGAACACTCTGCCGCAACTGCTCGGCCGGTCGCTCACGCCAGCGCAGCAGCCAGCCGGGGCCGCCCGACCCGCCCCGGTCGCCTGACCGGGTTCACGCGATCTCGGAGGGTCATCCGCGGGCCGGAAGCAATGGCGCTCCGGCCCGTTCGTCGCTGCTTGTCGGCTGAAGACTGGCCGCTGGTCAGAGGCTGGCGACCGCAGGAATGACGTCGCTCCCGATGATCTCAAGCGGCCGCAGGCTCCAGACGTCTGCGACCGCGCCGATGGCCATGTCGAAGCCCATGTCGGCCAGCCCGGCCAGCTGATCGTTGATCTCGGCGGCGCGCTCGCCCCGTGCCCCGACGTCGAAGCTGAAGTAGCAGGTCTTCTCGATCTCGTCGTAGTCGCGTCCCTCTGCGTCGCAGTGCGCCCGCAGGACATCAAGCTTGCGGCGCAGGTCAGGCCCGGCGAACAGGTTGCACGCCTGGGCGTAGCGGGCGACGAGCCGCAGCGTCTTCCGCTCGCCCCCGCCGCCGATCATGATCGGCGGATGGGGCTGGGAGACCGGCTGCGGCCGGTTCAGGGGTCGCTGAAGCTGGCTGTACTTGCCGTCGAAGGGCGACTCATCGCCGCGCCACATCTGCAGGCAGATCTGCAGCGTCTCCTCAAGCCGCTCGAAGCGCTCGGCGACGGGCGGGAACGGAATGCCCAGGCCGCGCGCTTCCTCCTCGTTCCAGGCCGCACCGATGCCGAGCCAGGCACGACCGCCAGAAAGCACGTCGAGCGTCGTTACGATCTTGGCCAGGACGCCCGGATACCGGTACACGGCGCCGGTTACCAGGGTCAGCAGCCGGGTTCTGGTGGTGCTAGCAGCCAGGTAGCCCAGGGTCGTGTAGGCCTCGAGCATGTCCTGCTCGGGCGGTCCGATCACGTGGATCTGGAAGAAGTGATCCATGACTGCGATGCTGTCGAAGCCAGCATCGTCGGCCGTCCTGGCTACCTCCGCCAGCCGCCGTCCCAGCTGGTGGGCGCCGCCAGCCCCGCTAAAGTCCGGGATCTGCAAGCCAATACGCACGTCATCACCTCGGGCTCTAAGCATGCCAGTGCCGCGGTCCCTGCGCCGATCCGGCGCGCGTTAGTCGTTGCTTCCGGGTATCTTGGGAAAGCCTTGACCTGGACGTTGCGCACACGCGAACAATGAGCTCTGGCTGGACACGCGGGGACAACGATGCTGAGGATCCGCTTCACCGCGACCCTGGCGGGCCTGGTTCCCGTCCTGGCGCTTGCCGGTGCTGCTGCGCCTGCGCTCGCCCGGCCAGCAGTGCCGGGCCGGGCGAGCGCCCCGGCTAGTCCGGCGCCGGTGCATCAGGCCGAGCACGTCAGCTTTCCGGGTGGCGGTCAGCCGCCACTATGGGACGGCGGGCAATGCATCCGGTTACTCGGTCGTCGTTGCCACCGGAGGCCGGGAGGCATGGGTCTTCGGCGGCACTAATCCCGGCGGGCCGAGCAGGCCAGTGGCCGAGCGCTGGAACGGCCGCAGGATGACGCCGTCAGCACTGCCGACCGGCCTGACGGGCTTCATCACCGATGCGTCCGCACCGTCCGCAACGGATATCTGGGCCGCCAGTGAGTATGGCGGGTACGTGCTGCACTGGGACGGCGTGCGCTGGCGACTGGCGATGCACTGGCCCAGGGGAATGATTACCGGCCTGACTGCCGTCTCGGCCGACGATGTCTGGGTATTCGGCACTACCGCCAGCGGAACACGCGCGACAGGAACCTGGCACTTCAACGGCCGGTCCTGGCGGCCGGTCGGTGGGGCAGCCGCATCCATCTACCGGGCGAGCGCCGTCTCCCGGCATGACATCTGGGCCATTGCGGCCGGCCCGAGGGCGGACTCGATCCTGGTATACCGGGGCAGGGCCTGGCGGCCGGTGCGCACCGGCCGCGTCCTGGCCGGAGTCACGCTCCATGACGTACTGGCGGTATCAGCCGACAGCGTCTGGGTTGTCGGCGACGAAGTCAACGGAGGCTCCGTCCGCCTCGTGCTGGCGCACTGGAACGGTATCCGCTGGCGGAGAATCCCCACCCGCGAGCGCGCCTGGCCGGGGCGGCTGGCACGGGGCCCGCACGGCACCGTGCTGATCACGGCTACCCCGGTCGGCGCCGCAGCGTCCGGACTTGTCTTGCAGGCCGCCGCGACCGGCTGGCGGTCCGCCATCACCATCCAGTCAGACCTCGGCAGCGGCGTCGCTGACGTCGCCCTGGTGCGCCAGACCAGATCGCTACTGGCCAGCGGCGGCATCCTGACCCGGTTGGGCGGCGATGCCGTCCTCTGGATGCGTCGGCTCGGCTCGGCGAGCTACCGCCCAGACAGCCAGTGAGGTCCGCAGCGCCTAAGGGGCTCGCTGAAGTACCAACGGTGACCCTCGGGATCATCCACCGTGTAGCTGCGGGCATCGTTCGCCCTGACACCGACCTCGGAGACGGTCGCGCCTGCGGCCTGGGCGCGCTCCCGGTGGGCTGGCAGGTCCGTGATCGTGACGCACTGCAGCTGAGTTACCTCGCCGAGTATTGCGGGTCCGCGGAAGTCAGTCCCGGGAGAGCCGAGCATGATGACGCCGCCGCCGTCGAGCAGGAGTTCTGCGTGCCTGACAGTCCCGTCGCTGTTCTCGTCGCGCGTTCGCTCGGTGAAGGCGAAGACCTTGATCAGCCAGTCCACTGCCGCGCCGGCATCGGCATACAGAAGATAGGGAACGACCTGCGGGTCTGGATTGTCCTCGGGCATGGCGCAACGTTACTGCCGACATGACGGGCTGAGTGCTAGGCGGCCAGGACGCCGCACAGCAGACGGTTCTCGCCTCGCTGCCACAGGACGCCGACCTCGGCGAAGCCTGCTGTGCGCAGCGCGGCCACCTGCACGCTTAGCCGGCCAGCGGGCGAGCCATGGTGCTCGGAGTCGACCCGGCGCGCCTCGCGCTCCGCGACGAGCCCAGCTAGTACCGGATCAGCGGCCGCTGCCGCCCACCAGTCGGTCCACGTCTCGGCCAGACCGTCGGGAAAGCGGCGCTGCTCTTCTCTCTCGATGAGCACGCGGCCGAGCCGGCCGAGCGTCGGCTCAGAATCGTCCGCGCTCATATGATCGCCGTTCAGTACGATCCCGCCGGGCCGGAGCACTGCCGCGAGCTCGGCATACACCGCGGTCAGCGCTGACTGGGTCAGCCAGTGCAGCGCCGTGGTGCTGACCGCTGCGTCAGGCTGGCGGTCCAAGCCCAGGCTCGCCGACCAGCCTGGCGCTCGAAGGTCCGCGTCGACGAAGCGGAGCTCCGTCAGGTCGCGCCAGGCGGCCCGGCCGAGGCCGAGCGTCAGAGGGTCGGCGTCGATCGCGACGACCGTGGCACCGGGGATCCGTCGTAGCAGCCGGACTGCGAGTGAGCCGGGTCCGCTCCCGAGGTCGAGAACCAGTGGGTCGGGGCGCCCGGCAACCTCTTCGACCGCGTCGATCAGCGCGGTGAAACGGTCCTCCCGGTCCGGCAGATAGCCCTGCTGCTGACCGTCCCAGCGCTCGATCCACGCCCGCGCTATGTCACTGTTGATCATGGTCTGAGCATACCGGCGCGCGGCTGCGCCCACCCAGTTGTGCCACCGCGCAAGCCGACGTCGGCGGGTCGGGTCGGGCTCGGCGGACTGTCAGCCGAAGAAGACCTCGGCCTCGGCATAGCGCTCCGGCGGCACGAGCTTGAGCTCCTCCGTTGCCTCAGCAAGCGGCACCCTGACGATGTCGGTCCCCCGTAGCGCGACCATCGAGCCGAAGGCGCCGTCGGCAACAGCGCGGATCGCATTCACGCCGAAGCGCGTGGCCAGCACTCGGTCGAAGGCCGTCGGCGTGCCGCCGCGCTGAATGTGCCCGAGCACCGCGACCCTCGCTTCCTTACCAGTGCGGCGCTCAAGCTCGTCCGCCAGTAGCTGGCCGATGCCGCGGGTTACCAGGCGGACGTGCCCGAACTCATCGACGGTCGTGTCCGCCGTCGAGCTCTCGGAAGTCTTCGGCTGCGCGCCCTCGGCGACCACCACGATCGGCGCGTATCGGGTGAGGAACCGGTGCTCGACCCATTGACACACCTGCTCCATGTCGAACGGCTTCTCCGGGATCAGGATCACGTTGGCGCCCCCGGCGATCCCGGCATGCAGCGCGATCCAGCCGGCGTGCCGGCCCATGACCTCGACGATCAGGGCACGGTGGTGGCTTTCCGCCGTGGTGTGCAGGCGGTCGATCGCCTCCATGGCGATGTTGACGGCGGTGTCGAAGCCGAAGGTGAAGTCGGTCGCGCCCAGGTCGTTGTCGATGGTCTTCGGCACGCCGACGACGTGTCCGCCGGCCAGGTGCAGCCTCTTGGCCACTCCCAGGGTGTCCTCGCCGCCGATCGCGATCAGTGCGTCGACGCCTAGGCTCTCGAGGTTCTCCTTGACCCGTTCGATCCCCGTCTTGCCGTCGATCGTGTTCGACTCATGGCTCGGGTTAGTCCTCGATGAGCCGAGGATGGTGCCGCCACGGGGCAGGATGCCGCGTACGGCTTCCACGTCCAGCACCATCGTGTCGCCCTCAAGCGGGCCGCGCCAGCCGTCCCGGAAGCCGATGAATTCCATCTCATGCTCGGCTACCCCGGTCCGCACGACCGCGCGGATCACCGCGTTCAGTCCGGGGCAATCTCCGCCTCCAGTGAGGACTCCGACTCGCATGCCTGCCCTTTCTCGTGTTCCCTACCGTCACACTAGTGGCCATGACCGTTCTGGCGATCGACGCTGGCACCACCGGCGTTACGGCTCTCATCGTGACCGAAGAAGGCACCCTCGCGGGGCGCGGATACCAGGAATTCCGGCAGTATTTCCCACAGCCCGGATGGGTTGAGCACCTACCCGAGGGGATCTGGCAGGCAACCCTCGCCGCCTGCGCGCAGGCGCTGGAGGCCGCGGGCTCACCCGCCTGTCGCCTGCGTGGGCTTGACCAATCAGCGGGAGACGGCCGTCATCTGGGACCGGACGACCCTGGCCGCGCCCCGGCGGGCAATCGTCTGGCAGGACCGGCGGACGGCGGCGATCTGCGACCGGCTGCGGGAGTCAGGGGCGGAGCCCCGGGTGGCCGCGCTCACCGGGCTGCGGATCGATCCGTACTTCACCGCGACCAAGCTGACCTGGCTGGCCGAGAACGAGCCGGCCACCTGGGCGGGAGTCGAGGACGGAACGCTGGCGGTCGGCACCGTCGACTCGTACCTGATCGCTCGGCTAACCGGCGGCCGGCGGCACGTCGCTGACGCCTCCAATGCCTCCCGGACGCTGCTGTTCGACATCTCCGCCGGGCAATGGTCGGCCGAGCTGTGCTCGTTGTTCGGCGTTCCGCCGCACGCACTGCCCGAGGTGGTGCCATCCACCGGGCTGATCGGGCACACCGACCCGGCGGCCTTTCTCGGGCTGGCCGTGCCTATCGCCGGGATCGCCGGTGACCAGCAGGCCGCGCTGTTCGGGCAGGCGTGCTTCACGCCGGGCGCGGTCAAGTGCACGTACGGCACCGGGTCATTCGTGCTGGTCAACACCGGGTCGCAGGTCGTGCGGTCGGACGCCGGCCTGCTGTCGACGGTCGCCTGGCTGTCGTCGTCGGGAGAGCTGACGTACGCGCTAGAAGGCTCGGTCTTCGTCACCGGCGCCGCGATCCAGTGGCTGCGGGACGGACTCGGGCTACTGGACAACGCCGGTCAGAGCGAGGCCCTGGCCCGTTCGGTACCAGACGCCGGCGGCGTGGTGTTCGTCCCGGCGCTGACCGGGCTCGGCGCGCCGGACTGGGATCCGCTGGCGCGGGGTGCGATATTCGGCCTGACCAGGGGCACTAACCGCGCGCACCTGATCCGGGCCGCGCTCGAGGCGATTGCTTTCGAGGTGCGGGACGTTATCGACGTGATGACGGCCGAGGCTGGAGCACGGGCCGCTGACGCGGGCCTGGCCTTGCGGGTCGACGGCGGCGCGAGCGCCAACGACCTGCTCATGCAGCTGCAAGCTGATCAGATCCAGCGTCCTGTCGAGCGGCCAGTGATCGCCGAGACGACCGCGCTCGGAGCAGCGTTTCTGGCTGGCCTGGCGACCGGCGTGTGGTCCTCGCCTGACGAGCTCGCGGCGATCTGGAAGCTGGACCGCCGGTTCGAGCCGGGTCCGCGGGACGATACCGGCCACGCGGCCTGGCGCAGCGCCATCGACCAGACCAAAGGATGGGCTCATTAGCGCAGCCGCTTCAGCTGCCGTCAGCCGCGCCGTCAGCGGCATCAGCCAAGACGGCCGACACGGCTAGTCCTCATCTGCGGTTTCACGCGCTCGTGACGCAGTCTCGTCGCGGCGGGCGGCAACCTCACCGTGCCGCAGCGGATGGGGGAGACGGCTCTTGGCTCGCTGGGCGTACTCGTCGACGTATTCCTGGCCGGACAGCTTCATGAGCTCGTACATGATCTCGTCGGTCATCGCCCGCAGCACGATCCGGTCCTTCTCGAGGCCGTAATAGCGGGAGAAGTCCAGGGGCTTGCCGAACCGCACGCCCGGCCGGATGGCGAGCCTCGGTGCCAGCTTGCCAGGCGGCTGGAATTCGAATCCGCCGATCATGGCGGTCGGGATGACCGGGGCCCTGGCCTCAAGGGCCAGCCGGGCGACACCGGTCTTGCCCCGGTACAGCCTGCCGTCCGGCGTCCGGGTGCCCTCCGGGTAAATGCCGAGTAGTTCGCCTGCGGCAAGTACTCGCAGCCCCGTGCGCAGCGCCCGCTCGCTGGCGGCGCCGCCGGTCCGGTCGATGGGGATCTGCCCGACTCCGCGGAAGAACGCCTTGCTCATCAGTCCCTTCAGGCCGCGCCCGGTGAAATATTCGGCCTTGGCCAGGAACACCACCTTCCGCGGCAGCGGCAGTGGCGCGAAGAAGTGATCGGAAAACGACAGGTGGTTGCTCGCGAGGATCGCCGGGCCCTCGCGCGGCACGTTCTCCGTCCCTTCAGCCCATGGCCGGAAGATCAGCCGCAGGAACGGGCCGATTATTGCCTTGACCACCCAGTAGTACATCGGTCATGCCTCAGATCGGAGCCACGACGTCTGGGCGAGAAGACATATCCCCATGATCGTAAGACTGCAGCCAACCATTACGACACGCAAGTAGAGCACGAGAAGAGCGGGCTGACGACGAACTCAGCAGAGATCGGTGTGCCGCCTCGTTGCCAGTCATGCGACGATTCGGGGATGAGCCCGAACCGCCGGGCGGTAGCGGAGAGGATCCAGTCAATGCCGATCATGCCAGGCGCTGAGGCTTATGCCCACGACGGCGGACCGACGGGCGTCCTGCTCTGCCACGGCTTCACCGGCAGTCCGCAATCACTCCGGCCATGGGCGGAGTATCTCGCCAAGGCCGGGCTCACCGTGTCGCTGCCGAGACTGCCGGGGCATGGCACGACCTGGCAGGAAATGGCCAGGACTCGGTGGGAGGACTGGTTCGCCGAGATCGACCGGGCATTCGATGAGCTGCAGCAGCGGTGCGACGAGATCTTCGTCATGGGGCTGTCGATGGGCGGCTGCCTGGCTCTGCGGCTGGCCGAGAACCGTGACGCGGCGGTTCGCGGCCTGGTGCTGGTCAATCCCTCCGTGACCGCGGACAACAAGGTGCTCTTCGCCGTCGCGCCGCTGCTGAAGTTGCTCGTGCCCTCTGTTAAGGGAATCGCAAGCGACATCAAGAACCCGCAAGCAACATGAACTCGGCTACGACCGGACGCCAACCAAGGCGGCGGCGACCCTTCCCGGCCTCTGGCGATCGACGCAACAGCACCTGAGCGAGCTTACCCAGCCGGTTCTCGTTTACCACAGCACGGACGACCACGTAGTGGGCCCCGCGAGCCTGAAGCTGCTGACCGGCGCACTGCCGCCCGGGCAGCTTGAAGTGCGGGAACTGCGAGATAGCTATCACGTGGCCACGCTCGATAACGATGCCGAGGCAATATTTGCCGGAAGCCTGGAGTTCGTGCGGGTACATAGCGAGGTCAAGCGGGAATCACCGAGTGACGCCAGCAGGGAATCGACAAGCAGGGAATGACGGCCGATGAGCGGACCGGGGGACATCGACGGACAGGTAAGCGGAGACGAGGCGGCCTGGCGTGACCTGATCGCCCGTTTCGATGCTCCTGCGGCCGCGGAAGCAACGGAACCACCGTGGCCGTCGAGCGAGGATCTGCCTCGGCCCGCTGACGATGCCGCGACCCGCGGGCACCGATCCGGCCAACCCTGACCTCCTGAGCACCGACCCCGCAAGCCCGGATGTCACAACGGTAGACACCGCGGGGGCCGATTCTGTGGACCCGGACCCAGCCGCGGATCCGGTTATTACGCGCGATCTGCGCGGCGGAGCCGCAGGCACATTTCTCCCCACCGACCGCACCAGGATCATCCGCTTCGCGGGGAGCCCGCGTGACTACTCACCGCCGGACGAAACGGACGAGCCGTACGTCTCGGCCCCGCTCCCGCCGCCGGCCAAGCTCGACTCCATCGCGAAGGCCGCCTGGGTAGGCGTGATCGGCGGGCCTGGTTACCTGCTTGTCGTCAGCCTCTTCCTGCATATGGCTGTCTCGGCGACCGCCGCCTTCATCGCCGTCGCCGCTTTCGTTGGGGGATTCGCGACGCTCATCGTCAAGCTCGGCGACCGCTCGCAGCGCGACGACGATGACGACGGTGCGGTGCTCTGAGCGCGCAGGTTCAGGCGTTCCTGGCCAGGTCGGCCGCGCCGATCAGCCCGGCATCGGGACCTAGCTCGGCCAGCCTCACCTCGGCGAGCTGGCGGTAGGCACGTCCGGTGAGGCCATGCTCGTAGGCCGCGCGAGCCGGGCCGACCAGCAGTTCACCCGCCTCAGACACGCCGCCGCCGATCACGAAGCAGCCAGGGTCAAGTATGGCCGCCAGGTCCGCCAGGCCCGCGCCGAGCCACTCGCCGATGATGTCGAAGCAGCGCACCGCCGCCACGTCTCCCTCGCGCGCGGCCCTGGTCACCGCGGGCCCATCGATACCGTCGGCCCCGCCGCTGCCGAGCTGGAGCATCCGGGCAGCGGCGTCGGGTGTCCGCCGGGCGAAGTCGCGTGCCTCCGCGACCAGCGCGCTGCCGCTCGCGTACTGCTCCCAGCAGCCACGATTCCCGCAGCCGCAGAGGCGTCCTTCTGGCACTACCCGGTAATGACCGGGCTCGCCGGCGGCGCCAAACCGGCCGCGGTACAGCTGGCCGTCCAGCACGAGGCCGGCCCCGATGCCGGTGCCGACCGTGATGAGCACCACATGCTGCTGATCACGCGCAGCTCCTAGCTTCGATTCCGCCCAGGCCGCGGCGTTCGCGTCGTTCTCGACCACGACGGGCCGGCCGATTCGCTCCTCGACCAGCTTCTTCACCGGCTCGTCGCGCCAGGCGAGATTTGGCGCGAACAGCACGGTCGATCGCGTCTGATCGACGAACCCGGCCGCACCAATGCCCACGGCAACGACGTCGTACTTAGCCTGAAGCTCATTCACGACGCCCGCGATGACGTCGATCGTGTTGTCCGGACTGGCGGCAGGAGTGTCTCGCTTCAGCTTCTCGACAATCTGCCCGCCCTCGTCGACGACGCCGGCAGCGACCTTGGTGCCGCCTACGTCAACTCCGATCGTCAGGCTCATTCCCCTGCCCATCGTGCTGCGCACCGGGCTGCTCGTCCGCCTGAGCTGCCTTCGCATCGGAGGTGTCCGCGTGGGTAGCAGTGCTCCACGCTGACTGCCAGCCAGCCGGGCCGTCTGACGGGCCAGTTTCGCTGTGACGCGCCGATTCCGGTGGTCCAATCCCTTGCGGCGCAGTCTGCCGCGGTTCCGTCGAGTGCGGCGCCGTCCCCCGCGGCTCCCCGTCCCGCTGAGCGTTGTCCCCGCCAGTCTTGGACAGAAGGCCGTCCAGGGCGCTGAACGCATCCTGGACGGCCGACGCGACCGCATCGCCCGCCCCCGACAGCTGCCCGCCGATGCCAGGACCTGACTCGCGCATCCGGCGGGCTGCCCGGCAAATGGGGCACCACTGGCACTCCGGCGCCTCCCCGACCTCAGGCGGGATCTCGTTCGTGGCCGTGTCCCAGACGTCGGCGCCGCTGCTGCTGCGGCCGCCGCCACCGAAAGTCCGGCGAACCTGTCCGCCTATTTCCTTCCGCACGTTCTTGGCACCCTGGCGGATGAGCCAGCGCTGGAAATCGCCAGCCAAGTCGACGCGGGGCGGGGAACTCTGCCTGGGCCGGTCCGTGCCCGGCCGCTCTCTGTTCGGCCGGTCCGTGCCCGGCCGGTCTGTGCCCGGCCGGTCTGTACTCGGCCGGTCCGTGCCCGGTCGCTCCGTGCCCGGTCGCTCTGACGGGTCTCTCGGCCCGGACTGCTCAGCCATCGGTGTCACCATTTCCTGGTCATTCCCCGTGTCGTCCCCGCCACGGCTCGTCGTTCGTGCACACCGGCCGCTCGCCGAACCGGCCGGGCGGTTAGCCGCGCCCTGCGGCTTGCGCTGACTCTGCCCGCGACTTCAGGCCCTTCAGCGCGGTCTCGATGATCGTCTTCTCAGCGCGGCGCTTGAGCAGCCCGATCATCGGCAGCCTGGTGCCGACGGACAGCTCGTAGCTGACCTTCGTGCCGGTACCGTCCTCGGCCAGCAGGTAAGCCCCGGACATCTCGGTCACCATCGAGCCCGCTTCGGCCAGCTGCCAGCGGACAGCCGCATCGCCGTTCCAGTCGTAAGCCAGCACATAGCTGTCCTTGATCACGCCTGCGTCCAGACCAAACCGGACCCGCCGCGCCCGGCCGTCCGGCCCCTCCTCCAGGACATCGGCTGATCGGACGCCTGTCGCCCAGTCCGGATAGGCGCCGAAGTCGGCGATTACCCCCATCACCGTCGGCCGGCCCGCCGCCACGGTGATGCTCGAGGAAGTCTTGTCCGCCATGACTCGGAGCGTACCTCCAGGTCCGCCTCGCGCTGGACCTGGCGGGCGGCGTTGCTAGCCCCACTGCAGCACGTACGGCGTGCCCCTGGCACGGAAATGGCCGACGTTAATGCATTCGGTGCTGCCGATCCGCACCCGGCTCTGCAGCGGCTGGTGCACGTGGCCGAACAGCGCGTACCTGGGGCGGGTTTTCTCAATCGCCGCGAGCAGCGCCTCACTCCCCCGCTCCATCCGCCGGGCCACGGTGTCATACAGCAACTCGGGTACGGCGGGCGGGATGTGCGCGCACAGCACGTCAACGTCGCCGATCGCATCGACCTTGGCCGCGAACTCGTCGTCGTCGAGCTCGTTCGGAGTCCGGTAGGTGGTCCGCAGCCCGCCGCCGACGAAGCCGAATGTCCAGCCGTCCAGTTCGACCCGCTGACCGTCCAGGATGTGCTGGCCCGGCCTGACGTGCTCATGCCACAGCCTGGGCAGGTCCACGTTCCCGTACGTCAGGTACGACGGCACGGGCATGGCCGAGAACAGCTCCGCGTACTGGCGGGACACTGCCGCCTCGATGTGCTGGCGCGGGTCGCCGCCGAGCTGCGCCCACAGCGCGGCTCGACATCTCCCGTGCCTCGTCGAAGTTTCCGGCGGACCTCAGCTCGACCAGCCGCCGCGCCTGCTCGGCCCCGAACAGATCGGGAAAGATCCCCTGGCTGTTGTTGGCGTAGTCGATGAACAGCAGCAAATCGCCCAGGCAGATCAGCGCATCTGCACCGTCGCCGGCCGAACGCAGCGCGTCGGCCCGGCCATGAACGTCGCTTACCACATGCACCCGCATCCACCTACAGTAGGCAAGTCCGCCGCTATCGGCCTAGCCGGCCCGCGACGGAGTGCGGCGCGGCAGCGCGGGTAACGTCCATGAAGATCAGGATGGAACGTGGCAGCTGGAGGCTCAGTGCTTGAATTTGGTATCCCTGCCCTCATCGAGGTCCCGGATGACGCCGGATTGGCCGATGTGGTCTTCAGCCGCGCTGCCACTGATCCCGACGAGGTCATGCTCCGCAGGCGCCCAGCCGACGGGCAGTGGCAGGACGTCACCGCGGGCCAGTTCTCACAGCCAGGTATCAGCGCTGGCAAAAGGCCTGATCGCGGCCGGCATCCAGCCCGGTGACCGAGTAGCGCTGATGTCGCGGACGCGGTACGAGTGGACCCTCGCCGACTACGCCATCTGGGCGGCCGGAGCGGTCACCGTGCCGGTCTACGAGACCTCATCCGCCGAACAGGTGGAGTGGATCATCGGCGACTCCGGCGCCCGCGCGGCGATCACCGAGACCGATAAGCACGAGGAAATCGTCAAGAGCGTGCGTGGTCAGCTGCCGGAGCTTGGCCAGCTCTGGCGGATCGACGGCCTGGACGAACTGGCCGCCGGCGGTGCCAACGTCACCGACGAGCAGCTACGCCAGCACCGGACTGGCCGCCGCGCCAGCGACCTGGCCACGATCATCTACACCTCGGGCACTACGGGTCGGCCCAAGGGCTGCGAGCTGACTCACCGCAACCTGCTGTCCGCGGTGCGGAACGCGATACACGGCGCGCTGCCCGAGATCTTCGAGACGGCGGACGCATCGACCTTGCTCTTCATGCCGCTGGCCCACGTGTTCGCCCGGATCATCGAGATCGGCTGCCTGGAGTCTGGCGCCATCCTCGGGCACTGGGAGGACACCGGCACCGTGGCCGAAGGACTACGCGAGTTCCGGCCAACCTTCCTGCTCGCCGTACCAAGGGTGTTCGAGAAGGTCTACAACACCGCCCAGCAGCAGGCCTCGGCCAGCCCGGCCAAGAGCAAGATCTTCGCCGCTGCCGCCAGCACGGCCGTCGCCTACAGCGAGGCGCAGGACACCGGCCGGCCGGGACTCGGCGCTGCAGGTGAGGCACGCGCTCTTCGATCAGCTCGTCTACGCAAAGTTGCGCGCCGCGGTGGGCGGCCGGGTGAGGTACGCGGTGTCCGGCGGCGCGCCGCTCGGCGAGCGCCTAGGCCACTTCTTCCGCGGTGCCGGGATCACCGTGCTCGAGGGCTACGGCATGACGGAGACCTCGGCCGCGGCCACGGTTAACAAGCCGAGGCGTAACAAGGTCGGCACCGTCGGGCAGCCTCTTCCTGGCGTCAGCGCCAGGATCGCCGAGGACGGCGAGATCCTGCTGCGCGGCGGCATCATCTTCGCCGGCTACTGGCACAACGAGGCGGCAACGGCCGAGACTCTGGACAGCCGAGGGCTGGCTGCACACCGGCGACCTCGGCTCACTCGACGACGAAGGCTTCCTGCGGGTTACCGGCCGGAAGAAGGAGCTCATCGTCACCGCGGGCGGCAAGAACGTGGCACCGGCGGTGCTCGAGGACCGGCTGCGGGCGCACCCGCTGATCAGCCAGTGCATGGTGGTCGGCGACAACCGGCCATTCATCGCCTGCCTGATCACGCTCGACCCGGAGGCGCTCGAGCACTGGAAGCGGCAGCACGGCAAGCCCGCCGACGCGACTGCGGCGGATCTGGCGTCAGATCCGGATCTGATTGCCGAATTCAGGCTGCGGTGGACGACGCGAACCTTGCCGTATCCAGGGCCGAGTCCATCCGCAAGTTCAAGATCCTGCCGGTGGACTTCACCACCGACAACGACTACATCACGCCGTCGCTCAAAGTGAAGCGCGCACTGGTGGCCAAGGACTTCGCAGAGCGACATCGAGGCACTCTACGCGCGCTGAGCGTCGCCTAGGCGCGCTGAGGGCTGCCGTCGGCCAGGATCTGCTGAAGCCGCTCGGCCACCAGGTCCCAGGTCCATTCGCGGTCAATCCAGGCCTGACCCTTCTCGCCCATGGCCGCGGCGCCAGCCGGATCGGCCAGCAGCTGGATGAGCCGGTCGGCTAGGGCCTGGTGGTCGCGGCCTGGCACCACATACCCGGTTTCGCCGTCGAGGACCGCGTCTGGAGCGCCCCCAGAGTCGCCGCCGATGACAGGCAGCCCGGTTGCCGAGGCCTCCAGGTACACGATCCCGAGGCCCTCGACGTCCAGACCGGCCCGCCGGGTCCGGCAGGGCATGGCGAAGATGTTGCCTGCGTCGTAGTAGGCAGGCAGGTCAGCCCAGCTCACCGGGCCGGTGAACAGTACCGAGTCGGCCACGCCGGCCGCGTGGGCGAGGCGGTCCAGGCGGGGCCGGTAGGGGCCGTCGCCAACGAGGAGCAGCAGCGGATCACCGGCTGCCTGCTGCCGCACCGCCGGCCACGCCCTGATCAGCATGTCCTGGCCCTTGCGCGGCACCATCCTGGAGACGCAGACCACGACCGGGCGGTCTGGCGCGATGCCGAGCTGGCGGCGAATCGCGAGCCTCCTGCGCCGGGCCGGAAAGTGGCCGGGGTCTACTCCGGGCGCCAGCTTCACCATCCGGCTGGCGGCATCATCGGACAGCGCCCTGGCGATCCGGATGCGGAAATAGTCGGCCAGGTAGGTGAGCACGTCGACCTCATCGCCGATCCGCCGCAGCAGTGACCTGGCGCCGGGCAGGGCGGCCCAGCCAGCCTCGTGCCCGTGGGTGAGCCCGACGAGCCGCTTCGCTCCGGCCCGGCGCAGCCGTGGTGCGAGCAGACCGAGCGGCGCTGCGGCGCCGAACAGCACGCGTGTCGCACCCGTGCTCGGCCAGCAGGGCGCAGGCCCGCGCCCCTACCGACGGCAGCGGCAACATCAGCGAACCGGGGTGCCTGAGCACCGGGAACGGCTGCCGTGCATCGAACTCGGCGGCGCCATCCCAGGCCGGGGCGTACACCACAACTCCGTCAGCCGGCAGCCTGGTCGCCAGCGCATGCACAAACGACTGGATCCCGCCACGCCGCGGCGGGAAGTCATTGGTGACGATCAGTACCTTGGTCATCTGAAGAACTGATCGTACTCCGGGCGTGCCGGGCGACCTGCCGAGGTGCTACGGCCGCACAGCCCCGTCGAGTTCGGACGCGTACCAGCCGGTGAGCGTGATCAGCTCGACGACGGCGCCGGTATGCGGAGCGTCTATCAGCTTGCCGCCGCCCACGTAGATGCCGACATGGCTGTTGCCAGCAAAGCCGAGGATGTCGCCTGGCTGGAGGTACTTGGTGGGATCGTCGGCCGCGAGGTCAACCTGGGGAAGGCTCGCCATCCTGGTCGTAGCTGGTGCGCGGGATCGAGACGCCGGCGCTCGCCCAGGCCGACATCGTCAGCCCCGAGCAGTCGTAGCCGGGCGAGCACGGAGGTACCGCCGTAGAGGTACGGGCAGCCGACTGCGCCGTAGGCGAACTTGACGGCCTTCTCCGCCTGCGTGGAGGTGGGGCCGGTGTACTTGAGGCCCGGTCTGCCCGCCACCGGCGCCGAGCCCGAGCCTGCTGGGCCGGCTGGAGCTGAGTTCAGCAGGGCCTGCTCGTTATTCACCAGCGTGTTCAGCTCATGCCGCCGCTTCGCCAGGCCGTTCTTCAGCTCGGTGAGGCCGGCGTTGGTCCGCCGGGCCAGCAACTGGGCGTTGGTGAGCTGCCTGGTCGCGGCGAGGAAGTGAGCAATCTGAGCATGTTGGTGTCGGACAGCTCCAGCAAGATCGACGACTTGTCGAGGATCCGCTGCGGGTTGCCCGAGGTCAGCATGGCGATCGACGAGTTGAGATTGCCGTCCTCGTACTGCGGTGATGCCGATCCGCCCAATCTCCGCCGCAGCGCGCGAACTTTCTCGAGTCGGCAGCGATCTCCCGGTTGATGAGCTGCAAGCGCTGCTTGGTAGCCAGCCACTGCTGCTTCACCTGGTCGTACTGCTGGTCCAGCTTGTCCACCTGCGTCTGCAGGCTGCTTGAGCTTGGCCTGGACCTGGCTGACTCGACGGCATGGGGGCCGCACCGGCGCTGCCGTCACGCCGAGGAGCAGCCCGGCGGCGAAGACCGTAACGGTCACAGCCGCGACACGTTGCCTGACGATCCTGCGAACCGACGGCGCCGTATGCACTTGCGTGACACGCTCCTTCTTCCACTGTCGGCCTACCGGGTCAGCTGACGGGTTCGGGCTGTGGAAGTCCGCCCTACGGCCTGGCACTGGCCGATTCACCCCTGACGGTGCCGCACCTGCACCGCCGCGTGGGTCCCCGGCTCTCCAGCCCGCCAGCAGCGGGCCCGCGGAGATTCGGCTGCGGCCGCTCGCCGCCGCCGAATGGCGGCTGCTAAGCGATCGGCTTGCTGCCTGACCTTAGCGGCCGCGAGAGAGCGGATTCAACCGCTTCGCACACTCTCACCCTAAGTACCGGATGTCCCACTGGCCCGTTAAGCGGGTAACGACGCGATAACGCCTGCTGCCTTTTGGCCCGGGTCACCGTTTCCTTTGCTGTTGTCAGTGCGTCCTGTGACGGCGCCGCGGATCGGTGTTCCGGCGCGCCTGGACCGGACTGTCGGCACCGGGTCCTAACGTGAAGATCGTGATCGGACCGCTGGCAAACCTCAGCCTCGTGGTGGTCGACGTCGAGACGACCGGCTGGGGGCCTGAGCAGGCCGAGATCACCGAGATCGGCGCGGTACGGCTGACCGGCAGGCAGCTGACCGGCGAGTTCTCGTCTCTGGTCCGGCCGGCCTGCCCGATTCCCGCCGACATCACCGCGCTGACCGGCATTACCGACGCCATGGTCAGTCACGCCCCGCTAGCCGGCCCCGCGCTACGGGCATTCCTGGCCTTTGCCGGCGACTGCGTGCTGGTCGCCCACAACGCGCCTTTCGATCTCGGATTCCTGACCGCGGCCTGCGCGGCAACGGGGATCGCTGGCCGTCGGTCGCGGTGCTGGATACCGCGGTGCTCGCCAGGCTCCTGCTCACCGCAGATGAAGTTCCGGACTGCCGGCTCGCCACACTGGCCGAATACTTCGCGGCCAGGACCTCGCCGTGCCATCGTGCGCTGCCCGACGCCAAGGCGACAGCGGACGTGCTCGCTGGCCTGCTCGGCCTAGCCGCCGGCGTCCGGCCGGCCGCACGGCGCCTGCAAGACCGAGGAGGCCGGCTGGTCAGCATCGCCAGCTGATCCGGCGGTACGCTACTGCAGCCGCCGGGCGCGGGATCCCGGCGACCGAGGAGGCGAGCTGTGGTCACCGCAATCGTTTTGATCAAGGCCGACGTGGAGCGCATCCCCGAGACCGCTGAGGCGATCGCCCAGATCCCGGCCGTCACCGAGGTCTACTCAGTGACCGGCGAATTCGATCTGGTCGCCATCGTCAGGGTGCGCGCGCACGACGAGCTGGGCGACGTTATCCCCGGCACTGTGAACAAGGTCGCCGGGGTAACTCACACCGAGACTCACATCGCTTTCCGCACGTACTCGCGGCACGACCTTGAGGCCGCGTTCAGCATCGGCTACGCCGAGTCCTGACCGCCTGGTCTACTTCGCCGCGAGATCCTGGCTGACAGCCACCCAGCGGTCCAGGAGATCGGCAGCGGCGCCCGAGTCGACGGCTTGAGCCGCCCTCTGGTAGCCATCCGCCAGCGCCGCAGCGAGCTCGTCCGGGCCGGACACGCCGGCCTCTGCCGCTAGCGCCGCCCCGGCGTTCAGCAGCGCGGTGTCGCGAACCGGACCCGGCTGGCCGGCCAGGAACTCTCGTACCACGCCCGCGTTGTGCGCCGGGTCTCCGCCGAGCAGATCGGCAGGCGCCGACCGGGGAATCCCGATCTCAGCAGGGTCGAAGGTGGCATGGCTGACGGTGCCGTCATGCACGATCCAGACCGCCGAGGGCGCGGTCGTGGTCAGCTCGTCCAGGCCGTCCTCGCCGTGGAACACCAGCGCAGCGCAGCCGCGCGCCGCGAGCACCCCCGCCAGGACCGGGCCCATCCGCGCGTCAGCCACGCCCAGCGCCTGCGCCGTGGGCCGGGCCGGGTTAGCGACCGGGCCGAGGACGTTGAAGACCGTCGGCACGCCCAGCTCGCGTCGCGGCACGATCACGTGCCGCAGCGCCGGGTGATAGAGCGGCGCGAACAGGAACGCCGGCCCCGACTTCCGCCACTAGCTGCTCGGTCGCCGGTGCCGGCAGGTCGATGACCACGCCGAGTGCCTCGAGGACGTCGGCGGTGCCGCAGGCCGACGACGCCGCCCGGTTGCCGTGCTTGATCATGCGTGCGCCTGCGGCCGCTGCGGCAACCGTGCCCATCGTCGAGATGTTCACGGTCCGCGCACCGTCTCCGCCGGTGCCGACCAGGTCGACGGTCCGTCCCGGTATGGAGATTGGCGCCGCGTGATCAAGCATGGCCTGAGCCAGGCCAGTGACCTCGCCGGCGGTCTCGCCCTTGATCCGCAGTGCCACGCCGAAGCCGGCGATCTGGGCCGGGCTCGCCGCGCCCTCCATGATCTCGCTCATGGCCCAGGCGGTCTCGTCGGCGGCCAGGTGCTCGCCCCTGATCAGCGCGCCGATCAGGGCCGGCCAGGTTGTACGCGAATCCACTTACGGCCACCTCGATCCTGATCTGGCGGGCAGGCTCCTGCTGGGCGGGCTGCCCCGTTCCCATTCTGGTGGAGAAGGCCCCTCACATGCGGCCTTCCATGGACCTAGCTCAGGCCTGGACGATCGCGCTGCCCGCCGCCCGCTGCCGCATCAGCCCGGCGAGCTCGCTCGCCAGCGCCACCGGGTCAATTGGGTGGCTGACCACCGCGTCGGCTCGTGACCAGGTCGCCAGCCAGCCGTCATCGGGCCGTCCGATGATCAGCAGGACCGGCGGGCAGTTGTAGATCTCGTCCTTGGCCTGGCGGCAGACACCCATCCCGCCAGCTGGCTGGGCCTCGCCGTCGAGGATCATCACGTCGGCACCGCCGGCGTCGAGCATCCGGAACAGCATCGGCTCGGTGGCGACCTCGATGATCTCAGCCTCCGGCACGTCAGGGGCCGGACGGCGGCCGATGGCGAGGCGCACTCTGGCCCGAGTGTCGGCATCATGGCTATACACGACAACCTTCATGTCAAAGGATGGTACCGACCCAGGGGGTCGGGCTACGCACGCCTACGCGGTGTCGTAATAATGGCCTCGTGGTCACAGCATCTACCGAGCTGGCTCCCAGGGGAGTTAGCAGTCGGCCCAACCTCGTCAGCGTGGGCACGATCATCTGGCTGTCGTCGGAGCTGATGTTCTTCGCGGCGCTGTTCGCGATGTACTTCACCATCCGCTCGGTCGACAAGGGGCTCGGCCAGCCGTGGCCCAAGGCCCACCTCGACCTGGCGCTGGCCACTGCGAACACGATCGTGCTGCTCCTGTCCAGCGTGACGTGCCAGATGGGGGTATTCGCAGTCGAGCGGCACCAGATCCGGCGCTCCGGGCGGATCTGGAATGTTCCCAGGTGGGGACTGCGCGAGTGGTACGTCCTGTCCTTCCTCATGGGGCTGTACTTCGTCAGCGGCCAGGGTTATGAATACCTGGACCTGATTCGCAAGCAGCACCTGACGCTGTCGTCCAACAACTACGGATCGGTGTTCTTCCTCACCACCGGATTCCACGGCCTGCACGTCACCGGCGGACTCATCGCGTTCCTGTTCCTGCTCGGCCGGACCTTCGCGGCCAAGAGGTTCACGCTCGAACAGCAGACCAGCGCAATCGTCGTGTCGTACTACTGGCATTTTGTGGACGTGGTCTGGATCGGCCTGTTCACGACCATCTATCTGATCCACTGACCGGGAACTGGGGTTTAGCTGTGAGCTGGATCACTGCGAGGCGGCGGCACCCGGCAGCGGGCTACGCCGTGGTCGCGTTCGTGCTCGTCCTGATCGGTGTTGGCTACGCCGTCGTCACCAGCAGCGGCAATGCCTCGGCGTCCTCGCCGGCCGCCGCTAACGCCGCGCAGATCGCGCAGGGCCGCAACCTGTTCCTGTCGAACTGCGCGAGTTGCCACGGTGACTTCGCCGAGGGCCAGCCCGGCGTTGCTCCCAGCCTCATCGGCGTCGGCGCGGCCGCCGTCGACTTCCAGGTCAGCACCGGCCGGATGCCGCCTGGCGAAGCCTCCGCAGAGAACGACCGCAAGCCGCCGCATATATCTGACCCGGCTCAGATCCATGCGCTCGCCGCCTATATCCAGTCGCTCGGCGGCGGCCCGCCGATTCCGTCTGCAGCCCAGGTGAGCACGGCTGGCGCGAACCTCGGGCTCGGCCAGCGGCTGTTCGTCGCGAACTGCGCCGCGTGCCACAACTTCGTCGGGGCCGGCGGCGCCCTGACCAGCGGCAAGTTCGCCCCGCCGCTAACCGCCTCGACGCCGACCCAGATCTACGAGGCGATGCTGACCGGCCCCGAGTCAATGCCGGTGTTCAACGACCTCACCATTACCCCGCCGGAGAAGCGGGACATGATCGCCTACGTCACGCAGGTTCGGTCCGAGTCCAACCCCGGCGGCTTCAGCCTCGGTCGGATTGGCCCGGTCACCGAGGGCCTGGTGGCGTTCCTCGGCCTGCTCCTGTTCATGGTGCTGGCGGCACTCTGGATAACTGCGAAGCACAGGAAGGCTCATGAGTGACACCAACTCCCCAGGACTGCCCGGCGCCGAAGACCCCGGTGATCCGTCCTGGCCTGAGTACCTGACCAGCGGCGAGGCTCACGGGGCCACCCCGGCCGGTGCTGAGCCTGAGGGTCGCCGTGCTCCGCACCGCGTCATCGGCACGCCGCCGCCCGCAGCGGCACGGACGCTACTGCCCGGCGAGGCGGCGGGCCGGCAGCCGGCCGCCCGCGAGCTGCCGGCGGAACCAGAGAACCCGGCCAGTGCCAAGCGAGCCGAGCGAGTAGTCGCCGCCTGCTTCCTGCTCGCGATGGTGGCCGGATTCGGCTTCCTGGTCGCGTACGCGATCATCGGAGTCGGCTCCATGAGCGGCGTGCTGCACTCCAACCTGGTCCTGGGCAGCTTGCCTGAGCCTGGTCTTCCTGCTGCTCGGGGTCGGCGCGACGATCTGGGTCAGGCGCCTGATGCCAGACGTCGAGATAACCGAGCAGCGCCACCTGATGCGGTCGGATGAGAAGGACCGCGAGGCTTTCAAGCAGACCTTCGCGGAGGGCGCGGACGCAAGCCAGTTCACCAAGCGCCCGCTCGTCAGGCGGACGCTGCTAGCGGCGACCGTGCCGCTGGCGGTGGCGCCCCTGTTCCTGCTGCGCGACCTCGGCCCGCTGCCGGGCACCAGCCTCGACCACACCGTCTGGCGCAACGGCCTGCGGCTGCTCGTCTACGGGACAGGCCGGCCGGTCACCGCGGCCGAGTTCAACTCGCCAGGCTCGATCATCAGCGTCGGGCCCGAGGGCTATCTGGACGACGACGACGCGATGGCTAAGGCCGCTGTCACGCTGATCAAGTTCCGGCCGGGCCAGCTCCAGTTCACTAGCGCCAACCACGCGGTGCCCAACAAGGTGGTCGAGAACTGGACCGTGGACAACATCGTGGCCTACTCCAAGATCTGCACGCACGTGGGCTGCCCGGCGGCCCTGTACGACCAGGTGACGCACGACATCCTGTGCCCGTGCCATCAGTCGACGTTCGATGCCACGCAAGGGGCCAGGGTCATCTTCGGGCCGGCCACAAGGCCGCTGCCGCAGCTGCCAATGGGCGTCGACTCGCAGGGTTACCTCATCGCCCTGGGCGATTTCCAAGAGCCCGTCGGCCCGAGCTTCTGGGAGCGGTCATGAGCGTAGAACGAGCGCTCGAGGGAACAGGCAGCTGGCTGGACGACAGGTTCCACGGAGCCCGCGGCGTTCGCGTCCTGCTGCGGAAGGTCTTCCCCGACCACTGGACGTTCCTGCTCGGCGAGATCATCCTCTACTCGTTCATCATCCTGCTGCTCACCGGGACGTTCCTGACCCTGTGGTTCCAGCCCAGCATGACCCAGGTCGTCTACCACGGCGCGTACATCCCGTTGCGCGGGGTGAGGATGAGCGAGGCCTACGCCTCGACCCTGAACATCAGCTTCGACGTGCGCGGCGGCCTGCTCATGCGGCAGATCCATCACTGGGCCGCCGACCTGTTCATGGCCGGCATCTTCGCGCACATGATCCGGATCTTCTTCACCGGCGCCTACCGCAAGCCGCGCGAGGTCAACTGGCTGATCGGCATCACGCTGCTCACCCTCGGCCTGCTCGAGGGCCTGTTCGGCTACTCACTGCCAGACGACCTGCTGTCGGGCGCTGGCCTGCGCATACTTGAAGGCGTCATACAGTCGATCCCGCTGGTCGGGACGCTACCTGGCGTTCTTCCTGTTCGGCGGCGCGTTCCCCGGTCATTTGATCATCCCCCGGCTGTACATCCTGCACGTGCTGCTGATCCCCGGCCTGATCCTGGCGCTGGTCACCGCGCACCTGTTCATCATGTTCCACCAGAAGCACACACAGATGCCGGGCAAGGGCAGGACGAACGAGAACGTCGTCGGCGCGCCGATGTACCCGTACTTCATGGCGAAGACCGGAGCGTTCTTCTTCTTCACCTTCGCGGTGCTGGCGCTGGCCGCGACCTTCGCCCAGATCAACCCGATCTGGCTGTACGGCCCGTTCAACCCGGTGGCCATGTCGGCGGGCTCGCAGCCCGACTTCTACATGGGCATGCTCGAGGGCGCGTTGCGTGTCATGCCCGCCTGGCAGTGGGTGGTCTTCGGGCACACCTTCGCCTTCAACGTGTTCATTCCTGCCCTGGTGCCGCTGGGCCTGGTGTTCGCCCTTGCCGCGTTCTGGCCGTTCCTGGAGCAGTGGATCACCGGCGACCGGCGCGAGCACCACATCAACGACCGGCCACGCAACGCGCCGGCCAGGACCGCGATCGGCATCGCCGTGATCACGTTCTACGGCGTGCTGTGGGCAGAGGGCGCCAACGACATCATCGCCGATCACCTGGATATCTCGCTGTACTTGACGACCTGGATAGCCAGGGTGGCGATCTTCGTCGGCCCGGTCATCGCGTACATCATCACCAAACGGATCTGCCTCGCCCTGCAGCGCAAGGACGCGCACCTGATCGAGCACGGCGTGGAGACCGGCATCATCAGGCAGCTGCCTGGTGGCGAGTTCATCGAGGAGACCAGGCCGGTCGACGAGGAGGCGCTGGCCGTGCTCGCCGTCACGGTCCGAGCCCCCGCCGCTGCCAGCCCTGGAGGCCGGCGAGGGCGAAGTCACGGCGCCGGGGATGCGCGGCGCTGTCGGCAAGATGCGCGAGCGGCTCTACAGGGCGGTCACCGAGAGCATCCCGATGCCGGAGCCGCACGCCGACGGCCACGGCAACGGCCACGCGATCAGGGCAACGGCCACGCGATCGAGACTGACGGGCACAACGGGCACGGTCAGGAGTCGCTGCCAGCTGGCTCCGGCGGCGCCGAGCCCGGCGGCAGCGAGGACTAGCACTAGCCAGTACATCGTCGACAGCAAAGTGCTGACGAATCCGGCGACGGAGGCCCATTGGCCGCAGCGACGTTCGACGAGCTGATCAGCGAGGCGGTCAGCGCTCCGTTCTCCGGATGGGACTTCTCCTGGCTCGCGTCGCGGTCAACGCAGGGGTCGTTGCCGTGGAGCTACTCCCGCCAGCTGGCCCGCAGGGCCAAAGCGGCCAGCAGCATGCTGGACATGGGCACTGGCGGCGGGGAACGCCTCGCCAGGATCTCGCCGCGGCCGCAGCTGACGGTCGCCACCGAAGCGTGGCCGCCAAACGTCCCGGTCGCCGCCGCGCGGCTTCGCCCGCTCGGGATAGCGGTCGTCCAGGACGAGGGCGCGCCGGACAACGTGGACCAGGACGGTGCCCAGCGTGGCCGGCTGCCGTTCTCCGATGCGGCCTTCGCGCTCGTCGCCAACAGGCATGAGGCGTTCCTGGCAGCCGAGGTCAGCCGCGTCCTGTCACCCGGCGGCGTGTTCATAACGCAGCAGGTTGACTTCCACAGCGACGACGATCTGTACCGCCTGCTCGGGCTCGAGGTCCCTGAGCAGCCCGACAGCTGGCTTCCGCTTGCGCGCCAGCAGGTGCAAGACGCCGGCCTAACCGTGCAGGCTGCCGTTCGCGGCGAGGAGTGTCACGATCTCCATGACGTCGGCGCAGTCGTGTACTACCTGCGCATAGTCAGCTGGGCCATCCCGGAGTTCACCCTCGATGCCTACCTCGAGCAGCTCCGGGCGGCGCACGAAACGCCCGAGATCTGGCCGGTTCGGCTGCGGCAGCCGCGCTTCATGCTGATCGCCGCCAAACCTCACTGAGCTCAGCTCAGGCCGCTCAGCGGCGTGTGGCGCCATCTAGCACATCGAGGTCCCGCTCGGCGTACAGGCGATGCTGCCACTCCTCGTTCAGGACGATCAGCAGGCACTCGCGCACCGGGTAACTGCGAGGTTCCGGCCAGCCCGGGCCCTCGACCGGCTCAGTGTGGCCGGCCAGTGACTGCGCGGTCAGGCCCTCGATCACCTTGCGGACCGTGGCCATCCGGTCTCGCCGGAGCTCGAGCACCCTGGTCAGCGAGGGCCGCGCGTCTCGGTCGGTCGGCACGCCCGGTGTGTCAGGCATCTCGCCCCATGGCAGGCTCAGCGGATCCCAGGGGGACGGATCGCCGAGGATCGCCCGCCTGATCCAGGAGTCGGTGGCAAACACCAGGTGGCGCAGCGTGTCGATGAACGACCATCGCCGTCCACCGACTCGTGCAGCAGCTCAGGCCGCACGCGCCGGGCGCGATCGACCGTCCCGGCCCACAGCCGCTCAAGGATCTCCCACGCGTCGCGGAAGCCGGCCGGATCTGCCGGGCGCATCTTGGCCCGGTCCGGGTACCGGCGGTTGAGCTCGGCGTCGACCAGCGGCCCGATGTCGACGCCGTTGATGGTCAGGTTCTGGATCTCTCCGTCGATGGAGACATCGGCCAACTCGACGCCCCGCATCACGACCCTGCTCAGGTCGACGCCCTGGAACCGCGCACCGGCCAGGTCGACCGCCCAGAGTTGCGCGCCGGTAAGGGCGGCCCGCTCAAACCGGGAACCACGCAAATCGGTCCCGATGAAGTCGGTCATGCGGCAAGGCTAGCGGCACCCGCTGACAGCGCGTCAACGGCCGCGTCAGTGCGCGTAGTGGCCGCGGTAGTACTCGAACACGAAGCCGATGACCGAGAACAGGAGCGCCAGCACCCCGATCAGGAACATCCACCAGCCGATCGCGACGCCGAGCGCGGCAATGGCGGCGGCCAGGCCGACGAACAGCGGCCACCAGCTGTGCGGGCTGAAAAAGCCCAGCTCGCCGACGCCCTCGTCGATCTCGCCTTCCGGGTTGTCCTCCGGCCGCTCCGGCAGGCGGCGGCCGGTGAACAGGACGTAGAAGCCGGTCAGGAACGCCAGGCAGACCGCCAGGGCCAGCGCAGTGGTACCCGTCGGGTCGTGCGAGAAGTACCAGTAGACGACGTCGGACGCGCCGAAGAAGCCGGCGCAGCCCAGGAACAGGTAGGCCTCTACTTTCACGACCCAGCTCCGATCGACTGCTGCTGCTGTTCCAGGTGCCTGTCGCGGCCGGACCTGATCTGCGGGTAGTGCAGGTCAAACGCCGGCCGCTCGGACCTGATCCGCGGGATCGAGGTGAAGTTGTGCCGCGGCGGCGGGCACGAGGTCGCCCACTCCAGCGAGTTGGCGAAGCCCCACGGGTCGTCGGCGGTGACCGTCTCCCCCGTCTTCCAGGTCTTGTAGACGTTGTAGAGGAAGACGAACGTGGAGGCGCCGAGCACGAACGAGCTGATCGAGGAGATGTCGTTCAGCGTGGTGGCCAGGTGCGGCAGGAACGGGTAGTTCGCGATCCGGCGCGGCATGCCCATCAGGCCCAGCCAGTGCTGCACCAGGAACGTGCCGTTGAAGCCGAGGAAGACGCAGCCAGAAGTGCCACTGGCCGAGCCGGTAGTCCAGCATCTTGCCGGTCCACTTCGGCCACCAGAAGTAGAACCCGCCGAACATGCAGAACACCACGGTGCCGAACAGCACGTAGTGGAAGTGCGCCACCACGAAGTAGGAGTCACTGACCGCGAAGTCCAGCGGCGGCGAGGCCAGGATGATGCCGGTCAGGCCGCCGAACAGGAACACGACCAGGAACCCGAGTATGAACAGCATCGCAGGTTCGAAGGTGATCTGGCCTCGCCAGATCGTGCCGACCCAGTTGAAGAACTTCACGCCGGTGGGCACCGCGATCAGGAACGTCATGAACGAGAAGAACGGCAGCAGCACCGCGCCGGTGGTGAACATGTGGTGCGCCCACACGGTCAGCGACAGGCCGGCGATCGCGATGGTGGCCGCGACCAGGCCCTTGTAGCCGAACAGCGGCTTGCGTGAGAACACCGGCAGGACTTCGGTGGCGATGCCGAAGAACGGCAACGCCACGATATAGACCTCGGGATGGCCGAAGAACCAGAACAGGTGCTGCCACAAGATCGCGCCGCCGCTGCTGGCGGAGAACACCTGCGCGCCGAGCTTGCGGTCGATCTCCAGCACCAGCAGCGCGGCGGCCAGCACCGGGAAGGCCAGCAGCACCAGCAGCGAGGTCAGCAGGATGTTCCAGGTGAAGATCGGCATCCGGAACATGGTCATGCCGGGCGCCCGCATGCACAGGATCGTGGTGACGAAGTTCACGCCGCCCAGGATCGTGCCCAGGCCGGACAGCACCAGGCCCATGATCCACATGTCGCCGCCGAGGCCGGGCGAGTACGTCGCGTTGGTCAGCGGCGAGTAGGCGTACCAGCCGAATGCCGCCGCGCCGCCTGGCGTCAGGAAGCTCATCAGCAGGATGATGCCGCCGAAGGTGAACATGTAGTAGCTGAGCAGGTTCAGCCGCGGGAACGCGACGTCCGGCGCGCCGATCTGCAGCGGCATGATCTCGTTCGCGAAGCCGACGAACAGCGGCGTGGCGAACAGCAGCAGCATGATCGTGCCGTGCATGGTGAACAGCTCGTTGTACTGCTGGTCGGACACGATGTGGTTGTCCGGGCCCATCAGCTGCGCCCGCATGATCATGGCCATCAGGCCGCCGATCAGGAAGAACGCGAACGACGTAATCAGGTACAGGTGCCCGATGATCTTATGGTCGGTCGAGGACAGCCAGTCGGCCAGGATGCAGCCCTTGCGGTAGGTCCGCGGCGTCGCCACCGGGGGCATACGGGCCGGCCGGAGCTGGCTGCGTTGTAGGTCGTCACTGAGCGCCCCCAGATGCGTTCTGCAGCTTCTGCTGCGCGGTGATCCAGGCC
This sequence comes from uncultured Actinomycetota bacterium, assembly GCA_963808215.1. Lineage (GTDB taxonomy): Bacteria > Actinomycetota > Actinomycetes > Streptosporangiales > Streptosporangiaceae > JAJYUU01. The sequence goes on from CAWEEY010000013.1 coordinate 79,234, forward strand.
TTGAACTGGGCGGGAGTCACGATCTTGATCCGGAACAGCATCCGGCTGTGGTACAGACCACACAGCTCCGAGCAGCGGCCGATGGTGTCCGGGCCGCTGTAGAGCGTGGCCGTCGGGTACACCTCGAAGTGGTTCGGATGGCCGGGAACGACGTCACGCTTGAAGTCGAACGGCAGCACCCAGAACGAGTGGACCACGTCGTTGGAGGTCAGGTTGAACCGGACCGTCTCGTGATCGGGGATCTCCAGCAGCGGCAGCTGGCTGTAGTTGGCGCCTCGCTGAGCTGGCCGTTCCACATGGGGCCGACCTCGGTGACGCCGTTGGCCGAGTTCTTGACCGGGTACTGCGGGTACTGGAACTCCCAGCTCCACTGGAAGCCAGTGACGTCCACGACGACATCACGGGTGCGCGCCGACAGGTCGTCGATCCTGTTCTCGTCGCGCGCGGTGAAGTAGAACAGCACGCCGACCATGATGAACGGAACGACGGTGTACAAGATCTCGATGGGCAGGTTGTACCTGACCTGCTGCGGGACCCGGTCGCCGCGCTTGCGGTGGAAGATCACCGTCCACAAGATCCCGCCCCAGACCAGCAAGCCCGACGCAGATCGCCGCGATCCACGAGCCCTGCCAGAGGTGGACGATCAGCTGGGCCTGGGTGGTCAGCGGATTGCGCAGCCCGAGGTTGTCGACCCACGAGGAGTCGCAGCCGGTCGTGACCAAAGCCAGCGCGAAGAACCGCAGCAGTGCGCGGCAGCCAGCGCCGAATCAGCCGAGCCGGTGCCCCGCGGCGCGGGGCCCCGTGCCGCTGGCACGCGGCATCTCGGCACGGTTGTTGGGACTCACAGGTGGCCTTCCCAGCAGTTAAGTCCCGGCTTCAGCGGCCGGTTGAGTTCGACGTCCTACAGCCTGTCGTGGAAAACAGTACAACGCCCCGGCCGCACGGCAGGGGTACCCCCGGCCTCCGCGACAATTCGTTACCCGTGCCGCCGCGCGGCAGCCCTCGCGCCGGGCGCCTACAGTCGGGAACGTGGCGTATTTCGACGCGGCCTCCGCCGAGCCGCTGCACCCGAGCGCCGGGAGGCGCTGCTGGCCGCGCTGGACGACGGCTGGGCGGACCCGGCCCGGCTGCACCGCGAGGGCAGGCGCGCCCAGCTGCTGCTGGACCGGGCCAGGGAGGCCGTAGCGGCCGAGATCGGCTGCCGGCCGGACGAGCTGTCCTTCACCAGCTTCAGGCACCCAGGCCGTGCACCTGGCCGTCCTGGGACCGTGCAGGCCAGGCAGTCCGCCGCCCGCGGGCCCGGGCACCTGGTCGCGAGCGCAGTCGAGCACTCCAGCGTGCTGAACGCAGCCGACTGGCTGGCCCGCAGGACTGGCACGGCGGTCACGATCACCGGCGTGGACCGCCTCGGCCGGGCCGACGTGGCCGAGTTCGCCGCCGCCGTCAGCGCGGGAGCGCACGCTGCTGGCCTGCTTGCAGTCCGCCAATCACGAAGTGGGTACGCTCCAGCCCGTGGCCGAGGTGGCGGCCGCCTGCCAGGCCGCTGGCGTTCCCCTCATGGTTGACGTCGCTGCCTCGGCGGGACGGCTGCCGGTGCCGGACGGCTGGTCGCTGCTGACCGCCAGCGCCCGCAAATGGGGCGGCCCGGCCGGAGTCGGCCTGCTGGCCGTGCGCAAGGGCACCCGGTGGCGCGAGCCGTTCCCGGCCGACGACCGGGAGCATCAGCGCGTCCCGGGCTTCCCGAACGTCCCCGCGGTGCTCGCCGCCGCCGCGTCGCTGGCATCGGCGGGCCGGGAACGAGGTCGTGACGACACCGCGCTCCGCGCTCTGGTGGCCGGATCCGCGCGGAAGTCCCGCGGACTGTGCCTGACAGCGTCGTGCACGGCGACCCGGACGCCCGGCTGCCGCATATCGTGACGTTCTCCTGCCTGTACGTCGACGGCGAGGCACTGGTGACCGAGCTGGACCGGACCGGATTCTCGGTTTCGTCGGGTAGCGCATGCGTGGCCGACACCCGGCAGCCAAGTCATGTGCTGGCGGCCATGGGCGCGCTTACCCATGGCAATGTCCGGGTATCGCTTCCGCGTGACGTCAGGGCGGAGTCGGTCACTGAGTTCCTCGAGGTCCTGCCCCCGATCGTTGCGAAGGTGCGCGAAACTGTCAGGGCAGCCAATGCCAGCCCGCCAGCTGAGCCCCCGCAGGAGGTGAGCGCGTGAGCCGCCAGCAGCGCAGGCCCAGCAGGCCGGAGCCAGTCCGGCGTCCGGCGGTCCGCGCTGGGCCGCGGCCGCGCCGCCATTGCCCGTGGCTGGCCAGCCTGCTCCGCCGCCGACGCTGACCCTGGATGCGCTCGGCAAGAAATGCCCGATCCCGATCATCATGCTCGCCGACCGGATCGGGGAAGTCCGCGTCGGCCAGACCATCGAGGTACTCGCCGACGACCCGGCGGCGAAGACGGACCTGCCCGCCTGGTGCGCGCTGAAGTCGCAGGAGTTCGTCCGGGCGAGCGCGCTTGCGGCCGGGTGGTCCTTCCTGGTCCGGCGCAGTTACTAACTGCTCAGCGATGATCGCGAAGCATTTTCCGCGGCATGCGGGCGGAAAATGCTTCGGGCTATCCGCGTCGTCGACGGCCCGGAACCGGTCGGCGAACCTGCGGTCTGTCTCCCACCATGGTCGCTGCGTGACCGTCAGGCCCGCCTTCTCCGCCGCGACTGCGATCCTCGCCCCGCCCCGGCATCATCGGCGGTGGCATCGCTGGCACATGCCTGTGGCTGGCGATGGCCGCAGCCTCCTGGGCGTCGAGTTCGGCATCGATCACCTGCGCGTCCGCTTCGTCCTCGCGGATCATCTGGATGAGCTGAGCCGCCAGGAACGGCAGGCCGACGATGTCGCCGAAGATCCACAGCACTCCGCCGCCGAGGACCTGCGTCGTCGCCAGGTCGGGTCCCCACGGCCGGGCGAGCGCGTGGTAGTACGAGCCCCGCAGCAGGCTGTTGTCGGCGATGACGGCGAGCCCGAGCACAGCGTCGCCGAGCACTTCGGCCGCGGTGATCCAGAGCGCGACGACGTACGGGTACGCCTTCGGCACCGGGTCGACCCGCAGCAGCGTCCAGAAGAACACGAATCCCGGCGCTAGCAGCGCGAGATGCGTTAGCTGGGCGACCAGCCCGGACCGGAAGCCAGCCGCGTACCACGGCGTGAAGTAGATCAGGAACGGCGTGAGGACGAGCACGAACGTAGTGATGGCCGGGAACGTCGCCAGCCTGGCGGCTCGGCTCTTGATCGCCGCGCCGAGCCAAGGGCCGAACCTCGGCACCGTCTCGATGATCAGCGTCAGCGGGCGGCCGAGTGCCAGGAACAGCGGCACGACCAGCAGCAACAGGATCGTCTGGACCGATCGCAGGTAGAACAGGACCGGCTGGTACACGCCGACGGACGACATCGTCGCGACGACGGCGAACCCCAGCCCGAGACCGCAGAACGAGATGACGCGGCCAGCCGGCCAGCCAGCCCCGTCACGGCGGACCGGCGCACGCCGGCGAGATACAGCGCGCCCGCCACGATGATGACGGCCAGCGACCACGGGTCGAGCGTCCAGGAGCTGAACGCTCGCGCGAACGTGAGCTGCGGCGGGCCATGGTAGCCAGAGGCGAGCGCAGCGAGCATGGCAGTCACGCTACCGCGCCCGGCCAGATCGCGGCAGCGGCGGATACTACAGAGCGTCGTTCACGTCCGCGAAATGCGCGAGTGATCTCATCGGCAGCCGCCTGCCCGTACGAGGTCGCGCAGCGGCTGGCGAGCTCGGCCGGGACGAGCTTGTACTCCTGCGGGCCGGTGGCCTCCAGCGCGTGCACCGCGACGAGGTTGCCAAGCTGGGCGGCGCGCTCCAGGCTGAGCCCCCAGGCCACTCCGGCCAGGAAACCAGCCCGGAAGGCGTCGCCAGCGCCAGTCGGGTCGGCCGGGGTCACGTCCTTGACCGGGCCGACCAGCACCGGCTCCTGGCCGGCCTGGTCCACCCTGGCGCCGTCGGCGCCGAGCGTCGTGACCCGTACGCCGACCTGGGCGGTGAGCTCAGCGTCGCTCCAGCCCGTCTTGTGCTCGATCAGCGAAGCCTCGTAGTCGTTGCAGAACAGGTAGGCGGCGCCGGTCACCAGCTCCTTGATCTGGTCGCCGTCAAGGCTGGCCAGCTGCTGCGAGGTGTCGCTGACGAACGGTATCTGCTGCGCCCGGCACTGCTTGGTGAAGTTCAGCATGGCGGCCGGGTTGCCCGCGCCGATCACGACGAGGTCGATCTGCCCCGGCCAGCCCGCTCAGATCGATGTTGGCGTCCTCGCTCATGGCACCGGGGTAGAACGAGGCGATCTGATTCAGGTCGGTGTCGGTCGTGCAGACGAACCGCGCGGTGTGCAGCGTCGGCTGACTCGTGCACCCAGCTGGTGTCCACGCCGTGCTGCGTCCAGCCAGGCCCGGTACTCGGCGAAGTCGCGGCCGACGCTGCCGACCAGCAGGGGACGCAGGCCAAGGCAGCCGAGGCCGAACGCGATATTGGCGGCCACTCCGCCGCGCCGGATCTCCAGCCCGTCGACCAGGAACGACACCGAGACCTTGTCGAGCTTGTCCGCTAGCAGCTGCTCGGCGAACCGGCCGGGGAAGGTCATCAGGTGGTCGGTCGCGATCGACCCGGTCACTGCGATGCGCATCTGTCGACTCCGTTTGTCGGCCGTGCTGGCGCGCCACAGGCTACACGCCCCGGTCCAGGCGTCGGTCGGCACAGCGCACGACTGCCGCCGGTGACGCGCCCTGCGCGCCCGGCGGCAGCCTGTGGCCTGCGGGTTAGTGGAAGGAGTCGCCGCAGGCGCACGACCCGGTGGCGTTCGGGTTGTCGATCGTGAAGCCCTGCTTCTCGATCGTGTCGACGAAGTCGATCGTGGCGCCGCTGAGGTACGGAACGCTCATCTTGTCCGTCACGACCTGTACCGCGCCGAACTCGCTGACCACGTCGCCGTCCATCTCGCGCTCGTCGAAGTACAGCTGGTACCGCAGGCCAGAGCAGCCGCCCGGCTGCACGGCGATGCGCAGCCGCAGGTCGTCGCGGCCCTCCTGCTGGAGCAGGTTGCTCACCTTGACCGCTGCCGCGTCGGTGAGAACGATGCCGCTGATGGTCGTCTCGTCCTGAACTGTCATCTGAGTTAGCTCCTGGGTGGGTGGCTCGGATCGTCGTCCGGGTGGCCGCTGCGCGTCGGCGCGGCCCCGTCCTGCAATCACAACCATAATCCTGGCGGCATGATTCCGGGATGACCGGCTCAGCTACCCGATCCAGCCACTGTATGCCCCACCTGGGGCCAAACCACGGCCCAGCCAGGCCAGCCGGCTACGATAGGTATCGTCACTCAGACGATAAGTCGAACGATCGGGGCCCCATGACGATCTCACCCAGCCGGATGCGGTCAGGGATCTCCGCCGGGCCGAGCCGCTCGCTGCCGCTGCTCGTGCTCGGCGCCGGAGCTGACCCAGCGTCCGAGCGAGGCGTGAGCTGCCCGGGCGAGCTGCCGCCCGCCAGCGATCCGGCTCTGGTGGCGCGGGCGACCGCGGCCAGGGCGGCGCTCGGCGACCGGGCCTTCGTCCTTGGCCACCATTACCAGCGCGACGAGGTCATCCAGTTCGCCGACGTGACCGGCGACTCGTTCAAGCTGGCCAAGGAGGCGGCCGCCCGGCCGAGCGCGGAGTTCGTGGTGTTCTGCGGCGTTCACTTCATGGCCGAGTCCGCCGACATCCTGACCTCTCCCGAGCAGAAGGTCGTGCTGCCCGACCTGGCGGCCGGCTGCTCGATGGCCGACATGGCCACCTACAACCAGGTCGAGGAGTGCTGGGACGCGCTCGAGGATCTCGGCATCGCCGACCAGGTGATCCCCGTTACCTACATGAACTCCTCCGCCGACATCAAGGCGTTCACCGGCCGGCACGGCGGGACGGTCTGCACCTCCTCCAATGCCAGCCGGGCCCTGAGCTGGGCGCTCGGCCAGGGCAGCAAGGTCCTGTTCCTGCCCGACCAGCACCTGGGCCGCAACACCGCCGTGCTGGAGCTGGGAATGAGCCTGAGCGACTGCGTGGTCTTCGACCCGCATGCGCCAGGCGAGACTGGGGGCCTGACCCCCGAGCAGCTCCGCGACGCGACGATGATCTTGTGGCGCGGCCACTGCTCGGTCCACGGCCGGTTCTCGCCCGGCTGCGTCACCGACGTGCGCGAGCGCATTCCCGGCATCAACGTCATCGTGCATCCGGAGTGCCAGCACGAGGTGGTGCTGGCCGCGGACTACGTCGGCTCCACCGAGAAGATCATCGCGGCGATCGAGCAGGCGCCGGCCGGTTCAGCCTGGGCCGTCGGCACCGAGCTGAACCTGGTCCAGCGCCTGGCCGCCGCGAACCCGGACAAGACCGTCGTGTTCCTGGACAAGACGGTCTGCTACTGCTCGACGATGAACCGGATCGACCTGCCGCACCTGGTCTGGGCGCTGGAGTCGCTGGCCGACGGCCGCGTGGTCAACCAGATCACCGTGGACGAGCAGAGCGCGGCCGAGGCCAGGACCGCGCTGGAACAGATGCTGGCCCTGCCGTAAGCCGCCGTGAAGGTAGCTGCCGGCCTACAGGCCGGGCGCGCCCCAGATCGGCATCCACCGGCCCAGGTCCGGCTCGATCTTCAGGTCTGCCCCGAGGTCGCCGCGGATCTGCAGCTCGAGCGCGTTGTCCCGCTGCTGCCCGGACAGCGGCGCGAACGGGTAGAACGTGCCCCGCTTGTACAGGTAGACCAGCCCGAGCGAGCGCCCGCCCGAGTCGCGGAACGCCATGATCGTGCACAGCAACTGCGGGCCGAAACCGCCATTCTGCAGCGACGAGTTCACCGCGTGCAGGTCGGTCACCAGGCCCTCGGGGTCGTCCGGCGAATGCCGGCTGACCAGCCAGGTGAACCGGTAGGCGTCGGTGCTTACCTCGACCGGCCTGGTGTCCTTGCCCATGTTGAGCAGGTCGCGGACATCCTTCTCGATGTCGCTGAAGGCCTTGCCCTCGGCCGCGCGGAAGCAGACCGAGCCCGACCCGGTCGGCTTGAAATCGGTACCGGCCTGCAGGGTCAGCGCCGCGCCTGGCAGCGCGAACAGCTGATCCAGGTTCGGCGGGACCGGCTTGGTCCGGCCGAGCAGCGCGTCCATGAACCCCACCGGCTAACCTCCCGCGGGCCGCGGATGTCACTTGCCGAGCTGCTTGGAGATCTTGTCCAGCTCCTTGAGCCGCCGCTCCAGCGACGGGTGCGTGGAGAAGACGTTAGCTAGACCGCCCTGGCCAGGCCGCAGCGCCGGAGTGAAGTAGAACGTGTTCAGCGGCTCGGCGGCCCGCAGGTCCTTCATGGGGATCCTGCGCCATGTCGCCGGTGACCTTGACCAGCGCGCTGGCCAGCGCGTGACGGCTGGCCGGTGAGCAGCGCGCCGGAGCGATCGGCGGCCAGCTCGCGATACCGGGACAGCAGCCTGATCAGCAGGAAGCTGACGCAGTAGACCACGATGCTGAGCAGCATGATCGGGATGATCAGCAGGGCGCTCTGGTTGTTGTTGCTCCGGCCCCGGCCGCCGAACAGCTCGGAGTAGAAGGCGAACCGCACCATCAGCGCAGCGATGATGCCCAGGAACGACGCGATGGTCATCACCGCGACGTCCTTGTGCGCGACGTGCGACATCTCGTGCGCCAGCACGCCCTCAAGCTCGTTGTTGTCCAGCCGGCCTTCCTGCAGGATGCCCTGGGTCGCGCAGAGCACGGCCACCTTGCTGCTGCGGCCGGTCGCGAACGCGTTCGGCATCTGGGTCGGCGCGATCGCTACCCGCGGCTTGGGCATGTCCGCCAGCGCGCACAGCCGGTCCACGATGGCATGCAGCCTGCTCGCCTCCGGGCCGTCATTCGGGCTGACCAGCCTGGCGCCCGAGGTCCGCAACGCGATCTTGTCCGACCAGTAATACGACGCCAGCGCCGAGCCGACGCCAATGACCGCAGCAAAGACGATCAGGACGTCGGGGCTGGCGTAGCCACCGCCGTGGCGGTGGCTGTAGAGGCTGATGAGGAACACCAGTCCGAAGGCCGAATCCGAGGAAGACCAGACCGATCAGGAACATGGTCGCGCCCATCCGGGCGATGAGTCCGGGGTCGGACGCGTAGCGAGTGCGCGCCATCGGCGCCGCCTCCCTTTTCCGAGCAGCTACTCCGCCGCTCTGTTACTTCATTACACCTGATGCCGGACAGTGCTCAGGGCAGGATCCCACCCTGCCCTGGGCTGCCATGCTCTCGGCTGAAAGCATGCTCAGCATCTACTTAGTCAACGGCGCGACCGCCCCGCTCGTTCCACGTGCCAGACTTACGGCATATGCCTGGTAAGTCGGGTATGACCGGCGAGCCAATTTCCGGCTAACCGGGGATCAGGCCCTCATCCGTCAGCAGCTTGCGGACCTCGTCCATCGTCGCGTCCTGCTGCGGGATGATCAGCTCCGACGGCCGCAGGTCGCCCGCCTCGGCCGGCGAGCCGACCTCCCTGACCTTGGCCAGCAGGGCGGCCAGCGCGGGCCGGAAGCCGCCTCGTCGCTCCGCTCGACCGCTGCCTCCAGCGCCGCGTCTAGCTGGTTCAGCTCCGTCGACCGCGGACTCCGGCACCTCGAGCTGACCCTCGCCGAGGATGCGCACGATCATTCCGGCTCACCTGCCTGGGCCGGATCGGGGGCCGACGCTGCGCTGGCCGGCTGCGCGCTGGCGCCGTCGCTCGTGCCAGCCTGAGACGCCCTCGATCTGCCGCGGCGCGCTCTGGGCAAGCTCGGCCTTCATCCGCTCAAGCTCATGGTCGACGCCATGAGTGGCGCCCATCCGGTCCAGCTCAGCCTGGATGTCGTCGTGCGGGCCGCTGACCATGTCATCGAGCGCGCCCGAGGCCATCAGCTCGTCGATCGCGCCGGCCCGCGCCTTCATCTGCTCGGTCTTGTCCTCGGCCCGCTGGATCGCCATGCCGACATCGCCCATCTCCTCGGAGATGCCGGTGAAGGCCTCGTTGATCCGGGTCTGCGCCTCGGCCGCGGTGTAGGTGGCCTTGATGGTCTCCTTCCGGGTGCGGAACGCGTCCACCTTGGCCTGCAGCCGCTGCGAGGCCTGGGTGAGCTTCTCCTCCTCGCTCTGCAGCGAGGCGTACTGCGCTCTGCAGATCTTCAAGCTGCGTCTGGACGCCGGCCTTGCGGGTCAGCGCCTCGCGGGCCAGGTCCTCGCGGCCGGCCGCCAGCGAGTCGCGCGCCTGCCTGTCCAGCTTGTCCGATGACTGCTGCAGCTGATTGAGCTGCAGCTCGACGCGCTTACGCGAAGTCGCGACGTCGGCAACCCCGCGCCGCACCTTCTGCAGCAGCTCAAGCTGGGTCTGGTAGGAGTAATCCAGTGTCTCGCGAGGGTCTTCCATCCGGTCGAGCGCCTTATTGGCCTTGGCGCGGAAGACCATCGTGACCCGCTTCATGACGCCCATGGGCGCGACCATCCCCTCAATCGGAAGTCCCGCTGCTGCAGCGCGTCCGGGGTCTCGGAACGCCGCCGGATGAGAGCAACGGTCATAATTGCCGGCAGATCTTGCCACCAGCCTACGACGTGGCCGGCAGAACCGTCATCACGGATGCGCGCGCCAGGCGTCCGCTCGGCCGAATGCCGGCCCAGGAGCCGCGGCGGCCGGCCGCTGCGCTGCCGCGGACCGGACGTCGCGCCAGCGTGAAGATCTGCGCCCTTCGTCCCGGTAGGCTGTAGCCGTGTTCCGACGACGTTCTAGCGATGCACCTCGAGGTGCTCGACGAGGCCAGGCAGCGCCAGACGCTGCCGACGACGACGCAGTCTCGCGCGCCCGGTCAAGCCTGACCGCGCCCAAGGGCGTGCCGACACCGAAGCGCAGCGAGGCCCAGGCCAACCGGCGCCAGCCGTACCAGGCGCCAACCGACCGCAAGGCCGCCGCCCAGCAGTCCAGGCAGCGCGACCGCGACCGAGCGAGCCCGCAAGTCTGAGGCGCTGCAGCGAGGCGAGCAGTGGGCCCTGCCGCCCAAGGACCGGGGCCCGGTACGCGCCCTGGCCAGGGACGTCGTCGACGCCAGGCGGGGTGTCGGCGAGTACTACATGTTCATGGTCGTGGTGCTTGTCGTGCTCCTGATCGTGCCGGGCAACAGCACCAAGCTCATCGCGGACGTCGTCGTGCTCTTCCTGCTGCTGCTGATCGTCGTCGAGGGCTGGTTCGTCGGGACCAAGGTCAAGCGGCTGGCCGCGGAGCGGTTCCCCGGCGAGAGCACGAGAGGTGTCATGCTATACACCACCATGCGCGGCATTAGCCTCCGGCGGATGCGGATACCCAAGCCGCGGGTGGAGCGCGGCGACAAGGTCTGACCGCTCGTCTTACCCCGCCGCTGGGCGCCGGGTCGCTGCCACTAAGTTGACTGCTCATGGAACACCGTCACCTTGGCCGCAGCGGCCTGAAAGTCAGCGAGATCGCGTACGGGAACTGGCTCACCCACGGGTCGCAAGTCGAGCGGGACGCCGCGGTCGCCTGCGTCGCGGCGGCCATCGACGAGGGCATCACGACCTTCGATACCGCCGACGTGTACGCGGCGACCAAGGCCGAGACGGTGCTCGGCGACGCCCTGAGTGGCGTCCGGCGCGAGTCCATCGAGATCTGCACCAAGGTCTTCTGGCCGACCGGCCCCGGCGTGAACGACCGCGGCCTGTCGCGCAAGCACATCATCGAATCGGCGCACGCATCGCTGCGCCGCCTCCAGACCGACTACATCGACCTTTACCAGGCCCACCGCTACGATCACGAGACTCCGCTCGAGGAGACGCTGCGGGCCTTCGATGACCTGGTCCGGCAGGGCAAGGTGCTCTACATCGGGGTGTCGGAGTGGCGCGCCGAGGAGATCGAGGCCGCACTCAAGATCGCTGACCAGATCGGCCTGGACCGGATCGTCTCGAACCAGCCGCAGTACAACATGATCTGGCGGGTGATCGAGTCCGAGCTGATTCCGCTGTCGGAGGCCGAGGGTATCGGCCAGATCGTCTGGTCGCCGATCGCGCAGGGCGTGCTCACCGGCAAGTACCTGCCCGGCGCGGCTCCCCCGCCGGGCTCAAGGGCGACCGACGAGCGCGGCTCCGGCTTCGTCACGCGATACCTGACCGACGAGATCCTCGGCAAGGTGCAGCTGCTCAAGCCGGTCGCCGAGCAGGCCGGGCTGACCCTGGCGCAGCTCGCGGTGGCCTGGACGCTGCAGAACCCGGCCGTCTCGGCGGCGATCATCGGCGCCACCCGGCCCGAGCAGGTCCGGGAGAACGCCAGGGCCTCCGGCGTCCGGCTGGACCCGGAGGTGCTCCAGCCAGATCGATGACATCCTGGCAGGCCAGATCGTCACCGATCCCGCCTACACGTCCAGCCCGCGCCAGCGACCGTGACAGCCGCCTGGCTGGGGCTACTCCTCGGCCGGGTGCAGGCTCATCGGGCCGTACTCAACGCGGCCGTCCTCGATCAGCGTGACCTGGTCGATGCCCGCCTTGAGCAAGCTCGGCCAGTGCTCCCCGAGCCAGCTCTCGGCGTCGCCCTGGCTGCTCCACGTACTCCTTGGGCAGCTCGCGCGCGGTCACGACCGTGCCGTCTTCCTTCTCCAGCTGCCAGGTCCAGGTCATCGCATGCCTTCCTAGCTAGGATCAAGGCCGGCTCTCGGCGGCCCCATCGTAACCAACCAGCGAAACGGATCAGCGAAACAGTGCACGCGCTCCTGATCGGCACCGGCGGGGCCGGCGGCTGGCCGCAAGACGGCTGCCGGTGCGCATCCTGCATGCGGGCTAGGTCGGCCGGACTGAGCAGGGCGCCGGGCCGGGTGCGCGTCGACGGAATGCTCGACTTCAGCGTCGGGCAGCTGATGGACGACCCGATACCACGGGGGAACGGCGGCGTCCGCGAGCCCTGCCCACCGCATCACCCCGGTGCCCGGCGGCCTCGAGGTCACCGAGCCCGGACGGCGCGCCGCCTGCTGCTGGCGGCCGGTCCCGGCCAGGTGCCGGAGCCTGCCACCTGGTAGCGCGCCGTATGACATCGCGCTGCTCGACCTGCTGGCCAGCCCGGCCCAGCTCGGGCGCCTGCGAGCGGCCGGTCTCGTCGGCAGGCAGACGACCGTCGTGGCGATGTACTGCCGATCACCGGATCAGCTCGGAGCAGGAACTGGCCCGCCGCTGCCAGCTGTGGGGCGTCGTGCCCGGCGAGGACGGCCAGCTGATCACCGGCCGCGATCCGGCCAGTCCTGAGCTGACTCGCCCTCCGGCGGCTCTGCGCTTCCGCCGGGCCGCCCGGCCGCACCGCACACTGATCATCGGCGGCGCCAGGTCGGGCAAGTCGACCGAGGCCGAGCTCCGGCTGGCCGGCGAGCCGTCGGTGACCTACCTGGCGGCCGGCCCCTGGGCCGCGGCCGCTGCTGGGTCCGGGCAGCCTGGCTCGTGGATCGGCCCGGACGGCGAGCCCGATGCTGAATGGGCCGACAGGGTCGCCAGGCACCGGGCGCGCCGGCCGCCGCGGTGGCGGACCGTCGAGACCCTGGATGTCGCTGGCGCGCTGCGCCGTGAGACCGGAGCGCGTCCTTATCGACGGCATCGGTACCTGGCTCGCGGGCGTCATGGACGAGGCGGGCATGTGGGCCGGCGACGCCGCGCGCCGCCGAGATCCTGCAGGCCCGCATCGACGACCTGATCGACGCCTGGCGGCAGACCACGGCCCTGCTGGTAGCGGTCACCGATCAGGTCGGCTCCGGGCTTGTCCCGCCGTATCCGTCCGGCCGGGCCTTCCGTGACCAGCTTGGCTGGCTGAACCAGCGGCTGGCAGCCGAGTCAGAAGTGAACCTGCTGACCGTGGCCGGGCGGGTGACAACCCTCCCGGGCTGAGCGCAACCATGTCTAACCGCAGCTTGGAGCGCGAACGGCACCAGATGGGTCCGCGAAGCTGTTAAGTTCTATGCGCTAGCTCCGATCAGGACTATCGTCCCCCGCCAGTCCTGACAGTGCCTGTTGATCAAGGTGGTGACGACATTGACGCGCGTTGTCGTCGTTGGTGACCTCATGACGGATACGGTCGCGCACGCGACCGCTCCACTGGCCAGGGGCAGCGACACTCCGGCCACGGTGACCATGCACGGCGGCGGGTCGGGCGCGAACATCGCCGCCTGGCTGGCGGTCGACGGTGCCGAAGTCGCGTTCGTCGGCCGCCGGGGCGCTGACATCGCTGGCCGCAACCGGGACATGGAGCTCATGGGCTACGGCGTCGACGCCCGGCTCGTGATGGACCCGGAGCGGCCGACCGGCACGTGTGTCGTAATGATCACGCACAAGGGCGACCACACGATGCTGTCCGACCCTGGCGCGAATGCCGCCCTGTCCCCTGACGACCTGCCCAAGGACCTCTTCACGCCGGGCGGCCACCTGCACGTCTCGGGTTACACGCTGCTCAACGCGAGGCTCTCGCCAGGCGGTGCTGACGGCCATGAGCTACGCCCAGCGCGCCGGCATGACGATCTCGGTCGACGGAGCCTCCTCGGCCCCACTCGGCCGCGTGGGCGCGGAGCCGTTCCTGCAGCTCACCAACGGCGCGACCCTCCTCTTCGTCAACGCTGACCAGGGCCAGGTCCTGACCGGCCGGGAGGACCCGAGTCAGGCCGCCAGGGTGCTGAACGCCTGGTACCCGCACGTGGTCATGAAGCTCGGAGCCGACGGGGCGATGATGTACGCGGGCGGGCAGGCCAGATCCGATCCGGGTCGGCGCGACGCCGGTGGAGCGCGTGCTTGACGGGACCGGAGCAGGAGATGCGTTCGTCGCCGGGTTCCTGCCGCCGTGGCTGGACAAGAAACCAGCCGGGGAGGCACTGGCGAGCGGCTGCCGGCTCGCCGCCAGCGCGCTTGGCCTGGTCGGCGCCCGCCCGCTGCTCTAGCTGGCGCCATCCACTGCTCCGCTGGCACGCCAGCGCTCATCGCCAGGGCATGTTGCCCGCCGCGAAGCCGGCCCGTATTCGCGCGAGCTCGGCCCGGAGTTGGTCCCAGGGGAAGACCCGTCCTGGATTGTTGCCGTCGGGCAGATTCTCCTCGTCGAGGATGACGTTAACCCCGCAGTCGCGCAGCACGGCTACGCTGCGGCCGAACGCTGGATGGCGGGCCAGGGCCGCGTTCGGCCAGGGGACCGTGACGATCGGCAGGCCGAGCCCGATTGCCTCATTCAGCAGTCCCAGGGCCAGGGTGTCGCTGATGCCGGCCGCCCACTTGTTGATCGTGTTGAACGTGGCCGGCGCCGCGGCGAAGGCGCTCGGTGGCGGCAAGACGTCCGGCGCGTCGGGGTCCTTGTAGCTAGTACGGACTGGATGACCTGAGAGCTCGGCGACCTGGCGGCCATCGAAGAACCGCGAGCCCTCCGGCGTCGTGATCACGCAGGTGTCCCAATCGCCAGTTAGCTCGGCCACCAGCGCGGGCAGCCCGCGAGCGGGCGCAGCGCCCGAAGCGATCAGATACAACACCGGCCGACGGTTCACCCGAACCTCCCTGGACCCCTGCTAGTACCATCCTCGCGGACCCGCACCGCCCTCACGACCGGGCGGACTAACTGGTCAGCCAGCGAACGATCAGCTCACCGACCTGACCGGGGCGTTCAAGATGAAGGAAGTGCCCGGCATCCTCGATCACCAGCACCCGAGAGGACGGCGCGAGAGCGCGCTCAGCGCCGCGGGCCAGGTCTGCCCGCACGCAGCCGTCGTTCCCGCCGTGCAGGTACAGAGTGGGCTGCGGTGGCTGCTGGCCGATTGCTGCCTGCTCTCGCGCATACCGGCCGGTCGCCGGCTGCTCCGCCGCAGGCCCGGTGGCGCGGTAGTAACCGATCGCTGCCGCCAGGTTGGCGGGGTCTGCCAGCGACTCCTTGACCAGAGCCAGGTGCTCGCGGGCATCGAAGCCCGGGGACCACTCACGCCACAGCCGGTCGATGAATGACATGCGATCTGCGGCCACCAGAGCCTCGGCGAAGCCAGCCGGATCGCGGAACATGAAGATGTACCAGAACCGCTTGAGTTGGTCGAAATCGCTGAATAGGACCGGATCGAGCGCGGCAGGCGGCACGGCGAGCGTGACGAGTCGTCGCCACTTCTCCGGTGCGAGCGCAGCGGCCCCGTAGGCCACCTCCGCACCCCAATCGTGTCCGATGAGCACGGCGTCCTCGGTTCCGCCGAGCGCGTCATGCAGCGCGCTGGCGTCGGCGATCAAAGCGCCCAGGTGATAGGCACCGTCAGCCGGGACCGCACTCGGTGCATACCCGCGCAGGAACGGGGCGACGGCGTGAAAGCCTGCGTCGGCCAGCGCGGGAAGCAGGTGCCGCCAAGTGTGCGCACAGTCGGGGAAGCCGTGCAGGCACAGCGCTAGCGGCCCGGATCCGGCTTCGATCAGCCCGAACTCCAGGTCGTTCGCCCGAACAGTGCCCGCACGCACCGCGTCACCGCACCGTCATTGCGGGACCGGCATCCAGGTGATCGTCACGGTCCACTGCGTCGAGTTGTCGCTGCTCGACGCTGGTCCGATCAGCTCAATGCCCTCAGTCTGGGACATGCCCTCGCGTCGCCAGGCAGCTGTGCGAAGCGCCGAATACATGGTCGCACGCCGGGTCGTCGGTAAGCCCGCCGTAGTCCGGCTTATCCACCGAGCTGAAGTTCCGCAGCAGGTACTGGTCGGTGCCTGGTACGAGGTGCAGGCGGCCGGTACAGGCAACCGCAGGGTCCTTGCCAACGTTGCACAGCGTCCAGCCGGTGCCGTTGTCCGCCGGAGTCGCGCTTGATCCTGACACCCAGATGTCCGACGCAATGCCCGTGTTCGTGATCGTGATCGGGAAGATTCCGCTCGAGCCGGGCTTCCCGAACCAGCATCGCCCGTCCGGATAGCCAAGCTTCTTCTCGTCGACTTCGTGTCGTTGCCAGCCAGCCCGCCGCTGCAGTCGCCGATCTGTGCATTCTCGGGCGACACCGTTACGGACCGGACGTCGGCACGGTCGTCAGGGAGAGGTTGATGCTGGCTGCCGTTCCGGCGCCCCGCGGTGCGGGCTTGCTTCCGCAGGCAGCCAATCCCGTGACCAGCAGGACTACCGCAACCGGCAGCAGCCACTTCACGCTACGCGCCATCATCGCGCTCCCCGGCTCGGAGTTGCGCAGCATCCGCGGGCACCCGGTCGATCTGGACCCGCACGCCGAGCTTGCGCGCGGCGGCCGCAGCAGCGGCGATCAGCAGCACCACGCCGATCCCTGGCAACAGCCAGGAGGGCACGGTGAACCACGAGCTCGACGACCACGCCGGGCGCGACCCGGAACTCGAGTTTGGTCGCCGCGGCAACGTCCAGGGTCGCGCTGCCGCCAGCTAGCGCGGCCGAGCCCTTGACGACAACGTCGGTCAGGTACTGGCCGGGCGTGGCATTGTCAGGCACGACCAGTTCCAGCGGGATCCGCGCCGACTCATTGTGCGACAGCTGGACCGCACCGCCGGGACGAATCCAGGCGGCCGGAACCGGCTCGCCCCTGCCCTGACGACACTCGCTCGATCCGGATGGATAGCGACTCGTCCTGCGTCCCGGTGTTGACGACGTAGACGGGCGGCAGCGCGTAGCTGCCACCGGGGTGGGCGGCACCGGCCAGCTGGACCGGGCCGGCCTGGATGCCGACCCCGATGCTCGCCTGCGCAGCCGCCGGGATGGCCAGCATTAACAGGCTGACCAAGCCCACTGCCCACAGCCGCAGATGCATTACCCGTCCCGATTACGGACATCTCATCATGTCGTTTGATCAACTGTAACTGATCTTGGCAGAGCGATGAAGGGCACAGCGGCAATGACCACGCTGCCTTGCGCCTGGGCACTTACGCTGATGCCCGATGAACGCCTACCTGGATCAGCTCTTCTCACTCCGCGACCGCGTGGCCGTCGTCACCGGCGGCAGCTCCGGCATCGGCCGCGGCGATCGCACTGGCGCTTGGCCAGGCCGGCGCGGCCGTCGTGATCATCGCCCGCGACCCCAGCCGAACCTGGCGGATGCCGCCGACGAACTGACCAAGGCCGGCTGCCGGCCTTCGCCGTCAGCGCCGACCTCGGCGACCGGGAGGCCGTGGGCAGGGCGGCCAGTGAGGCGAGTCGAGCCGTTCGGCCCGCCCGACATCCTGGTGAACAGCGCCGGCCTTAACCTCCGGCCCGCCACTGGCGGAGCTGACAACCGGCCAGTGGGACCAGCTGATGGCCGTGAACCTGACGGCCCCGTTCCTGCTGGGGCAGCAGTTCGGCCCGGTGATGGCGGAGCCGCGGCTGGGGCCGGATCATCAACATCACCTCGCAGCAGGCCGACCGCGCCTTCGGCAACAGCGGCGGCTACGGCGCGGCCAAGGGCGGCGTCGCGTCGCTGACCAGGTCGCAATCCGAGGCCTGGGCGGGCAACGGGGTGTGCTGCAACGCGATCTGCCCGGGCTTCGTGGTGACGCCACTGACAGCAGAGGCTTCGGCCGACCCGGCTCGCGTCAAGGCCCTGGCGGCCCGGACGATGGTGGGCCGCAACGGGTTGCCGAGTCCGACTTCGCCGGGGCCGCGGTGTTCCTCGCCAGCCGGGCCAGCGACTACGTGACCGGGCAGATGATCCGGGTGGACGGCGGCTTCTCGGCGACCTGACCGGCCCGCGCCGGGGGCTCGGGCCGCCCCTGGCGAACAGCGACCAAAAGTTGACCGCAAAAGCGGCAATCCACGCGCAATTTCGACGTTTTCGGTCACCATTGGCGGGACGATCGCGTTATCGGTCGCTGTGCCGGCAGTCGGCGTGCCTGCCAGGGCGTGCCGCAGCCGCAGCCGTGGCGCGTCGGTCCGCATCGCGCCGACAGGGACGGCAGAATGGCGGCATGGCCAGACGCACCACGACAACCTCATCCGGCGCAAGCGGCGCATCCGGGGCAGGCCGCGGCCGCGGCGGGACGGAAGCGGCGTTGACGAGGACGCCGAGTTCGAAGAGAACATCGTTGACATCGACGTCACCGACGAGATGCGCGGCAGTTACCTCGAGTACGCCTACTCGGTGATCTACCAGCGTGCCCTGCCGGATGCCAGGGACGGGCTGAAGCCAGTTCAGCGCCGGATCCTGTACCAGATGAGCGAGATGGGACTGCGGCCCGACCGGGCGCACGTCAAGTGCGCGCGGGTGGTCGGCGAGGTCATGGGCCGGCTGCACCCGCACGGCGACAGCGCCATCTACGACGCATTGGTCCGGTTGCACCAGCCCTGGTCGATGCGGCTGCCACTGGTCGACGGTCACGGCAACTTCGGCTCCCCCGACGATTCGCCTGCCGCGATGCGCTACACCGAGGCACGACCGGCCGCCGCGGCGCGGAGATGACGAACTCGCTCGACGAGGACACTGTCGACTTCCTCCCCAACTACGACGGCACCGAGACGCAGCCCGAGGTGCTGCCGGCTGCGTTCCCGAACCTGCTGGTCAATGGCGCGTCGGGGATCGCGGTCGGGATGGCGACGAACATGGCCCCGCATAACCTCGGCGAGGTTGTCGCGGCCGCGCGGCACCTGATCGCCAACCCCGATGCCGACCTCGAGACGCTGATGCGGTTCGTGCCTGGCCCCGACCTGCCGACCGGCGGCAAGATCGTCGGCCTTGGCGGCATCCGGGAGGCGTATGAGTGCGGGCGCGGAGTTTTCCGCACCAGGGCCACGGCCAGGATCGAGAAGATCACGCCGCGCCGGATGGGCATCGTGGTGACCGAGCTGCCCTACGGCGTGGGCCCGGAGCGCGTCATCGCCCGGATCAAGGACCTGGTGCAGACCAGGAAGCTGAACGGGATTTCCGACCTCAAGGACCTGACCGACATGAACAACGGCCTGCGGCTGGTCATCGAGGTGCGGTCCGGGTTCGTTCCCGAGGCGGTGCTGGACGAGCTCTACCGGCTGACGCCGATGGAGGAGACCTTCGGCATCAACAACGTGGCGCTGGTGGACGGCCGGCCGCGCGTCCTCGGGCTGCGGGAGTTGCTGCAGATCTACGTCGACTTCCGGATCGACGTGGTGCGGCGGCGGTGCGAGTTCCGCCGCGCCAAGCGCGAGGCCAGGCAGCACCTGGTCGACGGCCTACTGATCGCCCTGCTCAACATCGACGAGGTCATCCAGGTCATCAGGTCCAGCGACGACGCGGCAGCCGCCAAGGAACGGCTGATGTCGATCTTCGACCTGAGCGACATCCAGGCGCAGTACATCCTGGACACCCCGCTGCGCCGGCTGACCCGCTACGACAAGCTCGAGCTCGAGCGGGAACTCCAGACGCTCCAGGCCGAGATCGCCGAGCTGACCGCGATACTGGACTCCGAGCAGCGGCTGCGTGAGCTGGTCAGTTCGGAGCTGGCCGCGGTAGAGCGAGAAGTTCGCCACCCCGCGCCGCACGGTGCTGCTGGAGGGCACCGGCGCGGCGCCCAGGGCGGCCGCCGCGGCGCTCGAAGTCGCCGACGAGCCCTGCACGGTGCTGTTGTCATCGGCCGGCCTGCTGGCCCGCACCGCGGCGCGACCGGCTGCCTCAGCGCAGGAGACCTCAGCACAGCAGACACTGCCGATTGACGATCAGGACGGGGAACGGGGCAGCCCGCCCTCGCGGCGCTCAGCCGGCTCGGGCGGCCGCGCGCAGCGTGCTGCGCACGACGTGATCGTGTCCTCGGTGAGCTCGACCGCGCGCGGCACAATCGGCGTGGTGACATCGGCCGGGCCGGCTGATCAGGCTCGGCGTGCTGGAGCTGCCCGCGCTGCCGCCGAGCGCGCATTCTCCCGCGCTGTCCGGCGGCGCGCCGCTCAGCGAGTTCGTCACGACCCGGCCGGGTGAAACCGTCGTCGGCCTGGTCGCGGCTGACTCGGCCGGTGCCGGGCTCGCACTCGGCACCGCGCAGGGCGTGGTCAAGCGCGTCACGCCCGACTATCCGCAGAACGCGGCCGACTTCGACGTCATCGCGCTGAAGGAAGGTGACCGGGTCGTCGGCGCCGTGCAGCTCGCCGACGAGGAATCCGAGCTCACCTTCATCACGAGCGACGGGCAGCTGTTGCGGTTCCCGGCCTCGTCGGTTCGCCCGCAGGGCCGCGGGGCCGGCGGTATGGCGGGCATCCGGCTGGCGCCGCGGGCGTCGGTCATCTGGTTCGGCGCGGTCGACCCCGCCGCTGGCGTGCAGGACGCCGCATCAGACGGCCCCGCATCCGGGCCGGTCGTGGTCACGGTGGCGGGGGCCGCCGGCGCCCTGCCCGGCGCGATGGCGGCAACGGTGAAGGTCACTCCGTTCGCCGAGTTCCCCCCGAAGGGGCGTGCCACCGGCGGAGTGCGCTGCCATCGGTTCCTCAAGGGCGAGGACGCCCTGGTCCTGGCCTGGGCCGGCCCTGGGCCAGCCCGCGGCGCGACCGAGGCGGGCACGCCGGTGGAGCTGCCACCGCCGGTCGGCCGCCGCGACGGGTCCGGAGAGCGGGTGCGGCATCCGCTGGCGGCGATCGGCGGCACCGCGCCGGCGGACTGACGCCAGCGCTGCCAGCTCAGAGAGCGCTGAGAGGCCGGTTTCGGCCGCCGGGCAGGACGGCCGCGCAGGCTGATCCCTGACGACGAGCCAGTCGCGATCCGCGGCGGCAGT
This sequence comes from uncultured Actinomycetota bacterium, assembly GCA_963808215.1. GTDB lineage: Bacteria > Actinomycetota > Actinomycetes > Streptosporangiales > Streptosporangiaceae > JAJYUU01. The sequence goes on from CAWEEY010000013.1 coordinate 99,961, forward strand.
CGAGAAGGGAGGAACCTCGATGGTTTCCAGATTTGGCGGCCGCGCCCGGCGGCTCATCATTACCGGGATCGTGGCCGCCGGGCTCGGAGCAGGCGGCACCGGCGTGGCGCTAGCGTCCGCTAACAGCACCAGCGCTGCGGCCACGACAACCCGCACGACGTCGACGTCCTCGTCACAGAGTTCGTCAGCGTCGCCGTCGGTGTCCTCGTCCTGCTGGCATCCGCCGGCCGGCCAGCGGATCGACAGGGACCCACCACTGCACCCATATGGGCAGTGGCTCGGCAACGCCGGGCAGCTCGTCGGCGACCGGCTCATAGCCGCGGTCTGGCGCACCTGGGCATAGACTCCGGCGCGCGGCAAGCGCCGGAGTTTATGTCTGCGCGGTCGGCAGGTCTGCTGCGCTAGGCGTCGATGCGCGACGGATCCAGCTCGGTTGCGGCGGCGGCGATGAACTCGCGACGGGGCCCTACCTCGCTGCCCATCAGCAGCTCGAACATGTTCTCGGCGGCCGCAGTGTCCTCGATCCTGATGCGGCGCAGGACCCGATGCCGCGGATTCATCGTGGTCTCGGCTAGCTGGTGCGCGTCCATCTCGCCGAGGCCCTTGTAGCGCTGCGGCGGCTCCTTGAATCGCTGGCCCTTGCGCTCCAGCTCCACCAGAGTCCGGTACAACTCCCCATCGCTGTAGGTGTAGATGTAACGCTGCTGGCCCTTACGCGGGTTCGTGAGCTCGATCCGGTGCAGCGGCGGCACCGCTGCGAACACCCGGCCCGCTTCCACCATCGGCCGCATGTAGCGGTGGAACAGCGTCAGCAGCAGGGTGCGGATGTGAGCGCCGTCGACGTCTGCGTCGGCCATGAAGATGACGCGCTGGTATCGCGCCGAGTCGAGATCGAAGGCGTTGCCCGAGCCGGCTCCGAGTACCTGGATGATCGCGGCGCACTCGGCGTTCTTGAGCATGTCCGCCAGCGAGGCCTTCTGCACGTTGAGGATCTTGCCGCGAATCGGCAGCAGCGCCTGGAACTCCGAGTTCCTCGCGTTCTTCGCGGTCCCGAGCGCCGAGTCGCCCTCGACGATGAACAGCTCGCTTCGGTCATCGGCCGACCGGCAGTCGACCAGCTTGGCTGGCAGCGCCGAGGTTGCCAGGGCGGACTTGCGGCGCTGGTTCTCACGGTGCTCGCGCGCCGCGATCCGGGTCTTGGCGGCCGCAATGACCTTGTCCAGCACTGCGCGAGCCTGCTGCTTGCTGCCGCGCACCCGGCCCTCGAGGAAGTTGCCGAGCTCAGCCGAGATCACCTGAGCGACGATCTTCGAGGCCGCGGGAGTGCCGAGTATCTCCTTGGTCTGGCCCTCGAACTGGGGCTCGGGCAGCCGCACAGAGACCACTGCCGTCAGGCCTTCGAGCACGTCTTCTTTCGCGACCGGGTCGTCCCCGGCCTTCAGCAGCCTGTTGGCCTTGAGCTGGTCATTCAGCGTCCGCACGATGGCCCGCTCGAAGCCGGTGACGTGCGTGCCGCCCTTAGCAGTCTCGATGACGTTGACGAACGACCGGACGGTGCTGTCGTAGCCAGCGTCCCAGCGCAGCGCGAGGTCGACATCGAGCTGCCGTTCCACCTCGGTCGGCGTGAGGTGACCGGCGTCGTCGAGCACCGGGACCGTCTCGGTGAACAGCCCGCTGCCGGTGATCCTGAGCACATCGGTGACCGGCTCCCCGGTGGACAGGTGGGCGCAGAACTCGCTGATGCCGCCGTCAAACCGGAACTCGGCGGACCGGCCTAGCTGGCCAGCGTCGGCTGCGCGTCCTCCTCGGCCGACGGTTCGACTGAGAACTCGTCGCGGCCGCTGCGGCCGCCAGCTCGCTCATCCGCGATCCGGATGGCAAGGCCAGGCACCAGGTAGGCGGTCTGCCGGGCCTGCTGCGCCAGCCAGGAGAACTTCCAGTCGGCTCCTGGCACGAAGATCTGCCGGTCCGGCCAGAACCGTATCCGGGTGCCGGTTGCCGTCTTGGCTACCTTGCGGCCCTTGTGCAGCCCGGATCCGGGCGTGAAGGCCACGTCCGGGCCGTCCCCGGCGAACTGCCCGGGCACGCCGCGACGGAAGCTCATGGCCCACTCGTAGCCCGCCTTCTCCACGCAGACGTCGAGCCGGGCCGACAGCGCGTTCACCACCGAGGCGCCTACTCCATGCAGGCCGCCCGAGGCGGTGTATGAGCCGCCGCCGAACTTCCCGCCCGCGTGCAGCCGGGTCATGATCAGCTCGACTCCGGGCAGGCCGGTCTTCGGCTCGTTGTCGACCGGGATGCCGCGGCCGTTGTCGCGAACTTCCGCCGAGCCATCGGCGTGCAGGATTACCTCGATCTGGGTACATGCGCCGGCCAGTGCCTCATCGACGGAGTTGTCGAATATCTCGCCCAGGCACTGAGCCAGGCCGCGGCCGTCGGTGGAGCCGATATACATGCCCGGCCGCTTGCGGACGGCATCCAGGCCCTCGAGGACGGTGAGGTGCCGCGCGGTGTACCCGTCGGCCTCCCGCAGCGTGGCGGCCACCACTGGCGCTTGCTGGCGCCTTGCCGGCCGACCGGTTGCCAGCCGCGGCCCGGCTGGCGGGCTTCTGTGCTGAGGGCGGTCACAACGGCTCCCTGGGCAAGACTGACGTTAGCGAGGCCCGCGCTGGCCCGGAAATGCCGGACCAGGGCCCTGAGGGCAGACTAGCCGCCTGAGCGCGCTAGCTCCGCGCCACCACGCCGCGCGACATATATCACTATAATCTACTAAAACACTCATAACAGCCTATAAGCGGTCCCAGCGGCCCAGCCATGGCCGGCCCGATGTTCGCCCTTGGCATACTCATGGGCCACAGGGGATGACAAACGACCGGCCACAGTGTTGTGATGCGTAGGAGATCACAGGTTGGACGGGCTGTCGGCAGCGTTGCCGCCAGGGCCGGGGGCGCCCGGCACCGGAGTAACCCGGCACCGTCCTCGAGGCGAGGAGGCGACTTATGACCGGAGCAATTGCCCCAACGAGGCCGCTCAGCGCCCTTGACTTGTGTGACCGATGCGGGGCGCCCGCGTACGTACGCGTGCTGCTTCCGGGTTCGGGCGAGCTGCTGTTCTGTGCTCATCACAACCGTAAGCACGCCGATGCTCTTGCCAAGATCGCAGTTGAGATCCAGGACGAGACCGGCAGGCTGACGACCAAGCCAGGCGAGGCGGCTTCCTGACCTCCAGAGCTCATCGGCCCCTGACCATCCTGGTCAGGGGCCGATCTCTTTCTGGGCGTCTCTATCTGGGTGCCTTAGTCCAGGTAGTCCCGCAGTACCTGGGACCTGGACGGGTGCCGCAGCTTAGACATCGTCTTGGACTCGATCTGGCGGATCCGCTCCCTGGTCACGCCGTAGACCTTCCCGATCTCGTCCAGCGTCTTGGGCTGGCCGTCGGTCAGGCCGAAGCGCATCGAGACCACGCCGGCTTCGCGTTCGGACAGGGTGTCAAGCACCGAGTGCAGCTGCTCCTGCAGCAGCGTGAAGCTCACGGCCTCGCCAGGCTGGATCGCCTCGGAGTCCTCGATCAGGTCGCCGAACTCGCTGTCACCGTCTTCGCCGAGGGGCGTGTGCAGGGAGATCGGCTCGCGGCCGTACTTCTGCACCTCGATGACCTTCTCCGGGGTCATATCCAGCTCGGCCGCCAGCTCCTCCGGGGTGGGCTCGCGGCCCAGGTCCTGCAGCATCTGCCGCTGGACACGGGCGAGCTTGTTAATCACCTCGACCATGTGCACCGGGATCCGGATGGTCCTGGCCTGGTCGGCCATGGCCCTGGTGATGGCCTGCCGGATCCACCAGGTGGCGTACGTGGAGAACTTGTAGCCCTTGGTGTAGTCGAACTTCTCCACCGCGCGGATCAGGCCCAGATTCCCCTCCTGGATCAGATCCAGGAACAGCATGCCCCGGCCGGTATACCGCTTGGCCAGGGACACCACGAGCCTGAGGTTGGCCTCGAGCAGATGGTTCTTGGCCCGCCTGCCATCGTCGGCGATCCATTCCAGATCCAGCCGGTGCTCGGGCCGAAGCGAGGAATTGCCCTCGGCGAGCTTCTCCTCGGCGAACAGCCCAGCCTCGATCCGCTTGGCCAGTTCCACTTCCTGCTCAGCGTTGAGCAGCGGCACCTTGCCGATCTGCTTGAGATAATCCTTGACCGGGTCGGACGTCGCGCCGGCGACCGCGACCTGGGCGGCGGGGAGGTCCTCGTCGTCATCACCGTAGACGAATGCCTCGTCCTCGGTCTCCTCGGCCGTCGCCGCGTCGGCGCTCGGCTGCGAGACGGTCCCGCTGACCTCGGCCAGTGCCTCAGGATCAGCCGCGGCGCTCGCTGCTGCCGCCGGGCCGGGCTCGGCCAGGTCGGCCTCGCCAGCGAGCGTCCTCGGTGTCCGCCTCGTCGCCGTCAAGGATCTCGAGCTCCTCTAGCTCGGCATCGACGTCGAGGAAGGCTACGTCGGCAAGATCGGGATCTCCGTCGATATCCGCCACGTCGGCGAGGTCAGGATCTGCGTCCAGGGCGCCAGCCTCAGCCAGGTCGGGATCGGTGTCTAGGGCGGCCTCCGTCGCCAGCTCGGCGTCCGCCGTCACGTCCATGCTCCCGTCGTCACGATGCTCTCCCTTACCCGGCAGCTCACCAGCGGCCTTCTTTCCCTGCCTACCCTTGGCGCCAGCCGAGCCCGACCGGGCACGGCCGTTGCCTGCTGACACCTGTTCATCCGCGCTAGTGCCGTTGACGTTGCCTGCTGGGGCGGATCTCGCCGCGGGCTTGCGGCTCCGACCACCCGCCGGGCGCCTGGCAGCCGGGACGCCATCAGCGGCGCCGTCCTTTGGTACCAGGGTTACTGGCTGGTCTGCTGCCTGCGCGTTACCGTCGGCAGAACCGCCACGGGCCTGCTGCGGAACGCGTGCGCCATGCGCCGACGGCCTAGACTGCCGCCGCGCCGCCGAGCCTGCAGCGCTAGCCACCGCGGTCACCCCTTCCCTAGCTGGATGGCGGCACGCCGTGCCGCGCTCAGCATCCGGCTGTTCGAACTAGCAGGCGCCACTGCCACCTCTCTGGCATACCTATCGGTGAGCATCGGACCTTACCGCGAGAATCCCGCTCCCCGGACCGTGCTAGGAGCGGGGATACTCTGGCGGGAAAGCCTGTCCTGCCCGAGGTTCACTCCCGCCCACCACATTAGGCGCACTGCCGGTGTAGGTCGTACCGCTACGGGCCAGTTCCCTTGCTGCCGAGCCCTGGCTGGTAGCGGCCAAGCTGAGAGCACAACCTCGGGAATGGTACCCGCATTCCTCATGCCCTCCCCTTTCTCACTGAACCGGCTCGCCTCCGGCCGCGGGCCAGGTCACCCCGGTCACCTTCGGCCGGAACGTGCAGGACGAGCACGGTGACGTCGTCATCCTGCTCGTACCCAGTCAGCATCCGGTCCACGAGGTAATTCAGGAGCTGGGCCGGATCCTCAGTCACCGAGGCCGGCGCCTGAGCTGCTACCGACACCAGCTCATCCAGGCCAGCGTCCAAGCCGCGCTTGCGGTTCTCCACAAGTCCATCGGAGTACAGCACCGCAGTGTTGCCTGGCGGCAGTCGGAAGACATACTGCTGCCGCGGGCTTGCCCAGCCCAGCGGCGTACCGGCCTCGGCATCTTCCAGCCGCGGCGGGCCGTCCTGCGATAGCAGCAGAGGCGGCAGGTGACCTGCGTTCGCGGCCGTGCCATCTCCGGTGAGCGGGTCCACGACCAGGTAGGCAACAGTGGTGACTTGCTCGGCTAGCTCCGTCGCGAGGAACAAGCGGTCCAGCCCGGACAGCACGGCGGCGGGCCGCGGATCGGTCAGCGCCAGCGCTCGCAGCGCGTTCCTGACCCGGCCCATCCCGGCGGCTGCGGTCAGGCCCTTGCCCATGACATCGCCAGTGGCGACGGCGAGCCGCCCGTCAGGCAGCCGGAACGCGTCGTACCAGTCGCCGCCGATCTCCATGTTCCTGGTGACTGGCATGCACCTGGCTTCCAGGATCATGCCAGGGACCGTGGGCAGCCTGTCTGGCAGGAGGCTGCGCTGCAGCGTCTCGGCGGTGGTGTGCTCCCGCTCATAGAGGGTGGCCCGTTCCAAAGCCAGTGCGCACTGGCCCGCAAGTGCCTCGAGGAAGACTCTCTCTTCCTCGGTGATCTGGCGCGGGCGGGTGAAGGAAAAGCGCAGCGCGCCGAGCGAGGCCCCGGAGGTCAGCAGCGGCATGCCGACCCAGGCTTTCTCGTCACTGTGCTCGAGGAACAGGCTGACGTCCACGCCCTCGGCCTCGAAATGCCGGCGCAGCGCATCGGGGCTCTCCAGCAGGACAGGCCGACGCGAGGTGATCGCGTACGTCATGACGCTAGCCACAGACGAGCGGGATGTCGCCGCGGGGAGCCCCGGGGCTGTCTGGGAGGCCGCCTGGGTTGATGGTGCGCAACGTCAGCCGCTCGGTGTCGAGAATGGCGACAGCGGACCGCTCAGCCCCGATTGCGGAGCGGCCGACCTCGGTGATCACCTGGACCACCTGCTCGACAGTCAGTGCCTCGGCCAGCATCGAGGTCGCCTGCTGTAGCCGCGCCGTGCGCAGCGCCGCGGCCGACAGTTGCTCGGTCAGCCGACCGCGCATCTCCTCAGCCTCGCGCTGCGCGGTCACGTCAGTACTGGCGCCCATCCACTCGATGATCATGCCGTCCCGCTCAATTGGGACAGCGCGCACGTCGTAGTGCCGGTAGGAGCCGGTCCGACTGCGAACCCGGTAGCGGCTGTCGAAGACCTTGCCGGAGCGGACGCAGTCACGCCAGGCAGCTTCAACCCGCTCCCGGTCGTCGCTATGGATCGCTTCCAGCCAGCCCTTGCTGAGATATTCCTCGGCGGTCTGGCCCGTGATCCAGCGCCATTCTGGTGAGTCCTCGGCAATCTCGCCGTCCGGCCTGGTCACCCAGACCACCTGCGCGCCCGCCTGCACGAGCGAGCGGTAGCGCTCCTCGCTGCGCCGAAGCGCCTCCGCTGCCGCGCGCTGCTGCGTGACCTCGACGCCGATCGTTCCCACGCCGCTGACCTCCCCGTCCGTGGACGGGAACCAGGAAAATGACCAGTAGCGAACCTCGGCGGCCGCCGCGCCCTCGCCTGACGGCGCTGCGAACGCATGCTCAGTCTGCGGAACGGGCCGGTCACCTGCGGCAACGCGCGCGGTCGCGGCGCTGGCGGCTGCAGCCAGATCCGGCGGCCAGGCGTGCACTGAGTCCTTGTCAGCCTGCTCTGCGTCATCGACGCCGAGCAGCGACGCCATCGCCTGATTCATCCGGCCGACGAGCCCGTCGAGCCCGATGAAGGCAAATGCCAGCGGTGCCTCGTTCAGCAGGCCGGCCAGCAACACCGAGTCAGAGACATCAAGGCCTGGCAGGCGGGGACGGGGAACGGACATGCCGGTGCTCATCTCGGGCACCTCGCTCCCAGCCGTCGGCGCACCATCGAACGGTCCCTTCCTGCTCACTGCGGACACAAGAAGGCTAGCGGCAACAACGAGCGCAAGCAGGAATGCAGCCGCAACTCGGGGCCGTTAGCAGCCACTATTCCGGCATCCGGACGTACCTCCGGGCCAGCCCACCGGCCCGGATAGCACGTTGTTAGTCACCATTTCTATGACTTGTCGGCACCCTTCCATAAGCGCTGCGAAATAACCCATGCGTGGAGCTGCCCCACCGAGTCAGGCGGTGCTGGGAATCACCAGCCCGGCCGCGTTATCCGCCTGCTGTAGCGGGAAATGGCACGCGACCAGCTGACCGCCTGCCGAGTGCGCCCGCAGCGGGGGTTCCTGCTCAGCGCAGATGTCGCGGGCAGCGGCGCACCTAGTCCGGAACCTGCAGCCAGATGGCGGCTCCGCTACCTGCAGCGAAGCCGCGTTCGCCGCACTCCCCTGGCTGGGGCCGGCCTGGCGGCGGAACTGAGCGAAGATCCCGCTGAAGAAGTCACCGCCGGCACCGCGGCGATCAGGCCGGCCGTGTACGGATGGCTGGGCGCCGTGCAGATGTCCTCGGCGGGGCCGACCTCCACCAGCTTGCCGAAGTACATCACGCCGATCGTGTCCGCCATGTACCTGATGACCGACAGGTCATGCGAGATAAACAGATAGCTGAGCCCGTACTGGCGCTGCAGCTTGCGCATCAGGTTGAGTATCTGCGCCTGCACTGACACGTCCAGAGCCGACACCGGCTCGTCCGCCACGATCAGGGCAGGGCGCTGGATCAGGGCCCTGGCCAGCGCTAGCCGCTGCCGCTGGCCGCCAGAGAACTCGCGTGGGTAACGCGCCGCCGCCTCCGCGGCCAGTCCCACCTCGTCCAGGATCCTGCTCACCTGCCGGCGGCGGCCGCGGCGGCGCACTGCCTTCTGGATTGCCAGCGGCTCGCTCAGAATCGAGCTGACCCGCATCCGGGGATCCAGCGAGGCGAACGAATCCTGGAACATCAGCTGGATGCCCGGACCGGTGCGGCGCCGCTGCCGTGCCGACATCCCGGCCAGGTCAGTGCCGCCGAAGATCACCGAGCCGGCGTCCGGCCGCTCCAGCCCGACCAGCAGCCTGGCGATGCTGGTCTTGCCGCTACCTGACTCGCCGACCAGGCCGAACGTCTGTCCCGCCGCCAGCTCGAAACTCACTCCGGCCACCGCGCTCACTACGCCGACCTGGCGGCTCAGCAGGCCGCTGGTGACGGGGTAGTCCTTGACGAGACCGGATACTCGCAGCAGCGGCTCAGCCGTCATCTCAGCCGGAGCCGACCGCCTGGCGGTCACCTGGGGCTGGCCCGACACCCACGAGCTAGCTCGCTGCCGCGGGCCGCCCGACTGCCCGTCACCGTCAGCCACCGGGCCCGGCAGCCCGCCCGGGGCGCCGACCGGAAAGAAGCAGGCGTAGGAATGGCCAGGGTGATCCCCGTCCAGGGCAGGCTCGTGACTTTCACACCACCGCCGCACGTGGCGGCACCGCGGCGCGAAGCTGCATCCGGCCTCCCGCACAGTCAGGTCCGGGGGACGGCCGGGAATGCTGTACAGCGACCGGCTGGGCCCCGCCAGCTCCGGCAGCGCGTCAAACAGCGCCTCGGTATAGGGATGCTGCGGCCCGGAGAAGATCTCGCTGGTCGTCGTCTGCTCGATAATCCGGCCGGCGTACATCACGGCGACGCGCTCCGCTCGGCCCGCAATGACACCGAGATCGTGGGTCACCAGGATCACCGCCATGCCGAGCTGCCTGCGCAGGTCGTCGATGAGCTCGAGGATGTCCCGCTGGATGGTCACATCGAGCGCGGTGGTCGGCTCGTCCGCGATGAGCAGGCGCGGCCCGCACGCCAGCGCCGCTGCGATCATGGCCCGCTGACGCATCCCGCCGGATAGCTGGTGCGGGTACTGCCCGGCCACTCGCTCCGGCTCTGGCATGCGCACCATGCCCAGCATCTCGACCGCCCGCATGTCTGCCGCGCGGCGGTCGGCACCGTTGTGCACCACGACCGACTCGGCGATCTGCCGGCCGATCGTCATGGTGGGGTCGAGGCAGCTCGATGGGTCCTGGAAGACCATCCCTACGTCGTTGCCCCGGATCGTCTGCATGTCGCGCTCGGACAGCCCGGTGAGCTCCGTCCCGGCCAGGACGATGGATCCGGCCGTGATGGCGCCGCCGGGCGGGAGCAGGCGCATGACTGACCGCGCCGTCATCGTCTTACCGCAGCCTGACTCACCAACCAGGCCAAGGCACTCGCCGGCCGCGACCGTCAGGCTGACGCCGTCGACGGCATGGACGGTGGCACCCTTGCGCCAGATCTCGGTGTGCAGGTCGGTGATCTCCAGCACTGCCTGGGCGCGGTTCGGGGCTCACCGCGCACCCAGGTCACTAGCGGGCCTGACGGCGTCACGGGCCGCGGCTGGCGTCGCGTCGTAATCCGCGGCGGCGAAGATATCCCGCAGGCCATCGCCGAGCATCGCAAATCCGGCGATCACCACGATGATCGCGACGCTGGGAGCGAGGATCTGCCACCAGTAGCCATTGGAGATTGTCTGGTCTGCGGCGCTGATCATGTCACCCCAGTCGACGGACGGGAACTGCACGCCGAGGCCCAGCCAGCTGAGCGTGGCCAGCACCAGGATCGCGTTGGCGATCTGGAACGACACGTTGACGACGATAGTCCCGATGGCATTCGGGGCGATGTGCCGCAGGATGATGCGCGGGCCACCGGCGCCCATGACCCTGGCCGCCTGGACATACTCGCGGAGCCGCAGCGTCAGCGCCTCCGCCCGGACCAGGCGGGCCGTGCTCAGCCACGAGGTGGCGGCGATCACCACGACCAGGATCGTCGTAGACGGCTGGTAGATGGAAACGAGCAGCAAGAGCAAGACGATTGCCGGGATCGCGATCGCCGCGTCTACCAGCCGCATCATCACGGCGTCTGCCACGCCGCCGAGGTAGCCGGCTACCGCGCCCCACGCCGACCCGAGGACGGCCGCCAGGATCCCGGCTGCCACGCCGAGCTCGAGCGAGATCTGTCCGCCCGCCATCAGCCTGCCCAGCTCGTCTGAACCGTCGCCGTCGGTGCCCAGCGGATGCCCGGCGCCAGGCGGCAGGTTGGCCTGCCGGAAGAACACGTGCGTCACGTCGGCGTGGTACACAAGCGGCCCGAGAAAGCAGAACACGGCCACCGCCGCGACGAGCGCCCCGCCGGCCGTCGCGAGCGGGTAGGCGCGGCATGCTGCCAGGGCGCGGCGCGCTCGCCCGGCTAGCGCCGCGCGCTGGGCGGCAGGGCTGGGTGGTCCGACTGCAGGGCCAGCGTGGCGGCCGCGGCTGCCGCGCACCGGCGCCGCACCCGGGGCCAGTTCCAGCGAGGACGCGTGATCGGGTGCCGCCTGGTCCGCTGTCATGCCTGCCCGTGCCTCACTCGCGGATCGAGGACCGCATAACCGACGTCGGCGAGCAGCGACCCAACCGCGGCGGCTATAGCGATAACCAGCGTGAAGCCGAGCGTCACCGCGAAGTCGTGATCCTGTGCTGCCTGCCAGATCTGCCAGCCCATGCCGCGAATGTTGAATACGGCCTCGACCACGAGGGCGCCGCCGACTATCTGCGGGAAGCTGAGCCCGATCAGCGTGACCACCGGCACCAGGGAGTTCCTGAGCACGTGCGCGACCACTACCCGGCGCTGGCCGGCACCACGCGCCCGTGCTGCCTCAACGTACTCCTGGGCGAGGGTGTCCATGGCCGACGAGCGCATGTACCGGGCGAAGATCGCGATGGTGAGCAGGGAGAGCGTCGCCACCGGCAGCGTCAGGTCCCGCACGTCGGTAATGACCCCGCCAATGCCGGGCGCCTGCGGGCCCTCCGCGCCGAACATGTGCCCGTCCACCGCGAGGAACAGGATCAGGACCGAGCCGAGCACGAACGGCGGCATGCCGTAAAAGACGAGAGTCGCGCCGCGCAGCACATGGTCGACGGCCGAGTTCCGGCGCACGGCCTGAAGGAGCCCGACCGGGATCGCGATCACCAGGGCGATCAGAGTCGAGCTGACGGTCAGCACCAGGGTCCGTGGCAGGCTGGTCGCGAGCAGCGAGCCGACGCTCTCGTTCAGCCTTGTCGAGAAGCCAAGGTTGCCGTGCAGGACCCGGCCAACCCAGGTGAAGTACTGGGCCAGGAACACCTGATGCGCCGAACCGCTGCCAAGCGCGGCCTCGGCGGTGCCGCCGGGAGCCAGCCGGATCAGGCCGAACACGATGAGCGTCACGAGCACGACCACCGCGAGGGCCTGCAGCACTCGGCGCGCCAGGTACGCCGTCACGAATCTGGCCTGGCTGGCAGCTCGCGGCTCACTTCCGGTAGTACCACATTTCCGGCGTGATCGTGAGGGCGGTGTTCTGCGGGCCGATAGCCAGGCCGTTGATCGTCTCGATGCAGAGTCGCGGTGTTCGGCTGATAGACCACCGGCAGCTGCCCGGCCAGATAGTGCTGCCAGTTGTACATGGCTGCATAGAACTGGCTCGAGGTCCTGGCCTGCAGCGTGTTGGTGATGAGCGTGTCGTTCATGGGGTTGTTGTAGGCGCCGGCATTGTTGGGCGAGGTGTTCGAGAAAAGCACGTCACCGGTCGGCAGGTAGTCGGGCGAGTAGGTCCAGCTTCCCCAGTCAGCGAGCTGCCAGCTGCTGATCCGCCGGATGAACGCGTTCCTGGTGACGTCGTTGAAGGGTTTCGGGCTCCAGGATCACCTTGATGCCGGCCAGCGAGGCGTTGGACGCCAGCTCACGCACCGCCGATTCCATGTAGTCGATGCCGGTCGCATACATCAGGGTGAAGGTCAGCGATGCCCGGCCCTGACGCCCTTCCCGCACTGGTGGCTGCCGGGGTGCTCGCAGGTATCCAGGCCCGTTGGCGTGCGCTACCCAGCCATGGCTGAGCAGGGCATTCTTCGCGCGTTGGTTATGTTCAGCTGCCACGGGTCGCCCCACGCAAGCTTAGGGTCGCAGGAATTTCGTCACGGGGTAGCAGGACACCGGGCCGAAATTCGGCTTGCCGTAGCCGTGCAGCGGGCCGTTGATGACGCCTTCCTGGTCGACCAGCTCCTGGAACACCTGGCGGAAGTACAGCTGACTGAAGATCGCGCCCTGGCCGGTGTTGTTGCGAAGTTGTACGGGAAGTAGCTCAGCTCCCACGGGTAGAGCAGCGCTGAGCTGTAACCAGTCAGGGACCTGGGGTTCGAGCCGACGTTCGCCCCGGCCGGCGGGACCGGCGCATCCACGGTCGGCAGGTACCCGACGTCGATGGTCTGGCTGGTGGTCGGATCCTGCAGCACGTTGTACTCGGCCTGCTCGGTCGTGTACGGCGTCTCGACGAAGGTCGTGACGTGGTTCTTGGCCACCGGGCCTGAGTACCGGCTGTTGAAGGTCAGGGTGAGGTCGCCCTGGGGGTACAGGCTCTTGACCTTCCAGGGCCCGTCGACGACGCCCCACAGCGACGACTGCCGTAGCTCGACACCGACTGCGCCTGCTGGTTCAGGTAGTCGTAGACGGCTCCGCAGCCGGAGATACTTGGTCGCGCAGTGTGCCGTTCCCTGCGGCCGTCCGGTCCCAGGCCATCGGCATCGGGGTGATCTGGCTCAGCTCGTTATTGGTGAACCAGGCCTCCGAGAACTTGGGCGTGGTGATGCGCATCGTGACCACGTACTGGCTGGCCACGCGGACGTCCGAGACGTCGCTCGGCAGGCCGTCCCCCGTGGTGCCGACCCAGTATTTGCAGTCCGCGGGGTCATGAAGTTCGTTGCAGCCCGGCGTGTTCGCCGTCGGCGCCTCGGCGAACATCATGTTCATGAAGAACACGACGTCGCGGGCGTCCACCGGCTCGCCGTCGGACCACTTGTAGTTGGGCTTGAGCTGGATGATGACCTCATTGCCGTGGTAAGTCGGCGGCTTGGCCAGGCTGAGGGTGGGATTCAGGTACGGGGATCGTGCCCTTGCCGAACCAGTACAGCGGCCGGTACAGCAGGTACTGGAAATCGTTGAGGTTGTAGACGTTGTCGGCGACGAGTTATGGCCGAGATGAACGGGAAGACGTAGCTGGCCTGTCCGCCCGGCTGCATGGCGTAGGTGATGGTGTTCCCGCCGACCCCGGGTGCCGTGGCCCCGCCCGGCGCGCGCGTCCGAGGCGGGTCCGCAGGCCGCCAGCAGGGCCGCCAGGCAGGCTGCCGCGGAGAACGCGCCCAGCACCGCACTGCGGCGTCTGCCGCCTCGCCGCCGGGCTCGCCGCATGGCCGCAAGTCCTGCTCGCATAGAGGAACCGCCATCCTTCTCGAACCAGGGAGAGGGCAGCCGCAACTCAGCACGCTCCACGAGTCCCCAGATTTACGTCTTAGGCACCTTGAATTATGACTTTTGTATCAGACCCCGCCAGCCGGGCTAAGCCCGACCGGGCGGCAGGCCGACCGCGACGGCCTGGCCGGGGCACAGGCCAGCACATGGCACGGTCAGGATGGCGGCAGGCATGCGTCGGTAGGACGCTACCGGACTAATGGGCCGTTCGCCCGGAAGACGGGTGGAAGCATCCCACTTCTTAGCTAACGATTCCGGCGAACCATCCCGGACGCCAAGAATCGGGCACTCGGATCGCGAGGCTTGGCATGCCCGCTCGGGAAATCTGCGAAGCTAGTTGCGTGACCCCCCAAAGCCGACGCAGAGAACCAGCAGGCGACAGGGGACGGCATCCGGCAGCTTCAGGCCGCCGGGTTAGCGGCCCTGGACTGGCCGGGCCGCCGCCGAACGCACTATTCGCCGAGATGCTGCGCGCCGCCCGTGAGCTGCTCGCGGTGCGCAGCCCCCTGGACGCCGAGCTGATGGTCAGCGAGCTCCTCGGGACCTGGTGGGGCCAGCAGAGCAGCCACGCCGCCCGCAACGCACGCCGCCGGGCCGAGGTCGAGGAGCTCGTCGGCGAGGGACTGGTCGGCTATGCCGCGCACCAGGGCAGCCCGGCCGCACTGGCGCTGCTGTCCGGGATCGCCTGCCTGGGCACTTCCCGCCAGGCAGTGCTGGCGGAGCAGGCCGCGCTTGCGCTCATGGACCAGGGCGTCGCCCGTCCGGCCTGGGCTGAGCACGTCGGCGCAGTCGAGGCCGCCGAGTGCTACGTCAACTCCGACGCCTACGGCGACCGGGACGAGGTCGTCTGCGTGTTCAGCTACGCAGGCCAGGAGCCGCATGCGCTCGTCGTTGTCATCGACTACAACAGCTGGCGGCCTGGCCCGCGACGGCTGGGTGACGTCGCAGGTCGGGAAGCTGCTCGACTACTGCAGGGACGCCAGCTCAGCCGCAGAGCGCCCAGGAACCAGCCCGACCTTCATGCAGATCGACCCGCCGCTGGCACGGCGGATGCTGGCCACCGCGCTGGCCGCGACCGAGAATGCGGCCGATCCCACGGTCAGTTCCTCGTTCCCCTCCTACCACGCTTTCATCCGGGCCCGAGTTCGCACGCTCCCGCCGGTCTTGCCGGCCCGGACGGCCAGCCTGGGCTCGGCGCCCGCAGCTCCCGCCATCAACGCCCCGGCCAGGCGGGCGCAGTGGCGCAAGGACCGCGAGGCGATGCTCGTCGCCGAGTTCCTGGCTTCGGACGAGGCCGAGGATCTGTCGGACCGCCAGGCGGCCAGCAGGTGCGCCGACCACATCGTGGAATACGGCTGTGACCGCGACTTCGGCAGGCCGTTGCGGGTGAGCCCGGCGAAGGCCGAGACGTTCCTGCTGGACTGGCTGCCTCGCAAGGTCGTGCTATCCCGTGCCGATCAGGAAGCGATGCCGCACGTGCTGCTGGCGTGGGTCCGCTGGGCCGGCGCCAAGTCCGGTCTGGCCGACAGCGCCGTTGCCGCAACGCTTGAGGCGGTGTTCGAGGGGATGCGCAAGTTCCCTACGGCGTACCGGGATCCCGCTTCGTTCGGCCTTGAGGCTGACATGGTCGCCCGGCTACTGCCTGACGGCGACCTGGAGGCGCTGGCCCGCCGGGTGTTCGCGTTCCCGCTGCTGCGCGGCAATTACCGCGGCATCAACCTCGCCACGCTGGGCCCTTCGGTGGCCGCCGACCGCCGGACGCTGCTGGCCGCCGACCACGAAGACGCGGGTGGGCAGCACACTGACGCCGCGTACCGGGTCAGCTCGGAGCACCTGGACGGACACGTGACGCTCGCCGACCGGCTCTGGCGGGGCGAGCCGCCCGAGCTGTGGGATGCGGCGCAGCGCCTGCTCGACCTCGGCGAGGACCGGCATGAGGTGCTGCACCTGCTGATAGAGACGATCAGGTCGGCGGGGCCGCGAGAGGCCGACATCGCCGCCGCGCTGGCCAGCCTGCCGCCCGAGGAGCCCGGTTAGCGGTGGCGGCCCGATGAACGGCCCAGGCCGGGTCATCGACCTCAACTCCGACGTCGGCGAGAGCTTCGGGGCCTGGCGGCTTGGCGATGACGAGGCGCTCATCGCGATCGTAACCAGCGCGAACATCGCCTGCGGCTTCCACGCTGGCGATCCGCTCACGATCAGGCGCGCCTGCGCGCGCGCGGTCGCGCGCGGAGTCACGATCGGCGCCCAGGTTTCCTATCGCGACCTGGCCGGCTTCGGCCGCCGGGAAATGACAGTTCCGCCGGACGAGCTGACCGCCGAGGTGCTCTACCAGATCGCTGCGATGGACGGTGTCGCCAGGGCGGAAGGCGGCCGCCTCGGCTACGTCAAGCCGCACGGCGCCCTCTACAACCGGGCCGCCCGTGACCCGGAGCAGGCTGCCGCGATCGCGGCGGCGGTGAGCTGCTTCAGCCCTCAGCTGCCGGTGCTGACCCTGCCTGGCTCGGCGCTTGAGACGGCGGCCGCCGACCTTCGGCTGCCCGCGGTGAGCCGAGGCATTCGCCGACCGCGGGTACCGCGATGACGGGTCACTGGTACCGCGAGGGCAACCCGGCGCGGTCCTCACCGATCCCGAGGTTGTCGCCGCCCGTGCCGTCAGCATGGTCGTCGACGGCGTCGTCCCGACGGCCTCAGGCGCGGCGCTGGAGATCAATCCCCGGTCGATCTGCGTGCACGGTGACACGCCCGGCGCCGTCACCCTGGCCCGTGCCGTCCGGGCAGCGCTGGAGCGGGCCGGCGTGACGCTCGCGCCGTTTGCGTGATCATGATCAAGCGGGCCGGCGATGCGGCCCTGCTACTCGAGGCCGATGCGGCGGTTGGCGACGGTCATGAGGACGGGAACGAGGCCGCTGCGATCGCGGCCGCCATCCGGGCCGCGGTTCTGCCGGGCGTGATCGATGTCGTGCCGGGCGCGGCGACGGTGCTGGTCAGCTTCGCGCCAGGCAGCTGGTCCGCGCCCGACGCTGACGGACCGGCTAGGTGAGCTGGCGGCGGCTGGGCCAGCGGCTGCGGCAGCAAGGCAAGCGAGCCGGTGGTGATCGAGACCGTCTACGACGGGCCGGACCTGGCCGACGTGGCGGCGCTAACCGGACTCAGCCAGGCCGAGGTGATTGCCCGGCACCAGGCGGCCGAGTACCGGGTGGGGTGGCTCGGGTTCGCGCCCGGTTTCGGTTACCTCACCGGACTCGATCCGGCGCTGGCCGTACCCAGGCTGGACAGCCCGCGGCTGTCGGTGCCCGCCGGGTCGGTGGCCATCGCGGGCGGCCTGGCCGCGGTATACCCGGCCGCATCTCCTGGCGGCTGGCGGCTGCTCGGCCGGACGGCCGCGGTGATGTGGGATCCAGGCCGCGACCCGCCCGCGCTGCTGGCACCGGGTCGGCGAGTGCGCTTCCGCGGCGTCGGGCGCTTGCCGGAGCAGGCGGCGCCAGCAGGTCACCGACCTTGGGCGGGAGGTCTTCGACCGCTGGGTCGAGGTCATCCAGCCAGGACCGCTCACGACCGTCCAGGACCTCGGCCGCCCCGGCCTGGCGCACCTCGGCGTGCCCGGCAGCGGGGCTGCTGACGCCGCCAGCCTGCGATGGCTAACGAACTCGTCGGCAACGACGAGAGCGAAGCCTGCCTGGAAGTCAACGCTCGGCCGGCTAGCGCTGCGCTTCAGCTTCGACGCGGTGGTCGCGGTGACCGGCGCGCCAGCCCCGATTCATGCGCCAGCCCCGGTCCGGCCGTCAGGCGCGGCCCGCGGCACCGGCCCGGCGCATGAGACCGCCTTCGGCGTGCCAGCCGGCTCGCTGCTCCGGCTCGGGGCCCCGCCCGCCGGGCTGCGCACCTATCTGGCCATCAGCGGCGGCCTGGCGGTCACGCCGGTGCTGGGCAGCCGGTCAGCCGACATGCTCTCTGGCCTGGGCCCGCCGCCGCTGCGGCCCGGCGACAGGCTGCCGGTGGGACGGCCCCGTTCCCGGCCGGAATATCAGCCTGGTCGTCAGCCGCGCAGTGCCCGGCTTACCGCGGCGGTCGGCCGCTCCCCCGTGACATCCTCTGCCGGGAACGTGGCCGAGCTTCGCGTGATCGCCGGACCGCGGGACGACTGGTTCACTGCACAGGCCATGACTGCGCTCGCCAGCGCCGGCTTCGAGGTCACTGCCGCCAGCAACCGGAGCGGACTGCGGCTGGCCGGGCCGCCGCTGCGCAGGGCGCGCGGCGGCGAACTGCCAAGCGAGGGCATGGCGGCGGGCTCGTTGCAGGTCAGCCACGACGGGCAGCCCATTCTCCTGCTGGCCGACCACCCGACGACCGGTGGTTACCCCGTGATCGGCGTGGTTGTCTCGGCCGATCTCGGGGTGGCGGCACAGCTACGACCGGGCCAGCGAATCCGGTTCAGGCTCGTCAGCGGTTGATTGACGGCTGGAACGTCAGCCCGCCAGTTCGCGGTAGGCGGTCAGCAGGTCAGCGGCCAGAACCGTGGTCAGGTCCGCCGCCGTGGCCTCCTCGCCGTGCAGGGAGACCCGGACATCGCGCGAGGCACAGGCCCGTTCGTACAGCGACCGCGCGAACCGGCCGTTGCCAAGCGTGTCGATCCGCCCGTCCTCGGCCGCCTGGACGAAGATCGAGTCGAGCACCGGCAGCGCCTCTGTGTCGAAGACGTCACCCGCCTGCGCGGCGATGACCTGCGCGATCTGGCCGAGCTCAGCCGCAGAGTAACTCGGGAACATGATCCGCGTGCTGAACCTGGAGGCCAGGCCAGGATTGCTGCGCAGCATCCGGTCCATGTCGTCGGTGTAGCCGGCCAGCACGATAACCAGCCGTTCCCGGTCGTCCTCAGCCCGCTTGAGCAGGGTGGCTATCGCTTCCGAGCCGAATGCGTCACCACCCGAGTAGGCCTCGTTGTGCAGTGCGTAGGCCTCGTCGATGAACAGGACGCCGCCCATCGCCGAGTCGACCAGCTTCGAGGTCTTGATCGCAGTCGAGCCGAGATGCTCCCCCACCAGATCGGCCCGGTGCGCCTCGATCACCTCGGGCCGTACCAGCATGCCGAGCGCAGCGAAGATCCGGCCGATGATGCGCGCCACCGTCGTCTTGCCGGTGCCGGGCGGCCCGGTGAATACGAAGTGCCGCGACGGCGGCTGACTGGCCAGACCCTGGCGGTCCCGGAGCCTGGCCACCTGCAGCTGCGCGACGATCTCGTGCACCTGGCGCTTGACCGGCTCAAGCCCGACAAGCGCGTCAAGCTCGGCCAGCGCGCCGTCCGACGGTCGGGGTGTCGGTGTAACCGCGGAACCTCGTCGTCAGTTCGGCGTAGGCGAGCTTCAGGTCCTCCGCGCGCAGTGTGATCAGGTCAGCGGAGGTCGGATCGGCTGGCCCGGCCATCACCCGCACGTCGCGCTGCTGCCCTGCCCTGGCCAGCAGGCTGCGCACGAACCGGCCGTTGCCGAGCTCGTCGGCCAGCCGGCGGCGGCCGACCTCATCGAAGATCTGCCGCAGCACCGGGCGGGCGTCCGGGTCCAGCAGCTCTCCCTTGCCAAGCACCGCCTGTTCGGTCAGCGCCATCAGCTCGGTGGCCGAGTAGCTGGGGAACTTCACCCGGAGGCCGAAGCGCGAGTTGAGGCCGGGGTTGGATGCCAGGAACGACTCCATCTGCCGCTCGTATCCGGCCAGGATGATGATGAGATTCTCGCGGTCGTCCTCAGCCCGCTTGAGCAGCGCCTGAACGGCTTCATTCCCGAACCTGTCGCCCTGCCCGTCGGCCTCGTTCACCAGGCTGTAGGCCTCGTCGATGAAGAGCACGCCGCCGAGCGCGGAATCGATCAGCTCGTTGGTCTTGATCGCCGTCGCGCCCAGGTACTCACCTACCAGGTCGGCCCGTTGCGCCTCGACGACAGCGGGAGTGTCCAGCAGGCCGAATGCGTAGAAGATCTTCGCCACGATGCGGGCAACGGCGGTCTTGCCGGTGCCGGGCGGGCCGAGGAAGACGAAGTGCTGCATCGGCTTCTCAGTGCCGTGGCCGGCCATGGCCCGACGGCGGGCCGCCTCAACGGACGCCGTGATCGACCGGATCTGGTCTTTCACCGCGGCAAGACCCACCATCGAGGTGAGCTCGCCGATCGCCTCCTCAACCGTGATCGGGGGCCAGTCGTTGCACCGGCTCCCCGGCGCGCGTTTGCAGGCTGTGATCGATGTTGCGCGTTCGGCCCTGGGCGGCTGCGGCCTGCGCTGCGCGGACCGCTCCCGGCTGGCCAGGAGCTCCGGCTGCGATGCCTCCGGGCGACGCTGCGGTACCTGCCCCGGACGCTGTCGCTGTACCGGACGCCGCCGCCGACCCGGACGCCGCCGCCGACCCGGCCCTAGCGCCTCCAGCCCCGGATGCCCCGGCCTGAGCCACCGCATATGGCGCCGCGAGCGCGCCGCCGAACCCCGGCATACGGGTGTACTCACGGCTGTCCTGAAGGGCCTTAGCGAGCCTCCAGCCGAGCACGACCAGCGCGATGAGCCAGCCGGTTGCCGGTCCGAGTAGCGGCTGGCTGTGCCAGATCCGGAACGTGGTGATGATGACGCCAACCGGCAGCGACCACAGCAGCGTCCAGGCAGTCGTCCGGCACGGAATCGTCCAGCGGCCAAGCGCGCCCGCGTGCGACGCGGCCGCCGCCACCGGAGGTAGCAGGAGCAGCAGGTACCTCGGCCCAGCCAGTCCGTGGGTACGAGCGGCGACAAGGGCGATCCCCCAGAGGGCGACCGAGGCCGTCGCGAGCACCGACCGCTTGCCGGTCCACAGCGCGTACGGTGCGTAGGCCAGCGCCGCGAATAGCCCGATCGCGACGAGCGCGGGCGCAAAGATGCAGATCCCGACGACTACTGCCGCCTTGACCGGAAATGGCGCTGCGCTTGCGAACTGGCGAATGCGAGTCAGCCAGCCCTGCACGGTCGCGCGACCGGACAGAGCGGAGTGCTGCTCCGGTGACCGCATCTCGCTCCCTTGTGCCAAGACTTGTATAGCGCATTTGGTCCCGAGATTCCCAGTTGACGCACTGGGCATGACCTGCATAAACGGTTGCCGATTCGGTTAAGCGCGGGAAATGGCCGGTTAATTCGCCTCAGGCAACGGCCGGTTTACGAGCGCATTATGGCTGGCTACGGGGCTGTTTAGGCGCGGGCCGGGCATCAGGCACGGCCACGCTGCGTCATGATGGCGGACAGCAGAAGGCCATCGGATTCGGAGTCGGCATGATCAGGATCAACGCGGGATTGCTCATACCCGGCGACGGCGCGCCGGTGCCAGACGGTGTCCTCCTGGCCGAGGACCAGGTAATCACCTACGCCGGCCCAGCGGCGTCGGCGCCGGTGACGCCGGACGCGGACGTCATCATGGCGCCGGTGGTGATGCCTGGCCTGTGGGACTGTCACGGGCACTTCATGGGCGCTCGCTCACTCGACCTGACCCGGATGGCGCAAGAAGCCGACGGCGCTGCGCGCCGCCCGGTCAGCACGCGATCTGGCGAATGCGCTGAATGCAGGCATCACCTCGGTCCGCGAGGTTGGCGGGCTCGGTGTCCACCTTGCCCGCGCCGTCCGCGAGGGCATTCTGGACGGTCCGGCGATCTATGCGGCGGGAGCGATCCTCAGCACCACCGGAGGCCACGGTGACCTGCATGGCTACCCGCTGAGCTTCGTTGCGGACTTCGCCCAGCAGGACGGCACCCTGCGGCTCGCCGACGGAACTGCCGAGTGCATGCGCGCTGTGCGCGAGCAACTGCGCCGCGGTGCCCGGCTGATCAAGGTGTGCGCCTCCGGCGGCGTGCTGTCGGAGTTGGACAGCCCGGTCCATCAGCAGTTCACCGGGGCGGAACTGCGGACGATCGTCGAGGTCGCGGGCCTTGCCGACCGCGTCGTGGCTGCTCACTGCCACGGCAAGCCGGGCATCATGGCCGCGATCGAGGCTGGTGTCGCGACCATCGAGCATGGCACCTACCTGGATGAGGAGGCCTGCGATGCGATGGTCGAGACTGGCACGATCCTGGTGCCGACCCGGAGCATCGTCGAGGCCATTCTCAAGCACCTCGACGACGTGCCGCCTTATGCCGCAGAGAAGCTGACCGCGATCGCGCAGACGCACGCTGACGCCGTCCAGCTCGCGATCGAGCGCGGCGTCACGGTCGCCATGGGCACCGACATCTGCATTACCGGCATGGACCTGCCCAATTCCTGGGGGAACAACGGAGCCGAACTCGCGCACCTAGTCGCACTCGGGATGACGCCGCTGCAGGCCATCGCCGCGGCGACCGCAGTGGCCCCTCGCACGCTCGGCCCTCAGGCACCCCGCAGCGGCCAGCTGGCCGCAGGTTTCGACGCCGACTTCATCACGCTCGACGCCGACCCAGTCGCCGACATCTCCGTGCTGACGAAGCCCGAGCACATCGCCGGAGTCTGGCGAGCCGGGCGCCGGCTTAAGGGCTGATCGCAGGGGCTGTCGGCATGCCGTGCTAGAACGCTGGAATGCAGACACTGAGCTTTGCTGACATGCTCGCCCTGATCGAGGACCGCTCGGCCGCGCTGCGGGCCGCGGCCGCCGAGGCGGGCTTCGACGCCAGGGTGCCCGCCTGCCCGGACTGGACGGTCGAGGACCTCGTCGCCCACGTCGGCGCGGTCCAGCTGTTCTGGACCGCGGTCGTCGCAGCGGGCGAGGCCATCGGGCCGCCCGACGGTGAAGCGGTCGGGGACACTGAGCCGCAGGGTGACCTGCTGGCCTGGTCCGCGGACGCGACCGACCGGCTAGTGCTCGAGCTGCGCAATGCCGGGCCCGGCCGGCTCTGCTGGACGTGGTGGGAGTCCTCGGGCGCGCCGACGAACACCGGCGCCGTGGCGCGGCATCAGGTCCAGGAGGCGTCCGTCCATGCCTTCGACGCCCAGCAGGCTGGCGGGCGGGCCAAGCCGATACCGGAGGCCGCGGCGGCCGACGGCGTCGGCGAATGGCTGACCGTTGAGCTCCCCACCAACGGGCCGTGGCCGTACAGCCGGCCACTGTGGTGCTCGAGGCCGGAGCGGGGGGTAGCTGGATCCTCGATCTGAACACGCCAGCGATTCATGTGCTCATCGGGGACGAGCACGGGAACGCCAAGCCGACCGCCACACTGACCGCCGACCCGAGCGATCTGGTGCTCGCCTTCTACCGGCGCGACCCGAACGGGAAGCTCCACATCGAGGGCGACGCTGAGCTCATCCCGCAGCTGCTCAGCTGGCCGAATCTCGACTGAGCACGCAAGTTCGCGCTTATCGTTCGGATTCGGCGTGCACAGCTGCGTTACCAGGGGACGGGGCCGAAGCGGTCGACGAAGCGGCCGGTGCCTGCGGACCAGGGCTCGGTGGCGAGGGCAACGATCGCGTCGGTGCCCTCAGTGATCGTCTGGGTGCCGCGGTGCGCGTTGAGGTCGGTGGCTGTGTAGCCGGGGTCGGCGGCGTTGAACCGGATGCCTGGCAGCGCCTTCGCGTACTGCATGGTCAGCATGGTCACCGCGGACTTGGAGGCGGTGTAGAGCGGGGCGGTGATCGTGGACTCGATGCGGTCCGGGTCGTGGGTGAGGGCGAAGGAGCCCATGCCGCTGCTGACATTGATGACGGCCGGGGCGTCGGATCGCTAGAGCAGCGGGAGGAACGCGTGCGTGACGCGGACGATGCTCACGACGTTCGTCTCGAAGACGAGCCGCGCGTCATCGCCGGTGAGGTCCGTGGCCTCGACGTGGCGGCCGGTGACGCCGGCGTTGTTGATGAGCCTGTCAACGCGGCCCTCGTGCGCCTCGACGTCGGCGGCGGCACTGGCGACGGACGCGTCGTCCGTGACGTCGATCAGGACGAAGCGCACGCCGAGCTGACCGGCGGCGGCCTGGCCGCGCTCCTTATCGCGTGCGCCGAGAATGACGGTGTGGCCGAGTTCGGTAAGGCGCCGGGCGGTCTCGTAGCCGAGGCCTTTGTTCGCCCCGGTGATGAAAGTAATAGTGGTCATGCGCCCAGCCTCGCCTGACGGGCGAGAGACAGCCAGGGATACCCTGACGGTAGGAAAGCGCGTACCACCCTCGCTCCCTGGCCGCGACGGATAATGGACGCATGAGCATGGACGAGACGAGCCTGGGCGCGACGATCCGCGCATGGCGGGACCGGCTGACGCCCGCAGACGTCGGGCTGCCATCCGGCCGTGCGCGCCGCGCTGCGGCCTGCGGCGCGAGGAACTGGCGGAGCTTGCCGGGGTCTCTGTGGACTACGTCGTCCGCCTGGAGCAAGGGCGTGCTTCCACACCGTCCGCGCAGGTAGTCAGCGCACTCGCGCGTGCGCTGCAACTGTCAGGACAGGAGCGGGACCACCTGTACCGGCTCGCTGGCTTGCAGCCGCCGCTGGACAGCGTGATCACTGATCACATCCCGCCCGGCATGCAGCGCGTGCTCACCCGGCTCGGCGAGACGCCAGTCGCCGTGTTCGCCGCCGACTGGCGGCTGATCTGGTGGAATCGCGGCTGGGCCGCGCTGCTCGGCGACCCGTCTGCGATGCCGGCAGGAAACCGCAGCCTGGTCGAATCCCGCTTCCCCATCGCCGCCGCACCGTCAGGCCGGCTGGCCGCCTGGCGGGTCATCTCGGAGAACCGTGAGGCGTCCGATCGCGCGGTCGTCGCTGACCTGCGCCGAGCCGCCGCACGCTATCCCAATGACAAGCGGCTGGCCGCCCTGATCCGCCGAACCCTCGACGGCAACGAGCGGTTCGCGGCGCTCTGGCGCGACGGGGCCGTCGGCGGGCACACCGAGGACCGCAAGACGGTCCGGCACCCGGAGATCGGCGACATCACCGTGGACTGTGACGTCCTCAGCGACAGCGACACGGACCTGAAGATCGTCATCTATACCGCCGCGCCGGGCAGCGAGGACGCGACCAAGCTCGACCTCGCTGTGGTGGCGGGAACGCAGCGCGCCCTGGTCACCGGCGCGAGATGGTCGTCGAGCTAGTTGTGCACCACGGCGCCGAGATCAGCCTGCACCGCGATCTGTACCGGTACCGGGAGTCTCTCCGGCTTTAGCTGGTCAGCTCAGAGCCAGCCCAACATCGCTTCCAGTTACTTTGACCGATCCGCGGCCCTCAGATGAGGGCCGCGAAGCGGCCAACATGTTGCATCTGACGCAATACTGCTCGCTCTACTGGCGCAGTGCACTTATTCGTAGGGTGCCGTATTCCCCTGCCCCGGCTCGGCTCCCCCGGAGAACGGACTCAGGAGACGGACCCCGGTTGACCGGACGTCGTTGACGTTGCGCGTGACGAGGGTCCAGTCATGGACTAGCGCAGTCGCTGCCATCAGGCCATCAACGACCGGCACAGGGTCAGGGACATTGAGACGTCCCCACGCCTCGGCTATTTGCTCGGTGACCGGGACAAGGCGATCCGCATAGTCGCTGACTAGCTGACTGAGCCAACGCTCGAAGATCTCAGCTTGGGCAGAGTCCCGGCGGGCCAGCCTCTCGATGCCTTGTCTGATCTCGCCTACGACCAGCACGCTGAGGAACAGCCTGTCCGCGGAAACTGAAGCGAACCACTTTGCGACGCCCGCGTCAGGTTCCTGCTTACGGATCTCCGACACCACGTTGGTGTCAAGCAAGAAGCTCACTCTTAACCCAGCTCAACACGCCGCGCCGGCAATGCCGAGCGGCTAACTTCTAGGTCGACGTCGGGCGCGGACTGCAGGAACTCTTTGAAGTCCCTTCCGCCCTCCCGAAGGTGCCGGTATTCGGCGATACTCACGACGACTGCCACTTCCTCGCCGTGCCTAGTCACGAACTGTGGCCCGTCGGCCTCTACCGATCGGATGAGTTCGCTGAAGCGCTGCTTGGCTTCTTGAAGCTGCCAGCGACCATGCATCGAAGTCCTCCTCATTTCTATCTAGACAGTCTAGACAGAAATAAGGGCGGATTCAATCGCAGGCCCAGTCCTGGTAACGTCGCACCGCATTCCAGCCACGCCGAAGCAAGCCGATGCCGGAACATTCCGAGCGCTCACCTGGGTCAGCCTGGCCAGCAACAGATTGATAGCAACGCCCGCTATGCCGAAGATGACTGCCCGCCACGCGACATGCTTCATGTGAGCGGACGACGATCGACAGCACCTGAGGCACAAGGAGAGGCGCGTGACACAACAAGCACGGCGGCGGCTGCCAGCCGATGTGGCGGGCTGGGATGCCGGGGCGATTAGCGCGGCAGCGCGGACCTGCTCGGCACGCCGCGAAGCTGATGCTCGTCACCTTGAGCGACGATAATCCATGTGGGAACGACGCCGCCAGCAGCCGCGGGCAACATTGGCTACGGGCAACGCCCCGGTTCGCGGTCGGCGGTTTGTAGCCCACCGAGCGCACCCGACAGCCGGGAAGTTGATCACCTGGGTTGCGCTCGCGTTCATCACTGTGGGCTCGGTCGGCAACCTCGGATCGACGCCGCCACTCGCGGTGCTCGGACTTGCGTCGATATCGCTGTATGTCCTGCCCGCAGTTCTGTTTTTGCTACCCGTATCGCTGGTCGCCGCGGAGTTGGCCTCCGGCTGGCCGGGAGGCGTCTACAACTGGGTGGAGCAGGGCATCTCCGCTCCGATGGGGCTGCTCGCAGTGTGGTGCGAGTTTGCGCAGACCATCTTTTTTTACCCGGCATTACTTGCCTACGTTGCCGACACTCTCGCCTACGCCATCGATCCGCGCCTTGCCGGTAACGGTGTCTACACGGCTGTCATCATCATCGTTCTGTTCTGGGCCGGCGTGCTGGTGACCTCACGGGGGTCGATTCTCGTTGCTGCGCTCTCGTCACGCGGCACCGTGATCGGGACGCTGATCCCCGGAGCGATCATCGTCGCTCTCGGCGTTGCGTATCTGCTTCAGGGGAAACACTCAGCGGCGCCGATGACAGCCCATCATCTTTTGCCTGCCTGGCAGGGAATCGCCAGCATCGTCTTGGTGGTAAACAGCTTCTTCACCTACGCCGGCGTCGAAGTCAACGCCGTGCACATCGACGAACTCCGGAATCCAAGCCGCGACTATCCAAAGTCCATATTCCTAGCCCTGGGCCTGTGCCTCGCGGTGTTCATCTTCCCGACGCTAGCGATCTCTTGGGTTGTTCCGTCACATCAGATCAGTTTCACCGCAGGCGTGATGCAGGCCTTCAACCGGCTTCTGACCCACTTCGGGCTAGCGTTCGGCGTGCCGGTGATCGCGATCGCTCTGGCGGCCGGGGCGTTCGCCGGGATGATGGCCTGGCTGGACGGACCGTCCGAAGGGCTACTGAGGATCGGGCGCGAGCAGGGCTTCCTCCCTCCCTACTTTCAGCGGGTCAACCGTCAGGGCATCGAGGTGCGCATTCTGGCAGCCGAGGGCATCGTGATCACGGCTCATAGCGCTGCTCTATGCCTTCATACCGAGCGTTTCGCACGCGTACTGGATCTTCGCTGTGATGGCCACGCAGGTATACATGATCATGTACGTGCTGATGTTCATCGCGGCGATCAGGCTGCGTCGCTCGCAACCAGATCACACTCGCGGTTACCGGGCGCCCGCGCTGCGCCTGCTGTGCCTGATCGGAGTTCTGTCGGCCGTGGCCGCGCTAGTGATCGGGTTCGTCCCGCCGTCCCAGTTCGGCCACTCCGACCCGCTCGTTTACGCGGTCCTGATACTCGCAGGGATTCTTACGATCGGGGTTCTTCCGCCGCTGCTAATGGACCGGCTCCGCAGGCCGCAATGGAAGGCTCCCGCCGACGGCGGTTGACGGGCAGCCCATTCGACGCAACGGTTGGGCGCAACTCCGCAACGAACCTCCCACGGACAAGAGCCTCCTGGCCCAGCCGTTGCATCTGATGCAACGCGTGACGTCTAATGAGCACTCAGGAGGGGCGCAGCCATCTCAGCCGCGCCCCTCCTGAGCTGGGAAAACTTCGTCGAGCAGCGCACGACTTAGCTGCAGCCGCTGGTCGAGCCGCAGCCTTCGCAGACGTAGCAGCTACCCGCCGGGCGCATCTTCGTGCCGCAGGTCAGGCACAGCGGCGCATCCGCGACGCGACCTTGCTGCGACTCGATCAGCTCGGTCGAGCTCCGCGGCGCGTCCGTCGGCGGTCCGGCCGGGCCGCGCTGCGCTCAGGCTCGGCGAGCGCTGAGACCGCTGGACCTCTCTCGACCGGCACCGACTGCGCGAGCTCCTCCGGGTCGAGGTCGTCGGCGACAGACGCCGGGTCCTCGCCGTTGAGCTGCGCTGTCCGCTCGTCGGTGGTGAGGATGCCTAGCTCGGCGCGCTCGTCGTAGGACAGGTGATCGAGCGCCAGGCGACGGAAGATGTAGTCCATCACCGAGCTCGCCATCCTGATGTCCGGGTCGTCGGTGATGCCGGCCGGCTCGAACCGCATGTTGGTGAACTTGGCGACGTAGGACTCCAGCGGGATGCCGTACTGCAGCCCGACCGAGATGGCCATCGAGAACGCGTCCATGACGCCGGCCAGCGTCGAGCCCTGCTTGCCGAGCTTCAGGAAGACCTCGCCGATGCCGTCGTCCGGGATAGCTCGACGCCGTCATGTAGCCCTCGGCACCCGCGACCGAGAACCGGGTCACCGTCGCGGAGCGCTGCCTTGGCAGCCTGCGGCGCACGGGCCTGACCTCGTGCGGCGTCGGCCGGCTCTGGCGACCTCGGCGGCCTTCTTCTTCGCGACCGACAGCGGCTGGCCAACCTTGCAGTTGTCGCGGTAGATGGCCAGCGCCTTGAGGCCGAGCTTCCAGCCCTCGAAATAGATCTTCTCGATGTCCTCGACCGTCGCGCGACTCAGGCAGGTTGACGGTCTTGCTGATGGCGCCACTCAGCGCCGGCTGGACCGCCGCCATCATCCGGACGTGGCCCATCGGGCTGATGGCGCGCTCGCCCATCGCGCAGTCGAACACCGAGTAGTGCTCCGGCCGCAGGCCCGGCGCGTCAATGACATGCCCGTGCTCGGCGATGTACTCGATGATCGCCTCTGCCTGCTCCGGCTGGTAGCCGAGGTTCTTCAGCGCCCGCGGGACCGTCTGGTTGACGATCTGCATCGACCCGCCGCCGACCAGCTTCTTGAACTTGACCAGCGCGAGGTCGGGCTCGACGCCCGTGGTGTCGCAGTCCATCATGAGCCCGATAGTGCCGGTAGGCGCCAATAGGCTAGCTTGCGCGTTCCGGTAGCCGTTGGCCTCGCCCAGCGTCAGGCACTGCTGCCAGGCCTTGTTCGCGGCCGCGAGGATCGGCGTGTCGATGGCTGCCGAGCGGCCGGATCGACGCGCTCGCCGTCGCGTGCTTGGCGATGACGCGCTTGTGGGCAGTCGCGTTGCGCGCGTAGCCGTCGTACGGGCCGACCACCGCTGCCAGCTCGGCCGAGCGCCGGTAGGCGGTCCCCGTCATCAGCGAGGTGATAGCCGCCGCAATTGCCCGGCCGTCGTCGGAGTCGTAGGCGTGGCCGGTAGCCATCAGCAGCGCGCCCAGGTTGGCGTAGCCGATGCCTAGCTGCCGGTATGCGCGGGTCGTCTCGGCGATCTTCTCCGTCGGGAAGTCGGCGAAGCAGATGGAGATGTCCATCGCCGTGATGATCAGCTCGGTGAGCTGCTCGAACTTCTCGACGTCGAACGTGTCGTCGCCACGCAGGAACTTCAGCAGGTTGATACTGGCGAGGTTGCACGAAGAGTTATCGAGGTGGACGTACTCAGAACACGGGTTACTTGCGGTGATTCGTCCCGATTCCGGGCAGGTGTGCCAGTCGTTGATCGTGCCGTCGTACTGGATGCCGGGGTCCGCGCACTCCCAGGCGGCCTTGGCCATCTTGCCGAACAGTTCCTTGGCGTCGACTGTCGCAATCGGCTCGCCGGTCGTGCGGGCTGCCAGGTCGAAGGTGCGGCCGGACTCCACCGCGCGCATGAACTCGTCCGAGACGCGGACCGAGTTGTTGGCGTTCTGGTACTGGACGCTGGCGATGTCCTTGCCGCCGAGGTCCATGTCGAAGCCGCCGTCGCGCAGGACGCGGATCTTCTCTTCCTCGCGCGCCTTGGTCTCGATGAACTCCTCGATGTCGGGGTGATCCACGTCCAGGACGACCATCTTGGCCGCCCGCCGGGTCGCGCCGCCGGACTTGATCGTCCCGGCCGACGCATCGGCGCCGCGCATGAACGAAACCGGGCCGCTCGCCGTGCCGCCGGAGGACAGCAATTCCTTGCTGGAGCGGATCCGGGACAGGTTGACGCCGGCGCCGGACCCGCCCTTGAAGATCAGCCCTTCCTCGCGGTACCACTCCAGGATCGAGTCCATCGTGTCGTCGACAGCCAGGATGAAGCAGTTGTGCACCCGCAGGTTGCCGGACAGGTACTCGCCGCTCTCGGTCTGGATGTCGTAGACCTCCATCGGGCCGAGGTTCTCGACCTTGCTGATGTCGAGCAGGGTCCGGTCCGATCCGCCGACATCCGGCTGCACGTACAGCAGGTGGTCGCCCGGCCGCAGGAACCCGGCCACGGTGAACTCGCCGTTGTCAATGTCGGTAGCCCGCCACACCAGGTGATCGGCGGTGGCCTCGAGCACGTGGCCGGCGGTCGTGTGCAGCCGCAGTACTTCCTTGATCGCCGTTGGCCTTGGTCGCCACGATCCGCGTCGTGCCGTGCGCGTCGTAGACCTTCGCGCCGACCGCGTCCGACTCGACCAGGCTGCCGATCGGCACCGGGCCGGCCGGCGTGCTCACCGGCGCGTGGTACGGCTGGCACGCGGAGACCTGCTGCGGCGATGTAGTGCCGACGTTGAACCAGACCGGCGAGTTGAAGCTGAAGATCTGGTGGATGAGCGCGTGCTTCAGCTCGTGCTCGAAAATCTCCGCGTCCTGCTCGGTTGCGAAGTAGCCGTGCTCGCGGCCAGCCGCGCCATACGCTGCCGACGACCCGGTCGACAAGCTGCTTCAGGCTCCACTCGCGCTGCGGCGTGCCGACCGCACCGCGGAAGTACTTGGTCGTCACGATGTTCGCGGCATTGACCGACCAGAAGTCGGGGAACTCGACGCCGCGCTGCTCGAAGTTGACCGAGCCATCCCGCCAGTTCGTCATCACGACATCTCGGCGCTCCCAGGTGACCTCGTCATAGGGATGGATGCCGTCGCGGGTGTAGATACGGCGCAGGGTCAGGCCCTTGGCACGCTTGCTGCTGCCCTGCGCCGCTGCCCCGCTTGCCGTCTCGGTCATGTCCTCCCCCTCCGCGGGTCCGTCGGACCCGATAGCGGGCCGCACAGGCCCTCCCGGTGAATTCGTCTGCCGGCTCGCTCTAGCTGGCCGGTGCGGGCTGCTGCCCGCGAGGCTTAGCGGCGCTATCCCCGGCTGATCGCCCGGAGCCGCGCTCCTCCGTCAGGGCGCAGCCCGGCCTCCTGCGGCGAGGAGCTGAGCGTCCTCGGGTCGCCAGTTATCCAGATGCTCAGCGCGCAGCGCCGCGATCTCTTCCTCGAAGTCGGCCAGCGACTCGAAGCCCCGGTAGACCGAGGCGAACCTCAGGTAGGCCACTTCGTCGAGGTCCCGGAGCGGGCCGAGGATGGCGAGGCCGACCTCGTGCGAGGGGATCTCGCCGCTGCCTCTGCTCCTGATCGCGTCTTCCACCTGCTGCGCCAGCAGCGCCAGCTGATCCTCGCTGACCGGCCTGCCCTGGCACGCGCGCCGAACGCCGCGGACGATCTTGTCCCGGTTGAACGGCTCAGTGACACCGCTCCGCTTGGCGACCGTCAGGATGACCGTCTCCTGGGTGGTGAACCGGCGGCCGCAGGCGGGACAAGCCCGCCGGCGGCGGATCGCGGCGCCATCGTCACTGGTCCGGCTGTCGATGACCCTGCTGTCGGGGTGCCTGCAGTACGGGCAGTACACGCGATCACCTCCCCGGCGGTCTGGAAGCTGCTTCCGTAAAGCACAAGCTATAGGAAAATTACACGCGTGCAACTACTACATATTGTGGTCCGCCAGCTCCGGCGTACGCAAGTCCGTCACGCTCCCGGCGGAACCTGCTGGTAGACGATGCACCGGCGGCGGCTGACGCGTCCGGGAAATCGCTCAACACGCCGGCGTGTCGCGGCGAAGCCACATCACAAGCCTGCGCAAGCGCTGACAAAGCCCAGAGCGTCCGGCCAGCCGGACAAGAGCGACAATCGCACCACGACCCTCCAGCGTCAGCGCTGTGCACAGTGTCAGCGCGGCACAGTGCAGCGCGGCCGTCAGCGCGGAACCCAGAGAAGCTGGCCTGCGCTGATCGTGGCACCGGCCAGCGCATTCGCGGTCATGATCTCCTGGACGACCAGCGCGAGTGTCGGCGGTCGGCTCGGCTGCCGACGCGATCGACCACAGAGTCTGGCCTGGCTCGCACCACGATCCTGTGCATGCCCTGGTAACCGGCCCTGGCCTGACCGTGGTTGGTTGCCTGCGCACCGCCCGACGCCAGCACGGCTCGCCAGCAGCGCCGCGATCGTCAGGCCGATGACCACGAGGGCAGCGACAACCGCGCGGCCGCGCCTGGTCAGCCGGATCGGAGTCGGCGACACGCCGGCCACGCCGAGCCAGCACTGTCCCTGTCACTACGACGGGACCCTGCGGCCTCGGGCCCGACCTGCCGGCGAATCGAACTAGAGCGCGGCTCGCGGGCTCCCCGGCCACGGCTGAGGCGTCCCGCAGGCATCCGACCCGGCCGGCGGGGCGACTACCCGGAGCCGAGGCTGGCCGCGAAAGTCCGTGGTAGCTGCGGCCGTTGGCGGCCGATCCGCCCGGCCGTCCTCGACAGCGCTCAAAGCGCTCATCACAGCCTCCATCTAACGAATGACAGTTCGATCGTACCTGTGTTCTATCGCATCTTCGTTCGATCGAACGAAGGTACGGTACCTTTCATATCGCAGGGGTACGACATTTTTAAAGATGGTCGAACAGATGTTTGAGATCCCGGACCGAAACCGTTAGCGTCGGTCAAGACGGCACTGCATCCCGACGACCGACACAACCCGAGCCGGAGGCCCGAAATGAGCGATGCGACCAGCGATCGAGGGGCGCGCGAGGCCTCGACCGCCGATCTCGAACTCACTGACCGCGAACCCGAAGCTGGCTCAGCAGAACGGCCGCGCGGCAAGCCGGGCAGAAGGCCGAAGGGCAGCGTTCCGGCCGTTATCGCCGACCTGCCCGACAAGCCAGATCCCGGCCACGTACTGACGTGGCGCCAGCGGAAGGTGCTGCAGGTCATCCGAGAGTCGGTACAGCGCCGCGGCTACCCGCCGTCGATGCGCGAGATCGGCGAGGCTGTCGGGCTGACCAGCACCTCCAGCGTCTCTTACCAGTTGTCGACTCTGCAGAGCAAGGGCTACCTGCGCCGAGACGCGGGGCGCCCGCGGACGGTAGAGGTACGGCTGCCCGGCCATCCGGCCGTCCGCCCGGAGCCGGACGTCGACGAGGACACCCCGATGAACATCGCGTCGCAGGAAGCGGCCTACGTACCGCTGGTCGGCCGGATTGCGGCAGGCGGGCCGATCCTCGCCGAGGAATCCATTGAGGACATCTTCCCGCTGCCAAGGCAGATCGTCGGCGAGGGCAATCTGTTCTTGCTCAAGGTCGTCGGCGACTCGATGATCAACGCTGCCATTGCCGACGGTGACTGGGTTGTCGTACGCCAGCAGCCGGTCGCGGAGAACGGCGACATCGTCGCGGCGATGCTGGACGGCGAGGCCACGGTCAAGACGTTCAAGCGGTCAGCCGACCACATCTGGCTAATGCCGCATAACCCCGCCTACACGCCGATTCCCGGTGATGAGGCGGAGATTCTCGGCAAGGTCGTGGCGGTGCTTCGCCGGGTCTGACCTCGTCGGCGACTCGATTCTCGACACAGGCATGCCGAAGCTCGGGGCCCTTATCGGGGACCGAGCGCAGATCGGGTGCAATGCGGTTAGCTCGCCGGGCACCGTTGTCGGGCCGGACTGCATCGTGTACGCAAGCGTCTCGGTGCAGGGATACGTGCCGCCCGGCTCGATCGCGGCATGGCGGCCCGAGCTGAGGATCAGGCCCC
Organism: uncultured Actinomycetota bacterium; assembly: GCA_963808215.1. Lineage (GTDB taxonomy): Bacteria > Actinomycetota > Actinomycetes > Streptosporangiales > Streptosporangiaceae > JAJYUU01. The sequence goes on from CAWEEY010000013.1 coordinate 133,946, forward strand.
AGCGCGGTACCCTGAGCTGACCTCTGAACAGATCACCCTTAAGGGAACGGGGACGTCCGGTGGACTGCCGATATCGACTGCTCGGTGCTTCCGCGCAGCCCGCCAGGTCCATCGCTGCCTGAGCTCGCACGGAACTGCCGGGCCCTGCCGCGCTTGAGTTCCGCCCAGTCGCTGCCGTTCCCTGGCAATTCGTCTTTCGCCACTCGACGGCATCCCGGCCTGGGCTCCGCCTGAGACCCAGAGGCTGGAATGGACGAGATCTTCAGTCAGGTTCCCACCCTTCAGCGCACGGCCGCGGACGTCATAACCGCTGACGAGCTGCGCGCCAAGATTGCTTCCGGTCGGCCGCTCCGGATTAAGTACGGAGTGGACGTGACCGCTCCGTTCCTGCATATCGGGCATGCGGTCAACCTGTGGGCGATGCGAGAGCTGCAGCAGGCCGGCCACAAGGTCGTGCTGCTGATCGGCGATTTCACCACGCGGATCGGCGACCCGACCGGCAAGTCCGCGACCAGGCCGGTGATCCCGGCCGAGCAGATCGACCGCGACGCCGACGAGTTCGTCGCGCAGGCCAGCCGGGTCCTGCTCACCGACCCGGCGGTCCTTGAGGTCAGGCGGAACTCGGAGTGGTGGGCGCCGATGGGCCTGGAGTCCTTTCTCGTTCTGCTTTCAGAAGTGACGCACGCCAGGCTGATCCAGCGCGACATGTTCGCTGAACGGATCGCCGGCGGCAGCGAGATTCGCATGCACGAGCTGCTCTACCCGATCCTGCAGGGCTACGACTCGTGCGCGCTGGACTCCGATCTGACGATCGTGGGCACCGATCAGCTCTTCAACGAGCTCATGGGTCGCTTCTTCGCCGAGCGGCTCGGCGGCGCGCCGCAGGTCATCGTGACGACGGAGCTGACGCCTGGCATCGACGGCCGCGCCAAGCAAAGCAAGAGCCTGGGCAACTACATCGCACTCAGCGACAGCCCGCGCGACATGTTCGGCAAGGCCATGAAGCTGCCCGACCACCTCGTGACCGTCTACCTGCGGCACTACACGATGGTGCCGCTGGCGGAGATCGACCAGCTGGACGCAGTGATGGCGGACGGCGGCCTGAACGCGATGGAGGCCAAGCGGCTGCTCGGGCGGTCGCTGGTCGAGCGCTACCACTCAGCGGCGGACGCGGCCCGAGAGCAGGACTGGTTCAGCCGGGTCTTCTCCGGCCGTTCCGTGCCCAGCGACGTGCCGTCCGATCTCGGTGGTCGACCCCAACAGCACCCTGCTCGAGGTACTCAGGCACTGCCTGCCGGCGGCATCGGGCACTGAGCTGCGCCGGCTGATTGCCGACGGCAGCGTGCGGCTCGACGGCCAGCACAAGCTGACTGACCCTGACCAGCGTCATCCAGTGTCCAGCGGCGAGGTGATCCGGGTGGGCAAGCGGCGGTGGTTCCGCATCGTGTTCGGCGGCTAGCCGCCGGTCGCAGCGTGCCTGCCGCTCCCCGGTTCGGCTGCCGCGCCGGCCCGCTGGCCGTATAACCCTCCAGCATGTCCTCGGGCTCAAGCCGCATGAGGTCCTCCCGGCTCCAGTCCCGGTTCGGCTCGGCTGCTAGCCGGTACGCGTGCCTAAGCCTGGCCCGGTCCAGCTCGTTGCGTACGCTGCGTGCATTGGCGAAGTCCGGCTCTGCCATCTGGCGCTGGAGGTTCTGCCGGAAGGCCAACTCAGCCGCGGCGGACAGGTGGTACCTCGAACGATCGAGCATCAGCTCGCCGATAGCCGCCAGGTCGCCGACGTCGTAAGGGGCGAAGTCTAGGTGATGGGTGATCCGCGAGCTCATGCCAGGATTGGAGGTGAAGAAGTGATCCATCCGGTCCTTGTAGCCGGCCAGGACGACAACGAGATTCTCCCGTTCGTTCTCCATGACCTGCAGCAGGATCTCGATGGCTTCCTGGCCGTAGTCCTTAGAGTCCGAGGCGCGATATAGGTAGTACGCCTCATCGATGAAGAGCACTCCGCCCATTGCTCGCTCGAGCACGCGCTTGGTCCGCGGCGCGGTCTGCCCGACGAACTCGCCCACCAGGTCATCGCGCATCGCGTGAACGAGATGGCCCTTTCTCCAGGTAGCCGAGCCGGTGCAGCAGGTCGGCCATCCGCAGAGCCATCGTCGTCTTCCCGGTACCGGGCGGCCCGGTGAAGCACATGTGCAGGTTCGGGCGGGGTGCGCTGAGACCGAACTTCTGGCGGGCATGGTCAACCAGGAGCAGCGCGGCGATCTCCTCGACCTTGTGCTTGATCGGAACGAGGCCGATCAGATCACGATCCAGACCGGCGAGCACGTCATCGATATTTGCGGCCCGGCGCTCTTCGGCAAAGGTGACCGTAGCCTCGGCCGGGAGCAGCTGGATCTGCTGCTCTCTGGCTGGACGCCTTGCGGGGCGGCTCTTGACAGCCGGCTTGGCGGACGGCGGCGCGGTCACGTAGACCTTGTCCAGGCCGCGCTGGTCGTACGCCCAGCCCGGCGCTTGGCCGGGCGAGCGGAATATGCTCCTGAAAGCCGCCACAAAGCATCCGATAAGCAGGACAAGGCCGATTCCCGCGCCGACGACAACCCCGACCATCCGCGAGTCCCTGTCTGTTCCGGGGGCCGCGCCTGCCCGCTAACGTACTGCGCGCTAGTACAGGACAGTACATGAGCCAGTTGTCGCTGCTCAGCCCGCTCGGGATGGCCGCAGGCCGTTCGCGCCGGGCGGAGGCGCAGCGGGTCAGGCTGAGACGACGTTCACCAGCTTTGGCGGCCGGACGATCACGGTCCGGACACCGCGGCCTGCCAGTGCGCGCTCCACAGCGGGGTTGGCGAGGGCCAGCTCCCGCAGGTCTTCCTCGCTGACTGAGGTGGCCACCTCGGCCCTGTCCCGGACCTTGCCGTCTACCTGGATCACGCAGGTCACGGTGTCCTCGACCAGCAGGGCCGGGTCGGCGACCGGCCACGCGGCCCTGGCCACCGACGACTCGTGCCCCAGCATCTCCCAGCACTCTTCGGCGGTGTACGGGGCGAACAGCGAGAGCATGATCGCCAGCGACTCGGCAGCCTCGCGGACGGCCGGGTCGCCCGCGCCCGGGCCGGTGTCGATGGCCCGCCTCGCGGCGCTGACCAGCTCCATCAGCCTGGCCACTGCCACGTTCAGCCGGGTGGACTCGACCAGCCTGGTGACCTCGTCGATCGTCCTGTGCGTCGCCTTACGCAGGTCCAGCAGGCCGTCAGCCCCGCCAGCACTGCCGGCCACACTCGCGACGTCAGCCGCGACCCGGTGCACCCGGCCCAGGAACTTGACCAGCGCGTCCGGGTTCATGTCCGCCCAGTCGATGTCGTCCTCGGGCGGGCTCGCGAAGATCATCGTCAGCCGGATCGCGTCCACGCCATGCGCGGCCAGCTGCTCCCCCAGGTTGACCCCGTTGCCCAGCGACTTCGACATCGCCTTGCCCTGGTTGATCACCTGGCCCTGGTTGACCAGCGCGGTGAACGGCTCGGTGAAGTCCAGCATCTTCATGTCATGCAGCACCTTGACGAAGAACCGCGAGTACAGCAGGTGCAGGATCGCGTGCTCGACTCCGCCGACGTACAGGTCGACCGGCGACCAGCGGCCGACCGACTCGACCTCGAACGGGCCGTGCTCGAACTCGGGCGAGCAGTACCGCAGGAAATACCAGGAGGAGTCGACGAAGGTGTCCATGGTGTCGGTGTCCCGCTTAGCGGGACCGCCGCACTTGGGGCACTCGGTGTTCACCCAGTCGGCTGCGGCCGCCAGTGGCGAGCTGCCCTTCGGGGCCAGCTCCTGACCGCGCAGGTCCGGCAGCAGCACCGGCAGCTGCTCGTCCGGTACCGCGACCTCGCCGCAGCCGTCGCAGTAGATGATCGGAATCGGCGCGCCCCAGAATCGCTGCCTGGACAGCAGCCAGTCGCGGAGGCGGTAGTTCACTGAGCCACGGCCTAGCCCGCGCTCGGCCAGGATCTCGATGATCCGGTTGATCGCTTCCTGCTTCGAAAGCCCGTCCAGCGGGCCTGAGTTGATCAGCGTGCCCTCGCCCGGCGTAGCGACACCGGTCTCCGCCGGGTCTGGCGCGCCGGTGTCGAGCACGACCCGGACCGGCAGCCCGAACCTCCCGGCGAAATCCAGGTCGCGCTGGTCATGCGCGGGTACCGCCATGATCGCGCCGGTGCCGTAGTCCGGCAGCACATAGTCAGCGGCCCAGACCGGGATCCTCTCGCCGTTAACCGGGTTGATCGCGTTCCGGCCCAGGAACACGCCGGTCTTCTCGCGTTCGGCCGACTGCCGCTCGATGTCGGTCAGCTTCCGCACGTCGGCCTGGTACGACGCAAGCGCCGCCTGCTGCTCCGGCGCGCACAGCTCGGCCGCCAGGGGCGAGTCAGCCGCTACGACGAAGAACGTCGCCCCGTACAGCGTGTCAGGCCGGGTGGTGAACACAGTGACGGCCTCGGCCCTGCCCTCGATCTGGAAGCTGACCTCGGCTCCCTCGCTGCGACCAATCCAGTTGCGCTGCATGAGCAGCACGCGCTCGGGCCACTTGCCCTCCAGCGGCGCCATGTCCGCCAGCAGCCGGTCCGCGTACTCGGTGATCTTGAAGTACCACTGGGTGAGCACCCGGCGGATGACCTCCGACCCGCAGCGCTCGCATTTGCCGTCGATCACCTGCTCGTTGGCCAGCACTGTCTGGTCCACCGGGCACCAGTTGACGTAGCCGTCGGCCCGGTACGCCAGGCCGCGCTCGTAGAACCGCAGGAACAGCCACTGCGTCCACCGGTAGTAGTCCGGGTCGCAGGTCTGCAGCCGCCGTGACCAGTCGAAGGAGACGCCGTACTGGCGGAACGAGGCCGCCTGGACCTCGATGTTCTTGTAGGTCCAGTCGGCCGGGTGAGTGTTGTTCCTGATCGCGGCGTTCTCCGCGGGCAGGCCGAACGCGTCCCACCCGATCGGGTGCAGCACGTTGTGACCACGCAGGGTGTAGTACCGCGCCATGGCGTCGCCCAGCGCATAGGCCTCGGCGTGCCCCATGTGCAGGTCGCCGGAGGGATACGGGAACATGTCCAGGACATAGGTACGCGGCCGCGGATCATCCGGGTCATCGCTGGCACGGAAGATGTCCGTCGCAGCCCAGCGCTGCTGCCACTTGTCCTGAATCGCGCGCGGATCGAAGCGATCCGCGTTATCGGCGGCTGTCATGACTTCCTCGCGAACATGGAGAGGTCCGGATCGGCCCCAGTCCCGAGGGCCAGCCACGCGAACGAACGCGACAGTCGGCGCGGCTAGCTAAGGAGCAGACCGGCAAAACGCACCCCCACAGGGTAGCGCATTCCGCCCCAGCGCTGGCTGACGGCGCCGAACGGCGGCCGCGGCCCGGCCGGCGGCGGCACTGCCGGCCGGTTCCGTCCAGCACGCACGAGACGGGCCATGCGCACTAGTTCGCACATTCCTCGATACATATTTCCGCAATCTGGGAATGCCGCCAGACTTTAAAAGACACGAGTTGTTAATTCCGCCTTGACCGCGCAACGTCCAGGTCAAATAATGTCCTGACACCTAGCCGCTACGGGTAATAGCGCATCGCGGGGGATCGGCAGCCCGACCATGTCAGCAGGGCGCCGACCAGGTCAGCTGTGGGGGCAGGCCGCGATTGCGCTTGCCATGACGGCTGAGTTGGCCAATGGCTGAGCTGGTCAATGGCTGGGCTGGCCAATGGGGAGACAGGCCATTATCCGGGGGAAAGATGCACACTTGCTCGCGCGCGGAATTAATCCATGCGATTCGCAGAATTTGCTCACAGCGGACTCCGGGTAGTCTTCGGCACCGTATTGGCGAGCTGGTAGCAGAACGTGCGGCCGGAACGGCCGGGCCGCTCACCTACGGACAGTGCCGTGACTGATCCAGCCAGAGCTACCCAGCCACTCGCCGTCGTCGGACTCGCCTGCCGGTTCCCGGACGCCGACGATCCCGCCGCTCTGCTTGACGTCGTCCTGACCGGCCGCCGGACGTTCCGCCGCCTGCCGTCAAGCCGGATCGATATCGATGACTACTACCTGCCGGACCTGGCCACCTGCGATGCCACCTACAGCACCCGAGGGGCCGTGATCGAAGGCTGGCGCTTCGAGCCCGCCGCATTCGGCATCGACCAGGCCGCCTACTCCGCCGCCGATCCAGCTCACTGGCTCGCCCTCGAGACCGCCGCCCGGGCGCTCGCAGCGGCCGGCCTCCCGGCCGGCACCGGCCTGGACCGCGACCGTACCGGCGTCATCATCGGCAACACACTGGCCGGCGATACCTCGCGGGCCAACGCGCTGCGGGTGCGCTGGCCCTACGTGCGCCGCGTGCTAGCGGAAGCGCTCGGCGCCGAGGACGTCCCGGCGAGCCAGGCCGGAACCGTGCTCCGGCGGGCCGAGGGCAGCTATCTTGCCCCGTTCCCGCCCATGGGGCCTTACTCGCTGGCCGGCAGTATGCCCGGCACGATCGCGTCAGCAATCAGCACGTACTTCGGCTTCCGCGGCGGCAGCCACGCAGTCGACAGCGATTGCTCTTCCTCGCTGCAGGCCGTGGCATCCGCCTGTGCGGCGCTGGCAGCAGGCGACCTGGACGCGGCGATCGTGGGCGGCGTCGAGGTGAGCCTGGACCCGCTCGAGCTGATCGGGCTGGCCAAGGCCGGCCTGCTTGCCGCCAGCGACGTGCGCATCTACGACGAGAATCCGACCGGCTACCTGCCCGGCGAGGGCTGCGGCATGGTCGTCTTGATGCGCGCCGCCGATGCCCGCGCCGCCGGCCTGCCCGTTTACGCCGAGATCCTTGGCTGGGGCACCTCAGGCGGCGGCCTGCCCGGCGAGCCCCAGTCGCACGCCAGCAGCCAGTTGCTCGCGATGCAGCGCGCGTACGAGCGCGCCGGCGTCGACCCAGCCGATATTCACTTCATTGAAGGGAACGGGGCAGGCACGCCGCTCGATGACCAGGCAGAGCTCACAGCCCTGAACTCGATCCGAGCCGGGGCGAGGCGCACCGCAGCACTCGGTTCGGTCAAGGCGAACATCGGGCATGCCAAGGCCGCGGCCGGAGCCGCCGGGCTGATCAAGACGGTGCTGGCGCTGGGGACCGGAGTGGTGCCGCCGACGACTGGCGTGGACCGGCCCCATGAGCTGATCGCCAGTGGCGACGCCCGGCTCGTGCTGCCGCAGGCAGCTCGGGACTGGGAAGCCGGGCCCCGGCTCGCTGCCGTGTCGACAATGAGCCTCGGTGGAAGCAACGTGCATGTGGTGCTCCGGCACGAGCCAGCCAGCCGCGGCCGCCAGGACCGCTGGCTGCGATCAGTGCCGCTGCTGGCCAAGGCCGCGGCCGGTCGGTCAGGAGCTGACACCGCGGCGCCACGACTGGCTGCCGGGCCGGAGGCCACGCCGTTCCTGCTGCACGCGCCCGACCGGTTCGCGCTGGCAGCAGTGCTGTCCAGGGTGGCAGACATCGCGGGCGGCCTGTCCGATGCGGAGATGCAGGACCTCGCCTGCACGCTCGGCCGGGACACCGCCGAGCAGGGCAGAGCGAGGGTGGCGATCGTAGCCGCCAGGCAGGAGCAGCTGGCCCTCCTCGCTAGGGAGGCAGTCACGATCCTCTCGCATCTGGCCGACGGGCTGATGGCCGTGCGGTCTGGCGTCTTCGCCTCGGACGACGCAGACGGTCGCGTCACGTTGCTGCTGTCTGGCGACCCGGTCGGCGCGGCGCTGCACCCGGCTGTGATGCGCTGCCTGGACAGCCTGCGCTGGCTGGAGTCGCTCGACGTAAACGCGACCGCCGCCGTCGGTCATGGTCTCGGCGCGCTGGCCGGTCTGGCCTGGGCTGGCACACTCGGCGAAACCGAGGTCATCGAGATCGCGAAACTGCGGGAGCAGTTCGTGATCAGGTCGGCGGATCGCGGCGGGCGCGCCATTCAGGCAACTGCTGCTGCCGGGCTCGTTAGGTCGGCGCCCCAGCGCGCGCTACGACGCCGGGGGGTTGCGTGCGGCTATCGCCCGGCGATTCCGCTTCGGGCCGCCGAGGCGGCGGCTGATCTCGACCGTGACGGGTGCCGAGATATCGACAGTCGACGAAGCGATCGACCTGATCTGCGACGGCTTCGACGGAGCAGAACGGCAGGCGGAAGCAATCACCGAAGCCGCGATCGGCGCGTCCCTGATGGTGGAAACCGGACCAGGACGTGCTCTGCTCATCGCGGCCGCCGACATCGCCGACGTGCCCGTGATCAGCCTGCAGTCCGGTTCAGGCGATGCGGTCGACAGGGCGCGTGTTGCTGCGGCCCTGTTCGCTGCTGGAGCGATGGGCCAGCCGCAGCCGCTCTTCGCCGGACGCCAGACCCGGCCGCTCGACATCTGGCGCAGCCAGACGTTCATTACCAACCCGTGCCAGCTCATGCCGCAGCCGCGGCCGGCCGCCAAGGACGGGACCGCTGAGGACGGAGCCGCTGAGGACGGGGCCGCCAGGAAGGCGGCCGCCGAACAGGCCGCAGCCGAGCAGGAAATAGCTTCGGAGGCGGCAGTCATTGCCGACGCTGCTGACGCCCAGATCGCCGACACCGATGTCACGGACACCGAGGTCGCAGACACCGAGGCCGCCGACACCCAGATCGCAGACACCAAGATCACGGACACCGAGATCACGGACGCCGAGGTCGCCGACACCCAGATCGCAGACACCGAAACCACGGACGCCGAGGCCGCCGACGCCGAAGTCGCCGACACCGAGATCACAACGGCCGCGGACGCAGTGATAGGCGATCCAGGTCGCGAGCCCGAGCCGGTCGCCGCCGAGCAGTCTGCGAGCGAGCAGTCGGCCAGTGAGCGTGACGGGATGACGGTCGGCGGGACTCCCCCCGACAGCCCCCCGATGGGCATTACTGCGATTTCCAGCTTGCGCGCTGAGTTCGAGCGGCAACTGCCGGCGCGACCGCTGATCACCGCAGCGAGCCATCCGGAGGCTGAACCGACGACGGCTGCTCAGCCGGACACGACGTCAGAGGCGACCAAGCCGCCGGACTGGTCGTCCGCGGTTCCGCTTACTCCGCCGCCGAGTCCCGGCGGCCCGACTGGAGCGCGCGAGCATTCGTCGGTCATTTACACCGCGTTCCCGGCGCCAGGTCCCGATGATCGCGATCAGGCCGACGAGGTCGCCGTGCCGTCTCGGCCTGCGACCGCGCCGGTCGCCGGGATCGGTTCGTGGACGCGCTGCTTCGCCGAGGGGCTGGGACCAGTCCGCCGGCCGCTGCTCCCCGCTGCAGTCAAGCCGTGGCGCGTGTTCGCTGCAGCCAGCAGCCCGGTTCTCGCCGATCTCAGCGGCGTGTTCATGCCTGATCCCACCGCTGCCCGCACGCTAGCAATCGTGGAGGATCCGGCGGACCAGCGATCACGAGCAGCCGCGATCGCGGCCGCGAAGGACGCAATGGCGACTGGCGAACTGGTCGTTCTGACGACTAGTACCGCTTTCACGGGATTCTTTGCCAGCCTCCACGCCGAGCATCCCTCCATCGGCGTCACCGTGCTCCGAGTAGGCGTTGACGTCATCAGCCCGGCCGCGATCCTGCCATTTGCCGCGGCGGAACCTGGCCAGTTCCGCGAACTGATATTCGGGCCGTCCGGCGCGATCAGCGAGCCGGTGCTCACCGAGACGTCACTTCCTGGCGGCGGCGCCTTCCCACTCGGTCCCGACGATGTCCTGCTGATCACTCGCGACACGAAAGGCGCCGGGCTCGCGCTTGCTCAGGTGCTTGCCTGCTGCGGCACTGGCGTCGCTGTCATCGGCCGGGCAGGCGAGAACGACGATGGCGAACTTGTCGGCGGGCTGGAAGCACTGCGGTCGGCGGGCGCGCGGGTCGGCTACGAGGTCATCGACATCGGCGACCCGGCAAGCCTGACCGCTGCCATCCGGCGGATCGAGGACCGGCTCGGGCCAGTGACAGCCATCGGGCATGCAGCCGGCCTGGACTACCCCGTTCCCGTGCAAGAGATCCCGGAACCCGAAGCGAGCGCGTACGTCGGCGACGAAGCGGCCGTACTTGACCTCCTGGCGAGCTCGATCCCGGCCGGGCAGCTCAGGCTGATCATCTCGCTCGGCACTGTCGCGAGCCGCTACGGACTGGCGGGCGCAAGTCTGCACGCTCTGAGCCGCGGCGCGCTCGCCAGCCGGGCGGTCCAGCTAGCCGCTGCGAGCATCGGCTGCCAGGTGCTGCACCTCGACCTGCCAGCCTGGTCCGCGGGCCGCCTCGGCGAAACGCCGGAGCTGGCCGCCGAGCTCGCCGCTGCCGACTGCGCCAAGCTCGACATCGGCGTCGCGAGCAGGCTGCTGCTCAAGATCATGACGACGCCCGGCCTGCCGCGCAGCCTCGCGGTTCATGGCCGGGTCGGCCGCCTGGCGGCTGTGCCAGCTCCGGTGATCACTGCGGCCGAGCTCGCCGCGGCAGGGCTGCCCGGAGGCGGCCGGTTCCTGCGCGAGGTTGCCGTGCACTACCCAGGCATCGAGCTCGTTTGCTCGGCTGCGCTGTCGCTGCCTGTTGACCCCTACCTGGCGGACTACCGGATCGACGGAATGCCCGTGCTGCCGCCGGCGCTAGCGCTCGAGGCACTAGCGCAGGCCGCGTCCGTGCTTGCTGGCCACCCGGTCCGGCGGGCAGCTGCCGTGGCCCTGGAGTCACCGGTACTGATTCCGTCGGGCGGCCAGGCTGAACTGCGGATCTGCGCACTGCGTGACGGCGAGAGGATCGTCGCCTCCTTGCGCTGCGCGGACAGTTCCTACCTGGTCGACCACGCCAGGGCCGAATTCAGCTGCGCTGCGGAGGCGCACGAGATGCCGGAGGCCGCGACCGCCGCTGCGTCTCCAGCGCTGGATCAACTAGTCCGGGCGTCCTCCGGGCTTGTCGACGGAACCGAGCTGTACGGGCCAATCTGTTTCCAGTCAGGACGGTTCCGCCGGATCGCGCTCATGCCGGAGGTCACCGCGAGGTCCGGCCGGGCGCTGGCCCGCGGCGCTGACGACGAATCGTGGTTTGCGCCCGACGGCCCGTTCACCGGCACGAGCTTCCTGCTTGGCAGCCCTGGCCTGAATGACGCGGCGCTGCAGGTGCTCCAGGCGTGCGTGCCACACCGCAGAGTCCGCCTGGCTGGCTGCGAGTCAGTGCAGTTCTCCGGCCGCAGGGCGGAGGGGCCAGTCGAGATCAGGGCCGTCGCTGAGCCCTCGCGAGTCGGTCCGGAGCTGCCGCACGTTCCGAGCCAGGCAATGGCACCGGCGAGCGAGATGGCGGCCGCGGTCCACCTGAACGGTACGGCTCAGCGACCGGGCGCAAGGACGGTCGCGAGTTCAGCCCAGGTCGCGGACATCCTCGATCCGGAATCTGACAGAACCGCCACCGCAATCGCGCAAGGCCCGCCGCAGCCGGCGTCGCCGGAGCACGCTAGCCACGCCGCCTGATGGCATCGACGCCAGCAGGCGCTGGGCTGGCCTTCGGAGGCAGCCGCGAGCTCGCCAGCCGTCGGCAACAGGTGGGACGGTGAGCCTTACGGAACGCGTGACTCGGCCCCGAACAGTCGCCACGGAGTGGCGGCCCAGCCGACCTTCGAGCCGGCGGTGGCTGCTCAGCAGGCCCGCTGGCCGGTGCCGCAACTGTGGAACGTGGAGGCCGTCGACGCCACCGGGCAGGTACTGGCCGCGTGGCGCGGGGTCCAGCTCCGCGACAGCGGGCCGCTGCCTCGCAACGCGGCCTGGCCGCCGACGCTTCTGTCGGTCTTTCTTGAGCGCTCAGCCGTCGATCTGGGACTAGACGAGGGCTTGCGAGTAACCGTCAGCTGCGGACAGCCCGACTGGCCGCTGCCGCAACTGCTCAGCACCGTGCCGCTGCAGTCGCTGGCATCGGACGCCAAGGCACCCGCGGAGGGCAGGCATGCCGGACCGGAGCGCCGAGCGCTGAACACGGTGAAGGCGCCCGGTGTGGGCGCCCTGGCGGGCTTCGGCCTGATGGTGCGGGCGCCGGTTCCGGTGGCGTGCGGCTGGGTCACCGTGCAGCCGGATCATCGCCACCACGAGCCGGCTCCAGGGATGGCGTCCGCATTCGCCCAGCTGCGTGCAGAACTCGCCGAACCGGCCGCTGTTCTGACCGCCAGGCTCAATGCGATCGCCGCCTGTCTCCAGATGGCGCACCTGCAGGCAGACAGCTCCGGCTCCAGCGCCGGTCAGCTCAGTGTCGCACGTACCACTGGCGATGGCTGGGCCGTGCTTGTACTCGGCCGGGCGGTCATTGCGTGCGCTGTCGTGGAGCTGAGCGGCGTATCCGCACCAGTTGCCGTAGCCCTGCTGACCAGGCAATACGCTCACGCGCGTGGCGTCCGGGGCCGTAGTGCCGCGACGGTAACGATGTCATAGCGCCTCCGCACGCCACGCTGGCCATGGCGCATGCTTATGCCGGTCTGTCAGACTTACGGCAGAACGACGTTCTAATCGAAGGCGGCTGCCATGACCACACCAGCTAGCTCCGTCGAGGGCATCGACTTGTCGCTGATGGAGTTCTGGGGACAGTCGCTCGAGGATCGGCACGCCGACTTCGCCCGGCTGCGGGCGCTCGGCAAGCCGCCCTACTTCCTCGTGCCAGAGGGCCCGTTCAGCACCACGCCCGGCGATGGTTACTACGCCTTCGTCTCGCACGCCGACGTATCCGCGGCGAGCCGTCAGCCTGAGCTGTTCTCCTCGGCTCGCGGCGCGACCAGCATCGAGGACCTGCCCCCTGAGTTCAACGAGTACTTCGGCTCCATGATCAACATGGATGATCCGCGTCATGCCCGGCTGCGCCGGATCGTGTCCCGTGCGTTCACGCCGAAGATGATCAAGAAATTCGAGGAGGACGTCCAGCGGACTGCGGCTAGCATCGTCGACGAACTGCTGGTCACAGGGCCGTGCGACTTCGTCCAGCACGTGTCCGCGCGGCTGCCTATGAGGATCATCTGCGAGATGATGGGCATCGGTGACGAGCATTACGACATGGTGCTGCGCAACACCAATATCATCCTGTCCGGTGCGGACCCGGAGTTCATCAGCGAGAACATGGATGAGGCCATCACCCAGCTGCTCACCGCCGGCAAGGACCTCGCCGACCTCGTGACTGAGATCGCGGCGGACCGTGCCGCTCATCCGCAGGATGACGTCATCACCGCGCTCGCCAGCGCGAACATCGACGGCGAGCAGCTCACGCCGGCCGAGCTGGGATCATTCTTCATCTTGCTCGTCGTGGCCGGGAACGAGACCACCCGTACGGCGATCTCGCACGCGCTGAATCTGCTGACCGAGCACCCGGACCAGCGCGAGCTGCTGCTCGCCGATCTCGAGGGCCGGCTCCCGGCGGCGGTCGACGAGATCGTCAGGTACGTCTCTCCTGTCATCTGGATGCGCCGCTCGGTTACCAGGGACTGCACCCTCAACGGGCACGACTACCGCGAGGGCGACAAGGCCGTTCTGTTCTACTGGGCCGCCAACCGAGACGAGACCGTATTCACCGATCCCGGCAAGTTCGACATCACCCGTACTCCCAACCCGCACGTCGGCTTCGGCGCAGCCGGCCCGCATTTCTGCCTCGGCGCGCACCTGGCCCGCCGCGAGATCACGGCGATGCTGCGCGAGCTGCTCACCCGAGTGCCGACCATCCGCGCCGCCGGGGAGCCAGACCGGCTGTTGTCCTCTTTCATCAACGGCATCAAGCACCTGCCATGTGAGCTTGGCTGAGCGCAGGTTCACTGCCCCGGCCCGTCAGGGGCAGGGCGTCAGTACACAGTTGTTAGAGGCACAGTCGTGAGCCGCAGCGGCCGCAAGCCGTACGGCCGCCGCGGCTGTCAGTCAGGGAGCGGCGCCACGACGCGGTGGGTGGTGCGTCGCTGCGCAGGGTTTTGATGCGGTCGGGGCTGACGGCGGTGGTCGTGCCAACTGTTGGTTATTTAGTCCCACGCTTCAGACCGGCTGGTTACTGCCCGGCGTCAGTTCAGGTTGAAGTCAGAACCCACCTGACCGCCGTAGGCGCGCACACGATTGGCTGCGCTATGCCGGGAAGCCGAGGATTGCGGTGAACGCTCGTACCGCCGGAATGCGTGCCGGAGATGAGCCAGGTCCGCTGCGAGGGCGCGATTTGTGCCCCGCCGGGCATCGTTTACGGCGAGGTTCAGCGTGGAGCCGTCACTGGTGGCCCCGTTCCAGTCCCCGTAGGCATAACATGCCGCGATGCTCATGTTCCGCGGGACCGGCTTCGTCCGCATCCCTGGCAGCCCCGCAATGGCGATGGCTGCTAGAGCGAAGATCGCACAAATAACTGCCTTGAGGACTGCGTGTGCAGGCGGTGAAGGGATCTTGGCGGGCTTCCGGACCGGCCGCGGAATCGACCACGTCAGGAGGTCCGCGGTGACCGCGGTCAGGTCGCCGACAGTCCGGGCGAGAAGCGCCTGGCCCACCGCGCGTCAAACTCGTGCTTAGTCAGCCGCCCCTGCACGAAAGCCGCCTTCAGCATGTCGAGCACGCGCTCGCGATCGCTATCAGAGGCCTTCAGGCGGCTACGGTTTCGCGCGGAAGCTGTTATCCGGTCTTCCGTCCTCACCGCCGTCCCTTTCCGGGCGCGCAATACGTGAAACCCACGCCCCGCGGTGCCGTCAGCTAGCGGCTGCATACCCGTTCCAAGCCTCAAAACCTCATGCCACGCCACGAAGCGTCATGCTGCCTGGACGGGCGGCGGGTGGCTGTGCAGGGTCTTGCTGCCGTCGGGGCTGACGACGGTTGTTGTCCCGTCGGGATTGCAGGGTGAACTGCCAGCCCCACCGGTGGATGGCTATGAGGTGATGGAACCGGCATAGCAGGGTCAGGTTGGTCAGGGCGTGCCGGCCGCCGTCCTTGCGGTGGCGGATGTGGTGGACGTCGCAGCCGGCGGCGGGCATGTCGCAGCCGGGGAACCGGCAGTGCTTGTCCCGCTTGCGGACCGCCCGGCGCAGGTGCACCGGGATGGTGTCGATCGCGGCGGGGATGTCCAGCGGCAGGCTGACGGTGCAGACCGGGATGCCGGTCACCTGGCGGCGCAGCCACGCCACCCGCCCGGCCGGGCCGGACAGCAGCGCGACCGCCTGCGCCAGCACCTCCCCGTAGGGGGCCGCGGCGGTGGTGTCGGCCATGGCCTGCTGCAGGCCGGCCAGCCACCCGGTGTCGGGGTCGGCGAGCTGGGCGAGCAGCCCGTAGTCGGCCATCCCGGTGATGACCGGCTGGATGACCGCGTCACACCCGGCGCCCGGCCCGGCCGCCCCGCCGGTGTTGGCGAGCAGCTCCTGCAGGCTGATGTCCAGCTCCAGGCGGACCGGCTGCCCGGCCCGCTGCGGCAGCATCCGTCGGCGGCCGATCAGCCGGGTGAAGGCTTCCTCCAGCGCGTCATGCTGCCGCTGCGCCACGGTGCGGGTGTCCTCCGGCCCCCGCGGCCTGGGCCAGCGCGCCGAGCACCGCCTCGAGCGGCGGCGGCGCACCGCGGGGTCAGGTCCCCCTCCAGCCGACCCGCCCCGTCAAAGGTGCTGTGCAGCCGGACCTGCCGGTCCTCGAACCCGTCATCGTCATCGTCAGGCTGGGCGTGCTCACGGCGCAGGTCCTCGGCGATGAACGCCAGATCGGTCAGGCTCGCGCCCGCGCCGGCGCGGCGGCGAGCAGCTCGCCGTCCGCGCTGTCGCGCACCGCGGCGGGCAGCCGGTCCGTCCAGTCGCAGACCTGATGCGCCCACGACAGCGAGACCGCGCCGCCGGCCAGCGCCGCGGCGATCACGGGTGGGCCTGCAGGCGGCGCATCCACCCGACCCTGGTTGCGGCGGCCCGCCGGGTCGCCTGGGTCTGCCAGGTCAGCCACACCCGCGCCGACCGGTGCCCGTCCCCCGCCAGCCCCCCGCCCGGCACGCTGAACGCCGCCAGCACCCTCGCGTGCGCCGCGGCCTGCCGCGACTCGGCCACCGCCAGCGCCCGCAGGCAATCAGCCTGCAGCCCCTCCGGCCAGCCCGCCGGATCCGACTGCGCGAGGACGTCCAGCGCCGCAGACAGCGACCGCCAGCGCCTGCGCCGCACTATCCGGTCCCGCGCCGCAGCCAGCAGACCCCGAACCAGCAGACCCCGAACCAGCGGACGCGACCGCAGACGACGACCAGCCGACGGCGAACCCACCGCTGATGAAGACAGCCGGCGTTAAGGCATCGTCCGCGCCCGCACGGAGCACCTTCAGAAGACGAGCAACCAGCACCAGACGGCTCGCCGCTGCCGGCCGAGCCGGGCGAACGCACCCGCCGACGACCCGGCCAGCGCCGACACGCTCGCACTCGCGCGCGACATGCGCGAACCAGCCCGTCGCCGCCCAGGCGGACCGCCCGTTCCCGGACCGTCAGGGCCCGCCGAAGCAGCCGCGCCGGCGCCAGCCGCGGGACCGGCAGCAGCAGCATCACGCGGAACACCAGGGATATCCCAGCCGGAATCCGTCATGGCCTGCCTCCCTCCGCCGCCAGGGCCGATCCACCGCGAGGTCCGATCCACCGCCGAAGCCAAAACCGGCCGGCAGATCAATCGCTCACGTGTTCGATAATACCGCCGCCCACTGACATTCCTCGAGCCATTTCTGCCCCGTCGACGAACCATTGCCACGCCAAAATCTGGTGGCCACCACCAGAGCCCAGGCTGCTCCATCCAGCGCTCAGGGCGCCCAGATCTCGGCTGCGCGCCATTGCTGCAAATCGGCGACGAAAAATTACCGTCTCGCGACTAACACAATCCTGTAACTAGCTGTGATCGTGGTGAGACTCCGTGTATAACTAGAGACCCACGCGGTGCTGAGGGGCCCGGCTAGCCGGGACGGGGGAAGGCGCCGCGGGAACACAGGGGGAACCGTAAGTCGCGGAGGGGGACCTTCGTCTGGGGCCGTTCGATCCCCGGCGGGATCGCCCGGCTGCCTGGCGCCCCGGTACTACCGGGCGCAAGGCAGCAAACGAAGGTCGTGATGAGCGGTGGGGTCTTCGTCCTGTGGGCGGCGCCACCCGGGGGCGTGGCGCGGCCCGCAGGCGAGGGCGGGTCAGGCCGCCGCGCGGGCCGGGAGCCACGCGTCCTGCTGCGGCACCGGGCAGTGGTAGTGGATGCGCCCGACTCTGGTTTATATGCCGTTAATATGCCGCCATGCCGCCCTCAGCGCAGTCGCCGAGCGACCGCAAATCGCGCCGTACCGGCCGGACTGTAGGGGCCGGTTGCCTGGCCTACATGCTCCACTGGCTCGCGCTGTCATGGGCTCCGGACGTGATCCGCCGGAACCTTGGCTGGCCTTAAGCTGTGGCGTTCTTCCTCCTTGTGTTTCTTGTCCTCACTCTGATCCGGGTGCGGCAGATTCACCGGCGCGGGCAGACGGTCTCGGAATCGTGGGCGGCTGGCCTGGCAGAGCGGCGGCTCAGGGCAGACCGGCGAGAGCGTGCCCGGCACGCCGCCGCCGCGCTGCCGTGGCTGAACGACAAGCGGCTGAGCCCAGCCGACCAGTCCGGCGTGCTGATCACTCCAGCGCCGGATCCTCCGGAGTACTTTCGCAGCGGTTACGACATCGTGCTCGACTCGTCCGGGGATCTGAAGATTCAAGTGATCACGCAGGTCAGAAAGCTAACGCGCCTGCCGCTCAAGGACGCAATGGATCTCGTTGACGCCGCGCTCGTGACGGTGCTGCGGATGCCGGACCAGCTGATGGCGTGCGCAGCTAAGTCCGTACTCGAATCTGCCGGCGCGACAGTCTCAATCACCGATCCAGGCAGTTAACACTCCGGGCATAACGCGGGCCAGCCTGCACCACCAGGAGCGCGCGGGTCAGTCCAGTGCGTTTATCTGCTGCGCCAACCCGAAGTCGTTGGTCGTCAGCCCGCCTGCCGCATGAGTGGACAGGGTGAGCGTTACCTTGTTCCACTCGATCGTGATGTCGGGGTGGTGGTTGACGGCCTCGGCGAGGTAGGCGACGGCGCCGACATACAGGATCGCGGCCTTGAAATCGGCCAGTTTCGCCACATGCACGATGGCGTTCTCCTGGCGGGTCCAGCCGGAAAGGCTCGCCAGCCGCCCGGTTATCTGCTCATCAGTCAGCAAGTCCATGCACAGCTCCGTGAGGTCTCGCGAATCCGCTCTCCCCTAGTCTGTGCCCAGGCGCTAGCCGCTGCCTACCGGGCGCCACCATAGCCGCCTGTGGCCGGTAGGCTCCGTGGTCGTGACAGACTCCGCGCCCGCCGCGTCGGGCACGCAATCCCCGGCCCGCAGTACCCCGCTGACCAGCGTGCATAAGCAGCTCGGTGCGAGCCTGACCGATTTCGCCGGATGGCTGATGCCACTCCGGTATGGCAGCGAGACCGCCGAGCATAACGCCGTCAGGAACGCGGCCGGCCTGTTCGACCTGTCGCATATGGGGGAATTCGCCGTCACCGGCAGAGATGCGGCCGCAGCCCTGGATTACGCGCTCACCGGCGAGCCGTCGGCGCTGAAGCCGGGCCGGGCCAGGTACACCATGATCGTTGCCGAGGACGGCGGCGTCATCGACGACCTGATCGTCTACCGGCTCGCCGAGACTGAGTTCCTGATCGTCGCCAATGCGGCGAACACCGCCGCCGTCGGCGCCGCTCTCACCGCCCGCGCGGCTGGCTACGAGGCGACCCTTGCCGACCGCACCGAGGAGTATGCGCTGATCGCTATCCAGGGGCCGCGGGCCGCCGCGATCCTGGCTCCGCTGACCAGCGCCGACCTTGCCGAGGTGAAGTACTACGCCAGCTACCCGGCTCAGGTCGCGGGACGCGGGGTGCTCTTGGCTCGGACCGGCTACACCGGCGAG
Organism: uncultured Actinomycetota bacterium; assembly: GCA_963808215.1. Lineage (GTDB taxonomy): Bacteria > Actinomycetota > Actinomycetes > Streptosporangiales > Streptosporangiaceae > JAJYUU01. The sequence goes on from CAWEEY010000013.1 coordinate 152,849, forward strand.
GACGGCTTCGAGATCTTCGCTGCGCCGGAGGATGCCGAGCACCTGTGGGCGGAGCTCAGCAAGGCCGGCGCCGGGGACGGGCTGATCCCGGCCGGACTGGCCGCCCGCGATACGCTCCGGCTCGAAGCCGGGATGCCGCTGTACGGGAATGAGCTCGGGGCTGACCTCACGCCGTTCGACGCCGGCTTGGGCCGCGTGGTCAAGCTCGAAAAGCCGGGCGGTTTCGTCGGCCGCGACGCACTAGCCCGCCGTGCGCAGGAGGAACCGGCCAGACGATTGGTCGGGCTGACCCTGCAGTCACGCCGCGTGCCGCGGCATGGCTATGCCGTCCTCTGGGCGGGCCAGCCCGTCGGTGCCGTCACCAGCGGAGCGCCATCGCCAACCTTGGGCGTCCCGATCGCGATGGCGTACGTGCGACCGGACGTGGCCGCAGCTGCCATCGACCCCACCACAGCGGGAACGGCGGAGCTGACGGTCGATGTTAGAGGTCGTGCCGAGCCGGCCACACTGGTGGAGTTGCCGTTCTACCGCCGCCCGGCCTGACCTGCGGCCGCGGCCGCTTATATATCCCCGAAAGACCCTGCAAGAGAGGCGAAAATGACCGTTCCCGGCGAGCTTTACTACACGCCTGAGCATGAGTGGGTTGCCATTAGCGGATCCACCGCCTCAGTGGGCATTACCGACCACGCCCAGCGTGCGCTCGGTGACGTCGTCTTCGTCTCGCTGCCCGCAGCCGGGACCCGGGTCACCTCCGGCGAGCCATGCGGCGAGGTCGAGTCCACCAAGTCGGTCAGCGACCTCTACTCCCCCGTCGATGGTGAGGTGACCGAAGTCAATCCAGAGATCGACGATGACCCGGGTCTGGTCAACTCCGATCCCTACGGCTCGGGCTGGCTGTTCAAAGTGCACCTGGACGACACCGATGGCGAGGTCCCGCCGGGCCTGCTCTCGGCCAGCGAGTACGCCGCCCTGACCAAGGAAGACGAGTGAGCCGTAGCGGCAGCCCGCAGGACCTCCGCCGGCTCGACGCGGCGACAGCTCACCTGGACGCTCCTTTCGCGATCATCGACATGGCCGCGCTCCATGCGAACGCGGCCGCGATGGCGAGCCGTGCGCACGGCAAGCCGATCCGGCTTGCCAGCAAGTCCGTTCGGTGCCGGCACCTGATCGAGCAGGTACTGCTGCTGGAAGGCTTCCGCGGCATCCTGGCCTACACACTGCCGGAGGCTCTCTGGCTAGCCGCGTGCGGCACGAGCAATGACATCGTCGTCGCATACCCGACTGCCGACCGGTCAGCCCTCGCCCGGCTGGTGGCAGACCCTGCTGCCGCCGCGTCGATCACGGTCATGGTCGATTCCACCGACCACCTCGACCTCATCGAGAAGATTGCGGCTGAGCAAGCGGACCCGCAGCCGATCCGGATCGCGATCGACATCGACGCCGGCTACCTGGCGTTCGGCGGCAGATTCCGGGCTGGCGCGCGCCGGTCCCCCGTTCGCACTCCCGATGACGCGGTCACGCTAGCCAGAGCCATCATTGCCAGGCCCGGCCTGCAGCTTGTGGGTCTGATGGCCTACGAGGGGCAGATCGCCGGCGTCGGCGACAATCCTCCTGGCCGGCCGATCTACGCCGTCGGCGTCAGGCTCATGCAGCGCAAGTCCGCGGCAGAGCTCGCCGCGCGGCGCGCGGCGATCGTGGCCGCGATCCGCGCGCTGACTCCGCTGGAGTTCGTCAACGGTGGCGGCACCGGCTCGCTCGAAGCGACGTCGGCCGAGCCCGCCGTCACCGAGATCGGCGCCGGGTCTGGCCTGTACCACCCGACTCTGTTCGACGCCTACCGGCGGCTTCACCGGGCAGCCAGCGGCGATGTTTGCGCTGCCCATCGTCCGCCGCCCGGGCCCGGGAGTGGTAACTGCACTGGGCGGCGGATATCCGGCGTCCGGGCCCGGAGCGCGGAGCCGGGTGCCGTCACCGTACCTTCCTGGCGGGCTCAGGCTGGACTCCGAAGAAGGCGCCGGCGAAGTGCAGACGCCGCTGCTCGGCCCGGCGGCCGACAGCCTCAAGCTCGGTGACAAGGTGTGGATGCGGCACGCCAAGGCCGGCGAGCTGTGCGAGCGGTTCAGCGAGCTGCACCTGATCGACGGCGAGGCCATTGTTGCCACGGTGCCCACCTACCGCGGTGAGGGCCAGACCTTCGTGTAAATCTGCTGCGGGGCTAGCGGTTGCGCCGGTGTCGTGCCCAGATACGCACGATCGTCAGCCCGACTACTGCCACGCCGAGCGCAGCCGCGCCGAGTTGTACCTCTGGCCTGGTTACCTGCTCGGCGGCCTTTTTCCGTAGCAGGCGCAGGTTGCTGGCGGGGCTGACCCGCTCGGCAAGAGTGTCGATAGTGCGCGCGAGATCCTCACGAGTTCGCTCGATCTGCGCGTAAAGGGCCTCAGGGTCCCCCTTCGCGACGGCACCATTGACGGTCACCGCACCGTGAACCTCCACTGCCGCGCCCGGTTCCGCCATTGCTTTCGTCCCTTCTGCGCCATGGCTTCTCCACTGACACCAATGGCCTAGCCAACAAGTGTCCCAGGCTGCTGTCTGATCGTGCGCGGCCGGCGTACGCTAGTTCCCGTCGATCTCGCTCACACACTCAGCTCCACAACCAATCGGCGGCCCCGGGCGCATCGCCCGGGGCCGCCGAGGGTCGCAGTGACCTGCCGCTAGCTGGAGCTGGCGACCCTCTTCGCCGCGTGAATCAGCGCCCGGCAAGCGAACGTCTGGAACGCGGCACCGAAGATCGGCTTGTCGTTGAACGCCGCATCCTCCAGTTCGCCCTTGATCTGGCCGGCCAGATGGTCTCTGGCTACCTCGAGCGCCCGCAACTGGTTGTCGACTGTCGTGAACGTGCTATCGCCTGAGCTCGTGCTCTCGATCGCGTTCGTGGAGGCGACGAGCGTCGCTGCCCCGAACTTACCGACGCTGGAGTTGAGCTGCTTGTAGCACTCACCGAGCGCGGTCACGCCAGGCTGGCTGAGCGCATGGTTCGGGTTGGTCAGGATCTGGGTGATGACCCGCCCGTCGTGCTCATAGTCGTCCTGCAGCCCGGTGAGGTACATGATGGTCGGCCGGATGTCGGTCTCATCCACCCACGGGCCGGGGAAGTGATCGTCGACCACCACGATCTGGCCGCTGTTCGCGCCAGACGAGGTCGTGGCCGACGTCGGCAGCTGGCCCGTCGAGGCCGAGGTTCTTCACGCCTGGCCCGACGAAGCCGACATAGTTGGTGTTGATCTCAGCGGCGTAGTCACCGTGATCCCAGGCGAACCCGTTGGTTGGGCAGATGAGCCGGCCCTTGCAGGGACAGCTCAGCGCCGCCGCCTGCAGGAAGTAGTCAGGCTTAGCGAACATGGCCAGCGTCGGCGTCCTGCGCCGGGTCCGCGTTCACCATGTGCAAGATGCCTTCCTCCACCGGGTTGGCGAGGTAGTTGGCGATCGGCTCGTTGGCGGTGCCCGAGTACGGGTTGAGCGGGTTGGTCAGATCGGCGACGTCGTGCTCGAACGTGCGAACTACGGGCGTGTCTGGCCCCGGGTTACCGGTCAGGTAGAACTCCGGGGCGGTGTCGTTCTCCATGCTGAACGGCGTCGTGTTCCCGGTCTCGCTGGACAGCAGACCGGTGGCGTTGACGCTGATCTCGCCGAAGTCAGACGAAGTGTACGTGCAGTAGTTGCCGGGCGTGACGACGCCACCACTAACGGTCGCGCCGGTGCAACCGGCCGGCGTCGGCTGCAGTGCGCGGCCGACGTTGGCGCCGACCTCGTGGTCACCCTCGTCCGAGCTGAGGACGAACACGGTGTTCTTGGGCGTGATGCGATCTGCAGCCAGCCGCTTGAAGAAGACACCGAAGGCCTGGTTGTAGTACTGGGCCTGGTCGATGTAGCACTTGCTCCCACTCCCGAGAGCATCCGGCTGGTTGTTGCAGTCGGCTGCAAACTGCGGCAGGAATTGGTTGCCGTGGATGTCAGAGATGTACATGTTCACGACCTGAACGCCGTGCTCCAGCATGTCGGCGGCATAGGACAGCGACTGCGGTGCGTTGATGTTGCCATAGCCGGGGAAGCCCGGATGGTTCGCCAGGAACGCGCCGTCGATCTCATTGCCGAACTCGTCGGTCAGATTTCCGGCCGCATTGGTCACCGGCACGCTCTGTGAGGACAGGCTCGGCGTACCGGCGCCCAGTATCGGCGCGAGGTACTTGGAGCCGAACACCGCCTGGTAGCCGCTGTACCCGCCCGGCTCATCCGGAAGCAAGTCTGGCACTGCGGTGTGCGACGGAGTGGTCTGGCCGAACTTGACCGCTTCCGCATTCGCACAGAAAGCGGCGCTCTTGGCGCAGTGCACTCCGAGGCCTACGTAGTCGGCGGTCTCTGCGTCCTTGAACGAGTCCGGGTCTGCGGCAAGCTGCTGTGCCTCGGGCGAGTTGGCGCCGAAGAACTTCGGGATGTCGAAGGACGGGTTCTCCAGCTCTTGATTAGCCGTGGCGACCTCGCCGACATTGCAGCCCGCCCGCGTGAACGGCACCCAGGGGGCCGGAGTCGCCTTCGTTGGCGAGATCGTCGTCGACGAGGTAGCCGGCGGCACCGGCGAGTACATCATGTTCGGGTTCGTGTCGTGGCTGGCGCTCGGCGTCGTGGAGGAGAGGATGTCGATCGGGTTGTCCCAGTACGTGAATGACTGGTCGTGGTCGGTGGTGCCGTTGCTGTCGTAGGAGTTGTAGGTGTTGCTGATCGGCACGCCCTGCCGGTCGCCGTACAGGCCGGTCGCCGTCGTCAGCAGGTCGACGGCTGTGTGCGCGATAAGCGGCGTGTGGTTGTTCGACAGCATCACGCCGTTGTCCTCGACGAAGTTGAGGAGGTTCGGCATGAGTTGCAGGTCGGACGGGACGTTGGGGTTGTCCCGGAAGAAGTGAACGTTGTCAAAGCCAATCTGGACAACGTGTTTGATGCCGTTGGCAAGATGACAGCCGTTCTCCTGCCGCCCCGATCCGTGGTGGCTCTTGGCCGCCGGGCTCGCCGACGCCAATCCAGGCGTCACGGCCCCCACCACGCACAACCCGCCGACCAGCGCCGCGCTCGCGCTGATGGCGGCCAGGCGCAGTCTGCGCGTGCCTCCGCTTCGCTGCCGAGGTCGCATGTGCTCCTCCTGTCACTGCCGCCCGCCGGGCAGCAGAAATTGGCCGATGCTGACGTAGACGTTAAGCACGTCAATCAAACTCTCGGCGACATTTCATTGTCCAGTTAGCCAATCCTCAGGCCCATTCGATACGGCACGAGCGCAAGGCGTTCCGCCACCGGGCGCGAGCGAGAGACCATGGCGGCAGGCCGGCCAGGAAGACCCTGGTCGTAAAATCCAGCTGCCGCTCAGTCAGACGTAGCCGGATTGAGACGGGGAAGTCGCGCCCTCGCGACGCCGGCATCCGTACCCTGTGGCCTTCCGAGGTGAAAATGAGGCCACCATGTCACCCCTGGTGCCGGGCGCACGGTCATCAGTTCTCCGGAGGCAGTCCCGGCGCGTTCTGCCGGGCTTAACTACCTTCGGAGCTGCGCTGGCAGCCGCGGTGGTGACCGCCATCCTCGCTGCCTGTACGGCCGCTGCTGGCCATCCTGTCCTCAGCGGGACCCGGCAGCACATCGGGCCGATTGCCGAGATCAGCCGGGGGTGTCCTGGCCAGAACGCGGAGGCTGAGCAGGCCGTTGATGGCCGCTACGTGTACGTTGCCTGGATCGGCTGTGATGGCATCGGATTCGCCCGCTCAACCAACGGCGGCCGAAGCTTCGGCAAGCCGGTTACGGTACCCGGCTCCGTCGGGCACGGTTTCCTCACCAGCGGCATCGGGTCCGGGCTGCCGAAATACGGCTGGGATCCATCGGTCGCGGTGGCGCCCGACCACAGGGTCTATGTGGCCTACATGCTGAACCGCCACTCGCATGTGCATCCGATGGTTGCAATGTCCCCTGATCACGGGGCCACCTTCACCCAGGTGTCCGGGCCCGCGTCGCCGGTCAGGAACAACTGGGGGGATCGGGACTTCATTACTGTCGGTCATACTGGAGCGCTCTACCTGACCTGGGACTTCGGGCGGAGCCTGAAGGGCAGGCACGGAAACATCGTCATCCAGAAGTCCGTGGACGGCGGGAAGACATGGAGTCCGATTACCGTGGTCAGCCCCGGCTTCCCCGACCACGGCGGCGGTGTGGCGGCCCCTTTGCTGGTCGAGCCGGGCGGACGCATCGACGCTGCGTTCTGGGTGTTGTCCGGCGGGGCTCTGGCCCCCTATGCGCTGCCACCGGGCCATATCTATTTCACCTCGTCGGCGAATAGCGGCCGGACCTGGTCGAAGCCGGTGGCCATCCGCCCAGGCGCAGGCCGGATCGGCCTCTTCGTCACCTGGATTGACGTGAACCTGAGCATCGACGCGGCCGGGAACCTGTACGCCACCTGGGACACCGAAAGTCCTGGCGGAGATATCGGCTGGCTGTCATATTCGACCGATCGTGGCCGGACGTGGGCACCGGCCCAACGGGTCACCCCCGACCACGACAAAGCCGAGCACATCATGGCCGTAACCTCCGGCTCGCCGGGCGTTGCCTACCTGGCGTGGCTGTCCGACAACGCGCCTCGGGGCTTCGCCCAGTACCTGCGACCGTTCTCCATCCACACGGGATGGCTGGCCAAGCCAATCCAGGTCTCCCGGCAGTTCGGCAATCGCGGCATCTGGCCGGGCGACACCATCGGTATCTCCCTGCTGCCAATCGGAACTCACGCCCCTCCGCAGATCCAGCTCAGCTGGGGCAGCGCGGTCCGCGGCCCGAACTCGCAAATTTTCGCCACGACTGTCACCCCGTAGGCAATGCCCGCGTAGCTCCCACCAGCTGACCTGGCGTCCTGCCTCAACAGCCGGACCTTTGTGTGCTCGAAGCCATCTCGCACTTGTTTAGGATCGGGGCGTGACTGTGGACGCTGTGATCTTCGACTGGGGCGGCACGCTTACCCCGTGGCACACAATCGACGCGGCCGAGCAGTGGGCGTGGGTGTGCGAACCGCACTATCCGCCGGCCGAGGCAGCGGAGTACGCCGCGGCCTTGCTCGCGGCCGAGGCCGAGCTTTGGCGCCTGTCCAGGACCGAGCAGCGCAGTGCGACCATGAGCGCGCTATTCGAGCTCGCGGGCGTCGCAGCGACAGAGGCGTTCCTGACCAGCTACCTCGGTGCCTGGGAACCGCATACTTTCACCGACCCGGACGTGCCTGATCTGCTTGGCTACCTGCGCGGCCGCGGCATCAGGATCGGCGTGCTGTCGAACACCATGTGGCCGCGCAGCTGGCACGAGGACGTATTCCGCCGCGACGGGGTGCTGGAGCTGATCGACGGCGCCGTGTACACGAGCGAGATCGACTGGACCAAGCCGCACCCGGAGGCCTTCCGCGCCGCGATGACTGCGATCGGTGTGACCAATCCCGCTCGCTGTGTATTCGTCGGTGACCGGCCGTATGACGACGTGCACGGCGCCAAGAGCGCGGGCATGCGCGCGGTCCTAGTCCCGAACAGCGATGTCCCGCCATACGCAGCCGCTGAGCCGGACGCGGTCATCAGGCGCCTGGCTGACCTCCGGCCGCTGATGGAGGCCTGGTAGCGCTGAGCCGGCGTTGCCTAGTGCAGGTGCAACTGCCAGTCGGCCGGGACGCGACCAGCCGGGCCGGGCACCGGCTGATCCTCGGGATGATGCTCAGGCGGGGCCAGCGCGGGACCGCCTTCGTAAAGCTGGTCAGACTGGTAATCCCAGAACCACGACTCGCCTGGCTCGAAGCTGCGGATAATCGGATGCCCCGTGGCGGTCGAGTGCCTCGTGGCGTGCTGCTCGGGCGAAGTGTCGCAGCAGCCGATGTGCCCGCACTGGGTGCACCGGCGTAGGTGGAGCCACCAGCCGCTGGCGGCCTCGCACTCGACGCAGCCCGTTCCGCTCGGCGGGACCGACGGGTCAATGCCTTCAATCGTCGTCATGAGCTCTCCAGATCTGGGTGCGGCACCTGCGGGTCGCCGAGCGACTCACTGGCCGCCCACCTGTATACCCCGCTGGCCATCGTGGATGTCGCCCGGTCCGCCCGGATGCTGAATACACGGTGCCTGGCCTGCCTGATCTCGGTGTCATCGGGCGCGGCCAGCCAGGCCAGCTCGGCTAGGTGCCCGGCGATCCGCAGCCCGTCCTCGCCGCCGCGCAATGCGGCTACCCGTAGTCCGGCGCTGCTCTCCTCGGTACGCGCAGCGTCGGCCAGCTCGGCTTCTGCCAGGGCGGCCTCGGCTAGCTCGACCGCGCGTGCGGCCAGCACGGCCGGGCCGCCTGCCAGCCGGGCCAGCTCGGCAGCGAGTGCACGCTCGGAGGCGGGCTTGAGCGTCGCCGGGTTGCCATCCCACCAGCCGCCGTACAGTCGCCAGATGGTTCGCACGATGAACTCGGGCTCGTCGTACACCGGCTGCAGGTAGGGCCGGTCAGCCAGGTGCTGCGGGACAGCCACCGTATGGACGGCCTCGTCCAGGCGGCCGCCGCCGTTCATGACCTCCAGCGTCTGGCTGACGAGTGACTCCAGCAGCTCGGCGGTATCGGTGAGGGCACGCGCCACCCGGTCGGCGCCGACGACAGGCAGCCCATGACCGGGCAGCAGGTACTCCGGCTGTAGCGCCAGCATCCGGCGCAGTGCCTGTGCCCATTCCAGCGGGTAGCGCTGGACCTTCTGCGGGTTGCCCGCGTTAGGTGACGCCCAGATGAACAGGTCACCGCAGCACAGCACCTTGCGCTCGGCCAGCCAGGTGACGGTGTGGTCATCCGTCTCGCCCTTCTCATGGCGCAGGCTGAGCGTCGTGCCGCCAGCGGAAACCGTCAGCTCATCTGTGTAGGTGCGGTCCGGGTAGCGGTACTCCGTCGGCCAGCGCAATCGGCGGAGGCCGAACTGGCGCTGGTTGATGATCCCGTTGTAGCCAGCCGTTGCGATGTAACGGTCGAAACGGCGCGGCAGCGCCTCGTGGGCCACTACAACCGGGGCAGGCCAGCCCTGCTCCTGCGCTTCGGCTTCCCACGGAGCGACACCGAAGACGTGGTCAATGTGGCCGTGCGAGTAGATCGCGGTGTGCAGCCGCTGATCAGTCCAGCGCCGGAGCTGGCCATGGATCTCCTGTGCCGCGAAGACGCTGCCGGTGTCGACGAGGACGAGGCCATCGCCTGTCCTGATGGCAGTCACGTTGGCGAACGCGGGCAAGAACGCGACGTCCTCGCAGATCTCGGCCATGCCACCGAGATGGCCGACAGGGTGGAACTCGCTGGTCCGGGCTTCGCCGCGCCACAGCCGGTCCGCTAGCGCAAGGATGTCGGTAGTCACCGGGGCAGTTCCTCATGCAGGTCGTCCCTGAAGCCTGCATACCACGACGCGAACTGGGTCAGTGATTCAAGGACGACCGCGGCGCCCGAAGCGAGCAAATCCGCCGGGCTGAAGGACCCCGTCGGTACGCCGACTGCGAGCGCGCCGGCTGTCTGGCCTGCGGCCATGTCGGCCGGGGTGTCGCCGACGTAGACGGCTGCGCCGAGCCGGGCCAGGACCGCAGCCTTCTCCGGACCGTGCACATGCGTGAACACCTCGTCGGCCTGCAGCCCGACTGCATCCAGGCTGGGCTGCACTGAGACCGGGTGCTTGGCGGTGACGATGACGGCCCGTTCGCCCGCCTGCCTGACTGCGTGCAGCGCCTCGGTCGCGCCGGGCAGCGGGAACGTCAGCGTCGGTGCCAGCCGCACATAATGACGACGGTAGCTGTCGGCTGCCTCCTGCTGGCCGTCCGCGGGGAACCAGTAACCCACTTCGTCCTCAAGCTTGATGCCCATCCGCTGGTCGACCTCGTCCAGGTTGATCGGAACGCCGAGCTCGGCAGACACCGCGGACCAGGCCGCCATGATCGCGGGCCGGGAGTTGATCAAAGTCAGATCGAGGTCAAAGCCAACCGGTCCGGCCGTGCGCATCAGGCTCCTCCTGCGGCCAGGGCACGCACGTGCTCGACCAGCTGACCGGCAACGACTTCGAATGGCCCGATGTCATGCTCGGCGCGGCAGATCACCACCGCCCCCTCGCTGGCCGCCAGCAGCAGCGTAGCCGTCGGTGCCGCGGTCGCCGCGTCCAGTCCGCCTGCCTGCAGGGCGCCGGCCAGCTTCTGCTGCCAGGCACGGAATGCCTCGGCGGCTCGCAGCCGCAGCCCTTCGGTCTCGGCCGCCACCGTCACTGCCACCAGGGCGCAGCCCGCCGCGAAGTCCGTGTAGGTGAGCAGGGCCCGCCAGGCGGCCAGGAACGACTGGGTGACCTCGATCGCGGACGCTCCCATGTCCTTGTCGATCAGGTGCAGAGCGTGCGCCTGTGTCGCCTCGATAGCCGAAATGACGAGCTCCTCCTTGCCACCGGGAAAGTGGTGGTAGATCGAGCCTCGGGGCGCGCTGGTCTCCGCCAGCACGCTGGAGAACGAGGTTGCCTGCAAGCCGCGCTGAGCGAGCAGCTTGACGGCACCGGCAACCATCCGGTCCCGGACTGCGCTCATCCTTTCTCCATTCGAACTTGACTATGACGCTCATCATAGTCTAGCGTTCTATGACGACCATCATAGCGAACCAGGGAGCACTCCCATGCCCATGATCGACGTGTATGCACCGGCCGACATCTTTCCCGCAGACGCTGATGAGCAGCTTGGCACCGAACTTACCCACGCCGTGCTGCGCGCCGAAGGCGTAGCCCAGCCCGGTCCGTTTCACCTCGACAACACCGCCGCGTTTATCCACCGGCTGCCGACCTCGGCGATCTCCACTGCAAGCACGCCCGCTTCGCGGACGGTCCGGGTGCAGATCGTGACGCCGCCTGGCTCACTGAACCGCGATGGTCAGCGACAGATTACGAGCGAAGCCACCGAGATCATCGCGAAGACGGCTGGCGATCCAGGCCTGGCCGGCCGGACATGGGTCATCCTCACCGAGGCCGCTGAGGGTGGCTGGGGCATCGCGGGCACCGCCTTCGGCGTAGAGGAATTCACCGCACTCGCAAGGAAGGCAGCGGCGGCGGCGGACCGCTCATAGGCCAGACCGTGGCAGGCTCGGACCATGGAGCAGAATTCCCCGGCCCGTACGCGTTCGGCGACACCGACATCGCGGCGCGTCGGCTCGCACTGCTGGATCAGGTGTTCGGACCGTCGTCACGCTCCATGCTGGCTGACTTCGCCACTTCACCAATAGCGCTCGCCTACGACCTCGGATGCGGCCCTGGCTATACCACCGCGATGGTGGCACAGCTGTCGAGGGCCGCTCGGACCGTTGGCCTCGATAACTCGGCGCTGCACATCGGGCGGGCGCAGGCCACCGCAGTCGGCCCGGTCGAGTTTGCGGTGCACGACGTGACCGTACTGCCGTTGCCGGCCGGCCTGGCGGATCTCATCTACTGCCGCATGCTGCTCGCGCACCTGCCCGATCCGGTCAGCGTAGTCAGTAGCTGGGCTAGCCAGCTGGCCGAGAACGGCGTGGTGCTGGTGGACGAGATCGAGTGGATCAGGACGAGCCACCCGGTGCTGCGGACCCATCTGCGGCTGGCTGACGCGCTGGTGGCTGTCAGCGGAGCCCGGATGCGAGCAGGGCCGCTGCTTGCCCAGCTCGCGGATGCGCCCGGCCTGCGGACTAGCCGCCTCAGGATTGCTCAGGTGCCCGTGCCGACTGCGCTGGCAGCGACGATGTTCAGCATGAACATCGCTGTCTGGGGCGATCGGCCAGCCGAGCTCGGCCTGTGCGACGCCGCCGAACTCCGCGATCTCGCCTCGGCCATGTCAGCCCTGACAACCTCACCGGCAAGCGGAGAGATTACCTGGGGGATGCACCAGGCCGCCTACGCGCGATCTGAACCCTGAGCCGCTAATCCTGCGACGGCCGCAACCTCCTTGCCCGATCCGGCGTCCAAGTCACGTGATACGGAGCGGCATTGCGGTGCTCGCGGTGGCTATCGGAGTCCTGGCCGGCTGCGGCGGCAGCGTCGGCTATCAGCAGAATGTGACCGGCCGGTTCGTGCGGGTGGGCGGCCCGGCGCCAGGCGCACCGTTCCCGCTGCCGGGCACGATCACGTTCCGCGCAGCCACCGGCCAGACGTTCACAGCGACGGCCGGTAACAACGGTCGCTTCAAGCAGTCGCTGCCGCCCGGCAGTTACGACGTGACCGGCCGCAGCCCGCTGATGCAGTCCGGGCAGATGATCTGCGGCGCGATCGCGCGCCTGCGTGTCGCCCGTGGCACGCCCGCGGCCCCCGTCACCGTCGTCTGCTCGATTCCCTGACGGCGGCGCGGGGCCGCTGAGCCCGCCGCCCTGGCTGCCGGCATTAGTTAGAAGGCGGAGATTACCTGGGTGCGCTCGCTGCGGCTGAGTGTGCTGATCACCGCAGACTGCCCGTGACGCCTGACGGCCAGGCGTACGAGCAAGTCGCGTACGGGTGCGAACACCTCGGCGGGAGACTCTGGCGCCAGGACGCCGACGCTCAGCGCCAGATCATCGGCATGGGCGAGGCGCTCGGCATGAGCCACTGGCCGCATGCCGCAACGCACGGCTGCCGTCTGGCGTCACGGTAGATATGACATGCCATGCTCGGACGGCTTGCCGCCCACTCGGCCGCCGCCCGCGAGGCCGCTTCCGGTCCGGTCGATCCATCGCCTGGTCCACCGCGCTGCTGCTATCCGTGCTTGTCGTAGGCTGCGGCAGCTCGCCGCGAGCCACGTCATACTCGCCCGGACCATCCGCGACATCTCCCGCAGCGAACAGCCAGCAGACCACTGGCTCGGCATCCCTGGGCTTCAGCAACGTGTTTCGGCACGCACTGCTGAACCCGCAAGTGACGGTCACCAACGGCGCGGTCTTCGTGGCGTGGCAGGCGTCCCCGCCCGGTCGTGCCGCCGTGGGCTCGGAACTCGTCCGCATCGATGCTGCGACGGGCAGGATCGAGGCGAGTCAACGCTTCAGCGCGTTTGTTCTCCAGGCGCTGGAAGCCGCCGGCTCGCTCTGGGTTTCTACCTGGACCAGTTCGGTACCAGCAGCTGCGACGCTCCTGCGGCTGAATCCGCGGACACTCCAGGTGACCGGGCGCTGGCACGTCGGAATCGGAGGCGAGCCGGATTGGGCCGGGCAGGTTCTCGTCGTGGCCGGTGGCGGGCTCTGGGCTGCTGCCGGGAACCGTCTGGTGCGGGTGTCACTGCCGGGCGGCCGCGTGACGGCCTCGATCGCCCTTCCCGCAGCATTTAGCTCTGACTTGTCTGCAAACGCCGCTGGAACCGAGCTGATCGTCGGGGAGGCCGATAGCGAGGGGCAGGGCGCTGTCCAGCGACGCGACGCCGCCACCGGAGCAGTTCTAGCGTCCCGCCGGGAGTCGGGGGTGGCAGCTCCGATGGTCGCCGGGCCGGTCGGCTTGGCTGTGTGGATTACGGAGCCGACCGGGATGATGGGCTATATCCAGCGGCTCGACGCTGCCTCGATGACCCCTGGTCAAAGCACCTGCGAGGAAGGACAGGTCACCGGCACCTGCGTGTCAGGAACCAACGACATCACGGCTCGCATCGCCGACGGAGTGCTCTGGGTCACCCAGGTAGCCGGCGGGAAAATGCGCAACTACTGCGCCGACCCCGTCGATGGCCGGAAGCGCGCAGCCATCGAACTCCCCCAGCCGAGCCAGGACCTGGTCCTCGCGATCGCCGCTCATCAGATCTTCTACGCCGCGCCCGGCCCCAAGGCGGGCCGGTATCTGCGCCGAGAGCCGATCTCTAATGCCTGCCGGGCGCACTGAGGTGAACCACGGTTCGGGTGCTAAGTGGGAGACGTCGGTGGTGCGGCAGTTACGCCAAGGCGCGACCGACGAGGTGGCGGCTCTTTCTCGGTGATCCTGGCAGGACGGTGAAGTGCACCTGACAGCCCGTGTCCGCTGCAGCCCGACAGGTTGACGGCGAACTTGTTCAATGTACTCTTGTCGTATGACTATAGATAAAGGCATCAGCCCAGCCGACGGCGCGGCTGGCGCTTCGGTGCGCGGCGATAATGGCGGCGGGCCGGGTGAGGGCATCCGCCGGCCGGCGTCACCGGTCGAGTTCCGGCTCGACCCGGGCTCTGGGGTGCCGACCTACCTGCAGCTCGTGCACCAGGTCGAGCACGCGCTGCGGCTGGGCTACCTCAAGCCGGGCGACCAGCTGCCCAAGGTCCGGGATGTCGTGGCCTCGCTGGCGATCAACCCGAACACGGTGCTGAAGGCCTACAAGGAGCTGGAGGTCAAGGGCCTGGCGGCCGGCCGGCCCGGCCAGGGAACCTTCATCGAGGCCACGCTGAGCCAGATCGCGCTCCCGGAGCTGACCGAGCTGCGCAGGGCCCTGCTCGGCTGGCTGACGGTCGCGGACGGGGCGGGTCTGGACGAGGACGGGATGGTGGCGCTGTTCAGCAGCGCGCTGCGGGATTTCTATGAGCGCCGCAGCGGGTCGCGCACTCGCGGCGGCGCGGCGAGCGGCGAGACGGAGGGCGTCGCATGAACGTCATAGAGGCAAGCGGCCTGGGCAAGCGGTACGGCAGTACCTGGGCGCTGCGCGAGTGCGCGCTGGCGATCCCAGCCGGGCATGTGGCCGCGCTGGTCGGCCCGAACGGCGCGGGCAAGACCACGCTGCTGAACCTGGCGGTCGGTCTGGCGGCGCCGTCCGCGGGTGTCGTGACCGTGCTCGGCGGCCGGCCGGCCGGGTCGCCGGGCGCGCTGGACGGCATCGCGTTCGTCGCCCAGGACACGCCGCTGTACAAGAACCTGTCCGTCGCGGACATGCTGCACCTGACCCGGAACCTGAACCGCCGCTTCGACCAGCATTACGCGCAGGCCCGGCTGGCCGAGCTAGGCATTCCGCTGAAGCGTAAGGCGGGCAAGCTGTCCGGCGGCCAGCAGGCGCAGCTCGCGCTGACCCTGGCGCTGGCCCGGCGGCCGCGCCTGCTGCTGCTGGATGAGCCGGTGGCGATGCTGGACCCGATCGCCCGGCACGACTTCATGGCCACGGTGCTGACGGCGATGGCCGACGACGGCGTGTCGGTGCTGCTGTCCTCGCATGTGCTCGCCGAGCTTGAGCGGGTGGCCGACTACCTGATCCTGATGTCGCGGGGCCGGGTGCAGGTGGCCGGCGAGGTCGACGACCTGCTCGCCTCCCACCGCATGCTGACCGGCCCGGCCGCCGAGGCCGACCGCTATGCCGGACGGCCGGTGGTGCACCTCCGCCGCGGTGAGGCCCAGGCCCACCTGCTTGTCAGGGCCGCGGCGGATGACCCGGTCCCGCCGGGCTGGGAGGCCCATCCGGTCGGCCTAGAGGAACTGGCCCTGGCCTACCTGCGCGAGCCCGGCGCCGCGGCGCTGCCCGGCCCGGCCCGCGGCCGGGCCCTGCCGTCTGAAGCTGGCGAACCGTCGGAGGCGACGAAATGACCGTGCTGACCGTGCCCGCCCGCCCGGAGGAGGACACCAGCCTGCGACCGGTGCCGTGGCGGCGGATGGCCTGGGTCACCTGGCGGCAGCACCGGATCGCGCTGGCCGGCGTGGCAGTGCTGCTCGGCGCGCTGGCGGTGTGCCTGTGGCTTGTCGGCCTTCGGATGCACCACGCCTACGCCGCCGCGATCGCATGCCACCCGGCAAGCTCCATTGTTTGCGGTGACTTGGTCAACAGCTTCAATGGCATGGACGATTTTCTGGCGAATGGCTCCGTCCTGCAGGCATTGCCCGCGCTGATCGGGGCGTTCGTTGGCGCGCCAGTGCTGGCCCGGGAGCTGGAGACCGGCACCTTCCGGTACGCCTGGACCCAGGGCTTCGGCCGGTGGCGCTGGACGGTCGCCAAGCTGGTGCCGCTCGCGGTGGCTGTCACGGCCGCGGCCGGCCGCGTTCAGCGTGCTGTTCTCCTGGTACTACCAGCCATACTTCGCCGCGCGTAACCAGGCCCTGTCCCTTTCCGAGGCGTCCCCGCTCGCCGCCAGCCTGTTCGACCTGCGCGGGGTCGCGTTCGCCACCTGGACGCTGGCCGCCTTCGCGATCGGCGCCCTGGCCGGCATGCTCATCCGCCGGGTCGTTCCCGCCATGGCTGCCACCCTGGCGGCCTACACCGGTCTCGCCTTCGCCGCGGGCCTGTACCTGCGCCAGCACTACCTGGCACCGTTGGTCGACCAGCAACATAGAACCCGCCTACTTCCGCGTGGATCACCAGCCAGTGGTGGGACCAAGGGCGGCAACGTTCGCCTTCGCCGGCGACCGCAACGCCGCGGCATGCCACCGATGAGCTTCCTCCAGCAGTACTGCTCTGCCCCTCACGCGGGGCTCGACATCGACAAGTTCGTTGGGAATCGCTTGCGGTGCCTCTCCCAGCACGGGTACACGATGGTGGACCAGCTATCAGCCGGCCAGCCGGTTCTGGCCGTTCCAGTGGATCGAGGGCGGCTGGCTGCTCGCGCTGTCAGTGCTGCTCATCGCCGCGACGGTCTGGCTGGTCCGCCGTCGCGCGGCCTGAACCGCCTGGACCCGGCGCCGAGTGACAGCAGCAGGGACGGCCGGCCGGACGCCGAACCGTCGGAGGTGACGAAATGACCGCGCTGACCGTGCCCGACCGCCCGGCGGAGGACACGAGCCTACGGCCAGTGCCATGGCGGCGGATGGCCTGGGTCACCTGGCGGCAGCACCGGATCGCGCTGGCCGGCGTGGCCATGCTTCCTCGGCGCGCTGGCGGTGTGCCTGTGGAGGGTCGGCCTTGGGCTGCACCACGCCTACGCCGCCGCGGCCGCCTGCCACCCGGCAACCTCGCCTGTCTGCGATGAGCTGCAGACCAGGTTCAGCGGCATGGACGTCTTGCTTGGCGAACGGCTACGTACTGCAGGCAGTGCCCGCACTTATCGGGGCGTTCGCCGGCGCGCCGGTGCTGGCCCGCGAAACTGGAGACCGGCACCTTCCGGTACGCCTGGACCCAGGGCTTCGGCCGGTGGCGCTGGACGCTCGCCAAGCTGGTGCCCCTGGCGGTCGCCGTCACGGCCGCGGCCGGCGCCCTCAGCGTGCTGCTCTCCTGGTACTACCGGCCATACCTCGCCACGGGCAACCTGTACCTTCCCGAGGAGTCCCCGCTCGCCAACCTGTTCGTCCTTCGCGGGGTCGCGTTCGCCGCCTGGACACTGGCCGCCTTCGCGATCGGCGCCCTGGCCGGCATGCTCACCCGCCGCGTCGTCCCCGCCATGGCCGCCACCCTGGCCGCCTGCATCGGGCTCGCCTTCGCCGCCGGGCTGTACCTGCGCCCGCACTACCTGACGCCGCTGCTCACCAGGAACCTGTTCAGCCCGCCCGCGTCCGCGTGGATCATCAGCCAGTGGTGGACCAAGAGCGGCACGACGGTCAGCCAGTCCACGATGAACCAGGCCATGACCTCCATGTTCTATCGGATGCTGCCCGTGGTGCACGCCTCCGCCGCGAAGGGCTCCGACGTCAAGGAACAGAAGCATCAGACGAACCTCGACATACTGCACTACCTCACCCAGCACGGATATACGCAATGGACGAGCTATCAGCCGGCCAGCCGGTTCTGGCCCTTCCAGTGGATCGAGGGCGGCTGGCTGCTTGCGCTGTCAGTGCTGCTCATCGCCGCGACGGTCTGGCTAGTCCGCCGCCGCGCGGCCTGAACCGCCTGGCCGCCGGCACCGGATGACAGCACCCCGAGCGACCCGATGCCTCCCAGCAGGCCATCGGTGTCGTCAGAGATGAGGCTCTCCGTCAGGGCGCTGGAGTGCAATAGCGGCCGCGCGATGGCAAGCAGGAACTCGGTTTTGAAAGGCGTCCTCGGTCGAGGCATACGCGCGCCCGCCCTTGCGTCGCACCCTGAAGTCGTACAGCGCTGCGATAGCCACAGCGACAGCGATAGCGCCTCCGACTACTACCAGGAACATGGCGCTCTACTTTCGGCTAGCCAATACGCCGCCCGACATCACACTGGTGGGGCCGGTGGTGTCCACCCTCAGGACATGCGAATGGGGTCTCTCAAGACATAGGAATATCAGGCTCGTCATGGGGGCGGCTGGATCAGAGTGCTGATCGCGGCGTGTCTCAAGACATAGGAATGGCCTGGCCTGCAGGGTCGGGCGATGTCGAAGGCACGTCTTGTCATCACGGCTGTGGTCATCGAGGGCCTGTCCCAGGGTGAGGTAGCCCGCGCGTACGGCGTCTCGCAGGGCTGGGTGTCGCGGCTGGTCGCCCGGTATGCCTCGACGGCGAGGCGGCGTTCGAGCCGCGGTCGCGGCGGCCGAAGACCTCACCCGCGGCGATCAGCGGCCAGGTTGCCGGCCTGATCGCCGAGTTGCGTAAGGGGCTCGCCGGCCGTGGCCTGGACGCCGGGCCGGATACGATCTGCTGGCACCTGCTCCACCATCACCAGGTGCGGGTGTCGGCGGCGACGGTCAGCCGGTACCTGGCCAGGCCGGCCTGGTGGTTCCCGAGCCGAAGAAACGCCCGCGCTCGTCCTACATCAGATTCCAGGCCGAGCAGCCCAACCAGTGCTGGCAGTCCGACTTCACCCACTGGCCGCTGGCCGACGGCACCGGGACCGAGATCCTGACCTGGCTCGATGACCATTCCCGGTATGCCCTGCAGCTGACCGCGCGCCACGCGGTGACCGGCCAGGTCGTGCTGGCCACGTTCCGCGGCGCCGTCGCCGTCCACGGCATGCCCGCCGCCATGCTGACCGATAACGGCGATGGTGTTCACCACCCGGCCCGGCGGCCGCGGCGGCCGCAACGGCTTCGACATGAGCTGCGCCGCCTGGGCGTCACCCAGAAGAACGGCAAGCCGAACCACCCCCAGACCCAGGGCAAGGTCGAAAGGTTCCAGCAGACCCTGAAGAAATGGCTCGGCCGCCCAGTCACGCCCGCCGCCACCCTCACCGAACTGCAGGCCCAGCTCGACGCCTTCACCGGCTACTACAACACCCGCCGCCCCCACCGGTCGCTGCCGCACCGCAACACCCCCGCCGCCGCCTTCCCGCCCGGCCCAAAGCCACCCCCGGCAGCCGCGCCGCCGCCACCCACCACCGCGTCCGCGCCGACATCATCGGCACAACCGGCACCCTCACCCTCCGCCACGCCGGCCGGCTCCACCACATCGGCATCGGCCGCGCCCACACCGCGAACCCACGTCCTCCTGCTCGTCCCGGACCTGCACGTCCGCATCATCGACGCCGCCACCGGCGAGCTCCTGCGCGACCTCACCCTCGACCCCGACCGCAACTACCAGCCCACCCGGACCCACAGCCCGAACCCACACCCGCCAGCAGACAATGACCCCGCACCCCCACGTGGGTTCGGAGCCATCCTATGTCTTGAGACATCACACTGGTGGGGCCGGTGGGATTCGAACCCACACTGCCAAGAACCTAAATCTTGTGCCTCCTGCCGTTGGGCTACGGCCCCAGCTTCCGGCGATGCCGCCGGATTCGTTCTGCGTCAGACGCCAAGCTCCGCGCGCAGCCGGGCAACGTGCCCGGTGGCCTTCACCGCGTACTGCGCCTTCTCGATCTTGCCATCCCGGTCAACTACGAAAGTTGACCGGATGACGCCGACGGACTTCTTGCCATAGAGCATTTTCTCCCCGTAGGCGCCGTACGCGTCCAGCACTTTGTGGTCCGGGTCGCTCAGCAGCGGGAACGTCAGGCCGTCCCGCTCGGCGAATTTCGCAAGCTTCGCGGGGCTGTCGGGCGAGATGCCGATCACCGCGAACCCGGCGGCGGCCAGGCTGGACAGGCTGTCACGGAAGTCGCACGCCTGCTTCGTGCAGCCCGGTGTCATCGCTGCCGGGTAGAAGTAGATGATGACGCGCTTGCCGCGCAGCGAGGACAGGCTCACGGCATTGCCATGCGCATCCGGCAGGGTGAAGTCGGGTGCCGCGTCGCCGGGAGCCAGCCGAGTGTCGGTCATGCCTCGTTCCCTTCCCGAATGATGGCCCTTCCCGCAATGCTGATGCTGAGACTAGCCGAGAAGGGCTGCGATAACCGGGGCCAGGCCACGCAGCGCCTTGCCGCGGTGACTGATCCGGTCCTTGTCGGCAGGGTCCATCTCCGCGGTCGTAATGCTCGCAGAGCCGGGCACGAAGATCGGATCGTAGCCGAACCCATTGCTGCCGCGCGGCTCGCGGATGAGACGGCCAGTCACACGGCCCTCGCTCACGTGCTCGCGGCCGTCCGGCAGCGCCAGCACCGCGTCGCAGACGAACTGGGCACCGCGCTGGTCGTCCGGCACGTCGGCGAGCTGGGCCAGCAGCAACTGGAGGTTCGCCGCGTCGTCGCCGTGCCTGCCCGACCAGCGAGCGGACAGCACGCCAGGCATGCCGTTCAGCGCGTCCACGCAGAGGCCAGAGTCATCGGCGACCGCGGGCAGACCGGTGAACTGAGCGATGGCATGTGCCTT
The DNA here is from genome assembly GCA_963808215.1 of uncultured Actinomycetota bacterium. Lineage (GTDB taxonomy): Bacteria > Actinomycetota > Actinomycetes > Streptosporangiales > Streptosporangiaceae > JAJYUU01. The sequence goes on from CAWEEY010000013.1 coordinate 173,373, forward strand.
GAGCAGCGCATTCTCGGCAAATGTCGCGCCGGTCTCGGCCACGTCCGGAGCACCGGGGAACTCGGTCAGGCTGGCCAGCGGCACGTCGATGTGGCCGGCCTCAAGGATCCTGCTCAGCTCGATGACCTTATGCGGATTGGCGGTGGCCAGCACGAGCTTCATGCGCCGAGCACGGCCTGCTGGAGCTCGGTCAGCTCGGCGCAGCCGCCCACGGCCAGATCCAGCAGGCTGTCGAGGAGCTTGCGATCGAATGGCTCGCGCTCTGCCGTGCCCTGCACCTCGACGAAGCTGCCGTCGCCGGTGCACACCACGTTCATATCGGTTTGCGCAGCGACGTCCTCGTCGTAGCACAGGTCGAGACGCGGTTCGCCGTCGACGATGCCGACGCTGACCGCCGCAACCGAGGCAACCAGAGGCTCGCCCCTCGTGCGCTTCCGTCCCTTCAGCCAGCTGATGGCATCGGCCAGCGCCACGTATCCGCCAGTGATCGCAGCCGTGCGAGTACCGCCATCGGCTTGCAGCACGTCACAGTCGATCATGATTGTGTTCTCACCGAGCGCGTTCGGATCGATGCAGGCGCGCAGCGAACGGCCGATCAGCCTGGAGATCTCATGCGTGCGGCCGCCGATCTTGCCCTTCACCGACTCGCGGTCGCTGCGCGTGTTAGTCGCCCTCGGCAGCATCGCGTACTCGGCCGTCACCCAGCCCTGCCCGCTGCCCCGGCGCCAGCGCGGCAGCTCCTCCTGCACGCTGGCCGCGCACAGCACCCTGGTCGCGCCGAACTCGATCAGCACCGATCCCTCGGCGTGGTCCAGCCAGCCCCTGGTCATCTTGATGTCGCGCAGCTGATCGGGCTGTCGTCCGTCTGGTCGTGGCATGATCGCCAGCCTAGTGCTACCAGCCGGCCCGCTCCGGCATGCCGGCCTCGATCCAGCGGTACGCCCTGGCCACCCCGTCGGCCAGCGGGGTTGTCACGGCCCAGCCGAGATCGCGTTTGGCGCGCTCGGAGGCCAGCGCGCCGCGCAGCAGCTCGCCAGGGCGGGCCGGGGCGAACACCGGGTCGATGGACTGGCCGGTTATCTCGCTGATCACCTGGATGAGCTTCAGGACGCTTACCTCGACTCCGCTGCCGACGTTCCAGGTGCCCGGCCGTCCGCTGTCGGCGGCGGCCAGGAACGCCCCTACAGCGTCTTCGACATACACATAGTCCCTGGTCTGGCGACCGTCGCCATAGACAGTCGGGCGCTCACCCGCCAGCGCCTGCGCGCAGAAGATGGCGACCACGCCAGCCGCGCCAGCCGGATCCTGCCGCGGGCCGTAGACGTTCGCGAAGCGCAGGATCGCGTGGCTCGTCCCGTGCAGCCGGTTGTAGAGCGCGACGTACTGCTCGCTGCAGTGCTTGGCGACGCCGTACGGCGACTCCGGCAGCGGCAGCACATTCTCAAGGGAGGGAATCGGGGCGTCACGGCCGTAGATGACCGCACCGGTGGAGCAGAACAGAACTCGCGCGTCGACCGCACGGGCGGCCTCGAGCACGTTCACCGTGCCGATGATGTTGGCTTCGGCATCGAACGCCGGATGTGCGACCGACACGCGGACGTCGATCTGCGCCGCAAGGTGGCAGATCAGCTCCGGCCGGAACTCCGCTACTAGTGCGCCGAGCGCGTCCGCCTCGGTGACGCTGACCTTGTGCGTGACGGCCGCGCTCCGGGACCCGGCCGGGCAGCCCGGTCGACATGTCGTCAACGACGGCGACCTCGTCACCCCGGGCGATCAGAGCGTCGGCCAGGTGTGATCCCATGAACCCGGCGCCGCCGGTGACGAGCACGCGCATGGCAGAGCAGTCTATGCGCCGTCGGACGCGGCTCGGCGGGCTGCGGCCGCCGCTGCCGGCGGTCAGGCCGACGTGCCGCCGAGAAGGCGGAGGCCGGAACTGGCGAGTCGAAGCGGGCCGCTGAAAGCCGCGGACGCCTGCTCCAGGCTGGTCGCCGGGTCATTCCACGGGACCAGGTGGGTCAGCACTAGCTCGCCTACGCCCGCCCTGGCCGCATGCTCTGCTGCCTGCCGCGCGGTCAGGTGCCGATCGACGGGCAGATCAGGGCCGTCAAGGAACGACGCCTCGCTGAGCAGCAGGTCCGCGCCGCTGGCGAGCCGGACGAGTTCCGCGGACGGTCCGGTGTCGGCGGAGTACGCCAGCACCTGACCGCCGTGCTCGATCCGGAAGCCGAAGGTCTCGACCGGGTGATTGACGTGTCCCGTGCTCACCCGCAGCGGGCCGATCTCGATCGTGCCGGCCGTCAGGGTGGTGAACTCAAACGCATCGGTCATGCCGGGGTGCTCGCTGCCAAGAGCCCTGCCGAGCCGCTCGTGCGTGCCATCCGGACCGTAGACACTGATGCGCGGCCGCGGGCCCTCTGGATGGTAATTCTGGTAGACCGAGTAGCCGATCATGTCCATGCAATGGTCAGCGTGCAGGTGGCTCAGGCAGATCGCGTCGACGTGGCCGAGGCCCGTGTACTGCTGCAGGGCGCCTACTGCCCCGTTCCCTAGGTCGAGAACCAGCCGGAAGTCGCCGGTATCAATCAGGTAACAAGATGCCGGGCTCTGCGGACCGGGGAAGCTGCCCGAGCAGCCCACGATCGTTACCTGCACGGCCGCTGCGGGAAGAGCCAGGAATCCGCTGTCGCCACAGCGACTGACAATAGCTCGCCCTGGCAGCTAATCGGCGGTCGAACCTGTCGACAAAGCTCGCACTACGACTATCATCCCCCAAACGACTTGATCAGCAGTAGGACTCCAGGCGAGCGACAAGGGCGAGCCCGACGCCCGCGGAGGTGTCATGACCAACCAGTCCACCGAGCAGGACCGCTCGGTCCCGCTGGCGCTGGCCGAGCCTTCCGTGCACGTCCGGCCGGGCTGGGTCGCCGGGCTGAGCCTGGCAAGCCTGGGCATGTGGATGGCTTCGCTGACCCCGATCCAGGTCTTGCTGCCGATCCAGCTCCAGGACATCGACAGCAAGCACAAGATCCAGGCCCTGGCGATCGTGTCCGGCGTCGGCGCCGTTGCCTCGGTGCTGGCCACGCCGGTGGCCGGAGCCTTGTCCGACCGGACCACGGTCGCTTACAGCTTTTTCGGCCTGAACGGGCGCCGCCACCGGTGGACGCTGATCATGGCGCTCCTTGGCGCCCTCAGCATGCTGCTGCTAGCCCACCAGCGCACCGTGGCCGGCGTCGCGATCTTCTGGGTGCTGTTCAGCGCCTTTCAGAACGGCGAGTATGCCAGCCTGAGCGCGGCAGTCCCCGACCACGTCCCGGTCCGGCAGCGAGCGACGGTGGCCGGCTGGGTCGGCATGCCGCAAGCCCTCGGCCTGGTCGTCGGTACGGTGCTCGTAGTTCTCGTCTTCGCCAGCAAGGTCGTCCCCGGCTATTACGTGATGGCCGCGCTGTTCTTCGTGCTCGTGATCCCGTTCGTGTTCTTGACCCCCGACCACCCGCTCGATCCGCGGCACGCTGACGCCTTCTCCTGGAAGAAGCTGGCGCAGGCCTACTGGATCAGCCCGCGGGAGTACCCGGACTTCGCCTGGGCGTGGCTCACCAGGTTCCTGGCGTCGCTAGCCATTGCCATGGGCACGCTCTACCTGCTGTATTTCCTCCGCGACAAAGTGCAGCTGTACAAGAGCGATCACATCGCGGCAGCGACGGGCCTGCTGATCCTGATCGTCATCTACACGCTGTGCGTGGTGCTGACCGCTGTCCTCGGCGGCATCTACTCCGACCGGGTCGGCAAGCGGAAGATGATCGTCACGATCTCGGGCTCGCTGATGGGCGTGGCGGCGCTGCTGCTGACGTTCGTGGAGACCTGGGACGCTTCGATCGTTGCCGCGGTGCTGTTCGGCATGGGCTTCGGCGCCTACCTGGCTGTCGACCAGGCTCTGATCACCCAGGTGCTGCCAGCCGCCGCAGACCGCGCCAAGGACCTCGGCATCATCAACATCGCCATCGTCGGCCCGGCCGCGATCGGCGCCGCGATCGCGGGCCCGCTGGTGTCGCTGGGCGGCTACCCGACGCTTTTCGCCGGGACTGCCGTCGTCGCCGCTCTCGCCTCGGTCTTCGTCTGGCGGATCAAGAGCGTCCCCTGAGGCTCACTCGGCGCGGACTTTGGCCGAAGCCAGGCCAGCCGAGCCGTTGGCCAGCGTGCGCAGCGGTCCGCGGCCAACCCGAGCCAGCTGCCTGCTCTGCGCGACCAGGCGGCCGGCCGCATCCCAGACCTCAGCCTCCTCGTCGAACCAGCCGCCGCTGACGTGCCGGCAGCGCGCTGCCACCTGCAGCGGGCCCGGCGCAGGCACGGCGCGCATATACCAGGTGAGCTCCACGGTCGGCGCCCAGCCGGTGGCGCCCAGGCCGAACACCACCGGTGGCAGGGCGTCGACCGCGAGCGCCAGCAAGAGCGCGTCGGGGTCGCGATGTTCCCGCAGCCGGACGTAGCCCCGCATCTCCGGCACGCCCGATGGCTGGCCGCCACGCCAGCCCGTGCAGGCGGGATCGAGCAGGACCTCGACCTGAGCGGGGAACCCGGCCGTGCCGTCCGCTGCCACCGAGCCAGGCCAGTTGCCCAGATCGATGCATTCGTCAATAGAGGGGAACGGCGGCGGTTCGCCGGTCCAGTCGAGCACCCGCGAGGCCGCCTGGGGCCCGATCGGCCGCGTTGCTTGCGGGCTGGACCGGCCCGTCAGGCACCGTTCCCGTGGTAACAGTCGTATCGAGGATGGCCTGGCCGTCCTGGACCAGGGTCGCCCGCGCCGTCGACGCGGTCTTGCCGTGCTTGAGCCAGCTGACCTGCACCTCCGCCGCGGCCAGCTGCGGCACCCTGAGGAAGTTAGCGCTGGTCGCCACCGGATGCGGGTGCGGCGAGCAGTCAAGCACGGCGCGCAGGACGGTCGCCAGCAGCGCGCCGCCATTGACGGCGGGCGGTGCCGTCCCGCCCGGCGCGACGAGGGCGAACCGTGGGTCCGCCGCGGCGTCATACAGCCACACCCCGGTGGACGCGGTCAGCTGCCCGGCCGCGTCCTCCGCCTCGCTACGCCGGCTGACCGCGGTCGCCTCGTCGAATACCGTCATCCGGGCTGGCTCGCCTTCTACTCGGGGGTTGTCACGCATAGTGGTCCGGCAGCGCTGCGCTCCCGCGACTGGCCGCTGCCGTCAGGCCCAGAGCTGCCCCTCCAGCCTCGCCTCGGCTTCTTCAAGCGTTCCGCCGTACGCGCCGGTCGACAGGTACTTCCAGCCGGCGTCAGCGATGATCAGGGCGATGTCCGCGCGCTCGCCCGCCTTCTGCGCCTTGGCCGCCTGGCCGAGGGCAGCGTGCAGCACGCCCCCCGATGAGATGCCGGCGAACAGGCCCTCCTCCGACAGCAGCTCCCTGGTCCGGCGCAGCGCATCGGCCGACGCGACCGAGAACCGGGACGTGAGCACAGACTCGTCATAGAGCTCTGGCACGAATCCCTCGGACAGGTTGCGCAGCCCGTAGACCAGCTCGCCGTACCGGGGCTCAGCCGCCACGATCTGGACCCCGGGCACATGCTCGCGCAGGAACCTGCCGGTACCCATCAGCGTTCCTGAGGTGCCGAGCCCGGCCACGAAATGCGTGATCTCTGGCAGGTCGGCGAGGAGCTCGGGTCCGGTCGTCTCGTAGTGCGCGCGAGCATTGGCCTCGTTGCCGTACTGGTACAGCATCACCCAGTCGGGGTGCTCGGTCGCGAGGCCCCGAGCCACCCGGACCGCCTCGTTCGAGCCGCCAGCCGCGGGCGAGGAGATGATGGACGCGCCATACGCCTCCAGCAGCATCCGCCGCTCGACCGAGGTGTTCTCAGGCATGACGCAGATCAGCTGGTAACCCCGCAGCCTGGCTACCAGGGCCAGGCTGATGCCGGTGTTGCCGGACGTCGGCTCCAGGATGACCGAACCGGGACGCAGCAGCCCGTCCTTCTCCGCCGCCGCCACCATGTAGGTCGCCGCCCGGTCCTTCACCGACCCGGTCGGGTTCCGGTCCTCGAGCTTGGCCCATAGCCGCACCTCCGGGCTCGGCGACAGGCGGGGCAGCCCGACCAGCGGTGTCCCGCCCGTGGCGTCTAGCAGGGAGTCGTACCGCATGTGTCAGCCGGCCTCGCGATCGTGCGTCAGCCCGCGCCGCCGGCTACCGCCGGCAGCACCGTGACGGTGTCGCCGTCGCTCACCGGCGCGGCCAGGCCGCCCAGGAAGCGAACGTCCTCGTCGTTCAGGTACACGTTGATGAAGCGGCGCAGGCCCGAGTCGTCCATCAGCCGCTCCCGCAGCCCGTCGTAACGGCCGTCGAGATCGGCGAATAGCTCCTCGAGAGTGCTGCCCGAGCCCTCAACCGCCTTATGGCCGCCGGTGTAGCTGCGCAGGATGGTCGGGATACGGACCTCGATTGCCATGACTGTCTGCTCCAGTGACTACGTACGCTGGTGGGTCTTCGGTGGGCCTACCGCTCCGGCGCCGGCCCAGGGGCGTCGGGCCGGCGGCGTCCTCTAGGCCGTGCAACCGGCGGCTGGCCGCGATCATTCCGGCTCGGCAGCTACGTCCTCTTCGGTCACCTCGCCGTCCACGATCCGGAACGAGCGGAACTCATCACGGTCCGGATCTCTCGTCGAAACTAGTACATAATGGGCGGCGGGCTCGCTGGCATAGGAAATATCGGTCCGGGACGGGTAGGCCTCCGTGGCGGTGTGCGAGTGATAGATCACCACGGGCTCCTCGCCGCGGTCGTCCATCTCCCGCCACACGCGCAGCTGCTCGAGCGAGTCGAACCGGTAGAACGTGGGCGAGCGCTCAGCGTTGAGCATCGGGATGAACCGCTCCGGACGGTCACTGCCCTCCGGTCCGGCGATCACGCCGCACGCCTCGTCGGGATGGTCGGTGCGGGCGTGCGCCAGGATCTGGGCGCGCAGCTCCGCGCTGATCGTCAGCATGGCGGCAGATTAGCCCAAACCTAAGAAAGCGCCTCGATCAGGCTGTCCTGCAGATATGCCAGCCACTGATAAACCCAGATATACGCGGCACGCGGGTCCCCGGGCAGCAGGTGCTCTGATAGCTCCTGGTTCTCATCGGTAATTCCGAGCCGGACGCTTAGCGCCAGCCGGACGTCGTTCAGCGCGCGGAGCCACTGCTGGCAGTCTGGCTCGCTGAGCCGTACCTCCCCGCCGCCAGGCGGCAGCGAGGACAACACCGCCTGCGCCGAGGCGACCTTGCCCGAGCGCAGCGTCTCCTCGGTGTACCGGCGGAACTCGGCCGCAGCCAGCGGGTCCTCGGAGTACCCGTCAGGGAGGAGCCTGGCGAGCACTGGGTCGTCGGGCAGCTCAGCGTGACTGGACAGGCCGAGCTGGGCCTCCATGTCGTTCCTGTCCGGTCCCGTCTCGGCGGCGTTACTGTCGGCGCTGACCAGCTCGGCGATCTGGCTGACCAGGCTCCGGATCACATCTGCCTGGGCCTGCCTCGAAGAACGCGGCAGCACCGCCGGGAACGGGCCGGAATGCGGCAGCCGCGCCGATGCTCGCGTCACCCTCATCCGATGGGAAGATGCCCCAGCTCACGAAAGGATGTCCCAGCTCACGAGTCGTGGGTCACGGTCGCCCACAGGCCGTAGCCATGCAGCGTCTCAGCATCGCGCTCCATGGCTTCCCTGGAGCCGGCGGACACCACCGCCTTGCCCCTGTGGTGCACGTCCAGCATGAGTTTCTCCGCCTTGGCCTTGGGATAGCCGAAGACCTTCTGGAACACGTAGGTCACGTAGTTCATGAGGTTTACCGGGTCATTCCAGACGACAGTCACCCAGGGTGCGTCCAGAGCCGCATCCTGCCCTGTCACTGGCTGCTCAACCTCAGCTGGCGCGACGCCCACCTGCCGTCACCTCCCCAGTAGGTCAGTGTGCCACTCTCCCGAAGTTAGTGTTCCACCCCGGCCGGACGCGAACGCACGGACATTGCGCCCCTTCTGCTTGCGTTTGCAGTTTTCAGTAAATAGCGCTGAAAACTGCAAACGCAAAGTGGTCTTGAGCGGTTATCCACAGGGCCACAGCTAGCGTGGCGGCCGCAGCCCTGTCGACGGCAGCCTGACGCGCATGACGCTAGCCACATCACCGACACTTGCCGAAATACTGCGCACACAATCGGGGGTGATCTCCCGTCAGCAGGCGCTCGGCGCCGGGCTACCGTCTGCGGTCGTCGACAACCAGCTGCGGTGCAAGAGATGGCAGCAACTGCAGCGCGGGGTGTACGCCTGCTTCACCGGCTCGCCACCCCGAGACGCCGAGCTGTGGGCCGCAGTGCTGCGGGCAGGCGATGGTGCGGCACTCAGCTACCGGACGGCTGCTGAGCTTTACGGGCTAGACCGCGCGCCCGGTGGTCTCATTCATGTGACAGTCCCGGCCGGCCGACGCGCCGGCATCATTCGCGGCGGCGTCGTGCACTTCTCGCGCTGCCTCGACCAAACGCGGCACCCTGCCCTGCTCCCGCCGCGGACACGTATTGACGAAACGGTGCTGGACCTCGCACTGAGTTCAGCAAGCTTCGACGAGGCCTTCGACTGGCTGTGTCGTGCCGTCGGCCGGCGGCTGACGACCCCAGCGCGGTTGACGACTGCACTCCAGACGCGATCGAAAGTGCGCTGGCGCATTGGCTTGCTGACTGCGCTAGCCGATGTGGGCGACGGCGCTCAGTCCAACCTCGAGTTGCGCTACGTCCGCAACGTCGAGCGTGCGCATGGCCTGCCGCCCGCTCAGCGGCAGGCGAAGATCGTCACCGGAAACCGCACGCGATACGTCGACAACCTTTACGAGGAGGCCAAGCTAGCAGTCGAACTTGACGGGCGAGCCGCGCATCCGCCGGAGCAGCGCTGGGACGACAGTCACCGCGACAACGAACACGCGAGCGTCGGCATCCTGACGGTTCGGTACAACTGGGCCGACGTCACCAACCGGGCCTGCAGCGTCGCGGCACAGGTGGGCGAACTCCTCCGGATCCGGGGAACAGCCGTGCGGTTGCGCCGATGCGGCCCGTCCTGCTCGGCGGTGCCATGACGCTGCGATTCGGCCTGCACAGTCGTTCCGTAAGCTGCCCTGGTGAGCTTCGACCTGGCGCGCGACCGTGATGGGACCGGTACCGCGCTGCTGACCGATCATTACGAGCTGACCATGGTGCGGGCCGCGCTGGCGAGCGGGACCGCGCACCGGCGCGCCGTGTTCGAGATGTTCGCGCGGCATCTGCCGAACGGCCGCCGCTACGGCATGGTCGCCGGCACCGGCAGGCTGCTGGACGCGCTGCAGGAGTTCCGGTTCGGCGACGCCGAGCTGGAGTTCCTTGAGCGCGCCAGAATCGCCGACGGCCCCACGCTTGAGTTCCTGCGGAATTACCAGTTCAGCGGTGACATCTGGGGTTATGCCGAGGGCGACTGCTACTTCCCTGGCTCGCCGATCCTGGTCGTCGAGGGGCCCTTCGCCGAGGCGGTCATACTCGAGACTCTCGCGCTGTCGATCTTCAACCATGACTGCGCGATCGCCTCGGCCGCGTCCCGGATGGTGACGGCCGCCCATGGCCGCCCGCTGGTGGAGATGGGCTCTCGCCGCACCCACGAGCGATCGGCTGTCGCCGCCGCCAGAGCCGCTTACATCGCCGGCTTCGCGACCACCTCGAACCTGCGCGCCGGATACAGCTACGGACTGCCGACCAGCGGAACAAGCGCACACGCGTTCACCCTGCTGTTCGAGGGCGAGAAGCAGGCGTTCGGTGCCCAGCTCGACGCGCTCGGGCCGGGCACTACGCTGCTCGTCGACACTTTCGACGTGCCAGGCGCGGTCCGCACCGCGGTCGAGCTCGCCGGCCCCGATCTCGGCGCGATCCGGATCGACAGCGGCGACCTAGCCGTCGTCGCCCGCGAGGCCCGCGCGCAGCTCGACTCCCTTGGCGCCACCAAGACCAGGATCGTGCTCACCGGCGACCTGGACGAGTTCTCGGTAGCTGCCCTGGCCGCTGAGCCCGTCGATGGCTACGGCGTCGGCACGTCCCTGGTGACGGGATCGGGCGCGCCGACCGCCGCGCTGGTCTACAAGCTGGTCGCCCGGGCGGACTCCGAGGCACCCGGTCCACTGCGCCCGGTCGCCAAGCGGTCGGTCGGCAAGCCGTCGCGAGGCGGCCGCAAGTGGGCGGTCCGACAGCTCGATGAGACCGGGACGGCCACGGCCGAATTGGTCACCGATTCTGAGCCCGCGGGCGGGAACGGCGGAAGGCCCCTGCTGCAGCCGCTCGTCCGTCACGGCCAGATCATCGCGCGGGAATCACCGGCGACGGCGCGGGCCAGGCACGTCGATGCGCTGTCCGAGCTGCCGACGCACGCCCGTCAGCTATCGCGCGGCTACCCGGCGATCCCCACCGTGTTCCAGCCGGACCACGACTGACCGGGCGGCGGCGTAATACGGTTGCCCGTGCCGCGGGCCGCCATGCCAGACTGAGCCGGTGCACAAGAACGCGGAACACGTTGCCGGCCAGCTAGCCGCCCTCGGCGTTCAGGGGCAGGTCCGCGAGCTATCCGAGCCCGCCCCGACCGCGGCCACCGCTGCCGCCCAGCTTGGCTGCGAGGTCGGTGCCATCGCCAACAGCCTGGTGTTCAGTGCCGACGGAGAGCCGCTCCTGGTCCTGACCAGCGGTGCGCACCGCGTCGACACGGCCAAGGTCGCGGCCGAGGTTGGTGCCGAGAAGGTCGGCCGCGCTGATCCCGACTTCGTCTACGCCTGCACCGGCCAGCGCATCGGCGGCGTCGCGCCGGTCGGCCACCCGAGACCGATCCGCACGCTGGTGGACACAGCACTGCGGTCCTACGACGTCGTCTGGGCTGCGGCCGGCCACGTGCACACGGTGTTTCCGACCACCTTCGACGAGCTCGTCAGGATTACCTCGGGTATGCCCGCCGACGTTGGCTAGCGCTACGCTCAGCCCCGTGCGCGCACTTTTGATCGTCGATGTGCAGAACGACTTCTGCGAGGGCGGGTCGCTGGCCGTAGCGGGCGGCGCCGCCGTGGCCCGCGCGATCTCGGCCTACCTGGCGGGCCCGGATGGCGAGCGATATGACTACGTGGCGGCCACTCAGGACTTCCACGTAGATCCGGGAGCCCACTTCTCCGCCGAGCCCGATTACGTCGCAAGCTGGCCGCCGCATTGCGTGGCCGGGACCAACGGGGCGCACTTTCACCCGGATCTGGACACCGGCCGGGTCGAGGAGATCTTCCGCAAGGGCCAGTACGCCGCTGCCTACAGCGGGTTCCAGGGCGCCAGCGCCGTTGGGGACACCTTGCTGCGCTGGCTCAGCGACCGCCGGGTGACCGAGATCGACGTGGCCGGGCTGACCACGGACTACTGCGTGCGAACGACCGCAGCGGACGCCACAGCGGCCGGGTTCGCCACTCGGGTGCTGCTCAGCCTCACAGCCGGCGTGGCCGAGCCGACCACCGCCGCGGCGGTACAGGAGATGCGCGCGGCGGGCATCACGCTCAGCGGGACGCCTCTAGGCCAGTCGGCTTAGTCGTCGCCCTCAGGTAGCCCGTCGTAGATCCGCTTGCAGTCAGGGCATACGGGGAACTTCTTAGGATCCCGGCTGGGCACCCAGACCTTCCCGCACAGCGCAACGACGGCCGTCCCGGTCACGGCGCTGTCCACGATCTTGTCCTTCTGGACATAGTGCGCGAACCGCTCGTGGTCGCCGTCCCCGAATGAGAGGTCAGGCCGGACGTCTTCGTCCTGGCGGACGTCGGTACCAGGTATCACTTCTGTGCTCACGGTGCCCCAGTCTACGCGCGGCTCATTCCACTCCGGATCGTCTAATTCCACTCCGGATCGTCCGGGAATGTCGCTACCAGGGCCAGGTCGCCACCCTGCCGCCGCAGCACTTGCTGCCACAGCCGGGCAGGATCGGCGGCAAACGCGTCAGCCGGGTCGCCCGGCAGCACATACCAGGCACCCTCGTCGATCTCCTCGCGCAGCTGACCCGCGCCCCAGCCGGCATACCCGGCGAACACCCGCATCGAGGTAATGCCATCGGCCAGCAGCTCAGGCGGCGCGCCAAGGTCGACGAGGCCGATCCTGGACATCATCGGGGTGCCGTCGAGTGATCGCCAGCCGACTGGCTCATCGTTGCCGTGCGCGAGCGCCAGTGCCAGCGCACTGTTCGGCGAGATCGGCCCGCCGCGGAATACCACTGGTGGGCCGGACGCCAGCGGAGTCCAGGGCTCGAGCACCTGATCGAGCGGGACCTCCGTGGGCCGGTTCAGTATGACGCCCAGCGTGCCCTCATCCAGGTCGTCCTCCACGATCAAGACGACCGTCCGGCGGAAGTTAGGATCGCCCAGCTGCGGGGTGGCCGCCAGCAGGCGGCCGCTGAGGGACTGCTCCTGCATAGCCCCATCATGCGACACCAACCTGAACGCTGGCGCGGCGGCGCCTGATAATGCGTGGCAAGCGGCCAGGATGGACAACAACCGGCCGACCGGGACGTACCCTGCAAGGGTGTCCTCTGGATTGAGTAGCACTGCCGTGCCGGTGACGCCCGGCATCGCCGGACCGCGGTCGGCGGCTGCGGGCGACCAACCCGGCATTGACGCTGCGCGGCTTCGAGTCGCGGTCCTGCGGCTATCCCGGCGGCTGCGTAAGCATGACGTGGCCGGCCTGACGCCGAGTCAGCTGTCAACGCTGTCTTCCGTCGGTAAAAGCGGACCGATCCGCCTTGGCGACCTGGCGGCCGCCGAGCGCATCGCGCCGTCGACGCTCACCCGGCTGGTAAACGTGCTGGAAGACCGCGGCTACCTGCTCCGGCAGCCGGCGCCTGACGATGCCCGCGCCTACCTCGTCACCGTGACAGACAGCGGCGAAGATGTCCTGGAGCGCATCCGAGACGAAGCCACCAGTCTGCTCACCGACATGATAAAGGCGTTGCCTGCCGATCAGCTCGCCGTGCTCAAGGCGGCCCTTCCCGCACTCGAGCAGCTCGCGGGTTCCGGGTAACTGCCGACGGCCGGAGCGCGGAACGGCCGGAGCGCGGAACGGCCGGAGCCTTAGAACAGCAAGCTGGACAGCGCAGACCGTGCCTTGCTGACTCGCGAGTCCTTGGGCGGGAAGATCTCGAAAAGGCCGAGCAGATGCCTGCGCGCCTTGTCCTTCTCTTCCCCGGACGTGCGCCTGACCGTGTCGAGCAGCCGGTCGAAGCTGGCCTCGATCCGGCCCATTGCGAGATCGATGTCGGCAACCCGCGCCTGCGCGTCCGCGTCGTCCGGCCTGCCGTCAGCCTCCCGCCTGGCCGCAGCCTGGTCGTAGCTGTCGACGCGGCGGAGCAAGTTCACCTGGCCGAGGCCCATGGTTGCCACCGGGTCGCCCGGGTCGGCGTCGAGCACCTTCTGGAACGCAGCGGCCGCAGCGTCCATGTCGCCCCGCTCCATGGCGTCTTGCGCTTCAGCGAAGATGTCGGTGCCATCCGGGCCGCCTGACGCGTCTGGGTAGTCCGCAGCCCTCTCGCCGGCCTCCCCGCCCGCTTCAGCAATGTGCGCCCCGTCAGGAGACAGCGCGCCGCTAGCACCGGGCTGCAGCCCGAGTTGGTCAGCGACCTGCATTACCTGTCCGAGCCATTGTCTGACCTGCGACTCGGGCATGGCGCCCAGGAATCCGTCGACGACCTGCCCGGCCACGATCGCCACTACCATCGGGATGCTCTGAACCTGCAACGCCGCACTCAGCTGCGGGTTGGCGTCGACGTCCACCTTGGCGAGCACGAAGTCGCCATTCGCCTCGGTCGCAAGCTTCTCGAGGACCGGGCTGAGCTGCTTGCACGGTCCGCACCACTCGGCCCACAGGTCGAGTACGACAGGAACGGTCCGCGACCGGGCGACGACCTCAGCGTTAAACGTCTCGTCGGTAACGTCAATGATCAGGCCCGATTGATCGCCCGGCTGGCCTGCCTCGGCCGTGCCCTGCTCCGCAGCGCGCTGCCTGCGCTGCACAGCGGCCTGGCGCGCGCCCAGGTCGATGGCCCCATGGAGGGAAAAGTCCCGCGGCTGCTTCATGACTCCATCCTGCCGCACCCACGGGGGGCCCGCCCCCCGTGTACCCCCCGAGACCAAACGCCGGGGGCCGTTTACCACCCAAACCCGTTACACGCCGGCTGCGCCGCCCGTGTACCCCCCGAGACCAAACGCCGGGGGCCGTTTACCGCCCAAACCCGTTACACGCTCGGCTGCCGCCCGTGTACCTCCTGCGAGAACCCTGCGCTGGCCACCGTGTATTCCCACCCGCGGGGGGCGGAGCGCCCGTGCACACCCCACCCACGGGGGCGCTCCGCCCCCCGTGAACCCCCCAAAACCCGCGCGGCTGGCCGTCTAAATCCGAAACCCGGAGCACGGGGCTTCGCCCCGTTAGAACGCGGGCGCCTCGAAGTAACCGCCCCACTCGTCCTTCAGCGCCCCGCAGATCTCGCCTAGCGTTGCTTCGGCGGCAGCTGCTGCGATCATCGGCGGGATCATGTTCTGGTCTGACCTCGCAGCAGCGAGCATGTCGGCCAGAGCCGCGCTGACTTCGGCCTCGTTCCGGCCCGCCTTCCGCGCACCCAGAGCCCGCACCTGCTCGACCTCTACCTCGTGGCCCACCCGCAGGATCTCGATTGGCTGCTCGACGGTGTCGGTGTGGCAGTTCACGCCCACCACCTGCTTGTCGCCCTTCTCCAGCTTCTGCTGGTAGGCGAATGCGGCCTCGGCGATCTCGGACATGAACCAGCCGTCCTCGATCCCGCGCAGGATGCCGCTGGTCATCGTCCCGTCCTGGCTCATCGACTTGATCCGGGCGAAGATCTCCTCGGCCTCAGCGTCGAGCTTGTCGGTCAGGGCCTCCAAGTACCAGGAACCGCCCAGCGGATCGGCGACGTTGACGACGCCGGTCTCGGCCATGAGCACCTGCTGGGTTCGCAGCGCGATCTCGGCGGCTTTCTCGCTCGGTAGCGCGAGGACCTCGTCGAGGGCGTTCGTGTGCAGGGAGTTAGTTCCGCCGAGTACTGCGGCGAGCGCCTCGACAGCGGTCCGCACCACGTTCATCTCCGGCTGCTGGGCTGTCAGCGATACGCCCGCAGTCTGGGTATGGAAGCGGAGCCATTGCGCCCGATCGGTCTTCGCCCCGTAGACATCGCGCAGCCAGCGGGCCCAGATCCGGCGCGCGGCGCGGAACTTGGCGATCTCCTCGAAGAAGTCGATGTGCGCATCGAAGAAGAACGACAGCCCCGGCGCGAACACGTCCACGTCGAGCCCGCGAGACAGCCCGAGCTCGACGTAGCCGAACCCGTCTGCCAGCGTGAAGGCGAGCTCCTGCGCCGCCGTGGAGCCCGCCTCGCGGATGTGGTAGCCCGACACCGACAGCGGCTTATAGTCCGGGATGTGCTCGGCGCAGTACTCCATCAGGTCGCCGATCAGCCGTAGGTGCGGCTGCGGCGGGAAGAGCCACTCCTTCTGAGCGATGTACTCCTTGAAGATGTCAGTCTGCAGCGTCCCGTTCAGCTTGCCGATATCGGCACCCTGGCGCTGAGCCGCGGCCAGGTACATGCAGAACACAGGGACCGCCGGGCCGCTGATCGTCATGGAGGTGGTGATGTCCGCGAGCGGGATGCCGCCGAACAGCGCGTCCATGTCCGCGGTCGAGTCGATCGCCACGCCGCAGTGACCGACCTCGCCCGCCGAGCGCGGGTCGTCGGAGTCGCGGCCCATCAGCGTCGGCATGTCGAACGCCACCGACAGCCCGCCGCCGCCGGCCTGCAGCAGCATCTTGTACCGCTCGTTGGTCTGTACCGCGTTCCCGAATCCGGAGAATTGCCTGATGGTCCAGGTCCGGCCCCGGTATCCGGCCGGGTACAGCCCGCGCGTGAACGGGAACTCCCCCGGCCAGCCGATCCGGTCGAAGCCAGGCACGACCGCGCCTTCAGGCGGCCCGTAGACCGGGTCGACCTCGACCCCGGACAGCGTGCTGAAGTCGGCGTCCCGCTTTCGCGCGGCGTCGTAGCGCCGCTGCCAGCGCTCCCGGCCGCGTCACGGCTCCGCCGCGGCCCTCCCCCTGCGTCCGGTGCCCTGTCCGTCGGCCATCGAGCACCCCAAGCGGCAAAATAGTTGGACGTCCTACTATCTACCCCCAGTCTACCCGGAGACCGGCGAGAAAGGTTGGACGTCCACTACGGCCTGGCAGCGGCCCGGCAACTCCAGCGGCTGCCCCAACCATCCCGGCCGTGCGTCGTCATAGGTAGTGCCCGCCATGCGTTTTATATGCCGGGAACGAGGTTGTTCTCCCAACGGTAGAAATGTGGTAGAGCTATGCAAGACGGGGTAACCGGTGCAGGCTGTGCTGTGCTCCGTCCGCGCGCTGCGTCCCTGGAGGACTCGGGGTCCTTTCAGCTAACGTGGCCGCTGGTACCCGCCCGTACGGCCCGGCAAGGGAGCCCGTCGAACCAGAGGAGCACGGTGGCGAGGCTCCGCACGTCGGACCAGCAGGCAGTCGAGGACCTGTTCAATGCCTGTTATCCGCGCCTGGCGGGCTGGGTCCGCAGACTGGTCGATGATGACGAGATCGCGCATGAGATTGCGTCCGAGGCGTTTACCCGGCTGCTCTCGCGCTGGTCGGGGCTGGACAATCCGCAGAGCTACCTCTACATGATCGCTACCAATCTGGTCCGCGATCACTGGCGCAAGTCCGGCCGGGAGCGCAACGCGATCCGGGTGATGACCGCGGCGGGCCCGGCCGAGCCCGCCTATCACCCGGCCCAGGATGTCGATGTCCGGGCCCTTATCCAGGCCTTGCCCGAGCGGCTGCGCAGCCCGTTCCTGCTGCACTACTACGGCGGTTTCGGGCTCAAGGAGGTGGCGGTCATGCTCGGCCGCCCGGAGGGCACGATCAAGGCCGACCTGTTCAACGCCCGGGCCCGGCTGAAAGCGGCAATCGGAGACGCCCGTGACTAGCCCGCGCGATCCAATCGACGACTGGCTGGGGAGCAACGTGACGCCCCTGAGTCCGCCGCCGGGCTCGCTGGCCCAGATCAGGCAGCGCGCCAGGCGCCGCAAGACAAGACAGGCGACTGTCGCCGCGGCCGGCTGCGCCGTCGTCCTGGCCGCCGCCGTTGCCACGCCCCAGCTCATCTCGGCTGCACACCAGCCAGGGCACCACCACAACCCCCCGATCGCGATCGGCAGCGCCGCTCCGTCGCTGCAGACCAGCGGAAGCGGCAGCACCACACCCCGCGCCATTCGTCACCAGACACAAGCGCATCCAGACCCGGCAACACACCCATCTGTCGACGACCACGTCCCGCACGTTGCCACCGGCCAACTTCCAGCCGACCTCGGTAACGTTCGTCGGCACCGGCCATAACACCGTGGTCGGTGCGGTCATCGGCCAAGCCGGACCGCCGTGCGCGACCGTGAACTGCACCTCGCTGGCCGGCACGTCGACCTACGGGCAGAGCTGGTACGGCGTCAGCGCCCCGCTGCGCCCGGCCCGTCGCCGTCGGGTAGCTCCGGCGTCAGCCAGCTGCGCTTCGCGAATCTGCGCGACGGGTGGGCCTACGGTCCGGCGCTGTATGAGACCAGCGGCGGCGGCTGGCCATGGCATCACGAAGACACCAACGGCCAGCGCGTCATTGACGTGGAGGCGTCGCCCGCTCGGGCGTTCGCCGTGTTCGGGGCGTGCACAGGCACTGGATCGAACTACGCCGCCAGCTGCACGAGCTTCTCGCTGTGGACGTCGGTGCCAGGTACCAGGACCTGGACACCGGTCAGCGTCCCCAGCGCGTATTCGCAGATGCAGTCCACATCGTCGGCAGCCCCGCTGCTGGTGATCTCCGGCGACGGCACCGGCTACCTGCTCACGCCGTCAGGCGAGGTACTGGCCGGACCAGCAACGGCCGCCGGCGGTATGTGGCACGCGGCCGGGCAGGCGCCCTGCAATCCCGGCCCCTCGGATGTCGGCTGGGCCGCCGTCCAGTCTGCCGCTACCCAATTTCCGGCCGCCCAGCTCGCGGCCGGCCAGAAGCTCTTCCTCAGCTGCGCGAGCCACCCAGCAGGCGGCTCCGCACAGATCGTCCTCTACACGTCGGCAGATGGCGCGACCTGGCAGAAGGTCGGCAACATTCCCGCGTCGGGTACGCCGACGTCGCTCGCGTCGGCAGCGAGCGGCCAGGTCGGTGCTGGCCACCACGACCGGAATCGACTACTCGGCAGATGGCGGCACGACCTGGCAGTCGGCCAGCCTTCACTGGCCAGTCCCGAGCCGAAGGCTTCAGCTACGTCGGCATGACGGGCACCAAACTGGGAGTCGCGGTGCCGGCGAACCCGAACCTGCACGAGATCTACGTCACTAGCGACGGCGGCAAGACCTGGCAGCCGTCGCCGATCACTGGCTGACCAGCTCGCAGATCAGCGGTTGACCGGCTAACTGTCCTTGAAGTCTCCGGCCGTCACCCGGAGGCTGCGCAACATGCCGAACATGTCCTGGAGCTGCTCCGGGCTGTATCCGCTCATGCCGAACTCGGACCGCATCAGGTCATCGGTCGCGCGCTGCATGACCTCCCGGCCCGCTGCGGTGATCTCTGCCAGCGTGCCCCGGCCGTCGCGGGGGTTCGGCTTGCGCGCGACCAGGTGCTGGAGCTCGAGCCGGTCGATGGTGTTCGTCACGCTGGTGGGGTGAACCATGAGGCGCTGGCCGATGACGCGCATCGGCAGCGCACCGTCCCGGCTGAAACTGAGCAGGACGAGCGCCTCGTACCTGGCGAAGGTCAGCCCGTGCGGCCGCAGCAGGGCATCAAGCTGGGCGAGCAGGATCTGCTGCACCCGCATGATCGTCGTGACGGCAGCCATCGCATTCGCGTCGCCGAACCGGCTTTCCCAGGTCTCGGCTGCGCGGGCGATCGGATCGAATGGCAGATCCAGCGGCTTAGGCACAGCCACAACGTACCGCGAAGGCTCCCCTGCGCCCGGCTTGCCCGGCAATCGGTAACGCGTTGTGTAACAGCAATCGGGCCAGCCGGCGCGTACGTGGACATGGTTATTTACAGACAGTTACATTGCCTGCCAGGGGCCGACTCATAGCTAAATCCGGGGGAAATTGTTGCCGTCCGGCCACGCAGTCATGCGCACGGATCCTGTGCTAGCGGCCGGGATCGGCGTGCGGCGTGGCTGGGGCTGGGCCGTGCGCGCGGCCAGCTTCCGGATCAGCGCGCCAGCGCCGGGACAGCCCACCGCCCTCGGCATCCTGATCGACGACCCCGCGCAGGCAACCGCGATCGTCGACCTGCTCGCCGGACTTGCCCGGCCCGCCTACGGCGAGCTTCGTGTGCTCGGTCATGACATGGCGACCATCCGCGGCCGGGCCGTCGTGCGACGCCGGGTGGGCGTTGCCCGCCGCACTGCCCGGCCGCTGCCCGGCATGCGAGTCCGGAGGCTAGTCGAGCACGCGGCCCGGCTGTCCGGGCCGGGCCGGCGCGACCGGCACGCCCTCGCAGCCGCGATCCTGGACCGGCTGTCGCTGCTGCCGTGGGCCGAGGTCACGCTCCGAGCCGCGCCAGATGGAATCGCCAGGCGGGCTCGGCTTGCCGCCGCCGCGGTGCACCAGCCAGAGCTGCTGCTGCTCGACGGGCTGCTCGACGGGCTGCCGTTCCGGGATGCCACCGCGTTAGCCCAGGCGATCCGTGAGCTGAGCAGGGATACCGCGATCCTGGTGGCTGGCTGCGACGGGACGGCACTGGACCTGGCCTGCGACGAGGTCCTGGTGCTCACCGACGGAGTCCTGGTCAACGCATAGGCTGCGAGGCGTGGACTGGAGCCTCTTCGGATGCGGCCGGTACGGCCACGTCACCTTTGCTCCTGACGAGCCCGATCTCCGCGCAGAGCTGCACGCGCGGCTGGCAGCCGGGGAGGCCTGGCGCTGCCTGCGGTGCGGGACGTTCGTGCCGGGCGAGCCGCAGCTGTCCGGACCGGCCGCCACGGCCCCGGAGGTAGATCGGGGCAGCCAGGTCCGGAGCAAGCTGATCCTGCGGCTGTTCGCCATCGAGCGGTTCCTGCGCGCCCTGGTTTTCCTGGCAGCCGCCTATGGGCTGTTTCGGTACCGTTCCTCCCGCATCTCCGTGGAGGCGGCCTTCGACCGCGAGCTGCCCCTCATCCGTGACCTCTTCAGGCAACTGGGCTTCAACATCGAGCACTCCAAGTTGTTCGGGCTGCTCCAGCACGCTCTGACGCTCAGCAGCAGCACGCTCACGCTGCTCGCGTTCGGAGCGCTGGTCTACGCGGCCATCGAGCTGATTGAGGCCACCGGGCTCTGGCTGGCCAGGCGGTGGGGCGAGTACTTCGCGATGATTGCAACCTCGCTGGGACTGCCACTGGAGATCTATGACCTGACCAGGAAAGTCACGGTTACCGCGCTGCTGCTGTTCGCCGTGAACCTGGCGCTCGTTCTTTACCTGGTGATCACTAAGCGGCTGTTCGGCGTCCGCGGCGGCAAGCGCGCCTATGACGCGCGGCTGCGCAGCGAGTCAGTACTGGAAGCGGCCGACCGGGCGGTAGCGGCGCGGAGTGCCGTCCGGCCGGCCAGACGTCAGCCTCAGGCCACCAGTCCGCCGACCACCAGTCCGCCGACCACCAGTCCGCCGACCATCACGCCGGCGACGACAATCCCGTCATCACGCCACGCCAGTCCGCCGATCCCCAGCCAGCCCAGATCCCCAGCCAGCCGCCGATCCCCAGCCAGCCCGAGGATCCCCGGCCGGGCCTGACGCTTAGCGTTCAGCGGCTAGCCGGAGATGAGCTCGGCGGCGGCCGAGTACGGGTCGAGCTCACCAGCCGCGACGAGCGCGGCTAGTTCCGCCAGCCGTGACTCACCGGGCAGGCCGCCTATCCGCTGCCGCAGCTCAGTAAGGGCGATGGCCGAGATTTCCTCGCGCGCGCGGGCGCGGCGGCGGTCGCCTAGCTGTCCGGTATCGGCAAGCCAGCTGCCGTGCTTGCTGATGGCGGCGGCAAGGTCGCTTATCCCGTCGCCGCTCGGCGCAGTCGTCGCGATGATCGGAGGCTTCCACTCACCAGGGCCGTAGCTCGCCATCGCCAGCATGGTCCGCAGGTCCCTGATCACTTCCTGCGTGCCCGGCCGGTCGCTCTTGTTCACGATGAAGATGTCGGCGATCTCAAGGATGCCGGCTTTGGCCGCCTGAATGGAGTCACCCAGTCCCGGCGCCACGACGACAAGCGAGCTGTCGGCGAGCGACGCGATCTCGACCTCGGCCTGGCCGACCCCGACCGTCTCGATCAGGATCACGTCGAAGCCAGCTGCGTCGAGGATCCGCAGGGCCTGCGGGGTAGCCCAGGACAGCCCGCCGAGATGCCCGCGGCTGGCCATGGAGCGGATGAACACCTGATCGTCTGTCGCGTGGTCCTGCATCCGGATGCGGTCGCCGAGCAGTGCGCCGCCGCTGAATGGCGAGGACGGGTCTACTGCCAGCACGCCGACCCGCAGGTCCTGTGCCCGGTAGCAGCGGACGAGGGCGCCGGTCACGGTGGACTTGCCGACTCCCGGCGAGCCAGTGAGCCCGACGATGTGCGCGTGACCGGTCATCGGCGCGATGACTTTCATGACCGACGGAAGGGCAGCCGACTCGTCCTCGACCAGCGATACCAGCCGGGCGAGTGCGCGCGGATCGCCTGCCCTGGCCGCGTTGATCAGCGCCTCAGGGTCGCTGGTCGCTCGCCCGATCCGGCGAGCTTGCTGCAACCGAGCCGGCATCTGCTCAGTCACCGGTCAGCTCGTGCACGGCGGTCCGCCACGGAAATGCTCAGGCCTGTTCAGCGCCGCGAACCCGGAACAGCAGCGCGTCACCCTGGCCGCCGCCACCGCACAGCGCAGCCGCGCCGAGCCCGCCGCCACGCCGGCGCAACTCGGTGATGAGATGCAGCGCGATCCGGGCACCGGATGCGCCAAGCGGGTGGCCGATGGCAATGGCACCGCCATTGACGTTGACCTTGTCCTCGCTCACACCGAGGTCCCGCATCGACTGGATCGCGACCGCTGCGAACGCCTCGTTGATCTCGATCAGGTCCAGGTCCGCCACCGTCAGGCCGCCCTTGGCAAGGGCGCGCTGGATGGCGCGGGACGGCTGGGAGTGCAGCGAGTTGTCCGGGCCGGCGACGACGCCATGCGCGCCGACCTCGGCAAGCACGGTCGCGCCGGCCGCCGCGGCCGCGTCGGCCGACATCACCACGACCGCGCAGGCGCCGTCGCTGATCTGGGACGCCGAACCAGCCGTGATCGTGCCGTCGGCGGCGAAGGCTGGCTTGAGGCCGGCGAGCGACTCAGCCGTCGTGTCCGGCCGGACTCCCTCGTCGGTGTCGACGACGACGGGCTCGCCGCGGCGCTGAGGGATGGTCACCGGCGCGATCTCGTCAGCCAGCAGTCCGTCCTTGATCGCCTTAGCCGCGAGCTGGTGCGATCGGGCGGCGAACTCGTCCTGCTCCTGGCGGGAGATGCTGAGCCCGCGGTTGTGCCGCTCGGTCGACTCCCCCATCGACACCTGGTCGAACGCGTCCGTCAGGCCATCGAGGGCCATGGAATCCACCAGCGCGGTGTCACCGTACTTGAAGCCGCGCCGCGAACCGGGCAGCAGATGCGGCGCCTGCGACATGGACTCCATTCCGCCGGCTACGACGACGTCGAATTCGCCAGCTCTGATCAGCTGGGCTGCGAGCGCGATGGCATCCAGGCCGGACAGGCAGACCTTGTTGATGGACAGCGCCGGCACGGTCATCGGGATGCCGGCCGCCACTGCCGCCTGACGAGCCGGGATCTGGCCCTCGCCGGCCTGCAGGACCTGGCCCATGATCACGTAGTCGACGCGATCTGCGGGCACGCCCGCTCGCGCCAGCGCCGCCTTGATTGCAAGTCCGCCGAGCTGGGCTCCGGTGAACCCGCTCAGTGAGCCGAGCAGGCGGCCAATCGGGGTTCTTGCCCCGCCAACTATGACTGCTTCGCGCATAGCTGAAACGATACCTGTCACCGAACTAGTGCCTGGAGGTGCGGAAGCCGTGCTGAACCGAATCGATCACGTCGGGATCGCCTGCCGTGACCTGGACGCGAAGATCGCGTTCTACGAGTCGACCTTCGGCCTGACGGTCGCCAGCATCGAAGTCAGCGAGGCGCAGGGCGTGCGGGAGGCGATGCTGCAGGTAGGCAAGGACGCGGCGGGAAGCTCCTATATTCAGCTGCTCGAGCCGCTAGGGCCGGATACACCCGTCGGCAAATTCCTGGAGCGCCGCGGCGAGGGAGTGCACCACGTGGGCTACGGCGTGGCGGATATCACAGCCGCCCTCGCTGCGATCGGCGCTACCGGTGTGCGACTGATCGACGAGCGGCCGCGGCACGGGTCGATGGGCGCGTCGATCGCGTTCCTGCATCCAGGCGATGTCGGCGGAGTGCTCACTGAACTGGTCCAGCCCGCTGGGCGGTAAGGCCCGGTCAGAAGAGCCCGTTCGGCCGGGGCGGTACCGGACAGTATGGTCAGTACCCGTACATTGCATGATGGCAAAGTGTCCTTACCTATGTTACATATCAACAAAAAACGGTATCTCCAGCACTTGCGGCCGCGAACAGACCGCCAACGCTCCAGTTGGGGAGTACGCTGCCACCACCGGACGACCGCACGACTCGCCCCGGCCGGGCAGCCGCGCTCGTAGCGCTGACCAAACCCGGCAATCGGAATCCGACA
Source organism: uncultured Actinomycetota bacterium (assembly GCA_963808215.1). GTDB lineage: Bacteria > Actinomycetota > Actinomycetes > Streptosporangiales > Streptosporangiaceae > JAJYUU01. The sequence goes on from CAWEEY010000013.1 coordinate 197,186, forward strand.
GGCGATCGCTTCGGTGCGCGAACCTCCCGTCTACACAGGATTAGGCGACATGCAGCCCGATATCGATGCTCAGCTCAGCAACTTCTTCGAGGATGCCCCGCTACCCGATTTTGCCCGGGTCATGCGCGGATACGATCCGCACCAGGTCAACGAGTACTTGAAGCACAAGGAATCTGAGGTACGCAAGCATCAGGAGAACGCGCAGGCTCTCCAGCAGGAGCTATCTGACGCGCACCGCCAGATGCAAGAGATCGAACAGCCCACCCTCTCCGGCCTTGGCTCACGCATCGAGCAGCTCTTCAGGCTGGCCGAGGAGCAGGCCGCCGAGCACATCGGCGAGGCACGGTCGGCGGCCCACGATCTCACCGCAGCGGCGAAGGTAGAGGCCGCCGAGGCACGGGCCTCGGCCGAGAACGAGGCCGCTGAGCTTCGCGCGGTTGCCAAGCGCGAGACCGACGACCAGCGCTCGTCCGCCGAGCGCGAGGCCGACGCCATCAGGACTAAGGCGGGGCGCGAGTCCGACGAGCTCAAGTCGACCACCGAGCGTGAGGTGGCGAAGCTGCGGGCAACCGCCGACCACGAGGTCGCGGAGAAGCGCGCAGGGAACGAGCGCGAAGTCGCGAAGATGCGTACCACCGCCGAGCGCGAGGTCGCGCAGATGCGGGCATCGTCCAAGCGCGACAGGGACGAGATCCTCACGACGGCCAAGCGGCAGGCCGACGAGATGCGCAGCCAGGCGCAGCGGGCATTCGAGGACAGCGAGGCGGCCCGAGCGCAGGCCGAGTCTGAGTTCGAGATGCACCTGGCTGGTCGCCGCGAGGAGGCCGAGCGGCAGGAGACCGAGCGGCTGTCCAAGGCTCAGGAGGCCACCCAGAAGATGGTGTCCGAGGCTGAGCAGCGGGCCGCCGTCGCGGAGGAGCGGGCAAGCAAGGCCAGCATGCAGGCCGAGCAGACCCGGCGCGAGGCAGACCAGCACTCGCAGCAGCTCGTTGGCAACGCCAAGAAGAACGCCGACGCTATCGTCGCCCAGGCCAAGAGCCAGGCCGACCAGCTGCTGGCTGACACCAAGGCCGAGGCCGACCGCGTCCGCAGCAACGCGCAGCGCCAGGTCGACGAGCTCAACAAGCAGAAGGAGAGCGTCGGCGCTCACCTGGCTCAGATCAGCCAGCTCCTCGGCGGGTCCATGCCGGGCCTGGCCGACGTGCTCAAGCCCGCCGCTGCGCAGCCAGCCGTCGCGGCTCCGGCCGCCAGGGCCGTGACCGCAGCGCCGGCAGCCGAGCCGCTGCCCGCACCGGCATCAGTAGCGGCCCCGGCTCCGACAAGTGCGCGCCACTCGGCCGGGGCACCTGCGGACGGCGCCGCCAAGGCGACGGCGAACGGCAAGCCGGGCGAGGGCGACGACGAGTGGTGGACCGAGTAGCAGCCCTGCTGAGACGGGAAGTGATGGGCCCCAGCCGCGTCAGCGGCTGGGGCCCATCAGCGCGGAGGGCGCCGTTCAGACTGCGATCGTCTGGCCGCCGTCTACAACCAGTGTCTGACCGGTCATGAACGATGAGGCATCGCTGGCAAGAAATAGCGCGGGACCGGCCATCTCGTCGGCCGACGCCCAGCGCTTCAGCGCCGACGATGCTACGGTGGCGGGCCCGACGACCGGGTCCTCCCATAGCGTCCGGTTCAGCTCCGTCGCTGTCCAGCCCGGGCAGAGCGCGTTGACCCGAACGCCGCCTTGTCCCCATTCGGCAGCCAGCGACTTAGTCAGCGAGATCAGTCCCGCCTTCGACGCGCCGTACGGGCTCATCATCGGCGCGGCTGCGACGCCAGCCACCGAGGCTACGTTGATCACCGAGCCACGGCCGCGATCGAGCAGGTGCTCGGCGAAGGCGTGGCAGACATAGACGGCAGAGCTCAAATTCAGCTGGAGCAGCTTGTCCCAGCCGGACAGCCGCAGGTCACGGAACGGCACCATGAAGTTAGAGCCGCCGGCGTTGTTCACCACCACGTCCACCGTGCCAAGGTGGTCGATCGCTGTGGCGGCCGCCTCCGCGACCGCGTCGTAGCTGGTCACGTCCGTTGGGATGACGACGGCCTTACGGCCGACCGCGGCGACCGCTTCGGCGGTCTCGGCCAGCCCGTCGGCGCTGCGCGCGACAAGCGCCACGTCAGCGCCGGCATCGGCAAGGGCGACCGCGATGACACGGCCGATGCCGCGCGACGCGCCAGTGACGAACGCGTTCCTGCCAGTCAGGTCGAACAGGCTCACAGTTAGTCCTTCCACTCGGTTGGCAACGGCCACGCCGCCGGGTTGACCCGGCGCACGATCTCGTTCAGCACGATCCGGACGTAGCGCTCCCCCACCCACAGGTGCTTCGCGCCGGGCACGCCGATCACTTCGGCCTGGGGCACCCGGCTGAAGCGGCGGTGGGCTTCGGCAGGCTGCAGGTAATCATCGTGCTCGGGCACCAGGGCAAGCAATGGCTTGCCGCCCCGTGCCCAGGAATCGAGCGCGGCGTTCCCGGCGCGGCGCAGCGGCGGCGAGAGCAGAATGGCACCTTCGATGTCAGGGTCATTCCCCCACTGGAGCGCGAGTTCGGTACCGAATGACCAGCCCAGCAGCCAGAGCCGCGGCAGATCGCGGTCCGCGCAGTAACCGATGGCAGCGGCAACGTCGTGCCGCTCGGTCTCGCCTGCGCCGAACTCGCCTTCGCTGCGGCCACGATCCGAGACCGTGCCGCGGGTGTTGAACCGCAGCACGGCCAGGTCCGCCAGGGCCGGAAGCCGGTAGGACGCCTTTCGCAGCACGTGGCTGTCCATCATGCCGCCATGCGTTGGCAGCGGGTGCAGGCAGATCAGGGTCGCGACGGCCGGGCGGTCGGGAGGCTCTGCGAGTTCGCCGACGAGCGTCAGCCCGTCCGAGGTCTCGAGCGTGACGTCCTGGCGTCTTGCGGGCAGCACCGTGCCCGCACTGATCTCGGTCATCGAATCCTCACCGATGCGTCTGAGGGCCCGGCCCCGGCCGCCGGGGACGCCGCTGCCAGCAGGCGTTGTGCCAGTGCCTGCGGTCCTCAGGTCCTGGCGTGTGCGCGGACCACACGACTAGGTGCGCGGTGCCCGGCACCAGCTCCTGATCGCAGCCGGGACACCGGTACGTCTTAGTCGCCGCCGCGCCGGGCACCTGGCGGACCACCCAGTCGCCGTCAGGCCACTCCTGCAGCTGCGGCGGCCCGAGCCGGACCGATGAGTCGTCCGCCGCCGGCGCCGCCGGGCTGGGACGTCGAGCTCGGCGGGGCTTGCTTGGCGCGTCCGCCGGCAGCCGCCGCGCCTTGCGCGGGCTCACGAGCACCACCTGCAGCCGTCAGCGGGCGTGCGCGGCGCCGGCGGGCTGGCTGCCGCCGCAGATGGCAACCCCGGTCGCAGCGTACTCGGCCAGCAACGGAGGCGGCGGGAACGACGAATCACCGTAGGCAGCGTGCATGGATTCCAGCCCGGCCACCACAGCGGCTGCCCCGGCGGCCTCGAGCAACTGGAACGGCCCCTGCGGGTAACCGCAGCCAAGCGTCATCGCGGTATCGATGTCCGTGGCGCTGGCGTAGTTGTCCTGCACCATCCGGACCGCATCAGCCAGGTGGGGGTAGAGCAGTGCGCCGACCAGGAAGCCAGGCCGGTCCGGAGCGCGCACGGCAGTGTGGCCGAGCCGCGCGGCCAGAGCCATCGCGGTTGCCACCGCCTCCGCAGAACTGAGGCCCGTCTGCACCACCTCGGCCAGGTCGCCACCGGCCATGTGCAGCCCGACCGCCTGATCCGGCCGGCCGGCCGCGAGCGCCGCGGGCAGGACCGGCCGTCCCGCTGTTGCCGCGATCAGGATGAGATCAGTAGGGTGCGCTGCGTTTCTGGTGACATTGATGCCTGCCGTGGCAAGCGAGGTGGCGAGATCGGTCTCCGCATCGTCCCCGGATCCGATCAGCGTGACGGTGTCGGGAGCTGCGGATGCGGCTATGTTCCCGTTCGAATTTGCCTTGTCCGCGCCCGTATCTGCGTAGTCGTAAATGCCGCGGCCCGACTTGCGGCCGGTCCGGCCTGCGTCGGCGAGACGGCGGAGCAGCGGAGCAGCGGTGTATCTCGGCGTGCCGAATTCACCGTGCAGCACCTCCATGATGGACAGGGCGGTATCGAGGCCGATGAGGTCAAGCAGCGCCAGCGGACCCATCGGCAGGCCGATGCCAGCCGTGGCCGCTAGGTCGATGTCCTCGCGGCTGGCGTAACCAGTCTCGAGCAGGCGCACCGCATGATTCAGGTAGGGCAGTAGCAGCGCGTTCGCGACGAATCCGGCCCGGTCGCTCACCTGCACCGGCGACTTGCCCAGACGACGGGCCAGGTCCGACACGACTGCGGGTACGCCCTCCGCAGTGAGCACCGTAGACACGACCTCGACCAGGCGCATCACGGGCGCCGGGTTGAAGAAGTGCATTCCGATGACCCGGCCCGGGTGCTTGGTGGCCGCGGCGATGGCGGTGACGGACAGCGAGGAGGTGTTGGTGGCAAGGATCGCCGCCGGGCTGCAGACCCTGTCCAGCTCGGCGAACACCTGTCTCTTGATCTGCAGTCGCTCTGGCACGACCTCGATGGCCAGATCCACCGCAGCGGCATCGCTGAAAGCCTCGGCGGGCCTGACGCGGCTGCGAATCTCGGCCTGCTCGGGAGCGGTTAGCCTGCCCCGGCTCACCGCCCTGGACAGGCTGCTGTCCAGGATGCCCACGCCGCGCCGCAGCGCTTCGGCGTCAGCCTCGATCGCGACCACGCCGATTCCGGCCCGCGCGAACACCTCAGCGATCCCCGCGCCCATAGTCCCGAGGCCGACCACCGCCACTTCGCGAATCTCCATGGCCGCGAGATTACAGTGCGGCCGTCGTCCCTCAGAAGCGCCCGCCGATCTGCAACGTGAGTCCAGTGATCACCTGGCGCCACGGTCGATATTCCGTCATCCTGGGGCAACTTGCTGTACATCTCCCGCGTACATCCTGCATGTGGAGTAAGCCGCCAAATGCCACGTCCGGACCGAGGTAATGCGCTCGATCACGTCGTAGTACTCATGTTCGAGAACCGCTCGTTCGACAACATTCTCGGTAGGCTCTATGAGCCAGGGGCAGTGGCCTCGTTCGAGGGCGTCCTCGACAAGGAACTGACTAATCCAATCCCGGTCTGGGCGCAGGATCGCGGACCCGGCGGCGCGAACGTGCCATACGGGATCGCGGCGAACGCCAATACGCCGAGCCCGGATCCGGGCGAGGAATACCAGCACGTCAACACCCAGCTGTTCGGGCTCATCGACCCGACTGCCAACCGCGGCGTGCTAGCAGCCAAGATGGTCGCGCCGTACAACGCGCCACCCGACTCGCGACAGCGGCCGTCGATGGACGGGTTCGTCGCCGATTACATCAGCGCGTTCGAGGCTGAGATCGGCCGCGAGCCGCGGTACGACGAGTACGCGCAGATCATGACCGGCTACGCGGCTGCGCAGGTACCAGTGACTTCGGCGCTGGCGCGCGGCTTCGCCACCTTCGATCACTGGTTCTGCGAGGTCCCGTCGCAAACCTTCGCCAACCGATCGTTCTTTCACGCGGCCAGTTCGTCCGGATTCGTCAACAATCTATCTCCGGCCGACTCGTTCCCGCTGTACAACACCGCCGAGACGATCTTCGAGCGACTGGACCGTGACGGCCTGAGCTGGCGGGTGTACTGCGACCCGCCCAGTCATGTATCGCTCACCGGGATCATCCACGCACCGCGGCTGTGGCCGCATTTCGCCACGAGGTTCGTCACGACCGACCAGTTCCTGCAGGACTGCGCGGACGGCAGCCTGCCGGCCTATTCCTTCATCGAGCCGAACCTGCTCTACGGGCACAACGACATGCACCCGGCGTTCGACGCGCTCTTCCCAGGCATGCCGATCGATCCCCCGTCGTCGCTGCTCGGCGGCGAGGCGCTGCTGGCAAAGATCTACAACGCGATCCGGTCGTCGAGATCGGACACCGGTTCAAACGCCTGGAACACCCTGCTCGTAGTCACCTTTGACGAGCACGGCGGTACCTACGACCACGTTCCGCCGCCGTTGGTGCCTCCGCCGCATCAGTTCGCTCCGCCCGGCCGGATGGGCTTCCGCTTCGACCGGTCCGGCGCCAGAGTCCCGGCCTTCGCGATCTCGGCATGGATCCCGGCCCAGACCGTCGTGACCTCCGAACACCGCAACACTTCGGTTATCGCGACGCTGCGCAAGCGCTGGCAGCTCGGCGAGGCGCTCACAGGCCGCGACGCAGCGGCTGCGGATTTGTCGCCGGTCCTTTCGCTCGAAGCCCCACGCGATCCGGACAACTGGCCAGACGTGACGCCGCTGCCGGTGCCGCCTTATGCGGGCGTGATACCGGCGCCGGAGGCCGCGCTGCGCGGGCTGTGCAAGGCGATGTTCTATTCCTGCATCGCGCTTGCACGGAGCCGAGGCAAGAGCACCCCGGCGCTGGTCAACGACGAGAACCTGACCCGAGCCGATGGCTTTGCGTTGCTTAACGACCTCGCTGGCGACGCTTTCGTGCAGCTGCGTGGCAGTTAGCGGCGTGCGCCCGCCTGGCCTCGCGCCGTCCGTCAGAGGGAGTCGCGCCAGGAGTGCGCGGGAGCGAAGCCAAGGGCAGCGCGGGCCTTGCCGATGGACAGCAGCGTCTCGTTGCCATCGACGCGCGCCAGCGGCACACCGGGAAAGACCTCGCTCATGAGCTCAGCTGACGGCCTGCTCATCACCGTGTCCGCGGCCGCGATGATGTAGCTCTGGCTCCCCGACACATCGGCCGTCAGCGCCAGCCGGCACGCGGCCGCCGCATCGCGCTCGTCGATGTAGCCCCAGAGGTTCCACTTGCGCAGCTGCGGATCGTCCCAGTACGACGGGAAGTCCTGGTAGTCAGCCGGGCCCAGGATGTTGGAGAACCGGAGCGCGAGGAACGGGATCCCAGACCATTGCGCGACGTGGCCAGCGACTGTCTCGCTGGCCACCTTCGACAGCGCGTACGTGGATGTCGGGAACGGGTAGTGGTTCTCGTCGACGGGCGCGTACTGCGGCGGCACGTCGAACGGCAGGCCAAGCGTCGTCTCGCTGGAAGCCCAGACGACGCGGTCCAGGCCCAGCTGCGCCGCAGCCGTGAACACGTTGAAGTTCATCGTCATGTTGTCGTTGAAAGTGACCGCGGGCGTGCGCAGGCCCGGCGCCGGGATGTTGGCTAGGTGCACGACCGCATCGGCGCCTTGCAGCACCTCCACCGCCTGCCCGAAGTCAGTCAGGTCCGCGCGGGTGAAGCGAGCCTTCCCCAGGCTCTCCGGAGCCGGCACTGCCAGGTCCGTGGCCAGCACCTGATGACCGTGCGCCAGCAGGTCAGCCACCACGGCCCGCCCGGCGCGACCGCTCGCTCCGGTAACGCTTACCTTCATGCCAGCCTCTCTTTCAGTTCGTCCTCCGGGCCTGCCTGCGCGCGTCCGGCTGGCCGGCGCGCACCGGGCATGGATGCGCTTGCCAGCCTGGCTGGCGGCCGCCCCTCTCGCACTCTAGAGTTGCGTCTCGTGCGGCTCGTCATTGCCCGGTGCACCGTCGACTATGCGGGCCGACTCAGCGCTCACCTGCCGCTGGCGACTCGGCTGCTCATCGTCAAAGCCGACTCCTCTGTGCTGGTGCACAGCGACGGCGGCTCCTATAAGCCGCTGAACTGGATGTCGCCGCCCTGCCGTCTTGCCGAGTCCGCGACGCAGTGGGTCGTCACAGGGAAGTCGGGCGAGACGCTCACGATCGGCATCGAGGAGCTCATCAGCGACTCCTCGTTCGATCTGGGCATCGATCCCGGCCTGGTCAAGGACGGTGTCGAGTCTCACCTTCAGGAACTGCTCGCCGCCCAGCTCGACCTGCTCGGAACGGGCTGGCGGCTCGTCAGGCGCGAGTTCCCGACCGCGATCGGTCCGGTCGACCTGATGTGCCGGAATGCCGAAGGGGCAAGCGTCGCCATCGAGGTCAAGCGCCGCGGCGAGATCGACGGAGTCGAGCAGCTCACCCGCTACCTGGAGCTGCTCAACCGGGATCCGCTGCTGGCTCCGGTGCACGGCATCTTCGCCGCGCAGGAGATCAAGCCGCAGGCCCGGGTACTGGCGCACGACCGCGGCATCCGCTGCGTCACGCTCGACTACGAGTCGATGCGCGGGATCGACGACGGCGCGCTCCGGCTCTTCTGACGCTGTCATGGAGCGAGCACGCCCATCAGCGGCGCATTGCAATTGTCACACGTGGCATTGTTCGTAGCGTTCTGGGTATGGCGGAGTAGGAATAGATGGAGGAATGGTCGCCGGATTCCCAGGTTGCCAACTTGATCCGCCGAACGCGCGACGGCCCGCACCGGCGCAGCCGGGCAGGCTAGGGAGGCGAGAGAACGTTGCTGGGACGGATCCTCGGGATCATCGTCGCGGTGCTGATCATCGTGTGGATTGTCTCTAACCCCGCCGCGGCCGGCGATACCGTGCACAGCTGGATCACCGGTCTCCTCACATTCTTCCGGCACCTGGCCTGACGCCGGGGCGAGGCTCCCCGGCCCGCCTTGCCGACGCTGCCGGCCGATCAGCTTGGTACATCCTTGCTGTTTCCTGACGACAAAGCGGGCGAATCGCGTCGGCCTAGGTCAGCAAACCGCAGGGATGTGATTCGCTGGACCAGCCGTGTTCCGACCTTGCGAGGAAGGCTGACGTGACAGAGAGGGCTGACGTGACGCAGGGGGCTGACGTGACGCCGACAAGCAGGTTCGACACCATCAGCACCGACCGGCTGCTCATGCGCCGGTGGCGCGACTCCGACCGAGCGCCGTTCGCCGCACTCAACGGCGACCCCGAAACCCTCATATTCTTCCCTGAGACGCTGGACCTGGCCGCGAGCGACGCGTTCGTCGACGGCATCGAGGCACGATTCGAGCAGCAGGGTTACGGCCTGTGGGCACTGGAGGTCGCGGCAACGGGCCAGTTCATCGGCTACACCGGCCTCAACCCAATGCCAGACGACGTGCCGGGTGCCGGCGGGATGGAGATCGGCTGGCGGCTGGCCAGGCACGCCTGGCACCATGGCTACGCGACCGAGGCAGCGCGGGCGGCACTCGCGGTGGCATTCGACGGTGCCGGACTGCCGGAGATCTGGTCGATTACCGCCGTGCTCAACGAGCCGTCCGCGGCCGTTATGCGCAGGATCGGGATGACCGAGGTTGCCAGGTTCGACCATCCGCGAATCCCGGCCGGACATCCGGTCCGGCCGCACGTGCTGTATCACCTGGGCCGCCCCAAGGCTGGCGGCTAGGCCTCGAGCAGATGGGCGTTGACAGCTCGCGCCGCGCCGGCCAGCTCGGGCACGACCGTGACCGTCAGGCCGGCCTTGCGTAGCCGCACGGCACCGCCGCCCGGCACGAAGATTGGCGGCTCACGCCACGCGATGACTACCCGGCCGATGCCGCTGGCAATGATCAGGTCCGCGCACGGCGTCGGCCTAGACGAACGGGCGGCGCACGGCTCGAGAGAGCTGTACAGGGTCGCGCCAGCCAGGTGCCGTCCGTTGAGCGGGACACCAGGGCTGGCCGGAGCAGCGCCTGGCAGGCCAATCCGGGCGAGGGCCATTTCCTCGGCATGATCGGCCGGAACGAGTTCGCGGGAGAACCCGGTCGACAGCACGCTGCCGTCGGCTCCGACCAGCACAGCGCCAACCGAGAAGGCCGTCATCGACGGCGGACAGCAGCGGGATAGCCGGATCGCTTCCAGCAGCCAGTGCCGGTCGACGTCGGGACCGGCTGCGCCGGGACTGCCTGGCTGCGCCACGAGCGCTCCGAATCTGTGCACAGCGGAAGCTGTGCACCGGTCCCCGCCAAGCCTTTCGGGGCTTGTCCGCGGGCAAGTCCCGCTGGATGCCGCCACCGTACCTGACATGATCTTCTCGCGGCCAGTCGGTGATTTACTAATGCTGGACGGCCAGGCACACGTAGGCGGTCGGGCGTACAATCTGAGCAAAATAGTGCAGAACGGCGGTACACGACTATGACAGCCACGCTCGGGAGCTATGGCCTGGTCCGGTCGACGGAGACCTTCGACACGCTGAATCCAGCGACGAACGAAGTCATAGGTACCTACCCGGTCTTCAACGCACGGGACGTGGCGGCGACCGTCGAGCGGGCACAGGCGGCCGCGCAGTGGTGGGCCGACCTCGGCTGGAAGGCCCGGCGGCAGCGGCTGCTGGCCTGGAAGTCGTACGTGACGCGGTACATCGGCCGGCTGGCCGAGCTCGTGCACACCGAGACCGGGAAGCCCCTCGCCGACGCCCAGCTTGAGATCCTGCTGGCCATCGTCCACATCGACTGGGCCGCCAAGAACGCGCACCGGGTGCTCGGCCGGCGCCGCGTGCGCAGCGGCCTGGTCGCCATCAACCACGCGGCCACCCTGGAGTACCAGCCGCTCGGTGTGGTGGGCGTGATCGGCCCGTGGAATTACCCGGTTTTCACTCCGATGGGGTCGATCGCGTACGCACTTGCTGCTGGGAACGGGGTGGTATTCAAGCCCAGCGAACTAACGCCGGCGGTGGGCGCGTGGCTGGTCAGTTCCTTTGCCGAGGTAGTGCCCGAGCAGCCGGTGCTTCAGCTCATCACCGGAATGGGCCAGACCGGCGACCACCTAGCCCGCAGCGGTGTCAGCAAGATTGCGTTCACCGGTTCGGCGGCGACTGCCAGGAAGGTCATGGCCGCGTGCGCGGAGAATCTCACGCCGCTCGTGGCCGAGTGCGGCGGCAAGGATGCCTTCATCGTCGGCGCTGACGCCAACCTGGACGCTGCGGCCGACGCATGCGCCTGGGGTGCGCTATCGAATGCCGGGCAGACATGTGTCGGCGTCGAGCGGGTCTACGTGGTCCAGGACGTGTACCACCAGTTCCTGGAGAAGCTGACCGACCGGGTTAGCCGACTGCGGCCCGGCGACGATCGCGAGGCCGATTACGGGCCGATGACACTGCCTGGCCAGGCGGAGGTCATCGAGCGGCATATCGCGGACGCGCTGGCCCGCGGCGGGCGACCGGTCGTCGGCGGCATCGCCAGCATCCGGCGGCCCTACGTCGGCCCGGTGGTGCTGGCTGACGTACCGGAGGAGAGCACAGCGGTCACCGAGGAGACCTTCGGGCCGACGATTACCGTCGCCAAGGTAGCCAGCCTGGCTGAGGGCGTCGAGCGCGCCAACGCCAGCCGGTACGGCCTGGGCGGCACGGTGTTCGCCGGCAACAAGAAGGCCGCCATGGCCGCGGCGCGCGCGCTGCGCAGCGGCATGACCGCCGTCAACTCGGTCATCTCGTTCGCCAGCGTCCCGGCGCTGCCGTTCGGCGGCTCGGGAGACTCCGGTTTCGGCCGGATTCACGGCGCGGACGGGCTGCGCGAGTTCGCCCGGCCGAAGTCGATCACCCGGCAGCGGCTGAAGCCGCCGGTGAACCTGACCTCGTTCAGCCGGACCGACCAGGACATGAAGAAGATCCTGAACCTGGTCACGTTCCTGCACGGCAGGCGCTACAAGTAACCGCGCAGGGCGAGCAGCGACGCCCGGCGCCGCTACTGCGCGGCGGGCGCGAGCAGCGAGTCAGCCGGGTCAAGCGGAGCGAGCGGAGCGCGGCCCTGGATCAGGTCGGCAGCCCGCTCGGCGATCGCGATCGTGGGCGCGTTGGTATTGCCGCGCGGCACCGTCGGCATCACCGAGGCGTCCACGACCCGCAGGCTCTCCACGCCGCGCACCCGGAGCTCGGTGTCGACGACGCTGGTGAGCTTGCTGGCCGCCAGCCGGGAATCGCCGCCCATCGCGCAGGTGCCAACGGGGTGGTAGATCGTGGAGAGGTTGCCGCGGATCCACTCGCGCAGCGTCAGCCTCGCTGCGGACGCCAGGGCCTGGCGCCATCTCGGACCTGAGCTGACGGCTCAGTGGCCTGGCCGCAGCGAACTCGCGCGCCATCCCGACGGCCTTCACCAGCGGATCCAGGTCGGCGAGATCGGACAGGTAGGACGGGTCGATCGAGGGCTTGTGCCGCGGATCGCTGCTGCGCAGCCGGATCTTGCCGCGGCTGCCAACGGAGATGAGCGTGATGAGGATCGAGAGAGCGCGGCTGGCCGGGTCGGCCAGGCCGCCGTCGATGTAGGGCGTCGGCAGCACGTGCCACTGGATGTCGGGTGCGGGCAGCGCCGGGTCGGTCCGGCTGAACCCGCCCGCCTCGGCAATGTTGGTCGTCAGCGGGCCGGTATGCGTCATCTGCCAGCGGGCCAGATTCCTCGGGCCGGCCTTCTCCCACAGGCTCCGCGTCTTCGGCGCGCTCCACATCGCGGTGACGACTGGGTGATCCGACAGGTTGCTGCCGACTCCTGGGCTGTCGGCCAGCACGGCGATGTCGTGCTCGCGCAGGTGATCAGCAGGGCCGATGCCGGACAGCATGAGCAGTTGCGGGCTGCCGATCGCGCCTGCGGCCACGATCACCTCTGACTCGGCCCTGGCTAGTTCTTCCACGCCCCGGCGCAGGTAGCGAACCCCGGTCGCCCGGCCTGCCTCGATCTCGATCGCGGTCACAAGCGTGTCGGTCTGGATGGTCAGGTTCGGCCGGTCAGCGGCAGGGTGCAGGTAGGCGTCAGCCGCCGACCACCGTCGGCCTGCCTTCTGGGTGACCTGGTAGTAGCCGACGCCGTCTTGCGAAGGCCCATTGAAGTCGTCATTTGCAGGCAGGCCGCAGGTGCGGGCGGCGGCTACGAACGCGCCGGTCAGGCTGCTCTTGAACTTCAGGTCCTGCACGCTGAGCGGCCCCGCCGCGCCGTGATAGGCAGACGCGCCGCGGGAATTGCTCTCCGCGCGCAGGAAGTATGGCAGCAGGTCGGTGTAACCCCAGCCGTCGCAGCCGTAGTCGTCCCGCCAGGAGTCGTAATCGTGCCGGTTCCCGCGGATGTAGATCATGGCGTTGATCGACGACGAGCCGCCAAGCACCCGGCCGCGGGGCCAGTAGATCGAGCGGCCGCCAAGCCGGTCCTGCGGGTCGTCTGGTAATTCCAGTCATAGGCGGTCTGGAACAGCAGGTTGACCGCGGCGGGGATATGGATCTCGTCGGCGCTGTCGGGCGGTCCTGCTTCCAGCAGGAGGACGCGGGAACCGGATTCTCGCTTAGCCGCGAGGCCAGCACGCACCCGGCGCTACCGGCGCCGACAATGACGTAGTCATACACGGCCAGTCCTCCCAGATCCGCCTGGAAGCCGCTGAATACCCCGCTGCCAGGGCGGCCGGGCCTGCGTGGGGATGTCGCCCGGAGCAAGCGTATCGGGGTATTTGTGCCTAGCTCTCGCGATTCGAGCGTGATCTATCGCTACATTCCGACTTTCCGCTTTTCCGAAGCTGCGCGGCTGCCCGGCAAGCGCGGCGCAGGGCAGGTGGCCGACGGGGACTCTCCGAGACGCCAGCGCGCTCCCGGTCCGAAGACCGGGAGCGCGCTCCCCCCACACGTGCGGCCCCGTAATCCGGCGGGCCCCCGAGAACCGCCGACTTACCACGTCAGGCCGCGAGCCGCTCAGCGGCTCATTCCGGGCCCAGACAGGCCCAAGATCCTCTAATCAAAAAGTCTCGCCTCGTGGTAACAGCGAGACACCAGTATTGTCACTCTCAGTGTTCATGCCGATGTCACATCGTGTTCGGCTTTGGGAATACCCCAGGTCAGGGCGGCTAACCCCAGGCATAAACCAGGCCGCCGGCGACAGCCGCGAGATCCGCTCCGAAGCCCGCGTGCGGCAAGCGATTTCGGACAAGATCGGCCGGGCAGGCGTGAAATCGCAGTTTTGGCTGCCAACAAATCCGGCGTGCCAGCTGATCCGGCTCGGCCGGTGTGGGCCGATACGGTGAGCCCATGTCACCTGACCGCGACACCCCCGTCGTCCTGTCCAAGATCTACACCCGGACTGGCGACGACGGTACGACCGCCCTCGGCGACATGAGCCGAGCCCAAAGACCGATCCCAGGCTCGGCTGCTTATGCCGACACCGACGAGGCGAACTCGGCCATCGGCGTCGCGGTCACGGTGGGCGAGCTGCCAGCCGATATCAGCCAGGTGCTGCTCCGGATCCAGAACGAGCTATTCGACGTCGGCGCCGACCTCTGCAATCCGGTCACCGAGAATCCGGCCTACCCTCCGCTACGAGTCGATGAAAGCTACATCACCGCGCTCGAGCAGGCCTGTGACAACTTCAATGAGGGCCTGCCCGTGCTTGCGCAGCTTCGTGCTGCCCGGTGGCAGCCCGGCCGCGGCCGCCTTGCTGCATGTGGCCAGGACAGTCGTGCGGCGGGCCGAGCGGAGCACCTGGGCCGCGCTGGAGGCCCACGGCGACAGCATGAACCCGCTGACCGCGCAAGTACCTGAACCGGCTTTCCGACCTGCTGTTCATCCTGGCGCGGCGCGTCAACCAGCCGGCACGGCGACCTGCTCTGGAAGCCGGGCGGCGACGGACCGCCGTCACTTCCCTAAGCTGCGCAGGTGGAACTCCGGCGATGACTCCAGCCAGGAGAGCAGGCCAGTGAACGCAGCCTCGGACATGGCCAGCTCGATGGCTGCACGTCAGAGCCGGGCCGGCCGCGCAGGCCTGGCTTCGCACTCGGCGATGACGACTCCAGGCGCCGAACCTGGCGGCTTCGGCGCCAGCGGCCGCGGCTGCGGGCGATCCGGAGCCCGGCGCGGCGGAAAGCAGGCCGCGGCCGCAGCCGGAGGCCCACGGACTGGATGCCAGCACAGCTGACTCGCGCTGGTACTCGGCGAGGCCCTGCCGCCACTTCGTGCCTGGGCGTCTGGCGCAGCCCGCACTCGATGACCCGCCATGCCTGGTGATGACCCGACTGCGCAGGCCAGCCAGGCGACAGCCCCAGCACGAGCACGGCCACGACCACGCTAAGCGCGAGAATCAGGTGAGCCGACACTCCTGCTGTACCCGCGCCGCCTGCGTTACCCGGTCAGCTAGCCCGGTTAGCTGACTGGTCCGCCGCCCGGAGCAGGGCCCGGTAGTACCGCACGTCGGCCGGCTCCTCTGGCCCGCCAGCCGATGGCGCCCGCCGCCTGGAGCGCCTCGGTCCAGGGCTGCCTGCGCCGCCGCGAGTGTCCACGTCCGCGCCGAGCTGCGCTTGCCGCGCCAGCATCGAGACCCGGTTGTCGGCCATGGACAGGAAGCCGCCCGATACCGCCGCGAAGACGTCGGCGGCCGCCGCCGTCCGGCCGGATCTGTACCATGCTGCCCTCGTACAGGATGCCGATGACCGGTGCGTGGCCGGTCAGCAGGCCGATCTCGCCATCGAGCGTCCTGGCGATCACCATCTCGGCGTTGCCCGACCAGAGCTCGCCCTCGGGCTCGACGAGCGCCACGCTCATGCTCACGGTGCTACCTCGCGCCAACTCCGGTCACGACCGCTCCAGGTCCTTGGCCTTGCGCTCCACGTCCTCGATCCCGCCGACCATGAAGAACGCCTGCTCCGGAACGTGGTCGTAGCGGCCCTCGCAGATGGCCTTGAAGGACGCGACGGTCTCCTTCAGCGGCACGAAGACGCCGGGCTGGCCGGTGAACTGCTCGGCCACGAACATCGGGTGAGACAGGAACCGCTCGATCCGGCGGGCCCGCTGCACCGTCACCTTGTCCTCTTCGGACAGCTCGTCGATGCCGAGGATCGCGATGATGTCCTGCAGCTCGGTGTACCGCTGCAGGATCCGCTGCACCTCGCGTGCGACGTCGTAGTGCTCCTCACCCACGTACGCGGGCGCCAGGATCCGGGAGGTGGACGCCAGCGGGTCCACTGCCGGGAAGATGCCCTTCTGGGTGATCTCCCTGGACAGCGCGGTGGTGGCGTCAAGGTGGGCGAACACCGCCGACGGCGCCGGGTCGGTGTAGTCGTCGGCTGGCACGTAGATCGCCTGCATGGAGGTGATCGAGTGACCGCGCGTCGAGGTGATCCGCTCCTGCAGCTGGCCCATCTCGTCGGCCAGCGTCGGCTGGTAACCCACAGCCGACGGCATCCGGCCGAGCAGCGTGGACACCTCAGAGCCTGCCTGGGTGAACCGGAAGATGTTGTCGATGAACAGCAGCACGTCCTGCTGCTGCACGTCGCGGAAGTACTCGGCCATGGTCAGCGCGGACAGCGCGACCCGGAGCCGGGTGCCCGGCGGCTCGTCCATCTGGCCGAAGACCAGCGCGGTGTCCTTGATGACGCCCGACTCGGTCATCTCCAGGAACAGGTCGTTGCCCTCACGGGTCCGCTCGCCAACGCCGGCGAAGCAGGACACGCCACCGAAGTTCTTCGCGACTCGGGTGATCATCTCCTGGATCAGCACCGTCTTGCCCACGCCGGCGCCGCCGAACAGGCCGATCTTGCCGCCCTTGACATACGGCGTCAGCAGGTCGATGACCTTGATGCCGGTCTCGAGGATCTCGGTCCGCGGCCTCCAGCTGGTCGAACGGCGGCGGGTCACGGTGAATCGACCACCGCTCGGTGACTTTCAGCGAGGACGTCGGCACGTCCAGCGGCTCGCCGAGCACGTTGAACACGTGGCCCTTGGTGACGTCACCGACCGGCACGGTGATCGGCGCCGCCGGTGTCGGTGACCACAGCGCCGCGGACCAGGCCGTCGGTGGGCTGCATCGAGATGGCGCGGACCTCGTCGTCACCGAGGTGCTGCGCGATCTCCAGCGTCAGCGTCCGGGTGGTGTCGCCGAGCGTGACATCCACATGCAGCGCGTTGTAGATCTCGGGCATCTCCTCGGTCGCGAACTCGACGTCCACGACGGGGCCGATCACCCGGGATACGCGGCCGGTGGCTGCCGGGCGGGCCGCCGCCCCGGCGGTGGTCTCTGCGGTAGCGCTCATGTTGCTGCTCACTTACTCCCTGGTCGCGCCGGCCAGCGCGTTCGCGCCGCCGACGATTTCACTGATTTCCTGGGTGATCTCGGCCTGCCGTGCCTTGTTCGCTTCTCTGCTGAGCTGCTCGATCAGCTCATTGGCGTTATCGGTGGCCGACTTCATTGCCCGCCGCCGCGCCGCGATCTCCGATGCCGCCGAGTCCAGCAGCGCCTGGAAGAGCCTGCTTTCCACATACCACGGCAGCAGCGCGTTGAGAACATCCTCGCGGCGACGGCTCGAACTCGTAGATCGGCAGCGGCCCGGTCGGCGGCGGCTCTTCGGTCTGCTCGATCGCCAGCGGCAGCAGCCGGTGCACGACCGGCTGCTGGGTCAGCATCGAGACGAACTCGGTGTAGACGACGTGAGATCTCGTCGACGCCGCCTTCCTCCGTCGGCCGATCATAAGCGTCCAGCAGGGTGCTGGTGATCTCGGCCGCGTTCTCCTGCCTGAGGGGTGTCGGAGAATCCGCTCCACTCGGCGGCCATCTGGCGGTTGCGGAACCGGTGCCAGCCGATGCCCTTGCGGCCCGCCACGTAGGTCAGGGTCTCGACCTCCTGGTTCTGCAGCAGGGCGCGCAGGCCCTGGGCTTCGCGCAGCACGTTCGCGTTGAAGCCGCCGGCAAAACCGCGGTCGCTGGTCAGAATGGCCACGGCCGCCCTGGTCGGGCTGAGCGCCGGCCGAGTCAGCGGATGGTCGATGTTCCCGGACCTGCTGACCACGGCCTCGACCGCCCGGGTGAGCTCCCTGGCGTAAGGCGCCGCTGCGTGCAGCCGCTGCTGCGCCTTGATGATCCGCGAGGACGCGATCAGCTCCTGGGCGCGCGTGATCTTGGCGGTGGACTGGACACTCCTGATCCGCCGCCGTACCGCGCGAAGCTGGGCTCCCATGGTGTTGTTACCGCCTATCCCTTGCCGGACGTGGGCCGACCGAGGCCTGCGTGCCGGGCTCGTCCGGCGGAGGAAGCGGGCGCTTCTTGATCGTCTCCGGCTCGACCTGGCTCGGGTCCAGCGGGCGGCCGGCTCCTCCTTGACCAGCAGCTCGCCGTCGGACTTCTCGAACGTGGCCTGCGGAACTGCTCGATCGCATCCTTGAGCGCAACGACCGTGTCCTCGCTCAGGTCGCCGGTCTCCCTGATCGCGTCGTAGATGCCGGGCCGCGTCCGCTGCAAGCTCATCCAGGAACTCGTTCTCGAACCGGCGCACGTCCTCCACCGGCACGTCATCGAGGTAACCCTCGGTTACCCATCCAGACGGAGACCACCTGCCGCTCGACCGGGAACGGGCTGTACTGCGGCTGCTTGAGCAGCTCGACCAGCCTGGCGCCGCGGTCGAGCTGGGCGCGCGAGGCCGGGTCCAGGTCGGAGGAGAACGAGGCGAATGCCTCCAGGTCGCGGTACTGCGACAGCGCCAGCTTCAGGCCGCCTGCCACCTTCTTCATGGCCTTGATCTGAGCGTTGCCGCCGACTCGGGAGACCGACTGGCCGACGTTGATGGCCAGGGCGGACACCGGAGTTGAACAGGTCGGTCTCCAGGAAGATCTGGCCGTCGGTGATCGAGATGACGTTGGTCGGGATATAGGCGGAGATGTCGTTGGCCTTGGTCTCGACGATCGGCAGCCCGGTCAGCGAGCCGCCGCCCAGCTCGTCGGACAGCTTCGCGCAGCGCTCCAGCAGCCGGGAGTGCAGGTAGAACACGTCGCCGGGGTATGCCTCACGGCCTGGCGGGCGGCGCAGCAGCAGCGAGATGGCGCGGTAGGCCTCGGCCTGCTTGGTCAGGTCGTCGAACACGATCAGCACGTGCTTGCCCTGGTACATCCAGTGCTGGCCGATCGCCGAGCCCGTGTACGGGGCGATGTACTTGTAGCCGGCCGGGTCCGAGGCAGGCGACAGCACGATCGTGGTGTACTCCAGCGCGCCCGCGTCCTCCAGCGTCTGGCGCACCGAGGCGACCGTCGAGCCCTTCTGCCCGATTGCCACGTAGATGCAGCGCACCTGCTTGGCCGGGTCGCCGGAGTCCCAGTTCTGCTTCTGGTTGATGATCGTGTCGATGGCGATCGTGGTCTTGCCGGTCTGCCGGTCGCCGATGATCAGCTCGCGCTGGCCGCGGCCGATCGGCGTCATCGCGTCGATCGCCTTGATGCCGGTCTGCAGCGGCTCGCTCACCGGCTGGCGCTGCACCACACTCGGCGCCTGCAGCTCCAGCTGACGCTCCTGCGTGTGTCCCACGATCGGGCCGAGGCCGTCGAGCGGCGCACCCAGCGGGTCGACCCGCGCCGAGGAAGCCATCGCCCACCGGAACCGACAGCACCTCGCCGGTGCGCTTGACGCGCTGCCCTTCTTCGATCTGGCTGAACTCGCCCAGCACCACGACGCCGATTTCGCGGACGTCCAGGTTCAGCGCGATGCCGCGGGTCCCGTCCTCGAACTCGAGCAGCTCGTTGGCCATGACCGACGGCAGGCCGGAGACCCTCGCGATGCCGTCGCCACACTCGACGACGGCGCCGACCTCCTCGGTGGAGGCGGTCCCGGCTCGTAGGCCTCGACGAAACGCTCAAGAGCGTCCCGGATCTCTTCCGGCCGGATTGTCAGCTCCGCCATCTTCCTCGTCCTTCTCGTCCGTATCAGGGGTTTGCGCTTGTACGTCTTCTTCGGGACCGGGCTGCCGTGGCTCGTCCTGGCCGTGCCGGCCGTCCTGACCGTCATCCTCAGGCTTACCTGCCCCGGCAGGCTGCTCACTCACGTCATGCCGCTAGCCTGCGCCTAGCCTCGGCAAGCCGGGTGGCCACGCTGCCGTCGATCAGCTCGTCGCCGATGCGCACGGTCATGCCGCCGGTGACCCTGCGGGTCCAGTACCACGTTGAGGTGGACCTGGTGACCGTAGATCGCGCGCAGCGCGGCGGACAGGCGCCCGCGCTGCTGGGCGGTCAGCGCCACCGCCACGTGCACCTCGGCCACAAGCCGCTCCCGGCGGCGTGCCGCCAGCTGGGCGTACTCCTCAAGGCTAACGTCCAGGCTTCGCCCGAGCGGATTGACCGCAGCCTCGGTGATCAGCCGCAGCGTCTCTGGGGTCACCTTGTCCTCTAGCAGCCTGCTGAGCAGCTGCCGCTTGGTATCGGCGGAAACGAACGGGTTCGTCAGCGCCATCCGCAGCTCCGGCTGACTGGCGACGATCCGGCCGAACCGGAACAGCTCGTCCTCCAGGTCATCCAGGTGGCCTTCCTCATCGGCCGCGGCAAGGATCGCCTGCGCGGCCAGCTGCTCGACCCCATCGGTCAGGTCACCTGGCGCGGACCAGGGCGCCGCGGCCGCCGCAGCGACCAGGGTGGCCGCCGCATCGCTGACCCGGCCCGCCAGCAAGGAGCTGGCGAGCTCGGACCTGGCCTCGGCCGAGCGGGAGGGGTCGGCGAGCGCGCGGCGCAGCCCTGGCTGGCTGGCCAGCAGCCCGGCGACGGCGAACAGCTCGTTGCCGAGCCCCAGCGCGGCCTGCCCGCCAAGCCGCAGCGACGCCAGCCGCTCCTCGAGCTCGGCCAGAGATGCCCTGCTGATGCCTCTCATGATGATGTCCGCGCCCCGGACGCCGGGCTCTGGCTAGCGTCGAGCTCTTCCAGGAACCGGTCCACGACCCGGCTCTGCCTGGCCACATCATCCAGCGACTCGCCGACGATCTTGCTCGCCAGCTGCACAGACAAAGAACCGATCTCCGCTCGCAGCGACGCGAAGGCCTGCTGCCGGTCGGCTGCGATCTGGAGCTGCGCGGCCTCGGCGATCCGCCTGGCCTCCGCCTGTGCCTGTTCGCGCATCTCCGTGATGATCGCAGCGCCCTGCTCCCTGGCGTCCTCGCGCAGCCGAGCCGCCTCGTGCCTGGCATCGGCCAGCTGGGCCTGGTACTGCTCGAGCACGCCCTGCGCCTCGTCCTGAAGCACCTTCGCGTGTCTATCCCGCCCTCGATCTGCTCGGTTCGCTCCTCCAGGACCTTCATGATCCTGGGCATCAGAACCTTCCACAGCGCGAAGAACACGATGAAGAACGCGATCGCACCGACGATGACCTCGGTCCAGTTCGGCACGAGCGGGTTCGGTGACGACGACGCCGCGAGCTGATCCAACATGTGCGGCTACCTCTCCTGCTGTTACTTACTTAAGGAAGAACGGCACCGCGATGCCGATGAGGGCGAGCGATTCGGTCAGCGCGAAGCCGATCCACATCAGGCCGGTAACGCGTCCGGCCGCCTCGGGCTGTCGCGCGATCGACTGGATCGTGTTACCGAAGATCAGGCCGATGCCGATGCCAGGGCCGATCGCGGCCAGACCGTAGGTGAGAGCGCCGAGATACCAGATGTGGATCGTGTACGGGTTGGCGGACGTACCGGTGCCACCCGCGGCGGCAAGCGCAAAGTGATGCGCGCCGGACGCGACGTAGAGCAGGTGATGCAAGTGCACCAGGTGCTGCATGGTGTGTTCCTTCGTGTCGGCCGGCGGGAGGTCCGCCGGGTTCTTCCTTGCGGAGTCGGTTCAGTGCGCGGTTTCGTACGCACCTGAGATATAGGTGGCGGTCAAGATCGTGAAGATAAAGGCCTGCAGTGCCTGGATCAGCACTTCGAGCCCGGTCAGCAGGATCACCAGCGTGAATGAGGTAGCCGCGAACAGGGCGCCGATGGACACAGTCAGCAGGTACCAGGTAGCCAGGGTGAACACCAGCAGCAGCACGTGCCCGGCCATCATGTTCGCGAATAGTCGGACCGACAGGGTGAACGGCCGCACGAGGATGTTCGAGAACAGCTCGATCGGCACCAGCAGTGGCAGGATCCACCACGGCGCGCCCTCCGGGACCGCCATGTTCCTGAAGTAACCGAACGGGCCCTGGTGCTTGATGCCCAGCGACATGTAGATGATCCACACCATCCCGGCCAGCGCGACCGGGTAGCCGTACTTCGAGAACGCCGGGAAGTAGAAGATGGGGATGATGCCCATGATGTTGTTGATCCAGATAAAGAAGAACAGCGCCACCAGGAATGGCAGCCACTTGTCGCCTCTCTTACCCAGCTGGGGGCGCAGGATCTGATCACGGACGAACAGGATGCCCAGCTCGCCGACGTTCTGCATGCCCCGGGGCACCAGCTTCGGGCTGTGGAAAGCGAACCAGAAGAACGCCAGGACGAGGATGGTGCTCAGCAGGACGAGCAGTCCCGGCTTGCCGAACCCGACGGTGCCGACCTTGAAGAACGGCGTGAAGTAAAAGTCGTTGATCGAGGGCGCCGGGAAGCCGCAGCCGGAGAAGATGTGCGCATGCGCCGCAGTTCTGCGCGGCCTCGGCCGCAAGTACGTCATTCACCGAGTTACCCCTTCGGGCGGTCGCGTGCAGACTGGCACCGTGGCAGGCCGCTGCGGGCTAGGACGAGTCATCATGGCGCAGCGGGTGCGGGCGCCTGCACGCGGGTCGTCCATAACGTGCCGAACAGCCATTTCGTCACGGGTCAGGATCGCGTGACGCGGAAAACGATCAGCAGTACCGACAGGCCGATGCCGACGATCATGCCGAGCGGGAACAGGAACGTCAGGCCCGTCCACCGGCTGATCAGCCAGCCAATGCCGCCATAGAGGATCATGCCGCCGAGCAGGTAGCTGAGGATCCGCCAGCCGTCGCTCTCGCGCGGTGGCGGCGCCGCCTGGCCGGGCCCTTTGCCGCTGCCTGGCTTCAGATCCGCCATCATGCTGGCCAGCCGGCCTGCTGCGGGCAGCACTGGGCGCGGGCCGCGATCTGCCGTCCGGTGCGAATGTCGAGGCCACGGGTCATCGTTCTCCGTCCGGCTCGACATACAGCATCTTCGTCCGGGTCCACGTCACCGCGAGCGCGATGTCGTACACCAGGACGAGAACGATGGCAGTCAGGCCGAACAGCCACGGGCTGAACGCCGTGCTGTTCTGGAAGCGACCCACCAGGAAGAGCAGGACGAGGATCTTGAATAGGTAGGTGCCCATGCCGGCCAGCATCATCGCCTGGGGGCTCACTCTTCGCTGCCCGGCTGAGCGCCAGGATGCTGAGGCCGAAGAATGCTGCGACCACGACGACCGCAATCGCGGCGCCGATCACGCCCTTGTGGCCGCCAACGACAGCACTGATCACCACCATGACGGCGGCCACTGCGGCCGTCACGGCAGCGGATCGCCGCGCCATCGGGGCGATGTTCGCCAGCATCTTCTGGAAAACTCCGGGTGATCTTTTAGCGCGGTTGGGTTGCCCAGCAAACCGCGAGGTAGGTCGTGGTGCCAGTGCCGTCATGACACTCGGCCGCCTGGCCCGTTCGGGTCCAGGTGAGCGAAACGTATCACGGCCCTCGCACCACCCTTCTAGTGGGTGCTCGTGAAAGATATCACAAGCTCTCCTACCTTGTAGTTCAGCAGGTCACCTAACGTGACGAATCGGCGCCGTCGACCGCCAAAACTACAGGTCAGGCCAGGAACGGCGGAAGTCACTGGCTGGTCAAGAGAGCGTGATGATCTGGTCAGGGCAGCTCTGGGTCCGAGGGCAGCGGCCCGGTGTCTGCGTGCTCGGGATCACCCGCCGGCCGACGCAACTCCGGCGTCGCCGGTTCCTGGCCAGTCACACCAGGCGGCACCATGCCGATGACCGATCGCGCTGGACCGGCAGGCCTGTGGTCGCGCCGAACGGTCCCCTGGCCGGGCTGGGGCTGAACGTGCTGGCGCCGAACGGGCTGGCGCCGGACGCGCAAGCGCCGGACCGAAGGGGGTCGACCGTCTGAGATCTGCCGCCGCGTCCTGCGGTTCGGTCCGGCGCCAGAACGCCAGCGAATGGGCCTGCTGGACGTGCTCATTCGAGAGCCGGCTCGGGTCGCCACCAGGCAGACTCGGCCAGCGGGACCTCGCTCGGTATCCCGTTGCCCGGCTCTGCCCGCGTGGTCGCTTGCCGCGTCGGCTCTGCCCACACGGGATCGGCGCGTGCGGATCGGCGCGTAGCGGATCGGCGCGCACCGGCGCGGTGAGAAAGTCCCCGGGCCGCATCGCCTCGGCGGGCAACGGCGTGGCGAGTGGCTGCGCCAGGGAGCTCAGGGCTGGCGGCACCCCGCCTGCTGAGACGCCGGCGAGCCTGGGCTCGGCCGCAACGTCTGGCTGCCGCGACTGCGCGGCGGCCGCAGCCGGTCCGAGCCCCGCCGCCGGTGCCAGCCCCGTGGCTGCGCCGACGTCCTCGCCCGCCACCCTCGTTCGCTGCCACCAGCGCAACCTGGGCATGGACATGAGCAGCAGGACGGCTACCGCCGCAACGGTGATCAGTACGAAGACGAAGATCGGCTGCGCCGTGGTGCCCGGCGTTCCTGGGCTGCACGGTCTTCTCGACCGATAGCCAGACCACGCTGCCCGAGAACACCGCTGCCCACAAGTACATGATCAGGACGCTGGTCCGCTGTGAGTGGCCGATGTCCAGCAGCCGGTGATGCAGGTGCTTGCGGTCGGGCGCGAACGGAGACTGGCCGGCCCTCGTCCGCCGCACCACCGCCAGCAGCAGGTCGGCATAAGGAATGATCAGCAGCGCCGCCGGCAGCAGCAGCGGCAAGATCACCGGATACCGGTTGGCCTGGCTGGTCAGGTTGGCTTCCGGCAGCGAGTTGATGCTGGAGATCGGCGCGTAGGCGAGCAGCAGCCCGAGCAGCATCGACCCGGTGTCGCCCATGAAGATCTTGGCCGGCGAGAAGTTGTGCGGCAGGAAGCCGATGCACATCCCGATCAGGATGGCGGACGCCAGAGCCGGAGCCGCCAGCGCCGACATGTGGATGACCTTGGTCAGCGAGTAGTAGTAGATGAAGAAGGACACCGCCGCGATGCAGACGATGCCTGCCGCCAAGCCGTCCAGGCCGTCAATGAAGTTCACCGCGTTGATCGTCGCGACCACGATCAGGATCGTCAGCAGGGCGCGCTGGTCCGTGTCCGGAATGTAGGTGATGCCCCCCGGCAGCGGCAGCCAGCTCAGCGTTGTGCCGGTGGCCACCAGGATGCCGCCGGCTGCGACTTGCCCGGCCCCCTTGGTCAGGGCGCCCATGCCCCACCGGTCGTCGATGAACCCGATCACCACCAGCAGCCCGCCCGCTAGCAGCAGGCCGTTGAGTATGCCGGTGTTGGTGAAGGCCTGCTCGCGCAACTGCGGTATCTGCTCGGAGACCAGCAGGCCAGCCACGAGGCCCCCGTACATGGCGAGGCCGCCCAGGGTCGCGACCGGCACGACGTGCACGTCGCGCTCCCTGGGCTGCTTCATCGCGCCGATCCGGACGGCCAGGCGACGTACCAGAGGCGTCAGAATGTAGGTGGCGGCGGCCGCCACCAGCAGCGTTAGGACGTAGTCCTTCACCGGCTCACCAGGCCTGGGCAGGTTTGTGAACCATCACGGTAACTGTAGAGCACTAGGCCGGCTGCCACGGCTGAATGCCGGCATCACGTCACCGCGGGCGGGCGCTGCCGGCGCTACGGGGGCCGTCACGCTGCTTGCAGCCGTCACTGCTGGCCCGCGTCAGCGCCGGTGAGGACGGCCGCGACCTCGCGCAGCCTGCCCACGGATATCGCGCCGCGGCGCAGCAGCCGGGGCTGCGGTCCGGTCAGGTCGAGTATGGTCGAGGCCACGCCGCCGGCGACCGTGCCGCCGTCGAGGTAGACCGAGACCGCCTCGCCCAGCTGTTCCCTGGCTTCGGCCGCCGTCATCGCCGACGGCGAACCGGACAGGTTAGCGCTGCTGACAGCCATCGGCCCGGTCTCGCGGAGCAGGTCGAGCGCCACCGCGTCCTCGGGCATCCGGATCGCCACCGTCCCCTTGGTGTCGCCCAGGTCCCAGCTCAGCGTCCTGGCGGCGCGGCAGACCAGGGTCAGGCCACCAGGCCAGAACTCGTCGATCAGCCGCTGCCCGTCCGGGACCCAGGTCCTCGACCAGGGCGGCGGCAGCGCGGACTGTGCCGACCAGCACCGGCGGCGGCATGTCCCGGCCGCGCCCCTTGGCAGCCAGCAGCCTGGTCACCGCGGCCGGGTTGAAGGCGTCAGCGCCGAGCCCGTAGACGGTGTCGGTGGGCAGCACGACCAGTTCTCCGCGCAGGACGGCGGTGACGGCTGCGGCAAGCCCTTCGGTGCGCTGCGCATCGTCGGCACAGTCAAACCAGGCGCTCATAGCTGATCATCCTGCCACGCCGGGACAGTCACAGGCCGGGCCGCGGTGACAAACCGGTCACGGCCAGCCAGGTCAGCGTGATTACGGGTCTGCAGCCAGCCGCTCTCCTCGGCGAACACCCAGTACACGGCGGCGCCCTGCTGCGCGCCGTGCTCGACGGCCAGCAGCCCGCCAGGCCGTAGCAGCCGGCGCGCCGTGGCCTCGACGATCCGCACCGCGTCCAGCCCGTCGGCCCCGCCCCCCACAGCGCCGTCGCCGGGTCGTACTCCCCCACCTCGGGCGGCACCCAGGCTCCGACCGGGATGTAGGGCGGGTTGCTGACGACGAGGTCGACGACGCCGTCAAGGTCGGTCAGCGCGGACGCGAAATCGCCCGCGTGCAGTATCACCCGGCCCGCCGTGTGCGGCGAGGCGGCAGCGACGCTGGCGATGTTCCGCTCGGCCCATTGCCGGGCCAGCGGGTCGGCCTCGACAGCATGCACCACGCGCGCGGGGTACTTCCTGGGCGATGGACAGCGCGATCGCGCCGGACCCGGTGCCGAGGTCAGCGACAACTGGCTCGGCGACGTCCATCGCGGCCAGCTGCTCGATTGCCCATCCGGTCATCACCTCGGTCTCCTGGCGCGGCACGAACACGCCGGACCGACGGCTAGCTCCAGGTACCGGAAGTAGGCAGGCCAGTGATGTGCTGCAACGGCTCGCTGGCCTCCCGGCGGGCGACGTCGTCCCAGAATCGCGGGTCAAAACCCGCGTCCGGCACCAGGTGCAGCTCGCCCCGTGATACCCCGTGCAGCCGTGCGCGGCGATCAGCTCAGCGTCAGTCCGCGGCGATTCGATCCCCGCCTCGGCGAGCCTGGCGGTCGCGATGGCGATCTCATCAAGCAGCAGGCTCACTTAGATCAACTCAGTTCCTCCGGAGCACAGGACACTCTCAGTCTTACGCAGTTCGAGCTCAGTTCTCCGCAGTTCACGCGATTCCCGCTGGTCACGCTTAGTTTTTTGCAGTTCGCGCTGAGCGGAGTCGGAACCGGCGATCTTCTCCGCACGGTCGGCCTCGACCAACGCGGCAATCACTGCATCCAGGTCACCATCGATCACCTGGTCCAGGTTGTAGGCCTTGAACCCGACGCGGTGATCGGAGATCCGGTTCTCCGGGAAGTTATAGGTCCGCACTCGCTGGGAGCGGTCGACGGTCGCCACCTGGCTACGCCGCTCGGCGGACGCCTGCGCGTCGGCCTCTTCCTGCGCAACCGCCAGCAGCCTGGCCCGGAGCACCCGCATGGCCTGCTCCTTGTTCTGGAGCTGGCTCTTCTCGTTCTGGCAGGAGACCACGACGCCGGTCGGCAGGTGGGTGATGCGGACCGCCGAGTCGGTGGTGTTCACGCTCTGGCCGCCGGGGCCCGACGAGCGGAATACGTCGACCTTCAGGTCGGCCGGGTCGATCGTGACCTCGACCGGGTCGGCCTCCGGCATGCACCAGCACGCCGGCGGCCGAGGTGTGGATCCGGCCCTGGGACTCGGTGGCCGGGACGCGCTGTACCCGGTGGACGCCGCCTTCGTACTTCAGCTGCGACCAGGCGCCGTCGTCGCCGCGGGCCTTGACCGCGACGGTGACGTCCTTGTAGCCGCCGAGGCCGGTCATGGTCGAGTCGAGAAGCTCGGTCTTCCAGCCGCGCCGCTCGGCGAACCGCAGGTACATCCGCAGCAGGTCACCGGCGAACAGACGCCGACTCCTCGCCGCCCTCGCCCGCCTTGACCTCGAGGATGACGTCCTTGTCGTCGTTGGGGTCACGCGGCACCAGCAGTTCGTTCAGCCGCTGCTCCAGTTGTGCCCGCCGAGCCGCAAGCTGCTGCGCCTCGGCAGCGAACGAGGCATCTTCGGCGCGAGCTCGCGCGCGGTCGCCTCGTCTGCCGAGGTGTGCAGCCAGTCTGAGTAAGCCTGGACGATCGGGGTGAGCTCGCCGTACCGGCGGCTCAGCGTCCGGGCCCGGTCCGGGTCAGTGTGCAAGCCCGGATCGGCCAGATCCGCTCAAGCTGCGCGTGCTCGGCAGCGAGATCGGCAAGCCGCTCAAACATCGCTTACCTCCCTCATGTGCTGCTGACGTTGCCTGAACATGCCGAACGTTCCCTCCCCGGCCAGCCGGAAGGGAACGTGGTTGGCTTAGCTACTTGCTGTCAGCGGCCTTCTTGCCGAACCGGCGCTCGAACCTGGCGACGCGACCGCCGGTGTCGAGGATCTTCTGCTTGCCCGTGTAGAACGGGTGGCAGCTCGAGCAGACGTCGGCGTGGATAACGCCGTTCTTGGCGGTGCTGCGCGTCGTGAACGTGTTACCGCAGCTGCAGATCACCGTGGTGTCCACATACTCCGGGTGGATTCCGGACTTCATCACTAACTCCTGGTTCCCGCGGCCGCCGGGTCGCCTGCTGCGCTGGCTGACGTCGCCAGCACCCAGCATTACGGCGTGAACCGGAACCGCATCTGTAACTGCAGCATCGCTGGCCTACCAGTGTGCCAGACCGCTCCAACGTACCTGGGCATCCGCGCATTCCCGCGGCTGTCGCAGGCTGGCCTGCTGGCGGCGCAGTTAGGAGCCTGTCGGTGGTCTTCTGCACGTGCAGCAGGAACTCAGCGTTGCTCTTGGTGCCCTTCATCCGGTCCATCAGCACCTCAAGCGCCTGCTGCGGCTCCAGCGCGTGCAGCACCCGGCGCAGCTGCCAGACGATCTTGAGCTCCTCCGGCGACATCAGCAGCTCTTCCTTCCGGGTGCTGGACGCGTCCACGTCCACCGCCGGGAAGATCCGCTTGTCGGACAGCTCGCGGCGCAGCCGCAGCTCCATGTTGCCGGTGCCCTTGAACTCCTCGAAGATCACCTCGTCAGCACGGGACCCGGTCTCGATCAGCGCCGTCGCCAGGATCGTCAGCGAGCCGCCGTGCTCGATGTTGCGCGCCGCGCCGAAGAACCGCTTCGGCGGGTAGAGCGCGGTCGAGTCGACACCGCCGGACATGATCCGGCCGCTGGCCGGAGCGGCGAGGTTGTAGGCCCGGCCGAGCCGGGTGATCGAGTCGAGCAGCACGACCACGTCGTGGCCCATCTCGACCAGCCGCTTGGCCCGCTCGATCGCGAGCTCCGCGACCGTCGTGTGGTCCTCGGCCGGGCGGTCGAAGGTCGAGTGGATGACCTCGCCCTTGACCGTGCGCTGCATGTCGGTGACTTCCTCAGGCCGCTCGTCGACGAGGACGACCATGAGGTGGCACTCGGGGTTGTTCTTGGTGATCGCGTTGGCGATGGCCTGCAGGATCATCGTCTTGCCAGCCTTCGGCGGCGACACGATGAGGCCGCGCTGGCCCTTGCCGATAGGGCTGATCAGGTCGATGATCCGGGTGGTCATGATCGGTCGGGTCCGACTCCAGCCGGAGCCGGTCCTGCGGGTAGAGCGGCACCAGCTTGTTGAACTCGGGCCGGTTCTTGGCCTGCTCCGGGTCGAGCCCGTTGATCTTGTCGAGGCGGACAAGCGCGTTGAACTTCTCCCGGCGCTCGCCCTCGCGCGGCTGCCGGATCGCGCCCTCGATCACGTCGCCCTTGCGCAGGCCGTACCGGCGGACCTGGGACAGCGAGACGTACACGTCGTTCGCAGCCGGGCAGGTAGCCGGTGGTCCGGACGAAGCCGTAGTTGTCGAGCACGTCCAGGATGCCGGCGATCGGGATCAGCACGTCGTCTTCGCTGATCACCGGCTCGGCCTCGGTCCCGCCCCCGCCGCGCTCGCGGCGCCGGTTGCTGGTGTTGCGGTTGCGGAACCGGTCCCGGCTGCGGCGGTTGCCGCCGTCCCGGTCGTCGTCGCTCCGGCCGCCCTGGTCCCGGCCGCCGCCCTGGTCGCGGCCGTTCTGCTGCTCACGGCTGCCCTGATCACGATGCCCTGATCGCGGCTGCCCTGATCGCGGCCGCCCTGGTCGCGGCCGCCCTGATCACGGCCGCCCTGGTCGCGGCCGCCCTGATCACGGTTGCCTTGATCACGGGCGCCCTGGCTGGCCTCGCGGTCCTGCCCGTCACTCCGGCCTGGCCTTGGCCGCTGCGCGGCTGCTCGGTAGCGTCGTCGCGCCGGGGGCTCGACCGGCGCCGCCGGTCACCGCGCTGGCCATCGCCGGCGACTGCTGGGCATCGTCGCGCGGCGTCCCGTTCACTGCGGTGCTGCCGCGCCGCTGCCAGCACGCCGCTGTCAGCCAGACAGCCGCGGCCGCACGTCGCTGACGCGGTGCTCGTTGACGGCACCGCTCAGCGCTCGGCACGCCGATCCCGGCGTCAGCCGCGTGCGTCTCCCCGATCCCGGTCGCACTCATGCCGCCCAGCCCGGGCTGTGTCGATGTCTGCGATTCCATGGCGTCCTGCTCGAAGGTGCGGTCAGCGCCGGCTCCGCAGGCGATCGCCGCTGGACTGAGTTGTCGGAAGTCTCGATGCTGACGGGCCGCTGGCTCGGTGTCCTGGGCTGCGACCGCGCGGAGTCCTCCGCCGTCCCTGCCAACGGGGCTAGCCTCGCCCGACCCCCCGCCCTGCCGCCTCTCCTCGATCGCCGCGATGAGCTGACTCTTGCGCATCCTCGCGGTTCCGGTGATGCCGATCGACTGCGCGAGCTCGCTGAAGCTCGGGCAGCAGCATCGCCGACAGTCCCCTGGCGTCGCCGCTGGTCCTGGCGCGGGAGCCCGCGCTGGCCGTGTCGCTGCCTGTGGCGGTGTCAACGGCATCCGGCCAGGAGCGTACCGCGCCGGCCGGGGCGTGGGAAGTCCCGGCCGAGTCCGCCACGCCGCGAGTCCGACCAGCTGACCCGGACAGGTCGGCAGAATCCCCGTCCTCAGCAGAGAACAGGTCCAAGGTTTCGCTCACAAGGGGTCCTTCCCAGGGTGCGGGTACGGCTGCGCGTGCGGCGCGCTGCCCGCTGTCGTGTTGCTATCTGCCACCGCCGACCGCCAGCGCCATAGCTAGCAGGCCATCCCGATCGCGGCTGTGTGCCGCAAGGGTCCTCGCTGACCAGGTCCTTGGCTAGGGCCGGGCAGACCAGGAAGTCCCGCGATGGGCAGATGAATGTCGAGATCGCACGCCGCCGAGCGCTCGGAAGACAATCGGAAGGAGTACGAACGAGCACCTGTCCCCGGTGCGGGGCATCTGGTGCAGCACCTAGCTTAACACCAACATGACCCACGGCATTCCTTTGGCAGTGGACGTACTGCCAGCCGCACTGCATCCGGCCGGAACTAGCCGGCGGAATAGTGGTGCGCCCGCAGGTTCGCGCACGCCGCTGGCATGCTGGCGCGGGGACCTAACGCGAGCTTGAGCTGGGTACGTCCTGGGGGGCTTACAAGCCATGCGGTACCCGTTTCGACAGTGCTTCAATCACACATCCCGAGACACGGCTGGCACCCGCGCGACTGGCCTGCGAAACCCCGACAGCTGCAATCCCCAGGCAACTGCCAGCATCGGAGCACCTAGAACCCCCCGGCGTAGATCGTGGATGCCCCGCGAACCTACTTCAACCTGGGCATTGTCACAAGCCTCCCGGATCGGGACACGCCGACAAGGAGGTCGCGCTCGTTGTCACAGGCGATCGCGGGCGGCGATCCCTGTCAGCGCCAGGCCAGCGGCTAGCGCAGCGGCGACGGCGCTGGCCAGCAGCAGCCGGGCACTGACCACATGCGCGTCGCTGGCAGCGGCCCGGCCACCGAACGGCAGCGCCGGGGCCGCCTGCTGGCATCCTAGCCACGCCGCGCTGACCTGCTCGAGGTAGCGCGGCAGCTCATCCGGTCGCCCCCGACGGGCGGCCGCCGCCACCCGGACCGGCAGGAACGACAGCATGCCGAGCAGTGCGCGCTCGGCCGACGAGCTGAGCAGCTCGCCGGTGCGCTCCCCGGGGTCGGGCGTGTCTAGCTGCAGCTCGCCCGCCCAGCGCAGGATTGAGGCAGCCGCCACGTGCGCCTGCTGCACCGGGTAGAGCGGATCGGCCGTCCTGACACCCGGCCGGGCCATGCGGGAAAGGCGCACCGCGTCACCGGGCATTGTGCTGGCCAGCCCGTAACGCACCGAGTCGACGCCGAAATAGGCGACTGCCGCGTGCACGGGCGGCGGAAGAGAGCGGGCGTTGGGTTTCCCGGTACTACCCCGTTCCCGGTCGGAAATGACTGTGGCCGAAGCGCCTGCGGCCTGGGCAAGCCGACCGATCATCGCATCGGCCTGTTGCTGCCAGGCCTGCTGCCAGCTGGCCGCGGCGGCCAGGTCGGGCCAGGGCCGGACCGTGGCCGTGACGCCGTGCAGGATCGTGCTCTCCGCGCAGGTCAGGCCCGCCATTGCCATCCACACGGCTGAGTCCGCCTGCGCCTGCGGCGTCGCGGTGACGGTCAGGTAGCCGTCACCTGACGGGCTGGCAGCCTCGATCCAAGGGAGAGCTCGCAGCCGTTCCGCCAGCTGCGGCGGCGAGCAGCGCCGGGGCAATCGCGGCCAACTGGCCTATCTCGAACGTCACCGCAGTCGCGTAGCTAGCCGGGTTGCCATCTGGCGCGGGACGCCAGGTACCAGCGGTGGTGACCTGCGATGCGGCCGCCTGCAGGCTCCCAGCCGCAATGAGCGCGGCAACTGAACTGGCCAGTTCCCGGTCGAGATCAGCGGTGATCACCTGCCCAAGGCTACGGCGGGCGGGCGAGTCGCCTACCGGTCGAAGGCGCAGCTAGGCGCGCCCGGCGAGCTCCCGGACCACCCTGATCATCTCGGCCGGATCGAACGGCTTGGTGAGGTAGGCGTCAACGCCGATCTGGCGGCCGCGATCGCGGTCGTCCTCCTGGGCCCGCGCCGTGATCAGCACTACCTTGATGCCCGCCGTCGCCGGGTTCTTGCGGAGCTGGGTCGCGGTAACCCAGCCGTCCAGCCGCGGCATCATCACGTCCAGAGTGATCACGTCGGGCCGGGCATCGGCCACCTTTTCCAGGCAGTCATGACCGTCCACAGCTGTTACCACGTCAAATCCCTCAAGCGTGAGATTGACGGCGATGAGCTGGCGGATGACTTCGTCGTCATCCACGACCAGTACACGGCCAAGTCCCTGGGTCACGGCGCGAGGCTATCGGCTCCGGCCGACTGGTGCGGCCGGATCGGCCTCGTGTCCGGCGATGCGTGCTACTGATACCCTTGCTCCGGCTGGCAGGCGTGAGCCTTGCTGCCTGCTGTGCGCCAGCCCCCATAGCTCAGGGGATAGAGCAACGGCCTCCGGAGCCGTGTGCGCAGGTTCGAATCCTGCTGGGGGCGCAGCTAGCCGCACTATTTTCGAACGCTGGTCAAACGGCCGGGAAGGCCGTGTGCGCAGTTAGATTCTGGCTGGCGCTCTCCCGAAACAGGGCATTCCTCGCTCGGTGGCCAGGGATGCGCGGGGAAACCCCAATCGTCGTGCTCGCCACAGCGCCTTCTGCCGTGAACTCCCGGAACGTGCGCGGAACCAGATCTTGGCCCTGCCCGTCAAGTTTTCTATCAAGACGGTTAGTTCTAATGGGCTGCAGCGGGCCGGCCGGTCTGGAGGTTATCAGAGGCCTCAAGGCGGCGCGGAGGGCTGGTGCCAGGCATGACGTCCATGTTCAGGTGCTCTTTGATCAGCTGCTTGAGCTCGGCTCCGTTGATCAGGGTGATCCGGTTTCGCTTGGCGAATTCCTCGCTCGCCCGCCCGAACCATGAGGTCGTCACTAGTACGCCCGTGGTCGCATTGTGGTCAGCCATGACGCCGGTTAGCGCATGGACCGACTCGAGACCGACGACGCCTGTCCAGCGCTTCGCCTGGATAAGGCATACTCCGCCGAAGAACAGATTCTTGCTCGTGGCGACGGCGTCAACACCGCCGTCCTTCGACGGAATAGTGGCCCATGCCTCCGCCCCCATGGCTACGAACAGCTGCCGGACGAGGTGCTCAAATTCAGTCGGAGTGAGCTTCAGCAAGTTGGTCCTGGAATCAAGGCCAGCCACCACGTCTAGGTCATCGGTGAATCGGAAGCGCCTTAGGTCAAAGGCGATGAACGGCTCGACCGCTTCCATGTCGAATGGGTTAGGTGACATCAGTGCGTTGAGACGCGTCAGGCACGCAGCAGGCTGGACCGATGCCAATACTAGGTCTGCGAAGGTTGCTCGATCTGTGGACACGCTCAGTAGGTGCGGACGAGCAGGCTTGCCAGTCGCATTGTCTATGGTGCTGACACGGCCGTTGAACACCACCGCGTCTACGACCTCACCAGGAGTTGCCGAGAAGATCTCGTGCAGGGTCCGTAACGCCACGCACGCGATCAGGCGTGTATAACGCTGCTTGATCTCGTTCTGCGGCCGGGCAACCGGGTCGATCGCGTCGCGCGTCTTTACGTACTTGTACTCGCGTTCGGTCGGGATCACCTTCTGAGGTGGTAGTTCGAGCTCGACGACGACGTCGCGGTTCTCAGGTCGGTAGGCCACCTGGTATTGACGCGGACACCCGTCGGGGTAGCGGGAAGCGTCGAGCACATGGCGGACGAACCACTCCACCGCCTCGGCATCACCAGCCCCAAAGGCGGCTCGTCGAGCCTCAATCTCGGCGTTGTGTGCCGCCGCCTTTGTACGGATGTCCGCCGCCGTTCGTTCGTACTCGGACTTCGCTGCCGCATACGCCTGTAGTCGATTGACCTCTCGCTCGTGGTGGTCCGACAATGCCGCCTCGAAGCGGTCCTGGGCTTCGGCCGTTCGCCGCTCATGCCGGGTGGTCCCGCCAAGCATCCGGCTCACGACGCCGGGATCAGGGGGCGCGAAAGCGCTCCATTCCGGAGATGGCTCGACTCGGGCCAGCGTCCCTGGATTGAAGTTGGGAACTTGCGGAGTGAGTTTCAGCTGGTCGAAGCTCAACGGCGACCGCGGGAGGACGCTGGTCAGCACCTGATCGAGGTTCGCAATTTGCCGGTCAACAGCGCTGGTTTTCGCAGCGGCTCTATTCTGCTGGGACTCAAGGTACTGCTGGCGAAGCACTTTCTCGTGCTCCTTCGCCAACCGTGCCCGCTCGCGCGCTTGCCGCTCCATCTCGCGACGCATCGCCGCTTGCTGACGTTCCCACTCCGATCGAGTGCTGGTCCTTGCCAATGCCGCCTACCCCTTTCGCCCTTCAGACAAGAATCGACCGCTCTCTCGACAGTACTTGTGCTGAAAGATCTGGAAAAGGCCTGGCTCGCCAGATGCAATGGCGCCTCATGGGTTGATGTCAATTACACGCAGGGCTCGGATTGGATGTAATGCGGCAGACAGGCGTAGATGCTCTTGCGCCGCGGACGAGAGATTCATCCGGGCAATCCTGAGGCGACCGCTGGGCTAGCCATCCTGTATCCGATCGGATACACTTGCCGCATAA
Source organism: uncultured Actinomycetota bacterium (assembly GCA_963808215.1). GTDB lineage: Bacteria > Actinomycetota > Actinomycetes > Streptosporangiales > Streptosporangiaceae > JAJYUU01. Next base: position 232,705 of record CAWEEY010000013.1, read on the forward strand.
GCTGAAGGAATAGATGGGAGTACGGCATGGCGCCGTCCATGGGGTTGCTGGAGAGGGCCAGGCGGATGGCTGGCCTGTCGCGCTCGGAACTGGCGCGCAGAGCTGGCGCCTCCCGCCCGACGCTGGCCGCATACGCCGCGGGAACCAAAAGTCCGAACCTCGCAACCGCAGAGCGGATCGTCCGGGCGGCAGGGTTCGAACTTGAGCTCGCCCCTCGTCCTGACTTCCGTGAGGTGGCCGTGGGCCGTGGCCATGCGGTCTACGTTCCTGCGTTCTTGCCCCGGCTGCCGGTCGACCGGGCGCTGCGCCGCGTCCGCCTGCCACTGCACCTGAACTGGTCGGAGCCCGACCGCGGCTACGACCTATCCGACCGGCGCCAGCGCGCGAGAGTTTACGAAATCGCCCTCCGCGAGGGCACGGCTCAGGACATTAGCGACTACGTCGACGGCGTGCTGCTGGTAGACCTGTGGCCGGACCTGGTCGTGCCGGCTCAGCTGCGACGCGCATGGCAGCCGCTGATTGACACAGTCCGTCAGAACACGGCGGCCTAGGTGCCTCCCGGCGCACTCACGCCGCTTCAACTCCAAGCCACCCGCCTGTTCTTCAGCCTGCCCCAGAGCGCCGGGTTCGCCGTCGCCGGAGGCGCCGCCCTCATCGCGCAGGGCCTGATCCAGCGTCCGACCAGAGATGTCGATCTCTTCCTTCTGGATGCCGGGACGTCGACCGTCACGTCCGCTGCAGCAGCGTTTGAGGCAGCTGTCGACGGCCAGGGCTGGTCGCACCAGCGAGTCATGGACCAGCAAGACTTTGTCCGCCTTTCTATCACTGGCGATCAGGAGAGCCTCATCATCGACCTGGGCCGGGACAGCCCAGCGGGAGAGCCAGTCGAAGCCACCGACTTGGGCCCTACCCTAAGTTCTCGTGATCTTGCCGCGCGCAAGACGCTCGCTCTGTTTGGCCGGGCCGCGCCACGGGATTTCGCCGACGTCTACGATCTCGCCCACCGCTATGGACGCGATCGCCTCCTCGACTGGGCCGCCCGCGATGATCCCGGATTCAACAAGCAGATCTTCGCCGACATGCTCGCCAGCATCGACCGACTGACTGACGAGGACCTGCCAGTGGATGCGAAGCGTGTCTCAGCAGTCCGCGATTACTTCCGCGCTTGGGCCGTCGAGCTCGCACCGCCCTGAGCACTCCTTCGCGACTTCCCCAAGATCCGGAACTGACGCGGACTCATTGCCCAATCCGATCACGCCTGCCCGCATATCCGCAGGTCACAGTACTAGTTAACGGCCAAGGTGATCGGCCTCCGGAGCCGTGTGCGCAGGTTCGAATCCTGCTGGGGGCGCACTTTCCGAATACGTAAGCGGCAAATGCCGAGGGAACCGATGGCACATGGCCCCGTCGACCGTGTCCCCACCGCCTTCCCCCGGTCATCCCGCTCCTACCCGCATACGGACCGCCCCCCGGCCGCAACCCGGAGCACCACAAGCCAACTAAGCGACGTCGCATGGGCCCGAGTGCAGATCCGGCCGCCGGTGAGCAGGTCGTTCAGCTCACTGATCCGCTTCTCCCGGGCCAGGCGGAAGCCGAGCCGCGAGTAGGTCGCGCACCATCTGCGCGACGATGCGGCGCCGGGCAGCGGCGGAAGGCGGCTTGCTGGCCCAGGCCATGTCGGGGCTGGTCATGGCCCAAAGGGCAGCGATGTGCAGCACGGCGTGGAGCAGGACGTCGGATGGGTAACGGTCGCTGAGGCGGCCGTCTGCCTGTGCCTGCGCGATCTCCGCGATCTTGGCAGTGCTGGCCTGGACGGCTCCCATCGGCGGCGGCTCGGTGCTGCGCTCGAGGCGCTGCCAGCTCACTAGCCGCAACAGGTCCGGGTCCCGCTCGTAGACCTCGGCGAGGCGCGCAGCGAAGCCGGGCAGATCGTCTACGTCCAGCTCGGTCTCGCGCACCCTCTCATCCACGACGGCTGCGAGGACCGCGTCGAACAGCTGTTCCTTGCTGCCGAAGTAGTAGTAGATCTGCGCCTTGTTGCTGGCAGCCTCGGCGGCGATCCGGTCGACCCGGGCGCCGGCGATGCCGAAGGCGGCGAACTCATGGCGCGCAGCCGCCAGGAGCCTCGCGCGCGTCGCCGCTGCATCTCTGATCACAAATTCCAGCTTATCAACTAACTAGACAGTTGACAAAGCGAGGATCATCGCCTAGCTTGGAGTCAACCAACTAGTTAGAAAGTAATCGACGCACGGTGAGGTGATGAGTCGTTATGACCCGGCACGCAGGCCCGGACGAGGTTGCCCTGCTTACTGAAGGCGTACTCCGGCACCGCAAGGCCGCGAGAATCGGGTCACACCCGGCCAGGTGCGCCCGGTCGGCTCCGGTCCACCAGGCACCTGGTGATCAGCGACGCAGCGTCGCTCGCCCCGCATATCGTGCCGGGCTGCCGCTGCTCGGCGAACCTGCCGAGGGGAGGAAGCGACGGATCGATACGACCGCGAGTCCGAGCGCAATCTCCTGCCCGGGCAGCGCCAGCCAGCGGAACGCCCCAGACGATGAGCAGGGTCCGTCTGACGCCGAGCTGCTCAGGAGGCACATCGCGGGCGATGTCGATGCTTTTGGCGAGCTGTTCGGGCGGCATCAGGACCGGCTCTGGGCCGTTGCCGTCCGTACACTCGGTGATCCGGAAGAGGCAGCCGACGCTTTGCAGGATGCGATGATCGCCGCGTTCCGGAGAGCCGATGGCTTTCGCGGCGAATCGGCCGTCACGACCTGGTTGCACAGGATCGTTGTTAATGCCGCTTTGGACCGCATGCGCCGCCGGGCAGCGCGCCCGACCACAGCCTGCCAGGACGAGGAAGCGCTGGATACGCTGGCCACCGGCGGCCAGTCGCCCAAGGATCCATCAGACAGCAGCGACACCGCTATCGACGTGCGGGCCGCGCTGCAGCAGCTGGCCCCCGAGCAGCACGCCGCACTTGTCCTCGTCGACATGCTCGGCTACCCAGTCGCCGACGCCGCCCAGGTTCTCGGCGTCTCCGAGGGAACTGTGAAGAGCCGCGCAGCCAGGGGACGGGCGCGGCTGCGGCCGAGGCTCGCGCACCTGCGGGCCGGAGCGCTGCCGGAGCAAGACCGGCGGAACGAACTTTGCCGCCGGGCGCCTCCTACCAACTCCTACCAACTAGCCAGGAAGGAGCCGACGACAGGGGCTACGATCCTGCCGCACAACGACCCGCTTATCAGCGTAGAGCTGCGTTAGGGCGATGGAACGCGGCCGAGGCGAGTCGCAACGCGGAGGAATCCTCCCGCAGACCTACCGGAACGCGCTGGCGCAAAGGCGACCGGGACGTCACCTACAACCGGCGCGGCCTGCGGCGGCCACCTTTCGTACTGGCGGTCGGGCAGGCGGAGCGCGACAGTCTACCGTTCAGCCATGCCGACCGTTCCCAGGCCGATCACCCGCCATCTGATCCGGCGGGGAGCCTTTGATCTTTGCAGAAGGACGGCCGGGCTGACGGGGAGCAGGAGACCTATTGCCGTTAACCCGCTACCTGGCTGGGACGGCGCGCAACCCTGGCCATGGCGCCAAGGGCGCGGGAGTACACCCAGACGCCTTTGGGGCTGCCGGTTAATGCTCATTTGGCTCTCCTAGGCTCTGTTGATGAGGTACCTGCGGGGCGGCCCCTGCGGTGCTCGATAGCGTTGTCGGCGCGCTCGTCACTAGCTCGTGTCGGGCTGCACGTTTGCTGCTGGCGTACGGGGGGCCGAGGCACATATGACTACTTTTCCACCTATTGCTGACTATGCGTTCTTGTCCAATTGCGAGCAGAGCTGCCTCGTCGCGCCGGACGGCTCCGTCGAATGGCTGTGCGTGCCCCGTCCCGACTCCCCGAGCGTATTCGGGGCGCTGCTCGACCGAACTGCTGGAAAGTTCAGGTTCGGTCCGACCAAGGCACTGGTACCGCAGCAGCGCAGATACGTCCCGGGCACGATGGTGCTCGAGACGACCTGGCATGCACCGGGCGGCTGGCTGGTCGTAAACGACCTGCTGGTGATGGGCCGGACCGGCTGCCCCCAGCGCCGCCCCGAGCATTACCAGCGCGCGCCGGCCGATTTCGGCGCCACGGGCGTGCTGCTGCGGACCGCGATCTGCATCAGCGGTCAGGTTGAGGTGATGGTGGACTGCGCGCCGCTGTTCGGCTACGGGACCGCCGAGGGGACCTGGAGCTACCAAGACGAGGGGTATGCGCGGATGACGGTCGCGCCGGAAGAGGGCGACCTTCGGCTGGAGGTTGCAGGAAGCATCCCGCTCGGGACGTTCGGTGGCCGGTCGTATGGCCGCACCGCGCTGACGGAGGGCGAGTCAGCGTACGTCACGCTGTCATGGGGCGCCAGCAGCGTGCCAGGCCAGCTGGGAGGAGGCCACTGCTGCCCTTAACGTCACTATCGGCTACTGGCGCGACTGGCTGAGCAAGGCTAAGGTGCCCGATCATCCGTGGCGGCCCTGCATCGAGCGCAGCGCGCTGACCCTGAAGGGGCTCAGCTACGCCCCGACCGGCGCCATCATGGCCGCGTCTACCACTTCGCTCCCCGAGACGCCTGGAGGTACGCGCAACTGGGACTACCGATACACCTGGATCCGGGACTCTGCCTTCATGCTCCGATCGCTGTACCGGCTCGGCTTCGGCTGGGAGGCGATCGACTACTTCGGCTTCATCATCGACGCCCTTAGCAGCGGCGACCTCAGCAAGCCGCTCGGGCTGCAGATCATGTACGGCATCGGCGGCGAGCGGGAGCTCACCGAGCGGACCCTTAACCACCTGTCCGGATGGCGCGGAGCCCGCCCGGTCAGGACCGGCAACAGCGCGTGGAGCCAGCGCCAGCACGACGTCTGGGGAATGCTGCTGGACGCGGTAGATGTCCAGTTCCGGCGCAATGCCGCCCAGATCCCGCGATCATTGTGGGAGGGCCTGGCGGGATTCGTCGAGACCGCTCTCGAGCACTGGCGTGAGCCGGACCACGGGATCTGGGAGGTTCGGGGCGAGCCGAAGCACTTCACCGCCTCGAAGGTCATGTGCTGGGTGGCGGCATCGCGCGGCGCCAACCTCGCCGGCCAGCGCGACGATCACGAGCGGGCCCGGCGGTGGCAGACGGCTGCCGAGGAAATCAGGGCCGAGGTGCTGGAGAAGGGCGTGTCAGACCGGGGCGTGTTCCGCCAGCACTACCAGACCGACGACCTGGACGCCTCGCTGCTGCTTCTGCTGCTCATGGGGTTCCTGCCTGCTAGCGACCAACGCATGCGCGCGACCGTGCTGGCCATCGCCGACGAGCTGACCGAAGACGACCTGGTCCTCCGCTACCGAGTCGGGGGAACCGACACCGGGTTCACCGGCAAGGAAGGAGCCTTCACCGTCTGCTCATTCTGGCTGGTGTCCGCGCTCGCCTTGATGGGCCAGATGGACCGAGCGCGTGCCCTGTGCCAGAAGCTGCTGTCGTTCGGGGGGCAACTTCTGCTCTACGCCGAGGAGATCGACACCACCACGGGCGAGCATCTGGGGAACTTCCCCCAGGCTTACACGCACCTGGCCCTGATCGAGGCGGTGTCGCTGCTCGTCGCGTCCGAGCCAGAAGATGACGCAGAGTCTGTCGGTTACCCCGCAGACCGGCCATGACCCGCGCAGGAAGCCAGGCGGCTCGTCCTGAAGGTTGCCGCGCACCCCCGGCGGCAAATGCGTCCGCGATCATCTCGGGAGGCACGCGTCCCAGCCACGCGATGTTGTCGGCCCAGGGCTGCGCGACGATCCCGCGGACCGCAGGCTGCGCCGCCGCGTATCGAGCCGCGTCCCACCGCTGATACAGCGCGTCGTCGGCTGGCAGCCAGGGATAGCTCATGCGCTCTGGATCGATCAGGTGCACATGGCTGTCCAAGACCGGCGTGCTCATGGCAGCGGGCTCGGGTTCTGGTTCTCGGGCCGGCCGATGTCGCGCACGGGCGCGAGTATCGCCTCGACCTCGGTCAGCAGGTCGGCGTCGATCGGCTCGCCGATCCACCCGATGTCCCGTTCGACGTGGCTGGCGCACGCACTGCCCACGACGGTCGTCACGCACGGGCTGGCGACGACGGCAAACTGCAGTGCGAGCCTGGCGAACTTGCTCCCCGTTCCCCGCAGAAGGCAGCCGCCTGCGCGCACCGCGCGAGCACCGCGGCCGGCGCCGGATGCCAGGACGGCGCACCGCGGTCGGTAAGCACGCCCATGCCGAGCGGTGACGCATTGATCAGCGTCGCGCCCGAAGACGCAAACTCAGGCGCCCAGGCCGCGAGCCGCCTGTCCTGAATTCTGACCATCGCCGTACGGCGTCGCGTAGGACGGTGTCCGGGAGCGCAGGCTGAGACCGAGGGTCAGCCTGATCCGGGTCGAGGCCGGCAGCCGGACGGTGAGCCACGGCCCGCCGATTTCTGCCTGCCGCTCTGTCACGGCCGGCTCGCTGTGCCCGTAGTCGTACAGCCCGCCGACCCAGCTGTCGTCCGTGCACTGGGTGTACAAGACGGACTCGATGGTGTGCTCGGCGAAGGCCCCGGCCTGGACGATCAGGGTCTTGTCCTGCTGCGGGGACAGGTTGACCAGGTCCACGACGGTCGCCGCTGGCTCGACGCTTGAGACCAGGGAAGCCACGGACTCCGGGAGCCCTGGGCGGCGTCGCTGTGCGTCGTAGTAGCGGACGCGTGCCTGCTGCAGCCCGCCGTTGTAGAGCACTTGCGGCCCGCCCCAGGTGAGCTGGACGAGAGCCTCGGTGACGACCGGGTTGCACTGCTGCCAGACGTGGATGTCGGCCTCGATGATGTCGGCGCCGCGGTACTGCCTGCCGCGGGCCAGCCGGTGCCGGACCTGGGCCTGAGCCGCGGCGAGGATCTTCTCGGGGTATCCGCGGTTGTCGCCGGCGAGATAGGCGAACCAGGGTTCCTCGTGACCTGCCTCCTCTTTGCTTCGGAACGGGCGTACCGCGCGCCAGTCATATCCGGCACGCTCGCGCAGGTCCGCCAGCCGTGCGAGGTCTGCCGGATCGTTGCTTTCGTGCCAGAGGGCCATCGGTATCGACGCCAGCATCGGGTTGTAGTCGAACCAGCCGCGGTCAGAGTGCCGGAACGGCACCAGCAAGGTCGGCACCGCGGCGTCCTCGCGGAGCTGCGGATGCCACTTCGACGACAGGGAGGAGTCCGAGTCGGCGAAGGCCTTCACGACGCCGTGGCCGATGATGGTGTCGAGCGCCGGGCGGACGAGGTCGAGAAACGACTGGTCACCGCTCACGCTCGTGGCGGCGAGCGCCGCTACCGTCGCGGCCTGGCCGACGCTGTACCAGCCGTGCGGCCACGTCCAGCCGTAGTGCCCGCCGTACCAGCGGCCTTCTAGCAGGCTGCCTACGGCTCCGTCCGGGCCGACGTTGTCCGGGATGACGCCGCCGTTGGCTGCCGCCCGGTCGCGCCATGCCCCGACGTAGTCTTCGATCCATTGCCGGTAGCGCGGCTCGCCGGTGAGGATCCAGGCGTTGAGCACGAGCCCGGCGGAGGCGAGGTTCACGGCGGTGTCGCCGATGCCGAGCCGGGCGATCATCTCCCCCGCCAGCCGAGGGTCATGCTCACGCGGTGGCTGTGGCGCTCCGTCCGGCACGAGCCAGTCCAGCGGGAAACCGTAAAGCCTGGCCTCGCGGTCCAGCCACGGGTAGTTCGGGCCGTCGAACAGGCCCGCGCGGCCGGGGTCGGAGCCGTTGTGGGGCTGCCGGATGATCCGGTGCACGGGGTCATAGTTGCCGCGCGCCGGGTCAGCGTAGAGCTCGGCGAATCGGACGGCGCGTTCGCGCCACCGGTCCGGCGCGGCCATGCACAGGAAGTACAGCAGCAGCAGGCTCTCGCCCTGGTGGAACCAGTCGTAGCCGCGCTCGTACTCGTCTTGCAGCAGCCCGAGCTCGGTCAGCTGCGCGGTGACGCCTTCCCAGTGCCGCTCGGCTTGCGGCAGCAGGTCGTCGGCGCCGCCGAGCAGGTACAGCTGCGGCCAGTTGAAGAAGGTCTCGTAGAAGTCGTCGGCCCCGTCACGGGAGGTGATCCGGTGCTGGTAGCTCAGCCGGCCGTCCGGGCCAGTGAAGTCGGCGGCGAACTGCCGCCATGCGTAGTCGAGCAGGTCGAAGAGCTCGCGTTCGGCCAGCGCCCAGCCGGGCGGCTCAAGCAGCGGCACCGTGGCGGTCACGACGGTCGGGGACATCTCACTCCTTCGTGGCCCCGGCGAGCAGACCCGTGATCAGGTACCGCTGAGCGAACAGGAACACCAGCAGGACCGGGCCGATCGCGAGCAGGGTCGCGAGCGCTAGCTCGGGCCGGAGCACCGCCGCAGTGCCCGCGGTCGGGTTGAACTGCGGCACGTCGGTGAGCAGCAAGCCCAGGCCGACCTGGACCGGGTACTGGTTGCTTTCGGGGAGCATCACGTAGGGCAGGAAGTAGTTCGTCCAGTTCGCGACGAAGCTGAAGAACCCGACTAGGGCGATCACCGGTGTGGCCAGCGGCAGTGCCACGTGGCGGAACGCGCCGAACTCCGAGCAGCCGTCGATTCTCGCTGCGGCGAGCAGGTCGCGCGGAAGCGCCGTGCTGAAGTAGATGTAGGTCAGGTAGACGCCGAACGGGTAGAACGAGTACGGCAGCACGACCGACCAGACAGTCCCGATCAGGTGCACCGCGTTGATTTCCAGGAACAGCGGGATTACCAGTGTGGTAGCCGGCATGACCATGACCACGAGGGTGAGGATCAGCAGCGCGCGGCGGCCGCGGAACTCGATCATCGCCAGGGCGTAGCCGGCCGGGATGCCGACCAGCAGGGTGATCGCGAGGGCGAGCGACGCCTGGATGGCTGAGTTCCGCAGCCAGAGCAGGATCGTGTCGCCCTGGAATCTGGTCAGGGCGTCCCAGTTGTGCCGTAGCGCGTGCCAGGACCCGAAGGAGAACGGGCTGCGATACACGAGCTGAGGGTCGGTCTTCGTGGCGGCGAGCAGCAGCCACAGCACCGGCAGGATGAAGAAGAACAGAAAGGCGGCCAGCAGCGCCGCGGCTGCCAGGTACCCGGGCGCGGTGGCGGGGCGCGGCAGCCTGCGCGCGCCATAGCGGGAGCGGCGGCCAGCGGATGCCCTCGGCGGAGTCGCAGCCAATGTGTCAGCTCGCATCGAAGAACCTCGAACGGGTGACGAATAGCGCCGCCACGACCAGGCAGACAAGGAGCAGTTCCACCGAGATTGCCGCGGCGTAGTTGACGTTGTTGTTCTGGAACGCGAAGTCGTAGGAGAGCTGCGTGAGCGAGTAGTCACGGCCGGCCACGCCGAGGCTCGCCTCGGAGATTAGCTGGGGCTCCACGAACAGCTGCGTGCCGCCAGCGAACGCCAGGATCACCATGTAGATGATCCACTTGCGCAGCATCGGGATCTGGATGCGGCGGGCGATGCTCCACCCGCCGGCGCCGTCGATGCGCGCGGCCTCGATGAACTCGAGCGGGATGTTGTTGAGAGCTCCGGACATCACCACGATCCAGCCGCCGGCGCCGGTCCAGAACGCGATCATCGCGAACAGGACCGCCAGGTGCCCAGGCTCGATGACCTGCCCGAACGTGTCGTAGCCGAACAGCCGCAGCAGCGGTGCCGCTGGGCTGACCGTCGGGTCGAGCATGAACAGCCACACCATGACGCTGGCCGCGCCCGCCAGCGCGCCAGGGATGTAGTAGAGGAAGCGCACCATCCTGCTCACCCGCCGGGCGGGCAACTGCTGGAGCACGATCGCCAGGCCGGTCACCAGCACCACCAGGAAAGCCAGCCAGATCACCAGGTAAAGCCCGACGTGCCCGAGGGCCGGCAGGAAGCGGAAGTCCCGGTAGGCCCCTGCGAAGTTGGACAGCCCGGCGAACGTGTTCCCGCCGTTGCTGAACGCGAAGTAGATGCCGTAGCAGGTCGGCAGGACGCCGAAAGCAGCGAGCAACAGCACGTAGCCGGCGACGAACAAGTGGCCGGCCGAGACCGACCGGGACGCGCCCAGGAGGCGCGCCCCGGCCCGGTCAGCGCCGGTCGGGCTCAATGACTGACCTTGTAGCCGTCGGATGTGGCGTAGTTGGTGATCGCGGTCTGCCAGGCAGGCAGCATCGAGACGATGGTCTTGCCTGCGGTCAGGCCGGGGTCGATGGTCGCGGCCCAGATGGCCTCGTTGCTCCACTTGCCGTAGTTCCAGCCGGTCCAGACCTGCCCGGCTGCCTGCTCCAGCACGGGAGTGATGTCGTTGGCGAAGTACCCAGAACTGGCCTGGTGGGCCAGCCACACCTTCGCCGCCGGGACGTAGGCAGGGAACCCCGGAGCCAGGTCGCCCTGGTAGGCGTCGTTCGTGGTCACCCAGGTGATGAAGTTGACCGCTTCCTGCAGATGCTTGGAGTGCGCGGAGAGCAGCCAGGTGCCGCCGCCGACATTCCCCGTGCTGGGCATGGAGGTACCGGGCCACTGGGGAATGGGCGCCACGGCGATCTGGCCCTTCGGCACGTTGAGCCCCGACGTGCTGTCGAAGACCGCGCCGCTGAACCACGCGGGCCCGGGCAGCATCAGCACCTTGCCATTCTCGTTCTTATCGAAGGCCGTGCTGAACACGCTCAGCTTCGACATCGAGCCGGCCTTGATGAGCGTGTCCAGCAGGGATGCCATGCGCGTGCAGTCCGGACTGGTCACGTTCACTGTTACCGAGCTCGGGCCGGTGATGTCACTGCCCTCGCACTGGCTGGCCCACATGTAGATCTCGGGGGTGAAGGTGTCCCCGGCGTTGCCGACGAGGTAGCCGGGATGCTGCTTGGCGACCTGAAGCCCGAGTGCCTCGTACTGCGGCCAGGTGGTCGGCACCTGATAGCCCCACTTTTTCATCAGCGCGGCGTTGTACCACAGGACGACCTGGGCGAGGTCGTTGCGCAGGCAGTAGACCTTGTGGTTCACCGTGCAGACGTTCAGGGATCCGGCCGCGAAGTTGCCCAGCGCGGACGACGGGATGAGGCCCTCGTTCAGCGGGGCGGCAAACCCGGCGCTGACGGCCCAGGTTGTCTCGTTCTGCTCCGCGCTGAACACAACGTCCGGCCAGCCGCTGCCGGTCCGGTCGAACAAGTCGACCTTTGTCTGCAAGGTGTCGGATCCGTTGGCGTCGCCGTCGTAGGTGACGATGTCCAGCTTCACGTTCGGATGGGCTTTCTGGTAAGCCTGCGCGGCCGGGACCCGGGTGGAGTCCACCCATACCGTCAGAGGCCCTGTGGTCTGCGGCGCCTGGCTGAAGCCGTCCTTCACCGGGGCGCCGGAGGGGGACGATCCGCCGCCACAGGCTGCGATCGCGACGGCGACCACGGCGGCCAGGCCCGCGGCCGCGACGGCACGCCGGCGGGATGGGCCTGGGGGACTGAGTACTCCGATGGTGCTGTGCATCGGGGGCATAGCAGCTCCATTACTTGTGTCTTCATAACGGCCGCCATTCGGGCAGGAGGCCGTTGGAACCGTCCGATGTGTAGTACTTATATGGCCCGCCTTCGAGCATCGGAGTTCACCAGGCTCAGCGCATTCCGCCTTGTTAGCTCGATTGCGAGCACCGCACGTGCTTGACCATAATTAGCAGACTGGACCTACCTAACCGTCAAGACCTTCTCCAGACCTATTCTCTGATGTGCCCCATGTCGGCCCGAGTATTGGTACCGTTTCTGTATATTTTGTGGCTAATAACTGGCCCGCGTTGATGCTCAAGTGTTATAAATAAGTCTGATCTATATTGACACCGCCTCGGCCTATAGATACGGTCAAGTCAGCTTTCGCGTTTCAGTCACAATGACGAGCGAATGCCGCGACGAAGGAGGCTGGCCGGTGAACGCGGAGTCGATCCCACTCGCCAGCCAGGTGACACCTGCCGCACCGGCGGACAGTTCCCAGGCTGGCTCTGGCGCGTACCGTCCTGGCTATGAGGTCGTGGCGGAGCACATCCTGCGGCTCATCGCCGAGCTCGCGCTGTCACCCGGCGACCGGATGCCCACCGAGAAGGATCTGGCGGCACGACTCGGCGCCAGCCGCACGATGGTGCGTGAGGCAGTCAAGATCCTCTCGGCTACCGGCCGTGTCAGCGCGCAGAAGGGCCGCGGACTGTACGTCGCCGACGGCGAGAGCATGCTCGGTGCGACACGCTTCGGCGGGTTCTTCCTGCCGACCAATCTTGACCACATCTTCATGCTGTTCGAGTTCCGCCGGGCCCAGGAGGCCGAGGCAAGCCGGCTCGCGGCCATCCGGGCCAGCCCGTCCGAGCTACGGGTCATCGAGACGGCAGTGCAGACGTGCCGACACGGCTATCAGGATGGCGACAAGGCACAG